>CAWHRA010000018.1:0-530979 GCA_963831585.1 uncultured Alphaproteobacteria bacterium | reverse complement strand
CGTCTCGCCCACGCCAAGCGTAAAGCTCACGCCGTCGACGGCATGCACGGTGCCGACGGCGCGGCGCAGGATGCCGCTGCGCACCGGATAGTGCTTCTTCAGGTCGGATACTTCGAGCAGCGGCCGTGCGTCGGTCATAACGGCCCCGTCAGTTCCGCCGCGCGCCAGCAGGCCGCGAGATGTCCAGCGCCCCAGTCCTGCAGGGGCGGATATTCCTCGCGGCAGCGCGCCTCCGCGAGCTGGCAGCGCGGCGCGAACGCGCAGCCCTTTGGCAGTTTTGTGAGTGACGGCACCATACCGGGAATCTCGACCAGCCGGACATCCGTGTTGACGCCGGGCGAGGGCACGGTCGGGATCGAGGCCATCAGGCCGCGGGTGTAGGGGTGCCTCGGGTTGGCAAACAGGGTTTCGACATCGGTCTCCTCGACCTTCTTGCCGGCATACATCACGATGACGCGCTGCGCGGTCTGGGCGACCACGCCGAGGTCGTGGGTGATCAGGATCAGCCCCATGCCGAGCTGCTTCTGCAGATCGAGCACCAGCGCCAGGATCTGCGCCTGGATCGTGACATCGAGCGCGGTGGTCGGCTCGTCGGCGATCAATAGCGCCGGCCGGCAGGCCAGCGCCATCGCGATCATCGCGCGCTGGCGCATGCCGCCGGAGAGCTGGTGCGGATATTCGATCGCTCGCCTTTCGGGCTCGGGAATCCTGACCAGCCGCAGCATCTTGACGGCCTGGTCCCACGCCTCCTTGTTGGTCATCGGCCGGTGCAGGCGCACGGCTTCGGTGATCTGGTCGCCGATCCGCATCACCGGGTTGAGCGAGGTCATCGGCTCCTGGAAGATCATGGACATGCGGTTGCCCCGCACTTTGCGCATCTCGTCTTCGTCGAGCGCGAGAAGATCGGACCCTTCCAGCGTGACCGAGCCGCCGACGATCCGGCCCGGCGGATCCGGCACCAGTCGCATGATCGACAATGCGGTCACGCTCTTGCCGCAGCCGGATTCGCCGACGATCGCGAGTGTCTCGCCGCGGCGGACATGGAATGAAACGTCGTCGACCGCCCTGAACAGTCCCGAATTGGTGAAGAACACCGTCTGCAGGTTCTTCACGTCGAGAACCCTGTCTTCCGCCCCTGCCTCGCTCATCAACCGCGCTGCCTCGGATCGAGAATGTCACGCAGCGCGTCGCCGAACAGATTGGTTCCGAATACCGCAAGGCTGATGGCGATGCCGGGGAAGATCACCAGCCAGGGCGCGGTGCGGACATATTCCGCCGCCGATTCCGACAGCATCCGGCCCCAGGAAGGATAAGGCTCGGGAATGCCGAGGCCGAGAAACGACAGCGAGGCTTCGGTGAGAATGGTGGAACCGAGTTGTGCGGTGGCCAGCACGATCAGCGGCGCCAGCGTATTGGGCAGCACATGGCGCAGCGCGATCCGCGTCTCGCTCATGCCGATCGACTTGGCGGCCTCGACAAAGGGCAGCTCGCGCAGCGCCAGCGTGTTGGCGCGGATGACGCGGGCGACCGTCGGGATCAGGGGAATGGCGATCGCGATGATGACGTTGGGAAGCGTCGGCCCCAGCGCGGCCGTCATGATCAGGGCGAGCACCAACAGCGGCAACGCCTGCAGGATGTCGGTGACGCGCTGGAACACCAGATCGACCCAGCCGGAGAGATATCCCGACGCCAGCCCAATGGTTACGCCGAACAGCGAACCGAGCGCGGTCGAGCCGATGCCGACGGCGAGCGAGATCCGCGCGCCGTGGATGATGCGGCTCCAGACGTCGCGGCCGAAGGAATCCGTCCCCATCCAGTGCCGCATGTCGGGATGGGCGAGCGCGTGCGCGGAATCGACGGTGAGCGGATCGTAGCGGCAGATCAGGTCGGCAAACCCCGCGGCCCACACGAACAGCACCATGAAGAACAGGCCGATCGTGCCCAGCATGTGGCGCTGCGCCAGGAAGACGAGCCTGCGCCAGCCTTGCGTCGAGTTGGCGCCGGCGCGTCGCAGTTCGTTGTCGTAGTTGATCGCGGCCAAATCGGCTCCTAATCCGTATATCTGATCCGGGGGTCGACCAGCGCATAGAGCATGTCGACCGTGAAGTTGGCGAGCACTACGACGACCGCGATCAGCATCACTAGGTTCTGCACGATCGGATAGTCGCGCCAGCGGATCGCCTCGACCAGGAAGCGGGCGACGCCGGGAATGTTGAAAACAGTTTCGGTGACGATCAGGCCGCCGATCAGGAACGCCGCCTCGATGCCGATCACGGTGATGACGGGCAGGATGGCGTTCTTCAGCGCGTGGCGATAGTTGACGGAAGCTTCCGAGGCGCCCTTGGCGCGGGCGGTGCGGATATAGTCCTGCCGCAGGATCTCCAGCATCGAGGAGCGGGTGATCCGCATCGTCAGCGCGGCGCTGCGGAAGCCGACCGCCATCGCGGGGACGCAATAGATCGCGATCGCCTCGGTCCAGGTTTTCGGGTTGGGGTTGAAGATCGGCATGGTCCCGAACATCGCGACGGAAGCCATCAGGATCAGAAGGCCCAGCCAGAAGGAGGGCAGCGACAGCCCGCTCAGGCTGACGACGCGCAGGAAATAGTCGAGCCGGGTGCCTTGCCTGACCGCGCTGATGACGCCCAGGGGAATCCCGATCGAGGCGGAGAAACACAGCGCGAGCCCGGCCAGCCGCGCCGTGATCGGAATCCGCGGCAGGATCTCGTCGAGCGCCGGCTTCTCGGAGACGTAAGAATAGCCGAGGTCGCCGCGCAACAGCCCGCCGATCCAGTGCAGGTATTGCACGACGATCGATTGATCGAGCCCGAGTTCGCGCTCCAGATTGGCCTTGTCGGCGGGGTCGACATAGCCGGCGGCCGCGAACAGGATGTCGACGATGTTGCCGGGCACGATGCGCAGCAGCACGAAGATGATGACCGAGATCCCGAACAGGGTCACGAGCATCAGGACAAGGCGCCGCACGATATAAGCAAACACCTGGCTGCTCTCCGTTTACCCGCTGGATCGCGTCGTGATCGAGGCTACTTGTCCAGCCAGACGTCCTCGTAGCGGTAGCCGTTGTAGGAGCTGTTCACCATCACCGTGATGCCCTTGACATAGGGCTGCCAGCACGTGCCCTGGCGGCCGTGGAAGATGATCGGCCGCGCGACGTCCTCCTGCAGCTTCTTGTCGATGTCCCAGACCAGCTTCTTGCGCTTGGCGACGTCGGTTTCCTGGGATTCCTCGTCGAACAGCTTCTCGATCTCCTTGTTGCAGTAGTTGGTGTAGTTCCGTTCCGAGCCGCAGGAGTAATTCTCGTAGAACGACTGGTCGGGATCGTCGACCGCGTTGCCGGTGAGGTTGAGGCCGAGCGCGTAATCCTTGCGCGCGATCTTCGGGAACCAGTTGGCGGTTTCGACGACGTCGAGCTCGCCGTCGATATAGATGCTCTTGAGCTGGTCGATCAGGATGACGGCGGGATCGCGGTAGTCGGCTATATTGCGCGTCGAGACCTTGACCGCGAGGTGCTTGTCCGGACCATAGCCCGCCTTTTGCATCAGCTTGCG
Organism: uncultured Alphaproteobacteria bacterium; assembly: GCA_963831585.1. Lineage (GTDB taxonomy): Bacteria > Pseudomonadota > Alphaproteobacteria > Rhizobiales > Xanthobacteraceae > Bradyrhizobium. Next base: position 527,413 of record CAWHRA010000018.1, on the reverse strand, counting down.
GGCTTCCTCCCGGTTGGCATTCACGTCCGGGCCGTAGCCCGGAATCGTCTCCAGCATCTCTTTCGGCATGCCCCACAACCCCCCCGGCGCCGGAAGCATGGTGCTGCCGATCTCCGCCTGGCCTTCAAACAGGATCGAGACAAATGCCTTGCGGTCGAGCGCCAGCGCCATTGCGCGGCGGATATCCAGATTGTCGAACGGCGGCGCCGACGAGTTGACGATGATATTGGTGCTCACATTGGTAGGCTCTACGACGCACACCGCGTTCGGTGCCTGCGTCTTGATGTCCTTGAGCAGCGGGATCGATATCCCGGTCGGGAATGTCATGTCGAACTTGCCGGCAACGAACGCAAGAATGGCGGTCGAGCGGTTCGGGATGATGGTGAACTCGATGCCGTCGAGATGCGGCAGGCCCTTCTTCCAGTAATCCGGATTGCGGACGAGCTTGATCGACTCGTTGGCCTTGAACTCGACGAACTTGAACGGCCCGGTGCCGATCGGATGGGTGCGCATTTCCGCAGGGCTAACGTGGCAGGGATAGACCGGCGTATAGCCGGAGGCGAGCATTGCGAGTAGCGCCGGCTGCGGTCGTTTCAGGTTGAACGCGACCTCGAAATCGCCATTGGTGGTGACGTCGTTGACGAACTCGTACCAGGCCTTGCGCGGGTTCTGGCGGAATTTCTGCGGCGATTTGCCCATCAGCATGTCGAAGGTACATTTGACGTCGGCGGAGGTGAACGGCTTGCCGTCGTGCCATTTGACGCCCTGGTGCAATTTGAAGGTGAGCGTCTTGTGGTCGCCGCTCCAGGCCCAGCTGTCGGCGAGGTCCGGAACGATCGAGTCCATGCTGTTCTGCGCCACATCCTGCTTGTAGATGACGAGGTTGTTGAAAACCGGCATGAAGGGAATGTTGACCGAATAGGTCGCGCCCTCGTGGATCGAGGCGCTGCCGGGGCTGTCGCGGTGATAGATTCGCAGGATGCCGCCCTGTTTGGGCTCGGCCGCGAGCGCGATCGACGAGACCGCCAACAAAGATAACGCCGCCGCAACGGCAAGCGTCCGCACGCCCCGCATGGTTCCCTCCCTGGAAATTTCGGCCTCATGGCGGGCCAATTTATCGAACGATAGCATGGCGGGGCGTCGGCGCAACACGTCAAGGCGGCGTCCGCATTGGCAATTCGGCCTAATGCGTGCCGTGCGACGGAAGAGCGCAGCCGCGTTCAGGGCAAATGCGCCACATTTTCCGGCTGGTCGCTGCCTTCAGGTTGCGCGCGGCCTCATAGCCGCTTCGAACCCGAAACGGTGCTACCAGGAATACCGCACCGTTCCGGTGCCGGCATAGGTCTGGCTGTGGGTCGCGAATTCGCCGTCGAACTTGGCGGCGAGCGAGATACCGCTGGCGAAGCGCAGTTCTGCACCCGCGGCGACGAGGCCCGAATCATGCGCGGGCGCGGCGCCGTTGACGATGAAGTTCGTCCCGGGCAGCGCCTGGAAGACCGCGGCGAGCGAGGGATTGCTTACCCAGTCGTGGGCGTAGCCGAGCTTGCCGCGCAGCACCAACAGCGTGGTCGGATCAATCGCGGTGAGGCGATCGAACCTCGCGCCGCCTTCGCCGCGGATGTCGCTCGCGGTACGGCCCGCAAAAGCAAGACCGAGGCCGCCGCCGCTCAGATCCTGTTCGTTGTAGCTGGGCGCCACGAAGGCCTGCGCATTGACCGCCGCATAGGGCGTCACGGCGGCGAGCGGCGAGGCGAAACGATAACCCGCCTCGAGGCGCCCGCCATAGCTCTGGGCGTTGAATTTCGTAGTCAACTGATCGGCCGCGAACGATATCCCGTCGGTCGACATCCAGTGATTGGCAAAGGCGAGCGAGGCCGCGACATAGGCCGGTCCGGAAGTAGTGCTGCCGTAGATGCCGGCCATCAGCGCATCGCTCTGCCCCGTGCCCAGCCCCTGCGCGAGACTCCAGCCGGTGCCGGCGCCGGCGAGCGCGAAACCGACCGTGGTGAATGGCGTCACGCGGTAGTCCGCGCCGGCCGCGAAGCCACCGGCGCTCGCTGTGAGATCGTGGCTGCCGACGACGGCATTGCCGTCGGTGTGGTTGGCGCCGCCGAACGCCGAGCCCCAGATATTCCAGCGCTGCGCGAACGGCGGGGCTTGCCGGGGCGGCGCCTTGAAGACCGCGGCATAGGCCGAGGCGATCTCCGGCGGCAGCGTCGCATCCTCGGTCGCAAAGCCGATCGCATTGCCGCCGCCGCGGCCCTCCACGAAGGGATCGGTCAGGAGGCCGAGAAACCCGGTCATCAGCAGGAACGCGCTTGACTGGGCGCCGGTCGCGGCTTCGCCGGAAAGCAGTGACGTCGCGATTTTGAGATCGTTGCCGGTCAGGCCGAACATCGCAACGAGCGCGGGCGGCAGCATGCCGCCATTATTGAAGTAGCTGACGAGCGTGTTGGTGACGTTCTGCTGATTGCCGCCGCCCTGTCCGCCGTTGCCGGGTGTGCCGGTGCCACCGAGCGTCGTCGTGACATTCAGCACCACCGTGTTTCCGATGTAGCTGAGGGTCTCGATGAAACCGGCGGGGACATTGCCGCTCAGGCCAGAGAACGTGCCGACGAGGCCGGACGATGTGAGGATGGTATAGCTGGTCCCCATCTGGGTTCCGGCGGAGAACGCCGTTCGCACACTGCCGCCGGTGAGTGTCGCCACGCCGCTGACGTTGGCGGCCGACGCATTCGCCGACGTCACATTGACCAGATAGATCGCGCCCGATGCGAAGGCGAGATTGCCCGACACCGCCAGCGATCCCGGCGCGCCCGTTGGGCCGGGGGCGAGGATGCCGCCGGCGTGCACGGTGACGTTGCCCACCGTGCCGGTGCCGGCGAGCGTGCCGCCGGCGTTCACGAAGGTCGCTGAAGGGGCGATCGAACCGTTGACCAACAGCGTGCCGCCGTTGATCGTGGTTGGACCGGTATAGGTGTTGGTGCCGGTCAGCGTCTCGGAGCCGGCCGTCAGCGCCAGTCCGCCGCCGGCGCCGCCGATCGCGCCGTCGAACGTGCCCGATGCATTCGACAGTGTCAGCGTCTTGCCGCCGAGGATGACCGAGCCGCCGGCGACTCCCGAAAGAATTCGTGATGCTTGCACCACTCGTGGTGCCGGAAATGTCGAAGATGCTGCCGGTATTGGCGACGTTGACGCCGCTCGACGAGCCGATGCTGCCGTTCCCGGTCAGCGCCAGCGTGCCGGCGTTGACGGTGGTCGCGCCGGTATAGGTGTTGGTGCCGGAGAGCGTGAAGACGCCGCTGCCCTCCTTGGTCAGGCTGAGCGTGCTGTTGCCGTTCTGGATCGTACCCGAAAATGTCGTGGACGTGTTGTCACCGCCCGTCGTCAGCGTCGCCGGAAACGTGGCGCCGCTGTTGGTGACCGTGCCGGATCCGGTGAGCGAGCCGATGGTCTGGCTGAAGCCGCCGAGATCGAGCGTGCCGGGAGCGTTCACGGTAATCAGGCTGGTGGCGCCGAACACATTGGTGGTGTTGCCGGCCGTCAGCACGCCACCCGATATGACCCAGGGGGTTGTCGGACTGGACGCTCCCGTGATCAGGGTCCAGGTGCTGGTGCCGTTTTTGTTGAAGAACCCGAAGCCTTGGTACTGCGCGGCATTGAGCGCGCCGCCATTGCCCGATCCGCCAAGCGTCAAGGTATCGGCGGCGCTGAACGCAGCGACGTTGCCGGTGATGCTTGAGCCCGGCAGCAGCGTCAGGCTGTTGACGCCGCCGGTGAAGGTGATCGCGTTGGCCCGCGTCACGCCGTCGCCGGCGAAGCCACCGGCGATCGTTCCGCTATTGGTGATGGTGAGGCCGCTGCCGGACACACCGACCCCGCCGAATCCGACATTAGCCGGTGTTCCCGACGATCCGCCGTTCCCGCCCCGGATGGTCGCCGTATTCGCGAGCGTTCCGCCCGAGGCCTGAAAAGCGACGCCCGTGCCTCCCGTCCCGCCGTTGCCGTTGGCGCCAGAGAACTGTCCTGTTCCGAGATTTCCGCCATTTCCACCGTTGCCACCCTGGATCAGGCTATTGTTAGTCAAAGCTGCGCCCGCCCCCAGGAAGGCAACCCCGGCGCCTCCCCTGCCGCCATTGCCGCCATTCCCGCCCAGAAAAAAGCTCGCACCTCCGGCTCCGCCGTTCCCGCCATTTCCGCCCTGGACCGTGCCGCTGTTCGTCAATGTGACGCCCGCTGCGACGAAGGCGGCCGCAGTGCCGCCCGCGCCGCCATTGCCGCCAAAGGCAGGCCCAACTTGCGCGTTGCCACCAGCGCCGCCGTTCCCGCCCGTCATGCTGCTGGTATTGGAGTCAATGGCTGAGCCGGTAACAACGGCCCCATAGCCGCCTGCGCCGCCGCCCCCGCCACCGCCACCCACATTTGTGACATTCAATGTAGTTGAAGCGAAAGTACCACCCTTACCGCCCGCACCTCCGTCGCCCCCGGCAAGCGGCGTCGTGTTGGCCATGCTTGCACTGGTTGATCCGTTAAGGCCGCCGCCGCCACCGCCGCCACCGCCGCCCTGACCGCCGCCATTGTTGCCATCGCTTAAGCTACCCGTAGTTCCCGGCTGGCCAGCCGTGCCGCCTTGCCCGATCCCGCTTAATGGGTTGGCCGCGTTGCCGCCGTTGCCGCCGGTGCCGCCGCCGCCACCGCCGCCACCACCGCCGGTACCGCCGCCGCCGCCCGCCACCGCTCCGGCATCGGTGCCAGTGCCACCCGCGTTGCCGATGAACCCCGTCGCGCCGGCGCCGACCGGATTGGCACCGCCGCTAGCGCCGCCATCGCCGTCGGCGGCGACGGCAGGCGTCGCCAACATCGGCGCCATCGCAAGCCAAAGCGCAACAGCGCCGCCGGTCAATGCCGTCGCGTCGAGGCCCCGTCCATGGGGGCGCACAGGGCGCGAGCCGCTTTTCGGGCCGATCGTGCCTATAGATGGGCCAATCAATGTCATGACACCCCGACCGCCAAGTCGGAATGATTACCGCCACATCGAGGCGCGCGCTATCGCATCAGGCGCAATCGTGTTGCGCCTATTGCAAGCTTTCCGGGGAATGCAGGGATGGATGGCTGACAACGCCGCCGGCGTCGCCATCGCTCATCACCGCAGCAGTTCGAAGCCGTCACACTTCCAGCTTGTCGCCGCCCTTGAGATGGAGAATTTCACGCGCCTCGTCCGAGGTCGCAACCTCGAGGCCGAGGCCCTCGATGATCTTGCGCGCGAGCGTCACCTGTTCGGCGTTCGATGCCGCCATGCGACCGGGCGCGGCCCACAGCGAGTCTTCGAGGCCGACGCGCACGTTGCCGCCCATCGCGGCCGCCATCGCCGCGATCGGGAGTTGGTTGCGCCCGGCGCCGAGCACCGACCAGACCATCTTGTCGCCGAACAACCGCTCGGCGGTGCGCTTCATGTGCAGCACGTCCTCGGGATGCGCGCCGGTGCCGCCCTGCAGGCCGAACACTGTCTGCACGAACAGCGGCGGCTTCACCATGCCCTGTTCGAGGAAGTAGTTGAGATTATAGAGATGCGCGGTGTCGTAACACTCGAACTCGAATCGCGTGCCGGTCTCCGACAGCGTCTTCAGCACGTATTCGATATCCTGGAAGGTGTTGCGGAACACGATGCCCTTGTTCTGCAGATGCTTGAGCTCCCAATCGTGTTCGAATTTCTTGAAGCGGTTGAGCATGCCGAAGAACGCGAAATTCATGGAGCCCATGTTCAGCGAGGCGACTTCCGGCTTGTAGACCGCGGCCGGGCGGACGCGCTCGTCCACCGTCATGGTCGGCGCGCCGCCGGTGGTGAGATTGATCACGCAATTCGAGCGCTGTTTTATTATTTTCAGGAACGGCGCGAAGGCTTCGGGGCTCTGGTCCGGCTGGCCGGTCTTCGGGTTGCGGGCGTGCAGATGCACGATGGCGGCACCCGCCTCGGCGGCGTCGACCGCGGCGTCGGCGATTTCCTGCGGCGTCACCGGCAGCGCCTTCGACATCGAAGGGGTGTGGATGGCGCCGGTCACGGCGCAGGTGATGATGACTTTGCGGCTCATGGTTTTGCTCACTTTCCTACAGACGTCGATGCTTCATGATTTGTTGTTATGGACGGCCTTGTGCGCGGCCAGCGCCGCCAGGCGCTCGTTGCGCCGCTGCGTCAGGCCGGCGATGCGTTCCGGCGTCGGCTGATGCGGCCAGGCCGCAATCACCCGGTCGACATTGGGGCTCTGATACACTTCCGGGCCCGCGGCGGCCGACGCCAGTTCCTTGTAGAAGCCGGTGTAGCGCGCGCAATAATCGGGAATGCCGCCGGGCGCGTTGAGTTCAATGGTCTCGAATGGCCCAAGGAACGACCAGCGCAGGCCGAGGCCGTCCTTCACCGTGTGATCGAGATCTTCCGCCGAGATGAATCCCTCGCCGACCAGGCGAAAGGCTTCGGCCAGCAGCGCACCCTGCAGCCGGTTCAGGACAAAACCGTTGATCTCGCGGTTGATCGTCACCGGCACCTGTCCGATCTGGCGATAGATGCCTCGCGCCCGCTCGATCGCCTCGGGCGAGGTCCATGGCGCGCCGCAGAGCTCGACCAGCGGCACCAGATGCGGCGGATTGACGGGATGGCCGACGAGGCAGCGCGCGCGGCCCGGCAGCGCTTCGGTGAAGCGCGACGCCACGATGGCCGAGGTCGAGGACACCAGGAGTGCGTTCGGCGGCGCCAGCCGGTCGAGCTGGGCGAAGATCGCGAGCTTGTCCTCGATTTTTTCCGGTCCGTTTTCCTGGACGAATTCGACGTCGAGCACGGCCTCCTGCAGGCTTGCCGCGACCGAGACCCGCAGCATCGCGCCATCGGGGTCGGTGGCGAGGCCGTGACGCGCCAGCGCGCGCAGTTCATCGCGGATCAGGCGGGGCGCGGCCTTCAGCGTCGGGATATGCGGATCGGTCAGCCGCACGTTCCACCCCGCGCGCGCGAAGATCGCGGCCCAGGCGCGTCCGATCAGGCCAGCGCCGACGATGGCGACGTTGCGTTCAGTGTTTTGCATCTTCTCTCACAACCCCATTCTCACAGCCACAGCACCTTGCGGCGCAGATCGAGATCGTCTCGCAACGCTTTCGACGGCCCCTCGTGGATCACCCGGCCGCGTTCCAGCGCCACCGTGGTATCGGACAAAGCCAGCGCCAGGTCGAGATTGTGATCGACGATGATGATGGCGATTTCCTTGCGCAGGCGGTCGAAGGTCTCGAATAGTTGCTCCACCACCGTCGGTGCAAGCCCCTCGAACGGTTCATCGAGCAGCAAGACGCGCACGTCGCCCGACAGCGCACGCGCGACCGCCACCATCTGCTGCTCGCCGCCGGAGAGATAATCCGCGGGGCTGTCGAGGCGTTCGGCGATGCGCGGGAAATACTCGTAGATGCGCTCCCGCGTCCAGTGCACGCCGTTGCCGGTCTGGCGCTTCAGCCCGCCGAGTTCGAGGTTCTGCTCGACGCTCATGCCGGCGAACAGCCCGCGGCCCTGCGGCACATAGCCGATGCCGAGGCGGGCTGATTGCGCGGACGAAAGCCCGATCAGCTCGCTGTCGGCGAGCTTGATCGACCCGGTCGAGGCCGGCGCGATCCCGATCAGCGTCTTGAGGAGCGTCGACTTGCCGGCGCCGTTGCGGCCCAGGAGCGCGATGATCTCGTTTTCGTGAAGCGTAAAGCTGACATCGTTGAGGATGTGGCTTTTGCCGTAGAACGTGTCGACATGGCCTGCCGTCAACAGCGCGTTGACGCGGGCGGCGGTTTCACGCGGCCGCGCGGCGACGTCGGTCGCGCCCGAGCCGATATAGACTTCCTGCACCCTGGCGCTGCCGCGCGCGTCCTCCACCGATCCGTCGAGCAGCACCCGCCCCTCGTTCATCACCGTGACCTGATCGGCGAGCTGAAACACCCGGTCGATGTCGTGCTCGACCAGCAGCACCGGCACGTCCGACGAGATGCGCTTGATGATGGCGCCGATCCGCTCGCGTTCGGCTGCGGCTAAGCCGGCGAGCGGCTCGTCCAGCAGCAGCACGCGCGGCGCGGTGGCGAGCGCGACCCCCATGTCGAGCAGGCGCTGGCCGCCATAGGACAGCATGCCGGCCTCGGCGGTTTCGATGCCGGCTAGCCCAAGATAGCGGATGACGGCGTCGGTCTCGGCATTGATCGCGCCGATCGACAATGCATTGGTCCAGGGATCGAAACGGCGGGGATGCCGCGCCTGCACGGCGAGGCGGATGTTCTCGCCGACGCTGAGCGCCGGAAACAGATTGGTGATCTGGAACGAGCGGCCGATGCCGGCGTGCGCGATCTCCTCCGGCGCATGTCCGGCGATCGGCCGGCCCAGCAGCGACACCGTGCCCTGGTCCGGCGCGTACATGCCCGACAGCAAATTGAACGCGGTGGTCTTGCCGGCGCCATTGGGCCCGATCAGCGCGTGCAGCGTGCGGTCGGCGACGGCGATATCGACGCCCTGCACGGCGCGGATGCCGCCAAAGCTCTTGACGATGTGGCGGGCGGCGAGCACCGCGCCGTCGACATGGGATGTCGGCCGCAGGAATTCCGGCAGCGGCAGCACCTCGATGCGGCGCGCCGACATCGCGGCGTCCTCGACCGTCTTCTTGCGGAACGGCCCCATCAGCCGCTCGCCGACGCCGACGAGACCGGTCGGCGAGAATACGATGAAGGCGACGAAGACGAGGCCGAACCAGAACAGCCAGTTCTCGGTGTAGATGCCCAGGAATTCGCGAAACAGGATGAAGAACAGCGCGCCGAGTGCGGGGCCGAGGAAGCTGCGCATGCCGCCGATCACGACCATCGCCAGCAGGTCGCCGGAGAACGATACCGAGATCGGATCGGCCGAGGTCATGCGGTTCTGGTACAAGAGGAGAATGCCGGCGAGCCCGGTGATCGCGGCCGACAGCACGAACGCCAGCAGCTTGTAGCGGTTGGTGGGATAGCCGAGGAAGCGCGCGCGCTGCTCGTTCTCGCGGATCGCGACCAGCACGCTGCCGACGGTCGAGTTGTGGAAGCGCCACAGCAGGCTCAGGACAAGCATGGCAATCAGCGCGACCAGCCAGTAATAATCGGTCGAGGATTCCAGATTGAAGCCGAGCAGCGTCGGCCGCGTGATGCCGCCGATGCCGTTCTCGCCGCCGGTAACCTCGGTCCAGCGGAACGACACCGCATAGAGCATCGCGGCCAGCGCCAGCGTCAGCAGCGAGAAGTACACGCCGCGCCGCCGCAGGATCAGGAATCCGAACGCGGTGGCGACCAGCGTCACGATCACGACGCCCGCGATGACCGGGCCGAAGAACGAGTCGTGCATCAGATTGCGCTGGATCAGCGCCGCCGCGTAGGCGGCGAGCCCGAACCAGGCGCCGTGGCCGAAGGAAACCAGCCCGGTGTGTCCGACCAGGATGTTCAGCGCCATGCAGGCCATGGCATAGACCACGACTTCGGTGGCCGAGGTCATGGTGAGGCCGAGCGCGAGCAGCACCGGCGGCAGGAGAATCAGCCCGAGCGCGGCCAGCAGCAGGGAGGCGGGAAAGCGCTTCAACATCTTCAGCGCCTCATTCGAACCGCAGGATGCGTTCGCCGAACAGGCCGCGCGGCCGGAACAGCAGCACCAGCAACATCAGGAGGTAGATCGCCGCGGTGGAGGCCGCGGAATAGCCGATGCCGACCATCACGCCCTTGACGAGGCCGACCAGCAGGGCTGCGGCCACGACGCCCCAGAACGATCCGAGCCCGCCGATCACCACGACGACGAAGGCCGGCGTGATGATCTCCTGGCCCATCGCCGGATGAATGGAATAGATCGGCGCCAGCAGCACGCCGGCGAGACCCGCAAGGCCGATGCCGAGCGCGGCCACGGCCGACATATAAGGCTGCAGCGAGATACCGAGCGCCCCGACCATGTCGGGGTTCTGGACGCCGGCACGCACCACGCGGCCGAACGAGGTTTTTTGCAGCAGCAGCCACAGGCCGGCGATGCAGGCCGCGGCGATGCCGAGCAGCACCACGCGATAGAACGAGTAGATGAAACTGCCGAGGAAGATCTGCCCGCGCAGCCAGGGCGGGATCGAATAGGACAAAGGAGCTGCGCCGAAGATCATTCTCAGGCCCTGCTCCGCCACCATGGCGAGGCCGAACGTCATCAACAGCGAGAGGATCGGGTCGGAGCGATAGAAGCGGCGGAACAGCGTGCGCTCGATCACCACGCCGAGCATCGCCACCGCCACGGGTGCTGCCACAAACGAGCCGCCGAAGCCGAGATAGGGCGACAGCACCAGCGTCAAATAGGCACCGATTGCATAGAACGCGCCATGCGCAAGGTTGACGATGCCGCCGAGCGAGAAGATCAGCGACAGGCCGAGTGCGATCAGCAGGTAATAGACGCCGTCAAGCAGCCCGTTGAGGACTTGCTGCGCTAACAATAGGGCGGACATGGTTTTGGTCCCGACCAACGAGATTGAGGTTCTGAGACCGTCATTGCGAGCGCAGCGAAGCAATCCATCGTCGTGGAGTGGTGAAAATGGATTGCTTCGTCGCTTCGCTCCTCGCGATGACGGGAGAGCGGCGCTCTCGTTTGGCTACGCTTCGTTCAAGCCGCTCACGTCCCGAAGGTGCAGCTGTTCTCTTCCTTGGTGGCGGCGATCACTTCGAGATCTTCGTTCGGGCCGGGCACCGCCGGGCTCGAGGTGAAGATGTCCCACTGATTCTTGATCTTGTCGGCGGGCAACGCGGTGACCGCATACATCTCGTGCATCAGCTGGTGATCGGAGGCGCGGAAATAGCCGGGCCGCGTCTTCAGGAGGTCGAACTTCGCGCCTTTTTCGAAATGCTCGATGATCTTGGTCGAGTTGGTCGATTTCAGCTCGTTGACGGTCTGCGCCACGATCTTGGTGGCGATGTAGTCGCCCCAGGCCTGGTTCTCCGGCGGCTTGTTGTACTTCTTGGTGAAGGTCGCGACGAACGCCTTGCTGCCGGGCGTGTCCAGGAGATGATGCCAGACCACCGGCCATGTGCCGACGAAATTGCCCTTGCCGGCCGCCCAGGCCAGCGCGGTGTCGAAGCCGAAGCCGCCGACCGGGAAGGTGAGGCCGAACTCGGCATATTGCTTGAGGAAGTTGGTGATCTGGTTGCCGGCGAGGTTGATCACGACCAGATCGGGCTTGGCTTCGCGGATCTTCAGCAGATAAGCGGAGAAATCGGTGGCGTCGGTCGGCACCAGGTCGTCGCCGGCGAAATTGCCGCCATTGGCTTCCATGAAGCGTTTCGACACTTTGAGGAGGTCATGGCCGAAGGCGTAGTCGGCCGTCAGCGAGTACCATCTCTTGCCCTTGACCAGCCCGTCGCGCAGGAACGAGCGGCCGACGGTCTTGACGTACATCGAGTTCTGCGATTCGACGTGGAACATGTAGCGCTTGCAGTCGGAGCCGCGCAGCGCGTCCGAATTGCCGCCGGTGTTGATGTAGAGCACCTTGTTGCGCTGGGCGACCTGCGCGATGGTGAGGCACGAGGCCGACGATATCTCGCCGATGATGCAGGCGACCTTGTCGCGCTCGATCATGCGCTCGGCCTTGGTCGAGGCGGTCTGCGGATTGACCGAGTCCTCCTTCAGCAACTCGACCTTGCGCCCCATCATGCCGCCGGCGGCGTTGATCTCTTCCACCGCCAGATCGACTGCCATCACCGCGTAATCGCCGAGCGGTCCGAGAAAGCCGGTGCGCGGCGTCAGATGACCGATCTTGATCACGTCGGCGGTCTGGGCGCGCAAAATGGCCGGCGCGGAAATTCCCGACACCAGCGCAAGGCCGCCGGCGGTCTTCAACAGGCCGCGGCGCGTGAATTGATTGTGGTCTGACATCAGCCTTGATCTCCCTGATACGGCCGCGCGGACGGCGGCTGTTGTTCGTTCGGCAGGCGCGTCGCCGTCTTGTCGAGACGCGTTGTCGCGCTTGCCGTGATCTGTGATCACAGTTAGACTGTCAAAAGACCGGGCCCTTGTCGAGTCCCCCGGGAAAAGGCTCTCACGAGAGACCAGACCTCACGGAACACCAGGGTCTTACGGAGACATGCGTTGAACTTGCCCGCCGCGCTCAATCTGGTGGAGCCGCTCGACCGTCAGACGCTGGGCGAGCGCGCCTACGCCAGGCTCGCCGATCTCTTGATTTCCGGCCGGCTCGCACCGGGCGAGAAACTGTCCTTGCGGGCGGCCGCGGACGTGCTCGGCGTCTCCATCATGCCGGTGCGCGAGGCGGTGTCGCGGCTGGTCGCCGACAAGGCGCTGGAGGTGACGCCGAACCGCGCGGTGCGCGTGCCGCTGCTGTCCGCCACCCGGTTTCGCGACCTCACCAAGGTGCGCATCGCCATCGAGGGCCACGCGGCGGAACAGGCCGCGCTGCATCGCGACGAGAGCGACCTCGTCTCGATCGCGCGCGCGGAAGAGGCGATGCGGGCCGAAAGCGAATCCGCGACGCCCGACCTGCCGCGCGCGGTCGAACTCAACAAGACCTTTCATTTCGCGGTCTATGACGCCGCGCATTCGCCGATCCTGGTGGAAATCATCCGGGCGCTCTGGCTGAAGGCGGGGCCCGTGATCAATCTTGATCTGCGCGCCAATCCGGAACGGCTGGCGAAGGGACATGCGATCAAATGTCACGCCGGCGTGCGCAAGGCGATCGCCGCCGGCAAGGGCGCGGCGGCGCGCGAGGGCGTCGCCTCCGACATCCGCAGCGCGGCCGATTTTATCCTTTCTCGCGGCGGTCTCGCCGGCTGAGGCTTTTCCAAACATCCGGGGGCGATCATGGATCTCGACATCAAGGGTTTGCGCGTATTGGTGACCGCCGGAGGCAACGGCATCGGGCTTGCGATCGCGCGCCGTTTCGCGGCCGAGGGCGCCAGCGTCCACACCTGCGATGTCGACGAGACCGCGCTGTCCGCCCTCGCTAAAAGCGACCCCGCGATATCAGCGACCCCGTGCGACGTCTCCGACCGCAAGGCTGTCGCAAACCTGTTTGCGGCAGCGTTGGCAAAGCTCGGCGGCCTCGACGTGCTCGTCAACAATGCCGGGATCGCCGGGCCGACCTCCAAGGTCGAGGAGATGAATCCGGAAGACTGGGACCGCTGCCTCGAGATCTGCCTGACCGGGCAATTCAATTGCGTCAGGCTGGCGGTGCCGCATCTGCGCCAGAGCCGGAACGCCTCGATCGTCAATATTTCATCGGCGGCGGGGCGGCTCGGTTTTGCGATGCGCACGCCCTATGCGGCGGCGAAATGGGGCGTGATCGGGCTGACGAAATCGCTGTCGATCGAATTGGGTGCGGACAATATCCGCGTCAACGCGATCCTGCCCGGCCTCGTCGCCGGCGACCGCCAGCGCCGGGTGCTGGAAGCCAAGGCGCAGCAGCGCGGCATTTCCTATGCCGAGATGGAGCGCACGGCGTTCTCCTATACCTCGATCAAGGACTATGTGACGCCGGAGCAGATCGCCGACCAGATCCTGTTCATGTGCAGCCCGCGCGGCAAGACCATTTCAGGACAGGCGATTTCGATCTGCGGCGATACGCAGATGCTGGGATAGGGCATCCGTCGACAAATCATTTTCTCGAAGCTTCGACCATAACGGCGCCCGCTTCATCCTTGAAAGCAGACGTCCCAGGAGCCTCACTGAAAGTCAACTTTGTGCCCATGAACGGAAATGGTCCGTCGGCTAACTGCGCAGCCGCCGTTGAGCGAGCCCAAGCAAGATAGCGTCAGCTTCGCTGTCGATTTCTCGCACGATCTCCGCTGCAGGTTGTATCTTGTGAACAAGGGCAGCGCCCTGACCGGCCCAAAGCGACAACGCGTCGATATCGCCCTCGGCGTCGGCAGCGGGCGTGTAGGACCGATACCGCACTATTGGCCCCCGAGATTTCGAAGTAGCTACGACCTGCCCCTCATTCGGCCTATGGCCCGTAGCCGGACGTCCGGCGTCTTCCCAGGCAGTGACAGTGCTATTGCGCAATACACGGTGAGGCGCTTTCGGCCAGCCGATGTCGAACAGTTCTTCGAGATAAACGGTATCGTCTTCCGTTGCCCGAAGGATTCGATCGCGATAGCGCGGATGAATCAGTGCCTCGTTGCTTGCGAGAAACCGGGTTCCGATCCAAGCCCCCGAAGCGCCGAGTGCCAAGGCCGCAGCAAGCCCACGACCATCGGCGATACCTCCCGCCGCTATGACTGGAACTGGCCCGACAGCATCGACCACTGCGGGAATGAGCGGCATCGTCGCGACTTTTCCGCGCACGTGGCCACCGGCTTCCCATCCTTGGGCGATAATCACGTCCACGCCGCACTCCACTGCGCGGCGCGCCTCTGCGGCCGTACTGACCGTATGAAGCACGATGGCACCGCCAGACTTGGCGCGAGCCACAAGAGCCGAAGGCTCGCGCCAAAAAAAGGAGATAACCGGCACGCCTTCCTGCAAGCAGGCCTCGAGGCGCTCCCCTTGCGGAAATTCCAGAACCAGATTGACGGCGAACGGCTTATTCGTGAGAGCGCGAGTTTCGCGAACCTGCTGACGCAATGTCAGTATATCGGCTGTCCATAACGCAAGCGTACCTAACCCGCCGGCGTTGCTGACTGCTGCCGCGAGCGCGGGGCCAACTGCTCCACCCATGGGTGCTTGAATTATCGGAACTTCGATCCCCAGCCGCTCACAACCTGCCGTAATCATTGGGCGCTCCGTTCGTGCTGGGTACCGGGTCAATGGCATCCAGGAGGGAATGGAAGGTGGAGAGGTCAGGCATCCTTATTGCTCCATCCACGGGGGTCAATGATTAGGATGATGACACGCGACCTCGCTATCGATTGAAAGCGCCCAGTTACCGGCGACCAGCGCCAGTGCAGCGATGATACTGCCCATCCGGAATGCGCTGCCCGATCCGGTTAACAAACTCACCGTCAAAGGGCCCGCGATCTGGCCGACGGCGAAAGCTGCGGTCATCATGCCGACACCGCGCGACGCCAGCGGGCCCGCGATCCGCAGCACCTCCTTGATGCCGGCCATGGTGATGACCATGAAAGTGCCGCCCACGCACACCGCGGCGGTCAACAAGGTTACCATGTTGAGTGAGACCACGGGGGCCAATACGCCGGCCGCGAGCAGCCACTGCGCCCCCGTCCACAAACGCCGTGGAGTCAGGCGATGACCGAACCGTGCCGCGACGAGCGTAGAAATGGCGGCAGCGATCCCGAACATCGGCCAAACCCATCCGAACACTGCCGGATCGTCGATATATTCACGCGCCAGTGCGGGAAGGAAGGTCGCCGGAATAATGTACCCGTAGCCGAACAGGCCGTAGCAGGCGGCGGCAACAAGAGCTCGACGCGGCACGCCGCTCATGTTTGACGCCACCGCGTCCGTTGGAAGCGCGTTCGTGCCAAGCGGCCACCAGAGGAAAAATGCAAGCGCTGCGGCAACGACGCCCATTACAATCCAGGTCGAGCGCGAACCCCAGGCGTCGATCCCCGCAGCGAGGCCTACGAGACCGGCAAAGACGATGCCGACACCGACTCCCGCAAATCCTGACCATTGGCCTTTGTCGCACCGTGCGAGGATCGGCATCGCCCAAGCCGAGACCCCAACCAGCACGAAGGCACTCGCCATACCCGCAGAAAATCGAAGCGCAAACCAAAGCGGAGGCGAACGGCCAAGTCCCATCGCCACGGTAAGGACGGCGACGCAAACCAGGCCCCAGCGGATCGCGAGCACCGGCCGAGGCGCAAAGGCCATGCAGGTCAGGGCGCCGACCAGGTACCCCAGATAGTTGCCGGTGGCGAGCCAGCCTCCCTGCGCGAATGTCAGCCCCATGTCGTGCTGCATCAGGGGCAGGATCGGCGTCAGTGAAAAGCGGCCGATTCCCATTGCGCTGGTTAGGGCCAGCAAGCCCACCGTTGCGGCAACAGTGGCCGAAGGCTCGGAAATGCTCCTGTTCATGACCCCAGATTAGGTGCATCTTTCGTTCTATGATATCGAATAATTGAGAACATGTTGTTCTTCTTATTAGAATGGATGCCTTCGATGGACTTTGTCGATCTTCAAGTGTTCAAGCGCGTCGTCGATGAAGGTGGCGTCATCAAAGCCGCGCGCAAGTTACATCGGGCGCCGTCAAGCGTCACGACGAGGGTCAAGCAACTCGAAACCTCACTGGGCGTGACGCTATTCCACCGCGAGCGGCAGCGTCTTCATCTCTCGCCCACTGGCGAGTTGTTGCTAACTTATGCCGAGAGGCTCATCCAACTCTCCGATGAAGCACGCGCTGTCGTCTCTGGCGGGATACCTCGGGGCGTGCTGAAGTTGGGCGCGCTGGAAAGCACGACTGCGAGCCGGCTACCGCGCATCCTCGCGGACTTTCATCGCCGTTGTCCGGAAGTACGTCTGGAACTGACGACGGGTACCAACGATGACCTCATGAACAAAGTGGCTGACCGCCATCTGGATGCCGCCTTCATCGCGGAGGCTCCAGCGGCGCGGACCTTGGAACACATTCCGGTCTTTTCCGAGCGGCTGATTGTCATTTCCGGTGCCGACCATGCACCCATCAGGCGCGCGCGTGACGTGGAAGGCGCTTCGCTCATCGCGTTTCCGGAAGGGTGCGCGTACCGTCGCGTGCTACAACGTTGGCTCGGGCGAGACAGTCTCGCGACGCTGCGTGTGCTGGAACTCAGTTCTTACCATGCCATTGTCGCATGCGTCGCTTCCGGCACCGGCATCGCGCTGGTGCCCGAGTCAGTGCTGGACATCATGCCGGATACATATGTGCTTAGGCACGCGATCCCGAAGGCGCAGGCCAACATCACGACACCACTCGTCTGGCGACGTGGTGAGATTTTGCCACCGGTGCTGGCGCTGCGAACGCTTATCGCGTCGTTGTCGCAGGGAAATAATCCGAAACTCGCGCTCGGGCCGGGCAGGCCGCGTGCGAAATGACTGTCGAAACGCTTGATACCCGCGCCGAGCATAAATTTGGTGGCCGCTGCCCAAACCGTGACTGGCGAAAGAGGCGTTTAGACGTCATACTACCTTGGCGAGTAATTGCTAGACGACGCTGCGGGCGGTCTGCCGCCCCTGGAGATGTCCAGTGAAAGTTGCAGGGGCGTGCGGGATCGTCATCGTGCTGGGCTGCGCGGCGCTTGTCGCCGGTTCCGCGCCGGCTCAGTCACATGTCGCACTATCCGGCTACAACGCCGACATCGCTCAAAGCTCGATCTCCGGCATCTCCTCCGGCGGCTTCATGGCCGTGCAGTTCGGCACTGCCTGGTCGTCGGTGATCAGGGGTGTCGGCGTGATCGCCGGCGGGCCGTTCTGGTGCGCGCAGACGGACGCCAGCGACGCCTTTGATGCCTTCTCGCTGCCGTTCCTCAATGCGACCGGCCTGTGCATGCCCGGCAACCCGCTTGCCGACCTGAAACGCTTCACCGAAAAGGCCGACGCCAAAGCGGCATCCGGCGAGATCGATTCCCCGCAAGGACTTGGCCAACAAAAAATATATGTTTTCCACGGCTACAACGACGGCAAGGTCGCGAAGTCGGTCACCGATGCGACCGTGGCGTTCTATCGCCATTATCTCGGCGATCCCAACCGCGGCAACCTCTACTACCAGACGTCGATCGGGGCCGGTCATTCGTTCGTGGTCGCGGCGGATCCGCACAGCGGCGGTCCCAACGACTGCAACGTCACTGCCCGCCCGTTCATCGATGCGTGTGGCTACGACCAGGCGGGAATCATCCTGCAGCACATCTACGGGCCGTTGAACGCGCCCAACCGCGGTCCATTGAGCGGAACCCTCAAAAGCTTCGACCAGTCGCTTTACACCGATCCCAGGGATCCGAGTCCGCTGAGCCTGAGTGAGACGGGCTATGTGTTCGTTCCCAGGGACTGCGAGGATGGCGCGCCGTGCCGCGTCCATATAGCCCTGCACGGGTGTCTGCAGGATGCCGGCGAGATCGACCGGCGTTTCATCGACGAGGCCGGCTACAATGCCTGGGCGGATAGCAATCGCCTGATCGTGCTTTATCCGCAGACCGCGGTGAGCTGGTATCTGCCGTATAATCCGCTGGCATGCTGGGACCTGTGGGGCTACGCCGATCAAAACGACACCTATGTCACCAAGTCCGGGTCGCAGATCAGGACCATCAAGGCCATGCTCGATGCGCTGACCGCGCGCGCGGCGACGGCGGCCGTTCCGGCGCCGGCTCCCGATGCGGCGCCGCCGGCGCTGACGCTCGTCGACACCTCGGACACGTCAGCGGATCTGGCGTGGTCGCCGCTTGCGGGAGCCACGGCCTACCGGGTCTGGCGCGCCGCCGCCGATGGTCATTTCGCGGCGGTGGCGGATACCGCAAGCCCCGGTTTCGCCGATTCCGACCTGAGCCCGCAATCTGCCTATCGCTGGCGCGTCACGGCCATCGTGAACGGGGTCGAGGGCCCGCCCTCCGTCGAGGTCTCCGCCACCACGCGCGCCGCTCCCGCCCCTTGCGACAATCCGGGCAGTTGCCCGATCGACAAGTGACCGGCGTTTTGCCCAAGGCCAAAACGCTGTAGAAGCAACGCATGATTCCGTGGTTGCAGGTTGATGTAGCGCGCGTACCCGGCGCGGAGGTCGAACTTCGCTTGATGCGAAGGGGGACCGAATTCTCGATGATGCTCGGTCCGAACGAGCTCATGAACAGCCGGCTGAGCGGATCCGAGGAAGCGCTGGCCACGCTCGCCTGCCGGCGGATCGAAGCGATCAAGCGTCCGCATCTGCTGATCGGCGGATTGGGCATGGGCTTCACGCTCCGCGCCGCGCTCGCCGTGTTGGGACCCGAGGCGCAGATCACGGTGGCCGAGCTTGTGCCCGCCGTGATCGCCTGGGCGCGCGGTCCGATGGCCGAGGTCTTCGGCGACAGCCTGAGGGATACGCGCGCCAGTATTCGCGAGGCCGACGTCGTCGACGTGATCGCGTCTCAGGCTTCGGCCTTCGATGCCATCCTGCTCGATGTCGACAATGGCCCGGAGGGGCTGATCCGCAGGGCCAATGACGCGCTCTACGATTTGAAGGGATTGAAGGCCATCCGCCGGGCGCTGCGGCCGGGCGGCGTGCTCGCCGTCTGGTCGTCGGGGCCGCACCCCGCTTTCACCAAGCGGCTTGGCGACGCCGGCTTCGATGTGAACGAGGTCAACGTGCGCGCCACGACAAAACGCAGCGGCGCACGGCACGTCATCTGGTTTGCGACGAAACCTGAAGGCGGACGCTAGCTGATCCCTGTCAGCGGCGGGTGCTCTGCGCCACCGCCCCGACGATCGAATTGGTCCAGGGCCATTCGCTGGAGACGAGCTTGCTCGCCACCAGGATCAGGGTCACCGCCAGCAGCAGCCGCAGCGCGGTTTCCGGCACGCGGGTGGCGAAGTAGCTGCCGAGCACGATGCCGGGCAGCGAGCCCATCAGCAGAACCGCCATCAGATGCCAGTCGATCGCGCCCAGCGCCCAGTGTCCGATGCCCGCGATCAGCGTCAACGGCACCGCATGCGCGATGTCGGAACCGACGATGCGCGACATCGGCAGTTGCGGGTACAGCAGCAGCAGCGCGGTCACGCCCACCGCGCCGGCGCCGACCGACGAGATCGAGACCAGCACGCCCAGCGCCGCGCCAACCAGCACGGTCGCGCGCGCGATCGTCCGGTCGTCGAGCAGCTCCATGCGCCAGCGAAGCGAGTCCATGATCGCCTTGCGGAAGATCAGCGACGCGGCCGTCAGCATCAGCGCGAATGCAAGCACGATGTTGACCAGGCTGCGTGCGGCGGCGCTGTCGAGATGGAGCTGCCACAGAAGGATCAATGTCAGGATGCTGGCCGGAATGCTGCCGCTGGCGAGCCGGATCACCGCCGGCCAGTGGATGCTGCGCGCCCAGCCATGCACGACGCTGCCGCCGGTCTTGGTGGCGGCGGCATAGAGCAGATCGGTGCCGACCGCCGTCGAGGGATGAATGCCGAACAGCAGGATCAACAGCGGTGTCATCAACGAGCCGCCGCCGACGCCGGTCATGCCGACGAGAACACCGACGCCGAAACCCGACGTCACGTAGAGCGGATCGATCAATGCCATCGAACGGCCCCGCACGCACGGTGGGTCATCGCGAAAGTTCCCTCGTTATCCCCGGCAGCGGACGCGGTCCTGACCGGGTGATTCTCCTTGAGGTAGGATCATCCCTCCGATCACGGCAATAGCGCGGCTGAAAAAAGAACGATCCTTGCGCCGATGCGGGTTGGAGAGGGAATCTTGCCATTGCGGCGCCGAGCAACGAAAGCGGCGGCCTATGAGAGCCGCCGGTAAAATACTCCGGATCGAATGCGCAATGGGGCGTAACCTGCGGCGCCGTTGTTTCGCTGCCATCAATCGAAATCGGATCGAGGCTGCGCGAGGCGAACACGCATCGGCGACCGGATGCGTCCCCCCATTCGGCCGCGTGATGCCGGCGCGACGCGAATGATTTGCATTGCGAGGACGATGGCGGAGATCGAGTGTGCTGGCACAATTTGATCTGCGTTTCGACCATTGCGGGTCGTACAAGTACTGAGTTCGCTTAGTGAGACTTTAGCGATACGGGCGCAGGGTGGATCAAATCGCGACCGATCAACCGGTAAGCGAGTATTCCTCCTGGACTCGAATCATGCACGCGTTTTCAAGGCTGTCGATCAGCGCCAAGCTTTTCGCGATCGTTTCATTCCTGTTTCTGGTGATTGCCATCATCGGCGGATTTGCATTCCTGCAGATGCGCACGATCAATGCCGCGGCCCATGACATCCAGGCACAATGGCTGCCAAGCGTTCGCTGGGTCGGCGAGATGCGGGTGCAGTCGGCGCGCTTTCGCGCGGTGCTGCGCGATCATCTGATCGTTGCGGACGCGGAGCGGGCGGACGTCGACAAAAACCTCGCCGCGCGCAAGGCCGACTTTGAAAAGGCCGCGAAAGCCTACCAGCCCTTGATCTCCTCGCCCGCCGAGCGCGAACTTGCCGATCAATTGGACAAGCAGTGGCAAAGCTTCGCCGGCGCGTCGGCCGAGGTGCAGTCGCTGGCCAACAAGGGTGAGGTCGCGGCGGCGAAAGATATCAACGCCAAAAAGGTGGTGCCGATCGGCCGCGCGATGGATGCCACGCTTGCCAAGCTCGTCGAGCTCAACGACAAGGGCGCCGAGACCGCCGGGCAGGGCGCCGACGCAAGCTATCGGAACGCCATCCTGCTGATGACGCTCATTCTCGGCGGCGCGATCGTGCTCGGGCTCGGCGCGGCGATCTACATGGTCCGCGATATCCGCCAGGGCATCGGCTCAATCCTGAAGCCGATGGGACAATTGACCGACGGCGAACTTTCCGTCGAGATCCCGCACCAGGGCGAGGCCACCGAAATCGGCCGGATCGCCAGCGCGCTTCAGATCTTCAAGCAGGCGCTGGTCGCCAAGCAGGCGTCGGATGAGGCGGCGAGAGCCGAGGAGGCGCTCAAGGCGGCGCGCGCCCAGCGCATCAGCACGGCTACCGGCGATTTCGAGACCATGATCAGCGAACTGGTCGATTCCCTTTCGTCGGCATCGACCGAACTCGAGGCGTCGGCAACCACGATGACGAAGACCTCGGATGGCACGATGTCGCTGTCCGATTCCGCCGCCTCGGCGTCGCGCGCGGTGACCGACAACATCCAGGCGGTCGCGGCGGCGACGGAAGAAATCACCTCGTCGGTCAACGAGATCGGCCGGCAGGTCCACGAATCCAACCGGATCGCTTCGACGGCCGTCAGCCAGGCGCAAAAGACCGACGAGAGCATTGCGAGGCTTTCGCTCGCCGCCGGCCGCATCAATGACGTCGTCAAGCTGATCAGGGAAGTTGCCGAGCAGACCAATCTGCTCGCGCTCAATGCGACCATCGAGGCCGCTCGCGCCGGCGAAGCCGGGCGCGGCTTCGCGGTGGTCGCATCCGAGGTCAAGGCGCTGGCGACCCAGACCGCGAAGGCGACCGCGGAAATCGACGCCCAGGTGGCCGACATGCAGACCGCGACCGCGGAAAGCGTTGCCGCCATCAAGGAAATCGGCTCGACCATCACGCTGATCTCGGAGGTGTCCTCGGCGATCGCCGCGGCCGTCGAGCAGCAGGGCGCCGCGACGCAGGAGATCGCGCGCAACGTGCAGCAGTCGGCGCAGCTCTCGACCCAGGTGGCTTCCGAGGTGACCGAGGTCAAGCGCGGTTCGAGCGAGACCAGTGGTGCGGCCGGCGAGGTACTGACCGCGGCGCAATCGCTGGCGCGCGAAAGCGATCATCTCAAGAGCCAGGTCGAAACCTTCCTGGACACCGTTCGCGCGGCCTGAGCGAACGATCAAAAGAAACAGCGCGGCGGATGGTTCCGCCGCGCTGCTGTCTCGATGATGGCTTTCGCCGCCGGGCCGATGCTCAGCTGTAGATTTCGAACAGGCCGGCGCCGCCCTGGCCGCCGCCGATGCACATCGTCACCACGCCCCACTTCGCCTTGCGCCGGCGGCCTTCCTGCAGGATGTGGCCGGTCAGACGCGCGCCGGTCATCCCGAAAGGATGGCCGATTGCGATCGAGCCGCCGTTGACGTTGTACTTGGCGGGATCGATGCCGAGCTGGTCGCGGGAATACAGGCACTGGCTGGCGAACGCCTCGTTGAGTTCCCAGATGTCGATGTCGTCGATCTTCAGGCCGTGGCGCTTCAACAGCTTCGGCACCGCGTAGATCGGACCGATGCCCATCTCATCCGGTTCGCAGCCCGCCGCCGCCCAGGCGACGAAGCGGCCGAGCGGATTGAGGCCGCGCTTTTCGGCGTCCTTGGCTTCCATCAGCACCACGGCCGCAGCGCCGTCCGAGAGCTGGCTGGCGTTGCCGGCGGTAATGTACTTGCCGGGGCCCTTGACCGGCTCGAGCTTGGCGAGGCCTTCCATGGTCGTCTCGGGCCGGTTGCACTCGTCGCGGTCGACGACGTAGTCGACGATGCTCTCGGCCTTGGTCTGCTTGTCGACGACCTTCATTTTCGTCTTCATCGGGACGATCTCGTCCTTGAACTTGTTGGCCTGCTGGGCGGCGGCCATGCGGCGCTGCGATTCCAGCGAGTACTCGTCCTGGTACTCGCGGCTGACCTTGTAGCGCTCGGCGACGATGTCGGCGGTGTCGATCATCGCCATGAAGATGGCGGGCGCAGTCTTGAGCAGATCCGGGTCGACCACTTCCTTCGGCAGCGGACCGCCGGGGACCGAGATGCTCTCGACGCCGCCGGCGACGATGCAGTCGGAGCCGTCCGAGCGAATCGAGTTGGCCGCCATCGCAATGGTCTGCAGGCCAGAGGAACAGAAACGGTTCACCGAGACGCCGCCGGTCGATTTCGGCAGGCCGGCGAGCAGCGCGGCCTGACGGCCGATATTGGGCGCGCCATGCGCGCAATTGCCGAGATAGCAATCCTCGACATAGGCCTTGTCGACACCGGCGCGCTCGACGGCGTGCTTGATGGCATGGGCCGCCATGGACATCGGCGCGGTGATGTTGAACCCGCCGCGGCCGGACTTCGCCAGCCCGGTGCGGGCATAAGAAACAATGACGGCTTCACGCATTTTTTTGATCTCCCTTGGGACGGCCGATGCTGCCTCGCGAAAGGCTGTAATCGTACATAATTCCCGCCGGGGCAATGGAAATACTGCACCTCAGGCTTCCGGCTGGCGGAATTCTCACCCGCAGGATACCCGGGGAAGGGCGCCGGTATCAGCCTGCGTTCTCACACGATCCGCGAGTTCTTGTTGCCCCAATAGCGGTCGCGCAACAGCCGCTTGTAGAGCTTGCCGGTCGGCAGCCGCGGCAATTCGTCCTCGAAGTCGATCGAGCGCGGCACCTTCTGGCGCGACAGCGACTGGCTGCAGAAGGCGATCAGCTCGTCGGCGAGCGCGGCGCACGGCTCGATGCCCGGCATCGGCTGCACCACCGCCTTTACCTCCTCGCCGAGATCGGCGTTGGGCACGCCGAACACGGCGGCGTCCGCGATCTTGGGATGGGTGATCAGCAGGTTCTCGCATTCCTGCGGATAGATGTTGACGCCGCCGGAAATGATCATGAAGGTCGCGCGGTCGGTCAGATAGAGATAACCGTCATCGTCGACATAGCCGACGTCGCCGACGGTGCTCATGCTGCCATCGGGCGAACGCGCCTCGCTGGTCTTGTTCGGATCGTTGAAATATTCGAACGGCGTGGCGGTCTTGAACCAGACCGTGCCCGGCGTGCCCTCGGGGCACGGTTTCATGTCCTCATCCAGAATGTGCAGGTCGCCGAGCAGCACCTTGCCGACGCTGCCGCGGTGGGCGAGCCATTGCTCGCTGTTGCAGGCGGTAAAGCCCAGGCCTTCGGTGGCGCCGTAATATTCGTGGATGATCGGGCCCCACCACTTTATCATTTCTTCCTTTACCGCGGCAGGACACGGCGCCGCGGCGTGGATCGCGATTTCCAGCGACGACAGGTCATAGCGCGTTCGGATTTCCTCCGGCAGTTTCAGCATGCGCGAGAACATCGTCGGCACCAGCTGGCTGTGGGTGACGCCCCATTTCTCGACCAGTTCGAGGTAACGCTCGGGATCGAAATGCTCCATGATGATGACGGTGCCGCCCTCGCGGATCGTGAGGTTGACCGCGGCCTGCGGCGCCGAATGATACAGCGGCGCCGGCGACAGATAGATCATGCCCTCGCGGTACTGCCAGAGCTTCCGCAGAAAATCGAAGATCGGCAGGTTCTGCACCGGCGGCTGCTCGGCCAGTGGCCGCAGGATTCCCTTTGGCCGTCCCGTCGTGCCCGATGAATAGAGCATGGCGGTGCCGACGGATTCGTCCGGGACGGGCGTCTTCGGCAGGCCAGCGGTGGCCTCGCTCAGCCCGACGATGCGCTCGCTCTCGCCGGGGCCATCGGCCACGATGCAGAGCTCGACATCCGGGCATTCCTTCAGCGCCTCGCGCGCGACGTCGAGTTTTGCAACTGAGGTGATGAGCACCCGGGATTGGCTGTTGTTGACGATGTAGGCGAGTTCGCCCGGCGTCAGATATGAATTGACGCAGGTGAAATAAAGCCCCGACCGCTCGCCCGCGCCGCAGGCCTCGAGGTAGCGGCTGTTGTTCTCCATGAAGATCGCATAGTGGTCGAGCCGCCTCAGCCCGAGCTTGCGCAACAGGTGCGCGAGGCGATTGCTGCGCGCCTCCAGTTCGCGATAGGTCACGGACTCGCCGGTGGCCGCCATGATGAAGGCGGGCTGCAGCGGACGCAGATAAGCATGCTTGCCGGTATACATGGCGTTTCCAATTCCCTCATGCGGCCAGAAGAAGTATCTCGCGCACCTGCGCGGGCGAATCGATCCTGCGCGGGTTGCGCGGTATCCATGGCGTCGCCATCGCCAGTTCCGCGATGCGGTCGAAATGCGCAGGCTCGATCCGGACCTCCCGAAGGCTGCGCGGCATGCCGAGGGAGCGGATGAATTCGTCGAGCACGTCGGCGGCGTCCCTGCCGGGCTGCCCCATCGCGGCAGCGACCAGCGCCTGCCGTTCGGCATTGTCCTGTCTGTTCCAGCGCAGCACCGACGGCAGCATCACGCAGGACGTATAGCCGTGCGGCACGTCGTAGACCGCGCCGAGCACGTAGCCGATGCCGTGGCTGGCGCCCATCGGCACCCCCGACGACAGCGGTCCCATCGAGAGCCAGGTGCCGATCTGGCAATCCATCCGGGCATCGAGGTCGCGCGGATCGGCCTTCACGCGCGGCAGCGCCTGCGTCAGCATCGACAATCCCTTCACGGCCTGGGCGTCGGCAAAGGGGTGCGCCTCGCGCGAGCACAGGCCCTCGACGCAATGGTCGACGGCGCGGATGCCGGTCGAAAGCCACAGCCATTCCGGCGTGTGCACGGTCACGGCGGGATCGAGGATCGCGGCGCGCGGCATCACGAGGTCATGGCGCAGCATTTCCTTGACCTTGCTGCGCTCCTCGGTGACGCCGGCCATCGCGCTGAACTCGCCGCCGGCAATCGTGGTCGGCACGCTGATCTGGCGCACCACGGGCGCGTTCATCGGCGGCGCGACGCCCTTGATCGCGCGAATCCGGTCGATGTCGTCGACGGTGCTGATGTCATTGGCGAGGCAAAGCTGCACGGCCTTGGCGCCGTCGGTGATCGAGCCGCCGCCGACCGTGACGATGAGATCGGCGCCGGCGGCGCGCGCCTGTTCGGCCGCGGCAACGACGGCCGCGCGCGGCGTGTGCGGCGGCATGGCATCGAAGGTGCCGACGCAGCGGGGCCCCAGCGCTTGCCTGATCTTCTCGATCTCGCCGGTGGTCCGGTTGAGCGTGCCGCTGACCATCAGGAAGGCGCGGCTGGCGCGCAGGCGGTCCATCTGCCCGGCGACCGCCTCCGCGGCGGGGCGGCCGAACACGACCTCGTCCATGGCGCCGAAAACCACACGCCCTCTGTGCACGCCTGTCCTCCCGGGACATCTTCATCTTGTTGCCGCGTTGCGGATAATTTAGCGGACGGTGAGCGCCAAAGGGAACCGCAAAAGTGGCGCAGGTACGCGGTTCGCGAAAATACCGACGGAACCCCGGGGCCACACGCGCTGCGCGAACGGATGGTTTGGCACCTGGGCCGGCGGAGCATCCTGCGCGTCGGCATTCCGGTTAGATTCCGACCAAAGTCCAATAGTGTCGGTGATGGGTCGAGGCGAATGTTGCGGTGAACGCCGCCAGAAAAGCCTTGCCCGGCAGGCAGAGAAAGGGTGTTCGCAACATGCCAGACAACGTTGCTTTGTTCGCCGCGACCATCCTGCTGCTTCCGATGATCTATTTCCTGCTGGCGGCGCCCGCCTTTCTGCTGGTGCGGCTGGACATCCCCCCTGTCGCGCTGCTGTTGCGCGCCATGTTCAACGGCTATTTCCTGACCCTGGCCATTGCCGCGGTCGTCGGGATGATCGCCGTCGCCGTGGCGGGTCGCCCGGTTCTGGCCATCGGCATTGGCTTGATTGCGGCCATCACGCCCTTGTCGCGCCGCTGGTTCTTGCGGCGGATGGATGCCCGGCTCAGTGACAGAGATGCCGGCGATGCCGACGCCGTACGACGGCTGCGACGGCTGCACTGGGGCGGCATGCTGAGCAATGCGATCCAGCTTGCCGCCGTCGTAGCCTGCATTCCCTATATCGCTATCGCGCCGGCTTGACCGGGTTCGACGAACGGCCTGCGGAAATGATGCTCAACGGATCCTGTTCGACAGGTCCGGCAGGCCGTGGCTCGCGGCTTTAGATCAGCAGCCCCGCGACGTCCGCAAGCCCGACCTGCCGCTCGGAGAAGATAATTTCCGCCGCCCCGCGCTCCCAGTCGCCGGCCGCTGGCTCAAGTGGATCCTGCGCGCTCAGCCGGTGTTCGAGAACGAGCCGCGCAAACAGCGCCCGGTGCGCGTCCGAGCCCGGCCGGGAGGCTTCCCACATCATCAGGATCGCGCTGGTGACATGATAGAGGCTGCTCGCGGCCTGTCGCGCGCTGGCCTCCAGCGCCGGCTCGGCGGCGACCCGCTCGACCAGTGCGAGCGCGCGGTCGAGCGCCGCGCGCAGCCGGTCCCGGAACACCGCCGGTACGGACGTGGCGTTGTCGAGCAGCTTGGTGAGCGCGGTCCCGAGCGAGCGATGGGCGCGGCTCTTGCCGACCGCGCGGGTGACGATGTCGAGCGCGTTGATGTTGCTGGTGCCTTCCCAGAGCACGCCGATATGGGCGTCGCGGATCAGCCGCGCATTCACCCATTCCTCGATGTAGCCGTTGCCGCCGCGCACTTCCATGGCGCCGGTCGCGACCGGAATGTTGTCGCGGCAGGCGCGGAATTTCAGCAGCGGGGTGAGAATGCGCAAGGCGCTTTCCGCTTCCTTCGAGCCGGCATTGGCGCGATCCATCGCGCTGGCCGCAAACAGGAACATCGAAAGCGCCTGTTCCGACGGCAGCGCGATCTTCAGGAGCTGACGGCGAAGCAGCGGATAGTCGATGATGGTTTTGCCGAAAGCCGTCCGGCTGCGCGCGCAAACCATCGCTTCGTTGACGCAGCGCCGCATCATGGCGGCGGCGCGCACGCCGTGCGACAGCCGCGACAAATTGACCTGCTCCATCATCTGCTTCAGGCCGCGCTCGGCATCGCCGACCAGATAGGCCACCGCGCCCTCCAGCAGGATCTCGCCCGATGCCATCGAGCGGGTGCCCAGCTTGTCCTTGAGGCGGGCGATGCGGTAGGCGTTGCGGCGGCCGTCCTTGAGCCGGCGCGGCAGGGCGAACAGCGCGAGTCCCCTGGTGCCGGAGGCCGCGCCTTCGGGGCGCGCCAGCAGCAGTGCGACGTCGGCGTCGGCGTGCGAGCAAAACCATTTGTCGCCATAGAGCCGCCACACCCCGTCCTCGCAGCGCGCCGTTGTTTCGATCGCGCCGACGTCGGAACCGCCGGACCGTTCGGTCATGAACTGCGTGCCTTTCCACTGCACGGCCGGGTCGGCCGACAGCATCTTCGGCAGCAGGTAATCCTTGAGCTCGGCGCTGGCGAATTTGCGGATCAGGTGGATCGAGGTGTCGGTGACGCTGATCGGGCACATCAACCCGAACTCCGCCTGCACGAACAGGTATTGCAGCGCGTATTTCGCGACCGCGGGCAGCGGCCGGTCCATGCCGAGCGCGCCGCCGCGATGGCTCATGGCGTGAAACTGGAAATCGGCGAACGCGATGTTCTCCATCTCGCGATAGGAGGAATGGTAGTCGATCCAGTCCTCGTCGCGGCCGAAGCGATCCCTGGCGTTGAGCACCGGCGGATGTTTGTCGGCGATCCCAGCGAGTTCACCCAGCCGGCCGCCCGCCAGTTCGCCGAGCCGATGGAAATGCGGCTCCAGCCGCTTGAAATCGTCCGGCTGCAGATACAGCCGGAGCAGATCGCGCAAGCCGCGATCCACCGCGTAGAAATTCTGTCCGGCGCAGTCGGGGGCAATGCGAAGGGGGCCGCGGCTCTCTGTCCCGGCTTCACCGGCTTCGACGAACGATTTGTGAGAGGGAGGCGCGTGCATGTCTGACCTCGTTTTACGGATCGTTCGACCGGAGGGATTTTGGCGATAATGCCCGCGTCATGGCGCAGGGTCGAGAGCGAATTGTCGGATCGTCCGCGTGGGCCGGCGGCGGCATTTTCGCTGACCGCGATCGTCCACGGCGCGCATGCATGATCGAGCGATCCGGCCAGTGCTCCCGATGGTCAATAACCCGCGATGAACCGGTTATTGATTTGGTGCGCCGCGAAACCGCGATGGCTTCGCGGCTTTCGCTTCGAAATGGGACAATTCCGCTGTCATGTCTTCCCAGCGTCATCTCGATTGGAGCAGTCGCCTGCGAGGCCCTGTACCCCCGACGCGCCGCCCCACGGCCGACCCGGCCAAAAGGCCGGTTCGCAACCGGCCGCGCGGCGCGATATCTGTGCCGCGAGCCGGTAAATTGTCTGCTCGCACGATCGTCGTCAGCGCCGCGCAACTAATTCCTTGATCTCGCCCGGTTCTTGCACAGACTGAGCGGGTGCGGTCGCGCCGTGCACGATCATGGCGGCAGTGATCAATCGGCGCGCCAAGGGGAGATGGAAGTGAGCTCGACTGGGGCATCGGAGCGATTGGTTCACGGCGTGGGTTCCAGGTTTCATTCACTTCGCGTCTTCAGGCCATTGATAGCCCTGCTCGCAGTCTCCTTGTCCGGCTGCGGCGACAAACCGCCCCAGCAGGCGGCAGCCGCGCCGCCGCCGGTCACGGTCGCACAGCCAGCCAAACGCACCGTCACCGATTGGGACGAATTCACCGGACGGTTCGACGCAGTGGAAGAGGTCCAGGTCCGTGCCCGGGTCGGCGGCTTCGTCACCAGTGTCGAATTTCGCGACGGCGCCTTCGTCAGTACCGGCGATCTGCTCTATGTGATCGATTCCCGCCCGTTCGAAGCGGTGGCCGAGCAGGCCGAGGGCCAGCTCTCGGATGCGCGCGCCAAGGCGGAACTCGCGAAACGCGAACTCGACCGTGCGCTGGCCCTGAATCAAACCCAGGCGGTCTCCGACTCCATTGTCGACCAGCGGCGCCAGACGCTGCAGGGCGCGAAAGCCGCGGAGATGCAGGCCGACGGCGCGCTGAAGGCCGCCCACCTCAATATCGAGTTCACCCACGTCCTCGCCCCCATGGCGGGAAGAGTGAGCCGCCACCTCGTCAGCGTCGGCAATCTCGTAACCGGCAGCGACGCCGGCGGCGGCGGCACCCTGCTCACCTCGATCGTCTCGCTCGATCCGATCTACGTTTATTTCGACATGGATGAGGCGACCTACCTCAAATACAACCGGCTCTATTTCGAGGGCAAACGGCCGAGTTCGCGGGAGAATCCGAATCCGGTCCAGGTGACATTGACCGGCGAAACCAAGCCGTCGCACGACGGCAAGGTGGATTTCCTCGACAACCGGATGGATGTCTCGACCGGCACGCTGCGCGGGCGGGCGGTGATTCCGAACAAGGATCTTTCCATCCTGCCGGGGCAGTTCGGCCGCGTGCGGCTGATCGCCAGCGCGCCCTATGACGCGCTGCTGTTGCCGGACACGGCCATCGCCACCGATCAGTCGCGCAAGATCGTCTTCGTGGTCAAGGACGACGACACGGTGGAGGCAAAGCCCGTCGTGCTCGGGCCGCTCGATGGCGGCTTGCGGGTGATCCGCGAGGGGCTGAAGCCGGAGGACCGCGTGATCGTCGACGGCCTCCAGCGCGCGCGGGTCGGCGCCAAGGTGAGCCCGCATCCGGCGCCATCCGGTGGCAAGACATGAATCTCGGCCGGCTTTCGATCAATCAGCCGATCCTGGCGATGGTGCTGTCCATCGTGCTGTTGATCGTCGGC
Source organism: uncultured Alphaproteobacteria bacterium (assembly GCA_963831585.1). GTDB lineage: Bacteria > Pseudomonadota > Alphaproteobacteria > Rhizobiales > Xanthobacteraceae > Bradyrhizobium. The sequence goes on along the minus strand of CAWHRA010000018.1, from coordinate 496,403 downwards.
GCGATCGCCTACACCACGCTGCCGGTCGCCGAATATCCGCAAGTTGTCCCGCCGACCGTCGTGGTGACCACGCAATATCCGGGCGCCTCGGCGCAGACCGTCTCCGACACCGTTGCAGCGCCGATCGAGCAGCAGATCAACGGCGTCGAGGACATGCTGTATCTCTACAGCCAGGCGACCTCGAACGGGCAGTTGACGATCACGGTCACCTTCAAGCTCGGCACCGATCTCGACAAGGCCCAGGTGCTGGTCCAGAACCGGGTTGCGATCGCGCAGCCGCAATTGCCGGAGGAGGTCCAGCGCAACGGCGTCGTCACCCGGAAGAACAGCCCTGATATATTGATGGTCGTGTTCATGCTGTCGCCGGACGACACATTCGATCAGCTCTACATCAGCAATTACGCGCTGCTGCAGGTGCGTGACCAGCTGCTCCGGCTGGATGGCATCGGCGATATCCAGATTTTCGGCGCGCGCGATTACTCGATGCGGCTGTGGCTCGATCCTGACAAGATCGCCAATCTCGGAATGACCGCGGGCGACGTGCTGGTGGCGATCAGGGCCCAGAACCTGCAGATCACCGGAGGTCAGTTCGCCGCGCCGCCGATCGCGGACCGGGCGTTCCAGCCCAACCTCACCTTCACGGGCCGGCTGAAGGATATCGAGCAGTTCGAGAACATCGTCGTCAAGGCAGGTCTGGACGGGCGCACGGTGCGGCTGCGCGACGTGGCCCGGATCGAGCTGGGGGCACTGGACTACACCACCAACAGTTTCCTGCTGCGCAAGACCGCGGTCGCGCTCCTGGTGACGCAGCGTCCCGGCTCGAATGCGCTGGCCACCGCGAAGAATATTTCCAACGCCATGGTCAGGCTCAAGGCCGGGTTTCCCAGGGGGCTCGACTACAATATCGGCTACAATCCGACCGAGTTTATCGCGCAATCCGTCCACGAGCTGATCAAGACCATCTATGAGGCGATGGCGCTCGTCGTGTTCGTGGTGCTCTTGTTCCTGCAGGGCTGGCGCCCCGCGATCATTCCGATCGTGGCGATACCGGTGTCGCTGGTCGGCACGTTCGCCGTGATGGCGTCACTCGGATTTGCCATCAACAATTTGACCCTGTTCGGCCTCGTGCTCGCGGTCGGCATCGTGGTCGATGATGCGATCGTGGTGGTCGAAAATGTCGAGCGGCACCTTCGCGACGGCATGAGCCGGCGCGATGCCGCGCTGCGCACCATGGAGGAGGTCGGCGGCGCGCTGGTCTCGATCGCCCTGGTGTTGTGCGCGGTGTTCGTGCCGACGGCGTTTCTGGGCGGCATCTCCGGGCAGTTCTTTCAGCAATTCGCCATCACCATTGCGGTGGCGACGGCGATTTCCTGCTTCTGTTCGTTGACGCTTTCCCCGGCCCTGGCCTCGCAGATCCTGCAGCCGCACGCGGAAAAGCGGCCGGCGGCAAGCTGGAACCTGATCGGGCGCGGTTGGGAAAAATTCACCGGCTTCTTCAATCGCGGCTTCGAGCGGCTGTCCCACCTCTATGCCGCCGCCGCAAGTTTCGTGATCAGGCACTCGCTCGCGATGCTGCTGGTCTATGTGGTGCTGATCGGCAGCGCCGGATGGTTGCTCGCCACCACGCCGCAGGGCTTCATTCCGGCGCAGGATCGCGGCTATGTCATCGTTTCCGTGCAGTTGCCGGGTGCCTCCTCGCTGGCGCGAACCACCGAAATCGTGCGCCAGGTCGAGAAGATTGCGCTGGATACCCCGGGCATCGTTCGGGTGGCGGCGTTTGCCGGGCTGTCCGGCGCCACCCGCACCCAGTCCAGCAATGCCGCGGCGTTGTTTCCGGTGTTCGACGAACCGGAAGTCCGCCTGAAAAAAGGCCTGTCGGCGGCGGTGATCACGGCGAACCTGCGCAAGCGGCTGGCCGTCCTGGAAGGCGCTTTCATCATCGTGATCCCGCCGCCGTCAGTGCCCGGCATCGGCACCGGCGGCGGCTTCACCATGCGGATCCAGGACCGGCAGGGCCGCGGCCCCGAACTGCTGGCCGCAGCCACCGACGAGCTGGTCGCCGCGGCGCGCAAGGCGCCCGGCCTGACCTCGGTGTTTTCGCCGTTCAGCGCCAACACGCCGCAGGTGTTCGTCGATATCGATCGCGTCAAGGCGCAGAAACTGGGCGTGCCGATCGAGCGCGTGACCGACACGATCGAGACCTATTTCGGTTCGGCCTACGTCAACGACTTCAACATCCTTGGCCGCACCTACCACGTCACCGCGCAGGCCGATCTTCCGTTCCGGAAAGAGACAGCGGATCTCGCCCGCCTGCGCACCCGCAACGCCGCCGGCGACATGGTGCAGCTCGGCAGCGTGGTCGATTTCCGCAACATCTCCGGGCCGGATCGGGTGGCGCGCTACAACCTCTATCCGGCGGCGGAATTGCAGGGCGACACCACGCCGGGAACCAGTTCGGCGACCGCCATCGACACCATGAAACGGCTGGCCGCCGACACCCTGCCGAGCGGCTTTTCCTATGAGTGGACCGACCTGTCCTATCAGCAGGTCACCGGCGGCAACACGGGCCTTCTGGTGTTTCCGATCTGCGTGCTGTTCGTGTTCCTGGTGCTAGCGGCGCAATATGGCAGCTGGAGCCTGCCGTTTGCCGTCATCCTGATTGTGCCGATGTGCCTGCTGGCCGCGACCATCGGCGTGCGGATCATGGGGCAGGACGTCAACATCCTGACCCAGATCGGCTTTGTGGTGCTGGTGGGTCTTGCCGCCAAGAACGCCATCCTGATCGTGGAATTCGCCCGCGACATCGAGCTGGAGGGAAAACCGCGGCTGGAGGCCGTCATCGAGGCCTGCCGCCTGAGGCTGCGGCCGATCCTGATGACGTCGTTTGCGTTCATTCTCGGCGTGCTGCCGCTGGTGGTCTCGAGCGGCTCAGGATCGGAAATGCGTCAGGCGGTCGGTGTCGCCGTGTTCTTCGGCATGCTGGGCGTAACGGTCTTCGGGCTGATCTTCACGCCGATCTTCTACATCATCGTCCGCGACCTCGCCGATGGATCGCGCCGGAAAGTTCCCGCCGCCAAGCCTGCCGGACCCTAGCGTCACCCCTTTCAAGGCCGCCGCTTGCGCCCTTTTGCCAGCGTGAAATAGATGGGCAGGCGCAGGGTTATTAAATATCATGCCCGCAACCGAAACCCTGGGGGAGGTACCTATCATGAAGTCGGGATTATTGTCGGCGGCCGTTGCGATATCCGGCCTGTTGCTGGCCGCGCCGGCGTCGGCGCAGGGTGTCAAGATCGGAATCCTGAACGACCAGTCCGGCGTCTATGCCGATTACGGCGGCAAATGGTCGTTCGAGGCGGCCAAGATGGCGGTCGAGGATTTCGGCGGCAGCGTGCTCGGCCAGAAGATCGAGGTGATCTCCGCCGACCATCAGAACAAGCCTGATCTGGCCACCGCCATCGCGCGGCGCTGGTACGAGGTCGAGGGCGTCGACATGATCACCGAGCTGACGACGTCATCGGTCGCGCTCGCGATTCACGACCTGTCGAAACAGATGAAGAAAATCGACATCGTTGTCGGCGCGGCGACCTCGCGCCTGACCGGCGACGCCTGCCAGCCCTATGGCTTCCACTGGGCCTACGACACCCATGCGCTGGCGGTCGGCACCGGCGGCTCGCTGGTGAAAGCGGGCGGCGACACCTGGTTCTTCATGACCGCCGACTACGCCTTTGGCTATGCGCTGGAAAAGGACACCGGCGATTTCGTCAAGGCCAACGGCGGCCAGGTATTGGGTTCGGTCCGCATTCCCCTGAACTCGTCGGACTTCTCGTCGTTCCTGCTGCAGGCGCAAAGCTCGAAAGCGAAAATCATCGGGCTTGCCAATGCCGGTCTCGACACCACCAACTCGATCAAGCAGGCGGCGGAATTCGGCATCGTCAAGGGCGGCCAGAAACTCGCCGGCCTGTTGCTGACGCTCGCCGAAGTCCACGGCCTCGGTCTTGAGGCCGCCCAGGGTCTGGTGCTGACCGAAGGCTATTACTGGGATCGCGACGACAAGAGCCGCGAATTCGCCAACCGCTTCTTCGCTCGCACCGGCCGGATGCCGAACATGATCCAGGCCGGCACCTATTCGGCGACGCTGCAATACCTCAAGGCGGTCAAGGCCGCCAACACCAAGGACACCGAAGCGGTCGCCGCCAAATTGCACGAGCTGCCGGTCGACGATATGTTCGCGCAGGGCGGCAAGGTGCTGGCCAACGGCCGGATGGTGCACGACCTCTATCTGTTCGAGGTCAAGAAGCCCTCGGAATCGAAGAAGCCCTGGGATTACTACAAGCAGCTTGCGGTGGTGCCCGGCGACAAGGCCTTCTTCACCGCCAAGGAAAGCGGTTGCCCGCTGACGAAGTGAGGAGGGAGGGCGATCAGCCGGCTACGGCTGACCTCCCGACCTGAAACGCCGCGCCGTCGAGATGGCGCGGCGCATGTCAAGAAAATGAGGCGGCTCTATCCTCGTCAGGCGATTTCCCGATCGGTGCCGATCGGGATGCGGACGGTTGCGGGCACGGCATATTCGGCGTGGCTGGAATAGATGACTATTCTGTTCGCCAATCGTGACAGCACGCGCTTCAGGATCCGCGCGGCCTGATCGAAATGCAGATGCTCGACCGGCTCGTCGAGAAGAACGAGCGGAGCCGTGCTGAGCAGCGCGCGGGCGAGATTGAGCCTTTGCGCCTCGCCGAGCGACAACATGTCCTGGCTGATCCAGCCGTCGAGCCCATCGGCGAAGCGGCCGTCGAGTTCCACGGCGGCCAGCGTCAGCCAGCAGTCTTCATCAGTGGCGCCGGGCGCGAACAGATTTTCGCGAACCGTATCCGACAGGATCGCCGCATCGTGCAGGCAGAGATGCGACGCCGCGCGGCGATAGGCGCCGAGCATCACGACCCCGTCGCCGGCAAACTGGCCGTTGTTGTCGTTGCCGATCCAGCCGGCGATCTGCTTGAGCAGCGTCGTCTTTCCGGTGCCGCTGGCGCCGACAAGGGCTGTCGGATGCCCGGCACGGAAACTCGGACTGATCGGGCGGCCGAGGCTGCGGCCATCGGGTGTCTGGCGCGGCACGTTCCTCAGCGTCAGCTCTTGCAGTATCGCCGGCGAAAGCGTCGGCGTCGTCTTGGGAGCGGCGGCCATTGACCAGCCCTGGAGGCCTTCGCGGGCCGCGCGCTCGCGCACCCTTCCCAGCGCGATCCGCGAGACGCCGTGTGCGGTCTCGCCGAGCGCAAGCCAGCCGAACCCGAGAAAAGCCGGGATCAGCAGGCCGGTGCCGCGTTCTCCGGCGTGCCAGGCCGCGACCAGTACGCTGAGCGTCGCCAAGGGACCGGCAAGCCCGGCCAGCATGTCGAGCATGGCAAGCGCGCGCCGCTGGGCAAGCCGCTTGGCTTCCGCCTTGCTGAAATCGGCAAAGGCTGCTGTCAGGACGTCCGCGAAAGCGCGCTCGGCCTGCAACGGCACCACCGCGGCCAGCGCGGCCCCCAACAGGCGGCCCGCAGAGCGCTGCGAGGACCGCACGGTTCTCCAGTGCTGGTCCACAAGCGGCAGCAACCGGCGGAGCGTCAACGTCAGGACCAGCGACACCAGCGCGATCGGTATGAGCGCGAGCGGGGCCAGCCATGCCGTCGCCGCGGCGAGCGCGGCAACTCCGGCCGTCAGGATTGCTGCCGGCATGCCGACGCGCAAGCGCCCGTAATCGACATCCTCGACATCCTCCATGTAGTCGGAGAGCCGGTCCTGGTTGCCGAGCTGCCAGCCCGCCGCGCGGGTGGCAGGCGCCTGCGCCATCGCGGCAAACAGCCGCGCGCGGCGCCTGACCTGGTCGAGCAGGGCGGCGCGATGGCCCACAACACGTTCGCCATATTTGCCGAGCGTCTTGCTCAGCGCGAACAGCCGGACCAGCGCGGCCGGAAGATGAAAGTTGAAAACAAGCGCGGCCGGTCCAAGTCCGGCCAGCGCCACAGCGCCGAGGAACCAGACGGAGATGCCGGTGAGCAGGATCCCGGATGCCGAGGCCGCAACGGCAAGCAGAATGGCGAGCCGCCACGGCGACCTCGTGTGCCGCGAAGCAGGCGCAGGGACGGCCGTGACCATAGAGGGCGCGATCGCTCGTATGCTCATGCGGCGACCGCCTGTCCGGCGTGGGGCGGAGATCGCAGCACGTGATGCAGGCTGGCCGCTTCGATCAGCCGCGGGATCGTGGGTTGCGACGATGACCAGGCGCCGCTTCGCCATATCGATCAGCACCTGCCGGACCAGCTTCGCGGTCCCGGAATCGAGTTTGGCGGTCGGCTCGTCGGCGAGGACCACGCCGGCGGAAAGCATGATGCGGGCGATGCCGACACGCATGCGTTGCCCGCCGGAGAGATTGGTCCCGCCTTCCGCGATTCGGGCATCGAGCCCGCCGGGCAGCAGCCGTTCGTCGAGCAGCCCGACATGCTCCGCCGCCGCCTGCAGCATGGAGCGCTCGCGGCTGCCGCGATTCCAGGCGATTGCTTCGGCGAGCGTGCCCGCCGGCACATAGATATCCGTCGATATCCAGTCGCAGCCTTCGGCCGTTACCTGAGGCAGCGGCTTGAAATCGGGTGGCGGCGTTTCGATGCCGGCCAGCCGGCGCAGCAGCGTCGACTTTCCGGAGCCGCTCGGCCCGGAGATCGCGATCAGGCCGGCCGGAGGAAGATCCGCAGCGTCGAAGGCGACGGCGACGGTAAACGGCTTGGGGTTACCTGCATCGACGATGACCTCGCTGGATTCGTCGAAATGCCAGTCCAGTTCCTTGGCCGCGGCCTCGCCTTCGGCCTTGACGTGATACTGTTCGGCGTAACGGCGGAACGGCGTGAAGAATTCCGCGGCGATGATCAGGATGAACAGGCTCTGCCAGAGCGCCAGGCCAGAAAATCCGGGAACGTGCATCAGCCCGAGATGGCTCAGCCCGAGGAGGACCGCGAGCACGGCGATGGCGATAGCGGAGAAGAAGTCGATGATGCCGGCGTTGAGGAACGCGACCTTGAGAACGGCCATCGTCGAGCCGGCATAGAGCGTCATCCGCTGCTCGATCTTGTCGTGCTCGCGCAGCAAGGCGTGATTGGCCAGGATGGTCGGCAGGGTCCGGATCCGGTCGGAAAACTGCGCCGCCAGCCGGCCGAACGCCTTCTCCTGCGCCTCGGCCCTGGCGCGGACGACGCCGCCGAGCAGCACGAAGAAGATGACCATGATCGGAACCGCGAGAAAAAGCGTAAGCGCGGCCTCCCACGACACGAGAGCGACCGCCACCGCCGCGAGCAAGGGGCCGATTGCCAGCATGGATTTCGCCGCGCTGTGGCTGATCACAAGGCCGGCCAGCGCAGCCGGATAGCGCTGCAGTCCGGCGACCAGCGCGCCCGCGGGCCTGGTACGGATCCGCAGCGGCGACATCAAAGGGAGTGCGTCCTGCAATGCGGCTCGCATCCGCTCGACGACGTCATCCTCGGCGCTCGCCGCGGCAAAATCGGCGAGCAGGCCGGTGCCGGCCGACAACGCGAGGCAGGCGAGTGCGCCCGCTACCGCGATCACGTCGAAATTGGCGTCTTCGATCAGGCGCCCGGCGAACACCGCGAGCGCGCCTGCGAACCCGATTCGGAACAGCGTGCGTGCGATCTGCCAGCCCAGCGCGGCGCGCAGTCCCGCCGCGCCGAAGCCGCGGGCAAGGCCTAGCGCAGGATGATCACGGTCGGCCGAAATCCCCGCAACGGGCGCCGCGGCTGTTCGGCCTCGGCGCCGTTCCGTCTGCTTTCCGTCATTCGGCATTCGCATCGACATTTCCTGCATCGATTTCGGCCATCGCCGTTTGATCCACGTCAATAAGCGCGACGCGCGAAACGGCTAGGCAAATACAAACCTCTCGAAAGGTGTGTCTCCATGACCAACTCGCTCCTCGTCGAGCTATCGCGGCTGCAATTTGCGCTGACCGCCATGTACCACTTTCTGTTCGTGCCGCTGACGCTGGGCCTGTCGATCCTCGTGGCGATGATGGAAACCGTCTACGTGATGACGGGCCGAACCATCTGGCGCGACATGACCAGGTTCTGGGGCCTGTTGTTCGGCATCAATTTCGTCCTCGGCGTCGCCACCGGCCTCACGATGGAATTCGAGTTCGGAATGAACTGGGCCTTCTACTCGCATTACGTAGGCGACATTTTCGGCGCGCCGCTGGCGATCGAAGGGCTGATGGCCTTCTTTCTGGAAGCTACCTTCGTCGGGCTGTTCTTCTTCGGCTGGGACAGGTTGTCCCCGCGCGCGCATCTCGCCGTCACCTGGATGGTGGGGCTCGGTACCAATTTGTCGGCGCTGTGGATCCTGATCGCAAATGGCTGGATGCAGAATCCGGTCGGCGCGGCCTTCAATCCCGACACGATGCGCATGGAAGTGACCGATTTCGTGGCGGTCCTGTTCAATCCGACGGCGCAGGCGAAGTTCGTGCACACGGTCTCCGCCGGTTACGTCTGCGGCGCTGCCTTCGTGCTCGGCATTTCGGCATTCTACATCCTGCGCGGGCGTCACATCGAGATCGCGAAGCGGTCGTTCGTGATCGCGGCGGCGTTCGGCGTCGCGGCCGCTTCGTCCGTGATCGTGCTCGGCGATGAAAGCGGCTACACCATCACCGACAACCAGAAAATGAAGCTCGCCGCCATGGAGGCGATGTGGAAGACCGAGCCCGCGCCGGCCTCGTTCACCTTGTTCGGCCTTCCGGACATGAAGGACCATGCGACGTATGATGCGATCGATATCCCCTGGGTGATGGGGCTGATCGGCACCCGCTCGATCGACCAGCAGATCCCCGGCATTTTCGATCTCGTGAACAAGGCGGAAACAAGGATCCGCAATGGCCTCGTCGCCTATGACGCGCTGGAGAAGCTCAAGAAGAACCATGCCGACGCCGCGGCCCGCGCCACCTTCGAGAAGACCCGCGGCGATCTCGGCTACGCGCTGCTGCTGAAGCGTTTTGTAGAGAACCCGGCGCAGGCGACGGCCGACCAAATCCGCGACGCGGCCTGGTCGACCGTGCCCAGCGTCCCCTCCATCTTCTTTACCTTCCGCCTCATGGTGCTGTTCGGCTTCGTGCTGCTCGCGGTCTTCGTGATCTCGCTCTGGTACACGATGCGGGAGGCGGAGGCGCCGCGCTGGCTGTTCTATCTCGCGCTCTGGGCTTTCCCGCTGCCATGGCTCGCGGCGGAGCTCGGTTGGTTCGTCGCCGAATTCGGCCGGCAGCCCTGGATCATCGACGGCGTGCTGCCGACCTTCCTCGCGACCTCGGAGCTCGGCGTCTACAATCTGGTTCTGACCATCATCGGCTTCACCGCCGTCTATGGCGTGCTCGCCGTCATCGAATGCACGCTGATGCTGCACGCCATCAAGAAGGGCCCCGACGCGGTGGGCGATATGGGCTCGTTCGGTCTGTTCACGGCGACAACCGGCGCAACCACCGCGCCGGCCGAGTGATCCACAGGCTGGTCAGGGAATACGATCATGATCCAACTTATTTTCGACTACACCACGCTGCGCCTGATCTGGTGGGTACTGCTGGGCGTCCTGCTGATCGGCTTTGCCGTCACCGACGGCTTCGACATGGGCGTCGGCGCGCTGCTGCCCTTCGTCGCCAAGACCGACACCGAGCGGCGCGTCGCCATCAACACCGTCGGCCCGGTCTGGGAAGGCAACCAGGTCTGGTTCATCCTGGGCGGCGGCGCGATCTTCGCGGCCTGGCCGGCGCTCTATGCGCTGAGCTTTTCCGGCTTCTACCTCGCGATGTTCCTGGTGCTGTTCGCGCTGATCCTGCGCCCCGTCGGCTTCAAATATCGTTCCAAGCGCGAGAGTGCTACCTGGCGCCGGAACTGGGACTGGGCACTGTTCGTCGGCGGCGCGGTTCCGGCGTTGATCTTCGGGGTCGCGGTCGGCAATGCGCTCAAGGGCGTGCCCTTCCACTTCACCGACGATCTGCGGCCGATCTATGAAGGCAATCTGTTCGGCCTGCTCAACCCGCTGGCGCTTTATTGCGGGCTGGTGTCGCTCTCCATGCTGGTGATGCACGGCGCGGCATGGCTCTGCTTCAAGTCCGAGGGCCCGGTGGCCGAGCGCGCCGCCGCGTTCGGGTCGAAAGCGGCGCTGATCACCGCGGTCCTGTTCGCAGGCGGCGGCGTCCTGATCTGGCTCGGCGCGTTCGGCGGCTATCAGGTGACCAGCCCGATCGTGTGGAACGGGCCTTCGAATCCGCTTGGCAAGACCGTGACGCTCAATTCGGCAGCCTGGCTGGCGAATTTCCGCGCCACGCCGTGGCTTTCGATCGTGCCGCTGCTCGGCATCGTCGCGCCGCTGCTGGCTGCGGCGGGTTTCGGCGCGCGCCGGTCCGGCCTGACCTTCCTCGCCTCCAAGCTCGGGATCGCCTGCATCATCGCCACGGTCGGGCTGTCGATGTTTCCGATCATCCTGCCGTCGAGCACCAGCCCGAACAATTCGCTCGCCGTATTCGACGCCTCGTCGAGCCAGGCGACGCTTCGCAACATGCTGATTGCAACCGTGATCTTCCTGCCAATCGTGCTCGCCTATACCGCCTGGGTCTACAAGGTGCTGTGGGGCAAGGTCAGCGCGACGACCATCACGGAAGCCGGATCTTCGGCCTACTGAGCCACAGCGTTTTCGAGCGAAGTGGAACCCGGGTCGCGTGAAGAAAACGCGTCAAACAAAGAAGCAGGGCCTCGGTTCTGATTTATCCGAGCCGATCGGGCCCGCGGCAAGCGGAGACAAACGATGTGGTACTTTTCCTGGATCCTCGGCCTTGGGCTTGCCGCCACCATCGGCATTCTCAACGCGCTCTGGTACGAACTGCGTACGGTTCGCGAAAAAGACGAAGCCAACACGCCGCCGCTGCGAACGCCCTGATCGCGCCGGCTGCGTTGCGGCCTTGATGATTAACCCCGCCTGACGCTGGCGCCGCCGTCGACCGGCAGCGTCACGCCGGTGATGAAATTGGCTTCGTCGGAGGCGAGAAACAGCGCTGCGTTGGCGACGTCCCAGCCGGTGCCCATCTTCCTGCGCAACGGCACCTTGGCGTCGCGCTCGGCCTCGACCTCGGCGCGGCTCTTTCTGAATTCGCGGGCGCGGGTGTCGACCGCCATGGGCGTGTTCATCAGCCCCGGCAGGATGACATTGGCGCGGATGCCGTATTCGGCGTTCTGGTAGGCGAGCTGCTCGGTGAACGCGATCATCGCCGCCTTGGTTGCCTTGTAGGCGACGTAGGGGTAGGTGGTGATCGCCGCCATCGACGAGATATTGATGATGGCGCCGCTTTGTTGCTTGCGCATGATCGGGATCACGTGCTTGGCGGCGAAGATGCAGCTCTTGAGGTTGATCGCCACGCAGCGCTCCAGCGCCTCCTCGGTGAAGTCGAGCAGCTCCGCATCGCCGCCCGACAGACTGACGCCGACATTGTTGTGCAGGATGTCGATGCGGCCCCAGCGGGCGTTCGCATCCTCGACCATGGCCTTGAGCTCGGCATTCTTGGTGACGTCGGCCTTGAAGGCCGCAGCAGCGCCGCCGCTGGCGCCGATCATGTCGACGGTTTCCTGCGCTGAATCGAGATGGTGATCCACGCACAGCACGCGGGCGCCCTCGCGCGCGAAGGTGAGCGCGGTGGCGCGGCCGTTGCCCATGCCCTCGCCGGGGCTCTGGCCGGCGCCGACGACGATGGCGACGCGATCTTTCAAGCGCATGTCAGTTCACTCCCGGGATCGGATACTGTTGCAGTACCTCTTTGTAATAGGGCTCGTTATCGATCTTCATGGTGGCGAGCACGCGGACGACCGCGCAATAGAAGGCGATGGTGAGCACCAGATCGGTCATGTGCTCGTCGGAGAGTTCTTTTTTTATTTCGGCGAAAGTGGCATCCGACATCGCGAGCCCGCGCACCATCTCGCGAGCGCCCCTCAGGATTGCTTTCGCAAGCGGTTCGAGGGCGGACGGTTTGCCTTCGGTCTCCGCCATCAGGGCCGCGATATCGGCGTCGGTAACGCCGAATTCCTTGCCGATCTTCACATGGTGGGTGAATTCATATTCCGACTTCTCCATCCAGCCGACCTGCAGGATCGCCAGTTCCCGCAGGCGCGGGTCGAGCTTGCTCTTGAAGCGGATGTAGCCGCCGACGCCGTTGAAGGCACGCGCCATGTCGGGCGAGTTGACCAGCAGCTTGTGCAGGTTGGTGTTGCGCTTGAGCATGTCGCGATATTCGGGCGCGACCTGGTCGGCCTCGAGATAGGGCAGGCGGGCCATCTTGTTCGTTCTCCCCCTATTTTTTTAATTTTGTCATTGCGAGCGAAGCGAAGCAATCCAGAATGGAACGACGGAAACTGGATTGCTTCGTCGCTTCGCTCCTCGCAATGACGTTAAAGCAGTCACCCATGAACGAGGCGCCAGACGATCGCCCCGAGTGCGCCCAGCCACAGAACAATGGCAGCCATTGCCTGAATCCCGAAACCCCGGCCGCGCTTTTCGGCGGCCTGCGAATAGCCGGTCATATAGAGGATGCGGCCGGCGATCCAGACGAGGCCGATGACGGCCGCGATGGGATCGCTGATGTAGATGGCAAACAGCCAGAGCGAGGGCAGGAAGATCGGCATCCATTCCAGCGTATTCATCTGCACGCGAAACACCCGCTCGAAGTCGGGATTGCCGGTGATGGCCGGCACCTTGATGCCGAACGCCTGCCGCGCCTTCGACACCCGAATGGAAGTGAAGAAATAGAGCGCGATGGCGAGACAGGTGACGAGTGCAGTGAAATGAAACATTGTTTGGAATCCCCTTGCGACGGTCAGCACGTCATCCCCGAATGACGCTGGTCGTGGTCCCTCAATAGCCTGTCAGTTCCAGATAACCAACGCCAGTATGGCTGCCGGCAAAACTGATCGGCCCTTCCCAATAGGCAAAGCTCGTTCCCATCCAGCTCCTCGGATTCAGCGGCACGCAGGAGATATTGAGCGCCAGCGGGGCAATCGCGATGTCCCACGTGGTCGGGATCCTGCGATTGCCGATTTCGGTAAGCGCTTTCGGCGTCATCGTGATGTCAGCCGAGGCGATCTGCCGGCCCTTGCCGTCAGGCAGTATCCAGTTGGCGGAAGCGTAATCATTGCCGTCCTTCTGGCGCATCCGGTACAGCATCAGCTTCTCGCCCGAATTGAAATGCAGCGACAGCCAGTCCCAGCCGGTTTGGTCCGACGCCAGCGGCTGGCTGCTCCATTCCCGGTCCATCCAGGCGAGCCCCGTGACCTCGACGGGCTTGCCGTCGATGGCGATGCGGCCCGCCGCCTTGAAGAACGGCTGGCTGTAATAATAGGAGGCCTGCTCGCGTTCCGATTTCCGGCTGTAGCCGGCGTCGCCCTGCAGCACCAGCGGACGATCGGCGTCGAGCCGCAGCGTGTAGGAAAAATCCGCGGCTTCCGCGGTGAGTTCGAGCGGCGCGATGGTAGTGTCGTCCATCCCGTCGAGCCCGCGCATCTGCCAGTCATCGATCCAGGCCTGGAACGGTTTTGCCTCGACGCCGGCCTGTCCGACGCCGCCGCGAGCGAATTTTTCGCTCGAGCGGTGGGTGTCGGCGCGGGTGACGGCGGCGTGCCCCATCCATAGCTGCGGATTGGCCCAGCCTTCGCTCTGGGTGCCCGGCCGCGCGGCCTGCCTGAACAGGGTCCACTGCACGCCATGGGCCGCGCCGGCTGCATCTTTCAGATTCGCTGTCAGGTACCACCACTCGATGCGAAAATCCGGATGCGGGCCGTGATCGGCGGGAAACGAAAAAACCTTGCCGGGTACGACCGGCGCGAATCCTTCTCCGGCCTCGCCGAGCCCGGCAAAGCCCTGCGCGCGGGCGGCGGTGCGGCTGAGCCCGAGCAGAAAAGCGCCGCCAGCGAAAGCGCGGCGCGATATCGGCAAACTACCGCTCATCGGCGAAGATCTTGATCAGGCGCGCCGGCTGCATGCGCGCGAGCTTGACGACCGGCAGCAGCGCGGCCAGCAGGGATGCCGCCATTGCCACGGCCAATAGCTGCAGCAATTGCAGCGGAAAGACTTGGAAAGGCAGCCGCCAGCCGAACGCCTTCACGTTCACCACCGCGATCAGGCACCACGCCACCAATAGTCCCAGCGGCAACGCCAGCAGCGTGGTGATCAGCGCCACCGACAGGGTTTTCAAGAGTTCGATCGCCGCCAGCCGCCGCCGCGTGATGCCGATGGCCCATAACGGCGCGAGCTGCGGCAAGCGGGAATTGCTCAGGGTCAACAGGCTCGTCAGCAGCGCGATGCCGGCGACGCCGAGCGTGAAAGCGTTCAGCGCCGCGGTTACCGCAAACGTCTTGTTGAAGATCCGCGTCGATTCGGCCTTCAGCGTGAGCTGATCCATCAGATTGCGGCCGTCGAGGCCGAATTTTGCCTGCAGGTCCGAGATCAGCGCCGGTATTGCCGCGGGCCAGACACGCAGGCCCATCCGCGTCAGCGGCGCGTCGGGGAAGCGGCGGGTGAACGCCGCGATATTGACGGCGACCTGGCCCTTGGGATTGCCGTAGTCGGCATAGATGCCGACGATTTCAACTTTCCAGTTGCCCCCGATTGCGGGGATCTCGACGGAATCGCCGATGCCGAGCTTCAGGCGGCGCGCCAGTTGCTCGCTGACGAGGGCGGCGTCGCCGGCAAGGAGCCTTCTCCAGGCATGGTCGCCTGCCTCAAGCAATGGCCAGTGATCGCGATAGGTGGCGTGATCGGCCATGCCCAGGACTTCGATCGGCGCGCCCGCCATCTGCACGTCGGTCCTCCCGCCGGGCAGGATCGCCGCGACTTCCGGACGCCCGCCCAGCCATGCCTTGATCTCCCTGGCCTGCGCGGCATCCGGGGCGTTGACATAGACGTCCGCCGCCAGCCGTCCATCGAGCCATGTGACAAAGGTCCGGCTGAAGGTTTCCACCATGGTGCCGACGCCGACATTGACCGCGAGCGCGAGCAACAGCGCCATCAGGGCGAGCGACAATCCCGACAGCTGCTGACGGCTGTCGGCCCAGAACCAGCCCGCGAGCGCGCCGTCGGCCTGCCGCTGGCCCAGCGACAGCACGCGCTCGAGGATCGCCGGCAGGATCAGCGCCGCGCCAAGCAGCAACGCCGCCAGCACCGCAAACCCTGATACCAGCGAATCGCCGTACCAGAGGAACAGGCCTGCGGCGACGAGCACGGCGAGCGCCAGCGCGCTCTGCAGGATCAGCCAGCGGTGCTGCGCCTGTTGCCAGGCATAGGGTTGCGCCGCCGCCAGCACTGGAAGGCGGATCGCTTTTGCGAGACTAGTGGTCGCCGCCGCCAGTGCGCCAACGACTGAAATGACGATGCCGGCGAGCCACCATTCCGGCTTGAGCGTCAGCTGGCCGGGGACCTGCGCGCCATAGAGCCCGCGTAACGACGCCGCGACATCCGGCAACAGCGCCGCCGCGATCAGATAGCCGCAGACCAGGCCGACGAGGCCTGCGACCAGCGCCAGCGACACCAGTTCGATCACCAGCACGGTGTTCAGCATGCGCGCGGACACGCCGCAGGCGCGCAAGGTCCGCAGCATCGGCAGGCGCTGCTCGAACGCCAGCCCAATCGCCGAATTGACGATGAAGAGCCCGACGACGAATGACAGCAGGCCGAATGCCGTGAGATTGAGATGAAAACTGTCGGTGAGGCGTTCGAGGTCGGTCTCCGCATCCGGCTGCACCAGGCGGAGCTGGTCGCCGGCGATGCCTTCGAGCGGCGCGCGCTTGCCTTGGGTCTTGCCGATCAGGAGCCGGGAAATCTGGTCGGGCCTGTTGAGCAGCCGTTGCGCTGTGCCGATATCGACCACCAGCACGCCCGGCACCAGTTGGGCCTGCGCGCGCAGCGGCGGCAGCCGCGTGCCGTCGCTCATCGGTGGCGTCGCGCCATCGCGCAGATCGAGATCGGCCAGCATGTCGGGGGAGACCAGCGTTTCGCCCGGCGGCGTCAGGAAGGCTTGCAGGCCGGCCCGGCCGATCGCCGGCGCGTTACCGACTTCCACGGGGATCGTGATGGGTTCGATGCCGAGCAGACGGAACGAGCGTCCATCGATCTGGACGCGGCCTTCGAGCACGGGAGAGACCGGCCAGCCGGCGCGGCGCAGTTCGGCGAAGAGTTTTTGCGGAAAGGTGCCGCCGTTCCTCGCTACCAGCATCGCTGTGCGCGCGCCGCCGAAGGTAGCTGCCGCACGGTCGTAACTGTCGCGCGCCTGCGCGTTCAGCGCCTGCACGCCGCTCCAGAGCGCGGTCGCGGAAATCAGCCCGATCAACAGGGTTGCAAGCTGCATCGGATGCCGCCGCCAATGGCTCAGGAGAACCGCGAGCGTCCAGACCGCGCGGCTCATGCGATCAGCCCCGCATGGAGATGGATCTGCCGGTCGAGCGTGGCGGCGAGCCTTGCCGAGTGCGTCACCATCAGGAAGCCGCAGCCGGTCCGCGTGACGAGATCGCGCGTCAGCGCCAGAACGTCGTCCGCGGTCGCCTCGTCGAGGTTGCCGGTGGGCTCGTCGGCGAGCAGCAGCAGCGGCTTTACCGCCAGCGCGCGGCCGATCGCGACCCGCTGCTGCTGGCCGCCGGACAATTGCTCGGGATAGCGTTTCAACAGACTGCCGAGTCCAAGGCGCTGCACCAGCTCGGCATGCCAGGCGGCATCATGACGGCCGGCAATGCGCGACTGGAATTTCAGATTATCCTCGACGCTCAGGCTCGGGATCAGGTTGAATTGCTGGAACACCAGGCCGAGCCGGTCGCGCCGCAGTTCCGCGCGGCCGGCGTCGCCGAGATCGGAAACGGCGAAATCGGTGAGCCTGATTTCGCCGCCGTCGGCGCGATCGAGGCCCGCGATCAGGTGCAGCAGCGTGCTCTTGCCGCTGCCGGATTCGCCGGTCAGCGCCACGCGCTCGCCCGCCGCGATATCGAGGTTGACGCCGCGCAGCACCGCGACGTCTTCGCCGGCGGAGCGATAGGTCTTTGTCAGGCCGCGGACGCTCAGCACGATGTGGCTGCCGGTTGCCATGCGAAGCGGGCGCAGAATCTCACAGCGGCTTCTGGTATTTCAGCACGAATTCGTCGACCGGAACGGCGGGACGAAACACCGCCGCGTCGCGCGGATCTTCGGGGTGATGCAGGAAATCGGCTTCGGCCGAGAGCTTGAAGCCGGCGGCCTCGATTTCCTTGCGCAGCGTGCTCTCCTCGATGCGATGCAGCGTCTTCGCCACGCCGGTGCCGTCGCCGGCCCGCGCGGAATGGTCGGCGATGACCAGGAAGCCGCCGGGCTTCAGGCTCGCGAACATCTTCCTGTTCATCTCGGCGCGATCGGCCGGCATGTAGGTGACGTCGTGATAGGCGAAGAAGAACGTGATCAAATCGAGCCCGCTGACCTCGGGCGGCAGAGGATCGTCGTAATTGCGGATCAGGTGCACGACATTCTTCATGGCCGGGTTCTGGGCGCGGATGTCGAACTTGTCCTTCACCCGTTCCATGACCGCGGCCGACTCTTGCGCGTAGACCTTGCCATCGCGCCCGACGGCGCGCGCCAATAATTCGGTGCTGTAGCCGGCGCCGGCTCCCATATCCAGCACCTTCATCCCGGGCCTCGCGCCGGTGAAAGCGAGCATCTTGGCGGGCTGGCGGCGCAGGTCGGTTTGCCGGTCGGCCTCGCTGCGGTCAGGCGCGGCGACGATGGCTGCATAGTCCGGTGCCTTGGCGTCCTCGGCCGCCGCAAAACCCCACCCCGCGAGCATGGAAAGCGAAACGAGCAAGCCGAACGTGCCGGCGTGGCGATGGACCGATCTCCGCATGAAATTCCCCTGGCAATTTGCCGGGCAACATAGCAAGGCCGACCCAAGAGATCACGGCCTCAATCAGCGCACGACGCGATCGTGATCAGGTTGCAGGCCGCTGCCTGAACACCCGGTGCGGTATCCGGACGCGCGGCCTGGCTGCAGTGCACAGGGGAGCCGCCCAAAATGTTCAGTTGCATTGCCCGACAGCCCACGGGTAGCATCGGCCGCGGCCGACCAACAGGCCAAAGAGCGACAATCGGGGAGAGACCATGACCGCGCAACCGACGCCCAAGGGCGCCTGGACAATCACCTTTCTGCTGTTTCTGTTCATGCTGGTCAATTTCGCGGACAAGATCGTGGTCGGTCTCGCCGGCGTGCCGATCATGACCGAGTTGAAGCTCGAACCTGAACAGTTCGGACTGCTCGGCTCCTCGTTCTTCTTCCTGTTTTCGATCTCGGCCATCGTGGTGGGCTTCATCGTCAACCGTGTCCCGACGCGGTGGGTGCTGCTGGCCCTGGCGACGATCTGGGCGCTGGCGCAGTTTCCGATGGTGGGCACGGTCAGTTTCACCACGCTGCTGATCTGCCGCGTGATCCTCGGCGCCGGCGAAGGCCCGGCGTTCTCGGTGGCGGCGCACGCGATCTACAAATGGTTCCCCGACGAGAAGCGGACGCTGCCCACCGCGATCCTGTCGCAGGGCTCGGCCTTTGGCGTGATCATCGCGGTGCCGGCGCTGAACTGGGTGATCGTCAATCACAGCTGGCACTATGCCTTCGGCGCGCTCGGCATCGTCGGCCTGATGTGGGTCGCGGCGTGGCTGGTCTGGGGCAAGGAAGGGCCGCTGGTTCAAACCGTGGCGATGGCCAAGGCCGAACCCCGCATTCCCTATTTCCAGCTTCTGACCTCGCGCACCTTCATCGGCTGCTGTGCCGCAACCTTCGGCGCCTATTGGGCGCTGTCGCTCGGCCTGACCTGGTTCACGCCCTTCATCGTCAAGGGTCTCGGTTTCTCGCAGCAGCAAGCCGGCTTCGTTTCGATCCTGCCCTGGGTGTTCGGCGCCACCACCGTGATGCTCACGGGGTGGATTTCGCAGGTGATGATGGCGCGCGGTTTCTCCACCCGCGTGGCGCGCGGCGTGCTCGGTTCGGTGCCGCTGGTCGTCGGCGGCCTGATCCTCGCGGGCCTGCCGCATGTCGATGGCGCCGGGCTGCAGGTCGCGTTCCTGGTGGTCGGCTCCGGGCTTTGCGGATCGATCTATGTGGTCTGTCCGCCGATGCTGAGCGAATTCACGCCGGTGTCGCAGCGCGGCGCCGTGATCTCGATCTACGGCGCGATCTACACGCTGGCCGGAGTTCTGGCGCCATCGGTGATGGGCAGCGTGATCCAGCACGCGGGCGGATTGCTCGAGGGCTACATGACCGGCTTCACCATCAACGCCGTCGTTATGGTCGCGTCGGGCCTGCTCGGCCTGCTCTTGCTGTGGCCCAACACCGAGCGTGCAAGGCTGATGGGCCAGCAGGCCGCTGAGCCGAAATTCGCGTGAGCCGGCAAGTATGAAGGTGTCGTCCTCGCGAAAGCGGGGACCCATAACCACCGATGTCGGTTGGTGCGAAGGCAACTAACCCCATCGCATCACGGATAAGCCACGGCGTATGGGTCCCGGCGTTCGCCGGGACGACGGGCTTCTACGACGCTGCTGCTTCAAACTTCCGCGGGCCGCCCTGCGCGCCGCGCACCAGCCGGCCCGGACGCACGCCGGTGGCCGAGCCGTTGCGCTGGGTCACCACGCCGGAGACGATGGTGGCGTCGTAGCCGTCCACCTGCTGCAGCAGGCGGCGGCCGCCGACGGGCAGATCGTAATGCACCTTCGGCGGATGCAGGTGCAGCCGGTCGTAGTCGATGACATTGACGTCGGCCTTGTAGCCGGGCGCGATCACGCCGCGATCGGTGAGGCCGACCGACAGCGCGGTCTTGCGCGACTGCGCCGCCACCACGAAGGGAATCGAGAGCTTCTCGCCGCGCGTGCGGTCGCGCGTCCAGTGCGTCAGCAGATAGGTCGGAAAGCTGGCATCGCAGATGATGCCGCAATGCGCGCCGCCGTCGCTCAGTCCCGGCACCGAATGCGGATCGGTCAGCATCTCCCGGGTGGCGTCGAGATTGCCGTCGGCGTAGTTCAGGAACGGCACATAGAGCATGCCGCGGCCTTCGTCGGACAGCATGGCGTCGTAGGCGAGTTCCTCCGGCTGGCGCCCCTGGCGGCGGGCTTGCGCGCCAAGTGCGTTTTCCGGCGGCTGTTCGTAATCCGGGGGATCGCCGAGCAGATACATCTTGTCGTAGTTCGGCCGGAAGAACAGCGGGTCGTCGGTAGCGGTCGCCGTCTCGCTCAGGATCGCGGCGCGCACCTCGGGCTGGTGCAGCCGCTTCAGCCGCTCGGCTAGCGGGAGGTTGGCGATCGCCCGGTAGCTCGGATGGGTCTGGAACGGATTGCGCGACAGTTCCAGTCCCAGCAAAAGCCCGACCGGGCGGGCGGCGATCTGAGCGGTGACCGAAAGCCCGCGCGCGGAAGCCTCGTTGATGGTGTCGAGCGTCTGGCGCCAGCGCCGTGGCGCCCTGTCGTTCTGCGTGACCGAGAACGACACCGGGCATCTGGTGTTTTCCGCGATCCGCAGCATCATCGGCAGGTCTTCATTCAGCGTGGAGAGATCGAGCACGAATTGCAGCACACTGCGGCCGACGCCATGCATCGCGCCGGCGATCGCGGTCAATTCGTCCTCGCCGGCTTTCAGGGTCGGGGTGAAATCACCGGTCGAGGTGCGGTGGTTCAGGGTGCGTGAGGTGGAAAAACCCAGCGCGCCGGCACGCACCGCCTCGCCCGCGAGCGCGGCCATGGCCTTGTTGTCCTCGGCGGTGGAGGGGTCGCGGCGCGCGCCGCGCTCGCCCATCACATAGACCCGCAGCGCCGCATGCGGCAGTTGCGCGCCGATGTCCATGTCGAAGCTGCGTTTCGATAGCCAGTCCATGTAATCCGGAAAGCTTTCCCAGGCCCAGGGAATGCCGGCGCTCAGCACCGGCTCCGGGATGTCCTCGACGCCTTCCATCAGCTGGATCAGCCGCTGATGATCAGACGGACGGCAGGGCGCGAAGCCGACCCCGCAATTGCCCATGATTGCCGAGGTAACGCCGTTCTGCGACGAGGGCGTGATGTCCTGGCTCCAGGTGACCTGGCCGTCATAATGGGTGTGAACGTCGACGAAGCCCGGCGTGACCAGTTTGCCCCTGGCGTCGATCTCTTCCTTGCCCTTGCCCGCGACCTTGCCGACTTCGCTGATACGGCCGTCGGTGATCGCGACATCCGCCTCGAACAGGTCACCGCCCAAACCGTCGGCAATATTGCCGCCGCGGATCACGAGGTCTGGATTGGAGGTCATGGCGTTCATCCCCGGGGTTTTGTTTTGTTGCATCATCCGTTGCCACGCGATGCTGTCAACCGCCCCGGGTGAGGTTCAGGGCTGCAAAACCCTGACGTCCGCTCTTTCGGAACTTGCTTGCGGGCCGCGGTCGGTCACGAGCGCGAGCAGGACCGTGAGCACCATGAACACAACGGAGGCGCCGAATACCCAGTGCGGCGCACCCTGGTCCATGATCCAGCCGAACAGCAGCGGGCTCACGATGCCGCCGAGATTGAAGCCGGTGGAGACGATGCCGAAGGCCCGCCCCGCCGCGCCCGCGGGCGCCGCATCGCGCACCAGCATGTCGCGCGAGGGCGCGATCACGCCGCCGAGGAATCCCGCCATCGCCATGGCCGCCGTCAACAATGGCGACGGCAGATTGAGGCAGGCAATGGCCAATACGATCACCGCGTTGATCGCAAAGCAGGCGGCGGCGACCTGGCCGTGGCGCCGGGTGCGGTCGGCGAGAAAGCCGCCCGCCAGCACGCCGACGGCGCTGAATCCGAGAAAGGCCGTCAGCGCGATGTTGGCCGACGAGAACGACGCGCCATAGCCGCTCATCAGCGCCACCACGCCGAAATTACCGATGCCAGCGTTGGACAGGCTGAGCAGCATGAAGAAGATCGTCAGCACGATCAGCGCCGGCGTGATGATGTTCTGCTTCGGCGGATGCACGCCGTCTACCCTGCGATCGGCCGCGCTGGCGTCGGGCACGCCGCCGGCGATCAGCAGCAGCGCCACCAGCGGCCCTATCGCGCCGGCCACGATCAGCGCGCCAAGTCCGCCGGTCACGGTCACCAGTGCGGCGACGATGGCGGGGGCGACGGCGCCGCCCAGGAATCCGGCGAAGGTGTGGATCGAAAAGGCGCGCCCCATCCGCGCTTCGTCCATGTGGGCCGCCAGGATCGCGTAGTCGGCGGGATGATAGACGCTGTTGGCAAGCCCGAGCAGCACCGCGCTTGCGATCAGCCAGGAATAGCTCAGATGCAGGCCCAGCATGATGAGGGCAAAACCGCCGCAGGTGAGGCCGATCAGGAGGATCTTGCGGGCGCCGATATGGTCGGCGAGATAGCCCATCGGCGCCTGGGTCAGGCCGGAGACGATGGCGAAGACGGTGAGTGCGAATCCAAGCTCGATATAGCCGACGCCGAGCTGCGCCTTCAGAAAGGGGAACAGCATCGGCAGCACCAGCAGGTGGAAATGGCTGACCCAATGCGCGATCGAAATCAGGACCAGCGTGCGCAGTGCGGTGTCCGACTTCGCTTGTTGCGGTGCGGCTAAGACGTCGACCATCTCTTGGATAAGACCCCGTTCAATCCAACGGCCCGGCAGGGCCCGCCGAAATTACCGGCTGGCGGTTATTTGTCCATGAATACCGCTGCATGGCAGGCCCTGCGAAGGGCGCCGGAATACGATGTGTGCCGTTAAAATTTGAGAGACTTTTGGGTGTGAGGCGGAAATGATCCGGTGGCCGAGCCCGCTCGGAGAAGCGGGGATTTCAGCCGGACGGTCTACAATGGTTCGTCGTCCTCCCCGTAGCGGTCGCGCTTCGGCGTGGCGATGTCGCCGTCTTCGTAGTCGTCGTCCTCGACCGGCTTGGGCGACGCCTTCTTCGGCTTGCTGCTGTCCTTGCCGGGAGGTTTGCCCTTCTTGCGGATTCCGCCCATGGTTTTTCCCCTGATCTGATGGCTGGAAATCTTGCGCGGCCAAACGCCCTGGCTTAACGCAACGACCTCAATCTCACCGCCTTTGACGCACATATTACGCGCTGCCCGATAATCTTTCCTGCCTTTTTCGTGCATTCGGTGTAAAGGGAGGCGCTACCCCGGGGTGTGATCGGGACCCCGGAGAGCCACATCAGGGCAAAGTAGTAACCGGTCCTTCCGAGACGATTGTGCTCAACCCTCAAACCAAGGAGAAGCGATCGTGGCCCAATTGAATCGGGTCATGATCTGGGAATCGATATGAAGAAGCCGAAGATCGAAGTAGAAGAGCAGATGTCGCGCAAAGTCATCCGCGCCGACAAGGCGCCGACCACGGGTTATTCGCTGGTGGTGGATGGTCATTTCAAGTCGCACCACGACACCGTTGAAGCCGCCGAGGAAGCGGGCATGGCCCTGAAGAACAGATTTCCAATGCTTCAGGTGCAGGTCTACGACGCCGCCACCAAGACGCGGTCGATGGTGCAATGGCCGGTGCCGGCATAGCGCGATCCGGTTTTCCGGAGCGATCATGCTCGAATAAACTCAGGTCCGGCGTCCGCCGCTTTGCTGGCCCGCCAACCAATCCGACAGCGCCGGTGCCTTTTCGCCCGACTTCTTCGGCGATTTGGCGCGCGCCTTTTTCACGACAGCAGCGCGCGGAGGCTCGGCGGCTTCGCGCGCGAGCCTCAGCGCCTTCAGCCTTGCCATGTTGTCGAGCACGGCTTTCGCGGCGATATCCTGTTCGGATTTGCCGGTTTTGGCCGGGTTCGTCTTGTCGAAGCGCGCATCGGCGCGGTTGCGGTCCTGTTTGGTCATCTAGATCTTCTTCTTTGATTTGGCTTTGACCTTCGGCTCCGGCGGCTTGTCGCGGTCGGCAGCCTCCCGGGCCAGGCGCTGCGCGCGCAGATCCGCCGTGCGCTTGCGGATCGCGATATCGGCTGCCGCGATCTCCGCCATCGCCTTGATGCCCTCGGCTTCCTGCGCGATCTTTCGATTGAGCCTGATTTCCTTCAACTCGGCGGGACTTTTCGGTTCGTCATTCATCGGGGTCTCACTACTTGCGGCGCGCATCAACGGGCGGCGACCGGTCGGCTCTGATCCTACCACGCCCGCGACCGATAAAGTCGCATCTTTCGGCCGGAACCGGGCCGAAAAGGGTCCCTTTCGGGCCGAATTTGCCATCGTGGTCAAGAATTGAACCCGCCGCATAACCATGGATTTAGGCCTTACCGCAGCGACATCAATGGGGATCGCCGGAAACTGTTTTCGCGCACCTGCGAAAGCGACGCGACGGGTTCTCGCTGCCGAAAGCTCGTCGGGGGGCCCGGCGGAAAATCGATCGCGCCGGCCGTCGCTGGTGATCCGCCCAAGCCTTTCTGCTCGCATTTGAGAGGGCCGATTATTTTTGTTCTCGATATGTCATCGTTACGGGTTACGTTACGGTCACAGGTTCCGCAGGTTACGGGGTAGGTTACATTGAGCGGAAGGAATCAATGCTGCGCTTCATCACGATCCTGGCGTTTTTGATTTCCGCGCAGGCGGCCGGGGCGCAAAATCAGCCGCCGCCCTTTGTCCCGCCGGCCGTTCCGCCGACTGATCTGTCGTCCGGGATCGGCAACTACTGCATATATGAGAGCCTTATCTACTCCATCGGCTCGCCGCTTTGCATTGGCAAGACAAGCTACATATGCGCTCCGACGACGGCCAATGCAGGGTTCAATCAACGGGGGTACTGGACGGCGAGACCAGCCGATCCGAACCTTCTCGTTGCGCCTGCCTGCCAGTAATTCGGCTTTTGCCAGTCGAAAGAAACAAATGGGAATAACGATGCTTCAAACCGCGCCTGATGCTTCTTCCAGTCGAACGGCCACGGCCGAGACCCGGCGGATCGTTTCGTTTCTGCCCTCGGCGACCGAAATGGTATGCGCGCTCGGTCTGGGTGACCGGCTGATGGGCGTGACCCATGAATGCGACTACCCGCCGGAGATCGCAAGCAAGCCCGTCGTGGTCCGCAACGTGCTTCCGATCGAAAGCATGAGCCAGCCGGAAATAGACGTGGCCGTGACGCAAAGGTTGCGCGACGGATTGAGCCTCTATCGGGTGGACGAGGCCCTGATGCGTCAAATCGGGCCCGATCTCATTGTCACGCAAGACCTCTGTCAGGTCTGCGCGCCCTCGGGAAACGAAGTCTCGCAGTTGCTGAAGGTGCTTCCCACCAATCCGCAGATCCTGTGGCTCACGCCGAAATGCCTCGAACAGATATTCGACAATCTGCGCGAACTCGGCGCCGCGACGGGCCGCCTCGAGACGGCAGAGAGATTGATCGCGGACGGCAGGGCCCGGCTCGAGAAAGTCGAGGCGACGGCCCGCGCAGCGTCGTCGAGGCCGCGAGTGTTTTGCATGGAGTGGATGGATCCCGTCTATTGCTGCGGGCACTGGGTTCCGGAAATGGTGCGCATCGCCGGCGGTATCGACCAGCTCGGCCGCGAGGGGAGCGATTCCGTTCGCGTCCCGTGGGAAGAGGTTCTGCGGTGGAAGCCTGAGATATTGATCGTCATGCCCTGCGGCTTTGACCTCGAAAAAGCAGCCGATCAGGCGCGAATGCTGGCGAGCTACCCCGGCTGGGCCGATCTGCCGGCGGTGCGCAACGGCCGTGCCTATGCCGTGGACGCGAACTCCTATTTCGCGCGGCCCGGACCACGCGTTATCGAGGGAACGGAGCTGCTGGCCCATCTCCTCCATCCCGATCTGTTCGGGTGGCAAGGGCCGGCCACCGCGTTCCGGAAGCTCGATTGAGCAATCGTGCACCCGGTCGGAGATCGACCGGGTGCATTCATTTCCACCCGGCTGCTACTTCACTCCATAGCTGGCAACGCGGATACCGCCATAGACGCCAAGACCCGGCTGCAGGAAGCCGGTCGGGTTCTGGTAGTGGACGTTGAACAGATTATCGACGCGGCCGAAAACCTTGAGCTGGTCGGTCACGGCGTAGTCGGCCGCCACATGGACCACGGTGTAGCCCGGCGCCAGCAGACGCGGGATGGTGAAATCGCGATTGGCGTCGATGAAACTGCCGGTGTGCAGCACCGTCGCCGACAAGGTCAGCGGATCGATCGGATTCCAGATGACGTTGGCGCTCCATTTCTCCTTGGGTCGGCGCAACAGCTCCAGTCCCGTCATTGCGTCGACGGTACGGGTGAAGGTGTAGTCCGCGCGAACCCTGATACGGTCGGTGATACTGGCGGCGACGAAATTCTCGGTGCCTTCCGTGGTTGCCCTTCCGACGTTGACGTTGGTGCTGCTGAACGTCACGGGATCGGACACGCTCTGGATCAGGTTCGTAATGTCGTTGTGGAAGTAGGTCGACCCGAAACGGATCCGGTCGTTGAATAGAGGCTGCTCGAAGCCCGCGTCATAGCCGACGCTTTCCTCGGGCTTCAGGTTCGGATTGGCGAAAAAGAAGAACGCCGGAAAGCTGACGAAAAGCTGGTTCAGCGTCGGCGCCTTGAAGCCCGTGCCGTAGCTTCCCTTGAGCTTGGTCTCGGTGAACGGGAGGATCAGCGCCGGAGCGAGACGGAAGGTCGGGTGCTCGCCGAACCGGTCGTTGTCGTCCTGCCTGACGTTCTCGACCAGGAACAGGCGGTTTGCGAACTGCGATTGCAGTTCGATATAGGCCGCCTTGTTGACGTTCTGCGCCGATACCGTCGAGGTGTGCAGCGTCTCGGTTTCATGCTCCGCGCCGATGATGACGGTATGGTACGGCGCGAGCTGGGTGACGGTATGCCAGTCGTATTGCAACCGGTCGCCGGTATTGATCGTCGGCGCCGGGTCGCCCGGTGAAATGTTGTAGGTCCAGTTGTTGGTGTAGTTCACGCCGAAATAATTCTTGATGCGGCCGTCGAGCACCGACCAGACGGCCTCTTCGCGGGTGAAGAGCTGATGCACGATCTGCGTGCTCTGCGCCGCGGCCGGAAAACTCGCAAACGTCACCGGGTCGAAGGTGTCGCCGGTAAAGTGCAAGGTCGCGTCGGTGTAGCGCGCGACCGCGTTCAGGGTCAGGTTTCCGCTGACGTCGGCGCCAAGCTTGGTCGAATAGGTCATGTTGTCGTAATTGTTGCCGATGGCTTTTTGCCCGGGCGGCAACAGTTCCAGCGGCGTCACCGGAATGTCGGTGGCGCGGAAATGCGCCACGTTGAAAGCGTAGTTGATCCGGTCCTGCGCCCCGGTCAGCCCCACGTTCTGGTTGAACGTGCCGAACGAGCCGCCTTCGATCATGGTGGTTGCGCGGGGAGGGCCTTCGCCCTTCTTGGTGATGATCGAGATCACGCCGCCGAGCGCATCGGCGCCGTAGAGCCCGCTTTGCGGCCCGCGCAACACTTCGATCTGCTGGATATCCGACGTCAGCAGCTGGCCGAGGTCGAACGAGCGATTCGGATTGCTGGGGTCGCTGACATCGATACCGTCGATCAGGACCTTTGTGTGATTGGAGTTGGTGCCGCGTATGAAGACCGAAGTCAGCCCGCCGGGACCGCCGCTTTGCACGACATTGAGCCCAGGCACCGTGGTGAGCGCGTCCGGCACGGTGCGGCGCTGGTCGCGCTCAATATCCTTCGCCGTGATCACCGTGACCGAACTCCCGATCTGGTCGACCGGCGTCACCGTCGCGGTCGGGCTCACCACAACCGCCGTCTCCTTGCCCGCCGTATCAGACGGCTTTGCCTCGGTGGAGCTTTGCTGCGCAGCAGGGACGGCGCGGCGAGAGGCGGAAGGCCGCTCGGGCGCGGGCTCCGGGCGGGTCCTGGTTCGATCCGCGGGCGCTTCGACCTCGATTGGTGGCAGCAGGTTCGGCGACGCCGATTGCTGCGCCTTGACGGCGGAGAAGCCCAGGGAAAGAATCGGAACAAGAAAAGTTGAAGCCAGCAGATAGCTGCGACGCAGCGCTGCGGCCTGGCGGATACAAGACATGGTTAGACCTCGGTATGACGTCAGTGGCACGTCACAGCGAACGAAGTCTCACCAGGGCTTTCGCACCTCAGGTGAAGCTAATGTCTGTACTCCCCGACCGACATCTTCGCGTGTGACCACGGCTGACGGCAGGTCTCCTGGCTCGCGGGTCGTTACCCTTCGTCGCCTTCCCAGGACCGAGATTCCCAGTGGCATATGACGAAAGATTCGTCGCTTACAGTTGCGGGGGCAGCCGCGGCATTGGGGAAATCTCCCCGCACCGCATTCCCTTTTGATCCCCAAACTGGGGAACCGTCGCGAATATCTAGAAGTTTGCCGAGGGAAGAGTCAATGCCATCGTTCGGCCGCGGGGCTACCAAGGTAGCGGGTACGCATTTTGTTCGCGGGGCCCGCTTGTGCCCGATCTCAATCATTGTATGAGCATGGACCAAAAGGCGGCGAGATTGCCGATCGAGGACGATTGATGAGCATTCAGGACGTCATGGCGGCGGCTGACATTGCGGCGCGCCGGCGTGCCGGCGTGATGGCGGCGCTCGTCGTCCTCGTCGTTCTGCTGGTGCTGATCTCGCTTGGGATCGGGCCGGTGCGGCTGTCGCCGTCGGCGGTGGTCGATGCCCTGTTCGGCGGCGGCAGCGACGTGCAGCAGGTGATCGTGCAACAAATCCGGCTGCCCCGCACGATTCTCGGGCTCGCGATCGGCGCGATGCTCGGGCTGTCGGGCGCGGCGATGCAGGGCTTGCTGCGCAATCCGCTGGCCTCGCCCGAACTGTTCGGCGCGCCGCAATCGGCTGCCTTCGGCGCGGTGCTGGTGATTGCCTTCGGCCTTGCCGATGTGCGTTCCTATGCGCTGCCGGTGATGGCGATCGCCGCCGCCTTTGCCTCCGTGTTCGCGCTGCTCGCGATCGCCGGCCGCAACGCCGGCCTGCTGATTCTGATTCTGGCGGGCCTTGCGATCTCGAGCCTCGCGGGCGCGGCGACTGCCCTGGTGATGAACCTGTCCAGCAACCCCTTCGTCGTGCTCGAAATTGCGTTCTGGCTGCTCGGCTCGCTGGAGGATCGCAGTTTCCGCCACGTCATGCTGGCGATGCCGTTCATGGTCGCGGGCGCGGTCCTTCTGCTTAGCCAGCGCCACGCGTTTCGCGCGCTGAGCCTCGGCGAGGAAACCGCGCAAAGCCTCGGCGTCGATGTCGGCCGGTTGCGGCTGATGGTGATATCCGGCGTGGCGCTGGGCGTCGGTGGCGCGGTCGCCGTTTCCGGCAGCATCGGATTCATCGGCCTGGTGGCGCCGCATCTGATGCGGCCCCTGATCGGCCACGATCCGGCAAGGCTGCTGGTTCCCAGCGCGCTCACCGGCAGCGCGCTGCTGCTGGCGGCCGATATCGCCGTGCGCATGATTCCATCGACCAGCGACGTCAAGGTCGGTGTGCTGACCTCGATCATCGGCGTGCCGTTCTTCCTCTATCTGATCATGCGCGAACGCCGCGCGCTTTCGGGAGGCGTCGCATGACCGACGCCGCCCTCGTCACCGCGCAGGACGTCAACGTGACATTGGCCGGCCGCCTCGTGCTGCGCGACGTCTCGCTGGCGCTCTCATCAGGCCATCTGGTCGCGTTGGTGGGGCCGAACGGCGCCGGCAAGACCACGCTGCTGCGCGCGCTGGCGGGACTGGTGCCTTCGGGCGGAATCATCCGCGTCCACGGCGACGAATTGTCGTCGCTGTCGTTGCGCGAACGCGCGCGGCGCTTCGCCTATCTGCCGCAGGGGAACCTCGCGCACTGGCCGCTGCCGGCGCGCGATATCGTCGCGCTCGGCCGCTATCCACATGGCGCGACCGATCCGGCGCGATTGACGGCGAAGGATGCGGAAGCCGTGCTGCGCGCAATGCAGGCGGCCGACGTCCTGGAGTTCAGCGACCGCCGCGTCACCGAACTGTCCGGCGGCGAGCGCAGCCGCGTCGCGCTGGCGCGGGCGCTTGCGGTCGAGGCGCCGGTGATCCTGGCGGATGAGCCGACATCCTCGCTCGACCCGCGTCACCAGATCGACGTCATGAAGACGTTGCACGCAGCCGTCGACAAGGGTGCGCTGGTGATCGTGGTGACCCACGATCTCGGGTTGGCCGCGCGATTCGCGGATACCGTTCTGGTGATGTCGGAAGGCCGTCTGGTGTCGCAAGGCGCTCCCGCCGAAGCGTTGTCCGAGCAGGTGATGGCGGACGTATTCCGGATCGATGCCTATCGCGCGGAATACCAGGGCGAGGCCGTGATCGTGCCCTGGCTGGAAATTTGAGGGGCCGATGAACGGGCGGTTTCAAATTTCGTTCCGATCGATCGCCGCCGCGGGCTTCGTGATGATGGGCGGCGCGCCCGTGCCCGCAGCCGGTCTGCCGCGCATCGCCTCGATCAATCTCTGCGCCGATCAGCTGCTGCTGCCGCTGGCGGATCCGTCGCAGATCCTCGGGCTCAGCCGGTTTTCGCACGACGGCTGGCAATCCTGGGCGGCCGATGACGCGCGCCGCTTTCCATCGCTGTCGGGCGGTGCCGAGGACGTGCTGGAGCTGAAGCCCGATGTCGTCGTCGCCAGCCTGTTCGACAAGCGCGCGACGCGCGAGATATTGAAGGCGCAGGGGCTTCGCCTCGTCGAGTTTTCGGTGCCGCGCAATCTCGACGAGGTCAAGGCGCAGATCAGCGAGATGGGTGATATCGTTGGGCATCCGGATCGCGCCGGGGCGGAAAATGCCCGGCTCGACGCGGCGATGGCGCGGGCGCGGCGTGCGGTAGCTGAAAGGCATTATTCGGTTTTGCCTCTGTCGCGGCGCGGCTGGGTGTCCGGCAGCGACAGCTTGGTCAGTTCACTGCTGACCGAGACCGGGTTGTTCAATGCCGCCTCCCGGGTCGGCGCTGCTGCCGGCGGCTTCGCCTCGCTCGAGGCGATCGTCGAGGCAAAGCCGGATTTCCTGCTGCTGTCGGAGGCCGGCGATCACGCCGAGGATGACGGCCGAGCCTTCCTGCTGCACCCGGCGCTGGAGCGCTTCTATCCGCCGTCAAGGCGCATCGTGATTCCGGAACGGCTGACCGTGTGCGGCGGCGTGATGCTGGCGGACGCACTGGATCTGCTGGTTGCGGAATTGCAGCGGGTCAGCCGGTAAGCACCGGACCGCCGGCCTTCTTCCAGGCATCGATGCCGCCGGCGATATGGGCGGTGTTGGCAAGGCCGGCTTCCTTGGCGGCGGTGACCGCCATCGCGGAGCGCTCGCCGAAGGCGCAGAAGAACACGATGCGACGGCCGGTGGCGGCCGCCACCTCGCGCAGCATGCCGCCGGGCTGCAGATTGTCGGAGATCGCAGGGTAGGGCGCGTGCAGCGCGCCCGGCAGCGTGCCGTGCTTGGCACGTTCGCTGTTTTCGCGGAGGTCGACCAGCAGGATGTCGGGACGGCCGAGGCTGTCGATCGCCTCCCGCGCGGTGAAGGAAAGCCCTTGTCTCGCGAGATCGTCCTGATGCAGGCCGACATGCATGTTGGCCGGCACCGCCACGTCCATCATCTTCGGATTGGGCAGCTTCAGGTTGGCCATCAGCTCGATATATTCATCGACCGACTTCACCTGCAGCCGCGGATTGAAGCGCTTTTCCTCGCCGATGGTGGAGACGGTGTCGCCCTTGTAGTCATGGGCGGGAAACACCATGGTCTCTTCGGGCAGTTTCAACAGCCGGTTGAAGATCGAATCATATTGCGCCCGCGAGCTGCCGTTCTGAAAGTCGGTGCGGCCGGTGCCGCGGATCAACAGGGTGTCGCCGGTGAAAACCCGGTCGCCCATCATGAAGCTGTAGGAATCGTCGGTGTGACCGGGCGTGTACATCACGTCGAGCGTGATGCCTTCGATCGTCACCTTGTCGCCCTCGGCGACCCGCATCGCCACCACGTCGGCCTTGCTCTGCTCGCCCATGATGGTGACGCAATGGGTGCGGTCGCGCAGTTCGCCGAGACCCGTGACGTGGTCGGCGTGCAGATGGGTGTCGACCGCCTTGACCAGCTTGAGATCGAGTTCGCGCAACAGTTGGCAGTAGCGGTCTACCTTCTCCAGCACGGGATCGAGGATCAGCGCCTCGCCGCCGGCGCGGCTTGCCAGCAGGTAGCTGTAGGTCCCCGAAACGCTGTCGAACAGCTGGCGAAAGATCATGTCGATGGCTACCGTTCTATCGCGCGACCGCCGCCGGCCTGCGGCGCCGCGCGTCCACTAGAAATCGATCTTGTCCCGGATGGCGTCAAGCCCCGCTTTGGCGCACTCCTCGTCCTTGTCGCCGCCGGGGGCGCCGGATACGCCGATGCCGCCGAGCAGCGTGCCGCCGGTTTCGATCATCAATCCGCCACCCAGCAGGGCAACGTGTGGTAGTTGCGCAATGCCGGCCTCCAGCTGACCGGAACGAAGGGACTTCGCCAGATCGCCGGTGGCGCTGCGAAAGCTCACCGCCGTATAGGCCTTTTTGACCGCGGTATCCGGGGCGTGCAGGCCGGCAAAGCGATCCCGCAGCATCACCTGCGGTTGGCCGAAGCGGTCCACCACGGCGACTGCGATCTGGAACCCGTTGTCGCGGCATTTCGTCATCGCGGCCTGCGCCGCCTCGAGCGCCGTTTCCGGCGTCAGCGATTTGTAGACGACGACGGCGTCGTCGCCCGCCCAAACCGGAGTCGCGGCGAGCGCCAGCGTGGCGGCAACGATCAGGGTGGCATATCGCATCGCTGATTCCTTGGGTTTCGAACGTTCGATCGCTACGGCCGGACATAGCTCCAGCCCTGCTCCTGCAATTCCATCAGATGCACGACGCCGGAGGGCACGATGGTGGCGTCGGCCACCACCGGGATAGCGTGGCCTTCGGCCTTCTCCATGCCCTGCTTGGTGTTGTTGCAGGCCGAAAACTGGATCTTGCCGGGGAACACCATGTCCTTGAGCCGCTTGATGCGGTCCTGCACCGGCGAGGTGTCGGCCCGCAGCATGTGCAGGCCGGGGCCGTAGGTGACGACGTCGATGTCCACGTCCTCGTTCTTGCTGCGGTAATATTCGATGACGTTGGTGACGTTGTTCAGCGCCAGATTCATCACCTGCGGATCGTTCTGGTCGACCTGGATGGCGATGCGGTGCGGCTTGCCGTCGGCGGCCAAACCGGGTGAGGCAAGCGCCATCGACATCAGGGCGAGGGCCGCACAACAACGAAGAAAGCCGCGCATGATCAGAACTCCTTATGGCCGAACCAGTGTATAGCCGTTTTCCGTCAATGCCAGGAGCTGCCCGACACCGACCTGGACCGGGGTCGCAGCGGGGATGATGTCCGGCCGCTTGCCGGTTTCGCGCTCGATGGTGTCGACGGTATTGAGACAGACGTCGAAGCGAACGCCCTGCGCGATCAGGCTCTCGACGAATTTGCGATTGGCGTTTTCGGGGCGCAGCAGATCGATGCCCGGACCGAAGGTCACCACCTCGATCGCGACCTTGTCGGGATCGTAGGCTCTCAGCAGATTATAGGCGACGCTGATCACCAGGCTCTGCTTTTTCGGATCGTTGTCCGAGAGCTGCAGCGCGATGCGGTGCTCGGCGAAAGGCTTGTCCGGCAAAGGCGCCGGCTGGGCCCGGACCGGGGAACTCGCCGCAATCATCGCCGCCGCCATCACCGCGCTGCCGAGCGCGTTCAGGAGGAAGCGTCGAGATGCGGAAAAATTTCTCATCCTTGTTCTGCGATCCCGGGGTTGCCGTCGACACCCTTCAAGGTGACGCCGGTGCCGCGCGCTTCCGGCATCTTGCCGGAGCCGAGATGTCTGGCGAAGACGTCCCACACCGGCTTGCCCTGTTGCTCGTTGACCGAAGCCCATCCGGCGACCTTGTAGCTCTTGCCGGCCTCCAGCGGGCGGCCGCCTTCGAGCTTCACGTCGGAAATCCGCCGCCCGACGCTTTCGGTAGGCGTACAGGTATAGGTAAAGCCGCCGATCCGGACCATGTCGCCGCCCTGCTGATGGTAGGGATCGGCATTGAAGAGATTGTCGCAGACATCCTCGAGGATATCCTTGATCTGGCCCCCGGTCATGCTCTGGACGTAGGTTTCCGGATAGGTGACGGCAGTTTCCGACAGCACGTCCTCCATCGTGACCGGCTGGCCCGGCAGGATGCTGTTGCCCCAGCGGAAGCCCGGCGACAATGCGAGTTCGGCATCGAATTCGGCGCGCAGCGCGTCGCAGATCAGCTGGTCCACGGTGCCGCCGAAATTGCCGCGGCGGTAGAGCAGGCGATCGGCGGTGATGATCTTCTCGGCATAGGCCGCCGCATGGGGAGCGCGCATCTTGTCGATCAGCGCCGCCATCGCCGGATCCGGCTTCAGCAATTCCGAGAACACAGGCAGCAGCCGGTAGCGGACGTTGCTGACCTTGCCTTTCGTCAGCTCGAGATCGAGCACACCCAGGAATTTTCCGCTCGAACCGGCATTGGTGACCAGCGTGGTGCCGCCGGCATTGGTCACCGGGATCGGCTGCGGCAGGGCGTCATGGGTATGACCGCCGAGGATGACGTCGATGCCGCTGACCTTGCCCGCCAGCTTGAGATCGACGTCCATGCCGTTATGCGACAACAGCACCACGGCATCGACCTTGTCGTTGGTCCTGAGCGAATTGACCAGCTTCTGCAATTCTTCGTCGCGAATGCCAAAAGTCCAGTCCGGCGTGAATCGCCTGGGATGCGCGATCGGCACATAGGGAAACGCCTGCCCGATTACCGCGACGCGGTAGCCGCCGATTTCCTTGATGCTGGCCGGCTTGAACACGCGGCCCGAGGCGGAATCGAAGGCCTTGGCATCGTTGAAGGCGGCTTCCTCGGTGAGGAAGACGTTTTGCGCCAGGAATTCGCCCTTGAAGCGGTCGAGATTGGCGCGCAACGTGGCTTCGCCATAGGTGAATTCCCAGTGCCCGGTCATCGCCTCGATGCCGAGCAGATTGGCGGCTTCCACCATGTCGGCGCCCTGCATGGTGTTGGCGAGCCCCGTGCCCTGCCAAAGATCGCCGCCGTCGAGCAGCAACGAGTTGCCGCCGCCGGCATCGCTGCGCAGGCGATCGATCAGCGTCTTCAGATGCGCGAAGCCGCCGAGCTTGCCGAAACGGGCGGCGGATTTTTCGAAATCGAGAAAGGTGAAGGCGTAGGCGTCGGCTGTATCAGGCTTGATGCCGAAGCGGTCGAGAAAGGCCGGGCCGACCAAATGCGGCGGCTTGCCGGTCATCGCGCCGATCCCGAGATTAACGCTCGGCTCGCGAAAATACACCGGCAGCAGCTGCGCATGCGTGTCGGTCATGTGCAGGATGCGCGCATTGCCGAAGCGCTCGAGGTCGTAGACGCCCGGATTGTCGGCGCTGCGCGCGCGACGCGGCAACACCGGCGAGAGCGCGGCGGCGCCCGCAAGCGCGATAAATTCCCGGCGGCGGATGGTCATGCAGTGTCTCCGCGCCCCAAAATGGCGTTAGCGTATTTCAAGCGCTTTCCAGGCTTCTTTCTCGCTTGTTGCCTGGTAGCTTGAAGCCTTGGCCAGTGCTTCGGCTTCCTTCGACGACGCAACGGCCTTGTCGAAGTCGCCGGCTTCCGCGGCCTTTTTCGCCGCTGTCAGCGCCGCCGCCGTCGTGGTCCATTGATTGCGCAAGGAGGCAGCCTCCTTGCTGGCGGCTTCAGCTGCGGCATACGCGGCCTTGAAATCGGCCTCGCTGGCTGCGGCGAATGCGGACGAAGCACCGGCGATCAGCACGATCGTTGTCAGCGCGAGCGATTTAAGCACGTTGGTTCTCCCGGTCACGCTCATGGCCGCGCTCCCGGACCGGAGATCGGCAATCCGTTGCTGACATAGGACAGGTAGTATTCGAGATCGCGGTATTCGTCGGATTGCGGCTCGAGCGGCACGCCGCGGATCTGGCTGTTGCAGGTGGTGAAGCGCCGGCTGATCGTGCCCATGCCGCCCCATTCGGAGCGATAGATCGGCATCGCATTGAGGATCCCGAGGGCAGGGCGCCAGCACTTCGGCGCGGATCCGTTCGCCCGGATTCTGCACATGGCAGCTCGCACAGGAGAAATTGAGCTGACCGCGGCGCGTATAGAAATAGCGCTTGCCGTTCTGGTAGGCTTCCAGCGCGCGCGGATCGCTCGGGATCTTGATGTCGAACGGCTTGCCGCGCGAGGTGAACGCCATATAGGCGGTCAGCGCGGCCATATCGTCCTTCACATAGGAGAACGGCGCCTCGCCGTTGGCCTCGCGGCAGCGGTTCAACGCCAGCTCCAGCGTGACGACCTTGCCTTCCTTCTCGTCGAAATACGGATAGTTCTGGCGGATGCCGATGCCCTGGTTCGGGAAGCAGTCCGCGTAGCTCTTGCCGTTCTTGAACGGCTTCGAGAACATCTCCTTGCCCAGATCGAGCGAGAAGTCATAGGGCGGGAACTGTTCCTTCTCTTCCCATTGCCGGTGCATGTCCTCGTTCATCGAGTAGGGACCGTTGACGAAGTCGTCCAGCTTCACCTTGGGAAACTTGTCGGTGAAATATTTCTGGAACGCCTTGGCGTCCGCGGCCGGGTCGGGCGTGTCGGCAGCGACCGCGAACTGCATGGCGCCGAACGAAAGCGTTGCCAGCGCGAGAGCGGCCGAGGCAAATTGGATCGCGGATCGCACGTTCACTTCTCCACTCATAGCGTTTTCAAGCGAAGTGGGCACCGGTTCGCGTGAAGAAAACGCGTCAAAACAACAAACGCGTCAAAAAGGCTTTACTGGATTTTCGCCGTGGTGGTGTCGCTGGCGCCCTTGTTGTCGACCCAGCTGATCTTCAGGTCGTCGCCCTTCTTGCCGCCCTTGAAGCTGAACTTGACATAGGGGTCCTTGGAGACCGCCGGTCCCCAGTCGGCCAGGAACACATTCTTGCCGTCATATTCGAAGGTCAGTTGCTGGATGAAGTGCGGCGGGATCAGGTCGCCCTTGGCGTCCTTGATGTAGCCGGAATCCATCGGGTGCTGGATCAGCGCCTGGACTTCGGTGATCTCTCCGCTCGAGGTCGCGCGCACGCGAATGGTCGATGCCATCGTAGTTCTCCCTGAGGTATCTCGTTAGCCGCCGCAGCCGCCGACCGTGACCTTGACTTCCTTGGTTGTGCTATAGAGCTTGCCGCCGGCTTCCACGATCGCGATCACGTTGGTTGTCTTCGCCATTTTGAGGCGGCTGGCCACGCTCGGCAGGGTGCCTGCCGGAATCCGGTAGGCTGCCGCCAGCGCGTTGGGGTTTTCCGCCACCAGGATGGCGATCGACGTCACGTCGGGAAGCGTCGAGCTGACCGAGATCGGAACCACCGCGCCGTTCTCGGCGATTTCGGGCGCATCCATCTTGACCTTGTCCGACGGCTCGGCGGTCTTGCCGAAGAGCGCCTTGATGGCGTCCGCGTCGCCCTTCTGCTTGAAGGCGTCTTCCGGATATTTGTCGTTGGCCGCGGCGAAGGCCGGCGCAAGGCTGAACGGAAGGTTGCCGAGGCCGATCAGCGCGACCGCGCCAGCGCCTTTCAGGATCAGGCGTCGCGTGGCCGGGAAGCCGTCGTTGATGGTCGTCATCGAAATTCTCCTAGAAAGGCGGCTCGCCGCTACAGCGTCTGCAGGAAATCCACCACCGCGTTGATTTCCTGCTCGGTCAAAATCCGGTTTCGTCCGAACGGAGGCA
The DNA here is from genome assembly GCA_963831585.1 of uncultured Alphaproteobacteria bacterium. Lineage (GTDB taxonomy): Bacteria > Pseudomonadota > Alphaproteobacteria > Rhizobiales > Xanthobacteraceae > Bradyrhizobium. The sequence goes on along the minus strand of CAWHRA010000018.1, from coordinate 458,678 downwards.
TCACGGTGTGCGGATTGCGCTTGGTTTCGTCTGATATGATCGCGACGAGGTCGTTGCGATCGGGATACTTGTTCTTGATATCCTTCAGCTCCGGCCCGATGGTGCCGGGAAGGTCGCCGCCCTTGATCACGTGGCAGGTCAGGCAATTGCCCTTGCTGCGATCGAAGGCAAGCTTCTGGCCCTCGGACACCGCGGACTGCGCGCGCGCCTGATCTGCCGAGGCGAGCACGCCGATCACAAGCGCCAACGCGGCAATCAGGACAGGCCTGGTCGAGTGTTTGTCGGTCAAGGCGTTTCCCGCATGTTTTATTTCGGTTGCATAGTGTCGAGCGGTCCGGTCGTGCGCGGTGTCAGGCCGTTGCCTTCGGCGGTCGAGTTGATCTTGACGCTGGCAGGGTCGGCGCATGCGTTCATGCACGGCTTGGCCGTCGTATCGGGTCTCGGGTCGGTCCAGATGAAATGGTCGCGGTTGGGCATTTTGACTTTCGGCAAACTGTCGCGGTCGGCAACGAATTCATTCGGAACGAGGTCGTTGAGGTTCAGAATATAGGCCGTCAAAGCATAAACGTCATCCGCTGACAATGTGTGCGGCGCGGGCATCGGCATGGCGCGGTTAATATAATCGAACAATGTCGGCGCAAACGGCCAATAGCTGCCCACCGTGAGCTCCGGCCGGTCGTTTTTGAGCGTCCCGGCGCCGCCCACGAGCTTGGGATAACGCCCTTCGCCTTCGCCGAAAGTTCCATGACAGGCGGCGCATTGGTCGGCAAACACCTCCGTGCCCCGCTCGACGGTACCCTTGCCGGGCGGCAGGCCCGCCCCATCGTCGCCGCGCGCGTCGATATCCCAGCCGGCGATCTGCTCCGGTGTAGCGGCCTTGCCATAACCGAAATGCCCGGGCCCTGTGGCGTTTGCGAAGGCGCCGCCGGCGGCGGCCAGGCAAACGCCGAGCAGCAGGGAGAGCTTACGCAAGCTGAACATCGAACACGCTCCCGTCCGGCTTGACCTGCCAGGTCTGGATGGAATTGTTGTGATAGACCGAATTCGTTCCGCGCTGCTTGCGCAGTTCCACGATCGTCGGCTGCACGTAACCCGTCTCGTCGATCACCCGCGATTCCAGCAGCGCCGGCTTGCCGTCCCACTGCCACGCAAGCGTGAATTTCGTCAGCGCCTTTGACAGCACCGGCTCGTGCAGCCGCGCGGTCTGCCAGTTGACGCCGCCATCGGTGGAGACGTCGACTCGCTTGACCTTGCCGTTGCCGGTCCAGGCCAGTCCCCTGATTTCATAGAGACCTGGGCCGGTGAGTGGTTTTTCCGGGCAGGGGAAGGTGATGACGGATTTGGCGTCGATCAGCCAGGTGAAACCGCGCGAAGTGCCGTCCGGCATCAGATCGGTATATTTCGAGGTCTCTTCGCGCGAATACCAAGGCTTGGCGCCGAGCTTGATGCGGCGGAGCCACTTGATGTTGACGTTGCCCTCCCAGCCCGGCACCACCAGCCGCAGCGGATAGCCCTGTTCCGGCCGCAGCGCCTCGCCGTTCTGCGCATAGACCACGAGGCAATCGTCGAGGCATTTATCGAGCGGCAGGCTGCGGTTCATATGCGCGCCGTCAGCGCCCTCGACCAGCACCCATTTTGCCTCTTTCCTGATCCCGACTTCTTCAAGCAGGGTAGAAAGCCTGACACCGGTCCATTCCGCGCAGGAGATCATGCCGTGATTGAACTGCAGCGAGTTGATCTGCGAGGCGCGCCATTCCATGCCGCCATTGGCCGGGCATTCGATGAAGTGGACCCGCGACACGGACGGGAAGCGCAGGATGTCCTTCATGGTCAGGATCAGCGGGCGGTCAACCAAGCCATGGATCATCAGCCGGTGCTGGTCCGGATCGATGTCCGGCCGCCCCGCATGATGGCGCTCGAAGAACAATCCGTTTGGCGTGATGATGCCGTGCAGATCCTGCAGCGGCGAAAAGCTGATGGAAGATTCCGTGCCGGCGGTCAGCCACGGCACGTTGCGCCTGATCACGCCGGCCTCGAAGTCGGCGGGCCGGCCATAGGGCCGGTCGACCACGCCGGACCCGAGCGCTTGCGACCATGGGGCATCGGCGGGCGGCGAAGCGGCCGCAGGCTCGGCGGCTTTGCCCGGCTTGAGGCCGAGCGCGAGGCCGCCGGTCAGGGCGGCGCCGAGGCCCAGAAACGAGCGCCGGCCGAGCGGCCGCGCGGAGGCGTCGGCGGGCTTCGGCAGAACAGGCATGCTGCGCGGGAGGTCTGAACGCACGTTTTCTTCCCTTCGCGGCCGTGTCGCCGCATCGTTCATTGCTTTTCGGCAGGCCTATCGACGTTTGCTAATTTAGTCAATGCTAAATAATGGATGGCGCGGTAATGTGATCTGAACGGCTTCCGTGGGCGCGGGCCGGCAATTCGGGAAACAAGCGATGAGAGCAGTTGCGACAGCAGCGACAAGGAAAGCCGTCGGAGCAGGCGCCGACGCGGCCGATCTGAAGAAACTCGCAAGACAGGCCGGCGACGCCGCGCAGCTGATGAAACTGCTCGGCAACGAGAAGCGCCTGCTGGTGCTATGCTTTCTCGCCGCGCGCGGCGAAATGACGGTGGGCGAACTCGTCGGCGTGGCGAAGCTCAGCCAGTCCGCGCTGTCGCAGCACCTGGCGCGGCTGCGCGGGGATGGGTTGGTGACATTCCGCCGGACATCGCAGACGCTGCACTACCGCGTTGCCGACAAGCGGGCGATGCGTATCATGCAGGTGCTCAAGGAAATCTATTGCGGAACCATCACGTGAAGCGAATTCTCATGGCCGCCTTGTTCGCCGGCTGCGCGGCCTTTGCGGCCGGCGCGCAGACCGTTTCGCCTTATCCGCCGCTGACGATCCCGCTGAAGATCGACCAGGTTCCCGGCAAGCCGGTCTGGTACTCAACGGGAAATCCGGGCATTCCCGGCAAGGACAATGAAGGCAATACCTCCAACGCCGGGTTTGTCGTGACGTCCGACGGCGTCGTGGTGTTCGATGCGCTGGGTACGCCGAGCCTCGGATGGGCGATGTTGCAGCAAATCCGAGAAGTCACCGACAAGAAAATCCGCTACGTGGTGCTGAGCCACTATCATGCCGATCACATCTACGGGCTGCAGGCGTTCAGGGATCACAGCGACGCCCTCATCGTCGCGCAGGAACGCGCCAGTGAGTACAAGGACAATGAAGAGACCGCCGACGAGAAGGCGAACCAGCGGCTCGAACAGCGGCGCGGCGCGCTGTACCCGTGGGTCGACGCTAATACCCGCGTGGTTCCGCCGGATATCACCTTCAGCGAGCGCATGACGGTCGCGCTCGGCGACCGGCGGCTGACGCTGCTCTATGCGGGGCCGGCGCATTCCTCCAGCGACATCATGATGATGGTTGAGCCCGACGGCGTATTGTTCGCCGGCGATATCGTGCAGAACGGCCGCATCCCCTTCATGAACAGCGACGATGTCTCCACCACGCAATGGCTGCGCGCGCTCGACGAGGTGGCGAAACTCGAGCCGAAATTCATCATTCCCGGCCACGGCCGGACATCGACCGAAGCGAAGCAGGCGATCACTTTCACCCGCGACTACATTCAGTATTTGCGGGACAGGATGACGGCTGCCGTCCAGAACTGGACCGATTTCGACGTCGCCTATCGAGAGGCCGACTGGTCGAAATACCGCGATATGCCGGCATTTTCGAGCAACAACCGCGGCAACGCCTACCGGATCTATCTGGAACTCGAGCAATCGCAGTTCAAAGCTGATAAACCCTGATCGAGGAATTCCTTCGCAGCGGGCGAGGCAGCCATGGCCGACTATGTCGTGGAATTCGGCAAGGACGGGAGGCCGGTCGAACCGGACGGCCGTCTCGACGCGCCGGCGTTCCACCGCAATCACGAGGCAATCCGCATGCACTTGTCGCGGTTCCTCGCCGATCAATCCGGCGACGTGGTCGAGGCCGGCAGCGGCACCGGCCAGCATGTGGTCGATTTCGCCCGCCACATGCCCGGCATCATCTGGTGGCCGAGCGATCTCAACGAACAGCATCTCAGAAGCATCGCCGCGTGGCGAGCCCATGCCTGGCTCGACAATATTCGTCCGCCGCTGCGGATCGACCTGTCCGATCCTGCGTGGTGCCCCGAGATGCATGACGGCAGCGGGCCGAGAAATCTGCTCGCGGTGCTCTGCGCCAATGTGATCCACATTGCGCCGTGGCGGGTGGCGGAAGGGTTGTTCGCGGGCGCGGGACGATATCTGCCGGCGGGCGGGCGGCTTTTTTTGTATGGGCCGTTCAAGCGCGGCGGCAGGCACACCGCGATCAGCAACGCGGTGTTCGATACCAGTCTGCGCGAAGCCAATCCCGAATGGGGCGTGCGCGACATCGAGGCGCTGGAAAAGCTGGCCGGTCCTGCCGGACTTGCGCTGCTGGAAATCGCCGAGATGCCCGCCAACAATCTGATTCTGGCGTTCGAGCGGCGGAAGCCGGCTTGAACCGCAGCGCATGGCCCGCGCCCGTTTGCGTCGGTTGATCGGGTCAAAACCTCCGTCCATAGTAGCGGGAATCAATGAGGCCGTGCTGCAACCGGCCGCATTTCGGCGGAAACCTGGAAATGATCGACATAACTGCAGCCGACGAGATCTCCAACGACGCCCGCGCGCGATCCAATGTGATGCGGCTGGCGGCGGCGCAGGCGCTGACCGGCGCCAATTCCGCCGTGATCTTCGCCACCGGCTCGATCGTCGGCGCGACGCTGGCGCCGGATATCTCGCTCGCGACCGTGCCGCTCTCGATGTATGTGCTGGGGCTCGCGGCCGGCACGCTCCCGACCGGGGCGATCTCGCGCGCCTATGGCCGCCGCACCGCCTTCATCGTCGGCACCGGCTGCGGGGTGGCCACCGGCCTGCTCGGTGCCTTCGCCATCCTTCATGCCTCGTTTGCGTTGTTCTGCTGCGCGACGTTTCTTGGCGGGCTCTACGGCGCGGTGTCGCAATCCTATCGCTTCGCCGCCGCCGACGGCGCCAGCGCCGCGTTCCGCCCCAAGGCCGTGTCGTGGGTGATGGCCGGCGGCGTGTTCGCCGGCGTGCTCGGTCCGCAGCTCGTGCAGTGGACCATGGATATCTGGCCGCCTTATCTGTTCGCCTTTTCCTTCGTGGTGCAGGCTTTGGTCGCGCTGGTCGCGATGGTCGCCCTCTCCGGCGTCGATGCACCAAAACCCGCGCCTTCGGATCTGCACGGCGGCCGGCCGCTGTTCGAGATCGTGCGGCAGCCGCGCTTCATCGCGGCCGCGCTCTGCGGCATCATCTCCTACCCGATGATGAACCTGGTGATGACGTCGGCGCCGCTGGCGATGAAGATCTGCGGGCTTTCCGTCAGCGATTCCAATTTCGGCATCCAGTGGCATATCGTGGCGATGTATGGGCCGAGCTTCTTCACAGGCTCGCTGATCGCGCGCTTCGGCGCGCCGAAGGTGGTGGCGACCGGCCTGATCCTCGAGGCCGCCGCGGCCACGATCGGGCTTTCCGGCATCACCGCGCTGCATTTCTGGGCCACGCTGATCGTGCTCGGGATGGGGTGGAATCTCGAGCTTCGTCGGGGCGTCGGCGCTGGTTCTGGAAACGCACCGGCCGCAGGAGCGCAACAAGGTGCAGGCCTTCAACGATTTCCTGGTGTTCGGCATGATGGCGGTCGGCTCGTTTTCCTCCGGCCAGCTGCTGGCGAATTACGGCTGGTCGGCCGTCAACATGGTGGTGTATCCGCCGGTCTTGCTGGGGCTGACGGTGCTCGCCTTTGCCTCGTTCACGCGGCGCCGCCGGGCGCGGTTGCAGGAATTGTCCGAATTTCCCGATCCGATGTGACCGGTTGCCCGCTACGCTGGAGGAGCCATGCCGACGCGAGAACGCCTCAATGAATTCATCGCGGTCGTGGAGGCGGGCGATCACGCCGGCGCCATCGAGCGCTATTACACCGAGGATGCCAGCATGCAGGAGAACACTGCGCCGCCGCGCGTCGGCCGCGACGGGCTGGTTGCCCATGAGCGGGCCGTGCTGGCGCGGATGTCGCAGGTTTATTCAAAGGCGATCTGCTCGGTGGTCGAAGGCGACCGCGTCGTCATTCACTGGAATTTCGAACTGACCGATAAATCCGGACAGGTGCGCCGGTTCGACGAGGTGAGCTTGCAGGAATGGCGCGGCGACCGGATTTTTCGGGAGCGGTTTTTCTACGACCCGTCCACGATCAAGGCCTGACATTTCGGCCCGGGTCGAAGCGTTGCGCTTGCCGGGTCGATAATGTCGTTATGCCCGGCAGTGACGGCGCCAGGGTCGAAGAGACAGATGCTGGATTCCTCCACCCACATCGCGATCGACGAAACCTCCGCCCGCTACGACGGCTGGCGGATCGTCGTGGTCTGCTTCCTCGTCGCCACCTTCGGCTGGGGCCTCGGTTTCTACGGCCAGAGCGTCTATCTCGCCGAGCTGCATCGCCTGCACGGCTGGCCGGCCTCGCTGATCTCGTCGGGGACGACGTTGTTCTATCTGTTCGGCGCGGTGCTGGTCGCTTTCGTCAGCGAGGCAATCCGGGCATTCGGCCCGCGCAACTGCCTGCTCGCCGGCATCGTGGCGATGGCCGGGGCCGCCGTGATGATGGGGCAGGTGACCTCGCTTTGGCAGCTTTATCTGGCAAACGCCTTGCTGGCGTTCGGCTGGACCGGCACCAGCCTCGGCGTCATCACCAACACGCTCGGCCTCTGGTTCGATAAAAAGCGCGGCATGGCGATCAGTCTCGCGCTGAACGGCGCGAGTTTTGGCGGCATCGCCGGCGTGCCGCTGTCGGTCGCGGCGATCGGGCATTTCGGGTTTGCCGGCGCCATGCTCGTGGCTGCGGGCACCATGCTGGTGCTGATGGTTCCCATTGTGCTGATCTTTGTCGGCCGCCCGCCCGAACACGCGAGCCTGGCCGCAGGACCGGCGGCCGCGGAGGCGCCTTCCGCCGCGCGAATCCGCGCCGAGGCGCTGCGCGACGTCGGATTTCTCACGGTGTCGATTGCGTTTGCGCTGGTGCTGTTCGCGCAGGTCGGCTTCATCGTTCACCTGATTTCGTTCCTCGATCCCGTGATCGGCCGCGCCAGTGCGGCGACCGCGGTGGCGCTGCTGACGGCGATGGCGGTAGCCGGCCGCGTGCTGTTCTCGATCGTGATCGACCGGTTCAACCAGCGGCTGGCCTCGGCGATCTCGTTTGTGAGTCAGGCGCTGGCGCTGGTGATCATCATCAACTCGCGCAACGAAATGGTGCTGATCGCAGCCTGCACGCTGTTCGGCTTCTCGGTCGGCAACCTGATCACGCTGCCGTCCCTGATCGTGCAGCGCGAATTCGACCCGCGCTCGTTCGGCGTGCTGATCAGCCTGATCACGGCGATCAACCAGGTCACCTATGCGTTCGGCCCCGGCGTCATCGGCCTGTTGTGCGATGCGTCCGGCAGCTACACGTTGCCGTTCTACGGCTGCGTCGGGCTGGAACTTACGGCGGCGGTGTTGATCATCGTGCGCGGGCGCACCGCAAAGACCTCATCCTGAGGAGCGGCCTTCAGGCCGCGTCTCGAAGGATGGGCCGCGGGGCCTCGTGGTTCTCCCGGCGTTGCGAAGCATCGTCCGGAGACGACGCTGACGCGCCTCCTCACCATGAGGGTCAGGCCTGTCTTTGCCGCAACAAATCCTCCAGATCGAGTCGGTGCGTGAACATGGCCAGCGATCCGTCTTCCTTGCGCGGCCATTGCTCTTTCGGCCGGTCCCAATACAGCTCGACGCCGTTTTCGTCGGGGTCGCGCAGATAAAGCGCTTCGCTGACGCCGTGGTCGCTGGCGCCGTCGAGCGGAATGCCGGCCTCGATCACACGATGCAGCGCGTCCGCCAGCGCCGGCCGCGTCGGATAAAGGATCGCGGTGTGAAACAGCCCCGTCGTTCCCGGCGGCGGCGGTTGGCCGCCCTTGCTTTCCCAGGTGTTGAGCCCGATGTGGTGGTGGTAACCGCCCGCCGAAATGAACGCCGCGCCGGAATTGAGCCGCTGCGTGAGCTCAAATCCGAGCACACCGCAGTAAAACCCGAGCGCGCGATCGAGATTCGCCACCTTGAGATGGACATGCCCGATCCGCGTGCCGGCAATGATGGGTGGATTGTCGGGCATCATGTTTCTCCGTTTGCTCTGTCTTCGCCGAAGGGCGGGGAAAGGGAGAAGACTGGCGGCATAATAATCACGCCAGCTCCGAAACTTCCCCCGCCGGCAGCTCGAATTCGAACGTGTTCAGCGTCATCGACACCATGGTGTAGTAGCCGCACAGGCCGATGATTTCGACCAGCCCGCGCTCGGTCAGCACCTTCACCGCCTCGTCGTACAGCGCTTGGGATAGCCCATGGCCCTCGTGCAGCGACTTCGCGACGTCGTAGATCAACTGTCCCTTGGGATCGTCGAAGCGCGGCGTGCGGCGATCCCGGATGTCGTCGATGATCTTGGGATCCATGCCGCCCTTCAGCGCCAGCCGCTTGTGGGCCCACCATTCGTAATGCGCGGTCCAGTGCCGCGCGGTGACGAGAATGGCGATCTCCGACAATTTGGCCGGGAATATCGTGTCGAAGCGCAGGACGGCGCCAAGCCGGGTGGCGTGCCGCGCCATCGCCGGGCTGTTGAGCCAGGCCATCATCGGCGCCGGCGGCGCGCCGCGCTTGCCGGCGATCGATTCGTCATAGGTCTGCTTCTGGTTCTCGTTCATTTCGCCAGGCGAAAGCAGTTTCAGCCGCATCTTGCGTTTCCTCTTGTTTTTCAATCATTATCGCCTTGCGAATACACCCGATCCGCGATCGGGACCACCGCCGTGGCGGCATGGGGCTCGCCAGAGATATATTGAATTCCGCGAGGCGACGACTAAGGTCGATCCATAAATGATGCATCGATCGCGCAGCCGACAGCCGGCTGCAATCGCTTGAATGGAAACGCCGATGTCCGATCTGGAAAAGTTTCGCCGCGAAACCCGCGTTTGGCTAGAGGCCAATTGTCCGCCGGAGATGCGGCGTCCGATGACCTCGGAAGCCGACACGTTCTGGGGCGGCCGCAACGCCAAATTCTCGTCCGAGCCGCAGCGCGTCTGGTTCGAGCGGATGCGCGACAAGGGCTGGACGGTGCCGCACTGGCCGAAGGAGTACGGCGGCGGCGGCCTCGATGGCGAAGAAGCAAAAATCGTGCGTCAGGAAATGGCGGCGATCGGCGCACGGGCGCCGCTGACCTCATTCGGCATTTCCATGCTCGGACCGGCGCTGTTGAAATATGGCACCGACGCGCAAAAGAAGGAGCATCTGCCCAGGATCACCGCCGGGCTGATCCGCTGGTGCCAGGGCTATTCGGAGCCGAACGCCGGCTCCGACCTCGCCTCGCTGCAGACCCGCGCCGAGAGTGACGGCGACGATTTCGTCATTACCGGTCAGAAGATCTGGACCTCTTACGCCAACTATGCCGACTGGATTTTCTGTCTTGTGCGCACCGACGCGTCGGCCAAGAAACATGATGGCATCAGTTTCATCCTGTTCGATATGGCCTCAAAGGGCGTTTCGACCAAGCCGATCCTGCTGATCTCAGGCTATTCGCCGTTCTGCGAAACCTTCTTCGACAATGTGCGGGTGCCGAAATCCCACGTGGTCGGCACCGTCAATCGCGGCTGGGACGTGGCCAAATACCTGCTGCAGCACGAGCGCGCGATGATATCGGGCATGGGCGAGCGCGGCGTCGGCCGCCCGCTCGGCCAGGTCGCGGCCGACTCCGTCGGCACCGACGAGCAGGGCCGCCTGGAAGATCCCATGCTGCGTGGCCAGATCGCCAGCTTCGAGATCGACGAGGCAGCGCTGGGCTGCGCCGCCGAACGCGCGGTCGATCTCGCCAAAGCAGGGCAGGCGCATCCGGCGTTTTCCTCGGCGATGAAATATTACGGCACCGAGCTGAACAAGCGCCGCTACGAAATCCTGATGTCGGCCGGCGGCGTCGACGCGCTGGAATGGGAAAGCGAGCGCTCCAGGGGCGGCGCCAGGCCGCGCGCCTGGCTGCGCACCAAGGCCAACTCGATCGAGGGCGGCACATCCGAAATCATGCTCGGCATCGTGGCGAAACGGATCCTCGATCTGCCGGGGGCTTAACAAAATTCCTCATCCCGAGGAGCGGCCACTTGGCCGCGTCTCGAAGGATGAACCCTTCCTCATGGTTCGAGACGGCGCAAGGGCGCCTCCTCCGCATGAGGGTCCACAGTGAAATAAATCGAAGAATAACATACCGGAAACCTCTCAAATGGCCCTCGTCCTTAGCGAAGAACAATCGATGCTGCGCGACAGCGCGCGCGGTCTCATCAGTGACAAGGCGCCGGTGTCGCATCTGCGGCAGCTGCGCGATGCCAAGGATGCCAGCGGCTTTTCCCGCGAACTCTGGAAGAATTTCGCCGAGATGGGATTTTGCGGCCTGATGGTGCCGGAGGAATTCGGCGGCTCGGGTCTCGGCTGCGTCGAGGCCGGCGTGGTGATGGAGGAGATCGGTCGCACTTTGATGCCGTCGCCGTTTCTCTCGACTGCGGTGCTCGCCGCTTCCGCGCTGTCGCGCGGCGGCAGCGCCGCGCAGAAGGCGCAACATCTGCCGAAGATATCAGACGGCTCGCTGCTCGCCGCGCTCGCGATCGACGAGGGCGCCAAGCACCGCCCGCTGCAGACCAAGCTGCAGGCGGTACGGTCCGGCAACGGCTTCAAGCTCACCGGCGACAAGGCGTTCGTGGTCGACGGGCACACCGCCGATCTCCTGATCGTCGCGGCCCGCACCGCGGGCGTGTCCGGTGAGCGCGACGGATTGACGCTGTTTCTGGTGGACCCCAAGGCAAAGGGCATCGAGACCGAGCGCACGGCGATGGTGGATTCGCACAACGCCGCCCGGATCAAATTCGAAAATGCCGAGGTCAACGCAGATGGCGTGCTCGGCGAGGTCGATCAGGGGTTTGCACTGCTGGAGGGGGTGCTCAATATCGGCCGCGGCGCGGTCGCCTCCGAAATGGTCGGTCTGTCAGAGGAAGTGTTCGGCCGCACCGTGACCTATCTCAGGGAGCGCAAGCAGTTCGGCAAGCTGATCGGCGAATTCCAGGCGCTGCAACACCGCGCCGCCCAGCTCTATATCGACATCGAGATCACCCGCGCCGCGGTCCTGAAGGCGCTGCAGACGCTGGATGCGGATCTTGCCAGCGCCGGCGCGGCGGTGGCGGTGGCAAAGGCGCGCGCCGGCACCACCGCGACGCTGGCTGTCCAGGAAGGCGTGCAGATGCATGGCGGCATGGGCATGACCGACCAGTTCGACATCGGCTTCTTCATGAAGCGCGCGCGGGTATGCCAGGAATTGTTCGGCGACGCCAATTTCCACGCCGATCAATTGGCGCGGATGAAGAGCTATTGAGAGCGGCACTGGGCTGCCCGGAATGACGGCGTACAGGCCGTCACCGTATCGGCGGCGCGTACTGGATGCCGCCGGCGCTCCAGAGCTGGTTGAGGCCGCGCGGAATCTTCAGCTTCGATCCGGCGCCGACATTGCGCTCATAGACCTCGCCGTAATTGCCGACATGGCGGATGATGCGCGCGGCCCAATCCTTGGTCAGCCCGATATCCTCGCCGTAAGTGCCTTCGGTGCCGACCAGCCGCATCACGTCGGGCTTCTTCGACTTCAACGCCTCGTCGATGTTCTTCGAGGTCACGCCCAGCTCCTCGGCGTTGATCATCGCGTACAGCGTCCATTTCACCAGCATCATCCAGTCGTCGTCGCGCTGCCGCACCACCGGCGCCAGCGGCTCCTTCGAGATGACGTCGGCGAGGATGACGTGGTCGTCAGGCTTTGCGAGATTGAGCCGCAGCGCGTAGAGCTGCGAGACGTCCGCGGTGAGGGTGTCGCATTGGCCGGTATCATAGGCCTTGACGACGTCCTCCAGCTTGGCGAATTTCTTCTCCTCGTATTTCATGTTGTTGGCGCGGAAATAGTCGGCGAGGTTGAGCTGCGTGGTAGTTTCCGACTGCACGCACACCTTGCTGCCGTTCAGCTCCAGCGCCGAATCGATGTTGCGGGCCCGCGGCAGCATGAAGCCTTCGCCGTCATAATAGGCGACCGCGGGAAAATAGAGGTCGTAATTGGTCTCGCGCGCCATGCTCCAGGTCGAGTTGCGCGAGAGAATATCCACCTTGCGGTTTTGCAATTCCTTGAAGCGCTCGCTGGCTTCCAGCGGAACGAATTTGGCTTTGGCCGGATCGTCGAAGATGGCGGCCGCGATCGCGCGGCAGAAATCGACGTCGAAGCCGGTCCAGTTGCCCTTGTCGTCGGGGATCGAGAAGCCCGGCAGCCCCTTGTTGACGCCGCACAGCACTTCGCCGCGCCGCAGCGTCCGCTTCAAGGTTCGCGTGTCATATCGCTCGTAGGTGATGGCGACGGCCGCGACCGCGACGGCGACCGCGAGCCCGATCAGGAGGCCGCCTCGGAATGTGCGCATGGTTCTGTCTTTCGCAATAATCGGAAAAAATGCATCGGCGTCGTGAACGGTCGCGGCGACTACAAGGCCGGTTCCTGCCGCACGATGACCTTGGTGCCGACGGGAACGCGATCATAGAGATCGGCGACGTCGGCATTGACCAGCCGGAAGCAGCCGGAGGAGACCTTGGTGCCGATCGTGTCCGGCCGGTTGGTGCCGTGGATGCGGTAGACGGTGGTGCCGAGATACATCGCGCGGGCACCGAGCGGGTTGCCCGGCCCGCCGGCCATGAAGCGCGGCAGATAGGGCTGGCGCGCGATCATCTCGGGCGGCGGCGTCCAGTCCGGCCACTCCGCCTTGCGCGTGATGCTCAGGAGGCCCTGCCACTGGAAGCCGTCGCGGCCGACGCCGATGCCGTAGCGGATGGCGCGGCCGCCCGGCTGGACCAGATAGAGATGGCGCTCGCCGGTCGCGATGATGATGGTCCCCGGCGCCTCGTTGCTTCGGTAGTACACGACCTGCTTGCGAAATTCCGGATCCAGCTCCACGGAATCATCGGCCAGCAATCCCGGCTGGTCGCCGACATCGGGCTGCTGGGCATAGCCGTGCGAGGCCGCAACCATCAGGCCAGCAGCGGCGATCATCATCCAGATCAGGTGCCGAAATCTCGTCATTCGAGGCTCTCCCCATCGCGTCGTGTTGGACGCTGCCGCGCGCGCATCGCCGTTTCGCCAAATCGCTGGAACCATCAAATCTCACGCACGGGGCAATGGCAAGCAATCCGGATATGTCGCTGGAATGGCTTGGATTTTGGCGGCTCTCCAACGTATCCGAAGCCTCACTTCGGCGCAAAACTTCGCCGGGGCCACAGGTGGGTCCGGACGAAACGCTGCGAAACGCGATCAGACGCGCGAACGCGAACTGCGCCCCGGGGCCAGCGGCGCAGTTCGCGCGGGTTGATCAACCCAGGGCCTGTTGAGCTATAGGCTCGATCAACCCAAGGCTTCGCCAGCTATGGCTTCGCCAGCTAAGGCTTGGTCAGCTATTGGCGTTCAGCAGGCGGGCGATGGTGCGGTCGATCTGCTCGTACTGGCCTTCGCCGTCATGCTGGAACACGATCTTTCCGTTTTGATCGATGATGTATTGCGCCGGCCAATATTGATTGCGGTAGGCGTTCCAGGTTTGCGAATTGTTGTCCTGCGCGACCGGATAGGTGATGCCGTGCCTTTTCAGCGCGGCCTGCACGTTGGATGCGGACTTCTCGAACGGGAATTCCGGCGTGTGGACGCCAACCACGACGAGGCCACGGTCCTTGTACCTGGCATAGAGGTCGGTGACATGGGGCAGCGTATTGACGCAATTGACGCAGCCATAGGTCCAGAAGTTCACCAGCACCACCTTGCCGCGCAGATCGCCGATCTTGAGCGGCGCGGAATTGAACCAGTTGCTGATGCCGGCAAAATCCGGGGCCGGGCTCTCGGCGGCTGCGACCGCGAACGGAGCGGTCTGGCCGCGCGCCAGCTCGCCGCTGATGGCGGGATAGGCCGCCCCGATCAGGCCAAAAGCGAGGACCGAGGCCGAAGTGACGAGCGATCGTAGCGTCATAGAAGTCTCCTTGCGTTTTCGGATGGATTACAGGCCGAGCTGGCCCTGCGGATAAAATGCCGTCAGCCACGCCACGATCAGCGTGTCGTACTGGAAGTAGGAGAGGATCGCGAAGGCGATGACGACAATGCCGAACCCCTGCTGCAACCGCGGGGAAATCCGAGCGATGCTGCGGACACGGGTGGTGACGGCCTGGCCGCCATAGGCGATCGCCAGCATCGGGATCGCCGCCCCGATCGCATAGACCACTAGCAGCGCGCTCGCCGAAGCGGTGTCCCTGGATGTGGCGACCACCGTCAGGATCGAACCGAGCACCGGGCCGGCGCAGGGCGTCCAGACCAGACCGAGCGTGGTGCCGAGGACAAAGCCGCCGATATTGCCGCGGGCCGGCGTCGCATGCGCCGCGGCGCCACCGGCGAGGCCGTTGAGCCGGATCGACAGCCATTCGAACGGCGCCGGCCAAACCATCAGCAGGCCGAACCCGAGCAACAGGATGGCCGCTCCGGCGCGCAAGGTGTTCGGGTCGAAGTCGAAAATGCCGGTAATCGCGCTCAGCAACAGCGCGGCCGCGGAAAACGAGATGACGAACCCGAGCGCGATCATCGCCGGGCGCAGTCGGCCGGTCTGGCCGACCGAGGCGCCGAGCAGGATCGGCACCATCGGCAAGGTGCAGGGTGCGGCTACCGTGACGATTCCGGCAAGCAAGGCGAGAACGAGATTGAACATCGCAGGATTCCATTGACGGCGGGCCTTGCGGCCGCGTGAAGATCAATGGTCCTTCGGCCTGGCGGGGCGCGGCGTTACTCGGCCGGCGTCACGTGTTCGTGAGAACTCTCTGGAGTCCCGAAAGTCCGCCAGATACAGAGCGACCCGGAAGGGGGGCATCCCGTCCGGGTCGTTGGAGGTATTGGGAGGATAGAAGATCGGTGGTCAGAAGATCGGTCGCTTGGGAGGCACGTTCAGCGGATCACGCAGACCTCGCCGGGATTCTTGCTGCTGCAATCGGTGACCTGCTGGTGCACCAGCATTGAACCCTGGTCGCGCTGGGCGCGGGGAGCGGTGTTCTGGGCCGACAGCGAAGCCAGGGTGCAGATCGCGCCGAGCGGAATGATGAAGAAGCGGAAGGACGGCTTGGTCATTTTCTCACTCCTCTGCGGCGTTGGTATTCGACTTGGTGATTTGAGGATTTAACGGGTCAGTTTTTCCGCGTGATGTCGTCGATTGTTTCATTTGTTTCATGGGCTGCGCCCGCCTGGGTCTTCGTTGCAGTCAAATCAGGCGCAACCCATTGAATTCGTTGAAATTTACTCATGCGGCCAGGGTGTCGACGCCAGCCCCCTTGAGCAGCTCGGCGAGCTGCTTGCGGGCGTAGAACATCCGGGTCTTCACCGTGCTCTGGGGGATGCCGATGATCGCGCCGACCTCTTCCACCGACTTCTCATGGTAGTAGACGAGGTTGATGATCTCGCGATGCGCCGGCGACAATTTCGCGACGCAGGCCCGCAGGATTGCACTAGTGTTGCTGCGATCGAGCGAGGCTTCCGGCGTGTCGGCCTGGTCGGCGATCTCGAGCACGTCTTCCTGTTCGATGTCCTCGTGACGGCGCTGACGCAGCGCGGTGAGCGCCTTGAAGCGGGCGATCGACAGCAGCCAGGTGGAAACCTGGGAACGGCCCTCGAACTGCTTGGCGGTGCGCCACACGTCGAGGAAAACCTGGCTGGTGAGGTCTTCCGCCATGGTGGCGTCGCGCACGATGCGAAGCACGAAGCGATAGACCCGCACATTGTGCCGCGAATAGAGGATATGCATCGCGGTGCGGCCGCCATCGGCAATGCTCTCCAGAAGCATTTCATCCGAGGTCGCCTGGGCAGCGATAATGCCTTGGCGGGCTGCGGCGTTGATGGCGACGACGTTCTGCATGACTGGCTCCCACTGACCGCTGCGTTGCGGCGCTTCATTGGGGAAATTGTTAATGAGCCAACGTTTCGGGACGTCTGCACGCCAAGTGGAAAATGGTTTCGTGGGCGGGAGAATTGTTTCGTCGCCAGGCTGCCGACGAAACAATTCGGCACCAAAGGCCAGCAAACTGAATGGGATGGGTTTTCGCGCGGTCCGGCCTTTAACGCCGCCAAAATGAGCTTGCTGGCAGGAACCAAGGCTTGATTAGAACGTTTTGGCGCTCTGGCCGGCTCGGCCGCGCTTACCTCAGGTTCACTTGGAGTCTTTGGCTCGCTCACAGGTCGCAAAACAGGACTCGCGGCCCGGATGGTCGGCCCGGAACGATTCGACAAAGCCGCCCTGGCGCTGCGTCACGAAGACGGTCTTTCCGTCATCGCCGCCGAAGGCAAGGTTGGTCGGCTCCTTCGCCTTCAGCGCAACTTCCCGCTTGAGTTTCCCGGCCGGCGTCAGCACGGCGATGGTGCCTTTCAGTATCCGCGCGACATAGAGATTGCCCGATGTGTCGGTGCGCAGGCCGTCGATGCCGAAATCCGCGAACCGCGTCACCAGCCGGGGCGAGAGTAGCCTCGGGCCGTCGATCCGGTACGACCAGATCTCGCGCGTGTCGGACTCGCCGACATAAAGCATCTTGCCGTCGGGACTGAGGTCGATGCCGTTGGTCGTGCTCATCTTGCGCGGCGCGGTCATCTTCTCGCCGGCGATGGTGCCGTCGGCTGTCTTGGCGATCCGCCATATCTGCCCGTCGCGATGTTTCCAATGGGGATCGCTGGCGTAGATCGTGCCATCCGCCGCGATGGAGAGATCGTTGGGCTGGTTGAAATCGTCGGAATGGAAATAGGTTGTGACGTCCTTTCCGTCCGCACTGACCAGGAAGATATTGTGCTGTTTGTAGTCGGCAACGAACATCCGCCCCTCGCGGTCGAAACGGATCGCGTTGCCGATGCTGCCTTCCGGCAGCACGGCGAACAGCTCCGATTGCGAGGCGCCTGCCGCCAATCTTCCGATCGTGCCGGGCTTGCCGAAATTGACGACGTAGAGATTTCCCTGCCGGTCGACGGCCGGCCCTTCGATACCGAAGGTGTATTCGCCCGCGGGCGTGATCTGCCGGCTTTGAAAAGGTGTGCCCTGCGCGCTGGCGGCGGACGCAATGAGAACCGCGACGACGAGCTCACAGAGGAACGAGATTGGCCTGTTCGATATAATAGCCGTTCGCATCCGTGCACTTGCCATTCAGATAGAGGTCGGCCGGACGGTAAAGGCGGCTGAAGCCCGGTTTTTCCCGGGGGTGTTTGTCGACGACGACCACGACCATGTTGACGGGAATTGCGCCGCATTCGTGTCCCGCGCGATCGCGGAACTGGCGGTCGATCCGCCCCGGCCGGATGCGCATCCGTTGTCCCGGAACCATCCTGTCGACGAACAGATCGACCGCCGCAACAAGCTGCTTGTATTCCGCCTCGTGCGCCATCAGCTCCCGGCCATCGGGCGGGTCGGGCGGCATGATCCGCTCGGCACCGATGCCATTGAGGCGTGCGTGGAGCCGGCCGGATCTGGAATCGCCGGAAAACAGCCAGCCGTCCTGGGACAACAGGAAGCGCAGCAGCGTTTCGTCTTTCTCCTTTGCGGCCAGCTCCGGCTTCAATCCGAAACCCGCATGGCAGCTTTGACAGTGCTTCTCGACGAGGCCGGTGCGGATCGTCGTCAGCCTTTGGCTCTGCGCGGAGTCGTTCTGGACGAATTTGACAAGCTCGTCGATCGCCTGTGGCGATCGGACGTCGCAGGGCAGCAGGTCCGGCGGCTGCGAGGCTGCGCGGTCGATGCGGATGACGGTCTTGTTGTGGTCTTCGACCAGCCAGATCGCACCGTCGGCGGCTACCGTCATGCCGACGGGCGCGCCCTGCGGCCTGATGCCGTTGACCTTGTGCCATTCGGTGACGAGCTCGGTAAAAGGCGCCGCGGCGACCTCCGCCTTCCCGGTCTGGAACGCCCGGCTCGGCTCCGCGGTGCAACTGATGTGGTAGCGCACCGGCGGCGGGCTCAGCTTCGGAAAGCCTTTGTCGTCGACGTCGTAGAAAATGATGCGGCTGCCGGTCGGCCGGTAGCCGTGCAGCCCAATCACGAGCTTGCCCCGCAGCTCCGCGAACCTGCCGCCGCCGTAATAGAACATGGCGAGCGGCGCCGCGTGCGGCGGCAGCAGCGACAGCGGCGGGCGATAGAGCGCCGCGCCGGCGCAGAAATTCCGGTAGCGGGAATCGCCGACGAGATACGACTTGAACTCCGGGCTTGGGGTCGCGATGTCATAGCAATAAGGCCAGCCGTAATGCTTGCCCTTTTCGATCGCGTTGAGTTCCTCGTTCGGCTCCAGCGGATCGAGCAGGTCACGGCCGTTTTCGCCCTGCAGGAATGCAAAGCCGTCGGCCGGAAAGTTCGGGTGTACGGCCAGCGCCATCGAGTTGCGCAGGCCGCGCGCATAGATTTCGCGGGCGGGGTTGGGATCGCCGGGCTTCAGCGCGGGAAAGATTCCGCCCGGCGGCGGGGTGAATACCCAGATCGCGGCGAACGGGGCTGTGCCTTCCCCTGCGACGCAGGGTCTGGAGAGCGGTTTGAGGCAGCTATCCGTGGGCGCGCCGACATTGACGAAGATACGCCCGGTCCTGTCGAACACGAAGGCCTTGAGCGGATGAACGCTCTCCTCGACCACGCTGCCGTCCAAAAGCGTGACTTTCCGGCCGGGCAGTTTCTGGATCACGGTCTCGATGGTGCTCTTCGGATTCGGTGCCAGCGGATCGAACCGGAAGATGGTCTCGGAGGTGGAGGCGTAGACCTTGCCGTCGGGCCCGGTCTGCAGCCCGAACGGGAAGTCCAGCCTGTCGATCAGGACGGAGATTCGCTTGCCTTGCGCGGCGTCGGGGTCGAGCAGCAGGAGCCGTCCCTGGCCCGGATCCCAGCCGCCCATGTCGGCGATGACGAACTGGCGGTGTCCCGGAATCGGCACGATCGATCGCGGAAAGATCAGGCCGTCTTCCTCGCCGGCGACGAGGCCGGCGCAGTAGCCGTCGCGCATGCCGATACGAAGTTTCGGGTAAGCGCTCGGCGCCTCGCCGCAGCGCTGGTCGCTCAGCGCATATCCGCTTTTGAGCATGCTCTGGGCCATCGCCTGCGGTCCTGCGGCCGCCCACAGCAACGAACCCAGCAATGATCCGAGGACCAACGCGGGATTTCCCGACAATGAAAGCACAAAACCCCCGCGACACGATTTGTCACGCTGCGACCCCGGGCCATGTATAACATGCATCCGAAGTTTATCGCCTCGATCGGGGAAAACCTTGTCATGAAGAATTCGATTCCAGGGATGGCAGCGGCAGTCGTGCTGCTCGCAGCCTTCGGCCCGTCGGCATCGGCAGCGCCGGCGACCGTCACGGGGCCGACGGCGCTCGCCGTCGCCGCCGTGGTCGCCCAATATTCGCCAATCCTGAACCCCGGCGAGAGGAAGGTCATCGCCGGCCTGTTCGACGGCAACACCCGGATGAGTTATCCGATCAAGCAATTATCGGTCAGCGCCGATACCGTGACGTGCCGGGTCAGCAATGTCGCCATCGCCGATCGCGGCTGCGAGATCGCCTTCAAGAAGGGCAAGCGCTCCCTGAAGGGCCGCGCGGCCAATGAAGTCTTCGCGACGCTCGCCTCGACGGGCGTCACCACCGAAGGCGCGGCGGGCTCGATGATCGAAAACCTGACCAAACTGAGCTGCACGCTCGATCTCGGCAAGATCAGGCAGAACGACGGCAGTGGCGCCGACTGTTCGTGGGAGGGCGCGAAATAGCCGACGCTCTATCTTACCTCGCCCCCGCTCACGCCTTCTCGCCGGCCGGCGAGAACAGATAGCCGCCGCCGCGGATGGTGCGGATCACCGCGGGCTTGGTCGGATCGATCTCGATCTTGCGCCGGATCCGCATGATCCGCAGGTCGACCGCGCGGTCGAAGGCTTCGGCGTCGCGGGCGTTGGCGAGTTCCAACAGGCGCTCGCGCGACAGCACCCGCTTCGGGTTGGCCGCGAACACCTTGAGCAGGCTGAATTCGGACGCGGTCAGGGGATGCTCGTTGCCTTCTTCGTCGCGCAGCGCCTGCGCCTCGAGATCGAGCCATTTGGTGCCGAACCGCACCAGCTGGTCTTTCGCCGCCCTGGCGCTGGCCGTTTCGGGGGCCGCCGCGGCCGCCTTCGGCGCGCTCCGCCGCAGCACCGAGCGGATCCGCGCCATCAATTCGCGCAATTCGCAGGGTTTTGCGATGTAATCGTCGGCGCCTAGTTCGAGGCCGACGACGCGGTCGATCGGGCTCGCGGTCGCCGTCAGCATGATGACCGGCACGTTGATCCGGCTTTTCAGGTCGCGGATGATCGACAGCCCGTCTTCTTCCGGCATGTTCAAATCGAGCACCACGAGATCGGGCACGCTGGTTTCGATCACCCCGCGCAGGCTCTTGCCGCCGTCGCACAGCGTTACGGTAAAGCCGTGCATCTTCAGGTAATCGCCGACCATCTCGCGGGCCGGCGCCTCGTCGTCGACGATGACAATGTGCTGGGTCTGGGTCATGAGATCTCTGTGGCGGGCAAGATCACCGTGAAGGTGGAGCCCTGTCCGGGCCCCGCACTGTTGGCGTTCACCTGGCCGCCATGCATGTCGATGATGCGCTTGACGATCGACAGGCCGAGCCCCGTCGAGCTCTCGCCGGCGGTTGGTTTGGCGGAAAGCCGCTGGAAGCGGCCGAACAGGCGGCCGAGGTCTTCAGGGCTCAGGCCGGCGCCTTCGTCGGCGACGCGGATGATGGTGTTGTTGGCCTCATGCGTCACCACCACCGCGATCTTGCCGCCGATCGGACTGTATTTGATGGCGTTGCTGATCAGGTTGTCGATCGCCTCCCGCATCCGGTCGGCATCGCACATGGTGACGAAATTCGGCGGCGCCGATACCGTGATGGCCTGCTGCTTGTTCGCGGCGAGCGGCTGGTTGGCATCCGCGACCTCGCTGACGAGGCCCGCGACATCGACCGGCTCGCGGCGGATCGAGATGTCGAAGGCATCGGCCATCGCATCCGAAATCAGGTGATCGACCATCGAGGTCAGGCGCTTGGTGGCGTCGCGGATGTGCTCGACCTGGGCGGTGACGCTCTCCTTGGAGGCGGCCGCCGTGATCAGCTCCACCAGCATTTCGGTGCGGCCGAGGATCACTCCCAGCGGGTTCTTCAGATCGTGGGCGACGGTGCCGAGAATTTCGTTCTTGAAGCCGTTGGCGCGCTGCAGCCGCAGCCACTGCGACGACAGCCGCCGGTTGGCCTGCATCAGCGCGCGGGTGCGCTGCGCGACGCGGTCCTCGAGCTGGGTGTTGGCCTCCTGCAGCTGCTGATAGAGGATCACGTTGTCGAACGCGATCGAAAGCCGGCTGCCGAAGATCTCGACCAGCGACCGGTCGGTTTCCGACAACTGGCGCTCGGCCTGCAGCAGCACGACGACTTCCCGCCCGCTGCCGGTCCGCAGGTAGAGCACGCTGCGGTGGTCGGAGAATTCGTTCTTGCGCCGCTGGAATGCCGCTTCGACCATCTGGCGCAGGTCCGCATCGAGCGATCTCGAACTGGTCGTTCCGATGAAGCGGCTGTAGCAGCCGCTACCCGCGAGCACCGAAAAATCCGAACCCGAGCTGCTGCCGTCGTCGCGCAGCACCAGGATGCCGGCGCAGTCGACATTGAGCAGCGAGGCGAGCTGGGTCAGCACGCCCTCGGCGAGCCGCTGCATCGATTTGAAATCGTACAGCGTCGAGGCGGCGTCGATGATGATTTCCAGCCCGCGCCTGGTCTGCACCATGCGCTCGAGCTGCTGATAGCTGCGCAATGCCGCGGTCAGCGACGTGAACAGCTTGTCGGCCGTCAGCTCGGTCTTCGCCTTGTAGTCGTTGATGTCGTACTGGACGATGACGCGGCGCTCGGGCGCCTGGCCGGGCTGGCCGGTGCGCAGGATGATGCGGACGGTTTCATTCCCAAGTTCGTTGCGGATGTATTCGACGAGATCGAGGCCGGCGGCGTCGGTCTCCATGATGACGTCGAGCAGCACGGCGGCGATATCCGAGTGCGCGGCCATCAGCGTCCGCCCCTCGGCCGCCGAATAGGCCGACAGGATTTCGAGCGTCTGTCCGTGCAGGCTGTAGTCGCTCAGCGCAAACCGGGTGCCTTCGTGCACGGCCGGATCGTCGTCGATGACGGCGACCTTCCATTTGCGCGCGCTCGAGGCCTCCGGTGCGGTTCCGGTATCGTCGATCAGGTGGAGGACATCGTCCTGTTCGGCCATTGAGGGGTCCCGTCGCTTGCCTGGTCCGCGGTTTCCGAGCCGCCCTTGGCGGTCCTCGGTATGATAATGCGAAATGTGGCGCCTTGTCCCAGCCTTGAATCCAGCATCATCCGGCCGCCAAGCTGCTGAGTGACAAGATTATAGACGATATGCAAGCCCAGGCCGGTGCCGCCCTGGTTGCGGCGCGTCGTAAAAAACGGGTCGAACGCCTGCCGCTGCACGTCCGGCGTCATGCCGGCGCCGTTGTCGGCGAAGATGATCTCGACATCGTCGATGCCGCGCGGCCGCGCCGAAATCGAGATGGCGCCGGCGCGGCCGTCGGCGAAGGCGTGATTGGCGGCGTTGAGGAACAGGTTGGTCAGGATCTGGCCGTAGGAGCCGGGATAGCCGTCGATGATCAGGCCCTCCGGCACGTCGACCGAGAGCGTGATCGGCGAGCGCTTCAGCACCGGCTTGAGACTTGCGATGATCTGATCGGTCGCCTCGCTCAGGGAGAACTGGCGGCGCTCCGCGTGCGAGCGGTCGACGGCGACCTGCTTGAAGGACTGGATCAGCTCGCCGGCGCGATGCAGGTTCGCCACCAGTTGCCCTGCGGCGTCGCGCGAGGTCTTGACGAAGTCCTCGAGCTGGGAGCGGCGCAGCGGCGAATCCGACCGCAGTTCGGCCTCGAACATTTCGGCGCGGCGCGAGAAGCTGGACGCCACCGTCAGGCTGATACCTATCGGGTTGTTCACTTCATGGGCGACGCCGGCGACCAGGCCGCCGAGCGCCGCCAGCCGCTCGGCGTCGATCAGGTTCTGCTGGGCGGTGTTGAGTTCGAGCAGCGCCCCTTCGGCCTTTTCCTTGGAGGCGCGCAACTCGTCCTCGGTCTCGCGCTTGGCGATGGCGTTCTCGCGGAACACCTCGACCGCGCGCGCCATCGCGCCGACCTCGTCCTTCGCTTTGGTGCCCTGCACCTGCCGGTCGTAGTCGCCCAGAGTGATGGCGCGCATCGCCGTCATGATCTGCTGCAGCGGCAAGCGGATCGAGAGCGCGATCAGCACGCCCGCGGTGATGATGATGCCGAGAAAGATCACGGCGATCGACAACACTTTGCGGGAAATGTCGGCGAGTGTGCGGTCGAACGTCTCCTGCGCCTTCTGCTCGCGCCGGCGCATCTTGACCGACAAATCGTCGATGGCGCCGATGGCTTCGGCCTGGCTGGCGTCGATGGTGTTGCGCAACAGCTCGGTGCGGTTGGTGAGCTGCTCGGTCAATTTCGCAAAGCCTTCCCGCAGCGCCACCGTCTGCGTCTTCAACTTGTTCAGCGCCATCCGCTGCAAATCGTTGTCGGCGAGGGCGGTCATCACGGGGATGGTCTTCTCGATGGTCTCGGTATTGCGGCGCGCCTCCTCGGCGGAGGCGGTGGCGAGCGAAAGATAATAGGCGTTGGCGGCGACCAGCATGCCGGTGAAGGCCTCGCGGGATCTGCCGAGCGCGGGCCAGATCTGGGCGTCGCGATGGCCGGTCGCCCCTTCGATGATCGAATACAGCGCCGCCATGTCGCGTGCCGGGGTCAGGACCTCCTGTTCGTAGGTCTTCGAAATGGTCGCCTGCACCCCGCGCAGTTCGCCGAAACCGTTGAGGAAGCGTTCGGTGACGCGTTCGAGCTCTTCCACCGATCCCGACAGCATCGGATCGGTCGAGGCGCGCGTGGTAAGCGTCCCGAGCACGGCTTCGCGCAGCAGCAGGATCTCGGCGAACAGTTCGGGGCTCGGTTGATTGATGTAACGATGGATCAGATTCTGCAGCCGGCTGGTTTCGCTCTCCAGCACCGCCAGGATCTTGTCGGACTCGCGCACCTGCCGCACGTCGTCCCAGGCCGAGCTGAGCACCTGGGCGCCATTCCAGATCATGGCGGCCAGCACCACCACAACCGCCGAGTTCAGCGCTGCGATCGACAGGATGCGCCAGCGGATCGGGACCGCGCGCAGCAGCCCGACGATGCGGGAACGGCTCCGCGCGGCGAGACTCGCCGGACGTTCCGCTGCCTGGTCCTGCGGGGCGACTTCCAAAACCTGTTTACTCCACCGCGCGATGGGTCGCGGCATCGCCGAAGATCTTGGGATCTTCCATCGACGGGCCCTGCCAGCTCTTCTGCGACATCACCGGGACTCTCGGGCGCATCATGGGTTCAGCATGGTAGCCGGCATACTTATAACGATCCGTTGTTACGAACCAGCTTTGGTTGTTCTCCGCGCTGTCGCTCGGCCTGATTGCAAGCCGATCGAGAAGCGGGCCATAGAGCGGCTCAGCCGGCTCGGTGCCGAGCGCCTTTTCCTCGCCGGGCAGGCGCGAACGAAGCACGCGGCGCTGCGATCTTTTGCCGCTCATCCGCGCGGCCGGGGAGCCCATATGGCGCGGCGCCTGTCCAGCCGGACGATCTTCGCTCCGGGTATCGGCGGCGCGGCTGTACACAGGCACTATCCCCTAGTGAGGAGGTCGGAGAAGCGACGAAAAGGTTCAATGTTTTCTTGGCAGTTGCCGGCCGGATCCGGCTATTGTGCCATTGCCGCCGCCGCCGTCAATTGTGCGCTGCGAGCGGCGTGCTCGCATTGAAAGCAGTGGCCCGGGGCTCTATGAGGACGAATGTGGCGCGGAACGCCGTTCTGAACGGCTGCGGATCGGAATGGGTTTGGCTGTGAAATCGGCTCTGAAATTGCTGCAACTCGCCGTTGCGGCCGCCGTGCTCGCCTCGGCGTCTCCCGCCTGCGCGGTCACCGACATCATGTGGTGGCATGCGATGTCGGGCGAACTCAGGCGGCAGCTGGAGAAACTGGCCTCCGATTTCAACGCGTCGCAGTCCGACTACCGCATCGTGGCGCACTACAAGGGCAACTACACCGAGACCGTGACGGCGGCGATCTTCGCGTTTCGTTCGCGTACCCAGCCCGCCATCGTCCAGGTCAATGAAATCGCGACCGCGACCATGATGGCGGCGCGGGGTGCGATCTATCCGGTATTCGAACTGATGGCCGACGAGAAGGAGGCGTTCTCGCCGGCAGACTATCTTCCCGCCGTCACCGGCTATTATGCCGACACGGCCGGCAACATGCTGTCTTTCCCGTTCAACGCGTCGACGCCGATCCTGTATTACAACAAGAAGATGTTCCGCAGCGCCGGGCTCGATCCGGAAACCGCGCCGAAGACCTGGCCCGAGGTCGGCGCGGCGGCGAAGCGGCTGCGGGCGGCCGGCGCGCCTTGCGGGTTCACCACCTCCTGGCCGTCCTGGATCAATGTCGAGAACTTTTCCGCCTATCACAATCTGCCGCTCTCGACCGAGGCCAACGGCTTCAACGGATTGAACGCGGAGCTGACGTTCAACAATCCGGTGGTGGTGCGGCACATCGCGCAGCTCGCGGAATGGCAGACCACGAAGGTGTTCGACTATGGCGGCCGGGCGACCACGGCGGAGCCGCGGTTTCAGAACGGCGAATGCGGCATTTTCATCGGCTCGTCGGGTACGCGGGCCGACATCCGGAAGAACTCCCTGTTCGAGGTCGGCTACGGCACGCTGCCGTACTGGCCGGACGTCGCCGGCGCGCCGCAGAACACCATCATCGGTGGCGCGACCCTGTGGGTGCTGCGCAACCGGCCGGAAGCCGAATACAAGGGCGTCGCGAAATTCTTCGCCTATCTGTCGAAGCCGGAAGTCCAGGCCGCCTGGCACCAGAACACCGGCTATCTGCCGATCACCCGCGCCGCCTTCGATCTCACCCGCGCGCAAGGCTTTTACGACCGCAATCCCGGCACCGCGATCTCGATCGAGCAGATGACGCAGAAGCCGCCGACCGAGAATTCGCGGGGCGTGCGGCTCGGCTCGTTCGTGCTGATCCGCGATGCAATCGACGACGAGCTGGAGCAGGCGTTTTCGGGCAAGAAGTCCGCGCAAGCCGCGATGGATTCCGCGGTCGAGCGCGGCAACCGCCTGCTGCGCCAGTTCGAGCGCGCCAACCCGGACCGCTAGCTTGCATTCCCTGCCTGATGTCAGGACCATCGAGGCATTCCACGCCTGGCGCGGCGATCCGTCACAATGCCTGCCGGCGGCACTCGACATCGCGCGCAGCCACGGCTTGCCGCACGCGGATCCGCATCTGTTTGCAACCGGCACCAATCTCGTCGTCGCGCTCGACGGGCGGCTGATCCTGAAGGTCTTTCCGCCGCTGCTGCGGCATCAGCTCGCCTCGGAACGTGCCGCGCTGTCGCAGCTTCGCGGACGGTTATCCGTGGCGATCCCGGAAATCGTGCTCGAAGGCGAGCGCGACCAGTGGCCGTATCTCGTGATCACGCGGCTGCAGGGCGTGGTCGGTTCGCAAGCCTGGCCGATGCTGGACGAAGACGAGAAAGAGCGCGTGCTCGGGCAGATCGGCGAGACGATCGCGCAAGTGCAACGGGTGCCGGTTGGCGGATTGTCCACCGTCGAGCCCCGCTGGGCGGCCTTCATCTCCGGGCAAATCGCGGGTTGCCGCGCCCGGCACGAGCGTCTCGGGCTGCCGCAAAAATATCTCGACGGGCTCGACGATCTTCTTCGCGACGCGGCGGCCTTCATTCCTGTCGACGCGCCGCCGGTCATCCTGACCGGCGAGTACATCCCGGAGAATTTTCTGCTGGACCGCGATAG
Source organism: uncultured Alphaproteobacteria bacterium (assembly GCA_963831585.1). Taxonomy (GTDB): domain Bacteria; phylum Pseudomonadota; class Alphaproteobacteria; order Rhizobiales; family Xanthobacteraceae; genus Bradyrhizobium. The sequence continues at coordinate 431,577 of CAWHRA010000018.1, read as the reverse complement.
CGGGACCTGGAGATTGGCCGGGCTGATCGACTTCGGTGACGTGTTCACCGGATGGGGCGAATACGATCTGCTCGGGCCGAGCGTTTTCATGACGGCGGGAATGCCGCGCCGGGTCCAAAGCTTTCTCGGCGGCTTCGGATATCGGCAAGGCGACGTTACGCCCGCGCTGACGCGGCGGCTGACGGTGCTGATGCTGTTGCACCGCTTCAGCGATCTGAACCGGCAGATCTGCATCGAGGACTGGCAGCGGAAAGCCGGCGATTTGTCCGCGCTCGAGCGATTGCTTTGGCCGATTTGAATTGATCCGCTCAACAAGAGGGCGCATTGAAATATATGCACATATTATGTGCAAAGACGTCTCTTTGTATGCAATTAGGGGTGCCCGCGATGCGCCGACCGTCCGACATTCGGACGTCAAATCAAACCCTTAGGCCACCATTAGGCTTCCATTAAGTTCTGGCACGAACCTTGCGAACGCTACTCCAAAGCCCGATCCCTCGTGCGCTGGAGCCAGCAGATGAAGCGTCGCGATTTCCTGAAATCCGTCACCGGTGTCGCAGCCGGCGCCATGGTGCCGGCGCCTGCGATCTGGTCCGCCGCCAAGGCCGACGCCCGGTCCGAGACGCTCCTGATCGTGTCGGAAAGCGGCCCCAACAATCTCGACATCCATGGCGTCGGCACCAACGTGCCGGGCTACGAGGTATCGTGGAATTGCTATGACCGGCTGATCAGCCACGAGATGAAGAGCGGTCCCGGCGGCGTGCCGTATTACGACCGCGACAAGTTCAAGCCCGAACTCGCCGAGGACATGAATGTCGGCGACATGTCGGTCACCTTCAAACTGAAGAAGAATGCGAAATTCCACGACGGCGCGCCGGTGACGGCGAAGGACGTCAAATGGTCGCTGGACCGCGCCGTCAGCGTCGGCGGCTTTCCCGACCTTCCAGATGGGCGCGGGCTCGCTGACCAAGCCGGAGCAATTCGTCGTCGTCGACGACAACACGGTGCGGATCGATTTCGCCCGGAAGGATCGCCTCACCATTCCCGATCTCGCGGTCATCGTGCCCTGCGTGATCAATTCCGAACTGGTGAAGAAGAACGCCAGCGAGAAAGACCCGTGGGGCCTCGAGTATACAAAGCAACAAACCGCCGGCTCCGGCGCCTACAAGGTCACAAAATGGACCGCCGGCACCGAAGTCGTCATGGAGCGCAATGACGAGTGGGCGGGCGGTCCGATGCCCAAGGTCAAGCGCGTGATCTGGCGCATGGTGCCGCAGGCCGGCAACCGCCGCGCGCTGCTCGAGCGCGGCGACGCCGACATCTCCTACGATCTGCCGAACAAGGATTTCGTCGAGCTGAAGGGCGACGGCAAGCTCAACATCGTATCGGTGCCGTACTCCAACGGCATCCAGTACATCGGCATGAACGTCAAGAATCCGCCGTTCGACAACATCAAGGTGCGGCAGGCGGTCGCCTACGCGATCCCCTACCAGAAGATCATGGATGCGGTCCTGTTCGGCCTGGCAAAGCCGATGTTCGGCGCGCCGGCCGGTCAGGCGACCGAAGTGGCGTGGCCGCAGCCGACCAAATTCAATACCGATATCGACAAGGCCAGGGCGCTGCTGGCGGAGGCCGGCTATCCCAACGGCTTCGAGACCACGCTGTCGTTCGATCTCGGCTTCGCCGGCGTCAACGAGCCGCTCTGCGTGCTGGTGCAGGAGAGCCTGGCGCAGATCGGCATCAAGACCACGATCAACAAGATTCCCGGCGCCAACTGGCGCACCGAGCTGAACAAGAAGGTGCTGCCGCTCTACACCAACGTGTTCTCCGGCTGGCTCGACTATCCCGAGTATTTCTTCATCTGGTGCTATGACGGCAAGAACTCGATCTTCAACACCATGAGCTATCAGTCGAAGGACATGGATGCGCTGATAGGCGGCGCCGTGAACGCGGCCGCGACCGGCGACAAGCCGACCTACGACAACGACGTGAAGGGCTTCGTCGACCTCGCCTTCACCGACATTCCGCGCATTCCGCTGTATCAACCCTATGTCAACGTCGCGATGCAGAAGAACGTCTCGGGCTACCAATACTGGTTCCACCGCCGGCTGGATTATCGCGCGCTGGCGAAGGGGTAGCGCTAGTGGGGGCCGCAGTTCGCAAGTCAGGTAGCCCCGCTCTCTCATTCCCTCCCCCCTTGTGGGGGAGGGGCAGGGAGAGGGGTGAGCCACACGCACCGAACTCGCGGCTACCCCTATCCCCAGCCCTCCCCCACAAGGGCGGAGGGAGCAGACCGCGCCGTGCTGCGAGATCATGCGCGCAAACCACGGGCTCGCCATGCTGACCATGATCGGCAAGCGGCTGATGTTCGCGATTCCCTCTCTGATCGGGGTGGTGATCGTCACCTTCCTGTTGACGCGCGCGCTGCCCGGCGATCCCGCGGCGTATTTCGCCGGCCCCGCCGCCAGCAAGGAGGCGGTCGAGCAGATCCGCAAGAAGCTCGGTCTCGACAAGCCGCTGATCGAGCAGTTCTTCCGCTACACCGTCGATCTCGCCCATGGCGATTTCGGCAACTCGCTGACCACCGGCCAGCCGGTTGCGACCGAAATCCGCAATCGGCTGCCGGCCTCGGCGGAGCTGACGCTGCTCGGCCTTCTGGTTTCGATCGTGATTGCCATTCCGCTCGGCATCCTCGCCGCCACCAGGCCCGGCTCCTGGATCGACCATCTCTGCCGGGTGACCACCACGGCAGGCGTCTCGCTGCCGGTGTTCTTCACCGGGCTGGTGCTGGTCTATGTTTTCTATTTCAGGCTCGGCTGGTCGCCGGCGCCGCTGGGGCGGCTCGATGTGTTCTACAGCGCGCCGCCGGCGGTGACCGGTTTCTACCTGATCGATGCGCTGATCGCGCGCGACTTCGAGGTGTTTCGCTCGGCGCTGAGCCAGTTGATCCTGCCGGCGCTGACGCTTGCGATCTTCTCGCTGGCGCCGATCGCGCGCATGACGCGGGCCTCGATGCTGGCGGTGCTGGCGTCGGATTTCGTCCGCACCGCGCGCGCCAGCGGCCTGTCGCCGGCCACGGTCATCGTCACCTACGCGTTCCGCAACGCCATGCTGCCGGTGATCACCACGCTCAGCATGGTGTTCTCGTTCCTGCTCGGAGCCAATGTGCTGGTCGAAAAGGTGTTCGCCTGGCCCGGCATCGGCTCCTACGCGGTGGAGGCGCTGATCTCGTCGGATTTCGCGCCGGTGCAGGGTTTCGTGCTGACCATGGCGGTCATGTACGTGCTGCTCAATCTGACGATCGACATTCTCTATGGCGTAATCGACCCACGAGTGAGGCTTGAAGGGTGAGGGTGTCAGCATGAGCAGCGTCGCGCCAGCCGTCGAACCCGCAGGCCCCGCGCGCACCTCGGGGCTTGCCGCCATTTTCGAGCACACCCGCTATGTGCTCGGCGAGAATCGCGTCACCGCCTTCGCGTTCGGTCTTCTGATCGTCATCGTATTCGCGGCGCTGTTCGGTCCCTATGTCGTTCCCCACGATCCGCTGGCCTCCGATACCGCGGCCGCGCTGAAGCCGCCGTCGGCGGCGCACTGGTTCGGCACCGATCAGCTTGGCCGCGACATTTTCAGCCGCGTCATCGTGGCCACACGGCTCGACACGTTCATCGCGGTGGCTTCCGTCGTGCTGGTGTTTTTGATGGGCGGCCTTGCCGGCATCGCCGGCGGCTATTTCGGCGGCTGGACCGACCGCATCGTCGGCCGCATCGCCGACACCATCATGGCGTTTCCGCTGTTCGTGCTGGCGATGGGCATCGTGGCCGCGCTCGGCAACACGGTGCAGAACATCATCATTGCGACTGCGATCGTGAATTTTCCGCTCTATGCCCGCGTCGCCCGCGCGGAGGCCAATGTGCGGCGCGACGCCGGTTTTGTGCAGGCGGCGCGGCTGTCCGGCAATGGCGAATTTCGCATTCTGCTGGTGCACATCCTGCCCAACATCATGCCGATCATGATCGTGCAGATGTCGCTGACCATGGGCTACGCCATCCTCAACGCCGCCGGTCTGTCCTTCATCGGATTGGGCGTGCGGCCGCCGACCGCGGAATGGGGCATCATGGTCGCGGAGGGCGCGAGCTTCATGGTGTCCGGCGAATGGTGGATCGCGCTGTTTCCGGGGCTTGCGCTGATGATCGCGGTGTTCTGCTTCAATCTGCTCGGTGACGGCCTGCGCGACATCGTCGATCCCCAGCGGAGGACGTGAGGCATGACCGCGCAGCCGCTGCTCGACGTCAACGATCTCACGGTGGAATTCGCCACCCGCCGCGGCATCGTCAAGGCCGTCCAGCACGTCAACATCAGCGTGGCCAAGGGCGAGACGCTCGGCATTGTCGGCGAATCCGGTTCCGGCAAATCAGTCACCTCCTACGCGGTGATGCGGATTCTCGACCGCGCGGGAAAGATCGCCGAGGGCTCGGTGGTGTTCTCCGGCATCGACGTCAAGACCGCCAGCGAGGACCAGATGCGCGACCTGCGCGGCCGCGAAATCTCGATGATCTTCCAGAACCCGCGCGCGGCGCTCAATCCGATCCGCAAAGTCGGCGACCAGATCGAGGACGTGCTGCGCCAGCATGTCCAGCAGGCTGCGGTGACCGACCGCGGCGAGAAGGCGATCGAGGCGCTGGAGCAGGTCAAGATCGCCCGTCCCCGCGAGCGTTATCACGCCTATCCGTTCGAACTGTCGGGCGGCATGTGCCAGCGCGTGGTGATCGCGCTGGCGCTGGCCTGCAATCCGCAGCTTCTGATCGCGGACGAACCGACCACCGGCCTCGATGTCACCACGCAGAAGGCGGTGATGGATCTGATCGTCGAACTCACCAGAAGCCGGGGCATGTCGACCATCCTGATCACCCACGATCTCGGCCTCGCCGCGGCCTATTGCGACCGCGTGGTGGTGATGGAGAAGGGCAGGGTGGTCGAGACCGCGCTGTCGGCGGACATCTTCGCCAATCCGCAGCACGCCTACACCAGGAAGCTGATGCGCGCGACGCCGCGGCTCGGCGTCTCCCTGCGCGACCTGTTGCCGGAGGAGGAAGTGGCTTCCTCAACCTCGCTGTCTTCTACCTCGCCCCGCGTGCGGGGAGAGGTCGACGCGCTCGGCAGCGCGATTGCGCGCCAGAGCGCGTCGGGTGAGGGGGGCTCTCCGCAGGCCGCGCTCGTGGAGGGAGCCCCTCACCCCGACCCTCTCAGTGAGAGCTCCGCTCGTTACGACCCCGCGAAGAGCAGGGAGAGGGGGCAGAAGCAGCCGCTCCTCCTCGTGGAAAAACTCGTAAAAGAATATCCGCGCCAGGGCGCCACCGCGACGTTGACAAAACTGTTCGCGCGCAAGCCGCCGGTCGAGCTGGAGCAATTCCGCGCGGTGGACGGCATCAGCTTCTTCGTCGATCGCGGCGAGAGCGTGGGCCTGGTCGGCGAATCCGGCTGCGGCAAGTCCACGACCTCGATGATGGTGATGCGGCTCCTCGACCAGACCTCGGGCCGCATCGTGTTCGACGGCGACGAGATCGGCGCCATCCTGCCCAACGCCTTCGCGCGGCTGCCGCTGCGCAAGAGCATCCAGATGGTGTTCCAGGACCCGACCGACAGCCTCAACCCGCGCTTCACGGCGGCGCGCGCCATCGCCGACCCGATCATGCAGCTCGGCGACGTCAGGGGACGCGACGCGCTGCGCGCCCGCTGCGAGGAACTGGCTGAAATGGTCGGCCTGCCGGTCAATCTCCTGGACCGCTTCCCGCATCAATTGTCGGGCGGACAGAAGGCCCGCGTCGGCATCGCGCGCGCCATTGCGCTGCATCCGAAGCTCGTCATCCTCGACGAGCCGACCGCGGCGCTGGACGTCTCTGTTCAGGCGGTGGTGTTGAATCTGCTGCAGGATTTGAAACAGTCGATGGGGATGAGCTATTTGTTCGTGTCGCACGATTTGAATGTGGTGCGGCTGTTGTGCGATCGTGTCATTGTGATGCGGTCGGGCCGAATTGTCGAACAGGGTCCGTCGGAACATGTCTTGGGCAATCCGCAGGATGCCTATACAAGGGAGCTGCTGACGGCGATCCCGCATCCGCCGTTGCCGGTTCACTGAAGAGCGTCAGTATTGGGCGAAGAGAGTATCGGAAGAACGATGGCCGCTGATCCGCTTGATGAATATGCCGACGCCGTTGCCAAAGCCCTGGGCCTGTCTATCGACGCGGCCTGGAGGCCGGCGGTCAAGGCCAATCTCGAATTCTCGTTGAGGATCGCGCGGCTGGTCGATGAATTTGCGCTGCCCGATGAAACCGAGCCGGCCAGTGTCTTTGCAGCCTGATCCCGCCATGACCGCTACGACTGACGGGCTGTCGGCCACGGAAATCGCATCCGCCGTCTCGGGACGAAAGCTCTCGGCGCTCGGCGTGACCGAGGCGGCGCTGGCGCGGATCGCCAGACACGACACGATCCTGAATTCCTTCACCGACGTGACCGCCGACCGCGCGCGCGCCAAGGCCCGCAGCATCGATGCCGCGATCGCCGCCGGGAAAAACCCCGGCCCGCTCGCCGGCGTGCCGTTCGCGGTGAAAAACCTGTTCGACGTCCAGGGACTTTCGACCCGCGCCGGATCGAAGATCAACCGCGACCTGAAACCCTCGCCGCGCGACGCCACGCTGATCGAGCGGATGGAGGCGGCCGGCGCCGTTCTGGTCGGCGCGCTCAACATGGGCGAATACGCCTACGATTTCACCGGCGAGAACGTGCACGACGGTCCCTCCCGCAATCCGCATGATGTGACGCGGATGACCGGCGGCTCCTCGGGCGGTTCCGGTGGCGCGGTCGGCGGCAATCTGGTGCCGCTGGCGCTGGGCTCGGACACCAACGGCTCGATCCGGGTGCCGTCCTCGTTCTGCGGCATTTTCGGGCTGAAACCGACCTATGGCAGGCTGTCGCGCGCCCGATCGTTTCCGTTCGTCTTCAGCTTCGATCATCTAGGCCCGTTCGCGCGCAGTGTCGGCGATCTCGCGCTGGCCTACGACGCGATGCAGGGACCTGATGCGGAGGATGCGGCGTGCACGACGCGCGCGGCCGAACCGGTCACGCCGCTGTTGGTGCAGGACATCGGGGCGTTGCGGATCGCGATCGCCGGCGGGTATTTCCAGAAGAATGTGTATCCCGAGGCAGTCGAAGCGGTCGGGCGCGTCGCCAGGGCGCTCGGCACGACCCGTGTCGTCGAAATTCCCGAGGCCGCCCGGGCGCGCTCCGCCGCCTATGTCATCACGGCAAGTGAAGGCGCCTCGCTGCATCTCGACCGTCTGCGCCGGCGGCCGAACGATTTCGATCCGGCGGTGCGCGACCGCCTGATTGCGGGCGCCATGATTCCGGCGCCGCTGGTCGATCGGGCGCAGAAATTCCGCCGCTGGTATCAGGCACAAATGATAGAGTTGTTCAAATCCGTCGACGTCATCATCGCGCCGGCGACGCCCTGCGTGGCGCCGAAACTCGGACAGACGACCTTCGTGCTCGATGGCGTTGAACTGCCGGTGCGCGCCAATATCGGCGTCCACACCCAGCCGATTTCCTTCATCGGCCTGCCTGTCGTCGCCGTCCCGGTTCCGCTGGAGCCGATGCCGATCGGCGTGCAGATCATCGCCGCGCCCTGGCGCGAGGATATCGCGCTGCGGGTAGCGCACGCACTGGAGCGCGCCGGCGTGGTGTCCGCGCCGCCGCCGAGGGGAATTTGACAATGCAGGTCGATCTTCCCGATGTGCTGGCCGAGGCGACCGCGCAGTTCGCGCGCTATGAGAAGGCCTTGGTTTCGAACGACGTCGCGGTGCTCGACGAGTTGTTTCGCGACGATGCCCGCACGCTGCGCTACGGCATCGGCGAAAATCTCTACGGCTATGGCGCGGTCACGGCATTTCGCGCGGCGCGCTCGCCGGTCGGGCTGATGCGCCGGACCGACAAGACCGTCATCACGACCTATGGCCGCGACACCGCGGTGGCGTCCACGCTGTTCTATCGCGACACCGCGCCCGGCAAGGTGGGGCGACAGATGCAGACCTGGGTGCGATTTCCCGAGGGCTGGAAAATCGTCGCCGCCCATGTCAGCATCATCGATGAACCGCGAGTTCAACCGACATGAGTCTGGACGATCTTCCGAGCGGAACCGCCGCGCGTCCCGCCACCGAGGCCGGGACGGTGGTTCGCCGCGTCGACCGCGCCTCGCCTTTTCCGGAAAAGATCACGCGCGCCGAGGAACTCCGCCTGCAGTTGGCCGACGAAATCGTGCGCGGCGCGCTGCCGCCGGGCTCGGCGCTCGACGAGACCGATATCGCCAAACGCTTCAACGTGTCGCGCACACCGGTGCGCGAGGCGCTGCGCCAGCTCGTGGCCTCGGGCCTGGTCGAGGCCCGGGCGCACCGCGGCGCGGTGGTGGCGCGGCCCTCGATCGAGCGCCTGACCGGGATGTTCGAGGCGATGGCGGAACTGGAGGCGATCTGCGCCGGCCTTGCCGCGGAACGGATGTCGCCGACCGAACGCCAGCGGCTGGAAGCGGTTCACGAGGAATTGCGGGTGCTGAGCCATGCCGGCAATCCCGACCGCTTCCACGAGGTCAACGAGCGTTTTCACAACGCGATCTATGCCGGTTCGCAAAACACCTATGTCGCCGAGATGACGCTGGCGACGCGGGTGCGGGTGCAGCCGTTCCGCCGCGCCCAGTTCCGCAATCTCGGGCGGCTGGCGAAATCGCATGCCGAGCACGACCGCGTGGTGGTCGCGATCCTGCGCGGCGACAAGGCCGGTGCCGCCGCCGCCATGCGCGCCCATATCGAACTGGTGCGCGACGAATACGAGATCTACGCGGTGTCGGTGTAGTTCCTCATCCTGAGGAGCGGCGTCTTCGCGTCTCGAAGGATGAGGCCACCGTCGGGGCCTCATGGTTCGAGACGGCGCGAGAGCGCCTCCTCACCATGAGGGGATTCAGGCACGCCTCACCCCGCCGCGGCCTCCGCGACGAAGGCGCGCCAGCCGCCGAAGGCCGAGATCTCGCGAGCGCCGGTGACATCGGCGGCTTCGACAATGAATCCCTTGACGCCGCGGCCGTCGGCGAGCCGCACGGTGCCGATCGACAGCGGCGGCGGCACTGCGGCGACGAATTTTCCGAATGCCGCCGCCGGCAGCGCCCAGACCTCCAGTTCGATCGAGGATCCCGTTCCGGCTTCCACGCGCAGCATGCCGGGCTTCGGCGGCGTGGTCTTGAGCGCATAGAGCCTGTAATCCGCCGCCGTCCTGGCCGCCTCCAGCAATCTTCCGCCGAGCGCCTTCAATTCGCCGTTCAGCGCCATCCCGGAAAGATGCGCGCCGACCACCGCGATCGCGATCTCGTCACCGCTCACGCCCGCGGGCAGCGCCGCGAGCGGCGGCTGCGGCAGCTTGTTCGCGCCCATCGGCAGTTTAGTATCGGCATGGAAGACGCGGCCGATCGAGGCAAGTCGCGCGTCCTGGCCCGCGGGCGCCAAGAGCGTAATGCCGAACGGGGTATCGTCGCTGGCCAGCGCCGCCGGCAGAGCGAGCCCGCAGAGGTCGAGCAGGTTGACGAAATTGGTGTAGGTGCCGAGGCGGGAATTGAGTTCGATCGGGTTGGCCAGCACCTGCGCGGTCGAATACACGGTCGGCGCCGTCGGCAGCACCAGCGCGTCGATGCCGGCAAACGCCCGCTCGGCCGCCTTGCGCAATCCCTGCAGCCGGTACAGCGCGCTGAATGTATCGGCTGCACTCGGCCGTGCGCCTGCGATGGTGATCTCGCGCGTCACCGGATGGATGGCGTCCGGCGACGACGCCAGCAGGTCGCGGATCACCAGATAGCGTTCCGCCACCCATGGTCCTTCGTACAATAGCCGCGCGGTTTCATAGAGCGGTTCGAGATCGAACTCGACCAGCGTGGCGCCGCGCGCGGTCCAGCGCTGCAGCGCCTCGGCAAAGGCCGCCTCTGCCGTCTTGTCGCCGAAGAAGATCAACTGGCCGCTGCGTGGCACGCCGAGCCGCAGATGGGCCGGAAACGCGCCCGTCTGCGCCAGCGGCCGGTCACGCGAATAGGGGTCGGCGGCATCGGGACCGGCCATCGCCGACAATGCCGTCACGGCGTCGTCGACGGTCAGCGAGAATATCGACACGCAATCGAGCGTCCGGCAGGCCGGAACGACGCCGGCGGTCGAGACCAGCCCGAGGCTCGGCTTCAGCCCGACGATGTTGTTGAGCATCGCGGGCACGCGGCCGCTTCCCGCGGTGTCGGTGCCGAGCGCCAGCGGCACGAGGCCCGCCGATACCGCGACCGCCGAGCCCGAACTCGAGCCGCCCGGAATGAGATCGCCGCGCAGCGGATTTTTGGGAATGCCGTAGGGCGATCGCACGCCGACGAGGCCGGTGGCGAACTGGTCGAGATTGGTCTTGCCGACGATGATGGCGCCGGCCGCGCGCAGCCGCGCCACTGAAGTCGCGTCGCGCACTGGGGTATAGGCAAAGGCCGGGCAGGCCGCAGTGGTCGGCAGGCCCGCGACGTCGATATTGTCCTTTACCGCAACCGGAATGCCGTACAGCGGAAGCCGCAAAGCGTCTTTCTTCGCCGACAATGCCTCCGCTTCCGCCACCGCCTGCCTTTCGTCGCGCAGGCTGATGAAGAGGGCGGGATCGTCGTGATCGCGAATCCGCTGAAAACTGCGCACGATGGTTTGCGCGGGCGACAGGGCGCCTGCGCGATGCGCGGCGAGGATCGCGGCGACGGTTTCAGTCACGCGCGGCTCCGGCCCGGCAAGAGCATTTCGGATGCGGCAACCGGCTTCTCCGATGGGAGGATGGATCGACGTTCGTCATTACCGAATGCACTCCAGAGAGGCGGAAAGCCTCCCGGTGCCAAGCAAGCGGTGTGCCATTGTGTACATCGGCAAGCCGATGTCCATTCGTCAGAATCGGTGCGTGTTATCAGAGGCTTGATTGACTTCCCGGGCACCAATGATGGGCACGCCGGGCAACTCGCTCAATCGGGTTTGCCTATTTTGTAAGCAGGGTCCGTGGTCGGCGCCGCGCCGACCACCTTGCTCGAGCCCTGCGTGATCAGCCGCGCGGCGCGCTGGTCGCGGGCGTGAATCCAGAGCCAGCTCAGTGCGACGCTGAGCCGGTTGCGCAGGCCGATCAGGAAATAGATGTGCGCGATGCCCCAGATCCACCAGGCAAGCGCGCCTTGCAGTTTGACGCGGCCGAAATCGATCACCGCCTTGCGCTTGCCGATCTGCGCCAGGCTGCCGGAATGCTTGTAGCGGAACGGCGCGGACTTCTCGCCGCGCAGCCGCGCCTTGATCACCGCGGCGACGTAGCGGCCCTGCTGTTTCGCCGCCGGCGCGATGCCGGGGACCGGCTTTCCGTCGGGCCCGGCAACGGCGACGGTGTCGCCGATCGCAAAAATATCGGGATGGCCGGGCACCGTGAGATCGGGCAGCACTTGCAGGCGGCCGGCCCGGTCGGCCGGTGCGCCGATCCATTCGGCGGCGGGCGAGGCGCGCACGCCGGCGGCCCAGATCAGGGTCTTGGCCTGCAGGTGGTTGCCGCCATACACCACGCCGTCGGCCGAGCATTCGGTGACCGCCTGTCCCAGCACGACTTCGACGCCGAGGCTTTCCAGCGAGCGTTGCGCGTAAGCCGAGAGATCGTCGGGAAAGCCCGCCAGCACGCGGGGCCCAGCCTCGATCAGCACGACGCGCGCCCTCTGGGTGTCGATGTTGCGGAAGTCGGGCCGCAGCGTGTCGCGTGCCAGTTCCGAGATGGTGCCGGCGAGTTCGACGCCGGTCGGGCCGGCGCCGACGATGACGAAGGTGAGAAGCGCCGCGCGCCGCGACGGATCGCGCTCGCGCTCGGCGCGCTCGAAGGCGACGAGAATGCGCCGCCGCAGCGTGGTGGCGTCCTCCAGCGTCTTCAGGCCCGGTGCGAACGGTTCCCATTCGTCATGGCCGAAATAAGCGTGCCGCACTCCGGTCGCGAGCACGAGGGTGTCGTAGGGCAGCGTATCGCCGTCATCGAGCAGCACGCGCTTGCTGGCCGCGTCGACGCCGCTCACGGTGGCGAACAGGGTCGTGACCTCGTGCCGCCCGCGCAGCAGATAGCGGATCGGCCAGGCGATCTCCGAGGTCGCCAGCGAGGCGGTCGCGACCTGATAGAGCAGCGGCTGGAACAGATGGTGGTTGCGCCGGTCCAGCAGCGTGATCGTGACCGGCGCGCCGGCGAGGCGATAGGTCGTTTCCAGTCCGCCGAAGCCCGCGCCGACGATCACGACGCGATGAGTTTTTGCCGGCGCTTCGCTCGTCATGTCAGCAGCCTTCGGTTATCGGACTTCTCCGTACATCTGATTGATGTAAGCGTTCAGCGATCCCCGTCCAAGGCCGATTCTCCAATCGAACGATAGCGAAAGCCTATCGTCGCCGGTCGTGCCGGGCGGCAGGAATGTGTCAGGCGCTTTCGGATGCCCTCGTCAGCACCAGGCGGCGCGGCCTCGGCAGCCAGATCCCCGCGACGGCTCCCAGCAGCGAAAGCGCCGCTGCAAGCATCATCGCCGCGGCGAAGCCGGAGCTGAAAGCCGCGGGCGTATCGACCGACCCCGTGGCCGCGAACACCGCCACCAGCGCCGCGATGCCGAACACGCCGCCGAGAAAGCGCCCCATATTGAAGACGCCGGAGGCCTTGCCCATTTCGGTCAATGCGACCGACCCCATGACCGCATTCTGCGCAGCCGGCATCGCCATCGACACGCCGACGCCGGCGAGCGCGAGCGGTACGACCAGGCTCGAATAGGCCATGGTAGGTGCGACGATCGTCGCGATCCAGCCAAGGCCCGCGGCCTGCATCGACAAGCCCAGCACGACCAGCAGCCGCTCGCCGAACCTGTTGACGGCCGCGCCCGCTAGCGGCGCGGTGACGAACAGCGTCGCGGTCCAGGGCAACAGCCGCAGGCCGGCGCCGAGCGGCCCATAGCCGAGCGCGGTCTGCAGAAATTGCGGCAGCAGGAACAGGACGCCGTACATCGCCGCGTAGAACGACAGGCTTGCGACAATGCCCGACGAAAATGCCCGCGACCTGAACAGCCGCATCGGCACCATCGGGGCCGGCGCGCGCAGCTCCCGGGCGACGAAGGCGGCCGCGAATAGCGCGCCTGCGGCGAGCGCGGTCATGACTTCGGCGCTGGTCCAACCCGCGGCATTGCCGCGCAGCAGACCCCACACCAGCGCCAGAGCGGCGGCGGCGACGATCACTAGTCCGGGAATGTCCAGTGCGACCTTCGGCCCGAAGCTCTCGCGCAGCCGCGCCAGCACCAGAGCGATGGCCGTCGCGCCGATCGGAAGATTGATCCAGAAGATCCATCGCCATCCGAAATTTTCGGTGATGAAACCGCCGATCGCTGGTCCGATGATGAGGGCAAATCCGGTGACGCCGCTGAAGATGCCGAGCGCGCGGGCGCGCTCTTCCCCGGCAAAGGCGGCGCTCAGGATCGCCATCGCCAGCGGCATCACCAGGGCGGCGCCGGCGCCTTGCGCGGAGCGCGCCGCGATCAGCGAGACCGCGCCGGAGGACAGTGCGCAAGCCGCGGAAGCAAGCGCGAACAGGAGAATGCCGGTGGCGAACATCCGGCGGCGGCCGAAGCGGTCGCCCAGCGCCGCGCCGGTCAGCAGCAGTACCGCGAAGGTGAGATTGTAGGCATTGACCGTCCATTGCAGGGTCTCGACCGAGGCGCCGAGATCGCGGCGCATGGTTGAAAACGCCGTGGTGATGACCTGCGCGTCCAGTGCCATCATGAAGGACGCCAGCGCGGTGACGCCGAGCGTCCAGTTCCTGCTGACTTTCGCGTTGTGTTCCATCCTGTCTCTCCGCTTTTTCGGCCGCGTCATGCGGTGCGTTACGGACAAGACGAAGGGGAGCCGGCGGAGGATTTGGCCGAAAAATATTTCTTTGCGACCGAATCCTTGCCCGGCCGTCGAACGTCTTAAGGGGTCGAAGGGCGATGAATTCGCTCGATGAGCCCAAGGAGGGCATGATGAAACGAACCCTGATCAGGTATAAGACCAAGCCGGGCTTGGCCGACAGCAACGCGGAGCTGATCGCGCGGGTGTTTGAGGAATTGAAGGCCGCCAAGCCCGAGGGCGTTCGCTATCTTTCGCTCCGGCTCGACGACGACACGTTTGTCCACTTCGTCGAGACCGACTCCAATTCCGGAAGCACTCTTCCGGGATTGGCGGCGTTCAAGGCGTTCCAGAGCGGGATCCGCGAGCGTTGCATCGAGCCGCCGCAGCCCGGCGCCGTCACGATTGTCGGCAATTACCGGATGCTCGCCGAGCCGGGAACATAGTTGCGGGAAGCAGAACATGGAATCGATTCCGGAGCCGTCGGCCACCGCAAACATCGACGGCCTCTTCGCCGAGATGCGTCCGAGACTGCATCGCTATTGCGCGCGCATGGTCGGCTCGGTGATCGACGGCGAGGACGTGCTGCAGGATGCGCTGATCAAGGCGGTGGAATCGTTTTCCTCAACCGGCCCGATTGCCAATCCGCAGGGCTGGCTGTTCCGGATCGCGCACAACACGGCGCTGGATTTCCTGCGCCGCCGCAATCGGCAGGAAGCACTGCGATCGGGCGAGGAGGTGGACATGATTGCCGATCCGGTCGACGACATCGCCAGCCGCGAGCTCGCCGGCGCCAGCCTGCGTACCTTCATGCGGCTTCCGGTTGCCCAGCGCTCCAGCGTGATCCTGATGGACGTGCTCGGCTGCTCGTTGCAGGAAATCTGCGAGGTGATGGATTTCAGCCTGCCGGCGGTGAAGGCGGCACTGCATCGCGGCCGCGCCCGGCTGCGCGAACTTGCTGGGGAGCCGGACGATTTGCCGCACCCGGAGTTGTCGGAAGCCGAGCGCGATCGGCTCGGCGCCTATGTCGCCCGCTTCAATGCGCGCGATTTCGACGCCATCCGGGCGATGATCTCGGACGATGTGCGGCTCGAACTCGTCAACAAGACGCGCCTGAGCGGCAAGACCGAGGTTTCCCGCTATTTCGGAAATTATTCCGGGGTCACCGACTGGCATCTGGTGCCGGGACTGGTGGAGGGGGGGCCCGCGATCCTGGTATTCGATCCCGACCAGCCGGGCGCCGCGCCGAAATCCTTCATGCTGCTGCAATGGTCAGCGGGCAAGGTTGCTGCGATCCGCGACTTCCGCCACGCGCCCTACATCATCGACGGCGCCGACTATCGGATCTGACAGGCCAGCGAACCGACGGCGCGGGATGCCTATTCGAGTTCGATCTTGCCCGCATGGCCGCAATAGCCGTGGCCCTGCAAATCTTCCTCGCTGCCCTTGAAGTGCGTGAGGTGGAATTGGCGCCAGCCCATGCAGTCACTGCCGATGCAGTGATACATCTTCTCCGAGTTCGCAAACCCGTCGGTCAGCGAATTGTGCAGCCGGTTGTTGTTGTCGATGCGCACGAGAGGGCACCACTTGGTCCGTGCGACCTTATCGCTGATTAGCATCGAGTTTTCTCCGCGGTTTGCGCGGATTTTGGTGGCAATGCGTTAAGTGCCCATGAAACCTCAAAGTGCCAGCGAGGCCCGCTAACCGCCATCGCCCGGCAGCACCCGATCGAAGGCATTCCGCCCGCTACGTTTTTGCGGTGCGCTCGCCGCTGCGCCAAATGCGGAATTATAATTCTTGCCATCGTCAATTCATACGAATTATGGTGCATGAAGCGTTGCACTGGGCCGAAGGTTCTAAGGCGGGCCCCCCGGTTCGTGCTTGCTGAGGGCTTCGGATTTTGCGCACAACACCGGGTAAGCCGATAACGAACGGCGTCAGCCGTCTGCCCTGGCAAGGGGCCGGCCTGACCGGATCGGTTGGATAATGAGGGAGGGGAGACGATTATGAACAAGGCATTTTGGCTGGCGGGCGCGATGGCGCTTGCACTGGCAAGCCCCGCTGTGGCGGGGGATACCATCAAGATCGGGTTTGTCTCGACGTTCAGCGGCCCGACCGCGGTGATCGGCAACGACATGCGCAATTCGTTCGAGCTCGCGCTCGATCATCTCGGCCGCAAGATGGGCGGCAAGCCGGTCGAGGTGATCTACGAGGACGACGGGCAGAAGCCGGATGTCGGCAAGCAGAAGACCGAGAAGCTGGTGCAGTCCGATCATGTGGATTTCATCGCCGGCTATATCTGGTCGAACGTGCTGCTCGCCTCGCTGAAGACGGCGGTCGATTCCCAGACCTTCCTGATCTCGGCCAACGCCGGGCCCTCGCAACTCGCCGGCGACTTGTGCTCGCCTTACGTGTTCTCGACTTCCTGGCAGAACGACCAGACGCCCGCGGCCATGGGCCTTTACATGAACCAGAAGGGCGTCAAGTCGGTGTTCCTGATCGGCCCGAACTATGCGGCCGGCAAGGACATGCTGGCCGGCGTCAAGAGTACCTTCAAGGGCGAGGTCAAGGGCGAGGAATATACGGTGTGGCCGAGCCAGCTCGACTTCTCGGCCGAGCTGTCGAAGGCGCGCGCCTCCGGCGCGGCATCGATCTTCGTGTTCTATCCGGGCGCAGCCGGCGTGCAGTTCCTCAACCAGTATGCGCAGGCCGGCCTCAAGGAGCAGATGCCGCTCTATACGGCCTTCACCATCGACGAATTGTCGCTGCCCCTGCAGAAGGAAAACGCGATCGGCGTGCCCGGCGCGCAGGAGTGGGTGAACGATCTGCCGAACGAGCAGAACAAGAAGTTCGTCGCGGACTACCGCAAGAAGTATCCCAATCTGCGCCCGACCTATTACGGCGCGCAGGCCTATGACGCGGCGCAATTGATCAACAGCGCGGTGGTCGCCGTGAAGGGCGATACCAGCCAGAAGGACGCGATGAAGGCGGCGATGCAGAAGGCCGATTTCAAATCGCTGCGCGGCTCCTTCAAATACGGCAACAACCACATTCCGATCCAGAATTTCTATCTGCAGGACGTGGTCAAGGACGGCGACGGCCAGCTCTCGCTGAAGACCGTCGCCACCATCGTCAAGGACAGCCAGGACACCTTCCACGACAAATGCCCGATGAAGTGATCGCGGGTCCTGTCAAGTACAGCGGCGGCGCTCGCGCGCGGCCGCTGTATTCCTTTCGGCATGTGTTTTGCAGCCCGACTGGGAGATCTGATGGATCGGTGGCTTCACGCTTCGAGACGCATCGCCTTGCGATGCTCCTCGGGATGAGGTCCTCTAGGACCCTCATGGTGAGGAGCGCGGCAGCGCCGCGCGTCTCGAACCATGAGGCCCCGCTGGTGCATGATGCTGCGTAGACCCAACACCGGAAAATGACCTAGAGCGTCCATGCTGCTTGTCGTCGAACAATTCCTGAACGGGCTGCAGTTCGGTCTGCTGCTGTTTCTGCTGGCGGCGGGACTGACGCTGGTGTTCGGCATCATGGACTTCGTCAATCTGGCGCACGGTTCGCTCTACATGATGGGCGCCTATTTCGCGGCCACCTTCGTGGCGTGGACCGGCAATTTCATCCTCGGCGTGCTGCTGGCGCTGGGCGCGACCCTGCTGCTCGGCATCGCGCTCGAATTCGTGGCGCTGCGGCATCTCTATGGCCGCGACCATCTCGACCATGTGCTGGCGACCTTCGGGCTGATCCTGTTCTTCAACGACGCGGTGCGGCTGATCTGGGGACCGGCGGGGCTGGCGCTGCCGCTGCCGGCATGGCTGACGGTGCCGGTACCGATCCTGCCCGGCATCTATTACCCCGCCTATCGCCTCGCGATCATCGCGGTCGCGCTGGTGGTGGCGCTCTTGCTCTATATCGTCGTCATGCGGACCCGGCTCGGCATGCTGATCCGCGCCGGCGCCTCGAACCGGGAAATGATCGGCGCGCTCGGCATCAACATCAAGCTGCTCTATACACTGGTATTCGGCCTCGGCGCGGCGCTCGCGGGCCTTGCCGGGCTGATGCAGGCGCCGATCCTCACCGTGCAGATCGGCATGGGCGAGAACATCCTGATTCTGGCCTTCGTCATCATCGTGATCGGCGGCATCGGTTCGATCCGCGGCGCCTTCCTCGCCGCGATCTTCGTCGGAATGATCGATACGCTTGGCCGCGCCTTCCTGCCGGATTTGCTGCGCAAGGTGCTGAGCTCGGCCGCGGCCTCCACCGCGGCGCCCGCGCTGTCCTCGATGCTGATCTACCTCCTGATGGCGATCGTGCTGGTGGTGCGGCCGGAGGGGCTGTTTCCGGCCAACCGTCGATGAAAGCCCTGTTCAATGTCCGCAACGCGGTCGCGGCGCTCATCGTCGTCGGCCTGTTGCTGCTTCCGCTCTATACCTCGCTGAGCGGCAACGTCTTCGCGCTGACGCTGTTCACCCGCATCGTGATCTTCGCGCTGGCCGCCGCCAGCCTCAATCTGATCATGGGCTATGGCGGCATGATGAGTTTTGGGCACGCCGCCTATCTCGGCATCGGCGGCTACGCGGTCGGCATTCTCGCCGCCGAGGGCGTCGGCTCGGGTTTTATCCAGTTGCCGGTGGCGCTGCTGGCTTCCGCCTTGTTCGCGCTGGTGATCGGCGCGCTTTCGTTGCGCACCCGCGGCGTCTATTTCATCATGATCACGCTGGCGTTCGCGCAGATGGCCTATTACGTCGCCTCCGGGCTCGCACGCTACGGCGGCGACGACGGGCTGACCATCTACAAGCGCAGCGATTTCGGCGGGCTGATCAATCTGTCGAACAAGGTGCAGTTCTATTATCTCTGTCTCTTCTGCCTGCTCGGCGGACTCTATCTGATCTGGCGCATCGTCAATTCGCGCTTCGGCCTGGTGGTGCAAGGCCTGCGCTCCAACGAGGCGCGGATGCAGGCGATCGGCTTTCCTGCCACGCGGTACCGGCTGGCCTGTTTCGTCATTGCCGGTACCATCTGCGGGCTGGCCGGAGCGCTGCTCGCCAACAATACCGACTTCGTCAGCCCCGCGGTGATGTACTGGACGCGCTCCGGCGACCTGATGGTGATGGTGATCCTCGGCGGCATGGGCTCGCTGTTCGGTCCGGTGATAGGCGCAATCGTCTATCTGCTGCTCGAAGAGTTCCTGTCGCAAGTCACCGAATACTGGGCCATGATCCTGGGCCCGCTGTTGCTCCTGATCGTGCTGTTCGGGCGCGGCGGCATCGACGGCTTGCTGGGGAGGTTCAATCGTGGCTGAACCCTTGCTCCGCGTGGAAAAACTGGTACGCCGGTTCGGCGGCATCATCGCCACCGATCACGTCTCGCTCGATGTCGCGAGCGGCGAGTTGCACGCCATCATCGGCCCGAACGGCGCCGGCAAGACCACGCTGATCAGCCAGTTGATCGGACAGCTCACGCCGCATTCCGGCACCATCCGGCTCGGCGGCCGCGACATCACCCACGTCCCGGTCTACCGCCGCAGCGCGCTGGGGCTGGCGCGTTCGTTCCAGATCACCTCGCTGCTGCCGGACTTCACCGCGATCGACAACGTCGCGCTGGCGGCGCAGGCGCGTGATGGCCACTCGTTTCATTTCTGGCGCAATGCGCGCAAGGTGCCTCATCTGCGAAACGCCGCGCAGGAAGCACTCGACCGAGTCGGGCTCGGCCATCGCGCCGGCGTGCTGGTCTCCAGGCTGAGCCATGGCGAGCAGCGCGAGCTCGAGCTTGCGGTGGCGCTCGCCACCCGGCCGCAGCTGCTGCTGCTCGACGAGCCCATGGCCGGGCTCGGCGTCACCGAATCCGCGCGCATGGTGAAGCTGCTGCAGGAACTGCGGCGCGAGGTTTCCATCGTGCTGGTCGAGCACGACATGGACGCGGTGTTCGCGCTCGCCGACCGCATCAGCGTGCTGGTCTATGGCCGTGTCATCGCCTCGGGCACGCCTTCGGAGATCCGTGCCAATGACGAGGTCAAGCGCGCCTATCTCGGCGACCAGCATGTGGTGACCCGTCATGGCTGATCTCTTGGCTGACGCGACGCCGCTGCTCGAGATCGACGGCATCGAGACCTGCTACGGCCTCAGCCAGGTGCTGTTCGGCCTGTCGCTGCAGGTCCGCTCGGGCGAGATGGTGGCCATGATGGGCCGCAACGGCATGGGCAAGACCACGACCATCCGCTCCATCCTCGGGCTGGCACCGGCGCGCGCCGGCACGATCCGCTTCGCGGGGCGCGAGGTGCGCAAACTCGCCTCGTTCCGGATCGCGCAACTGGGCATCGGCCTCGTGCCGGAGGGCCGCCAGATCTTTCCGAACCTGACGGTGCGCGAAAATCTCGTCGCCGCGTCCGGCAACCGCTTGGGCAGTCCCGACCCCTGGACATTGGAAAGGATCCACGCGCTGTTTCCGCGGCTCGCCGAGCGCGGCAACAACATGGGAAACCAGCTTTCCGGCGGCGAGCAGCAGATGCTGGCGATCGGCCGCGCGCTGATGACCAACCCAAAACTGTTGATCCTCGATGAGGCGACCGAGGGGCTGGCGCCGCTGATCCGCGAGGAAATCTGGAGCTGCCTGTCGCTGCTGAAGGCGCGCGGCCAGTCGGTGCTGGTGATCGACAAGAACATCGAACACCTCACCCGCATCGCTGACCGCCATTACATCATCGAGCGCGGCAAGGCCGTGTGGAGCGGGACGTCGGAGCAACTGATTGCGGAGCCGGATTTGCAGCACCGCTATCTGGGGGTGTGAGCTATCCGGGACGACGAGAGAATGGTGAGGCGCGCCTCAAAACATCTCGAAATATTCGCGCTGCTCCCAGTCCGACACCTCGGCCTGGAAACGCTCGATCTCGGCGTTCTTGATGTGGACGTAGTAGTCGACGAAGCCCGCGCCCAGCGCGTTGCGGAAGAATGGGTCATCCTTCAGCGCGAACACCGCTTCGCGCAGCGTCTTCGGTAAGGGCGCGGCCTGCGTCTCATAGGGCGTGTCGGCGGACGGGCCGGGATCGAGCGCGCGGTCGACGCCGTCGAGGCCCGACAAAATCTGCGAGGCCATGTAGAGATAGGGATTGGCGGCGGGCTCGCCGATGCGGTTTTCAAGCCGTGTTGCAGCGTCGTCCGGGCCGCCGAGCACGCGCACCATCACGCCGCGGTTGTCACGGCCCCAGATCGCGCGGTCCGGCGCCAGCGAATAGGAGCGGTAGCGCTTGTAGCCGTTGATAGTCGGCGTCGTGAACACGGCCGACGCGCGGGCATGCTCCAGCAGCCCCGCGAGATAATGGCGGCCGAACGGGCTCAGCACTTCGCCGCCGTCTTTGGTCATGAACGCGTTCTCGCCGCTCGCGCGTGAGACGATCGACTGATGCAGATGCCAGCCGGAGGCGAACACGTTCGGCAGCTTTGGGCGGCACATGAAGGTGGCGTGATAGCCGTGGCGATGGGCGATCTGCTTCACGGCGCTGCGAAACAGGATCATGGTGTCGGCGGGCTCGAGCCCTTTCCGCGGCGCGAAGGTGAATTCGCACTGGCTCGGCCCGAACTCGACCTCGATCGATCGCAGCGGCAGGCCGAGCGCCAGGATGTCGCGCCGGATGATTTCCAGCACCGGCTCCATCTGGTCGTAGCGCTGCTCGGTCAGATATTGATAGCCGTGCGACAGCAGGCTCACATCGGGCGGCGTGCCCGGCTGCCCCGCATGCTCCGGCGACATTTTGGCGTCGTCGAGCTTGAAGATGTGGAATTCGACTTCGAGCCCGGCGACGAAGTCGTAGCCGCGTTTTGCGAGCTTTTCGAGCACCGACCGGTAGAGATGGCGCGTCGCGAACGGCACCGGCCGCCCGTCGGCAAAATAAACATCGCACAACAGCCATCCGGTCGCGGGCGACCATGGCAGCACGCGGAAGCTTGTGGGATCCGGCACCATCAGGATGTCGGCGGCGCCTTCCATCTCCCGTATGCCGAAACCGCCGCCGGCGGTGAACACCGGAAACACGGTCTTGTGCGAGGTGTCCTTGGCGAACATCGTGGTGGTGATGGAACAGCCGCTCTCCAGCGACGCCAACGCCTCGCCAGCTACCAGCGTCTTGCCGCGCAGGATGCCGTGCTGATCGGGGAACGACAGCCGGATGACTTCGAGCTTTTGCTCCTCGACGATCTTGCGAAGGCGCGTCACCGCTTCCTTCTGCTCCTCGGACCACAGGCCGTGACGGCTGACAAAACTCAACGCGCGTCCTCCGGACGGAAAACCGGAGAGCCCATCACTTGACCGCCTTCAGATGTCGCACCTTGTCGGCGATCTCGGCCGGCACGGGGGCGGCCCACGGCGCGCCGCGGCGCCGCTTGACGTCGACCTCCATCCAGTAGGTCTCCCAGCCGCGGGTCGGGCCGATGCCGTCCATGGTGGCGGGGCCCTGGATGCTCTTGGCATGCGCGGCGTCGAGGAACATGAAGGGTTTTGCGCCGGAATTAGCCTTCTCGATTTCCTGCCGCAGCAGGCGGCGAAACTGCACGATGGCCTTGTCGGCGCTGCCGAGATGCTCGCGGGTGCGGTCCTGGATCGCGCCCATCGATTCCACCGCCCACTGGTCGTGCACGTTGATGTCTGAGCCCATGCCGGTATAGGTCGCGGTCGACTGCTCCTGCGCGTCGAAGCCGTAATCGTTCGATCTGTTCTTGCGCGATGTATAATCGGGCAGCTCGTAAAGTTCGAGGCGCTGGTCGCGCATCTTCTGCTTGTCCACCGGCGCCGAATAGGAGGTGAAGATCGCGTACCAGTAGCAGTTCTCGTCATCGACCGGCACGTGCCACTGGCTGATCGTCATTTCCGTGCTCATCGGAATCACGAAGCCATGCGGGAAAAGCTGGTTGGTGACGCGCACATGCGTCCGCTCCGCGTCGATTTCGCGCAGCGCGATCAGCCGCAGGCCGTATTCGGTCTGCTCGACATTGATGATGGGACGGTCGTATTCGCGCAGGATCTTGGTCATCGGCATGTCGGTGCCGGCGGATGCGCCGCGGAACTGTTTGCCGTAGGCGCCGGACGTATCCTCGTCCTCGAAGAAGCGATGCAGGAACGAGGCGTGCGACGGATCGATGCCGACTTCGAGCGCCTGCAGCCAGTTGCAGTTGATGTGGCCCTTGAAGGCGAAGGTGTGGCTGCCCGGCGCGACGAAGCAGTCGATCTCCGGAAACGCCGGCGGCTCGCCTTCGCCGAGATACGCCCAGAGGATGCCGCTCTTTTCCACCACCGGATAGGCGCGCTGCCGGATGCCCTTGCAGAGCTGCGAGTCCTTCGGCTCGGCCGGTGTCTCCAGGCACTGGCCAGCCGCGTCGAACAGCCAGCCATGGAAGGCGCAGCGCAGGCCGCCGTTTTCCAGCCGGCCGAAGGCGAGATCGGCGCCGCGATGCGCGCAATGTCGCTCGATCAGGCCGTAGCGGCCTTCTTCATCGCGAAACAGCACGAGGTTTTCGCCAAGCAATTTGACCGGCCGCACCGGACGCGGGCCGGCCAGTTCATCCACCAGCGCCGCCGGCTGCCAGTACATCCGCATCAATTTCCCGCACGGGTCCTTCGCACCGGTGCGGGTGATCAGGTCGTTCTGTTCCTGGCTCATCATGGCGGGGTGCCTCTCGCGGTCGCGCGCTGAATTTTGTTTGGAATCAAATTACTAGCCCTGTGCTTCCCCGCAAGGGAATTCCTTGTGCAGGGTTACTCCGCGCCAGTTGAAATTTTAACGCAATCCGTGGTGAACCGGGAAAGCCCCGCTGCGCACGAAACCAAATGGCTGTGCGATGGGCGACGACATGAGCAACACCAATCGGACGATCCGAATTGTCGGCGTTCCCCCCGGTGAAGCGCCGTTTTGGGTGCGCGAACAGTGGGTCGGCCTGGAGCTGCCGTTGACGCGCCATCCGGCTCCCAGGGCGTTTTACGCTTTCGGCGTGCTGTCGTCGCCTCGTACGTGGCTGCCTCAATTGTGGGAGATCGTCCGGGGACGGGTGGCAAGGATTCAGGGCTCCCCGGTGGATCCGTCCGAGCGGTCGATATTCTCGCGGCATCGAGCCCGGCGGCCGCGGCGTGGTGGCGAGAAAATACACCTGATTTGATCAGGCCGAGGCGTTACTTCCTATTTCACGAGCAGGTCTGCCAGTTGATTGACGTCTGATCGATGCGATCCCCGTTGGCATTCCATCGTCTCACGACGCTACGCTGCGCAGCCCGAATGCGAGCGTGTCCTGCTTCAGCACCGGCGCCACCGCCTCGATCAGGCGCGCGGCCGCCGCGTCTACCGAAAGCCCTGCGGTATCGACCACGGCGGCGGCGCGCGCGTAGAGCGGTTCGCGGCTCTTCAGGATGGTGCGCAGTTCCGCCATCGCCGAGCGGTCGTCGGCCATCGGGCGCAGATCGCCCTGGCCGCGCACCCGCGCCATGTGTTCTTCCGGCTCGGCCTTGACCCAGATGGTGTAGAATGACGACAGGATCAGCTCGAAGGTCAGGGGCTCGGAGACGATGCCGCCGCCGGTCGCCAGCACCATCGGCTCGTTTCGCGCCAGCAATTGCCGTGAGCGCGGCCTGCTCCATGCGCCTGAAACCTTCCTGGCCGTAGAGCGCGATGATCTCGGCGACCGACAGGCCGTTGTCGCGCTCGATCTCCTTGTTCAGTTCGACGAAATTCCAGCCGATCTTCTTCGCCAGCATCCTGCCGAGCGTGGATTTGCCGGCGCCGCGCAGGCCGATCAGGGCGATGCCGGCAAACGACATCCGCCGCTGCGCCGAGCCGCCCTGGCCCGCGAGCACATCCTTGGCCTGCGCGATCTGGTTCGGCGACGCTTTTCGCAGCAGGTCGCGGATGACCGGCCAGTCCGGCGAAGGTTCGCCGATCGGAATGAGATCCTCCAGATGCGCGCCCATCGCATTCGACACCCGGCGCAACAGCACGATCGAGACGTTGCCCTTGCCGCTTTCGAGCTGGGCGATATAGCGTTCGGAAATACCGGAGACCTTTGCCAGCACCTTGCGCGACATGCCGCGCAGCGCACGCATGGTGCGGACGCGCTGGCCGAGCTGTTCGAGAAAGGCGCTTTCGGGATCGGGCTGTTCGGTCATTTCCGCTGGTCTGTTGGGCCGCGAAGCACGCGCAGTTCGGAAACATAATGCCGAGGAGGATTGACAGCAAGCGCGCCCGGTGGCTTTCTATGAATTATAATTCTCAAAAATCCGGGGAGGAGGCGTCGTGACACGCTTGGCTGACGAGGGCGGGGCATGAGCACCTACAACGCGGTGACCTGGCTGCTCGACCGCAATGTCGAGGAAGGCCGCGGGGCAAAACTCGCCTTCACCGACACCGTCTCCGAGCTGACCTATGGCGACCTGCAGAAGCAAAGCTGCCGCGTCGCCAACATGCTGCGCCGCCTCGGCGTCCGCCGCGAAGAACGCGTCGCCATGATCATGCTCGACACCGTGGATTTCCCGGCGGTGTTTCTCGGCGCGATCCGCGCCGGCGTGGTGCCGGTGCCGCTCAATACGCTTCTGACGTCGGATCAATACGCCTATGTGCTGGCGGATTGCCGGGCGCGGGTGCTGTTCATTTCCGAAGCGCTGTTGCCGGTGGTCAAGGACATGGTCGGGCGGATGTCCGATCTCGACCACGTCGTCGTCTGCGGCAAGGACGCGCAAGTCTTCAATAAGCATGGCTACAAGAAACTGTCCGACGAACTCGCCGGCGAGAGCGACAGCTTCGCCACCGTCGCGACCCACGCCGACGAGCCGGCGTTCTGGCTGTATTCGTCGGGCTCGACCGGCATGCCCAAGGGCGTGCGGCATCTGCATGCCAACCTCGCCGCCACCGCGGACACCTATGCCAAACAGGTGCTCGGCATTCGCGAGGACGATGTCGGGCTGTCGGCGGCGAAACTGTTTTTCGCCTACGGCCTCGGTAATGCGTTGACCTTCCCGATGTCGGTCGGCGCCACCACCGTGCTCAATTCCGAACGCCCGACGCCGGCGTCGATGTTCGCGCTGATGAACAAATACAATCCCAGTATCTTCTTCGGCGTGCCGACGTTGTTCTCCTCGATGCTGCACGACGAGGCCTTGAAGAACGAGCGCGGCGGCGCGCGCCTGCGCATCTGCACCTCCGCCGGCGAGGCGCTGCCGGAATCGGTCGGCAGCGCCTGGAAGGCGCGCTTCGGCGTCGACATCCTCGACGGCGTCGGCTCGACCGAGCTGTTGCACATCTTCCTGTCGAATTCGCCCGGCGACATCAAATACGGCACCTCGGGCCGTCCGGTGCCGGGCTATCAGGTGCGGCTGGTCAACGAGGCCGGCAACGAGGTGGCCGATGGCGAAGTCGGCGAGATGCTGGTGCATGCGCCGTCAGCCGGCGAGGGCTACTGGAACCAGCGCAGCAAGACGCGCTCGACCTTCGAAGGCTACTGGACCCGCACCGGCGACAAATACACGCGCGATGCCGAGGGCCGCTACACCTTCTGCGGCCGCAGCGACGACATGTTCAAGGTCTCCGGCATCTGGGTGTCGCCGTTCGAGGTCGAGAGCGCGCTGATCACCCATCCTGCGGTGCTGGAAGCCGCCGTGGTGCCCGAGGCCGATCCGGAAGGATTGTTGAAGCCGAAAGCCTTCGTGGTCCTGCGCGCGGGCGCGGAAACCGAGGGTCTGAAAGAGGCGCTCAAGGAATACGTCAAGCAGAAGATCGGGGTATGGAAATATCCGCGCTGGATCGACGTCGTCGAGTCCTTGCCCAAAACCGCGACCGGAAAGATTCAACGCTTCAAGCTGCGCGAGGGAGCAAAGTAGCGGAAACACGATCGCCTCCACACGTCGTCCCGGCGAACGCCGGGACCCATACCGCGTGATGGCGCGATGGGGCACGACGGCAGACGCTTCTAAAGCAACACAAGCCGGTGGTTATGGGTCCCTGCTTGCGCAGGGACGACGAGGATTGAGGATCGCTTAAGGAAGGCCACCATCATGCAAAGCTTAAGTCCCTCCGGCTTCCTCGCCATCGGCGCCTCCGAGCTCGAATACCGCATGATCGGCCCAGTGCAGGAGGACGCGCCGACCATTGTCATGCTGCACGAAGGCCTCGGCTCGGCCGGGCTGTGGGGCGATTTTCCGGAAAAACTCCAGGCCGCAACCGGCACTGCCGTGTTCGTCTATTCGCGCGCGGGCTACGGCGCTTCGACGCCGGTGACGCTGCCGCGGCCGCTCGACTACATGCATGTCGAGGCGCTCGACGTGCTGCCAAAACTGCTGGACCGGATCGGCTTCCGCCGCGGCCTGCTGCTCGGGCATTCCGACGGCGCCTCGATCGCGGCGATCTATGCCGGCGGCGTCGCCGATCATCGCGTACGCGCCGTTGCGATGATCGCGCCGCATTTCGTCGTGGAGGAGATGGGCATCGCGGCGATCGCGCAGACCAGCGAGGCTTACGAGACCGGCGGGCTGCGCGCCAAGCTCGCGCGCTGGCACAAGGATGTCGACAACGCCTTCTGCGGCTGGAACGGCGCCTGGCTCGATCCGAAATTTCGCAGCTGGGATATTTCGGAATATCTCGCCTATATCCGTGTGCCCGTTGCGATCCTGCAGGGCGCCGACGATCAATACGGGACGATGCGCCAGATCGAGATCGCGCAGGAAGAATGTTATTGTCCGGTCGACGTGACGATCATCCCGGGCGCCGGACATTCGCCGCATCGCGAAGCGCCGGAGGCGACGCTCCAAGCAATCTCGGAATTCACGGATCGCATTCTGCGCCTGCATGAGGGCTCGCACGGACGGGCGGCCTGACACATCGGCTGCGGCGATGCCGATGAGCCCATCCCGCCTGCCACTCGCCTGCCATTGCTCGGGGATCGATATGCAACAAAATGCCGGTTGGCATGCCTAAAAGGACTGGACGGCATCCCGTACATGAATTATTGTGCATATTAACCGAGATAATTCAGAACAGGTGAGGGTGGCCCGATGGCTGGCGAAAAGCCCGGTGAAGATCGCGTGCTGGCTGGCGGCGCGAAATACATCGATTTCCAGACCGACCCGTCGCGCTACCGGCATTGGAAACTCGCCGTCGATGGCGACACAGCCACGCTGACCATGGATGTCGACGAGAATGGCGGGCTGTTTGAGGGTTATCAGCTCAAGCTGAATTCCTACGATCTCGGCGTCGATATCGAACTTGCGGACGCCGTGCAGCGGCTGCGCTTCGAACATCCCGGGGTCAAGGTGGTGATCGTTCGCTCCGGCAAGAACCGCGTGTTCTGCGCCGGCGCCAACATCCGGATGCTCGCCGGCGCCACCCACGCCCACAAGGTCAATTTCTGCAAATTCACCAATGAGACCCGCAACGGACTCGAGGATTCCTCCGAAAACTCCGGCCAGCGCTTCATCACCGTGGTCAACGGCACCGCGGCCGGCGGCGGCTACGAACTCGCGCTTGCTACCGATCACATCATCCTCGCCGATGACGGCTCAGCCTCGGTGGCGTTGCCGGAAGTGCCGCTGCTCGCGGTATTGCCCGGCACCGGCGGCCTGACGCGGGTGGTCGACAAGCGCAAGGTGCGCCGCGACCACGCCGATTATTTCTGCACCATCGAGGAAGGCATCAAGGGCAAGCGGGCTGTCGCATGGCGCCTCGTCGACGAGATCGTGCCGAACAGCAAGCTGGAGACAAAGGTCGCCGAGCGCGCCAGGGAATTCGCCGCTGTTTCAAAGCGCAACGGCAACGGCAAGGGCGTCACGCTGGCACCGCTGGCGCGCAAGATCGACGACACCAGCGTTCGTTACGATCAGGTCGGCGTCGATATCGACCGCGCCCAGCGCATCGCCACCATTTCGATCAAGGCCCCGGAGAGCCTTCCGCCCGCCGATATCGACGGCATGATCGCGCAGGGGTCGACGTTCTGGCCGCTGCAGGTGGCGCGCGAGCTCGACGATGCGATCCTTCACTTGCGCATCAACGAGCTCGAGATCGCGATGCTGGTGTTCAAGTCGCATGGCGAGCGCGCCAACGTGCTGGCCTATGACGCCTTCCTCGAGGCCAACAAGGCGCACTGGCTGGTCAATGAGATCCGGCAATACTGGAAACGCGTGCTCAAGCGCATCGACGTCACCTCGCGCACGCTGGTGACGCTGGTCGAGCCCGGCTCCTGCTTCGCCGGCACCCTGGCCGAACTCGTGTTCGCGGCCGACCGCTCCTACATGCTGATCGGCCAAAAGCAGGGCGACAACCGCGCCCCGCCGGCGATCGAACTCTCCGCGATGAATTTCGGCCCCTATCCGATGAGCCACGGCCTCACTCGTCTGCAATCGCGCTTTCAGGCGGATCCGTCCGACGTGGAGCGCGCGCAGGCCGCGATCGGCAAGGCGCTCGACGCCGAGGAAGCCGAGGCGCTCGGCCTCGTCACCTTCGCGCTCGACGATATCGACTGGGACGACGAGATCCGGGTGTTCTTCGAGGAACGCACCAGCTTCTCGCCCGACGGTCTCACCGGCATGGAAGCCAACTTGCGCTTCGTCGGGCCCGAGACCATGGAATCGAAAATCTTCTCACGCCTGACGGCGTGGCAGAACTGGATCTTCCAGCGCCCCAACGCGGTCGGCGAAAACGGCGCGCTGCGCCGCTACGGAACCGGCCAGAAGGCGCAGTTCGATATGACGAGAGTTTAGAAGCAAAGGGCGGGGAGCGAGCGGTCTATCCATTCACCGCTTGCTGTTCGCCGGACAAAACGCCCAACACGGGAGAGCCGCCATGAACGTCAACATCATGAACGTCGATTACTCGACCAAGATTCCCAACAACGTGAATCTCAGCGAGGACCGGCAGGTGCTCAAGGCCCTCGAGGGCTGGCATCCCGGCTACATGAACTGGTGGAGCGACATGGGGCCCGAGGGCTTCCAGCAGTCGCTGGTCTATCTGCGCACCGCCTATTCAGTCGATCCGCGCGGCTGGGCCAAGTTCGACTACGTGCGGATGCCGGAATATCGCTGGGGCATCCTGCTTGCGCCTCAGGAAGAGAACCGCGTCATTCCGTTCGGCCAGCATTTCGGCGAGCCGGCCTGGCAGGAAGTCCCGGGCGAATATCGCGCCTTGCTGCGCCGCCTGATCGTGGTCCAGGGCGACACCGAGCCGGCCTCCGTCGAACAGCAGCGCCATCTCGGCAAGACCGCGCCCTCGCTCTACGACCTGCGCAATCTGTTCCAGGTCAATGTCGAGGAAGGCCGCCATCTCTGGGCGATGGTCTATTTGCTGCAGAAATACTTCGGGCGCGACGGGCGCGGGGAAGCCGACGAGTTGTTGCGCCGCCGCTCCGGCGACGCCGATAGCCCGCGCATGCTCGGCGCCTTCAACGAGGCGACGCCGGACTGGCTGTCGTTCTTCATGTTCACCTATTTCACCGACCGCGACGGCAAGATGCAGCTGCACTCGCTGGCGCAGTCCGGCTTCGATCCCTTGTCGCGCACCTGCCGCTTCATGCTGACCGAGGAAGCCCATCACATGTTCGTCGGCGAGACCGGCATCAGCCGCATCGTGCAGCGGACCTGCGAGGCGATGCGCGCCGCCGGGATCAGCGATCCCACCGACATCGCCAAGGTCCGCGCGCTCGGCGTGATCGACCTTCCGACCATCCAGAAGAAATTGAACCTGCACTACACGCTGTCGCTCGACCTGTTCGGCTCGGAAGTATCCACCAATGCGGCGAACGCCTTCAACTCCGGGATCAAGGGCCGCTACCACGAGACCCAGATCAAGGACGATCACCGCCTCGAGCACGACACCTATCCGGTGCTCAAGCTCGTCAATGGCCAGATCAAGCGGGTCGACGAGCCGGCGCTGACCGCCCTCAACATGCGGCTGCGCGACGACTACAGCCAGGACTGCGTCAAGGGCATGCTGCGCTGGAACAAGATCATCTCCACCGCAGGCTACGACTTCAAGCTGACGCTGCCCAACGTCGCCTTCCACCGCGCGATCGGCGAGTTCAGGGATATCCACGCCACGCCTGACGGCGTGCTGATCGACGACGCCACCTGGAACAGGCGCCGGAGCGACTGGCTGCCCTCCACCGAGGACGGCGATTTCATCGCCTCGCTGATGACGCCGGTGACCGATGTCGGCGGCTACGCGCCGTGGATCTCGCCGCCCAAGGTCGGCATCGACAACAAGCCCGGCGATTTCGAATATGTGAAGATCGAGACGTGAGCTTTCGTCGCCCCGGCGAACGCCGGGATCCATAACCACAGGACTTGGTGGTTGGACGAAAGCCGTCGAACAGCGTCTCTCAAAAACGAGCGCCGCGGCGTATTCGTCCCGGCGTTCGCCGGGACGACACCGGTTTTCGCTGTTGCCGCCCTTACCCCGCGATCTCCAGCCCGGCGTTCGCGTAGACCACGCCGCCGTCGACCGCGATGGTGTTGCCGACCACATAGTCGCCGGCGCGCGAGGCGAGATAGATCGCAACGCCTGCCATGTCCTCGTCGGTTCCGATGCGCCTGGCCGGAATGCGTTTTGCCACTTCGTCCGAGTGGTCGCGCGCGGCGCGGTTCATGTCCGACTTGAACGCACCCGGTGCAATCGCGGTCACGTTGATGCTGTCCTTGATCAGCTTGGTCGCCATGCGCCGGGTCAGGTGGATCACCGCGGCCTTGCTGGCGGCGTAGGAATAGGTCTCGCCCGGGTTGACGAAGATGCCGTCGACGGAAGCGATGTTGATGACCTTGGCCGGCCGTTCGTGGCTCGCCGCCGCGCGCAGCGGTTTCGCCAGCGCCTTGGTCAGGAAGAACAGCGACTTGACGTTGAGGTCCATGACCTTGTCCCAGCCGCTCTCGGGGAATTCGTCGAAATCGGCGCCCCAGGCCGCGCCGGCATTGTTGACCAGGATATCGAGCTTCGGCTCCAGCTTGATGACCTCGGCTGCGAGTTTGTTGCAGCCCTCGACCGTCGAAATGTCGATCGGCAGCGCGATGCATTCGCCGTCATAGGCGGCCGAAAGCTCCTTGGCGGTGGCCTCGCAGGGCCCGGCCTTGCGCGCGGTGATGTAAACCTTCGCCGCGCCCTGGGCGAGAAAGCCCGCCGCGATCATCTTGCCGATGCCGCGCGATCCCCCCGTCACCAGCGCGATGCGGCCCTTGAGCGAGAACAGATCCTTGAACATGCATTCCTCCGTTGGATTTGCCGACCGTTTTGGGCGCGGCAACGGAGCGAGTCAAGGAAGCGGTTCTTCCCTCTCCCCTTGTGGGAGAGGGTGGCTTCGCGGAGCGAAGACGGGTGAGGGGTCTCTCTCCGCGGACACAGACCCCTCATCCGGCGCGGACGAAGTCCGCGCCACCTTCTCCCACAAGGGGAGAAGGCAAGTGAAGGAGTCGGATGAAAACTACGCCGCGTCGACGCGGCGGAATCCGTTCCACATCGCGGTGGCCGCGCCCGAGGTCAGCACCGGCAGGATGCGCTCGTCCTGGTAGTTGCCGTTGAGCGAGACCCGCGGCAGCGCGGTCAGGTGGTCGGCGTTTTCGGGGAACAGCATGCCCGGCCGGGTCGTCACCGCGGTCTTGAATCCGGCCGCGCGTGCCAGCGCGAATTCGCGGGGGCCGGCGGCGCTCCTGTCGCCATAGGGATAGGCGAGATGCAGCACCGGACGCTGCAGCGCCTCTTCGATGCGCGCGCGGCTGATCGCCATCTCCTGATGGGCGATCTCCTCGCTCTGCCTGGCGAGGTTGCAATGGGTGATCGTATGCGCACCGATGGTGACCAGCGGATCACAGGCGAATGCCTTCAGTTCGTCCCACGACAGGCAGAGATGCCGGCTGATCGTGGTTTCGTCGACGCCGTGGCGCGCGCACAGCGCGGCGATTTCGCGCCGGACATCATGCTCGCCCGGCAGCGCGCGCAGCCAGTCGTGCAGGCGGTCGAACGCGGCCTGCTTGGCCGTCGGCGTGGAGGCATCGAGACGGATCGCCGTGCCGCCGATCACGGCTTCGATCACCTCGGCCCTGGCGATCACCATTTCCAGCGCGATCCACCACAGCCGGCCGCTGCCTTCGGCGAAATCGCTGGCGGCATAGACCGTCAGGGGTGCGTCGAATTCGCGCATCACCGGCAGCGCGAAATCCCTGTTGTCGCGATAGCCGTCGTCGAGGGTGAAGCAGGCAAAACGCCGCGAGAACCTGCGTTCGACCAATCGCTGGTGCAGTTCGTCCATGGTCACGATGTCGATGTCGTGCGTGCGCAGATGCGACAACATCGCGCGCAGGAACGCCGGCGCCACTTCGAGATGACGATTGGGCTGGAACCCCGCGTCGCGGTGCGGGCGGACATGATGCAGCATGAAAATGGCGCCGACGCCCGACAAGATCGGCCGCAGCAGAACATGCGCCCCGGTGAAGTACAGCGCTCCCAGTCCGGCGCGGATGAAATTGCTGCGAAACTGCTTCATTCGGAAATGGCTGGCCGGTTCGGGTGCGCGTGCGAAACTAGCGGGAAACCGCTGAAGAAACAGTTATTCGGGGTGCGGCCCTTTAGCCGGACGTGGTCCGCGTTATTTCGGGTTTGACAGCCCTGCAAGGGTTTGTTTTCTCTCTGTTCCCAGAGGCGCAGGACATCGAATGCACAGACTTTTCAGGTGGAGCAGCAAATGGTGGCCGGGCACAATTCCACTGGTCGTCTTTTGGGCCATCGCGGCCTGGACCTCTACCGCACCCCTGGAAGCCGACCTGGCCGCCCGCTCTGCATCCGCCCTTAAGGATACCGTCCTCGACAAGACGCGGATCGAGGTCTCCGGTCGCGACGTCAGCTTCGCCGCCGACGTCTTCTCGGAAGACGGCCGCCGCGGCGCGCTTGCCGCCGTCGAAGCCGTGCCGGGCGTGCGGCTGGTCAACGACGAAACCCGCCTCGTTCCCGAAACCAGGCCGTTCGTCTGGTCGGCCGAGCGCGACGTCGCCAGGGTAACGCTGGGCGGCAGTGCGCCGCTGCCGGCCATCAAGGGCAAACTGCTCGAGGCGGCCCGCGCGGCGCTTGGCGGCGTGGAGGTCGTCGACCAGATGCGGATGTCGCGGGGGGCGCCGCTGCGCTTCGACAATGCCGCCTTGCTGCTGGTCGATCAGATCCCGAAGCTGAAGGAAGGCAAGATCACGATTGCCGACGGCAAGGTCAGCCTTTCCGGCATGGCTCGCGACCTCGGCGGCCGCGAAGCGATCGCCACCGCGCTGAAGAATCTCCCCGAGGGGTTTTCGATCGCCGCCAACGACATCAAGGCGCCGCCTTACGTATTCCAGGCTTACAAGGATCCGGTGGCGGTGACGCTGACGCTGACCGGCTACGTGCCTGACAACAACGTCCATGCCGCGATCGCGGCGGC
Source organism: uncultured Alphaproteobacteria bacterium (assembly GCA_963831585.1). Lineage (GTDB taxonomy): Bacteria > Pseudomonadota > Alphaproteobacteria > Rhizobiales > Xanthobacteraceae > Bradyrhizobium. Next base: position 397,205 of record CAWHRA010000018.1, on the reverse strand, counting down.
GGCGGGGCGCAAATTCTTCAGCGAGAAGGTGGTCGACAATCTCAAGGCCTCGATCGGCGCGCCCTCTGGATTCGTCAGCGCGGTGGTGCCGGCGCTGGGGGCGTTGTCGCGGCTGTCGACCGGCACGCTGGTGGTGACCGATCGGGAGATCAAGCTCTCGGGCGATGCCTTCTTCGACGCGGCGGTGACGCAGATCCGCGCCAGCCTTGCCAAGGATTTTCCGGAAGGCTGGCAGGTCAAGGCCGACATTTCGGTCAAGCCCGCCGCGGCGCCCGTCGATCCGACCGTGTGTCAGCAGTTGTTTTCGGAACTGCTCGCCAAGGGAAGAATCCGCTTTGAACCCGGGCGCGCCATCATCGATCAGGATTCCGCTGGCCTGCTCGACCGCCTGATCGAAACCGCGATGCGCTGTCCCACGGCGGAGATCGAGATTGCGGGACATACCGATGCGGACGGCGAGGACGCCGTCAACCAGACCCTGTCGGAGAAACGCGCGCAGGCCGTGCTGGACTATCTGGTCAGGGCGGGCCTGCCGGCGAGCCGGTTCACGCCGATCGGCTACGGCAGCTCGCAGCCGGTCGCGTCAAATGATACCGACGAAGGCAAGGCGCAGAACCGCCGCATCGATTTCCTGGTGAGGTAGGCGAATGGCATATGTCGTGATGTTTCATTGGGGCTGGCTCCTGGCATCGGCGCTGCTCGGTCTCGCGATGGGCTGGATCGCGGTGGTTCATCGCGGCCAGGGCGTATCGAAGCAGACGATGCGGTGGCTGGCGGCATTGGCGGCGGCGCTGGTCGCCGCCGCGCTCGCGCGTGTGATCCCCGGCCGCCCGGGCTACTGGCTCGATCTCGGCCTGGTCATGCTCGCGGTGTACCTGGTCGGCTGCGCGGCGGGATCGTGGCTGCGCGACCGGATGCTCTCGCGCAGCGCGCCGGCCGCCTGAAATTCCGGTGGGACAGGAGAGGCATCGATGACTCCCGCGGACCATTATCGAATGTTCGCGCGCTACAATGCCTGGGCCAACGGCCGCGTTTACGACGCGGCAGCGCGGCTTCCGGTCGAACAATACCGTGCGGATCGCGGCGCCTTCTTCAAATCGGTCCACGGCACGCTGAATCATCTGCTCGCGACCGACCGGATCTGGATGCGGCGCTTTACCGGCGAGGGCGATGCGCCGGACCGGCTGGACGCGATCCTGTTCGAGACGTTCGACGAACTGCGCGCCGCGCGCGAGGCCGAGGACCTCAGGATCCTGCGTTTCGTGGAGGGGCTGGACGACCGGCGCATCGAAGGCACGATCAAATACCGCCGCGTCTCCTCGCCCGAGGAATTCGAGCAGCAACTGGCGCCGGCGCTGGCGCACTGGTTCAACCACCAGACCCACCACCGCGGGCAGGTCCACGCCCTGCTGACCGGCCTCGCCGGTCAGGCGCCGGAACTCGATTTGCTGTATTTCCAGCGGCTGGCGGCCAAGCCGGCCTGATTTCACGAAAACTTCACCGCCTGCTGCGCAGGTTTGAAGCCCTCGGGCTTTGCAGCGGCACGGAGAATGCAGCAAAACTGAACAGCCGGACGCCGCGACCCGCCCTATAAAACCCCGTAATATATTGAAGGAGCGTGTATTATTCCCATCAAGCGAATTCCACTTGGGCCCAAAACGCGCTACCACATGGTGCCAGGAAACAAGCGTAGCGCCCCGGGCGGCGAAGCTTGCTTTGGTGCCGTCGTCGCGGGATCGCAGTTCGAGGTCTAGATGCTGGAAGCAATACGCAGGGCGATCTCGTTTCTGCGCCAGAAGCAAATCCTGCATAAGCTGGGTGTCGTCGTCAGCGTCACGGTCATCGGGATCGCGTGCTACGTACTCTACCACATGCTGCGGCACATCGACGTCGACGAGGTGATCGAGGCCATCAAGCAGACGGAGCTCCGCCAGATCGTGCTCGCGGCCCTGTTCGTCGCCATGGGTTATTTCACGCTGACTTTCTATGACTGGTTCGCGGTTCGCGCGATCGGCCGCGGCGACATTCCCTACCGCGTCAACGCGCTCGCCGCCTTCACTAGCTACTCGATCGGGCACAATGTCGGGGCCAGCGTCTTCACCGGCGGCGCGGTGCGCTACCGGATCTATTCCGCCTGGGGGCTGAACGCGATCGACGTCGCCAAGCTCTGCTTCCTGGCCGGCCTGACCTTCTGGCTCGGCAACGCCGCGGTGCTCGGTCTCGGCATCGCCTATCATCCGGAAGCCGCCGCCGCGATCGACCAGCTGCCGCCCTGGCTGAACCGCATCGCCGCGATCCTGATTATTCTGGCGCTGGTGGGCTATGTGATCTGGGTCTGGGTCCAGCCGCGAGGGGTCGGCCGCGGGCCCTGGACGGTGGTGTTGCCGGGCGGCCCGCTGACGCTGCTGCAGATCGCGATCGGGATCGTCGATCTCGGCTTCTGCGCGCTGGCGATGTACGTGCTGGTGCCCGACGAGCCCAATCTCGGCTTCGTCGTGGTCGCGGTGATTTTCGTCTCGGCGACGCTTTTGGGCTTCGCCAGCCATTCCCCCGGTGGGTTGGGGGTGTTCGACGCCGCCATGCTGGTCGGGCTGTGGCAGATGGATCGCGAACAGCTGCTGGCGGGCATGCTGCTGTTCCGGGTGCTCTATTATCTGACCCCCTTCGTCATATCTGTAATCTTGCTGACGTTTCGCGAGGTTATGGTAGGCACGCGGATGAAGCACCCGCACCAGGACGCCGCGCCGCCCGGGCTTGATGCGGGACCTGCCCCCGGAGCCGCCTATGTCAGGGAGCGCGGCGACAAGGGCGCCTGACGATTTGAGGATCCGAACGGGGAGACAGCCGGCCCGATGGCATTAGATGCCCCCTCTTCTTCGTTCTTCTCGCCGTGGCCGGACCGGTTGCGGCACTCGGCCATTATCCTGCTCGCCGCCGGCCTCGCGCTCGCTGTTCTGGTCGTGTACGGCGAATTGTCGCTGATCCACGCCGTGACGGTCTTTGCCTGCATCGCCGCCGCCGCCCTGGTGCCGTGGCGGCTGCACGACGTCGCCACGTCCCGCGAGGAGGTCCGCGGCATCACCAGCCCGGTTGAAACCGCCGCCGTCAGCGCTATCGTCGCCGGCATGCCGGATCCCGCGGTGCTGCTCGATCGCGCCGGCCGCGTCATTCACCTCAACGTTGCGGCGGCGCAGCTCGCGCCGGCGCTGCGCAGGAACGAACTTGCCCAGTTCGCGTTGCGCTCGCCCGAGATCATCACCGCACTGCGCGAGGCCATCGCCACCACCGAACCCAGGCGCGCCGCCTATCTCGATCACGTGCCGGTCGACCGCTGGATGGAACTGATCATCACCCCGGTGCCGGTACCGACGCTGTTCGGCGGCACCGAAAAATGCATGCTGATGACGTTCCACGATCAGACGCCGCTGCGCCGGGTCGAGGAAATGCGCGCCGACTTCGTCGCCAATGCCAGCCATGAATTGCGCACGCCCTTGGCGGCGCTGTCGGGATTCATCGATACGCTGCAGGGGCCGGCCAAGGACGACGCCAAGGCGCGCGAGCGCTTCCTCGGCATCATGCATGCCCAGGCCACCCGGATGGCGCGGCTGATCGACGATCTGTTGTCGCTGTCGCGGGTCGAACTGTCGGCCCATGTCCGCCCCGATACGCTGGTCGATATCGTCCCGATCATCCGGCAGGTCGCCGACGGGCTGGAGCCGCTGGCGCGGGAGCGTCAGGTCACGATCGACATCCAGCTGCCGGAGACGCCGGTGGTGATCGCGGGCGACCGCGAGGAGCTGCTGCGGCTGTTCGAGAACCTGATCGAGAACGCGCTGAAATACGGCGCCTCCGGCGGCAAGGTCATGGTCTCGCTGGTCTCGGCGGTATCGGGCGAGGGGATGCCGGAAGTGCGGGTCCTGGTGCGCGATTTCGGCCCCGGAATCGCGCCCGAGCACCTGCCGCGGCTCACCGAGCGGTTCTACCGGGTGGACGTCGGCGACAGCCGCGCGCAGGGCGGAACGGGCTTGGGTTTATCGCTGGTTAAACATATCGTTAACCGCCATCGCGGCCGGCTTTTGATCGAAAGCGTACCCAAGCAGGGGGCGACCTTCACCGCCTGTTTTCCCCAGGCGAAAACCCCGGTCGCGGCATAAAGTAAAGCAATTTCAATTGCTTACTCCTGTCATCCAGCTGTCACCAAACCTTCGTAAAAGCTCTGTGTCCCGTATTTAAACGGGCTGCGTGAGCGCGATCGGGCGCATGCGGCGCTTCGCTCACCAAGGAGACCAGCAATGAATTTCGTGAAAACTATCGTCGCTGCGGGCCTCGTCGCCGCATCGACGTCGGCGTATGCCGCCGACATCACCGGCGCAGGTTCGACCTTCATCTACCCCGTGTTGTCCAAATGGGCCGATGCCTACAAGAAGGAATCCGGCAGCGGCGTGAACTACCAGTCGATCGGCTCAGGCGCCGGCATCAAGCAGATCCAGGCCAAGACCGTGACGTTCGGCGCCACCGACATGCCGCTGACGGTTGCCCAGCTCGAGAAGGACGGCTTCGCCCAGTGGCCCATGATCATGGGCGCGATCGTCCCCGTGGTAAATGTCGAAGGCGTGAAGGCCGGCGAGATGGCGCTGGACGGCGATACGCTCGCCAAGATCTATCTCGGCACGATCACGAAATGGGATGATCCCGCGATCAAGAAGCTCAATCCGAAAGTGAACCTGCCGTCAGCGGCGATCGCCGTCGTTCACCGCGCCGACGGTTCGGGCACGACCTTCAATTTCACCGATTATCTTTCCAAGGTCAGCGCCGACTGGAAGTCGAAGGTCGGTTCCGGCACGGCAGTCGAGTGGCCGGTCGGCGTCGGCGCCAAGGGCAACGAGGGCGTCTCCGGCAATGTCGGCCAGACCAAGAACGCAATCGGTTACGTCGAATATGCCTACGCCAAGCAGAACAAGCTGACCTACACCGCATTGGTCAACAAGGCCGGCAAAACCGTCGAGCCGACTGACGACGGCTTCAAGGCCGCGGCTTCCAATGCCGATTGGGCGCACGCTCCGGGTTACTATCTGATCCTCACCGACCAGCCCGGCGACAAGTCCTGGCCGATTGTCGCCTCGACCTTCGTCCTGATGCACAAGGATTCCGCCGACAAGGCAGCCTCCGCGGAGGCCGTCAAGTTCTTCAAATTCGCCTTCGAGAAGGGAGGCAAGATGGCCGAGGACCTCGACTACATCCCGATGCCGGAGTCGGTGGTGAAGATGATCGAGAAGACCTGGTCGGCTGACATCAAGAGCTGATCCGTCCGATCTCCGTCCGCGCTTCCATGACTGGAAGCGCGGACCCTTTCGGTCCGATCCGGTTCTGCCCGGGTGGGTCCCGGACGGCCGAAGTCGGACCCGTCGACTCTGTTCGGGGGTAGGCGAAGCGCGGTGCTTGCGGTTCAAAACGCATCAACCGGATTCCAAGTAGCCGGGTTAGGTAGTATGACAGAGGGGATTGGCGTGGCAGACATGGCCGTTCAAAGCGATGTAATGGAAACCGCCGGACCTTACGACCGCGCCCGCGCGCTCAGTGCCTTCAAACTCGGCGATGTCACCTTCTACTGGATCACGCGCGTCTGCGCGATTTCGGTGCTGCTCATTCTCGGCGGCATCATTCTCTCCCTGATCGTGGGCGCCTGGCCGGCGATCAGGGCGTTCGGACCTTCCTTCCTGCTGACGGCGCGGTGGGCGCCATCGGCCGATCCGCCGGTGCTCGGCGCGCTCGGCCCGCTCTACGGCACGATGGTGACCTCGGTGATCGCGATGATCATCGCCATTCCCGTCGGTCTCGGCATCGCCATCTTCCTCACCGAGCTTTGCCCGCAATGGCTGCGGCGCCCGATCGGCATGGCCGTGGAATTGCTCGCCGGCATCCCCTCGATCATCTACGGCATGTGGGGGTTCTTCGTGCTCGGCCCGTTCCTGGCCAATCACTTCCAGCCGGTGATGATCGACCTCTTCGGCAATATTCCCGTTCTCGGCACGATCTTCGCCGGCCCGCCCTCCTATCTCAGCCTGTTCAACGCCGCGCTGATCCTGGCCATCATGGTGCTGCCCTTCATCACCGCGATCTCGGTCGACGTGTTCAAGACCGTGCCGCCGGTGTTGAAGGAAGCCGCCTACGGCGTCGGCTGCACCACCTGGGAAGTGGTGCGCAACGTCGTGATCCCCTACACGCGGGTCGGCGTCATCGGCGGCATCATGCTGGCACTCGGCCGCGCGCTCGGCGAGACCATGGCGGTGACCTTCATCATCGGCAACGCGTTCCGCATCACCGGCTCGGTGTTCTCGCCGGGCACCACGATCTCGGCCGCGATCGCATCCGAATTCGCCGAAAGCGACGGGCTGCACCAGTCCGGCCTGATCCTGCTCGGCCTGCTGCTGTTCGTGCTCACCTTTTTCGTGCTGGCGGCGGCGCGGCTGATGCTGATGCGGCTGGAAAAGAAGGCGGGGAACTAGGCCATGAACCCGATTTACCGTCGCCGCCGACGCCGCGATATCGTCATCCGGCTGCTCTGCCTCGGCGCCGCGATGTTCGGCGTCACCTGGCTGGCGCTGATCCTGTTCACGCTGTTCTACAACGGACTGGCCGGGCTCACTTTGCAGGTCTTTACCCAGAACACCCCGCCGCCGGGATCGACCGAGGGCGGCCTGCTGAACGCCATTATCGGCTCCATCATCATGACCGTGATCGGGGTGGGCATCGGCGCGCCGCTCGGCCTGTTCGCCGGTACCTATCTGGCCGAATACGGCAGGAACGATCGCCTCACCTCGGTGATCCGCTTCATCAACGACATCCTGCTCAGCGCGCCCTCGATCATCATCGGGCTGTTCGTCTACGGCGCCGTGGTGGTGCCGATGGGCGGCTTCTCGGCCTTCGCGGGGGCCCTGGCGCTCGCCGTGATCGTCACTCCGGTCGTGCTGCGCACCACCGAGGACATGCTGCTTCTGGTGCCCAATCCGCTGCGCGAGGCGGCAAGCGCGCTCGGCCTGCCGCGCTCGCTGGTCATCAAGCGCATCGCCTACCGCGCGGCGCGCTCCGGCCTGATTACCGGCGTGCTGCTGGCGACCGCGCGCGTCGCCGGCGAAACCGCGCCGCTGCTGTTCACCGCGCTCTCCAACCAGTTCTTCAGCCTCGACCTGACCAAGACCATGGCCAACCTGCCGGTGACCATCAACAACTTCGTGCAAAGCCCCTATGAATACTGGAAGCAACTCGCCTGGAGCGGGGCCTTGCTGATCACCTTGACCGTACTTGCCCTGAATATTGGCGCGCGCGTGCTGGGCGCCGAGAGGACCGCAAAATGAGTGATCTTTCTGTGTCGATCAGCCATGCCGGCGGATCCGTCCCCTCGGTGGCGCTGCCCGAGGCGCCGGCGAAGGTCACCGCGCGCGGCCTGAACTTCTACTATGGCGAGCACCACGCGCTGAGGAACATCAACCTCGCGCTGGGCACCAACCGCGTCACCGCCTTCATCGGGCCGTCCGGTTGCGGCAAGTCGACATTGCTGCGGATTTTCAACCGGATGTACGATCTCTATCCGGGCCAGCGCGCCACCGGGCAATTGATGCTCGACCAGACCAACATTCTCGACCCCAAGCTCGATCTCAATCTCTTGCGCGCCCGCGTCGGCATGGTGTTCCAGAAGCCGACGCCGTTCCCGATGACGATCTACGAGAATATCGCTTTCGGCATCCGCCTCTACGAGAAGATCTCCAAGTCCGAGATGGACGGCCGGGTCGAAAAGGCGCTGCGCGGCGGCGCGCTGTGGAACGAGGTCAAGGACAAGCTGAACGCCTCGGGGCTCAGCCTGTCCGGCGGCCAGCAGCAGCGGCTCTGCATCGCCCGCACCGTGGCGGTGCGGCCCGAGGTGATCCTGTTCGACGAGCCGTGCTCGGCGCTCGATCCGATTTCGACGGCCAAGGTCGAGGAGTTGATCCAGGAGCTGGCCGAGGACTACACTATCGCCATCGTCACCCACAACATGCAGCAGGCCGCGCGCGTCTCCGACAAGACCGCGTTCATGTATCTGGGCGAACTGATCGAGTTCGACGACACCAACAGGATTTTTACCTCGCCGAGCGATCGTCGCACGCAGGATTACATTACAGGCCGCTTCGGCTAAGGGAGATACAAGATGGGCTCCGAACATACCGCCAAGGCCTTCGACAGCGACCTGCAGGAACTGACCCGGCTGGTCGCCGAGATGGGCGGCCTCGCCGAACGCATGATCGTGGATTCCGTCGATGCGCTGATCCGAAGGGATGTCGCGCTCGGCCAGCGTGTCGTCGCCGCCGACGGCGAGATCGACAATCTGCAGCGCGTGATCGAGGAGCGCGCGGTATTGACCATCGCCCGGCGCCAGCCGATGGCAATCGACCTGCGCGAAATCGTCGGCGCCATGCGGGTGGCCACCGATCTCGAGCGGATCGGCGACCTCGCCAAGAACATGGGCAAGCGGGTCGCGGCGCTGGAGAGCGAATTCCAGCCGCTGAAACTGATCCGCGGCCTCGAACACATGACCGATCTGGTGCAGTCGCAGGTCAAATCCGTGCTCGACGCCTACGCCGCGCACGATCTGCCGGCGGCGATGGCGGTCTGGAAGGGCGACGAGGAAGTCGACGCCATCTGCACCTCGCTGTTCCGCGAACTCCTCACCTACATGATGGAAGATCCGCGCAACATCTCGTTCTGCATCCATCTGATGTTCTGCGCCAAGAACATCGAGCGGATCGGCGACCACGCCACCAACATCGCGGAAACCGTTTTCTACATGATCGAAGGCCAGCAGATCATGGACAAGCGCCCGAAGGGCGACATGACGAGTTTTGCGACCACGGTGCCCGGTAACTGAGATCGATATCCGAAAAACCGAGATTTAGACAAAGGCTTGAACAAATGAGCGCGCGCATTCTGGTGGTGGAAGACGAGGAAGCGTTGACCACGCTGCTTCGCTACAACCTCGATGCCGAAGGTTACGAGGTCGAAACCGTAGCCCGCGGCGACGACGCCGACACCAGGCTGAAGGAACGCGTCCCCGACCTGATCGTGCTCGACTGGATGCTGCCGGGCCTGTCCGGCATCGAGCTGTGCCGCCGCCTGAGGGCGCGGCCGGAGACCAGGTCGCTGCCGATCATCATGCTGACCGCGCGCGGCGAGGAAAGCGAGCGGGTCAGGGGCCTTGCCACCGGCGCCGACGATTACATCGTCAAGCCGTTCTCGGTGCCGGAGCTCTTGGCGAGGGTGAAGGGCCTGCTGCGCCGCGCGAGCCCCGAGCGTCTCGCCACCGTGCTTGCCTATGGCGACATCGAGCTCGACCGCGAGAAGCGGCGCGTCGCCCGCTCGGGCCGTCCGATCGACCTCGGCCCGACCGAGTACCGGCTGCTGGAGTTTTTTCTGGAGCATCCGGGCCGCGTGTTCAGCCGCGAGCAGTTGCTCGACAGCGTCTGGGGCCGCGATATCTATATCGACGAGCGCACCGTGGATGTGCATATCGGCCGCCTGCGCAAGCTGCTCAACCCGGGCCGCGAGCAGGACCCGATCCGCACCGTGCGCGGCGCCGGCTACGCGCTCGACGACCGCTTCGCGAAAGTGGAATAGCGATTACGATCGATCGTCGTCCCTGCCTGGTGCGCAATTGCGCACGGGAGCAGGGACCCATAGCCACCGATGTCGGATTTTGAAAAAGGCTGGGGCGACCAGCCGACATGATCACGCAAGCCCGTGGTCATGGGTCCCGGCGTTCGCCGGGACGACGACGGCGGGAGCCGCGCCTTACCTTGCCGGCTTCTGCGGCTGGCGGCGGCGATCGCTCGCGGGCTGATAGGCGATCCGCGAGTGATGGGCGCAGTAGGGCAGGCTGGTCAGCGCCTTGCCGCCGCAGAAGAAGAATTCCGGGCTGGAGGGATCGCCGACCGGCCAGTGGCAGGTGGCCTCGTTCAGTTCCAGCAACGACAGCCGCTGGCTCATCGGCACCACATTGTCGAAGGCGATCGGATCCGGCTCCAGCTCGACCTCGAAGGCATGCGCCAGTGCGGTGTTGCCGCGCGAGACCGGCCGGGCGACCCGCATCATGTGCTGGGCCGGGCGAGCCTTCCGCTGCCGCGGTGCGGCCGAGGAGGGGCTCTTGGCGCGGCCGGAAAGGCCCAGCCGGTGGACCTTGCCGATCACGGCGTTGCGCGTCACATTTCCGAGTTCCGCGGCGATCTGGCTGGCGGAAAGCCCGCCTTCCCAGAGCTTCTTCAGTTGTTCGACGCGATCGTCAGACCAGGTCAATACCGTCATCGCTCTCTTTCCTTCGCCTCGCGCCGGCCGGTTTTGGGACGGCGCTGCGAGTTCAATCGTCTCAAAAATCCCTGCCGGCAGAATCCCTTAGCCCTCGCCGGGCGCGAAAAGCGCGCCCGAACGTTACGCCGAACAAAATGCGACTAAGAGGATCGTTTTTACCGCACGAGATGTCGTACCCGACAGGAAAGAAGCTACAATATGGCGTGACTCCCGCGCAAGAGTCCGCGGGGGTGCGTCCACATGTTCCGTCACCTAAACATTGCAATATGCGCTCTTTCCGCGACACCGGACATTTGCGGGTTTCGCCGTCCTGCGACCGGTTGACACGTGTCGCCTTGGGCATAGAATAGTTCCACGTGCTGCCCGAAAAGGCGGCACGTTTTGTTTTCCGGGGCTGGTTGCCGATGCGATCGCGCCAATACGCATCGCGGCCGGTCCTAACCCAACAGTGATCGCCATGACCAACAGCGCGACGTCGCATCTGCTTCCCGTATTCGCCAGGGCCGATCTCGGTTTCGAGCGCGGCGAGGGCTGTTGGCTGATCGCGACCAACGGCGAGCGTTATCTCGATTTTACCTCCGGCGTCGCGGTGAATGCGCTCGGCCACTGCCACCCCTCTCTGGTGGCGGCGCTGCAGGAGCAGGCCACGAAGCTGTGGCACATGTCGAACCTGTTCAAGAGCCCGGACGGCGAAAAACTGGCGGCGCGGCTGTGCGAGCAGAGCTTTGCCGATTTCGTGTTCTTCGCCAATTCCGGCGCCGAAGCGATGGAATGCGCGATCAAGGTCACGCGCAAATATCACGCCGCCAAGGGCCATCCCGAGCGTTATCGCATCATCACCTTCGACGGCGCGTTTCACGGCCGCACGCTGGCGACCTTGGCCGCGACCGGCTCGCCGAAATATCTCGAAGGTTTTGGGCCGCCGGTGGACGGTTTCGATCAGGTGCCGCTCGGCGACCTCGATGCCGTCAAGAAGGCGATCGGCCCGCAGACCGCGGGCATCCTGATCGAGCCCCTGCAGGGCGAAGGCGGCGTTCGCGCCGCGCCGCATGCCTTCTTCAAGGCGCTGCGCCAGCTCTGCGACGACAAGGGTCTGTTGCTTGTGTTCGATGAGGTGCAGACCGGCATGGGCCGCACCGGCGAGCTGTTCGCCCACAAGCGCCTCGGGGTGACGCCGGATGTCATGTCGCTGGCCAAGGCGCTCGGCGGCGGCTTCCCGATCGGCGCTTGCCTGGCGACCGCTGATGCCGCCTCCGGCATGACGCCGGGTTCGCACGGCTCGACCTTCGGCGGCAACCCGCTCGCGGTCGCCGCGGCCAATGCGGTGCTGGACGTCATGCTCAAGCCCGGTTTCTTCGAGCGCGTGCAGAAGATGTCGCTGCTGCTCAAGCAGAAGCTCGCCTCCGTTGTCGATCGTCACCCGGGCGTGCTCGCCGAGGTGCGCGGCGAGGGCCTCCTGATTGGCGTCAAGGCGGTGGTGCCGTCGGGCGACCTGGTGACGGCGCTGCGCGACGAGAAGCTGCTCACGGTCGGCGCCGGCGAAAACGTGGTCCGGTTCCTGCCGCCCTTGATCGTCAGCGAAGCGGAGATCGAGGAATCCGTGCAGCGTCTCGATCGCGCCTGCGCCAGGCTTGCCGGCGGTCAGTTGAAGCAGGCGGCGGGGCAATGAGCAAAGCGCTGCGCCATTTTCTCGATCTCAACGAGCTTCCGACCAGGGAGCTGCGCAACATGCTCGCCTTGAGCATTGCCATGAAGGCGAAGCTCAAAGCCTACAAGGGCAGTCAGGGCGAGAAGCCGAAGCGTCCGCTCGAAGGCAAGACGCTGGCGATGATCTTCGAAAAGCCGTCGACCCGCACCCGGGTGTCGTTCGACGTCGGCATGCGCCAGCTCGGCGGCGAAGCCATCATGCTGACGGGCGCGGAAATGCAGCTCGGCCGCGGCGAGACCATCGCCGACACCGCGCGCGTGCTGTCGCGTTACGTCGACGCCATCATGATCCGCATCCTCAATCACGATGCGCTGCTGGAGCTCGCCGCGCATGCCACGGTACCTGTTATCAACGGGCTGACGCGGCGATCACATCCCTGCCAGGTGATGGCCGACCTGATGACGTTCGAGGAACATCGCGGCCCGATCGAGGGCCGGACCATGGCCTGGAGCGGCGACGACAACAACGTGCTGGCGTCATGGGCGCATGCGGCCGAGCGGTTCAAGTTCACCCTCAATGTCGCAACCCCGCCGGAACTCGCGCCGACAAAGCCGATGCGCGACTGGATCAAGGCGTCGGGCGCCTCGATCGTGCTTGGTAATGATCCGGAAGAAGCCGTGCGCGGCGCCGACTGCGTCGTCACCGATACCTGGTTCTCGATGGGCGACAAGGACGGCGAGCACCGTCACAATCTCTTGAAACCCTATCAGGTCAACGCCCGGCTGATGTCGCTGGCAAAACCCGACGCGCTGTTCATGCACTGCCTGCCCGCCCATCGCGGCGACGAAGTCACCGACGAGGTGATCGACGGCCCGCAGTCCGTGGTGTTCGACGAAGCCGAAAACCGCCTGCACGTGCAGAAGGGCATTCTGGCCTGGTGTTTCGAGACGGTGGGGTAATTTTTCGTCGTCCCGGCGAACACCGCGTGCAGCAAATGCATCGTCGTCCCGGCCAAGCGAAGCGCGAGCCGGACCCATAACCACCGCCATGTGTCGTTGCAAAAGCTGGAGCTGCCATTCGGTGCAACAATTGACTGCGGTGGTTATGGGTCCCCGCGTTCGCGGGGACGACATGTGGAGACATTTTCGCAGCCCCCAAACCCCTTTCGTTTCGCGTCTTCCGACCCCAGATAAAGCGCCATGACTTCACAATCCCCCGACATCAAAATTGCCAAAACCCCGATCCGGGCGCCGTCGGCGGTTCCGGTCGACGACGCGGTGCTGCCGTTCGAGGTCGATGCGCTCGACCTGCGCGGACGGCTGACCCGGCTCGGCCCGGCGCTCGACGATGTCCTGGCCAAGCATGATTACCCCGCGCCGGTAGGAAAACTGCTCGGCGAGGCCATCGTGCTTGCGACCCTGCTCGGCTCGTCGCTGAAATTCGACGGCCGCTTCATCCTGCAGACCCAGACCGACGGCCCGGTGTCGTTCCTGATCGTGGATTTCCAGGCGCCGGACCGCCTGCGCGCCTATGCGCGCTACGATGCCGGGCGTCTGAAAGAGGGCCAGGATTCCGGCGCGCTGCTCGGCAAGGGCCATCTCGCCATGACCATCGATCAGGGGCCCGACATGAGCCGCTACCAGGGCCTGGTGGCGCTTGACGGCGGCACGCTCGAGGATGCCGCGCATGAATATTTCCTGCGTTCCGAACAGATCCCGACGCGGGTGCGGCTCGCGGTCGGCGAGGAGTGGCGCGGCGGCGAAGGCGAGCGCCCGAGGCATCGCTGGCGCGCCGGTGGCATGCTGCTGCAATTCCTGCCCAAGGCGCCGGAGCGGGCGCGGCAGGCCGACCTGCATCCGGGCGACGCCCCGGAGGGCGCCGTCACCCACACCGTGGCCGAGGACGACGCCTGGGTCGAGGGCCAGTCGCTGATTGCCACCGTCGAGGATATCGAGCTGATCGATCCGGATCTGTCGGGCGAGCGGCTATTGTACCGCCTGTTTCACGAACGGGGCGTGCGCGTGTTCACGCCGCTCCCCTTGCGCGCGCAGTGCTCGTGCTCGCGCGAGGCGGTGTCCGCGATGCTGAAAAGCTTTGCGCCCGATGACCGCGCCGCGATGGTCAAGGACGGCAAGGTGGTGGTGACCTGCGAGTTCTGCTCGTCGGTCTATCAGTTCACGCCGCACGAAGCGGGAGTTGAATAGACAGGCAACGACCGACAAAGGTTTCCATGTTCAGCAAGAGCACTGCCTTTATCGTTGGCGCGGGCGCGAGCGCTGAACTCAATTTGCCACTCGGCGATAATCTCGCGAAGCGCATTAGCGCCAAGTTGGACATCCGTTTCGAACGTGGCTTTGAGCCGGTCGGAACGGGTGATTTAGATCTCTTCTCACAAATCACCAAAAACAGGCAGCAGTACACAAACGAATTTCAGCAGGCCGGTTGGCGCATCAGAGACGGAATACTCTTGTCCCGATCAATCGACGATTTTCTGGACCTTCACAGGAACGATCCTCGCGTCAAGCTTTACGGCAAGGCCGCGATTGTTCATAGCATCCTAGAAGCCGAGCATGACAGCAAACTTTATTTTGATCGGAATAAGGGCGATTGTTTCAGTCCGGCAAAATTAAGCAATACTTGGCCTGTCAAGTTCATGCAGATGCTCACGCCGGGTATACCCAAAGAGAATGTACGGGAGGTCTTTGACAAGGTCGCCTTCATTATCTTCAACTATGATCGTTGTATCGAATTCTTTCTGTTAAACGCGCTCCAAACTATCTACGGCATCCGGGAACAGGACGCAGAATCCATCGTCGATGACCTTGAGATCATTCATCCGTACGGTGTGATCGATCCCACTGTTCAATTCGGAGCGGCGCGGGCCAATTGGGTTCAACTTGCCGACGGCATAAAAACTTATACGGAGCAAGTCAGTGCCGGTGATGTCGTCAACCGCATCAACGCGATAATCGACCGGTTCGAGCACATAGTTTTCCTCGGTTTCGCGTATCACGATCAGAACATGCTCCTGCTGAAGCCCTCGAAGGAACTAAGCGCTTCCAAATCAATCTTTGGTACGGCGTTTGGTATGTCCGATTCCGACGTCGATGTTACAGGTCATCAAATTGACTCCTGGTTCAAGGGCCGAGACGCGCGCTCCTACCGGAAAGGAATGATCAACATCGAGAATAAACTCAAGAGTGCCGAGCTTTTTGACCACTACGCAAAATCGCTCACCAGCGGGCGCTAGATCAAGAATTGAAATTCTTCGCTCGTCGCGCGATGTCTCACGACCGCGAGGTTGATGGCCCGCGATCGATCCAGTTGCTCCAGGGCGCGCTGGTCAGCGTTTGAAAATCGGTCGAGAGCGGACGGCGGCTCTGCCGCTCATGGGCCGCCACGATCTGTTCGGATTCCCTGATCTTGCGCTTGAGCCCGGCTACGATCTCCTGGCTCTGCTCGGTCACTTTCGGCTGCGCAATCGCGCCGAAGGTGAAGCGGGACGTTTCGAATTGCCTCAACGCGTCACGGTGTTTTCTGATCTGAGCCCGATGCCACGCGATTTGACTGTTACTGTCTGCCGCCATGTAAATCCCGCCCTATAAATCTCTCGGAAGCCGGACTCGAGCATAGGTGATTTGCCGCCGCGCGCTGGTGGCTGAATGGCGGCGTTATCGCGGCCGGGACATGGCGGCATCGATTTCTGATTTTCAGAAATTTCTCTTGACCCCAAACCCAAATCAGCAATATAGCCGTTTCGTCCCGCCCCACTCAGAGGGGCGTTGCGCAACGTCACGAACGCTGGGGCGGGATGCGGTGGACGCCGATGGTGCCGTAGACGACGGCGCCCGAGGCGGACGGCGAAGTCGTGTGGTTCTGATGCCCCGACGCTGGCATCAAGTTCCCGGGAAGCAAGCTTCTCGGGGATGACGGTGGCAAGAAAGCCCGGTCACCGGGGAGAGCACGTTATAAGCCGTAAAACCACTGCGTGGGGAATGCCGGGCGTTTTCCGGTGTGACCTGACTAACGCGTGTGCGTCCCACCACTCCCATTGCACACGCGGCTATCGGGCGCATCGGGCGTCCGGCATTCCCTGCGCCCTCTGATTGGAGAGGGCCGAACGAACTGACAAAATCTCGCGCGAAACATGCGGCGAGATCGCGAAGCCGCGTCTGTAAACCATGGATGGCACATCAATGACCGCTATCCGCCCAGCCCTAATTCAACACCCGCTTGCTGTCGGGGCTGTCGAGCGAAAATGTCGGCACGTCGATCTCGAAGCGTTCGCCGCTCTCGCTGACCATCTGGTAGCGTCCGGTCATGAAGCCAGAGGCGGTCGGCAGCGGCACGCCGGAGGTGTATTCGAAGCGCTCGCCGGGCGCGAGCACCGGCTGCTCGCCGACCACGCCCTCGCCGCGCACTTCCTGCTTGCGGCCAGATGCATCGGTGATGATCCAGTGCCGCGTCCGCAACTGCACCGTCTCATCGCCGGTATTGGTGATGACGATGGTGTAGGACCAGAAATATTCGCGTCTGTCGACCGAGGAGCGCTCGGGCAGGAAGTTCGGCTCCACGGTGACTACGATCTGGCGGGTAACGGCGCGGTACATGCGGGCAATTCTTTCCAAATCGGCCGACATCATAGCGAATAATTGCGCCGGAACCAATCGCCCGCCGGACGGAATGGCATCCCAGCCACGCAGATTTGCTATCGTCGTTTCAACATAGTTCGGACCTAGAGCGCGGGTCATGAGGGGGCTCGAAATACCCTCGATTCGCGGGCCCGACTTGCTTGCAACCCGCGTCCCGATACTATCTTAGCTGCGGCGCAGGCGCGTAAAACCGACCTGTCCAACACGGTGCCAGATGACATCCATCGCCGATCGAATTGCCGGACCACCGCTTGCGGGCGCAGCCGATACGCTGGCGCGCGAGCCTGCGCCCGCGCGCGCCGCTTCCGCGCCGGCGATCTCGTTTCCGGTCGCAGGCGGCGAGCGCGAGTTGCGGCTCGACCTGTTCCGCGGGCTGGCGCTGTGGCTGATCTTCATCGATCACCTGCCGCCCAATCTGCTGACCTGGTTCACGATCCGCAATTACGGTTTTTCCGACGCCACCGAAATCTTCATTTTCATCTCCGGCTACACCGCGGCGTTCGTCTACGGCCGCGCCATGCTGGAGTCCGGTTTCGTGGTCGCGACCGCGCGCATCCTGCGGCGGGTCTGGCAGATCTACGTCGCGCATGTGTTCCTGTTCACGATCTTCCTGGCGGAAATTTCCTACGTCGCCACCAGCTTCGAGAACCCGCTATACACCGAAGAAATGGGGATCATGGATTTCCTCAAGCAGCCGGACGTCACCATCGTCCAGGCGCTGCTGCTGCGCTTCCGCCCCGTGAACATGGACGTGCTGCCGCTCTATATCGTGCTGATGCTTTTCCTGCCCTTGATCATCTGGCTGATGAAGTGGCGGGCCGACCTCACGCTGGCGCTGTCGGTCGTGCTGTATGCCGTGACCTGGGAATACGACCTGTATCTGTCGGCCTATCCGAACGGCTACTGGGCCTTCAATCCGCTGGCGTGGCAATTGCTGTTCGTGTTCGGCGCGTGGTGCGCGCTCGGCGGCGCGCGGCGAATGCAGGGCATCCTGTCGTCGAAGATCACGCTCTGGCTCTCGTTCGCCTATCTGTTCGCGGCGTTCTGCGTCACGCTGACCTGGTACTTCCCGCAATTGAGCCATCTGATGCCGCGCCGGCTCGAGCAATGGATGTATCCGATCGACAAGACCGATCTGGACGTGCTGCGGTTCGCGCATTTCCTGGCGCTCGCGGCCGTCACCGTGCGCTTCCTGCCGAGGGACTGGCCCGGCCTGAAATCGCCCTGGCTGCGGCCGCTGATCCTGTGCGGGCAGCACTCCCTGGAGATTTTCTGCCTCGGCGTGTTCCTGGCTTTCGCGGGACATTTCGTGCTGGCCGAAGTCTCCGGCGGTGCTGCAATGCACTTCCTGATCAGTGTCTCCGGAATCCTGATCATGTGGGGCGTGGCGTGGGTGATTTCGTGGTACAAGCGGGTTGCCGACAAGAGCGCGAAGACGAAAGGCGCCGCCGGCAACGCCGATCTGGCGGGAGGGGGCTGATGCCGTCCAACTCGGGAGCCATCCTGGGACTGACAATGCTGGCCGGTCTTTTGATCGCAGCGCCAGCGGCCGTGCGCGCCGAAGATGCGCCGCAGACCTGCGAAGTTCCGGCCTATCTCTTGACCACCGAGAGCGTGCTTCCAAAGGTCGCAGATGCCGTGAAAAGCCGGCGTCCGCTGGATATATTGGTGGTCGGCAGCCGGTCCTCCACCATCAACACGTCAGAGGCGAGTGCCTACCCCGCGCGGTTGCAGGCGGCGCTGAAAGAGAAGCTGCCCTTAACCACGATCAACGTGTCCGTAGAAATACAGAGCAAGAAAACGGCAGAGGAAGTCGACGCCAGCCTTGTTAAGCTGGTGGAAGATAAAAGGCCTACTTTGGTCATCTGGCAGACCGGCACCGTCGATGCTATGCGCTCCATCGATCCCGATGATTTTCGCGCGGCTGTGGACGAAGGTGTTGCTGCACTGCAAAAGGCGGGAGCCGACGTGGTCTTGATGAATCTGCAATATAGTCCGCGCACCGAAACGATGATTTCCGTGCCGCCCTATCTGGATAACATGCGCGTGGTGGCGCAGCAGCACGACGTTCCGCTGTTCGACCGTTTCGCCATCATGCATCAGTGGAACGACGCGGGAGATTTCGACCTGTTCAGCGCCTTCCATGGCATCGAGCTTGCCAAGCGCGTTCACGACTGTCTCGGCCGGGCGTTGTCGAAATTCGTCATCGACGCCGCTCATCTCGACCCGGCCCAGCAGAATTGAGGACCTAGCGTTAATGAGTCGTGTAAGCCCTTTTCGCCGAATTGCAGCGCTGGCCGGCTCCGCCGCCGCTATCGCTGCGGTTGTGCTGCTGAGCCCGGCCGCGGCGTCGCTCGCGCGGGCGCAGGCCGGCCAGCCGATTCAGCAGGCCGCCGTTTCGAGCGCCGCCAAAACCGATAGCGCGAAACCGGCCGCGTCGCAGACGACCGGCGCACAGACCACCGGCACCGATAATGTCGCCGCCGTCGATCAGGCGGGTCCGCCGCAGCCGAAGAGCCTCACCGCCAAGGCGATCGACACCGTGAAGGAAGTCGCGAAATCGGCCGGCGACATTTTCAGCCGCGTGCCGTGCCTGCCGCCGAAGGGCGGCGCCAAATCGATGGGATCGCTGCCGCATGTGGCGGCCAAGCTCGCTTCGGGCGAACCGGTGGTGATCATCGCCTTCGGTTCGTCGTCGACGCAGGGCTACGGCACCACGTCACCGCAATTCACCTATCCCAACCGGCTCGCCAGGCAGCTGCGCCGGCAATATCCGACCGCCGACATCACGGTCCTCAACCGCGGCAAGGGCGGCGAGGACGCGCCGGAAATGATGAAGCGGCTGCAGACCGAGGTGATCGACATGAAGCCGGATCTGGTGATCTGGCAGGTCGGCACCAATGCGGTGCTGCGCAATCTCGATCCCGCCGAGACCGCGTTGCAGGTCGAGGATGGGGTTGCACGCATCCAGGCCGCGGGCGCCGATCTCGTGCTGGTCGATCCGCAATATTCTCCGCGGGTGACCGAGCGCGCCGAGAGTGCGAACAGGATGATCAGGCTGCTCGGCAAGGTCGCCGAGCTGCGCCATGTCGGCATTTTCCCGCGTTTCGAGGTGATGCGCGAGTGGCACGAACAGCAGGCGCTGCCGATCGACAGTTTCGTCATCGCCGACGGCCTGCACATGAACGACTGGGGCTACGCCTGCTTCGCCCAGTTGCTCGGTGACGACATCATCAAGTCGGTCGGCCAGATCAAGCTCGGCGTCAACGTGCCGGGCAGTGTGCAGACCTACCGGCCGATGTGATCTGCGCAGCCAATTATCAGCGTCGTCCCTGCGAAAGCAGGGACCCATACGCCGCGGCCCTGCTGATTGAAGCGGTGGCTGGCACGTTCCTCAACCGACTGGACTCTGTGGTTATGGGTCCCCGCCTTCGCGGGGACCACGATAGCGGATAACCAGCCTCACGCCTTCTCCAGCGCCGCGTACAGGTCCTCGATCAGATCGTCGGCGTGTTCGAGTCCGGCGGAGAAGCGGATAAAACCTTCGCTGATGCCGAGTTCGGCGCGCGCATCCGGCGTCAGCCGCTGATGCGTGGTGGTCGCGGGATGGGTGACGAGGCTCTTGGCGTCGCCGAGATTGTTGGAGATCCGCGACAGCTTCAGGCCGTTGAGCGTGCGGAAGGCTGCAGCCTTGCCGCCCTTGACCTCGAAGCCGATCAGCGTCGAGCCGGCGCGCATCTGCTTCTTCACCAGAGCGGCCTGCGGGTGATCGGCCCGGCCGGGATAGATCAGCCGCGAGATCTTCGGATGCTTAGCCAGCGCTTCGGCGATGGCGGCCGCGGTTTCGGTCTGCGCGCGCACCCGCACGGCAAGCGTCTCCAGCCCCTTCAGCAGGATCCAGGCGTTGAACGGCGACATCGACGGGCCGGTCTGGCGCATGAAATTGTGGATGTGTTCGGCGATGAACGCCTCCGACGACAGGATGACGCCGCCGAGGCAGCGGCCCTGGCCGTCGATATGCTTGGTGGCGGAATACACCACGACGTCTGCGCCCAGGGTCAGCGGGCTCTGCCAGATCGGCGTCGCGAACACGTTGTCGACGATCAGCCGCGCGCCGCCGGCATGCGCGATTTCCGCGATGCCGCCGATGTCGAGCACGTCCAGCGTCGGATTGGTCGGGCTTTCGAGGAAACAGCTCTTGGTGTTGGGCCGCATCGCCTTGCGCCACTGGTCGAGATCGAGGCCGTCGACCAGGGAGGAGGAGATCCCGTAGCGCGGCAGAAGATCCTCCACCACGTAGCGGCACGATCCGAACATCGCCTTCGCCGCCACCACGTGATCGCCGGCCCTCAGCGGCGCGAGAATGGCGGTCGTCACCGCGGCCATGCCGGTGGCGGTGGCGCGCGCGGCCTCGGCGCCCTCGAGCTCGATCATGCGGCGCTCGAACATCGAGATGTTGGGATTGGAAAAGCGCGAATAGATGAAGCCGGGGTCCTCGCCCTTGAATCGCGCCTCGCATTGCTCGGCGGTGTCGTAGACGAAGCCCTGCGTCAGGAACAGCGCCTCGGACGTTTCGGCGAATTGCGAGCGCAAGGTGCCGGAATGGACCAGCCGGGTTTCGGGACGGTAGCGGGCGGTGGACGACGCGGGCTTGGTAGTCTCAGACATGTGACCTCCTGAGTGACCAGCCCGGGGAGGCCCCCGGAAATTGGTCACAAAAAAACCGGCCTGGAAAAATTCCACAGGCCGGGATCACACTGTCCCCGGCCTGTTTAGCGACTTATTTAACGTGGCTGCAAGCCGGCCGGCTCAAATCACCACGGGATAAGTCATGCTGATATTCCCTCGCGCCCTTCCCGTCAAGGCGACCATCGGATAACCGGTAAAAGTCCGTATTTTCAGCGTCTGGATGGCTATAACTAGGTCATTCTGAGGACCCCAATTTGAGCTTCACGCTTCCAGTCGGCGCCAATGGCATTCTGCCCGACCGCATGATCGCGGCGATGGCCGATGCCGGCCTGATCCTGCCGGCTTATCCTTTCGTCGAAAGCCAGATCCAGCCGGCGAGCCTCGATCTGCGCCTCGGCGATATCGCCTATCGGGTCCGCGCCAGCTTCCTGCCGGGGCCGGGCGCGACGGTAGCCGAGCGTATCGACGAGTTGAAGCTGCACGAAATCAACCTCGCCGACGGCGCGGTGCTGGAGACCAACTGCGTCTACATCGTGCCGCTCTTGGAGAGCCTTGCGCTGCCGCCGGAGATCGTCGCCGCCGCCAATCCGAAAAGCTCGACCGGACGGCTCGATGTGTTCACCCGCGTGATCGCCGACGGCACCAGGCGGTTCGACATGATCGGCGCCGGCTATCACGGCCCGCTCTATGCGGAGATCAGCCCGAAGACGTTTCCGGTGCTGCTGCGCGAGGGCTCGCGGCTGAGCCAGGTGCGTTTCCGCACCGGCGAGGCGATCCTCACCGCCGACGAACTCGCCACCCTGCACAAAAGGGAGCGGCTGGTCGATGTCGACAACGCCGACCTCCTCAATGGTGTGGCGCTGAGCGTCGATCTCGCCGGCAAGAACGCCAACGGTTTTGTCGGCTATCGCGCCAAGCGCCACACCGGCGTGGTCGATATCGACCGCCGCGGCGGCTACGCCATCGACGAATTCTGGGAAGCGATCGCAGCAAGACCCGACGGCAGCCTGATCCTCGATCCCGGCGAGTTCTATATCCTGGCCTCGAAGGAAGCCGTGCAGGTGCCGCCGGACTACGCCGCCGAGATGGTGCCGTTCGATCCGCTGGTCGGCGAATTCCGCGTGCACTATGCGGGCTTCTTCGATCCCGGTTTCGGATATGCCGGGGCCGGCGGGCAGGGCTCGCGCGCGGTGCTGGAAGTGCGCTCCCGCGAAGTGCCGTTCATCCTCGAGCACGGCCAGATCGTCGGCCGGCTGGTCTACGAGAAAATGCTGGCGCGCCCCCACGCCATGTACGGCCAGCGCATCGGCTCCAACTACCAGGCGCAGGGGCTGAAGCTAAGCAAGCATTTTCGGGTGTAATCAGCCGTCATTGCGATGAGCGTTAGCGACGAAGCAATCCAGCTTTGCTCACGGCAATGGATTGCTTCGCTGGCGCTCGCAATGACGGTTGATATAGTTTCGTCGCAAATAACAAGCGAGACCCGGGAGAGAACATGGGTGGAGGAGAACAAGCCCTCGCGCAGGAAGCGCAATGGCTGCGTTGGCGCAGCGTCGCCGATCTCTATCACGCCTTTTTCACCGGCCTGATCCTGACCGTGGTGACGCGGCGCGGCACGGCCGACGCCGCCGAGTTCGTGTTTCGCGTATTCCGCCGCCAGCAGCAGGAGCGCTTTCTGCCGGGCCTGGAAAAACTCGGTTTGAGTCATCTGCCGCCGGCGGTGGCTGCCGCGCAATACCACTACCTCTCGAACTGGATCGGCGGCGTCCATGTCGAATACATGTACGAAACCGACCGCAAGGCCTGGATACGCTATCGGCCGCCGCGCTGGATCTGGCGCGGCACCGCGATCTGCGGCGTGCCCGGCGAAGTGTCGCGCGCGATGCTGCGCGGCTGGCACGCCAACAATGGCGTAGCGCTGGGTAACTTAAAGCTCGGCTTCGTCTGCACCAAGCAGAGCGTCGACGGCCAGGACGGTCTCGAAGGTTACTACTGCGAATACGATCACCCGCTCGAACTCGACCAGCGGCTGGTGTTCGCGCGGCATCTCGAAGCGCCCTTGTTCGATTCCGCCGGCGCGCCGGCGTTGCCGGTGAAAAGCTGGCCGAAGCCACGGCTGGAAAAAGCCTATCGCAACTACGCGATGGAATATGTGCGGACCGCAGCGCCCGTCACGGTGCAATTGTTCGGCCCCGAGGATGCCGGCTATCTCCTGCACCTCACCGGCAAGCTGATCGGCATGCAGTATTTCGACGAGATCGCGCGCGGCCTTGGGGCAAGCCGGGGCGCCGCGAGAGAGTTCGCGGCGTTCCTCTGCGCGCTGTTCGAGGCGCAGGACGATGCTGTCGGCATCACGGAGTCTGGCGGCAGTATCGAGATCAGGCAGCAGAGCTGGAAGCTGATGGCCGACGTCGTCGATTACCATCCGGCCTGCGCCAGGGTTCTGGAGGGATTGTTCGAGGGCCTCGCAGCCGGCTGCGACCGCCATATCCCGGTCACGATGCGACCGGCGGCCGGCGGCGGTCCGCCCTTCGTGTGGTCGATCGGCTGATCCGCCGCAATCGTGCGACGCGCATACGGCCGGCGGCCTGATCGCGCAGGCGGCCCATGCGCCTGACGCACGTGGTACCGTGCGGGATCGTGCTAGGAAGCGGCCCGGCACGGCAACAGATCGGGCCCAGGGAGAGAGACTTGCCCGAAATCGCCGTTCCCGAAATACCTGTCGACGAGGAAGAGCGGCCGCTGCCGGCGCCCGAGCCGTCGGCGCGGAATGCGCTGGTCGACGGGCCGATCCTGCGCACGCTGTTGTGGCTGGCCTGGCCGAACGTCGTGGCGCTCAGCGCCGGCACCTGCGTGGTGATCGCCGAGACCTCCTATATCGGCCGGCTGGGCGTGGAATCGCTGGCGGCGATGGCGCTGGTGTTTCCGTTCGTGATCCTGACCATGACGATGTCGGGCGGCGCGATGGGCGGCGGCGTGGCGTCGGCGATCGCGCGCGCGCTCGGCGCCGGCGACACCGACCGGGCATCGACGCTGGCCTCGCATGCGATGCTGAACGCGATTTGCTTCGGGCTGACGTTTATGCTGGGCATGCTGGTCTTCGGGCCGCGGCTGCTGGAATTGCTGGGCGGACGCGGCAACGTGCTGGCGGGCGCCGTCGGCTACGCGCAGATTTTTTTCGGCGGCGCGGTGTTGCCCTGGCTGATGAACTCGATGGCGGGAATCCTGCGCGGCACCGGCAACATGAAGCTGCCGTCGCTGATGATCCTGTGTTCCGCGGTCTGCCAGATCATTCTCGGCGGCACACTCGGCCTCGGCCTCGGCCCGATTCCGCAATTCGGCATGCGCGGCGTCGCCGCAGGATCGCTGATCGCCTATTCGGTCAGCATATCGGCCATGGGCTGGTATCTGTTCTCGGGGCGGGCGCGTGTCATTCCCAGGGTCAGGGGACTTCGCATTCAATGGGCGATGTTCGTCGACATCCTGAAGGTCGGCGCGGTGGCCTGTCTTTCGCCGCTGCAGTCGGTCCTCACCATCAGCATCTTCACCCATTTGCTGGCGCGGTTCGGCACCGAAATTCTCGCCGGCTACGGCATCGGCGCCCGGCTCGAATTCATGCTGACCTCGATTGCGTTCGCGGTCGGGATCGCGTCGGTGCCGATGATCGGGATGGCGATCGGCGGCGATCGCATCGCGCGCGCGCGGCGGATTGCATGGACCGCCGCTTGCGTCGGTTTCGTGTCGGTGGGGGTCGTCGCCACCGTGATCGCGATCTTTCCCGATCTCTGGGTCGACATTTTCACCCGCGACGCCGGCGTGCGCGCGGCAAGCCGGCAATATCTGGCGACGGCGGCGCCGATGTACGCCTTCATCGGCCTGTCGATCTCGATGTATTTTTCCTCGCAGGGCGCGGCGAAGGTGTTCGGTCCGGTACTGGCGCAGACCGCGCGCCTGATCTTCATCGCCGTCGGCGGCTGGTGGCTGTCGATGCACGATGCGACGGCTGCGAATTTCTTCGCGCTGGCCGCGGCGTCGATGGTGCTGCTCGGCCTGTTGTCGGCCACGAGCGTCGTTCTGACCCGCTGGGGACCGAAGCACGGCACCGTTGTCGCGGTCAGACCGGCGCTGTCGGGATTGGTGGACTGACGCTAGGCCGTGCGCCGGGCGGAAAAATCCACCTGGAGACGCCAGTTCGCGCCCGCGTCATCGGAGACTTCGCCGATCCAGCGAAACGAATTTTCCGTGATCTCCGAAAAACGCCAGCGGATCGCCCGTCCGTCACGCCGGCTTCCGAGCTGGACGATATCGTCGCCGTCGGCGCGGCCGATCATCTGAAGAAAATTCTGCGTGACCGGGTCGGTCCACTGGATGCGCCAGGCATCGATCCCGGGATCGTAGACCCGCAGCGTGGTGCCGTAGGAATTGAAATTGGCGGCGGCGTCGCCGCGGCGCAGTTCGCCGCGCGGCGGGACGATCCAGACGTCCTGGATCGCGCGGCCTTCCAGCGCCCAGCCGAAATGCCACTCGCCCTTGCGCCGACGCTCGGAGCCGTTGTCGGCGATTTGCATGACGTCGAGATCCCAGGAGCCGACGAAGCGTCCATAAAGATCCATCTTGCCGGCGCGGTCGGCGGCGGGGCCGTCGGTGCCGAGCGCGTCGAGGAACGCCGAGGTCGTCATGCGGCGCTCCGGCCCAGCGTCTTCTGCACGGCCAGCGCACCCAGATCCATCTGGCCGCTGATATAGGGCGCCATGGCGTCCGGAAGCACATCGACGACCCAGATCAGCCGGCTCCGTGTCGCGCTTTCGGCCAGCACCTGCAGCGAGGCGCTATAGTGGTTATAGTGGTTCACCCGCTCGTTGCTGATCGCATAGGCCAGCCGCCGCCGCGCCTCATCGCAGTCGACCAGAAGCTCGCGCGCGACATTGCCGTTGGCGAAGGTCACGATCCGCGCGTCGCCGTCGAGCTTCGTGTCGATCACGAAGCCCGGCGCCAGCCGTGTATGTACGTTGCCGAAATCGCGCACCGCGTCCCAGACCTCGTCGGGGGCGGCGTCGATCGGGATGTCCTTGTGGATGGAAGCCATGGTGATTTTCCTTTGGTGATTTGCCTTTGCGGAAATGGGCCATACCAACGCGCCCAAGCCGTCATTGCGAGCGAAGCGAAGCAATCCATTGGGCAGGTGAGCGCGGAGTGGATTGCTTCGTCGCTGCGCTCCTCGCAATGACGTGGTTGGAGCGGGGCGCTCGTCCCTACGCACAAACCGCCTCGACATTGTTGCCGTCGGGATCGATCAGGAACGCGGCGTAGTAGGTCGGGCTGTAGTCGGCGCGCGGGCCGGCGCCGCCGTTGTCGCGGCCGCCCGCCTTGACGCCCTCGGCGTGGAACTTCTTGATCGCGTCATGATCTTTGGCGCAGAAGGCGATGTGGGCGCCGGCAATTGCCGGGCCGTTGTGCGCGTAAAGCCACAGCGCCGGCTCGCCCTTGGGGCCAAGACCCGCGCCGTCCTTGTCTTTCGAGCACAGGATATAGCCGAGCGGCGCCAAGGCCGCCGTATAGAAGCGCACGCTGGCGTCGAGATTGCCGACTTTCAGTCCGATGTGGTCGTACATGGTGGTCTCCGGTTCAAGGCGCGTTGCAACACGCGCGGTTCGGAGACGACCCTAGTCAGTGCAGGGCGATGCGTTCTTGGAAAATCTTGCGCTCCCCCCGCGAGGCTTCGCGGAATTTTCGGGGGGAAACGCCGGCGGCGCGATGGAAGGTACGCACGAAATTAGAGAGATCGCCGAAGCCGACGTCATAGGCGACGTCGGTCACCGGCTTTTGATCGTCGGCCAACAGGCGCGCCGCGTGCCGCAGCCGCGAGCGCACCAGATACTGGTGCGGGGTGACGCCGAGCACGCCGGAAAACAGCCGCAGGAAATGGAACGGGCTCAGCTCCGCCTGCGCGGCGGCGGCGTCGAGATCGATCTCCTGGTGCGAATTCGCATCGATCCACAGCGCGGTTTCCACCGCGCGGCGGCGATCCCTGGTTTTCGCCGGCGCGGGCGCGTTGCGCCGCCCGGAAACCACTTCGACGAAGCGGCTGGCGAAGATCTGCCCGACCTCGTCGAGGCCGATATCGCTGCGGCCGTCGGCTGCGGCCTGCGCCAGTTCACCGAGCACCATCAGTTCCGGCAGCGGCGGCGCGGCGCCGACCCGCCAGGCTTCCGGCCGGTCGCCGATCGAATCCACCAGTTCCGGCGTCAGGAAAAACGACAGGCACTCGTCGCCGCAGACGTGGTCGTGGGTGCAGATGTATTCGTCGCCGGGATAGCCGACCAGGATCGATCCCGCCACCAGTTCGAAGAAGCGGCCGCGGCAATTGCAGCCGAACGAGCCCTTGCGCACGAAGGAGATCGAGTGGCTGGCGTAGCGTTCGACAAACGGCGTATCGCCCAACACCGCCGTGCAGCGGAACTCGGACACCGAAATCGAGGGGCGTTGCAGCAAACTGGTTCGCTTCATGGTAGCGAATTTAACCCTGCGGGCGGGGCGGGGCAACGGGCAGCAGCACGTCGAACAGGGTCTTGCTGGCGGTTGGGCCGCGCGCGCCTTCGATCGACAGCAGCCGGCGCTTGGAAATCACCCCGCCATGGGCCGACATCCGGTCGGCATAGCCGCCGGCTTCCAGCACGCGGTGGCAGGGCACGATGATCACAAAGGGGTTACGGGCCAGCGCCTGCGCCACCGCATGCACCGCGCCGGAGAGCCGCAGTTTCGCGGCGATCTCGCCATAGGTGATGGTTTCGCCGCGCGGAATGCCGCGGGTGAAGGTGTAGACCCGGACATGGAAGTAGGGGATGCCGCTGACATCCAGCGCGACGTCGGACAGATCGGCGGGCTCGCCGCGCAGCAGCGCCGCAATGCCCTCGATCGCTGCCTCGACATTGGCGGGCGGGCGCTGTTCGCGGGCGTCGGGATAGAGCTGGAACAGCCGCTTGCGGGTTTCGATCTCGCGCGCCTGCGGCAACTGCACGCCGACGATGCCGGCATGGCTCCAGGCGATGGCGCAACGGCCGATGCCCGTATCGAAAATGCTGTATCCCCGCCCCGCCACGTCACTCCCCCCGCCGGGCACCATAGCACCGCAACCAAACCGCGCATCCGGAAAATCCGGATCTGGTCAAAGTAGGTGAGGATAACAAGAGTCCGGCGCCAAGGTGCTTGGCCGAACGCGCGGTCTCGGCCAATCAAGGGGGCAGGCCGAGCCGTTCGCGGGGAAGTGCACGCTATGGGGCTTTGCGCTATCCGGCGGTACGGTTCATGGCTGACCCGGTCAGCGTTGATCCGCTCGGATCATGCGCGATCGGACCAAGCGTATTCCCCGAAATATTCCGGGGCTCTTGCGCAATGCGTCCCATCCCGACAGGGTTTGCGAACGGACGCGTGACCTCGCTTCCAATGTGCATTCCGCCTCGTGCGAACGCGAACGAACCCGGCAGAGCGAGTGCAATGGCCAGTAGGATGGTGGTGACTTTCATGGCTGTTCTCCTTTCCATGGGTTAGATAGGAGACAACCGCAGCGGCACCATTAAATTCTTCTTTAGCGCCATAGCAGCCGCCAGTCTGCCCACATCTCGCAGAGTGGTTGATGCGATTGGTTTCCATCGACCCAATCCCGAACTCCCAGGATATTCGCTTGTTGAGGTTGAGGATGATCGCAATGGAGCGTCGAAGGGTCGATGCTGTGTTAAGCTGGGCATCAGAGCAGACAGGGATCGCGGGGAGGAAAGTCCACAATGGATCAGCGCGCTGGCGGCCATCGTTGGCCCATCGCCGAGCGCCCCGTAATCCGACTTCTGCAATACCCCCGGGAGATGGTGTAATCGGCCGGCCCAGCTTGTGGATAGCTGAAGATTTTGGGTGCTGCGCTTCAGGCTGATGGTGAAAACGAGGTCCGTGGTGACGGCCTCAAGCATCAGAAGGAGAAGCGCAGCATGGACCATTTTGGTGGATTGGACGTATCGGTCAAGGAGACCAGCATCTGCATTGTGGATGACACGGGCAGGATCGTGAAGGAAGTGAAGGTAGCGAGCGAACCTGCAGCCCTGCTGAAGGTTCTGGGGAACCCCACCTACCGCTTCAAGCGGATCGGACTGGAAGCCGGACCGTTATCGCAATGGCTGTTCAGCGCTCTCGCCGAAGCCGAGTTACCAGTGATCTGTGTCGAGACGCGGCACATGCAGGCGGTGCTGAAGGCGCAGATCAACAAGACCGACCGCAATGATGCGCGCGGCATCGCGCAGATGATCAGGGTGGGACTGTACCGTCCGGTGCATGTAAAGACGCTCCGCAGCCAAAAACTGCGAATGCTGCTGACCCATCGCAAGCTTCTGCAGTCGAAGGCCATCGCCATCGAGAACGATCTGCGAGGTACTTTGCGCAACTTCGGGCTCAAGGTCGGAATGGTTGGCAAGGTGAGG
This sequence comes from uncultured Alphaproteobacteria bacterium, assembly GCA_963831585.1. Taxonomy (GTDB): domain Bacteria; phylum Pseudomonadota; class Alphaproteobacteria; order Rhizobiales; family Xanthobacteraceae; genus Bradyrhizobium. Next base: position 367,416 of record CAWHRA010000018.1, on the reverse strand, counting down.
TTCGAGGCCCGCATCCAGGAGCTTGTCGAGAATATCCCCGACTTGGCGGTATTGGTGGAGCCGCTGCTCATCGTCCGGCGGGTGCTCCGTGAACAGATCGTCATCCTGCACCGCCGCTTGCTGGCTATCGTCCGGGAGGATGAGGTATGCCGGCGCCTGATGACGACCCCCGGTGTCGGCCCCGTGGTGGCGCTGACCTATCGCGCCACCGTCGATGTGCCAGCCCGGTTCCGCAAATCCAAGTCAGTCGGGGCGGTGTTTGGGCTAACCTGCTCCAGGTATCAATCGGGCGAGATCGATTGGAGCGGCAAAATATCGCGCTGTGGCGATGAGATGATGCGGACGATGCTCTACGAAGCAGCTCAGAGCATGATGCATTCAAAAAAATGGTCCTGGCTCAAGGCCTGGGCCATGCAGATCGCCAGGCGCCGCGGGATGAAAAAGGCGATCGTGGCCCTGGCACGCCGGCTGGCCGTGATCATGCACCGCATCTGGGTTGACGGCACCGAGTTCCGATGGACCCGGGAGCAAGCCGTGGCAGCAGCATGAAAGTCGTTCAGGATCAAACCCGATAGGAGAAAACCCGAGCTCCACCGAGCAGTGGAAGGATGTCCCTCGCGGGACGATGGATGAGGTGAGTTCGCATGTCCGCTTGGACCTGCCGTCTTCCGACGGCAAGGTCGCCCAAGAGATTGTTCCGCCTCGTCCTCGAACCCCATGATGGAAGGGCCCGGTGCCAATTCCGAAGAGAAGCACGAGCCCGCGAGCTACATCGACACCGCATTGGTGGATAGTCTGAAAGCGCTTGACCCCGAAGGGCCGATTAGAGAAGCGGACATTGCTGGGGTCGTTCGGCATGTCTCGAAAGTGCCAACAGGCGACATCCGCGTCGCCGTATCCGGCCAGGCAAGTCGATCTAAGTACGGCTTCGGTACAATGACGATTAAGATTCACGCTAAGCTCCCAGCGAGGGGCAGAGATCTCCGTCTCGACCTGTTCCGAGGTGTGGCAAACTGGGAATCTTCCTAGACCATATCCCCAACAACGTTGTGAACTGGGTAACAACGCGGAACTACGGCTTGAGCGACGCGGCGGATCTCTTCATCTTCATTTCCGGCTACACCGTCGCGTTTGTCTTTGCGCGGATGATGCTCGAACGCGGGTTTATTATCGGCGCGTCGAGGCCTCTGAAGCGTGTCTGGCAGATCTATGTCGCCCACGTCTTCCTCTTCGTGCTTTACCTCGCCGAAATCGGATATGTCGCGCAGAGGTATGGTAACCCCGGTTTCACCGACGACTTCAATATCCGGGGCTTCCTGGAAAATCCGGCGCAGTTCCTGTTCGAGGGGCTGATACTTCGCTTCAAGCCGGTGAACATGGATGTGCTACCGCTCTACATCGTGCTGATGGGAATTTTCCCGCCGATACTATGGCTGATGCTGCGCAGGCCCAATATGACCCTGGCCGTTTCGGCATTGCTCTATTTGATGGCCAGGCACTTCGGCTGGAACGTTCCGGCTTATCCAAGTGGCGTCTGGTATTTCAATCCATTCGCATGGCAATTTCTGTTCACGTTCGGGGCTTGGTTTGCACTTGGCGGGTCGGCACAGGCAGTCGCAAGAGAAGCCGACGGCGTAACGCCCGCCGGCTTTTTCTCTATCGCGCCGCTTTCGGCCCGTCCAAATGTTCCTCTCCGTGTGTGAATTGCGACACATAACGCTGCCGCGAATCGACTTATCCTGCGGACCGTTTCCTCCCTGACTGGGACCCGTCGCCAATGGCGGGTTCTTTTTAAGAGGTGTCGTCCGCGGCACGCTGGCGAGTCCCAGCGGTCTCGCTTCATTTTGAGAGACCGGCGGGCGCCACTCACGGCGCATGAGCAGGCCTTTCTTGCCGTCTCTAATGTTCTCCTGATGGAACACCCGTTTTCAAAGGGCGGTCTTTGATCGCCAGCGGGAATGTGAGATGGTTGTGACACTGGTGTCATCTGGAACCCCCGGCGCTGCCAGCCCCGCGCCGGGGCTATTTTCGTTTGAACCTTTCCCTGGTCTGCGCCGAAATAGTCCTGCTGGGGGAATTTCATGGCCCAGTTTCGATACGCAGCGCTGCCAGCGAACATATTCCGCCTGGTGGCGCTGTCCGTTTCAGGGATGTTCCGGACAGCCCAATCAGCGGTTCGTTCGGCATGGATGCCGTTGCTGGCGCGCTAACGAGTGTGAACCGGCGCCGAACATTGACCCCACAGAAACGAAATCGATCAATCGCTTATGAGGCCGATCGGCGCCCGGACCCCACGCCGATCCACATGCATCTGTTGCGTTCGTTCCGTTGCCCGGGGTTGCGCTGGCGAGGCCACTCGGCGTCCGCCCGCCGCCCTCGTCCCCGAGCCCAAGGCCTTCACTCCCCGGCTCGTCGTCGCAGACCGGGTACGGCGCACCGCCCAAGCCGAAGGTGAAGCGCGCCGGATGAGTGGGGTTCGCGGAGCGTGCACTCAACGGTGATGTTGAAATTAACCACTTGTTAACCCTGCGCGTCGCCTAATGATTGGGAATCACCAACGTCTGCCCCTGCGACGACGCAACCGGATTGATGCCTGTTTCGCCAATCCTGTCCTACGCGGAGCAAAAAATGTTCGGAAAGGACGATGTGGACAATCTCAGCCGCGATCTGGATCGCGCGCGCGGAAGACGTGACGCACTTGCAACCGAAGTCACGACACTGACGGCTCGGATCGCTGAAATGGAAGCCCGCCTTTCAGAGGAAAAAACCCGGCGGGAGCGGGATCGCGTTTTAGGTGAAATGGAAGCGATAAAAAACCGACTCAAACAAGCCATCAGCGCGCTTGCGCCTGTCATCGGTGAACTCGGCGAGGCCACCAAGATGGCGGCGGCAGTCGTGCCCGACGCTCGCGAGCTTAACAGTTTTCTGTTATCGGTTGCGACCGAAGTCGATAGCGCAGTCGATCTCATGTTGCACGAGATGGATCAACGCGCGGATGCGGTGCGAGTTGACCATCTCCCTCCGATCGAGCCGCCAAAAGATAATCGTGATTGGCTACTCCGCTTTCCCGTAACGCTGTCTCGAATCGGTGCGCCACGAGAGACAGACATTACAAAAACGAATGGTTCAGCACCATCATCGGCGGTGGTTGGTTGGGCCTTGCGTCACAAGCCGCTGGTCGCCGTCGCGCTCGTCGGGTTAACCGCTGGGCGGAAGATGATAGGATCGAGGGAACTCGTGGGGATACCCCCTCCACCTTGCTCCGAACCCCTTGAACCACGGACCTAGGGGAGCAGAAGGCGGAGAAGCGCGGTGGGGTTGGCTGAGCGGCTGGATCTAGCGCCGTCCCGGGCGGTCGCCAGCAGCGCTCTACCGATCACCTGATGACGAACTGGGTTCGCGGGTAGCCGCGTGCTGGATCAGTTCTAGCTCACTGCTGGCCACAGCTAGCGGCGTGACAGTCGTGCGCAATGGATTTGTTGCCACTGGCCCGGTTGATTTAGATCAATACCCGCTCTCTGAAATTTGGGCGACCTGCAAGAAGGCAGGAAACCGGGAGCTTGATATGGGTGAACGTTCGGAATCGAAGCGGGTCTGTCGTCGAAGCGCACTTGCTCTTCTTGGATACGCAGCTGTGTTTGGGCTCGTAGCCTCGCCTGCAATTCTGATGGTGTCAGATGCTGGCGCCCAGACGCCGGCCGCCACGCCCGCCGCGCCTTCCACTGAGACGCCGAAGTCTGGTACAGAACGGCGTCAGGAGCGACGCGCGGGCCGCGCAGAGCGGCGTCAGGAACGACGCACGGGGCGTGCAGAACGACGTCAGGCGCGCCGCACGGGGCGTACAGAGCGACGCGAAGAGCGGCGCGACGGTGCTGCCGAAGAGAAAAAGTAGTATCCTAAAGGCTGACACGAGGCTGCGGCCAAGCCTGCAGAGCACGTCAGCCGATCCACCATGCCAGCGTCAGCATGGCGGTGACAGCCGCGATGTTCGTCATCATCCACATGACGCGGGCATCATAACTCGCCGCACCACTACCAGCACCATGGTTCGCCAGCGGTCTCAGTGACGACGTTCTCGATGACAGTCAAGTCGAACAGCACAAAGGCCCGGTCAGCGAGGACAAATCCGGGCCTTTGACTCCGCTCGTTAGGACGTCGGCTGGAGAGTCGGGACGGAGAATGACCAGCCGTCGCCCGACGAGACGCCAGCTTCACGCCATACAACTTGCACCCGAGTCGGATGTTCGAATTAAGGCGCGGGCCGCTTCAGCGACGGCTTAACGAACCCGGACGATCTTCCTATCGAACAACCGATAAGGTTCGAACTGGCCATTAATCCAAAAACCGCCAAGACGCTTGGCCTCACCGTCCGAACTTCGCTTATTACCGCCGCCGAAGACTTTGATCGAATGAGGCCCACTGACTTCCGATATTGGCGGCAGCACAAAACGGACATGCCGATGCAGTCGCCGGCTGTCCGCCGTTGATGTGCCGGCTCAACCCGTCGACGCAACACAGGCATTAAATCTCTCTGCTGGCGTTTCGAATTGCAAGGTCTCACGCGGCCGTTCGTTTAGCTGACGAGCCACCTTGTTCAGATGGGCTTGCGAATGCACCGACAAGTCGGTGCCCTTTGGAAAGTACTGTCTCAGCAGGCCATTGGTATTCTCGTTCGACCCGCGCTGCCACGGGCTTTGCGGGTCGCAAAAATAGACATCGATGTTGGTTGCCATCGAAAAGCGCCGATGATCCGTCAGTTCCTTGCCCCGGTCCCAGGTCAGGGACTTATACAGTTCTTTTGGTAGCTTCTTCGCCTGCTTGATGAGCGCGTTGACTACAGTCTGGGTGTCCTTGCCTGCCACCTTGGCCAACATCACGTAACGCGTTTGACGCTCGACTAAGGTCGCGATGTAGGTGTTGTTCGGCCCGGACAGCAGATCGCCCTCCCAATGGCCAGGCACCGCCCTATCTTCAACCGCCGCCGGTCGCTGACGGATTGAGACGGCATCCTTCATATGTCCCCGTCTATCGCCATTCGGATCAACCGGTCTGGAGCGACGCATCGAGCGCTTCGATCGAAGATGGCGAAGCAGCTCTTTCTTGAGCACGCCGCGCGCTTGGACAAACAGGCTGCGATAGATGGTCTCGTGTGACACCTGATTATACTCGTCTTCAGGATGCGTTCTCTTCAGCCAACCGGCAATCTGCTCGGGTGACCAATCCAATCTGAGCTTCGCTGCCACGGCCTGCCGAAGCCGCGAATTGATCGCCAATTTACAACATTTTGGACGACGCGATCGTGCCCAGGCATTCTCGTCCGCAACTGTCGCCCAGTAGCGATTACAGCCGCCATTGCGGCTCATTTCACGACTCACCGTCGAGGGCGAGCGGCCAAGCAGTTTGGCGATAGACCGGGCCGATTGACGTGCCGTAACGCCTCTGGAAATCACCTCGCGTTCCGCAAGCGTCAATGCCAACCTGGAGCGACGCCGCTCCGCAGGACGAAACCCTCCATGCGGGGCGACCAGAAAATAGATCGACGATGACTCCTTACCAAAAGCTCGCCCGATCGCCTTCAGTGACTCCCCGCGCTTCCAACGGTCCCATAATTCGGTCTTTTCTGCCGCGGTAAAACCTCTATGAAATCTCCGTTCCATCCTACACTCCATCTTTTCCCTTTAAGATAAAGTGTTGCGTCGGTCGGTTGAGACCGCCATGTATGAACGGACCCAGCTGGGACGCGGGCCAAGTTTGACAAATCCAAGTTTCGCGCGGGGAGGGCGTGCGCCAGCCGAAGCCCCGTGCAGCGTTGAACCATTTCACTGTCCCGGTCGCCTACCCGCCCTGGAAAGCGGAACGGCTTAGGTTAATTCGGGCGTTGGTTATGCCGCAACCCTCTACTCGAGGCCTAACGGGTAAGAACGTCACATTCTAAACGCCGTCGTGCCGAACTCAAAGACAAGAAGGTTGCACAGGTCGGCGGCACTGGCCCCCATTACCCGCAGCGACGGACCTAAAGCCGAAGCATCACCTCGCTGTGGGCGATTGAGCGATATTCCAACTCAGCTTTGGGAGGAAATCCTGCATCCTTGACGAGTTGTTAGACGACTTGCGGTAATCTGATGGACTTGGACCACCAAGGCTACAAGGTCAGTTGAGGAGAAGCCGTGATGGCGGAGCCGCGACGGAAGCATGACCGAGTGGTATTCCAAAAAGGCTTCGATGTTAACATTATGGCAATTGACGGCACATGGCGCCGTACCTGCGTTTTGAAGGACGTTTCGGTATCTGGTGCTAGGTTGATTATGCAAAGCTCAATCGAAGGGCTTCCGCTTAAGGAATTCTTTCTGCTGCTTTCATCAAGTGGCTTGGCTTACCGCCGTTGCGAACTTGCCTGGGTTAATGGCGATCAGATCGGTGCCAATTTCCTCACTGTGGGCGGAGGCCGCAAAAAGCGAGGCAAGGAAGCCGCCGAAGCCGTTGGTTGATCCACTCGGAATTTGCTGAGCGAGAATGCCAAGCGTTGCTTTCCTGTGGGCGATTGATACGCACTTCCCAACGTGGTCTTGACTCTTGTCACCCAGCGATGGTGCGATGCGATAGCCATCGGTGGGGGTTAGGGTCGATGAATGACGCTATTGAGCGCATAATTGCTTCCTACGGGAATTTGCCCGCGATTGAACGTTCCGGACTTGAAGAAATCAGACTGAAGGTTGGCCAATATCTTGAAATGCTTTCATCTGCAGGCCACCGCGACGAAAAAGAACTTACTTTCTACGGCTTAGCCTATCTGCGCATCCTTCATGAAGGTCCCGATCCTCGCTACACGGGCTGTTGAAACATCTCCGAGAGAAGGTCGTAGAGGTCGGCGACGCTTCTTGCCCCATTTACCCACAGTGTAGCCAGAAAGCCCAAGCGCCGCCTGCGACTGAGCGGTGTTGCAGGTTCGGCAAGCGCGTTACCTTCAAAAACAGACATCGTCAGCCGGGCCTGTCAGCTCCGAAAAGTGGCCATGAACGGACATGCCGCCTAAGCCGCGCGCACCGTGCCAAGAAACCTGCCAACCTCAAGTTTGAGGCGATTGCTTTCCCCGGACAAAGACTGAGCCGAGGAAAGGACTTTTGCGGAAGCAGAACCGGTCTCACGAGCTCCCTTGTTCACATCGACAATATTAGTCGCGACGCGGGAGGCACCCCGTGCGGCCTGCTCGACATTGCGAGCGATTTCTTGCGTCGCGCCGCCTTGCTGTTCGACAGATGTCGCTATCGTCGCCGCAATCTCCGAAATTCGGCTGATTGTGGTTCCAATTTGCTCGATTGCGAGAACCGAATCCTGAGTGGCAACCTGCATCCCGGCGATTTGACTGCTGATTTCATTAGTTGCCCTGGCGGTCTGCGCGGCGAGCGCTTTCACCTCTTGCGCAACAACCGCAAAGCCCCGTCCAGAATCCCCCGCGCGAGCTGCCTCAATGGTAGCGTTTAGAGCCAGCAAATTGGTCTGCTCAGCGATAGTCGTGATGAGATTGACCACATCTCCAATCCGCAAGGCGGCCTTCGATAGCTCGTTAATGCGCGCGTTGGTTACCTCGGCCTGATTTACGGCTTCGCCGGCGATCCGGTTTGACTCATGGACTTGCCGGCTGATTTCAACAATCGAACCCGTCATCTCTTCCGTCGCGGCGGCAACCGATCTGACATTTGAGGAGGCCTCGTCCGAAGCAGCCTCTACCATTCCGGACAATTGGTGCGTCTCCTCGGCCGTTCTAGTCAAAGTGGTTGCCGAGGCTTCCAACTCAGCCGAGGCAGAGGAAACACTTTGAATAATCTCGCCGACCGCCGCCTCGAACTCGTCAGCGATCTTTTTCATTTCATTTTTGCGCTGAGCATGAACATGTTTTTCCGCTTCCGAGCGTTCAGCACGCAGCCGGCTGGATTCGAGCATGTTGTTCTTGAATATCTGCAACGCTTCGGCCATATCGGCAATTTCGTCCGAACCGCTGGTCGCGATCTCCGCGCCCAGGTCGCCCGCAGCAATGGATTTCATGCTGTGTTGGAGGCTCACAAGGCGACGTACGACCCCACGGCCAACATAATACCAGCCGATCGCCAGCGCGGTGGCAAGACTGACCAGCGCGAGGCAAATGAGGATAATCCGACTCTGCCGGATATCCCCCTCCGATTCACGAACCGCGGTTGCTGCCGCCGCTTGGCTGCGCGTTCCCAGGCTTGCAACTTCCTTTTCGAATTCCTGGGCGATCGCGCGATTTTCGATCACAACATTGGCCCCGGTCTTCGCGGCAACGAACTCTCTTTGCTTGAGATCGAAAACATTGCCGTCATCCTTGCCGATCTTGACCAATTGATCGACTAAACTCGATGTCTCGGCATCCTTGATCTTAGCCGCAGCCCTTCCAAGGCGGCCTGCTGTCGCAGTGAACCGGTCTTTGACTGGTGGCAGCAGTTCGGCAGACGGCAGGTCGGCCGCTTCAACAAGGATTCCCAGCATGATGTTGGATTCGGCACGCAACTCCAGGATTGCTTGCAGCGAAACGAGTTCGTTATCGGCAAGCGCAGCGAGCGTCTTCTGAACAGCTCCCAGGTCCTTATTGTCCGCCGCCGTCTGCAGGCCAATCGTCAAGGTGAACCCGGCATCGTCGGCCATTGGGATCAGTCTTTCGACGAGCTTTTGATGCGATTTCCGAAGGTTAGCGACCAGAGCGTCCCGGGAGGCGGCAATCGTCTGGCGCTCGGTGACAGATTGCATCAGCCGGTCGAGATTCACCAGAATGCGATCAGCCGTCTTATTGAGTGTTGCAGCAGATGCTGCGTCGAGCGCTGCAATGCTCTGCGTGAGTCCCTGACGCGCGGCAATCAGAACCTTGGCGGCGTGCTCGCGCTCGGCCGCATCTGTTGCAGCGAGAAGACGCGGCGCAGCGGCGGCGACTTCACTGGCGGCTCTGACGACCTCCGAAGTGCGCGTGATCTCGGGTAGGCTCTTTTCGGCGATTGCGCCAAGCGAACGCCCGAGGCTGTCGTAAGAAATAATTGCACTGCTGCTCGCCAGTACGGTAAGCGCAGCGACTACCCCAAAGGCCGTAAACAAACGACCGCGAAGGCCAAGGTGATACCACGACATCGCAGTCTTCATCGTCAATCTCCGGGTAGAAATCGTCAAATTGCCACGCGAGCAGCCTGGGTTTTCCTTCGGTGCTTCGCGGACGTCTTCATTTACGTTCCCGGCTTCTCAAGGTGATCGACCGCCTTGAAGCTGCCGTCCGCCTGGATCACGGTCAGGAACACTTGGTCCGAGCCCCGATTGCTGGAGGGGCTATAGGCGAGCTTGAAGCCGCCAAGATCGAGCGTGCCGGCTTTTTGCACAGCCTCGGTCACGGCTTGCCGGGTGAGGTCGCCACTGACTTTTTCTAGCGCCGCGATGATCGCGCGGCCAACAAGGTAGCCCTCAAGCGAGACGAAGCCTGGCTGAGCGTCTGGCGCGATTGCCTTGAGCGAGGCCTGGTAGCGCCCGACGACTGGGATCGCAGCGTCTCTCGGAAAAGGAACAACCTGTGTAATCACAACGCCAGCACCCAACGGACCGAGTTCCTTTGCAAGCGCATCGGAACCAACAAAGGAGATATTCACAAAGGTGGCGTTCAGCTTGATCTGATTGGCCAGCTTGATGAACATGGCCGCGGGCTTGTAGGGGCTTATCATGATGACCGCATCAGGCTGAGCCCTCCTGATGTCGAGCAGCGCGGTTTTGACAGCCACGGTGTTCCGCTCGAAAGTACCTTCCCCGGCGAGCTGCATCTTGCGCTTGTCGAGCGCCTTTTTGACGCCAGCGAAGCCTGCCTGACCGAAAGCATCATCCTGGTACATGATCGCTATTCTGGATGCGCCGAGGTCGTTGGTCAGATGTTCGACCATGGCTTCGGTTTCCTGGAAGTAGCTGGCACGAATATTCATCACCAGGGGTTTGTAGGGCTCACGCAGGAATTCTGCGCCGGTAAAGGCGCCGATAAAGGGAGCACCTGCTGCGGTCACGATCGGTTGAGTAGCGGCTGATGTTGGCGTACCAACCGCACCGGCCACGGCGAATACCTTGTCTTCCTCAAGCAGCTTCTTGACCACACCAATGGATTTGGTCGGTTCGTACCCATCATCCACGCTCTTGAGTTCGAGCTTCCGCCCCTTAATGCCACCAGCCTTGTTTATTTCAGCGAAAGCCGCTTCCAGACCAATTTTCATGCCTTGGCCCAAAGCCGAGGCCGGACCTTCGAGCGCAGTTGCCTGACCAAACACGATCTTGTCGGCAGAGACACCCTCTTCGGCGAATGCTGAAATACCGCTAACGAGGAGTGAAGTTATCACGACGGGAAGCGCGTTGAGTGCAGAGGCTGGCATGTAAGACGTCTTCCTTCTTGAGTGGCGGTCGCCAAACGTAACGGAGTTGGCTAGGGCACAGCACCGTTCCGATCGTTGAGAAGGCATCACGACAATATTACTGAGCGTGCTCCCAAAACCTTCACAATCAATTAAATAAGTTGTCCGCGTCGTCGCAAAGCGCGCGCAATCGGTGGCCGCCTATTTGTCTGAATAACCACCGTCCGCCCGCGCGCCAAAGTCAGCTAAAACTACGAGCTTTTCCGGATTTAATGCTCACGCGTGATTAAGGGGCTGAGCTGCCGCGTAGTCGTGGCGGCGATAAACTCGCGCCGGCCCAGTTATCGGTTGAGAAAATTGCGCGGCAGTAATCCGGTCAGTAAAAAGTCGCCCAGCTCCGCTGCGGTAACATCATCGGGACGAGGCGCGCGGTTCGTTAGAAGAAGCCGACGCTCATATCCAAGCCGGAGGTTGCCACAGCCACACGCACGACCAGACCTTCCACTGAGCTTCCGGGTCGAACAGTCGCGACGCCTGCACATGACCTCGAACAAGCCGCAAAAGGTTCAGGGTGAAAGCGAAAGGCCGGTTAAAACGGCGCCGCCGACTCCATGAACGTCGCCGACGTATCGCCGATTGATGCATTTCATTCAAATTGAAGTAAACTTAGGAGCTTTCGTAAATTTTTTGAGCCTACAAACTCTGGGCCCGACGCATTTCTAGGGCTGACATTTGGAGATTACTATGAACGCCATTTCAAACGTTTACATGCGCGCCATTTCCGAAGCACAGACCGGCGATCATTCCCTCAGAACCATCGCGCTGTATTGTGGTGTTGGTCTTGCGGCCTCTCTTTGCATGGCAACTTTCGGTCTTGATACCAGTGCCGGATTTTTCTGACCGTGGGCTGAGCAGTGGTTCGTGCCGCCTCCGTGCCGGCGCACGAGGAGATCAACGAGCAGATCTGCATGCCGGCCCAGCCGAATGGTGAACGACCCGTTGTCCCCACCGCTGAAATTCGGCCGCTGACATTGAAGCTGCTGCGCATTAAGTGGTGGCCAGACCATCTGCCCGACGAACCCCTGATGAGCAGCATCTCGACGATCGCACAGTCCGGCGTGAACGCGGCGGGCCGCCGATTAGAGGTCTCCGCCTCGAACGTCGGCAATGTCACGAGCACGGGCGCGCTTCCCAATGTGAATGGGCACGTGCCGGCCGGGGCGCCACGGGCCTTTGCCCCTTTTGAGCTTGTCCAGACCGCGAGCATCGGCGGGGCACCCAGACGACCCTCACGACGGCCATGCCGTCTACGACCGCGGTCTCCGATCCGCAGGCGCCCTTCGCCAACCTGAACGGCCTCGTCGCCGCGCCCAATGTCGACCTCTCCCAGGAGATGGTCGGGCCAGATGATCGCAAGCTACAATTTTGCTGCCAATGCGACGGTGATGACGGCGGACGACCGCATGACCAAGACGCTGCTCGATACGTTTATGTTTGGCGGAAACCGAGGGGTTGCGCTGTCTCAGTCCAAACCTCACATAGTTGGGCGCGGTTGGTCCGCTTCCGGGCGTGGTGCGGAAAACATATGCTCGCACAGGGTCTTTGGGGTTTGACCGACAGCGGACTTGGGCCGACCGTCCTCTTCCTCCCCTCGCTTTCCGAGCCCTGTTGGCGTGGCCGATGATATAACTGAGCTAGAGGATCGGCTCTTAACGCTGGCCTGCGGGCAAACTGACCGATTACGGATGACCGACCGCAAGTCCACATGGCTTCCGCTCAAATCGACTCTTGGTTCACGAGAATGAGCAGAGGGCCCGGATGAATCCCACCGTTCGGCACAAGCTCCCATGACAAGGGCGGCCTCATCTTAGGCGGTCGCCGAACCGGGTATCATAGATACGTCGGATAATGCGGTCGCAGTCTGCGCATTTATAGCGGTGCGCGTCTTCGCCGGGTTTATGCGGGTAAACGCCAATGTCTTCCATTTTGGCACCGCAAACCGCGCACTCCGGGCGTTCGCCTTGGGATGATCGCATATTGCTTTCCCAACGATTAGGGCGGCTCAACCGACAGCAACCGACAACCGACCTTGGCATCGGACCGTAGTCCCGAAATAGTAATAAACGTTTTTTGAAACAGATCGCATTTTGCCAGTTGATCCTAATCAACCCGACGATTGATCAGAATCGTGTCAGCTGGCGGCGCAGGATCACGCTGGCGGGCCAGCATGTTGAGAGCGACATTGGCGAAATGGACGCCGTGGCGGTCGCCTCGACAACGCCAAAAAGCTCCCCACTGTTGAAGCGGAGAGAAGGCAAAGGAGGTCGCCATGACTATGACGGGTGTCAAATGTGGTGAGGCGCTGATTGCTCCTGATTGCTCGGAGTTCGTGAGTGAGCGTTTATCCCGCCGAGCAGTTGACCAAGTTCGAGCTTGTCGTCAATCTCAAGACGGCCAAGCCTCGAAATTCACGGTGCCAACGATCCTCAGAAATTTGGGCGCAGTTCTTCTTGGCGCGCTAAGCACGCGGGAAGCCTTGGCCATGGATTTTAACCCTTTGGATGGTCGAGGTTAGAGCCGGGGCGGAAGACGGTATCCTTCCCCTCGGTTCGCTTTAATGGTACTACACTTTATGGCAAAGCCGAAGAAAGTATTACGAAAGAAAGGCCGTGGCCGTCCCGCCACTGGCCGCGATCCCGTGACCGCGATCCGGCTGTCAAAAGAACTGCGTGAAACGGTCGACAAATGGGCTGACAGCCAGGACGATCAGCCTAGCCGCTCGGAAGCCATCCGCCGCCTGGTCGAGCTCGGGCTGAAGGTCAAGGCGCCAGCGAAAACAGCCAGCAAGCCCGGTCGGAGGCTGCGCGCACAGGAGCTGGCCGCAAACGCGATCGAGAAGATGATCGATCCCGCTGCGCCGCCCGAAGAAAGCGCTCAACGGAGGCGCCGATTGACCAAGGGGCCTTCTGAATTCCGTGAGGATCGAGTTGATCTGCCGAGGGCAAAGAAATGACGTTTGCCAATCACCCTGAGCGCCAGTTCATGCAGTATTTGCGAGGGGCGGGTTGGATCAAGGCGCGCCTCCTGCCTGCGAGCACTCTTGTAGAAAGCTTGCTACGCAAAGGCTGGATCGAACAGCAGCAACAAGGCCCGAACAATGAGGTCTACTTTCGTTTGACCGAAAAGGGATTGGAAGCCAAAAAATCCCCCGTCCCCACGGGACGAGCAGGGCTGAAGGCGAAAAAGTGAGCCGCTGCAATGTTCGACCCGGCTCCTAACCTTCCCGACGATACGTTTATCGAGATGGTGCGCTTTTCGCCCTCAATCCGAAAATCTCTAAAGGCGGCCGGATTTAAGACCATCAGAGAAATCCGCGCGATGTCGGACCACAGATTGTGGATGATGCGGGGCGTCGGAGCAGGTTCGTTTTGCCTGCGTGCGACGATCGGCTTGAAGTCGATTGGGCGAATAATGCCGCCACGGCCCAGTCACCTCCCGTACAGCCTCGAGCGCACCGCCTTACAAAACCTGAGCGCTACTCACGGGTTGCCGCTGGCAATACTTCATCCATGGCGCCCATCCTGTTCCTCGGCAGGCGGCGCATCACGACCGCAACTTCCAATTTAGGCGATCTTGGCGACGCGGCCGAGACTGGCCGCACCTGCGCCACAGGTGCGCCCCATTGTCATCCCCTCGCCTCCTTAATCTGCGTGCCAAGTCGGGGACATGAATGGGGGGACCGCGCGGCCGCGCGGCTGGCGACATTGAAGATTTGCCAAGCAAGCTGTATTGCCGGCGCGCTGACAGCGACTTCGCTTGCCGCGATTGGTCAGATCGCGGTACCGCGCCCAAGCATCGCAACGCCGAATGCAAGAGTGGCCGATGCATTCAGCGGCATCCCGCTGAATGTGACGACGGTCCTGACAAATGCCGGCGCCGCGTTTCCAGCCCCGGCCATCGAGACGAAATTCGATACAGGATTATCGGCTAATGCGATCGTTGCGGCGGGATTCAGCGCCGCGGCGCCGGACTCGGTGCCGCCGTCCGATTTAGCCCCTTCGCAAGGGCCAATGTTGCAGGTCGCCAGCCTTGAGGCAGCGTCGCCCGAGAACTCGGCAACGCTACAGCAGGACCGTCCGCCCGTTGCTTCGCCCAACCCGGGCGAAGGCAAACCGTCGTATCTCAAATACTACCTCTACTCGGAAATTCCGCCACCGGAGAAACCCGCGAAGATCGCCTTGTCGGCGTTGAGCGACGTTCCGCTCGGAACGCCCGTCCAGGAGATCAAACGTGCAGCCGAAGCGTTCGGTGTCGATGTCAATTTCATGAAGGCGGTCGCCAAAATCGAATCCGATTTCAATCCCAGGCAACGCACCGGCTCTTATATCGGCTTGTTCCAGCTGAGCAAGTTTGAGTTCAGCAAATACGGATCGGGCGACATCCTCAATCCTCGCGACAACGCTATGGGTGCCGCCTACAAGTTTCTCAGCGAGGCTGCGCTATTCGAAATAATGACGCAGAAGAAGCCGACCTTTTCCGACCTCTACCTGATCCACCAGCAGGGCTGGGAAGGAGCCGCCCAACACATCAGCCGTCCGCAGCGGATTGCCTGGAAGTCGATGTGCGCAACCCAGGAGGGCTCGGCCAAGGGCGAGCGATGGTGCAAGCGCGCTATCTGGGGCAACACGCTGCCTGCGGTCAAACGCGAATGGAAGTCGGTCGATAGTCTGACCTCGGGTGCGTTCGTGGCGATGTGGCGAGACCGCGTCGACACGCTCTATGCCCGCTATCCTGTGCTAACTGCGGCGGCCGAACGCTTGAGATAGAACAGCTTGCGACTGCCCACACGCACACCTCTTGGCCCACATTCGTTTCGTCGAGAAGCTGTGCCGGCAATCTAGTTTCCGGCGCCGGGTAGGTTTGCGTTCCGGGTTGTTCGGCTCCAGCGGCCGGATTGACCCAACACCTCGACCAGTGCCGCTCCACGGCCCGGACTCCTAGATTATTCACAGGCAATCACGTCGGCTGATGGCACGAAACGGACAAATGGCTACAGCCTGCCGATGTCCGATCCTGAGGGTAGAACGGACTCCCATTTAAGGTGACGCTTGGCCCGACGCTCGGCGCGATCGGCTGCAAGCTTCTGCGCGTCGAGGACGCCGAAGCCACGGCCAGGATCCGCGCATGGCATAGCGAGCAGGTCCGATATAAGCCGGCACACGCTGCTGTGGGCTGACGCTGCGCCAAAGGCCCTATCTGAGCGGCTAGTCGAGTAGTTCTATCCAGGTTTCCGTCGCTCCAGACGCGGCCCTCCAGAGGGCACGCGAGGCAAACCCTTCTTCTTTGAGAGTTTTCGCCAAGGCGGAAATTGCGACCCATGCAGCCTGACGAGCTTCTTCTATTTCGGGAGTCCGCAAGCCTGTGCCTGCCATTTCATAAACCAGATCCGCGAGCATTATTGCCGCGGCCTCATTTCGCGACAAACGCGCCTGGCGCAGCACCTGCAGCGCGTGACAGGCCTTCGGAAAATCCGGGTCGTCGCTCATGGGCCGATTGCCCTCACAAGGCCCAGCGACCGATAAAGTTCCGGAGAACCCGCGAAGCTGATCAGCATCGCCCACGTTCCCGCGTGGTTATCAAAAGTCCGTGCGCCGACGTGGGGCAGAGCATCTCAAACATTATTTAGGAGGTAGTTTCGTAGAGAGATGTGCGATGTCAAACGCGAAAGACCTTATCGAGCGTGCTCGCATGTTTGATGAACGTGCTGACCGAACGCGCGACCCCATTTTCCGCCAGCGCTACCGAGAAATGGCAGCATACTACCGATCGCTATCGGTTGAACATCAGGAAGCGGGGGAAACTCCCGGACGCGAATTGGAGCACGGGAACTCGCACTAGAGACGATCGCGCGCCAGCCTGCGGCACCTCACTCTAGCACCTCATATTCGAAAGCCACGCCTTCGGGGTCATTCTCCTCGAACCACTCTTCCGCGGCGTCGACATTCGCAAACACCTTGACATGGTCGCGGTCGCCGACCTGCTTGCTGGTATTGACGTAAACGAACACGGTTTTCATCGGTCCCTCGCTAGCTTGCGCCGGCCCAATGCGGCTCTTTGTGCTCGGGATTGAACTCCCGAACGTGACCGCGGTTCAAGGCGCGCATGACGCCTATCCGGGCGAACATCGTTGGCCCGCCCGATGTCGCGACTAGGATCAAGGCTTCCATCGCGGCCTGCCACTCGGAAGCCTCGTGCTCGGCTTTCGTCAACTTGGTAATGTAGTTGCCGGCATCCTCGAGCGTGATGAGCTGGCGACCGCGGGGCAGCAGGATTGGATCTTCGAACGGGCGCTTCCAGCCGCGATCGGCGCTCACGTTGCTGCCCGATCGGTTAGACTCTCAAGGGTGGGCATTCGCGTCGTCCGAACATTCAGCCGGGCGGCCCCCAGCTCGGATGCAGACTCGATATAGCCAGGGCTCGACGTAGCTGCCCGCCCACATGCCGCGCCCGGCTTGTTCGGCCTCATGCTGGATCTTGCCAAATCTTCCTTTCGAATACTGTGGCCAGTCCAGGGCAAGACCATTGCGGACAAGCCATTCGCCCAGGTCAGCTCCGTCTACCGAACACGTCGCTACTGTGCGCCCGTACTGATCGAGCGAGATCGGAATGCAGCTCGCCGGCCGGCCAGCGACGAACTTGTCGAGATCGTTCGCCGCTTGCGCTCCGCACCGATACTGCAGGCTATCTTGATCCCGGCAAAGCTGGCTGCTCTCCGGCGCGTCGATGCCCCAAAGCCGGATCCGGTTCCCATGGATTTCCAGGGTATCGCCGTCGATGATACTGGCTTGGCCGGTCAGATTGTCGGCCGCGAGGGCGTGCGCGGAGATCAGCACCAGGGCGCCGATTACTGCCCACCGTCGCGTGGCTCGGCTCTGTGCAATCCTGTGGATGACGCGCATGGACAAAAGGGGTGGTGTGAATGGCTCGTTCCCGGTCTCAAATCCTAGTGGCATTGCCGGGGCTCGCAACGGCCGCTGTAATGCCCCGGCAGCACCAAATCGCGCCAGACGATCTACGGCGGCGCCATCATCGGCGCCGACATCCGCGCCAGCAGCGCCCGGGAGCCAGCCAGGAAGGCCGCCCAGGGCAAATCTAGTGCAGGAAAGCCCTGACTGGCCGCGGGGCTTCGGTCCTGCGCTTACACCGCCGATGAGGGTCTCAAGCCCGCCGCTTTAACCCGGCGGGTTTTTCTTTTGGCTTTGGCGGGTTCGGAAAGCTGTTGTTGTTGAAGTTGGCTTTGGGGTGCCGCTGGCGGAGACGGCCGCGCAAATCTGGCGGCCCACCGCTGTTCGAACTTTCTTTGAAGGTCCAGAGGAATGTCGCACATAACCCACCTCCGGGTTTGCGGACCTGCCCAGTGTGACGATCTCAACGCTCACCGCGCCCAAGAGGTTCCCGCAGGGAATCAAAATCGGCCGCCTATGCGATGGCAACGATCGGCCCGGACATGACAACCTCACCAGCGGGCCGACCGAGCGGCCTCAGGAGGTTCCGAGCGAATGCATCATCTGCGCGGCCATCTGCTGGACCGCATCGGTGTAATGCCCCTGGGCAAATTGTTGGTCGGCAAAATATAGCACAACGAGAACGACGACCGTGGCTCCCAATACCTTCATCAGTGCCCTCCGAATCAGCTTCATCCGACCGCGACAAGTAAGCGACAGCGATTGTTCGAATTGAGACGGTGGGCCGTTCAGTCGCGGACCAACCACGCACAGCGGCCCTCCTAAAGTCATGCAGGGGCTGTGCTGAGGCCCGTCTTCGTCAATCATGAAGGTGAGGGGTGATCGTGACCGCGCCGCTCTCCCAAACGTCGCATCGTCGAGGGCGGCGGGAGTTTTTCGTAGGCCGTTTGTCGGGTATTGGATGTCCGCTTTGCCGCGCATCACGGAATCAACTCGGACATCGCGCCACGTCCGAAAAGTGCCTGCCAGGAACAAACTTATGCAGCGCAACAAAAGATGGTCATTCGATCCGCTCGCCGACGCGGCCGAGCAACAGCAGCGGCACAGTGATGCCGAGCAAGACCATAGGCCAGCCAGTCGTATTTTCAGACCGCCAGATGGTATTCCGCTCTTGAAACCAGGGCCGGTGCTCCGACGTTATCCTTGAAAAACGTGGTATTCCTGCAAAGCGGGAAGCGCTTTTGATCTCCGACTGGCAGCTGCAATGTCCTCGTCCGAGGGTACAAATGAAACCGGTGACGTAGCCCGCCGACGGCGGAAAAGGAGCAATTCCTTACTGCTGGTCTTGGCCCTTGGATTTCTTGTTTTTGGCGCCGGCGCGGGCGCACTGTATTATGCGTTGCGGCCGCCAACTCTCCGGATTGCCGTCGGACCGCCGGGAAGCGACGATCAAAAAGTGGTTCAGGCGATGGCCGAGGTCTTCGCCAGCGAAAGCAGGACTGTCAGACTGTCTCCG
Organism: uncultured Alphaproteobacteria bacterium; assembly: GCA_963831585.1. Lineage (GTDB taxonomy): Bacteria > Pseudomonadota > Alphaproteobacteria > Rhizobiales > Xanthobacteraceae > Bradyrhizobium. Next base: position 348,553 of record CAWHRA010000018.1, on the reverse strand, counting down.
ATCACGACCGACGGAGCGATCGAAGCCCTCGCCCTGCTTGGTGCTGGCAAGGCCGATCTTGCGGTCGGTCGTGGCGATCTGGAGATGCCGGCCGACGCGCAGACCGTCGCCATCGTGCGCAAGAACTTCGTTGTGCTGTGGTCGCCTTCCGGACTTGCGGGCAAGAGTTCCAAAAGAGCGCCCGCGCCGAAAATCAAGGAAATCGCCGATCTCGCAGGACACAGGGTCGGCGTGATCGGCCGGACGGCGGCGAACGCCACGTTGCTGCGGGTCATCTTGAGCGCCTCCGGCGTGGAGGCGGACAAGGTCGCGGCTACGCAATTTGGCACGGACAAAATCGAGGATCTTGCGCGCGACCCGACTCTCGATGCCTTCATGGCGGTCGGTCCGCTCGACAGCAAAATCACCTCCGACGCCATCGCCGCGACGGCCCGGGCGCGAGGCGAGCCGAAGTTTCTCGCGATCGAGGCATCGGAAGCCATCGGCCTGAAACACCCGCGGTATGAATCCGAGGAAATTCCACCCAGCGTCTTCAATGCGAATCCGGCCTGGCCGGATGACAAGGTCGAGACGGTCAGCGTCAACCACCTGATCTTGGCGCGAAAGACTTTGTCTGAAACGACGGTGGCCGCATTTTTCCGGCAACTATTTGCCGTCCGTCAGGCGATTGCGAGGCAAGTGCCTGGCGCTGCGCACATCACCAAGCCGGACACCGAGAAAGACGCTGAGTTGCCGGTACATCGGGGAGCGGCGGCCGTCATCGACGGCACCGAACGCACCTTCCTCGACAGGTACGGCGATTACTTCTGGTTTGCGCTTCTGCTTCTCTCCGTGATCGGTTCGGTCGGCGCATGGTTGCGTCACTATTTGAATCGGGACGAAAGGGAGGAAAACACCGGCCATCGCAACGGTATCCTGGCCATGGTTTCCAGAGTGCGCACCGCGGAATCCAATCAGGAACTCCTGGCGATGCAGCGCGAGGTCGACGCCGTCATCGGTGAAGCGCTCGAATGCTACGATGACGGCGCCATCGAGGAAGAGGAACTGGCGGCCTTTGGCCTGGTGCTTGAACTGTTCAATCACGCCATCGCCGAGAGGCGCGCGGCATTGCAAGCGGGGACCCTCGAACCGGCTCGCGGCGCGGCGGTAGGCCACACCCTCACGTCGCGGCGATGACGCAACCACGTAAAACGTGTCACCGCGATTGGCGCCTAGCGACCCGCTGCCGATGGTGCTCATCGTGCACGACCGGGGGGAAACATCACGGGGTTAACCTTCCTCGGCCCGCAGCTTGTCCCCAGGAAGCGGCGATTGTAGCGACGATCCTTGCCGACGAAGATCGTCTCGACTGTGGTCTTCATGTTGTCGTAGATGCCGCGACTGCAGGTGCCCTTGAACAGGGCGAGCGCCCGGTCGTGGGCGTCGAACATCATCTCCTGCGTCTCCCGCGGATAGGCTCGCACGAACAGCATGCGGCTGTGGCAGAGCCGGACATGGGCAACCTTCACGAGCACCGTGGTCCCGCTCAACAGGACCACCTCGTGGCTCCAGTCGAACTGATAGGCTTCGCCTGGCGCAAAGCTCAGCGGGACATAGGCCGCCGCGGTTGATTGCCCGCGCTCCTTAGATCGTTACTGTTGTACGGTGGCTGTTCTGGTCGTTGCGGGACACAAGCCCGAAAGAGCGCCCCGCTGCGGCATTTTCTATAGGCAATCGCTCCGGGAGGGGCCAGGTTGGTCCATGCCTAACTGATGAGGCCCATAGGCCGCCCCCGGAACGCTGTTCGTATGTTGCCGCTACGCTATTGCCCGAACATTGCAACTGCGATCACTGCGGCGAATTTTTGCAGGTGGAGCCATGATATCTCCTCTGCTTAGGCCAACCTGATTGTTAGCCTGAACTTTAAGGTGTGCAACGCCGCCCGCTCTGTCAAGGATCGGCCCCACGTCGACCTCATTGTTGCCAAAGCGGCAGGCCACCGCCAGATAACGCTCTCATTCTTGAAGTTCCCAAATACGACCGTTTTCGGCGATTTTAGTTGGATACGGGACCGGCTTACTCGGCCTAAGTTAAATCCTCACGGATGCTTTTTTTCGGACTCCCATGACGCAAACTGACAAACCCATACCTGTTGTCGAACATATTCCTAGTGATCAACTCGCCGCCGGTGGCAACTCAAAACTTCGGATTCGCCAGCAGGAAATTCTGGCGGAGCTTGGAGTTTTTGCGCTTCAGGGCACGCCGTTCCCGGAACTGCTGACAAAGACGGCCAGTCTGACCGCTGCGGGTCTCGAAGCCGAATTTTGCAAGGTTCTTGAATATCAGCGCAAAGAAGCCCGGTTCTTGGTGACGGCGGGCGTCGGCTGGGGAAATGATGTCATTGGCGTCGCAACGGTAGGTGCGGACATCGAGTCCCCGGCGGGGTATGCACTGATAACAGGAAAGCCCGTTATCTCGAACCATCTCGAAATTGAAGAGCGATTCCGGACTCCCGAACTTTTGGTAAAACATGGCATCCGTCGAGCTATGAACGTCATTCTCCAAGGTGATGGTTCACCTTATGGCGTCCTTGAAGTTGACAGCCGCTCGGAAGGCGAATTTTCAATCAACGATATTTCATTTTTGCAAGGGGCGGCCAACATTTTAGGGATGGCAATCGAACGACAGCGCATAGAAGCAAATTTACGAACTGCGCTTGATCGCAATCAGCTTCTTCTCAAAGAAGTAAATCATCGCGTCAATAACAGCCTGGCGCTGGTGGCCAGTATGCTTCATTTGCAAGCCGCGACCGTCGAAGATGACGTTAAGGCCCATCTTGACGAAGCGTCCCATCGCATCACCGCCATCGCCCGCGCCCACCAGCGTCTTTACCAGACCGAGATGTTCGAGAAAATTGAACTTGGTCCTTACCTCGAAGATATCTGCCAAAGCTTTTCCCAATCCATGCCCGACTGTCTTCTACATGTGAGTACAGCGGCTGGAATAGAAGTCCCCCCGGATCAGGCTATTCCAGTGGCTCTATTCGTGAACGAATTGGTTACGAACTCGGCGAAATACGGACATCCTAACTCTAAATGCCAAGTGTGGATCGAGCTTGTTCGGGCCGATGCAAAAATATTGGTTTCCGTGCGAGATAAGGGAATAGGATTGCCTCCGAACATCGAATCCACCTCCCGTAAAGGCTTGGGGATGAGGTTGATAAATGCATTCGCCGCACAGCTAGGCGGTAAACTTGAAATTCGCCGACATGATCCCGGCGTAGAATTCGTCCTCACGTTCCCGATAGCGGCGATATGAGTTCGACCGGCCAGCGCCGACCAGGATTAACTCGGCCCTTCATTCGTTGTACGCCCTCATGTATGAGGTCGCGATGGGGAGAACGTGAACAGCCGCAGTTCCTAATTCCTGCATCTCTTTGTCCATCATGTAGATGCCTGCTGCGCGATGGTATGCGATGCCGACGCGAGCCCGGTCTTGTTATCTATAGTGATGGGCAGATGGTGATAGACCAGGACGAATACTGGCCTCGGCACAGAGAGGCGATCGCCAAATCCGGAATAGAGCTTCTGATTGAGCAAAGGTGAGACGACATTATCCTGCCGGCTCGTGCAGGCCGCTCCGGGTGGGGCGCCCAATACGCGAGCTGCCAGTCTCAAAATGGTTGGCGGCTAGAAGCCCGAATAGAACTGTACCCGAGACGGCAGTGTTCCCACCATCGACTGCGGCAGGTCTGCAACGGCTAATGTTCTGGTTCTGCAGCAACCTTATATCCCCACATAACGTTATATCCCCACATAAACAGGGCAGCTTCGATTGCTCTCGGACTCGCTTGGCATTCTTTCGCGACTTGCCAGATTAGCTGCGATGCCCATCGCACCATCGAGGCATGGCAGCGATCTCTGGCGTTGCCGAACAATGCCGGAAAATGAATGCGGTTCGTCTCTGGGGTCCGTTTGGCCTCTCGGTCGACGGCGAAAAGTAATTGATCGGCAACGTTGTATTGATGAATTTCTCGTTCCTCCACAAATCTGGCGACGAAGAAGCCGAGCGCTCCACCAACCCGGCCGTCGTAGCTCACAAGCCTCTGTTCGGGATCGGCAAGGCTCACGATCTTCGTCATCGTGGAGTTCATTAACAGATTTACACCGTCAAACGAATCCAGCGAGGCCTGTTCGTCTTTAATCAGATCGATCGCGTTCGAAAGCTTGGCAGAGATCTCATTCGCGTTTCGTTCGATCCACTCGAACGTTCGCTTTTGTCGATGCTTATTATCTACACCGCCCCAATGCATTATCTCTCGCAAGATGGCGCAAACATCGTTATTTGAGTTCCGTTGAATAGCGGATCGAAGATCGTCAGCGAATTGATCACACTCGGCTTTGCTCTCGGAAAAGCTTTTTCCCTTCCAATCATATTTCGATACCGCATCCGCCAGACCGACTGCCGACCATTTACCATCAACCTTTCGCGACCACGCCGACGATTTCCCTCTGGAAGGAACGGCATAAGAATGCTGACGGTTTCCTCCCCACTCGTGGGCAAGGAAATGGCAAAATTCGCGTATTTGCTCGTGGTTACGAATCGCGCGATTCTCCCACTGCCCATACGGAGTTAGTGTAGTCGCATGCGGCCGCGAGGGCACATTGCGTGCGCCCGCCAAGATTGAGGGATGCTCTGCCATGATGTTGCGTTATCTTGAGTGGCTGACGTTTTGGCGGACGAGATCCGGTAGCTGAACCAAACGCCCGCGAAGCCGGGCAGTCTCCTCAAGCGGGCGAGTTACCGTCTTCGGTGTGTTCGCTATCCCAAAGTGAAGAGTCATCCTCTCGAAGGGCATTCTCAAGGAGCGAGAGAGAGTCGTCGGTTTCGGCAACCCAAAGCGACGGTTTAGCGAGGTGAGCTTGCTTGTCGCGCGGCGGATGAACTGTTCCCATGACTAATACTCCAAATCAAATAGCCAATGCACCCCAGTCGCCCTGTCCAAAGTGATTTGAGTCGGGAGGCAAATTTGAGTCCAAAAATTGAAAGGCTTGGGGCACGTCGCAATGACGCCGCGTTAGCGCCGGGAAATCACAGAGTGACTGTGTGTTGAGGCCCACTGTATCTATAGGACATCGGTGTTGTCCTTTAAACCGACGCACCGCGTGCTTCATCAGCCGACGTTCCCGCGCAGTTGGCCCGATTGAGAAGCGGATGCAGCAGAGCCGTCCGCCGAAGGTCGTGGAGGTTCGATGTGGCTTCGACGAGGAGACGACCTACGATCCCTGGCATTACGCGCCCGTGCTGGCTCGCAAACCGTCGACGAAATCTCTGATCCATCGCCACACTCGATCTTTCCTCATCAAGATTATTCAACCACGCAAGGCCTGCGCTAGTCAGAAGGAGCAGTTGATCGAGCTATCCAAAAAATGTCCTGCGGGATACTTTGATGGGAACATGGTCAGGGTGACGCATGGACACGTCTGCCTTGCCGATAATCATCTGCGGCCATACCGTCGGCGTGGGGCATCAATTTGAGTTGGTTCAGCGCCGCCGCATCTTCACGACGTTCGCCAAGCGCCTCGGATCGCAAGCCCGCCCACGTTTCCATGAGGGCGCGGCGTTTTTCCAAGGCATCGCTGCGGCGGTCGGCCTGCTCGGCCTTGTCGCCGATCACATGCGCCAGCTGTTTCGATCAACTCGCGCGGATGACCGGTTTCATTTCCGGCCCAATCGCGGAAGCTGGATCAGAGACCATGAACGTTCTCGGTCTTCATGCGGCTCAACACCATTTCCGTCGCCATGCTCGACAGCGGTTTGTTGCGCGTCTGTTGGGTAAAGCCAATAGCTTTTCGAGGTGGCGTGGGATTACGACCGCCTGCGCGGACATAATTCACACGAGAACCCGAAGGATGTTCGCCCTTCTGCTAGCTACTCACAGAGGCAAAAAGAGCGGGATACAAATCTTCCACATCAAATCACAGGCCAATGATTTGTTTTTCTGGGAGATTTTATTTCTTGTGGTGATTTTTTCACTCCAATTGACATTGCTATCAAAGAAGCGACGTCAATCGTGGCCACTTCATGATCGGGCAGCGACGGTGTCGTAAATCGTGCATTTGCCGTTGCGGAGCATGTTTGAACCGGACGCTAATTTTGACAAGCAGCGTCGCCTGATTGCCTACGCACCGATCCTCCAACCCGCGTGCGTTGTGCGATGACCCGCACGGCTCTGTGTTTTCGTCTTCGCCAACGGGACCGTGCGGCTTTCTCTCGGCGCGAATGATCGTCAGGAAGCGCGTTGCGTAACGGAAGTGGAATGAAGCGATGAAGTGCAAAAATGGGAATACCGAACGCGAGTATCAGGACCGTCTCGAGATTTTGCGGAAAAATGCCTTCAACACGCAACTACGGCCGCTGAGGTCACTCGAGACCGCAACCAAAAAGCGGAGAGCGCTGAAAAAGAAGGCGGCGGTCACGAAATCAACATCGACGACTTCCAGCTAACGATGCGGCCGGCCGCGCATTATACGAGATAACATTGCACCGCCTTCAGATGATCCTAAGGCCTCTACGCTTCCGCCGAATAGGAATAGGGAGGCTCCGACATGAGCGCGAATAAATCGCGCTGCCCTGGATCGTGGAGTTAGGCGTCGCATTGTCTGGGGGATTTTGGCGTGCGTAAGATTTTTGCGTTAGAAGGCTCGGTGCACGGTGCGCGACAGGCTGCTTGATTCCAAGGCGCGAGCGACGCGAATCAATACCGAAATCTCGCGCCGTCGCACAATCGCTTCCGTCGGGTAGTGACCATGCTTGAAAGCGTTCCTGTTGCCCTTCGGTGCACCCGGCGATGGTCCACCGTGCATTCGGCACCTTCCGTTTGCCATCGCTGGCGACTGGCACGCCTTGCCGCCGCTTACCACACATTGCTGCGCGCAAAAGCAGGCTCCCGGACCATCCCTCTAGCCCAGTCCCACCTCTGGCTACGATGCTTTTTCGGCTTTAGCGATGCCGCCGGCTTCCTTACCGGGGCGATGCCATCGCGCGATGCCGATGCCATTGCTTCCTCACCCCTGGCCTCTTCGCGTCCGACTTCGCGGCGCGGCCACGCAAAATCGTCGGCGCGGCCGGGGGGCGGCGTCAGCGCTTCACCCTTGAGCAGCGTACGTGCGGCGAGCGCATCGACCGCGGCCGGGCTCGTTCCCGGCCCTCCGAGCAATTGATCGGTGCCGACCGAGGAGGCGACCAACGGCAGGATTGGACCTGCGAGGGGCCGCGGAGCGGGCTGACCGGGCACGGCATTGGCATCGGGCGTCGCAGGCTCGGTTGGCAATATGATTGGCGCCGAACGCGCAGCGAGGAGGCGCGTGATTTCGCGCTCGACATAATGCGCGAGCTTGCGCGCGCCGGCCTTGGTGAAATACACGCCGTCGGAAGAGCGCAGCTGTCGGATCTGACCTTCGAAGTCCGGGCCCTTCTGCACGAAGTGGCCCCCCTCGTCGACAAAGCCGTCCCAGACATCGACATAGGTGATGCCGGTCTTGCCGGCCACATCGCGATAGAGCGAATCCAGGAACAGCGTGTCGGCGGTCGCCTTCTGGCCATATACCACCGGCAGACCGACCCATAGCACCGGCACACCCTTGGATTTCAGGACGCCGATCATCTCCTCGATCTTCTTGGCGTAGAGCTCCACCCAGCGTTCCTCGTGAAACTGATAGAGGCCGTTCGGGGAGCGCGCGCTTTTCTCCGGTCCTATGAGGGGCGGCGCTACGCTATTGTCGGTGGCATCGTCCGGCGACAATTCAAAATCCGTCGCCTTGTCATGCGGCTTGGCATTGGGCTTCGCGTCGAATTTTGCTTCTGAAGGCTTGCCATCGGGTTTGGCCTTGGCATCCTTCTTGTCGCTCTTCTTGTCCGGCGATTTATTGTCCGATTCATTCGCGGCCGGCTCGTGGATCGCGACTCGGTCATTGAGCCCGAGCATGACAACAATGGCGTCAGCTTTTTCGGTGGCGAGAATGCTTTTGGCGGCGGCGGCCCAATCGGCCGGATCGCCCTTGGGCTGATATTTGATCAGGCCGGAGGTGTTTTTCGCCTTTCGGATCACGCCCAGGTCGGGCTGTTCTGCATAGGCGGTTTCAAGACCATAGGCGAGCCAGTCCGCCATGGCGTCACCGAGCACCAGAATGTGGTGTTCGGGTACGGTGTCGCGTTTCTCGGGCGGCGGCGCTCTTGAGAAATCCTCGCGCACGGGCGGTAGTGTTTGCCGGCGAGGCTGCGGCGCGTGCTGCTGGAACGGCTCAAACGTGTCATTACCAAACCAGCCGCCACCGAACCCGCCGCCACCGCGTTGTGGCTGCGGCCGTTGCTGAAATCCGCCGAAATTGAAGAACTGCGCTGAGGTGGGTCCGACAAGGACGAACACCATTCCCGCCGCGACAGCTAGCGCCATCAGCGGGCCTCGCTTGGTGAAGATGCACAGCTTTCTTGGCATGTTCTTGGACCGCACAAGAACTCGCCCCAACACAAACTAGCACTCGGGCTCTATGACGAGTCTCAGATTACCGTGAAGTGCGTTACCGTCAGTGCCGACCAAACGAAGCAACAGCCCAAGTCCGCGTCGGGGTCCCAAATTGGGACAGCGGAAGGGATCAAACAACGGTCCTTCTGCCTAACGCCCGGCCTGATCGGATCAGGGCCGATATTTCACATCCGGGCAATCGCTTCTGCCGAGTAGCGGCCATGCTATAGGCGTGCTGATTGGCCTTAGGCGCGCCTGGAGATGGGCCGCAGTGCATCCCGCACCGACTCGCTGGTGACCGGCACGGCTTGCCTATTTGCCAGAGGAGGACGCCTATCGCTGTCTAGCTGGAGAGCGATTGCCGTATCGCTATAGAAACGAAGAAGACGGCACGATGCTGCGGCGCTACTGGACCACGGCCTGTCAAAATTGTTCGCTCAAACCCCAATGCACGACCGGGCCAGAGCGGCGGATTACGCGATGGGGGCATGAGCATCTGCTCGAGGCTGTGCAGTGCCTTGATGCAAACCAGAAGCTATGCGCCAGCGTCGCGAGACAGTCGAGCATCCGTTCGGCACGATGAAGGCCCGCATGGGAGCGACACACTTCCTGACCAAAAGGTTCCCAAAAGTAGCCGCCGAGATGGCTCTCTCGGTCCGGGCCTATAGTCTGACACGTGCACGGCCAAGACCCGAACCGGACATCGCCTCCGCTCGGTATTGAAGAGTTGCAGGGCCTTTTCGTCCGCTGACCCGCGCCATATCACTCAGGAGCAAGGCCGTAAAACCGGTTGAGAATTAGTTGCGTCGATCACACTCGTGATCGCAGATGAAGACGGGCGAACGCTCGACATCGTACCGCTCGCAGCCGTTCTGCCGGAGCAATTGAAGAAATAAGCCTGCCTCAGTTGGCGGACCCTGCGCCCAATAGGGGAAGCCAATTCCAGCTCCAGCAGTCGCTCGTGATGCAGCACCCGCGCCGCTATCGCGCAGGTCAAACTGGGCTTGCTGCGACAAACCTCAATGCAGCCAACATTTTGCCTGACGTTTGGTCGGTGCGCGGTAGGCCGCCCCGTCGCGAAGCTGTTGAAGTTCGGACTCAAGCGTCTCGTTGACAAGCAGCAGGGCTTTTACCGCGCCAATCATGTCGCCGCTACAGGCAGCGACAACCTTATCGATAACGGCGTCTAGGTCGCAGTAAATCACGGTGCGGGCCATAGCCATCCCTCCAATCTGCGGGTGGCATGCTACACCTTGTCCAGCGTTGCCTTAGGGCTATGCACGTTATTCACAGGGCGAAACCGATCAAATTTGCCGTCGAGGCGCAGAAATTTGCGCCGATCATGAAACCGGTTCGGGAGCAATTGTCCGAAGGCTCGGTACGGTCGCCTCGTTTGGTGCGTTAGATTTGGTTTTATTCTGGATTTTCTGTTTCATTCTGGCCGAAGCCTTGAAGACCGCCACGCGGCGCGGAACAATTGGGACTACGACGCCTGTTTTGGGATTTCGGCCAATGCGCTGGCCCTTCTTGCGGACCGTGAATGTCCCAAACGACGATAACTTCACTGTTTCGCCTTCCGCAATGGCGCCTGTGATCTCCTTCAAAACGAGATCAAACAGGGCAGACAACTCCTTCCGAGTTAGCCCGACTTTCGTCCGGTAGAGCGCGTCAGACAGTTCGTAAACGATCGCGAGCCTCGTTTCGTCGGAGCCTGACCCTGTGAAGGTTAGGGCCATAGAGCAGTTAGCTGTTGAGATACAGAGTTGAACCGCCGTTCGAGATTGTGAGGGGAGCGGAGGGGGAGTGGGAAAGTTATCATCGGCCGGTAGTCCGATCGGCTTAGGACTCTTTCTCTAGTCTGGGATAACTGCGGTTTGGCGAATGTAGGGGAGCTATCGGGGAGCTGAACCAGTTCGAAGACCCGCGATTTAGCCTAGTTAAGACCTTCTTTGGACTTCTGAGCATTGAGCGGGAAAAACAATGCAATAACACTAGTCAAGTTGGTTACCTAAGCGATGTCCAGTTCAACGCATTCCGGACTTAAGGCGGCTCTGGCGCACACGTGGACAAACGCCACGCGCCGCTCCACAGCGCCAGCTGTGGCCGCGGCTTCGCCGCCCACCTTGAATCAGAGCGCAGACGCAGTGGCAGTGTTCGGCTGATTGTCGAGATCGATGCCCAGCCCAACGATGCCGACATCTTTCAAAACGCAGACGTTGTGAAAGAAGTAGATTGACGCTGAATCATCGCATCTTTTAGAATCCGAAAGTCATACCTTCAAGAATGGGGGATGCGATGCGATATGGCTATGCCCGAGTTAGCTCCACACCAGCCGACCCGCCAGAGAAACCTAAAAAATCAAAATTAAGCTATCGAATAACTGCCTTTCCGCTTGAGACTTGCGGGCCGTGAAATGTACCGATGGTTTCGCCTACACAACGACGCGATACACAATCCGAAACTGTTGCGGCTTTCGGATCGATTGCATCGATTGTGGATTGATCTCCTGTGCATAGCCTCCAGAAATGACGGCGCGCTTCGGTCAATCGATGACATGGCGATCATGCTGCGTACATCACCGGCAGCGCTGGAACGAGCCATAGAGAAGCTAATCGATGCGCGGCTCATTGACGATGTTGGTGGAACGCTAAAACCCCACAATTGGGATAAATGGCAGCCTAAATCGGACGCCACTGATCCGACCGCTCCAGAACGCATGAGGCGTTACAGGCAACGCCAGCGTAACGACCATAACACCACCGTAACGCTGATACGACCAGACCAGACCAGACCAGACCAGACCAGACCAGACCCAGACATAGACACAGAAGATACAAATTCCGTGGCTATCGCCACGGACGCCGCGGGAGCGTCGTTTTATCCCTCCATTGCGGAGCGCGAGCTGTTTGCGAGGGGGCGGGAAGTTCTCGGCAAGAACGGTGGTGGCCTAATTGCCAACTTGCTGAAAGCCAAAGGCCATAACGTAGCGCTAGCGCGGGCGGCGCTAGAAACGGCTTCGCAAAAGGAAAACCCGGTAGAGTATCTCGCCGCCGGCTGTCGCGGCCCACTCGCTGCAAAGCCGCTCACCGAATATCAACGCAAGCAGCGCGAAGCGGTGGAGATCATCGATGTCCTCAAACAAAAATCAAGCGATGGCAGCGGCAGCGAAGATATTGGGCTGCTACGACACGATCACGGCGAGTGATCCGAAGGTGTTTGCTGCGGGGTTGGTCGAGTTGCTGGCCATGTACCCGGTCGCCGTCGTGGAGAGGGCAGCCGATCCGGCGCGCGGTCTTCCGGCCCTCGTAAAATTTCCGAACCTCGCGAGTTTCCACGAACAACTCGAACGATTTCTCAATGAATATGACCGGGATGTGCGGAGGGAGCGACATCGCATGGACCGCGAAAATCAGAAGCGATTATCGGCACCGCCGCAGTTGGATGATGAGAAAAGGGTGCGGATTATTGAGGGGTTTCGGCAATTGAAGGCACGGCTCGCCGGTTAGAAGGCGCGCGGGTTCGCAACAGGAGAGGCACAGGCCTAACGGGGCGCAAGCAGTGCCCAGCCCACCATACCGAAGAAGGCACAGAACCAAGCAACCGAAAGCCAGAAAAGCAAATCCTTTCGGCGCATGGTTCGGGGGACTTTCCAATGATGCTGGTTAGCTGCATCGCAGGGCAAATAGGCGGAGCCGAATGAGTAACAGACTATCCGGCTCCGTTCTTGTCATTGGTTGCCAAGAATTTGCGTTTTCGCGCCAAAGCCGGTGCGCGTTGCAGTACCACCCCTTGAAACGTGCGCCGAAACGGCAGTTTTCCTACTGTCAAATCGCTGGTTTTAGCACGTGGTGTCTACAAGGGCCGCAAGGCGAACATCGATCCCGTCAAGATCAAGAAAATGAAAACAGATGGCATGGGACCCGTCCGCGATTGCCAAGACGCTCAAGATTGGCAGGGCGTCGGTTTATCGCGCGCTAGCGGAATGGCTAAACTAGATCAAGCAACGTTAGCGGGGACGTTCGGGGTCACTCACCCGGGGGAGGGAAAAAACTTCGATTGGGACCACCTGGGCCGGTTGCTCGCTGGCACTCGCAGAGTTGATGCGTATCGCGCATCGTCCGCCACAACATGCCATGATTTACGTGCCGACCGGTCTTGTCGTGATGGCATTGCGAAACGCGAGCGGCGAGGCAATCGTAGAAATGGTTTGGGTGCCTTCGCCGACGCCCTGAATGGTGATGTCGCCGTAGTTCATAAGGCGACCGAGAATGCTCTGGTTGACGTCGACGCTCTCGACCTTGTCGAGGCTCATCTCGAAGGTCCGCCGCTTGATGAAACCAGTCTTGTGGACGACCCGCATGTTGGTGATGTCGGTCTCGGTGGTCCAGCGGTGGAACCAAGCCGTCGCCGTCCAGTACAAGGCCGCAAGCCCAGCGACCGCCGCGAATGCCAAGCAAACCAACGCCAGCGCGTCGGTAGCAAAGAAGCGCCACAGCACCAGAAATGCGACCGCCACGATCCACGCCGCGATTGCCGGCAGGAAGAACATCCAATGTTCGTTGGTCGAATACAGCACCCTTTCACCGGGTTGTAGAATTTTGTCGATATACCGCGCCATACGGCTACCCTGAATTAACCCATCACCGCGGCAATGCGCCATTTTGAGCCGATCAAGACCTTGATCTATCTCAAGCCTTCGAGCGATCAGCGCAGGAAGTTTTGCGTTGCTTTCAAACTAGAGCCGGACCCTGCTGTGAGAGGTCGGGGTGGACGGTTAAAGGCCCGTTTGCTTGTCGTGTTAGTGCGGTATCCGAACCGGAGTGATCCTCATGCGACGTCGTCAGGCACTGAAGCTTTTCGCCGGTTTGGCGCTGTGTCCCCTGTGTGCCTCGACCGTCTTCGCGTCAGAAGGCCACCATTGGAGCTACGAGGGAGCAACGGGACCCGAAAAATGGGGTGATCTCGACGCAGCGGATGCGGCGTGCTCGGCAGGCGGCCAGCAGTCTCCCATCGACATCACCGCGCCGGTCAGCGCCCGGCAGCCGCCGCTCAGGATCAGCTGGAGCAAGCGGCCCGACACGATCGTCAATAACGGCCACACCATTCAGCTTGACTTCGCGGAAGGCGACACGTTCCACATGGGCGACCGCAAATACGCGCTAAAGCAGTTCCACTTCCATCATCCGAGCGAGCACCTTGTCGAGGGCAAGCGGTTTGCAATGGAAGTGCATTTCGTTCACGCCGGGACTGACGGATTGGCCGTCATCGCCGCGCTTATAGTTGCCGGTAAGCCGAACGCGACGTTCAAAAAGATCGTCTCAACAATGCCACAGGAAGAAGGCTCGCCCGTCCCCGCCGATCCTGCCATCGATCCCGGAGGGCTATTGCCGACCCAGCATGCGTATTACCACTACGAGGGATCGCTCACGACACCGCCGTGCAGTGAGACCGTCGACTGGATCGTACTTACTGAACCGATCGAAGTCGACGAAAACGATGTCGCACGCTTCGCCAAGTTGTTCCCAATGAACGCACGTCCGGTACAGAACCGCGACCGGCGCTTCATTCTCAGTTCTGGCCCGCGTTGACGGCTTGTTGGCGCGCTGGCGGTTCGATCTACAGAAGGCCCCGCCATTGGCCAGAGCGGCCGGCCGGTTCGCTGGCGGTGATGTGGACCCATCCACGGCCACGGCGGCGGCACCGCCCCGTTCTTTCGCTCTCTACAGGATGATCCTGCCGACCATCGTTGCGGAGGGCAGACATCGCCGTCGTCGGACGGTCCCCGCCAGCCCTTCGCGCCGCGTTGATCCTCTCTGGCGAAGCGAGTAATTTCCCGGCAGCAAGATTAGAACGGATCGGGGACCAACTTGCAGCGGCGAATACTACAGCCTTACGATCACAAGCTGTCGCCGCAGCAGAAGAAGCTGTTGAGGCGCTTCGCCCGAGGAGACACAGACGAAGAAATTGCCAGAGAGTTCGCGATCCGCGCCGACCTCATCGCAGCGCAGCGTCAAAAGATCATGGAAAAGTCGGGGATCGGATCGCAAGCGCAGGTCGCGGCTGCTGCCGATCAGTTTGCCTGTTGGCCGCGACGGGCAGGCGCGCGGGGCGACTGACTGTCAGTCGCCCTCGGCTGCGCAGGAAGGCCGCAGGAAACGAGGAACACCGGGCAAGCCGTGCCAGTGCAACCCGCGACGATTTAGTCTAACTAGCGAGAGGCGTCCTCAGATCGCACCATAGTTCCGTCACGGATTTGCTTGAAGCTTCAAACGCCTAGGAGGCGGGAAACATGGGCAGGCCGATAGGCTCTCCGAACCGGGCAAAGCCGTTCACGGATGCGCTTCGAGTGGCCTTGCTGTCCGGCGGTGGCCGTCGCCTGCGGATCATTGCCGACAAGCTGGCCGAGATGGCAGAGGCAGGCGACATGCAGGCCATCAAAGAGGTCGGAGACCGGTTGGACGGCAAGTGCGCGCAGGTAATAGAGCGCGGCGACGTGTCAGCGGAAGTGCTGCCTGACTGTGAACTGTTCGCGATCATTCGGGGCGGGTCACGCGAGCCGGTTGACGAGCCGAGTTATCCGGTGATTGCCGGGTCTGAACAGAAATAGCGCTTAACTAGCGCAAGCGCTGCACGCCATCCTCAGCCACGCCATCGGCGGCACTTGATAAGGATGCCCGTCGTGACAATGGCCATGAGGACAATAGTCCCGGGAACGGCACCTGCCGTAATGTTGCGATAAGTAAACCTCAGGCAGGGGTCGCAAATGGCTAGTCAACTGGAGCTTGGTGCGCGAGCTGCGCTATGCAGACAACTCGCAAAGCATGATCCAACAAACCGGGTCCTCTGGATGGCTGAGGCGGAAAACTGGTTGCGTTTGTCGAGCGAGAAACTTCGCGGCGAGCCAGAGCAAAAATCGGTTACCGCATCTTGACCAGTTTGCGGGCGCGTTCCGCAAGATTGTCTATACCAAGAAGAGGCCCATAGTCCCACTGAGCATAAGGAGCGCAGCTGCCATGCGTCTTCGTTCATATTGCGACGAAAGCCACTCCAGACATTTCGATTTGATCGGCGCAAGTGGCCACGCCTGGTCAATTGACCTGGTCTCCATAACAGCTTCGGGTATCTTAGTGGTGGGCTTCGCGTGTGCCCTAGCGTTGCCCGCCATTGAGCTTCTCGCGGCTATCGGTCGATGAACGCATCTAGGGTCTGGACGGTCGGGCCACCCACCGTGGGGAGGGAAAAAAGAATTCTTGTTGATAGTACCGGCTGGCAACGATCCACGACCAGTTGCGCGCCATCGCTCGAAAACTCTTGGAGAGAGCATTGGAAGGCGATCTCCAAGCCATCCGAGAAATCGCAGACAGGTTGGACGGGAAGCCCGCGCAGGCAATCGAGCATGGCGACGTTCAGGTGGACGTGCTGTCTGACGATGAACTGTACGCGATCATTCGAGGCGAGCCGTTCGCACCCATCGATGGGACAAATGGGCGATTGATCGGCCCGCCGGATGCCGCGAAATAACCCGCGCGTGGTTACGCGGTGGTTCCATTCCTTGCGGTCATTTGGGTCCGCGCAAATCGCGCAAAGATCGTCAAGCACTTTCAATGACTTGCTGGTGCCGCAAACAGGACTCGAACCTGTGACCCCGTCATTACGAATGACGTGCGCAGAGAGTTTCTAGGCGCGGATCTAAACCTCCTGCAGCATCTATGATGCTCCGCGCCTTCACTTCGCGTGTGACCGTCGCGTTCGCCGCTCCCCCGGACGCTCCCCCGGAAGACAAACGACAAGGCCGCCTTTCGGCGGCCTGTCAGAAGTTATTCAATTGCCAAGAAAATCTGGAGCGGGCGAAGGGGCTCGAACCCTCGACCCCGACCTTGGCAAGGTCGGGGTCCTGTTTCAACGCTTTTGCCAAAGCACACTAGATTGCGCCGAAACATTCAGTATAAAAGGCCTTCATAGGGTCACGTTCGATGGCCGCTCGTGTCCACCAAATGGCCACTAAGATTGAGTGTCGAACTTAGCTAAGTCATTGATTTGCGGGCGTAGTTCAATGGTAGAACGGCAGCTTCCCAAGCTGCATACGAGGGTTCGATTCCCTTCGCCCGCTCCAGATCCCACGCAGGCTCAATCAATCACCGTCATCGCCACGAGCCTATCTTTCTCCCCCGATCGCGCCTATATGCAGTCTGTCGAAAGACGATGGCGCTGAAACTCTGAACGGACTGCGGGCAGACCCGGGGGCAGTACCCGGCGCCTCCACCCTAGCAGCTTGAGCTTAAAGGTCTCATTTCGGTGAGATCGATCCCGCCGCAAGGCGGAATCCCAGGGCTGCTACGGCGGGGGCGAACCAGGATCGATGGTCGCAAAGAAGTTCTGAATTGTGCTCGGCATGATACCGCCGTTATCGGGTCAAAAACCTAAATGCAAACGATAACGTTGCATTGAACGAAGTGCGCCTCGCGGCGTAACCTGTTCGGGGTCCGGAGCACCTGGCAACAGAAGCTTCATCGCCGCGTCAACCCTCGGGTTGGCGCGGCTTTGTTTTGAGGGGCGGCCGGACCGAAGCGCGCCGGCTTCAATTGCGGGCGTCGCTATGCTAGTGATGGGCGTGCACAAATAAGGGGGCGACCGTTGACCGAGGCGATCATCTCGACCGACCCCTCCCGCCATCATCTGCTGAAGATTGCCGGCCTCGGCGTACTATCAGGCATTCTCACGCCGCTGATGGTGCCGCTGATCGACAGGATCGAGGGTACGCCCGGCGACGTCCGCATTGGGCTCGTCGCGCTTCCGTTCGCGGTGCTCGTCTTCTTCGTGATGCGGCGCTTAAGCGCCAATCCCTGGTGGGCGGCATGGGTTGCTGCCCTCGTCACCATGATCGCCTTCGTGGCCGCGGTGAACATCGCGGTGTTCGTCGACGGGCAGGCCGACCCCGCAGGCAAGGCGGCACGGAACGTGCTGTCGGGTCTCGCCGGCGGCTTCGTCGGCGCGTTCCTGATGACGCTGGGCATTGCGCTGCTGCCGGCGGGGCCGCGCGCCGCCGCGGCGTGGCTGCCAATGCTGGTCACCGGCACGGTCGCCGGCGCGCTGCTGGCGCTCGATAATGCGCTCGACCTCGATCTGTTCTCGGTGCTCTATCCGATCTGGCAGGCCGGCGTCGCCACCACGCTGGCGCTGGCCTTGCGGCGGCCGACACTTTCCTGAAAAATATTTCAGCCGCTCCTCCGCCCCGCCTTCCAAGGAGCAAGCATCCAATGTCGCAGCCGCTTTTGTTTCAGCCGATCGCGCTTGGCGGCGTGACCGCCAAAAACCGCATCCTGATCTCGCCGATGTGCCAGTATTCGGCCATCGATGGCGTCGCCAACGACTGGCATCTGGTGCATCTCGGAAAATTCGCGCAAGGCGGCGCCGGCATCGTGATGGTGGAGGCGACCGCGGTCACGGCGGAAGGCCGCATCACCCATGGCGATGTCGGGCTGTGGCATGACGGACAGACCGCAGCCCTGGAGCGGATCGCGACATTCCTGCGCGACAATGGCGCGGTACCCGCAATCCAGTTGGCGCATGCCGGGCGCAAGGCCAGCATGCAGCGGCCGTGGTTCGGCAACGCGGCCCTCGATGCCGGTGACCGCGCCCGCGGCGACCTGCCGTGGCGGATCGTGGCGCCCAGCGCGATCCCGATGGACGCGGGCTGGCTGACGCCGGATGCGCTCGATCTCGACGAGCTCAGGGATTTGCGCGAGCAATGGCGCCTTGCCACGCTGCGCGCCGTCGACGCCGGTTTCGAGCTGCTCGAAGTCCACTGCGCGCACGGCTATCTGCTGCACGAGTTCCTGTCGCCTTTGTCCAACCACCGCGGCGATGGCTATGGCGGCGACCGGCGGGGGCGCATGCGTTATCCGCTGGAGATCATCGAAACCGTCCGCGCGGCGTGGCCCGCGGAAAAACCGCTGTCGGTGCGGATTTCCTCGGTCGACGGCGTCGAGGGTGGCCTCGAACTGGCCGACCAGGTCGAATTCGCCCGCGAGGCGAAAGCGCGCGGCGTCGATCTGATCGACTGCTCCTCCGGCGGATTATTGGGGTCTGCGACCGCAGCACGGATTCCGCGCGGCTATGGCTTTCAGGTGCCTTATGCCAGTGAAATAAGGAAGCAGGCCGATATCGCCACCATCGCGGTCGGCCTCATCCTGCATCCGCGGCAGGCCGAGGATATCCTGGCGCAGGGCCACGCCGACCTGATCGCGATCGGTCGCGAGGCGCTGTTCGATCCGAACTGGCCGCAGCATGCAGCGCTCGCGCTCGGCGCCCGCGGCAACGAAGTGTTCGAATCCTGGCCGAAGCAATATGGCTGGTGGCTGGAGCGGCGGGAGCCGGGCCTGCGCAAGCTCGACGGCCCGGCCTTGCCGTTCCGGGAAGCGTAACGCGCGGCCGCTCCGGGATCACCGAAGCAGCCGCATGCTTTCTCACGCGCCTCGCTTTCAGGCTCCCGGCGGCACCTGATCGAGAAAGCCGGTGATGCTCTTGATCCGTCCGTCGCTGAGAACGGCAAAATCCGTTCCCTTGATCGGGCTGTCGGCTCCGTCGGGACCGAGGCCCCAGGAGAAGCGGACGTGATCGCCGAACCCGTTCGGCTGGCCGAGCAGGCGAAACCGGAAATCCGGAAAGCGCTGCTGCACGCCGGCGACCAGCGCGTCGACGCCGTCGTGACCGTCGCCGCTCATCAGGGGATCGACATATCTGGCGTCGCTCGCCCAGTTCTCACTGAGGATCGCGCGGCGGCGGTTCGGCGATCGCTCGTTCCACAGGTCGATGTAGCGGCTGGCAATGGTATTGACGTCGGTCATGGTCTCGCTCCTTCGGTTGGTTCGCCGTTTTATCGGCGCGCCAACTCTCGAAGATTCACGCGAGCCAATCGATTACCTCGGAGGTCAAGGATTTCGAATTACTTCGCCGCGGTCACCATGATCTCGACCTTGTATGGCGCTGCTGCGAGCCCGGCTTCGACGGTGGCGCGCGCCGGCGTATTGCCGGGCGATACCCAGCCGTCCCACACCGCGTTCATTTCGGGAAACGTCTTCATGTCGGTGAGGTAAATCGTCGCCGTCAGGAGCTTCGACTTGTCGCTGCCCGCCTTCGCAAGGTGGCCGTCGATGATCGAGAGCACTTCCTGCGTCTGCTCGGTGACGCTCTTGCCGGCCGCCTTGTTGGCGACGACCCCGGCGAGATAGACGGTGTTGCCGTGGACCACGACCTGGCTCATGCGCGGGCCGGTCTCGAAACGCTGGATGGTCATCCTGTTCTCCAAATAAGTGAGGCCGGTTACTTAGCGCATGGATGCGGCCTCCGCCACTGCGATGTGGCGGAGGCCGTTGGCATGTCCTCGCAATGCGCGCGCTTCGCTACGGCTCGACCGTCAGCGTCGCCTTCATGTTGGGATGGTAGCGGCAATAATACTCGATCGTGCCGGCCTTCTTCAAAACCAGGGGGATGGTCTTCTTCGGCGGCATGGTCACGTCCCAGTCGCCGTTTCGCGCCGTCGCGGTGTGGGCGAGAATGTCCTTGTTGATCCACTCGATGGTGTCGCCGACCTTTGCGGAGATTTCCGCTGGCGCGATCACCATGTTTTCCATCGTGATCTCGATGGTGGCAGCATGCGCCGAGACGGACGTCGCGAGCGTCAGCGCGGCCACGATCGGGAGTATCCGTCTCGGTATCATGCAAGGCTCCTTACTTCAGCATCCCGGCGACGTGTTCGGCGTGCTGCTCGTGGCCCTGAAAGATCTTCAGGCCGGTCTGCAGCAGGCTCTTCAGTTCGGCATTGCTGGCGCTGGGGATCAGCGTGGTCTCGAGCGCGCTGTCGACCGCCTTGTGATAGGCGACTTCGTTGGCGACATAGGCCTTGTCGAACGCAGCGCCGCTCAGCTTGCCGAGTTCGGCGAGCTTGTCGGCGGCATTCTTCGACAGGGTTCGGCTGGTGTCGTTGTCTTCCGGCGTGACCTTGAGCTTCTTCACCAGATCCAGCGCCTGCTTGTTCACGGCTTCATGGTCGCGGACCATGTCTTCCGCGAACGCCTTGATCTCCTTGTTGCCGGATTTTGTCAGCGCCTGTTTCGCCGCCGCGACATCGATCACGCCGGCGGTATAGGCGATATGCGCGATCTGCGGATCGGTCGGCTTGGCGCCTTGCGCCAGCGCCGCACTGCCGAGCAGGCTCACCGCGGCGATCGCCGCGCTCAATCGAATGAACATGGTTTGACACTCCTGTGGCGCCGCGAGCGAATCCGCTGGCGCTTGGTTGGTTGCACAGGGGTTGGATGGCGCGCGAACGCAAAGGTTCCGGAAAAAACTATATGTTAAAACCCAGCCGCTTCAGCACCGCCTCGGTCAACCTTTCGCAGCGCTTGCCGGCAAACGGAAACGCTTCCAGCACCACCGGGCCGATCTTCTTCTCGACATTGTCGCGCAGCATGGCGCGGGCGCGGTGCAGCCGGGTCTTCACGGTCTCCGGTTTCAGCCCGAGAATCTCGGCGGTTTCCTCGACATTCATCCCCTCGATCACGCGGGTGATGAAGACGATGCGGAAGGCCTCGGGGAGTTCGTCGATCGCGTGCTCGACCACGTGCTGGATTTGACGTTGTGCCATGGATTTTTCCGGATCCTCGGATGCGCCCGAGTGGGGAAACTGGATGATCTGCGCCTCGAGGGTCCCCGGCGGCAGCGAGGTCCATTCGACCCCGGGCCGCTGGCGGCGCAGCCGGCCAAGTGCCTCGTTCATGGCGATCCGGGCCAGCCATGTCGAAAGGCTGGACTCGCCGCGGAATTCCGCAAGATGCGTGAACGCCCGGACATAGGTTTCCTGCACCACGTCCTCGGCCTCGGCGTCGTTGCGCAGGATGCCGCGGGCGAGCCGGTAAAGCCTGCGATTGTTCGCCTGCATGATCGAACGGATCGCGGCCTCGTCGCGATCGCGGGCGCGCGCGACCAGTTCGGCTTCGGCAGCGTCGAGGGCAGCGATATGCGGGGCCGGTGCGGGGCGCATGATGGGGGCTCGATCCAGTGACACGGATTACTCTGATGGGTTGGATGCGGCAAAGCCAAATAGGTTCCCGCGATTCCCGGGTCGATCGATCGTTTCCCGGATAAACCCCTCAAATCACTAAAAACTTCCGCGAAAGAGGCTCGTTTCGGCGCCGACGGCCAGCGGATGGACCGCCCGGTGCCAGCCCTATTGCCCGAATGCGTCGTAAACCAGCTTCTTGAAGGCGGGCGTGAGGCGCCCGCGTTCGGGCTGGCTCTGCTCCATCATGATGTAGAGCATGTCGAGTTTCGGATCGACCCCGAAGTAAGTGCCGCTGCCGCTGTCCCATTTCAACTCGCCGATCGAGCCGGGCGGCGGTGGTTTTGCGTTGCCCGGATCGGTCCGCACCCCGATGCCGTAGCCATAGCCAAAACCGTCGCCGGGAAAATAGAAATAATCCCGCCCGACACCCGAGCCCGGCCCGATGTGATCCGACGTCATCAGCTTGAACGCCTGCGGGCTGAGATACCGCTTGCCGTCGAGCGTGCCGCCGTTGAGCAGCATCTGCGCGAAACGCGCGTAATCCCCGATGGTCGAGACCAGCCCGCCGCCGCCGGATTCCCATTCGGGGTGGTCGCGCCGCTCCTTCTCTGCCAGCTGCAGGATGGAATTGCCCGGCAGCGGCTCCGCCATCCGCTTCCATTCGGCGGGGCTGAGCACGAACTTGGTGCTGGTCATGCCGAGCGGATCGAGGATGCGTTCCTTCATGAACTGGTAGAGCGGTTTGCCGGAGACGATTTCGATGACGCGTCCCACCACGTCCGTGGAGTGGCCGTAGCGCCAGAGCGTGCCGGGCTGCCGCGCCAGGGGCAGGCTGGCAATGCGTTCGGCAAACTCGGCGTTGTCGAAATGCCCGTCGAAGATACGGGCGTCGCGATAGGCTTGCTCGATCAGTTCGCCGCCGATGTAGTCATAGGTAATGCCGGAGGTTTGCCGCAGCAGATCCTCGATGGTCACCGGGCGGTCCGGCGGCACCAGTGTGAGGACGGGGGCGCCGTCCACTCCCTTGGTGGCAATTCCGACCTTCACGCCCGCGAAGGCGGGAATGTATTTCGACACCGGGTCGGACGGCGCAAGCCTGCCCTCGTCGATCAGCATCGTCGCCGCGAGGCAGGTGATCGGCTTGGTCATCGAATGCAGCGCAAAGATCGTGTCCGGGCTCATCGGCGTCCCGGTGGTGACATCCTGAAACCCGAAGCTCCTGAGATAAAGCGGCGAGCCGTGCTGCTGGACCAGGAGGACCGCGCCGGGAATCCGCCCCGACGTCGTTTCATTGTCGAAAAATGCGGACAGGCGCGCCAGCCCGACGGCCGACGGTGCGGGAGGCTCGACTTGAGCGCGCGCGGGCACGCCGGTCGCCACCGTTAGCGCAGCCAGCAAAAGCAAAGATCGCATGTCGCCACCACGGCTTGAACCCGGCGAATTTACCCGGTTCGGCCCATGGCGGCGTTCAAAAAAGCACGTTCACTGGATGGTGCGGGATGCGACAACGCGCGGCGACGCGGCCGGTCGCCTCGGTCGCTATCCCACGGCCTTCGCCGCGGCGCGGCCGGCATTGCGGCCGGAGAACAGACAGCCGCCGAGGAACGTGCCCTCCAGCGAACGATAGCCGTGCATGCCGCCGCCGCCGAAACCGGCCGATTCGCCGGCAGCATAGAGTCCCGGCATGATTTTGCCGTGCTCGCCGAATACGCGGGAGTTGAGGTCGGTCTCGAAGCCGCCCAGCGTCTTGCGGGTCAGGATGTTGAGCTTGACGGCGATCAGCGGGCCGTGGGCGGGATCGAGAATGCGGTGCGGTCTGGCGGTGCGGATCAGCCGGTCGCCGATATAGCGGCGCGCATTGTGGATGTTCATCACCTGCGTGTCCTTGACGTAAGCGTTCTCGATCTCGCGGTCGCGCGCCTCGATCTGGGCCCTGAGATGATCGGGTTTCAGCAGATCGTTGCCGGCAAGCGCGTTCATCGCGCCGACGAGATCTTCGAGATTGTCGCGCACGATGAAATCGGCGCCCTTGCTCTTGAACGCTTCCACCGGCGCGGGCGCGCCCTTGTTGGTGGCGCGTCGCGCGGTCATCAGCCAGCTCTTGCCGGTGAGGTCGGGGTTCTGCTCGGAGCCGGAGAGCGCGAACTCCTTCTTGATGATGCTCTGCGTCAGCACGAACCACGAATAATCGTGGCCGGTCGACATGATGTAATGCAGCTGCCCGAGCGTGTCGGAGCCGGGAAACAGCGGCGAGGGCAGCCGCCTGCCTGATGCGTCGAACCACATCGAGGACGGTCCGGGCAGGATGCGGATGCCGTGGCGTGGCCAGATCGGCGACCAGTTCCTGATGCCCTCGACGTAGTGCCACATCCGGTCGCGGTTGATCAGCCGCGCGCCGGCGGCCTCGGTGATGCCGATCATTCTTCCGTCGACATGTTCGGGCACGCCGGAGATCAGGTTTTTCGGAGCCTCGCCCAGCCGCTTCGGCCAGTTCTTCCGGACCAGATCATGATTGCCGCCGATGCCGCCCGAGGCGACGATCACGGCCTGCGCGCGCAAGGTGAAGTCGCCGACGGTTTTACGCGAGCTGCTTTGGCCGCGTTCGACCTGGTCGGGCGCGAGGATCGCGCCGCTGACGCCGTCGACGGCGCCGCCTGTCATCGTCAGCGCATCGACGCGATGACGGAATTTGAAGGCGAGGGCGCCGCGCTTCTGCGCCTCGCGCGCGCGCCGTTCGAACGGTTCGACAACACCGGGACCGGTGCCCCAGGTGACGTGGAAGCGTGGCACCGAGTTGCCGTGGCCCATCGCGTCATAACCGCCGCGCTCGGCCCAGCCGACCACGGGAAAGATCCGATGCCCCATCGCGCGCAGCCATCCGCGTTTTTCTCCCGCTGCGAACGCCACATAGGCTTCCGCCCAGCGTCTCGGCCAGAGATCCTCGTCGCGATCAAACCCCGCCGAACCCATCCAGTCCTGCACGGCGAGATCGTAGCTGTCCTTGATGCCGAGCCGGCGCTGTTCGGGACTGTCGACCAGAAATAATCCGCCGAACGACCAGAAAGCCTGGCCGCCGAGGTTTTGTTCGCCTTCCTGGTCGACCACGATGACGCGTTTGCCGGCATCGGTGATTTCGCAAGCGGCGACGAGGCCAGCAAGGCCGCCGCCGACCACAATTACGTCCGCATCGTCCGCCACAGCGTTTCCCCCAAAATGCCGAAATGATAGAAGCCCGCGGTGTTTGCCACGGTCAACGGTAAAGGCGCGCCACGTTGTGGCCACGCTGACGCATGTGAATGTTAACTTGTTCCGATTTGAGACCCTTCGCGTCTAGGGTGCATCCCGCCTGCAACACTTGATTTGAATTTGATTTGGACCGCCTCCGGTATCTGGACAAAAATCCGATCCCGCAACACGCTGGCCGCCATCTTGCATCACACAAGATCATCAGATTCGGGTTCGGCAGTTTGCACTGGGGCTGGGATATGAAGTTCGTGACGGGGCTGCTCGCGCTGGTTCTCCTGTTGGCAGGGGTGGGCGCGAGCCAGGCGGTGGTCCGGATTGCCGACGATCGCGGCGGCCGTATCGGAACCTATGTCGACAAGTATCAGGACCTGCGCACCTCGGGCGAGCAGGTGATCATCGATGGCCTGTGCGCCTCGGCCTGCACTATTGTGCTGGGTGCGGTCCCGCATGACCGGATCTGCGTGACCTCGAACGCCAATCTCGGCTTCCACGCGGCGTGGGATTTCGGCGCCAACGGCCGCGCGATCACCAATCCCGAAGCGACCCAGATGCTGTATTCGATGTACCCCTCGGTGGTACGGCGCTGGATCGCCGCGCGCGGCGGCCTGACGCCGCACATGATCTTCCTGCGCGGCAAGCAGCTGACCAGCATGTACAAGCCCTGCTATCTCGACGCCGAGGCGGCGCCGCCCCGGCCGCCAATCGCCCGCCGCGATCGCGATTTGCGTCCGCGTGTTGTGATTACGCCTTCGCCGGCCGTGCTTGCCCGGCAGCACGACTAGGCCTATCTGAACTGTGAAGGCGGCGACCGGCGGCCAAGGCCGGTCGATTGCGCGCCTCGGATAGGTCCTCGGATGGCTCAGCCCATGTCTACCCAGCCCGTATCCCCGGCCATCGGCCCGTCCCGGGCCGTGCCGACGCTGGCGGTAGCGGGTGCGGGCCTCGGCGCCGCGCTGTTGCTCGGCGCGCTGGCGTTGTGGTTCCACTACGGCACCGCGGTCTTTTTCGAGACCATCGCCGCCGGCATCGCCGGCTGTTTCTGAGCCGCTCCTCAAGGGAATTTCACCATGGTTCGGTCCACCCGCCCGCTGGTCATCGTTGGCGCATTCTCGGCCAGCCTGGTGGTTGGCCTGTTGCTGATGCTGTGGGTGACGGGAGGACTGAAGAATGTGGCGGCCCCCGCCGCCATTGGCGGGCCGTTTCAATTGACCGACCAGAGCGGCCAGACGGTGACCGAAAAGAGCCTGCAGGGTCATCCGACCTTGATCTTCTTCGGCTTTACCCATTGCCCCGACGTCTGTCCGACCTCGCTGTTCGAGATTTCCGAGGTGCTCAAGGCGCTTGGCAAGGACGCCGACCGGGTCAACGCCTATTTCATCTCGGTCGATCCCGAGCGCGACACGAAGGAAGCGATGAAGGATTACCTTTCCAGCTTCGATCCGCATCTGATCGGCCTGACCGGCACGCCGGACCAGGTGGCCAAGGTGATTTCCGACTACCGGGTCTATGCCAAGAAGGTCCCGCTCAAGGATGGCGACTACACCATGGACCACACCGCGCTGATCTATCTGATGGATCGCGACGGCAGGTTCGTGTCGCCGTTCAACCTCAAGCGCACCCCCGAGCAGGCTGCGGCCGACCTGAAGCATTATCTCTGATCGATCAGCTCCCCTCCCCACCGCTTCGCAGGGGGAGGGGAGAGGAGCCGCGCTCGCGGCGGCTGACGAAATTCGCCTTATCGGCCGAATGGTCTATAAGGCCGTTGAATTCCCAAACAAAACCCCGCGGCAATGCGACCTCAGACAACCTCAGCTCCCGGCGTAACATTGTTTCAAGCGCTCCGTGCGGCCTCGGCGACTGCGGCCCTGGCGATGGCAGGCCTGTCGCTCGGCGTCTGGCTGGCGCTGTCCGGCGCCCCGGCGCAGGCGCAGGGCCCCCCAAAACCGGGCACGCAGGCCGCGCCCCAGGCGGTGCCGGGTTTCTGGGATCCGAGGCGGCGGCCGGACCGGCCCGATCTGTCCCGCCTGACCGTGATCCGGTTCCTGACCGAAACCGACTACCCGCCGTTCAACTTCACCGGCCCCGACGGCAACCCGGCCGGCTTCAATGTCGATCTGGCGCGGCAGCTCTGCGAGGAGATCAAGGTCACCTGCACCATCCAGATGCGGCGGTTCGAGACGCTGCTCGACGCGCTCACCAGCAACCGCGGCGATGCCATCATCGCTTCGCTCGCGGTGACGCCGCAGCTGCGCGCGCGGCTGGATTTCACCGATCCCTATTACCGGGCGCCGGCGCGGTTCGTGTCGCGGCGCGATGCGGTGATCCCGGAAATCCGTCCCGAATATCTGGAAGGCAAGAAAGTCGGCGTCATCGCCGGCACCTCGCACGAGGCTTACCTCAAGGCGATGTTCACCGACGCCGAACTGCACGCCTATCCCGGCGACGATGCGCTGCGGACGGCGCTGCGCCGTGGCGAGGTCGATTTCATTTTCGGCGATGCGATCTCGCTGGCGTTCTGGGTCAACGGCACCGATTCCGACGGATGCTGCGCGTTCTCCGGCGGGCCGTTCGTCGAGAGCCGTTTTTTCGGCGAAGGCATCGGCATCGGCGTGCGCAAGGGCAACGATCTGCTGCGCCAGGCGCTGAACTGGGCGCTGTTCCGGGTCTGGGAAAAAGGACGCTACACCGATCTGTGGCTGCGCTATTTTTCGGTGAGCCCGTTTTAGCCTCGTCATTGCGAGGAGCGAAGCGACGAAGCAATCCAGCTTCCCTTGCGGCCCGATGGATTGCTTCGCTTCGCTCGCAATGACGGTTAAATTTTGCAATTGCACGCGGACCCGTTTAGGTTCCGCGTCCCGGAGACCCCTCGGATATGTCCACCCCCGCCAACCCGAACGATCTGCGTTCGCTCGCCGAACAATCCAACGCCTGGCCGTTCGAGCAGGCGAAGGCGATCGTCGCACGGCTGAAGAAGAAGCCGAAGGACGAGGTGCTGTTCGAGACCGGCTACGGACCATCGGGACTGCCGCATATCGGCACCTTCGGCGAGGTCGCGCGCACCACCATGGTGCGGCATGCGTTCCGCGTGCTGACCGAGGACAAGATCAAGACCCGGCTGCTCGCGTTCTCCGACGACATGGACGGCCTGCGCAAGGTGCCCGACAACGTGCCCAACAAGGAGATGCTGGAAAAGCATCTCGGCAAGCCCCTGACCACCGTGCCGGATCCGTTCGGCACCCATCCGAGTTTCGGGGCGCACAACAATGCGCGGCTGCGCGCCTTCCTGGACACGTTCGAATTCGACTACGAGTTCGCGAGCTCGACCGACTATTACAAGTCGGGACGGTTCGATGCGACGCTGCTGCGGATGCTGGCGCGGATCGACAAGGTGATGGCGATCATGCTGCCGTCGCTCCGCGAGGAGCGTGCGGCGAGCTATTCGCCGTTCCTGCCGATCTGTCCGCGCACCGGCGCGGTGCTCTATGTGCCCATCGTCGAGCACGACGTGAAGGCCGGCACCATCTCCTATGACGATCCCGAGACCAGCGAGCGGGTCACGCTTCCGGTCACCGGCGGCCACTGCAAGCTGCAATGGAAGCCGGATTGGGCGATGCGTTGGGCCGCGCTTGGCGTCGACTACGAAATGGCCGGCAAGGACCTGATCGACTCCGTCAAGCTGTCGGGCAAGATATGCACCGCGCTCGACGGCCAGCCGCCGGAAGGTTTCAACTACGAGCTCTTCCTCGATGAAAAGGGCCAGAAGATATCGAAGTCGAAGGGCAATGGCCTGACCATCGACGAATGGCTGCGCTATGCGTCGCCGGAATCGCTGTCGCTGTTCATGTATCGCGAGCCGAAGTCGGCCAAGCGGCTGTATTTCGACGTGATCCCGCGCAATGTCGACGACTACCAGCAATTCCTCGAAGGTTTTACCCGGCAGGATGCGAAGCAGCAGCTCGCCAATCCGGTCTGGCACATCCATGCCGGCCATCCGCCCAGGGCGGACATGCCGGTCACCTTCCAGCTGTTGCTCACACTTGTGTCGTCGTCGAACGCGGAGAACGCCGCCACCTTGTGGGGTTTTATCGGCCGCTATCGTCCGGGCGTCACGCCACAGACCCATCCGAAGCTCGATGCGATGGTCGGCTACGCCATCAACTATTATCGCGACTTCGTGGCGCCGACCAAGCAGTTCCGCGAACCGACCGATACCGAACGCGCGGCGCTGCAGGATCTGCGCGATGCGCTGTCGCAGATTCCGCCGGACGCCTCGGCCGAGGATATCCAGAACGTGGTCTACGAGATCGGCCGGCGGGAGCCGTTCCTTGATCCGGTGAAGAAGGGCAAGGACGGCCGCCCGGGCGTCTCGCTCGACTGGTTCAACATGCTCTACCAGGTGCTGCTCGGCCAGGAAAAAGGCCCGCGCTTCGGTTCCTTTGTCGCGGTCTATGGCCTCGCCAACGCGGTGGCGATGATCGACGGTGCGCTGGCGCGGTCGGCGTAAACCCTGACATCGTCATCCCTGCGACAGCAGGGACCCATGTTGCGAAGGACCACATCGCGCGCGGCAAAGACCGCGCGGAGCGCCGTTCCTTCTTGTGGTCGGGGCGCGGCCTGCCGCCCAGCCTGCGTTGATCTAAATCAAGCAAGCCCCCCTTCCGGTAGCTAGCGTTCGACTTCCGCAAATTGGAAGGAGAAGGAAATGCTGGCGCGCCTTCTGCAGGTTCTCCTTGTTGCGACAATCATACTGCCTGCTTGCGGACCGGCTTTGGGAGATGAATCCGCGTCGCCTCAAGTCCAGGAGGAGATGTGGGCACTGCCGTTTCCCTTGCCTGTGCTCGCCTATGTGGTCCGGCCTCTCGGCGATGGACCATTTCCTCTGGCCGTCATGAACCACGGAATTTCGCTGGACGCCAACCAGCGGACCATGTTTCCGACAGTGGAGTACCGGGACGCCGCATTCTGGTTCGCGCGTCGCGGTTATTTCGTGATCTCGCCACTTAGATATGGCGCCTCAAGTCTCGATGCCAAGGACGTTGGCCTCTACGGGGCCGTCTTCGGGCATGTCGGCAGTTGCGACAACCCGAACTTCCGTGGTCCAGGGCTCGCCATCGCCACTCTCAACGAGTGGGTCATCGAGTACATGCAGAAGAAAAAACAGATCATACCCGGCAAAGCCATTGTCGTGGGCCAGTCGGGCGGCGGCTGGGGATCGATTGCGCTGGCCAGTCGGAACCCGACGTCCGTTCGGGCGATCGTCACGTTTGCGGCGGGACGTGGCGGCCGGGTCGATGGCAAGCCAAACAACAACTGTGCCCCTGACAAGCTCGTTGCTGCGACTGGCGAATTCGGCAGCACGGCACGCGTACCGATGCTTTGGATATATGCGGAGAACGACAGCTATTTTGGACCGCAGCTGACCAAACGCATGCATAACGCCTTTACCGCTGCGGGAGGCAACGCAGAATACCATTTGTTCCCTGCCTTCGGGAACGACGGCCACTTTCTGATCGATTCCCCAGATGCGGTGCCGTTATGGGCACCGCTGGTAAGCCAGTTTCTTGAGAAGCATTCGGCTATGGCGCAAGCGCTGCAACTCCCCACCAACTCAGCCGAGAATGAAAAACTTCAAGTCCGATCGCCTCGCCTGCAATTGCCCCCAAATATCCAATATTCCGCGTGGCGCAAACTTTGTTTCAAGGGATCCGACGGAGCTACATTATGTCGGACAACGTCGGCCGGCACGTTGGATAACGGCGAGGTAGTGGTACGTGTCGACTTGATCGAACGCCCTGCTGGAGGGGCCGCCCGCTTGCAACTTTTCGTTCCACAAGGAGGAAATCTGGCGATGGGCGTCAAAGCGACCGTCGATCAGGGAGCGCCCACCGAAATTCAGTACAATTTCTGTCTCACCAACATCTGCATCGCCGCAGACAGCGCGAGCCCGGAGCTGATCGGCAAGATGGAATCCGGGCAGATACTCAAAATCGAACAAGCAGATTTCAACTCCTCGAGGGTCGCGATGAACTTTCCTCTCAACCAGTTCGCCGCGGCTCACAAAGGCCCGCCAGCAGAGACTTACGACTTTAACATCGACGACGACTGACAGCGCCACTGCGTTTTGCCGCGCCGATCGTTGGGTGACGGAAGGTCCACGAAACAGGATCCCGCAGGCGTCGGAGCGCCGCTGCGCTTTCGCAGTGCGTCATCGTGCACCGTGCAAATGAAGATGGCAGGCCCGCCGCAATTTCAGCCGGGCATATCTGCCGAATTGCGCTACACTGCCCGCTGCCGCAACGATCCAAGCCTCCGCCGAGGGGCAGACAACAGGGGAAATGGTCATGCAGTTCAGGGTTTCGCCGAAAACGCTTGGCGAGTACAGCGCCGAGGAGTGGCAGGCGCGTGTCGACCTCGCCGCCGCGCACCGGCTGGCCTTCATGCACGGTTTCAACGAAGGCATCTTCAACCATCTGACCTTCGTGGTGCCGGGCCGCGGCGACCGCTACTACCAGATTCCGTTCGGGATGCACTGGTCGGAGGTCACCGCCTCCTGCTTCATGGAAGTCGGCATCGACGACGGCGAGGTCAAGCGCGGCGAGGGCGAGGTGGAGCGCTCCTGCTATTGCATTCATGCGCCGATCCACAAGGCGCTGCCGCAGGCCAAGGCGGTGTTTCATACCCACATGCCCTATGCCAGCGCGCTCACGCGACTCGAGGATCCGCGCATCAAGGAGATCGGCCAGACCGAGGTCGGGATGTCCGGCGAGATTGCGTATGACGACGAATATACCGGGCCGGCGCTCGATCCGGCCGAAGGCGCGCGCTTGGCCGGGGTGATCGGCGACAAGACCGTGCTGTTCATGGCCAATCACGGCATCTCCACGGTCGGCGAGACCGTCGCCGACGCCTATGACCGGCTCTATTACATCGAGCGCGCGGCGCAGGTTCAGATCTATGCGATGTGGACGGGCCAGCCGCTGAAAAAGCTTCCCGACGCCGTGGTCGAGAAGACCAGGCGCGATATCGGCGGGGCCAGTCTCTACAAGGGGCCCAGCCCGGCGCAGCGGCATTTCGATGCGCTGAAGCGCATCCTCGACCGCAAGGAGCTGGACTACACGGCGTAGGATAGAGAAGGCGCGCCTTCTTCCTTCTCCCCTTGTGGGAGAAGGTGGCGCGCAGCGCCGGATGAGGGGTCTGCATCCGCGGAGAAAACCCCTCACCCGTCACGAACGCGGTTTCCGCGTTCGTGCCACCCTCTCCCACAAGGGGAGAGGGAAGAAAGCTATTGGCTTGCCCACACGATCCGCGCGATCCACTCGACATCGCCGGCCGAGAGCGGGCGGTCGGCATGGCCAGAATTCAGCGCTTGCAGTTCCAGCGTCCTGGCGGTGCGGCGCTTCATTTCGCGGATCATCAACTCGCCGGCCTTCGTCTTCACCACCACGCGGTCGCCGCGCCGGATCGGCGTGCCCGGCGACACCACGATGACGTCGCCGTCGCGGTAGACGGGCTTCATCTGGTCGCCGGAAATCTCCAGCGCATAGGCGTGCTCGTCGTTGATGGCGGGCAATGCCGCCTCGTCCCAGCCCTTGCCGGTCGGAAAGCCGCCCTCGTCGAAATGACCGCTCGCTGCGGCTTGCGCGAAGCCGAGCAGTGGCACCGATTGTACCGTCCGCGCGCTGTCGCCGATCAGCTGCACGAAATTGTCGATGGAGCTGTTGGTGGCACCAAGCGCCTTGGAGACGGATTCGGTCGAGGGCCAGCGTTCACGTCCGTCGGGCGTGATCCGCTTGGATTTGTTGAAGGTGGTGGGGTCGAGGCCGGAACGCTTGGCGAGCCCGGACGGCGACAATCCGGCGCGTTCGGCCAGCCGGTCCAGCGCGGTCCAGACCTGCTCGTGGGTGAGCATTTTCGGCGCTTTCGGCTGTCTGGCCATGATCCCGATGCTTTCCCGATTTAGGAATTATTACCTCAAGGGGGCGCTTTTGGCAATCCGGCTCCCGTGCCCGGCGCGACGCCCTTGAGTTCAGCGGGCGCCGCCGATACGGTCGGCGCCGGCTCCGGAAAACCCCGGAAAATCCCAAGAGACTCAACGATAAGACAGGTCCCCGGCACGTGCGCAGCATCTACAAAATCTGTCCCGCTTCGGCCTGGCGCGAGGCCGAGCGGCAGGGCGTGTACCGGGGCAGCGCCGACGACGCGCGCGACGGTTTTATTCATTTTTCCCGGGGGTCGCAGGTCGCGGAGACGGCGAGAAAGCATTTCGCCGGCCAGACCGGGCTATTCCTGATCGAGGTCGATGCCCAGGCGCTCGGCGGGGCGCTGCGCTGGGAACCTTCGCGCAACGATGAATTGTTTCCGCACCTCTATGGCGAACTCGATCTCGGCGCTGTCATCAGCGTGCGCGACCTGCCCGCTCGCTCCGACGGTACCCACGACATTCCGGAGCTCGCCCCGTGATCCGCGCCTTCGACACCCTCTCGCTGCCGCTCCTGCGCTGGTTCGATCCGGAGGACGCGCATCGGCTGGCGATCCAGGGATTGAAGCTGCTGCCGCCGACGCGGCCGCGCGCCGACGACGCCAAACTGGCGGTGCGGGCGTTCGGCCTGAATTTTTCCAACCCGATCGGCATGGCTGCGGGCTTCGACAAGAGCGCCGAAGTGCCGGACGCCCTGCTGCGGCTGGGCTTCGGCTTTGTCGAAATCGGAACCGTGACGCCGAAGCCGCAAGTTGGCAATCCGCGGCCGCGGCTGTTCCGGCTGGAACGCGACGAAGCCGTGATCAACCGCATGGGATTCAACAATGACGGCGCCGAAGCGGTGCTGCGGCGGCTGGCCGGCCGGGCGAATCTCGGCGGCATCGTCGGCGTCAATGTCGGCGCCAACAAGGACGCCGCCGACCGGATCGCCGATTACGTCAAGCTGATCGAGACGTTTGCGCCGGTGGCGAGCTATTTCACCGTCAACGTGTCGTCGCCGAACACGCCCGGCCTGCGCAACCTGCAGCAGGCCGCCGCGCTCGACGAACTCCTCGCCAAGGTGATCGACGCGCGCGAGAGGGTGCGCTCGAGCGCCGGCGATTCCCCGGTGCTGCTGAAGATCGCGCCCGATCTCAGCCTCGCCGAGCTCGACGATGTCGTGCATATCGCGCGCTCGCGGCGCGTCGACGGCATGATCGTGGCCAACACCACGCTGGCGCGCCCCTCGACCCTGCGCGAACAGGTCCGCGCGAAAGAGCAGGGCGGCCTGTCGGGGCGGCCGCTGTTCCGGCTGTCGACGCGAATGGTGGCCGAGACCTATGTGCGCGCCGAGGGTGCGTTTCCGCTTGTCGGCGTCGGCGGCATCGATTCAGGCGGCGCCGCGCTGACCAAGATCCGCGCTGGCGCCAGCCTGATCCAGCTTTATTCGTCGCTGATCTACAAGGGGCTCGGCCTCGTCGACGACATCAAGAACGATCTCGCCGCGACGCTGCTGCGAACGGGCCGCGACTCGCTGTCGGAAATCGTCGGCGCCGATGCGGCGACCATCACTGCCGAGGACTGGCCGATCAGCTAGAGCAGGATGCCCTTGCATCGCGGCCTCATGGTTCGAGACGCGCTTCGCGCTCCTCACCATGAGGGACTGGCAGACCTCATCCTGAGGAGGCGCGGAGCGCCGTCTCGAAGGATGAAGCCGCCGCCCTGGAAGCCGCTCACAGCTCCACGATCATGCCGTCGCTCGCCGTCGAATAAGCCAGCGTATCCAGTCGTCCCAGCATGTCGTCGCTCATATGGGTGAGCACCAGCCGCTTCGGCCTGATCTCGGCAAGATGCGCCTCCAGCGTCGTCAGGCTGAGGTGGTTCTTGACGATCCTGTCGTAATAATACGCCTCGGCGATGAACAAATCGGCGTCGCGCGCGGCCGGAACCAGCGCCTCCGTCCATTCGGTGTCGGCGCTGTAGGCGATGACGCGGCCCTCGGCCTCGACCCGGTAGGCCAGGAACGGGCCGCCGGAATCGCCATGAATGACCGGAAACGGCGTGACTTTTATCGCGCCGAAGTTTTGCGGCTGCTCGGGCTCCAGCGCGACCACCGATAGGTCAAACCGCTGTTTTGTCTTCGTTGAATTCTCGAACAGCGCTTCCATCACCTGCGCCAACCGCATTTCGATCCCCTGCGGCCCCGCGATCACCAGCGGCCGGGTACGGCGCGAAAACTGCGCGTCGAGCAGCAGGAACGGTAGTCCTGCAAAATGATCGCCATGGAAATGCGTGATCAGGATCAGGTCGATATCGTCGCGCACGATACAGAGCCGCTTCAGGGCCGGCAGCGAGGAAGCGCCGCAATCGATCAGGAAGTTGGCGCTTTCGCCCGTGACGTGAAAGCAGGTGTTGTATCGGCCGCCCGAACCGAACGCGTCGCCGCAGCCGACAAATCGCACTTGCATGTCCTTAATTCCCTGCGCTCAGCCCGGCGGCTTCGGCTGCCGGAACGACGCGCGCAGCATCGCCGGATAGCGCAGCGCCTGCAACCCGCCGCGGGCGGCGTAATGGGTCAATAGCGCGCCCCATAATCCGGCATTGCCGAACGAGCGCAGTCCGAACCATGCGGTGAGGAAGATCACGAGCGATAGCATCATCAGGTTGCGCATCTCGCGCGCCCAGGTTGCGCCGATATAGACCCCGTCAAAACCGAAGGCGAACACGGCGAGCAGCGGAGACAGGACCACGAAGGGCAAATAATCGCGCGCGCCGCGCCGGACCTCCGCGCTCGCGGTCATGAGATCGATGAGGGCAGGGCCGAACAATGCAAAAATGACCGTCACCCCGAGTGCAAAGGCAAAACCCCAGGATATCACCTGCCGGACCGCGCCGAAGAACGCCGCTCCGTCACGGGCGCCGTAGGCGCGGCCGCAGAGCTGCTCGGCCGCATTGGCAAGGCCGTCGAGGAAGAACGCGCTGATCAGGAGGAAATTGTTGAGCACCGCGTTGGCGGCCAGCGTAACGTCGCCGGCGCGCGCGCCCTGCGAGGTGAAGAACAGGAATACGGCGATCAGCGACGCGGTGCGGATCATGATGTCGCGGTTGACGCCGAGCATGCGGATCAGCTTGTCCCGCTGCAGCAGCGTTGCGCGCGGAATGGCCTGATGTCCGCCTGTCAGTCGCCGCGCGATGAGGATGCCGAGCAGCAGACCCGTGGCCTCGGCGATGACAGCGGCGATCGCAGCGCCCGATATGCCGGCGTCCGCGACCAGCACCAGCAGCACGGTGGCCGCCATATTGATGAGGTTGATCGCGATCTGCACGGCAAGCGCAAGTTTGGCGCGCGCCTGTCCGATCAGCCAGCCGAGCACGACATAATTGGCAAGCGCCAGCGGCGCCGACCAGATCCGGATGACGAAGTACGTCCGCGCCGCCCGGGTGACGCTTTCGCTGCCGCCCATCGCGCCGAGCAGGATCGCGGCCAGCGGGATCTGCAGGACGATGAGTCCGGCGCCGACCAGCACCGCGACGACAAGGCCGCGCACGAATATGGCGCGCAGTTCCAGCGTCTCGCCGGCGCCGAGCGCCTGCGCCGTGAAGGCGACCGTGCTCATGCGCAGGAACGCGAACAGCCAGAACAGGCAGTCGAAGATGACAGATGCAATGGCAACGCCGCCGAGCTGCGCCGCGTCGCCCAGCCGCCCGATCGCGATCGTCGAGACGATGCCGATCAGCGGCGTGGTCAGGTTCGCCACCATCGCCGGTCCGGCAATGGCAAACACCTGCGCGGTCGTGACCCTGGACACGGAAATCAGCGGACTTGCGTGCGCGTAACCTCTATCGCCCGCGCGGCGCGCCGAACAGCCGCGACAACAGCCAGATCGGGATGACGATCACGGCGCCGAGCAGGAAGTAGCGCCACAGCCAGTTGATGGCGTCGAAGCCGAGATTCCACAGCCGCTGGAACAACAGCCGGATGCTCTGGATGATGTTCCAGGGATCGAAGCCGACCGCCGCGAGCACTACGCCGACCAGGATCGACAGCAGCACCAGCCGGAACGCCACGGCGAGCGGTGAGCCGCCGAGGAAGCGGCTGACGCCGTCATTGGCGGCCGGCAATTCCCTCGTGTCATTGGCCATTGATGGTCTCCCGCGCGTGAAGTCGCCGCGTAATGTAGTCGGTACAGGGCAGATGGGGAACCCGTATCTCGGGGTCAATGGCCGGCGGCGTCGACCCCGGCCTGAATCGCGTCCGACTTCAGCATCCGCTCCAGCGTCTCCAGCCGGTCGGCCTCGCGCGGCGGCTTGTCCCAGCGCAGCCGGTTGACGCGCGGAAACCGCATCGCCACGCCGGATTTGTGCCGCGGCGAGCGCGCCAGTCCCTCGAACGCGACTTCCAGCACCAGCCCCTGGTCCGGCTCGTGCACCACGTGCCGGACCGGGCCGAATTTCTCGGTGGTGTTGCGGCGGACGAAGCGATCAATCTGCAGCAGCTCTTCGTCGGTAAAGCCGAAATAGGCCTTGCCGACCGGCACCAGTTGTTCGCCATCCTCGCCCGATGTCCACACCCCGAATGTATAGTCCGAATAATAGGACGAACGCTTGCCGTGGCCGCGCTGCGCATACATCAGCACGGCATCGATGATGTGCGGGTCGCGTTTCCATTTCCACCACTGGCCTTTCGGGCGGCCCGGCAAATAGAGCGCGTCGCGGCGCTTGAGCATCACGCCCTCGACGGCTTCTGCGTCCTCACCCGCCCCGGCGCCGGCCGGATCCTTTCGCGCCGCTGTCAGCTTGTCCCAGCTGTCGAAGGCGATCACCGGCGACAGGTCGACCCTGGCATCGTCGAGCTTCCTGACAAAAATCTCGAGCCGCGCGCGGCGTTCGGAAAACGGCAGGGTGCGCAAATCGTGATCGCCCTCGCCGAGCAGGTCATAGGCGCGCAAATGGATCGGATAGTCCTTTGTCAGCTTTGCCGAGACCACTTTCCGGTTGAGCCGCTGCTGCAGGACGTTGAAACTCTGCACGCGCCCGTCGCGCAGCACCAGCAGTTCGCCGTCGATTGCGCCGGACAGATGCAGCGACGGCACCAGATCGGGAAAACTCCCCGTGATGTCTTCCCCCGTGCGCGAATAAAGCCGCACCACGCCGTGGCCGCGGGGGTCGCGGCCGCTCACCGCCTGGATGCGGATGCCGTCCCATTTCCATTCCGCGATGAAATCGGCGGCGTCGAGGCCGGCAAAATCGGTATTCTCGATCGCATGCGCCAGCATCACCGGGCGGAATGGTGCCGGATCGAGATTGACCGGTTTTTCGCTGCGCCCTTCCAGCCATGCAAACAATTCGAGGTAGGGTGGGGAAAGCCCCGGCCACATCAGCTCGATCTCGTGCGGATCCTTAGCCCCGAGTTCGGCCGCGGCGGTCTTGGCGAGGCGCGCCGAAATCCCGATCCGCATCGCCCCGGTGACGAGTTTCAACAGCGCCCAGCGACCGGTTTCGTCGAGTTCGTCGAGCCAGCGCGCGAGCTGTCCCGGCAGTTCGGTCTTGCCGAGCGTGCGCAGCGTGGTGACGACCTCGGTCAGCGTCGGCGGCGGAGGGTTGTTGTGGCCGGCGGCGGCGTGCTTCTCCCCTCCCTCCACGCGCGCAGCGCGTGGCGGGGAGGGGTCGGGGGTGGGGGGTCTATCGGCTAGAACCGCTGCTTCAGTGATTGCGGCGCCACCCCCCACCCCCAACCCCTCCCCACCGCTTCGCGGGGGGAGGGGAGAAGTCCGCGCGCTGAATGGCGATGGCCACATCAGCGCCACCGTCTCGGAGAGATCGCCCACGTAATCATAGGACAGCGCAAACAGCACGGGATCGGTGCGGGCGGCGATCAGGTCGCGGATCAGGCCGGGCTTTGCGTGTTTGAACGACAATGCCCCGGTCAGTGCCGCAAGCGCGTAGCCGCGATCGGGGTCTTCGACCTCGCGAAAATAGGCGGTGAGTAGCCGCAGCTTGTTGTTGCGGCCGGGCTCGTAGGCGAGGCGGTCGAGCAGTTCGGCGAAGCGGTTCATGCTTCCGCGTTCTCGCCCGACGGCGCCGCATCGCCGTCGTCCTCATCGCCGTAACCGACGAGATCGAGCGGGTGCGCGGCGAGGCCTTTTGTTTTGCACCAGTGCACCAGCGCGTCCTCCTGGCCATGGGTGACCCAGACTTCGCCGGCGCCGGTCGCTTCGATGGTCGCGGTCAGTCCGTCCCAGTCGGCGTGGTCCGAAATCACCAGCGGCAATTCGACGCCGTGCTGGCGGGCGCGGGCGCGCACCCGCATCCAGCCCGAGGCGAACGCGGTGACCGGATCGGGAAAACGCCGCGTCCAGATATCGGCGGTCGCCGACGGTGGCGCCAGCGTGATGGTGCCGGCGAGGTCGGCCTTCCTGATGCCCTTGACGGTGCGCAATTCGCCGAGCGCAATGCCGCGGCTCGCATAGTAATGCGTGATCTTTTCCATTGCGCCGTGCAGATAGATCGGCGCGTCGTAGCCGGCTTCCCGCAGCAGCGCGATCACGCGCTGCGCCTTGCCGAGCGAATAGGCGCCGACCAGATGCGCCCGCTCGGGAAACAGCGACACGGAAGTGAGCAGCTTTTTCACCTCATCCGCCGCGTTTCCATGGCGGAACACCGGCAGGCCAAACGTGGCCTCGGTGATGAAGACGTCGCACGGCACCACTTCGAAGGCGGCGCAGGTCGGATCGGGCGCGTCCTTGTAGTCGCCGGAGGCGACGATGCAGGTGTCCCTGCAGGAGACCGCGATCTGCGCCGAGCCCAGCACATGGCCGGCGGGATGGAATTTGATCCTGACATCGCCGAGCTTCATTTCCTCGCCATAGCCGATGGCCTGCGTGCTGCCGGCGAAATTGTCGCCGTAGCGCAGCCGCATCATGTCGAGCGTTTCCTGCGTCGCCAGCACCGCGCCGTGGCCGGCCCGGGCGTGGTCGGAATGGCCGTGGGTGATCACGGCGCGCTCCACGGGGCGCACCGGATCGATGTAAAAGCCGCCGGGCTTGCAAGCGAGGCCGGCGGGCCGGGGCGTCAGGATGTCTTGCGGGCGCATCGCTTTTATATAGTCTGGTGCAAGGCTCATTCGAGTCCAGCCCTCACGCCTTTGCAGCCCGCAACCGGTTCCCGACGATGCCTGTCCGCTTGTTCCTGTCCTCCGGCGACC
This sequence comes from uncultured Alphaproteobacteria bacterium, assembly GCA_963831585.1. GTDB lineage: Bacteria > Pseudomonadota > Alphaproteobacteria > Rhizobiales > Xanthobacteraceae > Bradyrhizobium. Next base: position 308,580 of record CAWHRA010000018.1, on the reverse strand, counting down.
TGATGGCCGACCGGCGGTTCGATTTCGCGCGCGACCTGCAGCTGAAGGGCGATCTGGCCGCCGCGGCCGACCTGCTGCTGCAGGCGACCGAACTCGCGCCCGGCTTCGCCTCGGCCTGGTTCACGCTCGGCGAAATCCGCGAACAGCTCGGCGAGCGCAATGCGGCGATTGCGGCGTTTCGCAAGGCGCGCGAAGCCGATCCCGACGACCGGCACGGTGCCAGCCTGCGGCTGATGCTGCGCGGGGCCGAGCGGATGTCGGCGATGCCGCCGGCCTATGTGCGCGCGCTGTTCGATCAATACGCGCCGAAATTCGAGACCGCGCTGGTCGACGATCTCGGCTATCGCGGGCCTGCCTTGTTGTTCAAGGCGGTGCTGGCCGCCCGCGCCGCGGTCGGTAAGCCCGCCTTCTTCAGGCGCGCCGTCGATCTCGGCTGCGGCACCGGCCTCGCCGCAGTCGCCTTCGCCAGGAATGTCGATCGCTTCGCCGGCATTGATCTATCGCCGCGCATGATCGAGAAGTCGCGCGCGACGGGCCTCTATGCCGAACTCGAAGTCGACGACATGTTGCAGGGCTTGCGCAGCAAGCCCGAGGCGAGCGCGGAACTCATTCTCGCCGCCGATGCGATGGTCTATGTCGCCGATCTCGCGCCTGTGCTGGCGGAGGCCAGACGCGTGCTGGTGTCCGGCGGCGTACTCGCCTTCACCACCGAAACCCATGACGCCGAGGGCGTCATCATCGGCGAGGGGCTGCGCTATGCACATGGCGTGGAATACGTGCGCGCGTCGGTTCAGGCGGCCGGACTGACCTTGTCCCGGCTCGAAGACCGCTCCGCCCGCAACGAGGACAACGCGCCGGTGCCGGGCCTGGTCGCGGTCGCGACAAAACCCTGAATCTCGCGTCGCGGAATTAACGCGCATTGCGCCGCAACTTGGCTATTGCCGTTCCCCAGGGAATGTAGATCAATGCTCCCTCAAGAGCATGATCCGGACCCGAAGCGCCACGCTAGTGCAAAGTGGGCTCCGGTTTTCCGAAAAGATCATGCTCAAACAGAAAGATGAACGACGAGCATGATTCAACTCGGTTGAAGCATGCTCCAGGGAGAAACAAAACAATGACCCGAAAACAAACACGGCGCGAATTCGGCGCCACCGCTCTCGCCACGCTTGCCGCCTCCGCGTTGCCCGCGCCTTACGTCTGGGCGGCCGAGAAGAAATACGATGCGGGCGCGAGCGACACCGAAATCAAGCTCGGCCAGACCGTGCCGCATAGCGGCCCGGGTTCGCTCTACGGCGTGATCGGCCGCGTCGGCGAAGCCTACTTCCAGATGCTGAACGAGCAGGGCGGCATCAACGGGCGCAAGATAAAATTCTTCACCATGGACGATGCCTACAGCGCGCCGAAATGCGTCGAGGCGACACGGCGGCTGGTGGAGCAGGAGGAAGTGCTGGCGCTGTTCGGCTCGCTCGGCACCGCGCCGCAGACCGCCGTGCACAAATATCTCAATTCCAAGGGCGTGCCGCAGCTGTTGCTGAATACCGGCGCGTCGAAGTGGAACGATCCGAAGAACAACAAATGGACCATGGCGGGCTTGCCGCTCTATCCGACCGAGGCGCGCATCCTTGCGCGGCATGTCGTGGCGGTGAAGCCTAACGCCAAGATCGGCATCCTCTACCAGAACGACGATTTCGGCCGCGATTTCCTCGGGCCGTTCAAGAAGGTGCTGGCGGACGCGGGCGGCACCGCCAGCGTGATCATGGAGCAGACCTATGATCTGACCGAACCGACGGTCGATTCCCAGCTCATCAATCTCTCGAAGTCGGGCGCGGACACCTTCTACAACATCACCACCGGCAAGGCGACGTCGCAGTCGATCCGCAAAGTTGCCGAGCTCGGCTGGAAGCCGCTGCAGTTATTGTCGGCGGGCTCCACCGGCCGTTCGATCCTCAGCGCCGCCGGTCTCGAGAATGCCAAGGACATTGTCGCGATCCGTTATTCCAAGGAAGCCGGACCCGGACGATGGGCAAAGGATCCGGAGTCGATGGCGTTCGAGGCGCTGCGCGCGAAATACCTCCCCAACGTCGATCCCGACAACACCATCGCCTATGCCGGCTACGGCCAGGCGGTGACCATGGGCGAAATCCTGCGCCGCTGCGGCGACGACCTGACCCGCGCCAACGTGCTGAAGCAGGCGTCGACCCTGGCCGGCTTTCATTCGCCGTTCTTCCTCGACGGGATCAGCTACAGCTACACGCCGGACGACTACACGCCGATGAAGACGCTCTACATCTCGATCTTCGACGGCAAGGAGTGGCAGATTTCCGACAGGCCGGTCACGGAATAGGCGGCTGCCGCCGGTGCATGCGGCTCCCCTCCCTGCCACGCGGCTTGCGCCGCGCGGGAGGAGGGGAGAAGCAAGCACCCGCAGCACGGATCAGCGGTGCGACTTCGCCTCGATGCGCGCAGCGATTGGCCCGTTACTGCCCCTCGACGAAGCTCCCCCGGCGGCTTAGCTCTAGCGGGTGCCGCCCCGCATCCAGACGACTGAACCTCCCGAGCCGGCCGAATTGCTGCCGGACCGCTTCCGCCGCTGGTTCGCCGCGCGCGGCTGGTCGCCGCGCGAGCATCAGCTTGAGTTGCTGGCAAAAGCCCGCGACGACCGCTCCGCGCTGTTGATCGCGCCGACCGGCGCCGGCAAGACGCTGGCGGGATTTTTGCCGACGCTGGTGGAGTTGAGTTCACCCCCGTCTTTAACGCGCGCTTCCCCCCTCCTCCCGCGAAGCGGCGGGGAGGGGTCGGGGGTGGGGGGTGCTTCCGCAAGCTCTCGCTCTCATGCTGGCATCGAGACTGCGGAAGCCCCCCCCACCCCCGACCTCGAGAGCGAGCTTCGCTCGCCTCGGACCCCGCCACGCGCCTTGCGCGCGGGGGGAGGGGAGAAGATGGAGCTTGCGGCGCCCTCGCGCCGCAACGTCATCTCCACCGGGCGCGGCGTGCAGCGCAGCCGCGGCCTGCACACGCTCTACATCTCGCCATTGAAGGCGCTCGCGGTCGATATCGCGCGCAATCTGGAAACGCCAGTCGCCGAGATGGGGCTGCCGATCAGGGTCGAGACGCGGACCGGCGACACGCCGGTGTCGCGGCGGCAGCGGCAGCGGCGCTATCCGCCGGATGTCCTGCTCACCACGCCCGAGCAACTTGCATTGCTGCTGTCGTCCGATGACGCGCCGTTTCTGTTCTCTTCACTCAAGCGCATCGTGCTCGATGAGCTGCATGCGCTGGTGACGTCCAAGCGCGGCGATCTCCTGTCGCTCGCCCTCGCGCGGCTGTGGCAACTGGCGCCGCAGATGCGCGCCATCGGGTTGTCGGCGACGGTGGCAGAGCCGCAATCGCTGGCGCGCTTCCTGGTGCCGCAGCGCGAGGGAAAAAGCGAAGCCGCCGACATCGTCGTCGCCGGCGGCGCCGCCGCGCCCGTCGTCGAGATGCTGGATACAAGCGAACGGCTACCGTGGGCCGGCCACAGCGCGCGCCACGCGCTTCCAGAAGTCTACGAACTGATCAAACGCAACAAGACCACGCTGGTGTTCGTCAACACCCGCAGCCAGGCCGAGATGCTGTTCCAGGACCTCTGGCGCATGAACGACGACGGGCTTGCGATTGCGCTGCATCACGGCTCGCTCGATGTAGCCCAGCGCCGCAAGGTCGAGGATGCCATGGCGGCCGGTAGATTGCGCGGCGTGGTCTGCACCTCCTCGCTCGATCTCGGCGTCGACTGGGGCGACGTCGATCTCGTCATCAATATCGGGGCGCCGAAGGGCGCTTCGCGCCTGATGCAGAGAATCGGCCGCGCCAACCACCGCATCGACGAGGCCTCGCGGGCCGTGCTGGTGCCGGCCAACCGCTTCGAGGTGCTGGAATGCGCGGTCGCGATCGACGCCGTCAACGAGAACGCGCAGGACACCCCGCCGCTGCGCACCGGGGCACTGGACGTGCTGGCGCAGCATGTGCTCGGCCGCGCCTGCGGTGAACCGTTCTCGGCCGATGACCTCTTTGACGAGGTGCGGACGGCGGCGCCCTACGCGTCTCTGGCGAGACCAGATTTCGACGACGTGGTCGATTTCGTCGCCACCGGCGGCTACGCGCTGAAGACCTATGAGCGTTTCGCGCGCATCAAGCAGGACAAGCAGGGCCGCTGGCGCGTCGCCAATCCGCGCGTGCGCCAGAGCTACCGCCTCAATGTCGGCACCATCGTCGAGGAGTCGATGCTCAAGGTGCGGCTGGTGCGTTCGCGCGGCGCAAAGGGACACACCGGGTCGACCGGGGTGCTGGGACGCGGCGGCCGCATGCTCGGCGAGATCGAGGAATATTTCATCGAGGGCCTCGTGGTCGGCGACACGTTTGTCTTTGGCGGCGAGGTCGTGCGCTACGAGGCGCTGGCCGAAGACCAGGTCTATGTTTCGCGCGCGAACGACAAGGACGCGAAAGTGCCGTCCTATATGGGCGGCAAGTTTCCGCTCTCGACCTATCTGGCCGAACGGGTGCGCAACCTGCTCGCGGACAAGCGCGCCTGGAAGGCGCTACCGGAGCAGGTGCGCGACTGGCTGTCGTTGCAGGCGGATCTGTCGCGCGTCCCCGGCGCGCGCGAACTGATGGTGGAGACCTTTCCGCGCGCCAACAAGCATTACCTCGTCTGCTATCCCTTCGAGGGGCGACTGGCGCACCAGACGCTCGGCATGCTGCTGACGCGGCGGCTGGAGCGCGCCCGCGCCCGGCCGCTCGGTTTCGTCGCCAACGAATATGCGCTGGCCGTATGGTCGCTCGGCGATCTCTCGTTCATGATCCGGCAGGGCAAGCTCGATCTCGACGCGCTGTTCGATCCGGACATGCTGGGCGACGATCTCGAGGCGTGGCTGGCGGAATCGGCGCTGATGAAGCGCACCTTCCGCACCTGCGCCATCATCTCGGGCCTGATCGCCCGGCGTTTCACCGGCGAGGAAAAATCCCGGCGCCAGGTGCTGTTCTCGACCGACCTGATCTACGACGTGCTGCGCAAGCACCAGCCGGATCACGTGCTGTTGCGCGCCGCGCGCGCCGATGCCGCAACCGGACTGCTCGATATCCGCCGTCTCGGTGATATGCTGGCGCGAATCAAGGGGCGAATCACCCACCGGGAACTCAGCCGTATTTCGCCGCTCGCGGTGCCGGTGATGCTGGAAATCGGCCGCGAAGCGGTTTATGGCGAGGCCTCCGACGAGTTGCTGGCGGAAGCCGCCGAGGAACTGGTCAGGGAAGCGACGGGATAAAGGCGACTGGACAGACCGTGACGGCACGCGCGCACTCCCTGAACGACGAACAATCCGCTGCGCGCATCTCGACCGTCGATGTCGCGGGTGTGACCTTCGTCGCCGATCTCTCCGGCGCGCTGTTCTGGGAACAACAACGCCTGCTCGTCGTCTCCGACCTGCACCTGGAAAAAGGCTCGAGTTTTGCCGCGCGCGGCGTCCTGCTGCCGCCCTACGATACGGTGGCGACACTCGGGCGCCTCGCAGCTGTGATCGCGCGGCACGATCCGCGCATGGTGATCGCGCTCGGCGACAGCTTTCATGACCGCGACGCGCACGGCCGGTTGTCGGTTGCGGACCGCGACGCCATCACGGGCCTGCAAGCCCGCCGTGACTGGATCTGGATCTCGGGTAATCACGACCCGGCGCTGCCGCCCGATCTCGGCGGCGTGGTGGCCAGCGAAGTCGCCATCGGGCCGATCGCCTTCCGCCACGAGCCGACCGGGGCATCAGGCGAAATCGCGGGACACCTGCACCCCAAGGCTCGGGTGTCGACGCGCGGCCGTTCGATGGAGCGCCGCTGTTTTGCGAGTGACGGCGAGCGCGCCGTGATGCCGGCGTTCGGCGCCTACACCGGCGGCCTCTCCATCCGCGACGCGGCGTTTGCAAGAATATTCCAGACGCTGGGCTTCATGGCCCATGTGCTCGGCGATGTCCGCCTGCACGCGATCGCGGCCTCGCGGTGCTATTGAGAGCCGCCATGCTGCCGTCACTCCATGACGACTTCCTCGTTTCCTATGAAGTGAGCTGCGAGACGCGCCAAATCAAGGTCCGCGCAAAGCGCGATCCAAGACGCCCACCTGCACGAAACGAAGAGCGGACGGATCACGTTATCGTTTTCAACGGCGTCGAGGGGTATCAATTCGAGAACGATGCATTCGGCAATATCATCTTTTCATTGGAGTTGATTCCCGTTGCACAACTGCTCGCAACGTCCGGTGCCCGGATCGCAGAGTTGTTTCGCATGGTGGGCGCCCCGCCGTGGGCCGCTGATCTCGCGTCCGCCGCGGAATTGCTCGCGGAAAAGGGCACGCAGGGCTTCGTTCTATCGTCGTCGTACGGCCTCTCTGGCTGGATACTGGCCAGGGAAGCCTTCGTGGAGCGGATATAGCGCTGCTCCGTTCATGACCCCAAAGTCAATTTCTGCTGCCGCTGCCGGCATGCCTTTCATTTGAGATGATGATCGAGAAACCGGTGCAGGCGGTGGCTTGCATCGTCCGCTGCCTCGCCGTCGTATTCGAGCCAGTGGTCAAACAAGGTCATGCCGGGCTGGAGGTGCGGGTAATAGAATCCGTGGTACGCGCCGGGATAGACAACGAGCACGACCGACGGCCCGTCATTGCCCCAGCTCGCGATTTTATTGGAGCAGTCCGCGGCCGGCGTCCAATCGTCGAGGGCCCCAATGAAGATGAGCGTGGGTATCCCCGGACGCGCTCCCGCCTCCCGACATGGAGGATAGAACGCCGCCGCCGCCCGGAACCGCAAGTTGCTGGGTGGGTCGAACAGTTCGAATGCGTTGGTCTGCGCCACAGCGAGGGTAACCCAGGCGCCCGCCGAGAAGCCGACCGCAGCCACGCGGTGTGAATCGACGAAGGATTGGCCAGCCAGGAACACCAGAGCCCCGTAGGCATCCGGCCTGCGCCTGAAGAACATGGCAAGCGCGCCTGATACGCAGGCGTGATCGATACGACGTGTCGCATAGCTGTCGACGAGCAGGATGACATAGCCCCAGGCGATGAGTTCATCGGCCAGCTTTTGCCTTGTCGTATCATGCATCCCGGCACAGCCGTGCAGCACGATGACAGCGGGAAAAGGGCCTGCGCCATCGGGCTTGGCCAGATAGCCCTGGATGCGGTCGCCCGGACTGAGCACGCCCCCGGAAACGCGCCGTTGAGAGGCGCTTTCAAACTCCACGCGCTCCAGAGGTGCGGCCCATGCATCGGCCGTCAGCGCACGTACGGCGCACCAAAGCATCATCACTAACGTGGCTTGGAAATTGAACGTTCCAGGCAAACGGCGCCTCTCCTCGCAAAACGATGACCGAAGACTCTACGGGCTATCGCGACCGGTCAAGGGTTGGCGCCGGCTTTCGGCCGTCGAGCATGTGCCGGACCGCCAGCACCGGGTGGCGCCACAGCATGCGGGGGCCGGCCCAGCGCATCACCTGTCTGATCTGCTCGCGCCTGCTCGTCTTGTAGCAATGCACGGTGCAATTGGCGCAGGTTGGCTTGGCATCGCCGAACACGCACCGCTCGAGGCGCCTGCGGGCATATTCGTGCAGGGCAAGGCATTCAGGGCACAGTTGCGCATGCTCGGAGGCGTGATGGCTGTGGCAGTACATCCGCAGCATGGCGGCGATCATCCCGAACTCGCGCGTGCGCCGCGTGAGGTCCAGTCGGCCCCCGGCGATACCGCCTGACCTGGTCATGGCCGCTCACCGCTGATCGAGATGCCGTTGACGGTGCATCGGCGCGCAGGGCTGCGGAGGAGGCCGCCGGCCAGCATATTGATGCCGGCTACAGCGAGGAGGATGGCAGCGGCACGCAGCCACGGCTCGCCCGAGGACCAACGTGCAGCCACGATTTCCCACGCTTTCGCAAGCCAGACCGCGGCCGCCGCATAAGCCAGCCACTGGAGCAGCAGCAGGCTCCAGCGCTGGCGCACCAGAAACAGCAGCGGCGCCGCCAGACACAGCACGACCGCCGTCACATGGCCCATGCGCAGGAAGTGGGCGGCGAGAAGCCACGAGATCACGACGTAAAGCGCTATTCTGGCAATCATGCGACGACCTTCAGTTTCCACGCGGCAAGGATCGCAAATTAAGGGCCGGGTTGATTTGCGCTGGAGCAAATGCCACGCAAATGGCGACGGAAAACAACCCGACGGGCAAATCAGCAAAAACCTGTCCAGCCCTTCGCGCAAAAATATTTCGCTTAACCCGTCGGGCAAATCACCATTACAAGCTCGCCCCGTCCCACCCGGATGAGGGGCGGATCGCGAGACGTCACGAACGCGCGGTGGGATGCGATGGACGCGACAGCGTCGGGCGCGCAAAGGGATCGCAGGGCGGGTCTTCCCGTGAGCGGTCGGCCGGCGCGCGGACGAACGGCGCTGCAAACCGCCTTCGCCAGAACTCGCCGGATCGCACGAGGGCCGGCAAGATCTTTGGCGAGACGCGCGCGGACGGCGAAGTCGTGTGGTCCTGGCGCCCCGGTGCTGGCGTCAAGTCTTGCGGAGATGCATCCGGCCCAACCGGGCTCGGGATGGATCGTCAATCCGAAGGCGACGGTGGCAAACAAGCCGGTCACCGGGGAGAGCTCGAAGTAAGCCGTAAACCATTCGCGCAGGGAAAGCCGGAGCGATCCGGTTGAACCTGTGGTCCACTCGTGCGCTTTTTGTGCGCACGACCGCGGGTGCAATCGGCATCCGGCTTTCCCTGCGCCCTCTGTTCTAAAGGAGGGTGATGCTGATGCATATCTCGGGCGCATCGCGCCGCGAGAACGCGGGCGCATACCCTCTCGCGGCTGTTTGAAATGTGAATCCGACGTTGAGCCTGTCATCGTGAGACGACATACGAAGAGCCAGGCGGCCTATGCCGCCTTCGCCTGCACGCTATTGCAAAAATCGGCGAGACGATCGGCGAGCCGCAAGGTCGCCGGGCTCGCGCCGGGCGAGGCCACCAGCGCCAGTTCGGTCTTGTCGATCGGCGCAAAACCGTCTTTGGCGGTGAGAACGCGGTGATCGGCCTGCACGGCCATTTCGGACAGGATGCTCAGGCCGAGGCCGGCGGCGACCGCGGCCTGAATGCCGGCCAGGCTGGAACTTGTGTAGGCCATGTGCCAGCTGCGTCCGGCGCTTTCCAGCGCATGGATCGCGCGCGCCCGGTACAGGCAGCCCCCGGGAAAACCGATCAGCGGCACCGAGCCGTTCTTCGAATTGACCGGGTGGCTCTTGCTGGTCACCCAGTGCACCCGTTCCGGCCACACCGCGATGGCGCCGTTGCCGCCGGCGTCGCGCTTGAGCAGCGCGAGATCAAGCTCGCCCCGTTCGAGGCTGCTTCGCAAATACATGCTTTGGTCGGCGCGGACGTCGAGCCGCAGCCCGGGGTGCGAACGCGCAAAGGTTGCGAGCAGTTTGGTCAGCCGGTAGGCGGCAAAGTCTTCGGGGATGCCGAGCCGCACCGCGCCTTCATTGCCCGGCCGCGCCAGCACGTCGCGGGCCTCTTCCGCCAGCGACAATAGCCGTCGCGCGTAGGATAACAGCCGCTCGCCGGCCTCGGTCGGCGTTACGTCCTTGCCACTGCGATTCAGCAGCGGCTGGCCGACATCATCCTCCAGCCGCTTGATCTGCTGGCTGACGGTCGATTGCGTGCGGTGGACGCGTTCTCCGGCCCGCGTAAAGCCGCCGGCATCGACCACCGAGACGAAACTGCGCAGCAGCTCGAGATCCAGCATGGGACCGATCCCATTTACATTTCCACTGATGGTCAGTTTATCATTTAATTTCCAAATATCAAGGCGCGGGCCTAGATCTGACGGCAACAGGAGATTGTTGCCATGTTGCTCGCCCCTTCGATCGCGGTTCCCCGCGCCGGTTTCAACGCACTGCCGCTTTATATCGGCCTGTTCTGCCTGCTCTGGAGCTTTGCCTTCGTCGCCGGGAAGATCGGCGTCACCGATTGCCCGCCGCTGATCCTACTCACCGCGCGGTTCTCGCTGGCGGGCGTCCTGATCCTCGGCATCTCAGCGCTCCGCGGCGATGCCTGGTCGCTGTCTTGGCGCGACGCCTTGGTGTTCGCAATCCTCGGCGTCGCCAACAACGCGCTCTATCTCGGGCTTGGCTATACCGGGCTGCAGACCGTGTCCGCCGGTCTCGGCGGGCTGATCGTCAGCGCCAACCCGGTATTCACCGCGGGCCTCGCCGCCTTGTTTCTCGAGGAGACGCTGACCTGGCGCAAGGTCTTGGGGCTGTTGCTCGGCATTGCCGGCGTTGCCTTCATCGTCTGGCATCGCATGTCGGTCGGCACCGACAGCCTGCACGGCATCCTGTTCACGCTGGCGTCACTGGCCTCGATCGTGCTCGGCACCATCCTGTTCAAGCTCTTGGCGCCGAAAGGCAGTCTGTGGATCGGCAACGGCGTCCAGAATCTCGCCGCCGGTGTGGTGCTGCTGCCGTTCGCGGTCGGCTTTTCCAGCATCAGTGATATCGTGCCGAGCGCGAGGCTGTTGGGCGCCTTCGCGTTCCTGGTGCTGGGCGGATCGATCCTCGCCTACCGGCTCTGGTTCCACCTGCTCAGGGTGTGCGGCGCGACGGCGGCAAGCGCCTACCATTTCCTGATGCCGCCGCTCGGCATGCTGTTCGCCTTTATCGTGCTCGGCGAGCACGTGGAAATTCGCGACCTCGCGGGAATCGTTCCGGTGGCGCTCGGCATCTATCTGGTGACGCGTCCCGTCGCGGCCATGAACCAAGGAGATCAACCATGAATTCGCTGCGTATCACCCTGATCGGCGGTCCGACCGCGCTGATCGAGATCGACGGTTTCCGGCTGGTCACCGATCCGACCTTCGATGCGCCGGGCTCCTCCTATCAATTGCCGCACGTGAAGCTCGAAAAGCTGACCGGCCCCGCGCTCGGCGCCGATGCCATCGGCGCGGTCGATGCCGTGCTGCTCAGCCACGACCAGCATTTTGACAATCTCGATTTTTCGGGCAGGGATTTTCTGGCGAAAGCCGGGCGTGTGCTGACGACGACGGTGGGCGCCAAGCGGCTCGGCAACCACGTCGAAGGCTTGGCGCCGTGGGCTACCACCGAGTTGAACGGCAAGGATGGGCGCTCGCTCATGGTCACGGCGACGCCCGCGCGTCACGGACCGGCAGGGATCGAACCCTTTGCCGGCGACGTCATCGGCTTTGTCCTGACGTCGAAAGACGACGGCCGCGCACCAGTCTACATCAGCGGCGATACGGTCTGGTTCGACGGCGTCGCCGAGGTGGCGCGGCGCTTTCCGGCCGGCGTGGTGTTGCCGTTCGCGGGCGCGGCGCAGACCCGGGGTCCCTTCCACCTCACCATGGACACCAATGATGTGATCGAAACCGCGCGCGCCTTTCCGGACGCCGTGATCGTGCCGCTGCACACCGATGGATGGGCGCATTTCCGCCAGAACGCCGGCGATCTGCGCCTCTCCTTCGACGCTCTCGGGTTCGGGGCCCGGCTGAAATTGCTGGAGCCCGGGGTCGCCACGGTGATCGAGCCGTCGACGCATGCTCCGGCCTGATGCTGAAACGCGTGCTTTCGCGTGCGTCTCGCAAGGGGAAGGAGCGGAAGCCTCGTGGTTCGAGAGTCAATCCTTGCGGAACACGATCGAGGCGATCCAGCCGGTCATCAGTGCCATGACGGCCGTGACGAGACCATAGACGAAACCATTCTGGCGTGCGCTGGTGGCGACGAATTGCTCGAAACCCACCTTGACGATTTCGAACGCGGTGTCGGTCTTGGTCACCAGCGCGCCGTCGGAAAACAGTTTTATTTCGACGCCATAGGTGCCGATCGGCACCTCGGCCGGAAGCGGAATGCCGGTGCGGAACAGCGTCGGCGTCAGGAAGGTCACCGCGGAAGTGTCCTCGCGGTAGAGGCCGTGTTCGCTGCGCAGCCGCACGAAGGCACTGCGGAACGCGTCGTTCGGCACCACGTCCGCATAATCGGGCCCGACGCGCTGGGTCAGCAGCACATTGTTGAGTCCGATCTGCTGGCGCCGCGCGACGTCAGCCGGGGCGATGGCGTCGAACGGCCGGTTGGCAAACACCGCTAGATAGGTAGGCACCTGCAGGAACTGGCGGTAGTCGGTGTTGATCCAGATGCCGAATTTGCGCTCCTTGCGGCGCGTCACCATGTCGGCGCGGGGGCCGGCGACGGTCACCACGAGATCGTAGCTGTTGCGGGACGCAGGCGTGGAGGCGTCCCTTTCGACCGAGCCGAACAGCACGAGCTCCTCGCCGGAATAGTTCGGCGTCACCGTGACCCGATGGTTGGAGACCGACACGATCAGCCGCTCCGCGCGCGCCGGCGGCGCCGGCAAGAGCGCGCACAGCGCCAGCACGACGCCCACCAGGGAGAGTGAAGCGCGCCCGGTCATCCGGCGCCTCCGGTTTCCCGGATGGTGAAGAGATCGTCGGGACGGATCACCAGCTCGATCGCGAAGCGGATTCCGACCGCGAGAACCAAAAGGCCCAGCAACAGCCGCAGATGTTCGCCGCGGATCTTCTGGCCGGCGCGGGCGCCGAACTGCGCGCCGGTGACGCCACCGACCATCAGGATCAGCGCGAGCACGGCATCGACCAGATGGTTGGTGACCGCGTGCAGCATGGTGGCGAACACCATGGTGACCAGCGTCAGCACCATCGAGGTGCCGATCACGGTCGAGGTCGGCACCCGCAACAGATAGATCATGATCGGGACCAGGATGAAGCCGCCGCCGACGCCCATCACCGCGCCGATGAAGCCGATGATGATGCCGACCACGACCACCGGAATCACCGACAAATAGATCTTGGAGCGCTTGAAGCGCATCTTCAGCGGCAGGCCGTGAATCCAGCCATGGCTGCCGGAGCGGCGCAACGGCACCGCCACGCCGCGGCGGACGCGCAACAACGCGCGCAGGCCCTCCCAGAACATCAGCCCGCCGACGGTGGTCAGCAGCGCGACGTAGGACAGCGCGATCATCAGGTCGAGCTGGCCGAGCGAGCGCAACAGCGTGAAGGTCCAGACGCCGAGCATGGTGCCGATGGTGCCGCCGCTCAACAGCACCAGCGCCAGCGCCGGATCGATGGCGCGGCGCCGCCAGTAGGACAGGGCGCCGGAAAACGACGAGGCCGCGATATGGCTGGCGACGGAGGCGACCGCGACCGCGGGCGCGATCCCGATGAAGATCAGCAGCGGCGTCATCAAAAACCCGCCGCCGATCCCGAACATGCCGGACACGAAGCCCACCGCCGCGCCCATCGCCAGGATGAGGAAAACGTTGACCGGTAGGTCGGCGATCGGAAGGTAAAGCTGCACGCGCGTCCGCTTTTTTTGATTGAGCCGCGAGGCTGGCCGGGCCCGCTCGCGGCTTGGTTTCCCGATCGAGCAAGGGGGGGCCGAGTTCCCTGCATAACCGAATTCGCCGCCGGGCGGGACTAAAGAATCCCGCGCGAGGCGGCTTTTTTGCCGCGGCCCGCGGTGCCGTCCGGATGCGGTGAATAGTTCAGATCAACGGGCGCCGGATCAGGGTTTCCAGACCGGTTCGGTGACGAGGTTCATCGCCGTGGCTTCCCGCACGCCCAGCCAGCGGATGTCCCTGGTTTCGGACATCGCCTGCACGACGGCGGAGGACACGCCCATCTTTGTCATATAACCCAAAAGGGCCCCTGCGATGTGCTGGGTGGAAGCGACGGGGTCGCGCAACGCGGCCGTGGCCTCGAATTGGTGGACCCCGAGCATCGAGCCCTCCACGCCATAACGTATCTTGCCGCCGGCAAAGACGATCACGCAGGCGCTGGCACAGTAAGTGGGGCGGACCCGGCCCGATGGGTCGGCGACGCCGACGGCGGTCACCAGTCCGCGCGATCGAATGATTTCGCCCATGATGAGCGCCTGATTCAAATCGCCGCCCGGAGATGACAGCAACACGGCGTCGCCGGCGGCAAGATCGGCCTCGTCGAGCCTGTCGCGGAACCAGCTGGCGCTGGCGGCGCCGATTTCCCCCCTGACGGCAAGGGCGCGCCGGCCGTGGCCCGAGCCGTCGAAATCGGCGCGGGGGACCAGCGCCGATTTCATGACCGGGGTGAGAAAGGACTCTTTCCAATAGGCCCACGCCTCGGGCCTCGACAGGTCCCGATAGGCGCGGATGGCGACGCCGGAAACCAGGAGAATGAAGATGGCGACCGACCAGAAACGGGGTTTGAAGCCGCCGCCTGGAAGCGGCCGCGCCGCTGGCGGGTCGGCGGCCCTGCGCGGCGGTGCGACCCGAGGTCCGGTCGGCGACCTCTGGAATTCACGGCCTCCACCCTGACGATCATTGATCGACAAATGACCCTCCCGGCAAGTCAAGCGGTCGGCGCCGAACCTTGCGGGCCACGCGCGTGCGGACGGACTTGTCTACACGGTTTTGTCGAAGCGGAATATGACGGCGGGGGCCGCCAGAGGCGTCAATGCGCGCTGGCGGTCCGCTTGGTCGAAACCGGCTTGGCCACGGGTTTGGCGGGCTTGGCCTGCGCCTGTACCGGCGCGGAGTCCCATCCGCCCGCCGGACTTGCCACGTTGACGGCGTCGTCGGGCTGCGGCTCGGGGGTGAAGGTCTGGATCGCGAGCCTGGCCGCGGCCAGCGATTGCGGGTCGAGCCGCTTGGCGACATCGTCGCGCTTGCGCGCGGCATCCGCATCGCCCTGCGCCGCCGCCAGGCTGAACCATTTGAAGGATTCGGCGAGGTTCTGTTCGACACCGATGCCGCGGGCGTAGAGGATGCCGAGGTTGAACTGGCTGTCCGCGACGCCGCGATCGGCGGCCTTGCGGAACCATTGCGAGGCGCTCTTGTAGTTGGCGCCCCTGCCGCCGCCGTCGGCGTCGAGCACGGCCAGATTGTGCATCGCCTTGGCGTTGCCGCGCTCGGCGGCCTGCAGATAATAACGCCGTGCGATGTCGGCGTCCTTTTTCACGCTGAGGCCTTTTTCGTAGAAGGTCCCGAGCCTGAAGATCGCCGGCACCACGCCGGCCTGGGCCGCGCGGTCGTACCATTTGGCGGCTTCGTCGTAATTGGTCGCCACGCCCTTGCCTTCGGCGAAACGCAGGCCGATCTCGTAGGCCGCGGTGGGATCGCCCTTCAGCGCGGCGGCGCGCAACGCCGGGCCGCCAATGCCGTCCGGCAGGCTCTCGCTCGGCGGAACCTGCACCAGGCCGAGCTTTCGGCCGGCGGAGGACGTCTGCGGGGCCGGAATCGCGCCGGTGACATCGTTCGAAGCGATCGGCGCGATGGCGGGCGCCGGGATTTGCGGGATTGCGACCGAGGCGCCGGAGTCGGAGCCGCCCGGCGCCGAACTATTGAGCGATTGCCGGCCGATCGGGGTCGGTGACGTCATCGACGGTGTTGCCGGATCCGGCATCGCCGGCTTGGCGCTGTCCTGCGCGGGCGGCGGCGCCGCGGCCGGCGCTTCGCTCGAACCCTGTATCGCGGGGACCGGCGGCGGGCTGCCACCCTCGAGCAGCGACATCGCCATCTTGAAGGTTCCGAGCACGATCACCACCACGCTCGCGCCGACCAGCAGCGACCGGATCTTGGAGGTGATGGTCGATCCCTCCTTGGCCTTGTCGCCGGCGGATTTCTTGGCCGAACCGCGGGGGGCTTTGCCGTCAACGGGTTGCGCGGCCGCGGCGGCCTGCGCCGCGCGGCGGGCAGCGGCTATGAAACTCGATGTGCTGACCTTCTCGCTGGCCTTATCGCGGCTCGCCGCGGGGATTTCGCTGATGGCGCTTTCGGAAGCCGCGATGCGTTCCGACGGCGAGGCAGAGCGGCCGTTGGGTCGTGTGCCCGGTTCGAGCGGGTGATCGGGCGGCAGGTCCGGCTCGATCGGCGTGCGCGTCTGCGTATGCGGCTCGAGGATTTCACTGATGGCGCGCGGCGTCACCACGGTCGCAAGGGCGACCGGCGGCGGCGCGGCCTGGAATTCCCGCGGAGCGGCGGCGAACTGTTCCTGCGCGGCGGCGGGATTGGGCAATTCGGGCTTTGGTTGCGGCGGCAGCTCGCTGCGCAGGGCGAAGGACTGCTGTGCCGGCTCAGCTTCGGGCGACGGCGCAGCGGGCTGGGCGCGAACCGCGCGCAGATCGCCTTCGATCATCGCCAGCCGGTCGACCACATGGCCGAGCGTATTGTGGACCGCCTCGAGCGAATCCTGGGTGTGGCGGCCCGCTTCGGTCTGGTTGAAGCGGAGGTCGGTCAGTTCGCGCTTGACGATATCGATCAAGCCGGTGTCCGGCTCGGGCGCGCCGCGGCTGCCTTGCGACAGCAATGCTGCATTCTGGTTTTCCAGATAGCCCAGAATGTCGTGCAGCCCGGCCTCGACCCGCCCGAGATCGAGCGACGGGCGGTGGTCGGTCGAGGCTTCCAGCCGCTCGAGCAGGTAGGACACGCGCTGCTCGAGATGGGCGAAAGCGGATGCATTGTCGTTGCCGACCGGCATGCGGTCGATCCGGTCGGACAGCGCGCGCAGCGCGCTTTCGAGCTGGTCGGTGTTCTCGCTGGCCGCCGGGCGTTCGCGGGCTTCCAGCGTCGAGGTCAGCGCCGCGATGCGCTGTTCGAGCACCGCGAAGGAATCGCTGTTGTTGGGGGCGCGCGCGAGCTGGTCGACCTTGGACGACAGCGTATGCACGTCGTCGCTGAGCCGGGCCAGCGCATCGTTGGAGGCGACATTGGAGACGATGGCGCGAAGCGCGGCGATGGCGCCTTCGAGCTGTTGCACCGTGGAGGGATCGTCGTTGGCGCGCAGGATCAAATCGAGCTTGGCGCCGAGATTGCGGATTGCCTCGTCATAGCCGGCCAGTTGCTCCGCCGGCGTCAGCGAGCGCAGCACTTCACGGATTTCACCCAGCGCCCGTTCGATGCCGGCCAGCGCCTGGGCATCGATGCCGTTCTGGCGCGTGTCGTCGATGCGCCGCGACAGCGAGCGGATTTCGTTCTCGATCGATTCGATCGCCCGGCGCGGCATCGCCTCGGTGATGGCGGCGCGGATCTCCGACAGCTCGCTGCGGAACGCGGCGATCGACTGCTCGATCCCGTCGGGACGCTGCAGCGCCTCGATCTGGCTCGTGATCTTGAACAGATGGCGTTCGAGCGCGGAAAAATCCGGGCCCGGAGGCGCGGCGGGCGGCGTCGGGGGCGGCGCCACCGCGGGCGCCATGACAGGCGCCATCGCAGGTGTTATGGGCGGCGCGCTGCGCGGCGGGATTTTCCGCGGCGGAGGTGCATCGAGTTCGCTCTGGCGCGCGGCGATTTCGGCGATCGCGTAGTCGAACGAGGCCGGGCTCAGCGGCGGGGAGGGACGATAGACCTGGGCGGCGGCGCGCTCGACCATCTCGGCCTGGCGCTGCTGGTCCTGCTGGGCCTGTCGCGCGGCCTGCGGGCCCGAGATCTGCGCCAGCCGCGCGTCGAGGCGCGAGATGGCGTCGTTGAGCTGCCTGGCGACGGCCTGCTCGCCGCGCGGGGGGGCGTCGTTGCGGGGGGCGTCGCTGCGCGGTTTCGGCTGCGAAATCCGTTCGATCTGGCGGGTGATGGAATCCAGCCGCTGGTGGATGTCGGCGACGTCGCGGCTCTCCTGGCTCGACGCCATGACGTGCTGGTCGGGAGGGTTGCGGAAATCCGGAGGCGCGGAAGCGCCGATGGTGGAGTTGAGCCAGTCGTTCAGCGGCATGCCGGCGCGTCGCGCGGCGGCCTCGGCCCTCTCGCGGACGGACGGATCGATGCCTTCAACACTCCACGATACGCGCGAATTCATGCTTTCGTCCGGTTAGACCTCGGCGCTCCACCTGCGCCTTCAGCCTCCCCGCGCGTCCCGGTCGAAAGACAATCGGATTCCGCGCAGGTCGTCTGCCTCAGATCCCGACTTTTTCGCGTTACGGTAAATAACGGGTTAAGGTTTCGCGCCGTCGGACAGTAAAGTTACCTGCACGGCGAGATCGACGGTGTTTTGGTGGGAACTCGAGCGCCGTGCCGAGGAGTCAGGACGCGTCGGCCCGTCCGCGGTTGTCGCGCTGGCCGCCCTCGAGGGGCACGACATTCCCTGATGCGGCGATGGCGGACAAGGCCTCAAGGGCCTCTTCGCACCACTCCGCCACCTGGCGCTCGTGACGGTGGCCGATGCGAAGTCCGAGCAGCTTGCCGGTATCGGCAAGCGAAGTCGCGCCGTTGGGAAAGCGTTTGTGGATGATGCGCTCGTAGCGGGCGGAACGATCGCGGTGGTATTCCTGTCGCGCCATCAGGTCGGCGCGCAGGGGCTCGATGTCGACGCTGTCGAGTGCGCAGAGCCGCACCAGGAGATCGTCCTTGATCGAGGGCGGAATGCTCGGCCGGGCCGCCCAGTGCTTCAGCGCGGCGCGGCCCTCTGATGTGAGCGTATAGACCAGCTTGTTGGGCTTGCCCGACTGCACGACCTCGCGGCCCTGGACATGGCCGCGGTCCCGCAGCCGCGACAGCTCGCGATAGATCTGCTGGTGATTGGCCTTCCAGAAGAATCCGATCGAGGAATCGAACGTCTTGGCGAGCTCATAGCCCGTCATCGGATGTTCGGTCAGGCATGCAAGGATTGCGTCACCCAGCGCCACGGCGCGACCTCTCCGTTTGCCCCTGTATTCCTTGACTTTATGCATAAAGGCGCATATGCGTCAATATGCATATCAAGTCCCGCGTAATCCTCGCCGCATCTGTTCGAGCGCGTGTCACCCCTGGAGCATGGTCCGGAAAAGCGGGTGCCGGTTTTACGGAAAACATCATGCTCAAACAAGAAGATAGAGCGAGATGAGGTTTCGAACGAAAGTCATCTCGCAAGGAGGCGTCCGATGAGTTTGCCCGGCCTCGACAAATGGTACGGCTACATGAAGTCCCATGATCGCGCCGCGCTCTGGGATCTCCTCCATCCGGACGCCGTGTTCGAAAGCCCCGTGGTGCACACGCCGCAGCGCGGCCGCGACATCACCTTCAAATATCTGTCGAGCGCGGAGAAGGTCTTGGGCGGGCCGGGCTTCCGATATACCGGTGAATGGCGCAACGATAACGGCGCGGTCCTCGAATTCGAGAACGAGATCGAGGGGATCAAGCTCAACGGCGTCGATATCATCCGCTTTACCGTCGATGGCCGGATCGCGAATTTCAAGGTGATGGTTCGCCCGCTCAAGGCGATCAACCTGCTGCATCGCTTGATGGGGGAGCAACTTGCGAAGCAGTAGCGAATGGCCGGCGCCGTAATGTCGCAACGTCGGCCCGGATATTTGCCGCACTCCTCATTCCCTACGACCTCTGGAACCGGCTAAGGTCGATTCCCGAACACACCGCAACAATCAACGCCTCCGCCAACCTCCGCTGCCCTGCCGGGAGAACCTCATGCCGATCTACAAAGCCCCCGTGGAAGACGTCCAGTTCCTGCTCAACGACGTGTTCCAGATCGACCGCTACGACAATCTCCCGGGCTTTAGCGATGCCTCCGCCGATGTGCGCGAGGCGATCCTGGGCGAGGCGGCGAAATTGGCCGAAGAGGTGCTGCAGCCGCTCAACCGGGTGGGCGATCTCGAGGGCTGCAAGCGCGGGGACGATGGCAGCGTGACCACCCCGAAGGGGTTCAAGGAAGCGTATAGGCAGGTCGCCGAAGGCGGCTGGCTCGGCCTGTCGGCGCCGGCGGAATATGGCGGGCAGGGCCTGCCGGTGACGCTGAGCCAGGCGGTCAACGAATTCCAGTGCTCGGCCAACATGGCGTTTTCGATGTATGGCGGCCTCACCATGGGCGCGACCGCCGCGCTGATGGTGCACGGCAAGCCCGAACAGAAGAAGATGTTCGTGCCGAAGATGGTGGCCGGCGAATGGACCGGCACCATGAACCTGACCGAGCCGCAATGCGGCACGGATTTGGGCCTGTTGCGCACCAAGGCCGTCAAGCAGGCCGACGGCAGCTACAAGATATCAGGCACCAAGATTTTCATTTCCGCCGGCGAACATGACCTGGCGGAAAACATCATCCATCTGGTGCTCGCCCGCATCGAGGGCGCACCCGCCGGCATCAAGGGCGTGTCGCTGTTCGTGGTGCCGAAGGTCCTGGTCAATGCCGACGGATCGCTCGGCGCGCGCAACGGCGTCACCTGTGGCTCGATCGAGCACAAGATGGGCATTCACGGCAATTCGACCTGCGTGATGAACTATGACGGCGCCACCGGCTGGCTGATCGGCGAGGAAAACAAGGGCATGCAGGGCATGTTCGTGATGATGAACGAGGCCCGCCTCGGCGTCGCGGTGCAGGGGCTGGCGCAATCCGAAGTCGCCTACCAGAACGCGGTGGCCTATGCCCGCGACCGTCTGCAGGGCCGCGCGCTGTCGGGGCCGAAGGCGCCGGACAAGCCGGCCGATCCAATCATCGTGCATCCCGACGTGCGCCGCACGCTGCTCACCATCCGCGCCTTCAACGAGGCGGCGCGCGCCATGGTGGTTTGGACCGCGCTCAAGAGCGACGTCGCCCACCGCTCGAGCGATCCCAAGGACCGCCAGGAGGCCGACGACCACATGGGGCTGATGACGCCGGTCATGAAGGGTGTTCTGACCGACGTCGGATTTTCCAACGCGGTGCTGGCGCAGCAGATGTATGGCGGCCACGGCTACATCGCCGAACAGGGCATGGAGCAGTTCGTGCGCGACGCCCGCATCGCCATGATCTATGAGGGCGCCAACGGTATCCAGGCGCTGGATCTGGTCGGCCGCAAGCTGCCGCGCGACGGCGGCCGCGCGGTAATGTCGTTCTTCAACGAGGTCGCCAGCTTCGCCAAGGACCACGGCGGCGACGAGGCCATGAAGCTCTATGTCGCGCCGATGAGCACGGCGCTCGGCCATCTGCAGCAGGCCACCACCTGGCTGATGCAGAACGCGATGGCGAAGCCCGACAATGCCGGCGCCGCCGCCACCGACTACATGCAACTGTTCGGCCTCGTCACCTTCGCCTTCATGTGGGCGCGGATGGCGAAAGTCGCCTTGGACAAGATTGCGTCCGGCGGCGCGACGCCCTATCTCTCGACCAAGCTCGTGACCGGCCGCTTCTTCATGGAACGCATGCTGCCGGAAACATCGGTTCATCTCGCGCGCATCCAGACCGGATGCGCGACTACCATGGAATTGGCCGCGGAAGCGTTCTGACCGGCGGAACGCATCTTGAAGGTCCTTAAGCCCGCTTCGTTACATATCTTCCCGATCCGCCGATATATTATGATCCTCATACCAGGAGGGCGTCATGCCTGAGGCATTCATCTACGATCACGTTCGCACGCCGCGCGGCCGCGGCAAGCCCGATGGCGCGCTGCATGAGGTGACCGCAGTGGCGCTGGCCACCGCGCCGCTGAAGGCGCTGAAGGAGCGCAACAACCTCGCCGATGACGTCGTCGACGACGTCATCCTCGGCGTGGTCGATCCGGTCGGCGAGGCCGGCTCCGACATCGCGCGCTTCGCGGCCATGAACGCCGGTCTCGGCGAAGCCGTGCCCGGCGTCCAGATCTCGAGATTCTGCGCCTCCGGCCTCGACGCCGTGAACTTCGCCGCCGCGCAGATCATGAGCGGCCAGCATGAACTCACCATCGGCGGCGGCGCCGAATTGATGAGCCGCGTCGGCATCGGCGCCTCCGGCGGCGCCTGGCCGATGGACCCCTCGATCGCAGTGCCGACCTACTTCATGCCGCAGGGCGTCTCCGCCGATTTGATCGCGACCAAATACGGTTTTTCGCGCGACGACGTCGATGCCTATGCGGTGCAGAGCCAGCAGCGCGCGGCAAAGGCCTGGGACGAGGGCCGGTTCAACAAGTCGGTGGTGCCCGTCAAGGACATCAACGGGCTCACCCTCCTCGCCAAGGACGAGCACATGCGGCCGACCACGACCATGCAGTCGCTGGGCCAGCTGCAGCCGTCGTTCGTGGCGATGGGGCAGATGGGCGGTTTCGACGCGGTGGCGATCCAGTCGCATCCGGAAATCGAGCGCATCAACTACGTGCATCACGCCGGCAATTCCTCGGGCATCGTCGACGGCGCCGGCGCGGTACTGCTGGGCAGCAAGGAAGCGGGCGCGAAACATGGATTGAAGCCCCGTGCAAAAATCCGCGCCTTCGCCAATATCGGCTCGGAGCCGGCGATGATGCTGACCGGTCCGGTCGACGTCACCGAAAAGCTGTTCGAGCGCTCCGGCATGAAGAAATCGGACATCGATCTGTTCGAGCTGAACGAGGCGTTCGCCTCGGTGGTGCTGCGCTACATGCAGGCCTTCGACATCGACCCCTCCAAGATCAACGTCAATGGCGGTGCGATCGCGCTCGGTCATCCGCTCGGCGCGACCGGCGCGATGATCCTGGGCACCGTGCTCGACGAGCTCGAGCGCACCAACAAATCGACCGCCCTGGTCACGCTGTGCATCGGCGGAGGCATGGGCACCGCCACCATCATCGAGCGGGTGTGATCCGCAGGGTGGGTTAGCCGAAGGCGTAACCCACCGATATCGCTGCATTGGGAATGGTGGGTTACGCTTCGCTAACCCACCCTACGAATAGAGGCAACCGCCGCGCCCAGGGGCTGTCGGCATCGAGGGAGCGACAACATGGCCTTCAAGAATTTCAAAGTTGAAACCGATTCCGACGGCATCGTGCTGGTGACCTGGGACACTCCCGGCCGCTCGATGAACGTGCTCGACGAAACCTCGGTCACCGAACTCGAAGAGATCGTGAAACAGACCACCGCCGACGCGGCGGTAAAGGGCGTCGTCATCACCTCGGGCAAGGAAGCGCTGTGCGCCGGCGCGGATCTGTCGATGCTCGAAGGCATGAGCCGGCAATATGCCGATATGATCAAGACCAAGGGCGAGGTCGCGGCGAACCAGATGCTGTTCGACCAGAGCCGCCGCTTCTCCCAAGTGTACCGCAACATCGAAACCTCGGGCAAGCCGTGGGTCGCCGCGATCAACGGGCTGGCGCTCGGCGGCGGTTTTGAACTGACGTTGAGCTGCCACTATCGCGTCGCCGCCCAAAATCCCAAGACCCGCCTCGGCCTGCCCGAGATCAAGGTCGGGCTGTTCCCGGGTGCCGGCGGCACCCAGCGCGTGCCGCGCATCGTGCAGCCGCAGGATGCCATGCAATTGCTGCTGAAGGGCGAGGCGATCAACCTCGACAAGGCCAAGGCGCTCAACCTGATCCATGCCATCGTTCCGGCGGCCGACCTGATCAAGGCGGCGAAGGACTGGATCAAGGGCGGCGGCAAGGCGGTCGCGCCCTGGGACGAGAAGGGCTTCAAGCTGCCCGGCGGCCAGGTCTTCTCCAAGGCCGGCATGATGATGTTCCCGGCCGGCAACGCGATCTTTCGCCGCGAGACCTACGACAATTATCCGGCGGCGCGCGCGATCATGAGCTGCGTCTATGAGGGACTGCAGTTGCCGATCGACGCCGCGCTCCGTGTGGAATTGCGTTATTTCACCAAGATCCTGCGCTCCAAGGAAGCCGCGGCCATGATCCGCAGCCTGTTCCTGTCGATGCAGGAACTGAACAAGGGCGCGCGGCGTCCGCCGAACGTGCCGCCGACCAAGGTGAAGAAGCTCGCCGTGATCGGCGCCGGCTTTATGGGCGCCAGCGTCGGCTACGTCTCGGCGCGCGCCGGCATCGACGTGGTGCTGATCGACCGCGACCAGGAAAGCGCCGACAAGGGCAAGGGCCACGCCAAGGCCGTGATCGACGATCTGATCAAGAAGGGCCGTGCCAAGGAGGGCGATCGCGACGCGATCCTCGGGCGCATCAGCGCGACCGCGGACTACAATGTGTTGAAAGACTGCGACCTCATCATCGAAGCGGTGTTCGAGGATCGAAAAGTGAAGGCCGAGACCTACGCCAAGGCGCAGCCGCTCTTGAAAGGCGACGCGATCTTCGCCTCCAACACCTCGACGCTGCCGATCAATTCGCTGGCGGAGGAATTCAAGGACCAGGGCAAGTTCATCGGCATCCATTTCTTCTCGCCGGTCGAGAAGATGATGCTGGTGGAGATCATCGTCGGCAAGAACACCAGCGACACCGCGCTTGCCACCGCGCTGGATTACGTCCGCGTGATCGGCAAGACGCCGATCGTGGTCAATGATTTCCGTGGCTTCTTCGCCAATCGCTGCGTGCTGCGCTTCACCGCCGAAGGCCTCGAAATGCTGATGGAAGGCGTGCCGCCGGCGATGATCGAGAACACCGCGAAGATGGCGGGCATGCCGGTCGGGCCGCTGTCGCTGTCCGACGAGGTCGCGCTCGACCTCGTGCTCAAGATCATGAAGGCGACGGAAGCCGATCTCGGCGCCAACGCCGTCGACCAGGCCCAGAAGAAGCTCCTGGCCGAGATGGTCGAAAAGCAGGGCCGCTTCGGCCGCAAGAACGCCAAGGGATTTTACGACTATCCCGAGAAGGGCAAGGGCCAGAAGAGCCTGTGGTCGGAGCTTTCAGGCCTGCAGCCCAAGCATCTCGACCCTGATACGCTCGATATCGAGGAACTGAAGCAACGCTTTCTCGTGGTGCAGGCGGTGGAAGCCGCGCGCACCGTGGAGGATCACGTCATCACCGACATGCGCGAGGCCGATGTCGGCTCGATCCTCGGCTTCGGCTTCGCGCCGTTCACCGGCGGCACGCTGTCCTATATCGACTTCATGGGCACCAAGAAGTTCGTCGAGCTGTGCCACAAGCTCGAAGGAAAATACGGCTCCCGCTTCACGCCGCCGAAGCTGCTTGAGGAAATGGCGGCCAAGGGCGAGACCTTCTACGGCCGCTTCCCGCCGAAGAAGATGGCGGCGGCGTAAAACCGCAGGCGCTGAAAGGCGAAGAGCGAAGAGCGAAGAGCAGGGAACCCTTCGCCGCGCTGACCGGCGGTCGGGGAAGTAAACAGTGGAGCGGTCCCGCTATCGACGGGGCCGCGCAGGGCGCGATTGCGGATACTGCGCTGCGGCATAAAAGGCAGGGCCCGGAAGGAGCCATTTTAAGCTAGAGTTGACGCGGTCGAGGCCGCAGGCCGGAAGGTGAAGTCGACTTATCCGATGCTCCAGGGTGAAATCCATGACGCCGCCACAAAGGTCCGAACTTTGCTGAACTGAGAGATTCAGCTTTCGCGCGGTCATCATCGGGAGTGAAAAATGGCTCTCCTGAAACGAGAATTGTATCGCCAGGTGAACGGCCCGGAGATCACGCATGCGGATCGTTGCATGCTTGTCTTCGATACGGACGACAAATGCCTGTACGTCGAGCGTGAAGTGGCACGTTTGGATGCAAGAGTGGGGGGCAGCATCGAGTATCGGACCACCAAAATGGACATCGCGGATTATCTGAGGCAAGGCGGTCAAACCGCCGGTCACCGCGAATTATGGCGCTTGCTGAGGACTATCTTGAACGAGCGCGATGATCCCGACGGATCTTGACGCAGGTCAAGCGAGCCACAATTTAAGATGCTAACATAGATCTGCATCAGTTTGGATGGGGAGTACCGGTTATGACCCATATTCAATCGTTGCCTGCCGAATGGTTGCCCGTTTCAACTGCGCCTGACGACGGAGACTTGGAAGTCTGTGTCATGGACTACGACGAAATCGTTCTCAGGCTGGAGTACCCGTGTCACAAGAATGGAGCCGAATGGATCGATGCTTCAAATAGAAGGCGCATCGACATTCAGCCCACGCACTGGCGCGAATGGACCGGGAGCCATAAATCGACAGCCTGAGCCCGAGGCGATCCCGATCGCAGGGTGATCGGTTCGGCGGATCGGGGCTGAGGTTGATCAGCGTGTGCTAAAGGGCCGGATCGACGATCCGGCCCTTTGCTTCATCGTCGCCCGCTAAGGCTCACGCCGCCTTCATCAGGCCTTCCTTGGTCAGCGCCTGCTGCACCATCGGTCGCGCGCCGACGCGGGCCTTGTAGGCCAGCAGGTTCGGCATCGCCGAGAGGTCGAACTTCATGCGGTCGGCCCAGGACAGCATGGTGAAGAGATAACCGTCGGCGACGGTGAACAGCTTGCCCATGAGGTAGTCGCGGCCGGCGAGCACGCCGTCGAGATATTTGAACTTGCCCATCACGCGGTCCTTGAAGAAGGCCTTGGCGTCGTCGGCCAGCACCGGCGAGAACATCGGGCCGAAGTTCTTGTGCAGCTCGCCCGTGATGTAATTGAGCCATTCCTGCAGCTTGTAGCGCTCGGCGCTGTCGCGCGCGGGCGCGAGGTTCTTGCCCGCGGCCTTGTCGGCGATCATCTGCACGATGACGGGGCCTTCGGTGACGAGTTCGCCATTGTCCAGCGCGAGCGCCGGCACCTGGCCCTTGGGGTTGACCTTGAGGTAATCGTCGCCGTTCTCGAGCTTCTTGGCCTTGAGGTCGACCTTGACCAGGTCATAGGGCAGCCCGGCTTCGAGCAGGGCAATGTGGGGCGAGAGCGAGCAGGCTCCGGGTGAATAATACAGTTTCATCGGAATTTTCCTTCCCTCGGATGGTAGGCGATGGGCGCTTGCTGCCCGGCCGATCCGACCGGATCTGGGCCGGACAGGCTCCAAATCTCTATTTCGTCAGGTTTTCTTCACGCGAGGCGGTATCCGCCCCGCTTGAAAACGCTGGGGGATGATTAAATGCATCTGCATGGAATAGTCAAGATTGATGCAGCTGCATTTAGTAGGCTAGACTGCCTCGTGATTTTAAGAGCTCCGACATGAAGCGCAAACCATCGACCGAGGCGACCGCCGCCTGGATCCGCCTGATGCGGGTCCAGAGCCGGGTGCTGGACGCCGTCGAGCAGGAATTGAAGAAGGCCGGCTTTCCGCCGCTCGCCTGGTACGACGCGCTGCTCGAACTGTCGCGCGCGCCGTCGGGCGAGATGCGCCCGGTGGAATTGGAAAAGCAGATGCTGATCCCGCAATACTCGACCTCGCGGCTGATCGACCGGCTGGTGGACGAGGGGCTGGCGGCGCGCCGCGAATGCAAGATCGACAAGCGCGGCCAGTTCGTCGAAATCACCGAGGCCGGGCGCGAATTGCAGAAGAAAATGTGGAGCGCCTATTCGGCCGCGATCGAGAAGCACGTTGGCTCGAAACTGTCCGATGCGGATGCCGCCAAGCTCTGCGGCCTGCTGGACCGGCTGGGCTGCTCCTGCGGCGAGGCGCAACTGCTCGCCGCAAGAGACGGCGCGCCCGCCCGATGATATTCTTTTCACCACTCGCATCCCCGGACCGGTCGGTTCGGGGATACCCCCGACACCGCGCGCGTTCCGTCGAAGCGCCCCACATCCGGAATCTTCATGGCGCGTGACCAGATCGATATGACGCCACTGCAATCGCGCGCCGAATTGGTGGCGTGGCTGGAAGCGGGCGTGAAGCCTCCTTCCGAATTCCGGATCGGCACCGAACACGAGAAGACGCCGTTCACGCTCGAGGGCCACAATCCCGTGCCGTACGAAGGCGCGCGGGGCATCGGCGGGCTGCTCGAGGGCATGCAGTTGCTGCTCGGCTGGGACCCGATCATGGAGCGCGGCAACATCATCGGGCTGCACGACGTCACCGGCGGCGGCGCGATTTCGCTGGAGCCCGGCGGACAATTCGAACTGTCCGGCGCGCCGGTCGAGACCGTGCACCAGACCCAGTCCGAGCTGATGGCGCATCTGGCGCAGGTGCGCGAGATCGCGGCTCCGCTCGGCATCGGCTTTCTCGGGCTCGGCATGACACCGTCATGGTCGCGGGAGCAAATTCCCGTGATGCCCAAGGGCCGCTACAAGATCATGACCAACTACATGCCGAAGGTCGGCAAATACGGCATCGACATGATGTACCGGACCTGCACGGTGCAGACCAATCTCGACTTTTCCTCCGAAGCCGACATGGTCAAGAAGCTCAGGGTATCGCTGGCGCTGCAGCCGATCGCGACCGCCCTGTTCGCCAATTCGCCGTTCACGGAAGGCAAGCCCAACGGCTTTTTGTCGTTCCGTTCCGAGATCTGGCGCGACACCGACAATGCGCGCGCCGGAATGCTGCCCTGGGCGTTCGAGGACGGCATGGGGTTCGAGCGCTGGGTCGATTACGCGCTCGACGTTCCCATGTATTTCGTCAAGCGCGGCGACAGCTATATCGACGTTGCCGGATCGTCGTTCCGCGACTTCTTCGCCGGCAAGAATTCCGCGTTTCCCGGCGAGCTTCCGACACTGTCGGACTGGGCCAACCATCTGTCGACGATTTTCCCCGAGGTGCGGCTGAAGCGCTACCTCGAAATGCGCGGCGCCGACGGCGTGCCGTGGGGCCGGCTGCCGGCGCTGCCCGCGTTCTGGGTCGGCCTGCTCTATGATGACGTCAGCCTTGACGCTGCCTGGGACATTGCCAAGCACTGGACGGCGCATGAGCGCCAGGCGCTCCGCGACGACGTTCCCCGCATGGGTTTCAAGGCCCGGATCAGGGATCGCTATCTGTTCGAAGTCGCCAAGGAATGCCTGGCGCTGGCGCATTCGGGCCTGCGTCGGCGCGGTCGCGTCGATCATCTCGGCCGTGACGAAAGCCGTCACCTCGAGGCGCTGGAGCGGATCATCGATTCGGGCCGGACGCCAGCCGAGGAAATGCTGGAGAAGTTCCACGGGCCCTGGCGCGGTTCCGTCGAACCGGCCTATGACGAATATGCGTTCTAGGGCGTTTTCAAGCGGAGCATGCCCTCGGACTTGATCCGGGGGCCGGACTAGATTCGCGTCAGGAAACGCGTCAATTCAACAATCGAGAGCCGCGTTCCGATTCGATGGAAACGGAAAAGGGCTCTGGCTGTGAATTGGCCTGATGGCCCGGCCTTTTCGCCGCGGGCGCCGCGCCGTTCATCCGCCGTACAGGTTCGTGGCGATCAAATGGCAATCCGCGCGAAGAGCGGGGCGACCAATTAGCTGAAAGTAATCGCGAATGCGGGGAGGCCGCCTGCCCAGGGCGTGTTTGGCGATGTTCGCCGTCGTGACGCTCGTCGTCCTGGCGGCTGTCATCAGCGTGGAGAATGCGCACGCGCAGGCCAATTTCGATCGACCGGGCGGTGATTATCTGAGCGTGCCGGTGCCTTCGGGCGATCCGCAGGATTGCGCGCTGGTGTGCGAGCGCGACCGGCGCTGCCGGGCCTGGAGCTTCAACTACCCCAACGATGCCGCCGGCGGCGCGGTGTGCTGGCTGAAGAACAGTGTGCCGCCGCGCGTTCAGGACGATTGCTGCGTCACCGGCGTGCGCGGCGCCGGCGTGGTGGAGCCCCGCAGCAAGGGGATCGAGACCTCGATCGACCGGTTCGGCGGCGATTACCGCAATTTCGACCTCAAACGCGACGAGGGCGAAGAGGCTTGCAAGGCGGCTTGCACCGCCGACAACAAGTGCCGGGCCTGGACCTTTGCCCGCCCGGGATATGTCGGCCAGGCCGCGCATTGCTATCTGAAAAAAGAGATAAAGCCGCCGCGGCGCAAGCCCGGGTTCACCTCGGGGGTGGTGCGGTAGGAAATCCTCGTTGTCCCGGCTCGCGCTTCGCTTGGCGGGGACGACGACGAGAAGTTCAATGCGCCCCCAGCACCGTGAGCTCCGGCCAAAGCCCTTTCCAGCGCGCCGCCTTCGCCGCGTAATTGGCCGCTGAAAAATTCGGACCCGGATTGGGCCGTACGATCAGGCCGGCGATATCGTCAAGTCCGTTCGGCGCGTAGACCTCGTGGCCTTTATCGGTGCGGCGGATTCCGACCTGGGTATTTTTGGTGAGGAAGCGGTCGATGCCTTCGGTGGAACATCGCAGCGCCGGATAGGGCAGGCCATGCTTTTCCGGATACCAGAGATGGACCCGTGCCTGGTTGCGCGCCTCGATCGTGATGCCAAGCTGCGCCAGGCGACCCCGCAACTGCCGGATCACGGCGTCATCGGCCTGCCATGACGTGTCGGGATCGAAATAGAAAACGTCGTAGTCGCTGATGCCGTAACCGACGGCGCGGCCGGTCAGCACATTCCACGTGCTTTGCACCAGGCATCCCGAGACGATCCACGCATCCGGCAGCGCGAGAGCGAACAGTTCATCGGCAATCGCGGCATTGACCGGATTGCGGAGCGCCAGGGCAAGGAATTCGTCGGTGTCCATGGCTGGGTAATGCCGTCATTGCGAGGAGCCAACGGGTCGCGCGAATGCGCGCCCGATGACGGGCTCCGCGACGAAGCAATCCATCTTCCCGCTGGGGCAGCTATGGATTGCTTCGCTTCGCTCGCAATGACGAAATCAAGGCCTTGCCGCGCCGATGCAATCTCAATGCACCGAGGTAAAAAACCGCGACAGCCGGAAGCCGGACAGCCAGGTCGATACCGGCTGATGGCGGATGCCGAGATCCCAGGAAGCGACCACCGCATCGGCGCGGCCGACCAGATCGTCCATCGGCAGCATGCCGACGCCGCCGTCGCGCACCGGCACGCGGCTGTCGGCGGAGTTGTCGCGGTTGTCGCCCATCACGAACAGCCGGCCGGGCGGCACGGTGACCTCGGGCGTGTTGTCGAGCCGGCCATTGTCGCGCAGCTTGAGGATCTGGTGCCTGACGCCGCCCGGCAAGGTCTCGATGAAGCGAAACGCCGGCTCGACGGAGCCGTTGTCGTCCTCCGCCTCGCCGATGCCGTCGGGCTTCAGCTCGGCCGCATGGTCGTTGATGAAAAGCTGGCCCTGCCGCATCTGGATGCGGTCGCCGGGGAGGCCGACGACGCGCTTGACCCAGGCCTGCGAGCGGTCGCCCGGCCAGCGGAACACCACGACATCGCCGCGCTTGGGCGTCTCGCCGAATACGCGCTTGCTCTCGGGCAGATTGATCTGGATCGGCAGCGAGGCGGTCGAGTAGCCATAGGCGTATTTCGAGGCCAGCAGCGCATCGCCGATCTGCAGCGTCGGCTCCATCGAGCCCGACGGCACGTAGAAGGGTTCGGCGAGCGCGCCCTTGGCGACGAACACCGCCAGCACGATGCCGGCGAGCTGGACCAGCTGGCCGCGCCAGGTGGACGTCTTCTTCGACGCCATGGTTTCGTTGTTGATGCTCATGCGCCGGTGCCTCCGACCGTGATCCGCTCCATCCGCAGTGTCGGCTGGCCGACGCCGACCGGCACGCCCTGGCCGTTCTTGCCGCAGGTGCCGATGCCGGTATCGAGCGCGAGATCGTCGCCGACCATGGTGATGCGATGCAGGTCGGTCGGCCCGTTGCCGATCAGCATCGCGCCCTTCAGCGGCGCGCCGATCCTGCCGTTCTCGATCCTGTAGGCTTCGGTGCACTGGAACACGTATTTGCCGGAGGTGATGTCGACCTGGCCGCCGCCGAAATTGGCGGCATAGACGCCGTTCTTGACCGAGGCGAGAATTTCCGCCGGGTCGCTCTGGCCCGCCAGCATGTAGGTGTTGGTCATGCGCGGCATCGGGACATGGGCATAGCCCTGGCGGCGGCCGTTGCCGGTCGGCTTCATGTTCATCAGCCGGGCATTCTGGCGGTCCTGCATGTAGCCGACCAGGATGCCGTCCTCGATCAGCACGGTGCGGTTGGTCGGCGTGCCCTCGTCGTCGATCGACAGCGAGCCGCGCCGCGAGGCCATGGTGCCGTCGTCGACCACGGTGACGCCCTTGGCGGCGACCTGCTGGCCCATCAGGCCCGCGAAGGCCGACGTCTTCTTGCGGTTGAAATCGCCCTCCAGCCCGTGGCCAACGGCCTCGTGCAGCATCACGCCGGGCCACCCCGCCCCGAGCACCACATCCATCTCGCCGGCAGGCGCCGGCACCGATTCCAGATTGACCATCGCCTCGCGGATCGCGCCGTCGGCGGCCTCGCGCCAGGCCTTGGTCTCGATGAATCGCGCATAGCCCTCGCGGCCGCCATAGCCCTTGCTGCCGCTTTCCTGCCGGTCGCCTTGGCCCGCGACCACCGAAATATTGACGCGCACCAGCGGGCGGATGTCGCGATAGCTCTCGCCGTCGGGCCGCAGGATCTCCACCACCTGCCAGGTGGCGCCGAGACTGACGGTGACCTGCCGCACCCGCGGGTCCTTGTCGCGGACATAGGCGTCGATCTCGGCGAGCAGTTTTACCTTGGATTCAAACCCCGGCGCATCGAGCGGATTTTCATCGCCATAGAGCCGGACATTGGTGTGGGCGGGAGCGGCGGCAAAATTGCCGCTGTAGCCGCCGCGCACGGCGGCGACCGCATCCGCCGCGCGAATCAGCGCCGGCAGCGAAACGTCGGAGGAATGCGCATAGCCGACCGCATCGTCCTTCACGGCGCGAAGCCCAAATCCCTGCGAGGTGTCGTAGGTGGCCTGCTTCAGCCGGCCATTGTCGAACATCAGCGCTTCGGTCTGGCTGTATTCCAGGAACAACTCACCGTCGTCGGCGCCAGCAAGCCCGCGCACGACCTGATGTCGCACGGAATCGCGATCGAGGTTGGCGCGCTCGAGCAGGGAGGTCGTAGGGGTCATGGAAGCTCCAATGCGCTGTGGCCGTTCTTGCCGTCCCGCCGAAACGTGGACCATAACCACCGGTATTCGTGGTTTAAGCAAGGCTGGCGAAAAGTCGCCTTACAACACGGTAACCCAGGTTATGGAACCCGTCACTCGCCGGCGTTTGGCCGGAACGACGATGGCTTCAAGATAGGCACGGTCGGGGCAAAAGGGGAGGGTCCGCCCCCCAGGGCGGCCGCGAGGCAGATTGCCTCACGGCAATTTGTCGTAGCCCTCGGCTAGTCCGTTCAAGCTGAGCGGGAAGCCGATGCCCTCTTCGGGCGTCTCGAAGATGATGAAGGTGGCGGTCTTGGCGTT
Source organism: uncultured Alphaproteobacteria bacterium (assembly GCA_963831585.1). GTDB lineage: Bacteria > Pseudomonadota > Alphaproteobacteria > Rhizobiales > Xanthobacteraceae > Bradyrhizobium. Next base: position 275,687 of record CAWHRA010000018.1, on the reverse strand, counting down.
GCGGAGCTGACCGAGCAGCTTGTCGTCCATGACAACCTCGGCGACGCAGCCATTGGGCAGGCAGCGGACGAAGCCGGCGCGGCCGACATCGACATTGTCGAGTTTCAGGCCGAGCCCCGAGGGCAGCAAAACGCCGAGCGGCGCCACCACCCGCATCAGCCGGCTCTTCTGGTCGGCGGTTTTCAGCATAATGACGGTGAGGCCCGCATTGGAGCGGTCTTCCGCCACCACGCTCTGGATCAGCGCGCATTGCTCGGCCTGCGCGCCCGGCGGGGTGTCGCAGCGGATCTGCCAGTCGCCGTGGACCGAGCGCACCGCGCCCTGCGCGCTGGCGGAGGCGGTCATGCCGAGAAAGCAGGCAATGGCAACGCCAAGCGTGGCAAGGCCGAATGCGGCCAGCCCCGCGGACCGGCCGTTGTGGCCTGCGGCATTTCTCGCCCTGTATGTCGAAGGCCCCATCCGGGTCGATCCCTTAAGACTATTCCCTTGAACTGTCGGTCCGAGCAGGGGACTGATACGCAATGACGGCGCCTTGAAGGCACTTTCGGGAGCCCTTGCGCCGCGAGGGCCTCTCCCGGGCCGACGAATCAGGTTCCTGTGGAGCTTCCTGTCTGTGCCTACATCGGGCAATCCGCCTGTCAAGCACCCGGGGCGCGCGAAAATCGCGCGATTGGCTGATTTCACGGGAAAAACCGGCATCGGCGATTTAGCGGGGCGCGCTGCACATCGTGCCCTACGACTGCATTGCGATAGATCAAGAATTATGGTTTGAGAGGCTGGATTTCGACGCGTTCTAGCGATCTGGCCTGGTATTTCGAAAGTACCTCCCAAGGCCGTTTGTCAGGGGGCGGATCGTGCGGCATGTCTTAGCCAACCGGCGGAGTGTCGAGGGGTTCTATTCAAGGGAGCGCGAGCGGCATGAAGATGTCGAAGGGCCAAATTGGCCGGCGGTTGCTGGGGTTAGCGGTGGCCGGCGTTGCGCTGGCTACGAGCGGGGCGGCATTCGCCGAACTCGGGCAGCCGGCGCCGTGGGAATTCAGGCTGCAGGAAGCGGGATCGCCGGTGATGGAGCAGATCACCTGGTTCCACAACTGGCTGCTGTGGATCATCAGCATCATCACGCTGTTCGTGCTGGCGCTGCTGATCGCAGTCGTCGTCAAGTTCAACGCCAGAGCCAACCCGGTGCCCTCGCGTACCACCCATAACACCCTGATCGAAGTGGCCTGGACGCTGATTCCGGTCCTGATCCTGGTCGGCATCGCGGTGCCGTCGTTCCGGCTGTTGTTCCTCGAGCTCGACATTCCCAAGGCCGATCTGACCATCAAGGCGACCGGCAAGCAGTGGTACTGGAGTTACGCCTATCCCGATAACGGCAAGTTCGAATTCGATTCGCTGATGTCCCAGGACAAGCAGCCGCGGCTGCTCGGCGTCGACAACGAGATGGTCGTGCCGGTCAACAAGGTCATCCGGATCCAGACCACCGGCGCCGACGTGATCCATTCCTTCGCGGTGCCGGCGTTCGGCATCAAGATCGACGCGATCCCGGGCCGTCTCAACGAAACCTGGTTCAAGGCCACCAAGACCGGCATGTATTACGGCCAGTGCTCGGAACTGTGCGGCAAGGATCACGCCTTCATGCCGATCGCGGTCAAGGTGGTGAACGATCAGGAATTCGCGGCCTGGGTCCAGGCTGCGAAGAAGCAATATTCGGCCAACCCTGCGAACTCGTTCGCCTCGGCGGGCGCAGCCGCGCAGTAGGCCTCGAGGCTTAAGGCGCGCAATCGACGGGACAAGGGCGACAAGACCGCAAGGTCTGCAAAGGACTGCAAGGCAGGATTAGAAAATGGCAACAGCGACACCGGCTCACAGCGATCACGCCCAGGGACAGGCGCACGACGATCACGCGCACGACCATCCGACCGGATGGCGGCGGTTCGTCTATTCGACGAACCACAAGGACATCGGCACGATGTATTTGGTGTTCGCCATCATCGCCGGCATCATCGGCGCGGCGATGTCGATCGCGATCCGCGCCGAGTTGATGTATCCCGGCGTCCAGATCTTCCACGAGACCCATACCTACAACGTGTTCGTGACCTCGCACGGCCTGATCATGATCTTCTTCATGGTGATGCCGGCGATGATCGGCGGCTTCGGCAACTGGTTCGTGCCGCTGATGATCGGCGCGCCTGACATGGCGTTCCCGCGCATGAACAACATCTCGTTCTGGCTGCTGCCGGCCTCCTTCGCGCTTCTGATCATCTCCACCTTCGTCGAGGGCGAACCGGGTGCCAACGGCGTCGGCGCGGGCTGGACCATGTACGCGCCGCTGTCGACCTCGGGCCATCCGGGGCCGGCGGTCGATTTCGCGATCCTGTCGCTGCATCTGGCCGGCGCTTCGTCGATCCTCGGCGCCATCAACTTCATCACCACGATCTTCAACATGCGCGCGCCGGGCATGACCCTGCACAAAATGCCGCTGTTCGTCTGGTCGATCCTGGTGACGGTGTTCCTGCTGCTGCTGTCGCTGCCGGTGCTCGCCGGCGCCATCACCATGCTGCTGACCGACCGCAATTTCGGCACCACCTTCTTCTCCGCCGAAGGCGGCGGCGACCCGGTGCTGTTCCAGCATCTGTTCTGGTTTTTCGGCCATCCCGAAGTCTACATCCTGATCCTGCCGGGTTTCGGCATGATCAGCCAGATCGTCTCGACCTTCTCGAGGAAGCCGGTGTTCGGCTATCTCGGCATGGCCTATGCGATGGTCGCGATCGGCGGCATCGGTTTCGTGGTGTGGGCGCACCACATGTACACCGTCGGCATGTCCAGCGCGACACAGGCCTATTTCGTCGCCGCCACCATGGTGATCGCGGTGCCGACCGGCGTGAAGATCTTCTCCTGGATCGCCACGATGTGGGGCGGCTCGATCGAGTTCCGCACGCCGATGCTTTGGGCGATCGGCTTCATCTTCCTGTTCACGGTCGGCGGCGTCACCGGCGTGGTGCTCGCCAACGCCGGCGTCGACCGCGTGCTGCAGGACACCTATTACGTGGTCGCGCACTTCCACTACGTGCTGTCGCTGGGCGCCGTGTTCGCGATCTTCGCCGGCTGGTACTACTGGTTCCCGAAAATGTCGGGCTACATGTACAACGAGACCATCGGCAAGCTGCATTTCTGGGTCACCTTCATCGGCGTGAACCTGGTGTTCTTCCCGCAGCACTTCCTCGGTCTCTCCGGCATGCCGCGTCGCTACGTCGATTATCCGGACGCGTTCGCCGGCTGGAACCTGGTGTCCTCGATCGGCTCCTACATCTCCGGCTTCGGCGTGCTGATCTTCATCTACGGCGTGATCGACGCCTTCGTCCGCAAGGAGCAGGCCGCCGACAATCCGTGGGGAGCGGGCGCCACCACGCTGGAATGGACCTTGTCGTCGCCGCCGCCGTTCCACCAGTTCGAGGTGCTGCCGCGCGTGCAGTAGCAGCATGATCCGGAAAGGCGGGAACCGGCTTTCCGAAAGGATCATGCTCAAGAAAGAGAAGCGATCATGATCCGGTCTGGCCGGATCATGATGTAAGGAAGCGAGACCTATTTTGTCGGTTATCGAGAACAACGCCATCGAGCTGTCGTCGCCCCGGATTTCCGAGGCCGACGTCGCCGATTACATCGCGCTGCTGAAACCGCGGGTCATGTCGCTGGTGATCTTCACCGCGCTGGTCGGCCTCGCGATCGCGCCGGGCCACGTCCATCCGGTGCTGGCATTCACCTCGATCCTCTGCATCGCGGTCGGCGCCGGCGCCTCCGGCGCGCTCAACATGGCGCTCGAGGGCGACATCGACGCCCTGATGTCGCGCACTGCCAACCGTCCGATCCCGCGCGGCCGCGTCACCAGGCCCGAAGCGCTGGCGTTCGGCATGACGCTGGCGTTCTTCGCGGTGATGACGCTCGGCATCCTCGTCAACTGGATTGCGGGCGCCTGCTTGCCTTCACGATCTTCTTCTATGTCGTGATCTACACCATGGTGCTGAAGCGCTCGACCGCGCAGAACATCGTGATCGGGGGGGCGGCGGGCGCGCTGCCGCCGGTGGTGGCGTGGGCAGCGGCGACCGGATCGCTGTCGGTCGAGCCGTGGCTGCTGTTCCTGATCATCTTCTTCTGGACCCCGCCGCATTTCTGGGCGCTGGCGCTGTTCCGCAGCGACGATTATGCGCGCGCCGGCGTGCCGATGCTGCCCGTCGTCGCCGGTCCCGACGCGACGCGGCTGCAGATCCTGCTCTATACGATCGTGCTGGTCGCGACCGCCGTTGCGCCCTGGCCGCTCGGCTATTTCGACGCGGTCTACGGCGTGACCTCGCTCATTCTCGGCGCCGGCATGCTGGCGCTGGCGATCAATGTCTATCGCCGCCGCGAGCGCAGCGAGGCGCTGCGCGCCACCCGGCGGCTGTTCGCCTTCTCGATCTTCTATCTGTTCGCGCTGTTCGCAACTTTGCTGATCGAGGTTGTCGCCCGCGCCATCGCACCATCGATCTGGTAGGGGGCGCATGGCGACGCAATGGCCGACAAGCAGCAGCCAGACGGGATCGTCCTCACCGAGGCGCAGAAGAAGAGCCGTCGCCAGCGCTCGATCGCCATCGCGCTCGCGCTCGGTGTTCTCGTCGTGCTGTTTTTCGCGGTCACCATGGTCAAGGGCCCGGGCGTGCTCGTGCGGCCCATGTGACTGTGACCGATGATGTGATGGACATGGAGAACGAACCCACGATGCCGCAAGAGCCGGCCGCAAGCCCCAAAGAGGAGGGCCTGAAGCAAAGCCCGAAGGCGGCGCCGCGTCTCGGCCGCGACGCGCTGGTGGCTGCGATCTGCGGCTTCGTCGTGGTGCTGATGGTCGGCGCGTCCTATGCGGCGGTGCCGTTCTACAACTGGTTCTGCCGCGCCACCGGCTTCAACGGCACCACCCAGGTCGCGACTTCGGCGCCTTCAGCCGCGCCGCTTTCGCGCAAGGTCGCGGTGCGCTTCGATTCCAACGTCGCCGGCGGCTTGCCGTGGAAATTCGAACCGGAGCAGACCGAGATCGAGGTCAGGATCGGCCAGGTCGTCACCGTGTACTATACCGTGACCAACCAGTCGGCGCGGACCACGACCGGGCAGGCCGCCTACAATGTCGCGCCGCTGACGGTCGGGGCGTATTTCCAGAAGATCAACTGCTTCTGCTTCACCGAACAGACCATGGCGCCGGGCGAAAAGCGCGAGATGCCGGTCGTGTTCTATGTCGATCCCTCGATCGTCAACGACAGCGACAATGAAGGGCTGAACACCATCACGCTGTCCTACACCTTCTATCCCGTGCGCGAGCCGGCGTCGCAGCCGGTTGCCGCGGGCGAGCCGGACGAACGCAAGGGAGCCCTCTGATCGGGGCTGGGCAGATCCCGGGACTTCCCGGGGTTTGATTTTCGAGAGGAATACGTGCCGAACAGGCACCGCTAACGGAGAGAGACCGAAATGGCTACGGCGCAAGTCAAGCATCACGACTACCACCTCGTCGATCCGAGCCCGTGGCCGATCGTCGGCTCCGTTTCGGCCTTCATCATGGCGGTCGGCGCCATCACCTGGATGCACCATCTGTTCGCGGCTGCCCCGATCATCTTCGGCGTCGGCACCATCGGCGTGCTCTACACCATGGCGAGCTGGTGGACGGACGTGATCCGCGAGGCGCAGTACAAGGGCGATCACACCCGCGTAGTGCAGATCAGCCACCGCTACGGCATGATCCTGTTCATCGCTTCCGAAGTGATGTTCTTCGTCGCCTGGTTCTGGGCCTTCTTCAACTCCTCGCTGTTTCCGGGCGATCCCGTCCACGCCACCCGCGAGGCGCTGTTCGGCGGCGTCTGGCCGCCCAAGGGCATCGAGACCTTTGATCCCTGGCATCTGCCGCTGTTGAACACGCTGATTCTGCTGACCTCGGGCACCACGGTGACCTGGGCGCATCACGCGCTGCTCGAGAACGATCGCCAGGGCCTGAAGTACGGCCTGATCCTCACCATCCTGCTGGGCGCGACCTTCACCTGCGTGCAGGCCTATGAGTACCACCACGCCGCGTTCTCTTTCGCCGGCAATATCTACGGCGCCACCTTCTTCATGGCGACCGGCTTCCACGGCTTCCACGTGCTGGTCGGCACCATCTTCCTGATCGTCTGCCTGATCCGCGCCTATGCCGGACACTTCACGCCGAAGCAGCATCTCGGCTTCGAATTCGCCGCCTGGTACTGGCATTTCGTCGACGTGGTCTGGCTTTTTCTGTTCGTGTGCATCTATGTCTGGGGCCACGGCGCCGAAACCATGGCGCACGCCGCGCATTGAGCCCATGGCGTTTCCGAACGGAAACGCGCCGGACAGACAGCCGACTGTGCTACAAGGGGCGGCCTCAAGGGCCGCCCTTTTTGTTTCGCGTAACGCAAAAGGCTATCGCATGCCGGACCAGCCGATCCCCACGGTGACCCAAAGCGCGCTGCGCGGGCTTGCCTGCAGATGCCCGCGCTGCGGCAAGGGCAAGCTCTATGCGGGCTTTCTCAATTTGCGGCCGGGCTGTGAGTCCTGCGGGCTCGATTACACCTTCATCGACACCGGCGACGGCCCCGCGATCTTCATCATCATGCTGGCCGGCGCCGTCGTCGTCACCTGCGCACTGATCGTCGAGGTGAAATACCAGCCGCCGTTCTGGGTTCACGCGGCGCTCTGGCTGCCGCTGATCCTTGCGACCACGCTGCTGCCGCTGCGTTCGATGAAGTCGCTTTTGATCGCGCTGCAATTCCATCACAAGGCCGCGCCCGGCCGGCTGATCGACCGCGAGCCGAAATGATCGCGACGACAGGACCGCGGCGCAACCGCGCCGGCTTTGGCATTTTCACGCTTGTCATGGTGGCGGTGTTTGTCTCCCTCGGCGCCTGGCAGTTGCAGCGCCGGGTCGAGAAGCACGCGCTGATCGCGGCGCTGACCGAGCGGCTTGCGGCTGCACCCGGCCTGCTGCCGTCGGCCTCGCAGTGGAGCGCGCTGACGCCGGCGGTGGATGAATTCCGCCGCGTGCGCTTTACCGCGACCTACGCATCGGGTCCCGACGCCATGGTCTACAGTTCGGGCTCGGCCGTGCGCGACGATATCTCCGGCCCCGGCACCTGGGCGTTCCTGCCGGCGCGCCTTGCGACCGGCGAGACCATCGTGATCAACACCGGCTTCGTGCAGAACACGATGCAGGATCGCGATCACCAAGATCGCGCGGTCAGGCCGCTCGTCACCGGCGCGCCGGTCGAACTGACCGGCTATCTCCGCTTTCCCGAAAGCGCAGGCGCGCTGACGCCGGCGGAAAACCTGACGAAGCGGCTGTGGTTCACGCGCGATCATCTCGCCATGGCGCATGCGCTCGGCTGGGGCCAGCAAGGCAGTCGGGTCGCCCCGTTCTATGTCGATCTGGAGCAGCCGGTGCCGGCGAACGGCATCCCGAAGCCGGGCCCGCTCGACGTGCACCTGAAGGACGATCACATGCAATACGCCATCACCTGGTTCGCCCTCGCCGGCGCGGTGATGATCGCGTTCGCCGTCTGGCTGCGCGCGCAAAAGCGGGCCGCCGCATGCCGGGAGTAAGGTGTCGGGCGTAACGTTTCGAAGTGGGCAGGATGAGGGGAGGGCGTGATGCCGAGCACCGTGATCGATTCGCTGATTTTCCGCGACATGTTCGGCACCGCCGCGATGCGGGCGGTGTTCTCGGACGACGCGCTGGTTCGCCGCTATCTCGAGGTCGAGGTGGCATTGGCCCAGGCCGAGGCCGCCACCAAGGTGATCCCGGCGGAAGCCGCGGCCGCCATCGCCGAGGCGGCGAGAACGATGCGGATCGATTTCAACCGGCTGCGGCACGAGACCGAGATCACCGGCTATCCCATTGTCGCGGTCGTGCATCAGCTGGCCGAGGCCGCTGGCGCCGCGGGCGGCTACGTGCATTGGGGCGCCACCACCCAGGACATCATGGACAGCGCGACCGTGCTGCAAATCCGCGCGGCGCTCGATCTGGTCGCGGCCGATCTCGCGGAATTGCGGGACATCCTGGCCGGGCTAGCCTTGAAATACCGCGACATGCCGATGGCCGGTCGCACCCATCTGCAGCAGGCGCTGCCGATCACCTTCGGCTACAAGGCCGCGGTGTGGCTGTCGATGATCCAGCGTCACATCGAGCGGCTGGAGCAGATGCGGCCGCGGGTGCTGCTCGGCCAGTTCGCGGGTGCTGCCGGGACGCTCGCTTCGCTCGGGGCCGACGGCCTGAAGGTGCAGGCCGCTCTGTGCGACCTGCTCGGGCTCGTTCGTCCTTCCGCGACCTGGCACGTGGCCCGCGACGGGCTTGCCGAAGTGGTGTCGTTCCTCGGCCTCGTCACCGGCAGCCTCGGCAAGATCGCGACCGACGTCATGCTGATGATGGCAACCGAATTCGCCGAAGTGGCCGAGCCCTTCGTGAAGGGGCGCGGCGCCTCCTCGACGATGCCGCAGAAGCGCAACCCGATCTCCTCCGAGCTGATGCTCGCCGCGGCCAAGGCGGTCCGGCAGCACGTCGCTCTGATGCTGGACGGCATGGTGCAGGATCTCGAACGCGCCACCGGGCCGTGGCACGCCGAGTGGATCGCCATCCCCGAGAGTTTTATCTTGACGGGCGGGGCGCTCGGGCAGGCTAAATTCATGCTCGGCGGCCTGATCGTCGATGCGGAGCGGATGCGCGACAACCTTGCGATCAGCGGCGGCCTCATCGTCGCCGAGGCCGTGATGATGGCGGCGGCGCCAAAACTCGGCCGCCAGCGCGCCCATGACGTGGTCTACGACGCCTGCCGCAGCGCTGTCACCGACAAGCGGCCGCTGGCCGACGTGTTGGCCGAGATGCCGGAGATCGTCGACGCGCTCGGCGGCACCAAGGCCATCCGCCATCATTGCGACCCCGCGAACTATCTCGGCCTCGCGCCCGAGATGGTCGACCACATGCTGGGTCAGCTCAAGACTGCCGCCGGCCCGGCTGCATGAACAGGAATTCCCCGGCGTTGAACCTTGGGCGCGGGAACGGCGACCCAAGCGGGAGGCGGTATCGCTTCGTCGCCGCCATGAAAGAGCGTCCCGCCTTGCTTTCGAAGAAGATCTTTCCAGCCCTCTTGGCAACGGCCGTTGTCTCCCTTGGTGCCAATGTCGCCGCGGCGGAAGCGCCGGCGCCCGGCTGCTACGAGCGCGTCTACGATGCCGGCCATCTCGGCGCGCATCCCGGGCAGCTCGTGGTGCGCGCCACGGTTCTGATCAAGCCGCTCGAGGCCGACACGGCCAGGACGCTGGGTCCGCCCTTCACCGCCGATGCCCATTTGAAGATGTGGGTGAAGGGACAAAAGCGCAGCTTCGATTCGTTCGGCGCGTGCCGGCCGGCCGATGGCGGGCTCGCTTGCGAGGGTTCGCTCTCGGCCGCCGAAGCCGATGAGTGCAAGAGCAGGAATGACGGCGTCCACCGCGATTGCCGGATCGGCGCCGCGACCACCGGCGCCTTCGGTGTCGCCACGAAAGCTGACGGGCTGATGGTGACGATCCAGCGCCGGCTGGAGCTCGTTCCCGAACCCTATGACGGTGGACCCTTTCTGTATCTCAGTCCCGGCAACGCCGAAAACCATGCGTTCGCGCTTAAAGCCGCGCCCGACTCGTCCTGCAAGTAGGAGTGCCGATCATGCGCAAGACCGCCGCGATCCTCGTCGTCCTTTTGACGGCGACGGCGGCTTTGGCCGAGGTGAGGCCGATGCCGGAGGACGGCCGGTTCTGTTCGAGCTGGGCGGAGGCGCACGAGCGCACGCTGGCGAGCCTCAACAACGGCCGCGCGCCCTACAAGGTCCGGTGGAAGGGCTGCATCTCTCTCAAGAAGGGTGAAAAGGTCGATGTCGTCGACGTCGACAAGACCGACGGCTCCAACGAGATCATCTACAAGGGACGGCACCGGTTCTCCGACGGCGGTCCATTCTGATTCGGGAAAGGCTATCCGGCGCAGGCCCTTCCGGGCCGCAAGTTGGCGAGACCTGCTGCCGGCTCAGCACTTCAACCATTTGGGCAGAACCACCGCGAACGGCACGGTTTCGAGCTCACGGCCTTCACCGTCGGATATGACAAACGCTTCCGGGGGCGCTTCGTTGCCGGACCTTATGGCATCTGCCAGAATTTGCCGGGCTGCGGCCAAGGCCTCCTCCCGCGCTGCGGCAGGGTCTGGCAGGTCGGATCCCTCTTGATCGATGACAACCTGGTCGCCCATGCGAATATGGAAGTAGAACCGGCTCATCTCGGCCTCCACTCGTTCGGCAGAACATACACCGTTTGTACCCGGTTCGTCCGTCCGGTGCCTGACCAAGTTGTCCGCGATCACCGGAATAGTAATGGCGGATCGAGGCCGTTTGGCAGCGTAATCCAGACAACGGTCTGCGCCTCGGCGGAATGGCGGGAGATGTGCCCTTTTCCGTGGGTGTCCTCGACCAGGACGAAGCTGCCGGCCTGAACCTGCCGCACCTCTCCGTCGCTCGTCTCGTACTCAACCGCGCCGTCCAGCCGCACCGTGAGCACCCGCTCCGGCACCGTATGGTAACCGACCTGGTGCATCGCCGCGGGGATGCGCGTGAAGCGGATATGTGATGCCGGGTAACGGGCGGAAAGCTCGAACGGTATTGCGCCGGGGATCGCCGCCCGTCTGGTCACGGGGATATCGATCTCATCGAAATGGGACTCGCCATCCGCCGTCGCGTAGATGCGTAGACACTTCATCGTGGTCCCCCAAAAAGCGCCGCAGCCATCCTCCTTTCCTATCATTGGCGTGATTTGAGCTGTGGGGCGTGATATCCGGAAAAGTCAGGGCGGATCTGACCTGTGTTACAAAGTGAACAGACGGCACCCAGTAGCTTACACTTTAATGCCGGCATTGCGCCTAGTAAGCCGATATTTGCGATCCGCCCGGCCCATCAGCCGGGCTTTTCGTTGCGTGGTGGCGCCGTGCGGGATTCCCGGCGGAATTGTTACCCATCCGCTCCCGGCGCTTCCGGCTTCAGGTAAACGATCAGGCAACAACAACACATTCCAAGTCCGGCAAGCGGATATTTCAGCGCAACGATCGCGGCCGCCGCGAACATGCATAGCGTGACGATCGAGCGGAACCGCATGATCCTGCGCTCCCTCGGCGAGACATCTTTGGATTTATCTCGCCCGATGAGTTCCCAGATCAGGGCGATGTAGGTCGCGTTGACGAGGAAGAAGACCGCCGCATAGAAGGCAACCGGCTGCGGCGCCAGCCTGCTCACGGCCATCCAGGCGGTGGACAGCGGAAGCAGCGACACCGAAAACAGGTGCGCGAAATTGAACCACATCAGCCGAGCCGTGGCCTCCGTGGCGTAGCGCAGGAGATGGTGGTGATTGGCCCAGACAATGGCGATGAAGAGATAACTGACCGCATAACTGAGCCAGGTCGGCCACAGCGACAGCAACGCCCTGAAGGTAGGCAGTTCCGGCGGGCGCAGCTCCAGCACCAGTACCGTAATCAGGACGGCGAACACGCCGTCGGAGAACGCGCTCAGGCGTTCCGGCGTTCTTCTCGCGCGCGTCACGGCCGTCGCTCCTTCTCCGACATGGCGAACGATTCACCTCAGGAAATCGCGGATGCTGTCTGCGATTTCGCGCGCGTGCGTTTCCAGCGCGAAGTGACCGGTGTCGAAGAGGCGGACGACCGCGCGCGGATTGTCCCGCCTGAACGCCTCGGCGCCGGCCGGCACGAAGAACGGGTCGTTCTTGCCCCATGCTGCCAAAATCGGCGGTTTGTGGGTGCGGAAATAATCCTGGAATGACGGATAGAGCGCGACGTTGCTCTTGTAATCGCCGAACAGGTCGAGCTGCACGTCATCCGCGCCGGGGCGGGCGAGATAGAAATTGTCGAGGTTCTGGCCGTCCGGCGACACCATCGTCGGGTCGGGAACGCCGTGCGTGTATTGCCAGCGGGTCGTTTCCGGGGCGAGGAAAGCCCGCAGCGCCGCCCGGTTCGTCTCCGAGGGGTCCTGCCAGTAAGCCTTGATCGGAGTCCAGCCGTCGCTGAGGCCTTCCTCGTAGGCGTTGCCGTTCTGTGTGATGATGGCGGTGATCCGCGCGGGATGGCGCACCGCGAGCCTGAAGCCGGTTGGTGCGCCGTAGTCGAAGACGTACAGGGCGTAGCGATTGAAGCCGATGACCTCGGTGAAGCGGTCGATCACACGGGCGATGTTGTCGAACGTGTAGCGGAATTTTTCCCGCGGCGGCATGTCGGACTGGCCGAATCCGGGAAGGTCGGGTGCCACGATGTGAAATTTGTCGGCCAGAAGGGGGATCAGGTCACGGAACATGTGGCCCGCGGTCGGGAAGCCGTGCAGCAGCAAAAGCTTCGGCGCATCTTTGGGTCCCGCCTCGCGATAAAAAATCTTGAAGCCATCGACATCGGCCGTGCGGTAGCTGATAGGCGTCATGGAACTCTCCTCTGTTTTTTGATCGTGTCTGTGAGCTCGACGACGCTTTCGCGTTCGCGATAAGCCGTCGGTTGCGGGCCGGCAGCGCCGGCTTCAGTTGCTGTCGATGGATCGGGCGGCGTCGCGGATGATGTCGACGACGGCTTTGGGTGCGGTGACGATGGGGCTGTGGTCGACGGCGTGCGCCTTGATCGTCGCCTTCATCCGCTCCGCCATGAAGCGCTGGGTTTCCGGCACGATCATCCGGTCGTCTTCGGCCACTAGAAACCAGCTCGGAATGTCCTTCCAGAGCGGCCGCCCGACCGGGACGGTGATGCAATCAAGCGCAATCGGCCGCTGCACGGCGGCGAGCACGGCCAGATCGTCCGAGGATGCGTGTTGCGCGAACGCGGTGGCAAAGGCCTCCTCGGGCAGCCAGATCAGGCCGTTACTGTCCGGTGCGAGTTTCGGTGCCTGGGGATGGGGCTCAAGGCGATAGAAAACATCGGCGACCTTCTCGCCCTCATCGGGCGCCAGCGCGGTCACGTAAACCAGGGCCTTGACCCGTTCGGGACGCGCCAGCGCCACGACCGCGCCGGCATAGGCGTGTCCGGCGAGCACGATCGGCCCTTTGGTCCGGTCGAGGCTGCGATTGAGCGCGGCGACGTCGTCGGCAAGCGAGGTCAGCGGCAGCGGCGCCGCCACCACGTTGATGGCCTCCGCCTTCAGCGCGGTTATGACACGGGCCCAACTCGATCCGTCCGCCCACGCGCCATGCGCGAGCACCACGCTAACATCCTTGATCGCCATCCTGTTGCTCCCGATCTCGAAGCCCGTCAGCCCATAACCTGTCAAGTGATGCTTGGCAGGTTATGCATTATGCGCCGTAACTTGTCAACCGGTGTCTAACGGGTTATTCGATTGGAACCTGCTTCGAAGGGGGATCGATCGTGCATACCAGAATGCCAGCGATTTTTATTGCCGATTCGCCCGGTCTCGATTTCCTGAACTCGATCGCAACGCCGGTCGATAGCGTTGTTGACTGGCTGGACGATGGCGATGGGCTGTTGCGATGGCTGGCTCAGGCCAGGCTTGTTCCAGCGGCTGTTCTGGACGAGCTGAAGGCGCGGGCGATGCCGGGTGAGCTGGACGAGGTTGCAGGCAAGGCGCGTGAGTTGCGCGAGTGGTTCAGGGGTTTCGTGCGCAAGCATAACGGCCGGCCGCTGACGCCGAGAGCGCTCCAGGAACTCCGTCCCTTGAACAGCTTGCTGGAACGCGACGAGGCGTTCAACCGGATATCACGGCATCGGCATGGCAATGTTGACCGGCTCGAACTGCTGACGGCGCGGCGCTGGCGATCCGCCGAATCCCTGCTGCTGCCGATCGGCGAAGCGCTGGCGAAGTTCGTGTGTGAAGAGGATTTTGCCGATGTGAAAGCGTGCGAGGGACACGCCTGCACCCTGATGTTCGCCGACCATACACGAAGGCGGGCAAGAAGATGGTGCAGCATGGCCGTCTGCGGCAATCGGGCCAAGCAGGCCGCGCACCGCGACCGGCTCAGGCACGGGCACTGACGGGCTGATGAACTCCGGACGAGGGGCGCAACCAACAGGAGTCTCGAAAAAAATGGCCGCTCTTCCCCTTGTCGTCTTCGATGTCAACGAGACACTGCTCGATCTCAGGACCATGGAGCCGACCTTCGAGCGCATCTTCGGCGACAGCAGCGCCATGCGCCTGTGGTTCGACGATTTGATCCCGTATTCCGCGGCGCTGACCGTGGCCGGCTGCTACGTTCCGTTCACCGACATCGGTTCGGCCGTGATGAAGATGCTGGCGGATACCCGCGGCATCCGGATCGGCGAGGCCGACAGGAAAGAGCTTACGGAAAAATTTTCCACGATGCCGCCATATCAGGAAGTGCCGGGCGCCTTGCGCAAGCTGCGCGATGCCGGCTTTCGGCTGTTCACGCTCACCGACAATCTGCTCGAGGTTCAAACCCGCCAGCTCGAACATGGCGGCATCGTCGATCTCTTCGAACGGCGGTTCAGTGCCGACGGCGTCAGGCACCACAAGCCGTCCCGCGAGGCCTACGGCCATGTCGAGAAGGAGCTTGGCGTCAGGCCCTCGCAGCTCTGTCTGATTACCTGCCATACCTGGGACACCCTCGGCGCGGTCGCGGCAGGCTGGCAGGCCGCGCTGGTCAGGCGGGTCGGCAACGATGTTCTGGGCGTGGGTCCACAGCCGCAGATCGTGGGCGATGACCTCAACGGCGTCGCCGATCAACTGATCGCGCGACACAGGATGTGACCGGCCGGGTATTGCGCCTCAATCCGCGAACGCCCGTCGCCAACAGGGAAAGTATATCCGATCTGCGGCCGATGCCGAATACGCGTGACCGGAAGCCGCCGCAGGCCACACCGAAAATCCGCGACGGAGTGATAACAGCCGCAATTACTCGATAGGCGCTTGTGCGGTTCCGCAAACCCTCGTCGTTTGAATTTAATTGTCGAACAATGCCTGTCGTCTCCACCGGAATGGCTGATGAGTCTGCGACATAATTTCGCATCCGGCGACATCCTTCAGCTCCCCGCCAGCTTCGTCGAAGATGGAACTCAATTTCAGGTTGACTGTCGGTTCCCGGCGGCAGAACCTGTTTGCAGGGTGACCAAAGAAGGGAAGGGGTGCTGACCGATATCCTCGCTGCGCGCATCAATGACGCGGCGGGCAAAACACGAAAGGGCATTGGAAATGCAATCGGCAATGATGACATTCGTTCGTCAGCGCGACCGTGCATCGAAGACTTTCAACCTCATGACCTGCACGGCTGCCATCGGCTTTACTGCTCTCGCGCTGGCGGTTTCGCCGGCCTCGGCCCTCACCGGAGCAGATAGCGCGCTCCACCATCAGTTCAAGCAAGGCACCCCGTTCCTGGAAGTCGTGGCGCGGCCCGCGCCGGGTCAATGCTGGTACTACAGCGACCCAGGCAGGACGCGGGGCTTCCGGGACATCTGTCCGTAACCGCGCACGTCTGGAGTTTGTGCCATGACGCTGCTGCGGGCCGACGCCGAGCGGAACGAAGCGCCATCGCAAGACCACGGGACCGGCGACATGGTCGCGATTCCCGGCGGCACCTTCCGGATGGGTTCGAACAATCATTACCCCGAGGAAGCGCCGGTCCACCGCGTGACGGTCGACGCCTTCCGGATCGATCGCACGCCGGTGACGAACCACCAGTTCAGGGAATTTGTCAGGGCGACCGGCCACGTCACGACGGCGGAGATCCCGCCCGACCCCAAGGATTATCCCGGCGCCTTGCCGCACATGCTCTATGCCGGCTCGCTGGTGTTCTCGCCGCCGTCGCGGGCGGTTGATCTGCGCGACTGGAGCCAATGGTGGAGCTTCATGAAGCGCGCCGACTGGCGTCATCCCTACGGCCGCAAAAGCAACATCAACGTGCTGGACGACCATCCCGTCGTCCACGTCTCGCTTTCCGATGCGCTGGCTTACGCCAGATGGGCCGGCAAGGACCTGCCGACCGAAGCCGAATGGGAATTCGCGGCGCGCGGCGGGCTCGACGGCGCCGAGTTCGCCTGGGGCGATGAGTTCACGCCCGGCGGCGCGCACATGGCCAACACCTGGCAGGGCGAATTCCCCCGGCAGAATCTGAACGTCGATGGCTACCAGCGCACCTCGCCCGTGAAAGCGTTTCCGCCCAATCGCTACGGTCTGCACGACATGATCGGAAACGTCTGGGAGTGGACGTTCGATTGGTACACTTCGAAGCACGAGGCCGACGCGCCGAAGGCCTGCTGCATTCCGCAAAACCCGCGTGGCGGCCGCGAAGAGCAGAGCTACGACCCGCGCCTGCCGAACATCAGGATTCCGCGCAAGGTCCTGAAGGGCGGTTCGCATCTCTGCGCACCCAACTATTGCCGCCGCTACCGCCCGGCCGCGCGCCATGCCGAGGCGGTCGACACCTCGACCAGCCATGTCGGATTCCGCTGCGTGAAGAGGGCGCCGATCGCGGAATAGTTGTCAGTCCTCGGAGTGAAGAAGGAGCCAAAAAATGCCTGGAGACACTAGCGAGAAAGACCAGGACAAAGCGCCATTGAACGAGACTGAGGACCACGCACTTAGCCGCCGCAATATCCTGCTCGGCTCGTCGGCACTGGTGGCAGCAGCGACGATGACATCCGGCGCGCTGGCGCAGGCGCAGAAGGCTGCGCCGACCCCTGCCTCAGCAAACGGCCGTAAGCCGAACATCCTCATGATCATGGCCGACGACATCGGCTGGTTCAATGTGAGCGCCTACAATCTGGGCGTGATGGGCTACCGCACTCCCAACATCGACCGCATCGCGAAGGAGGGCGCGCTGTTTACTGACTGGTACGCCGAGCAAAGTTGCACCGCGGGGCGCGCAGCCTTCATCACCGGGCAGTCACCGATCAGGAGCGGCCTGACCAAGGTCGGTCTGCCCGGTTCGCCCATCGGACTTCACGCCGAAGACATGAGTGTCGCGGAAGCCTTGAAACCGCTCGGCTATTCCACCGGGCAATTCGGCAAGAATCATCTTGGCGACCGCAACGAATATCTGCCGACCGTGCACGGCTTCGACGAATTTTTCGGCAATCTCTATCATCTCAACGCCGAGGAAGAGCCTCAGAATCCGGACTATCCAAAGGAGCCGAAGTTCCGGGCGAGGTTCGGGCCGCGTGGCGTGCTCAAATGCAAGGCCAGCAACGTTGACGACGCGACCGTCGATCCCGCCTACGGGCGCGTGGGCAAGCAGGTGATCGAAAACACCGGCCCGCTCGACACCAACCGGATGGAGACGGTCGATGAAGAATTCCTTGGCGCGGCGATCGATTTCATCGACCGCAATCACAAGGCAAACACGCCTTGGTTCTGCTACTTTAACCCGACGCGCATGCATGTGTGGACGCATCTGAAACCTGCTTCCGATGGAAAGACCAAGCTCGGCCTCTATCCTGACGGCATGGTGGAATTGGACGGCCTGGTCGGCCAATTGTTGAAGAAGCTCGACGACCTCGGCGTCGCCGACAACACCATCGTCCTTTTCACCACCGACAACGGGGCCGAGGTGATGTCCTGGCCAGACGGCGGCACTACGCCGTTCCGCGGTGAGAAGGCGACCAATTGGGAAGGCGGCTATCGTGTGCCGATGGTGATCCGCTGGCCCGGCACGGTCAAGCCCGGCACCATCTACAACGAGATGTTCTCGCATTACGATCTGATCCCGACCTTTGCCGCAGCCGGCGGCGACCCTGATATCGTCGACAAATGCATGCGGGGTGCGCAGATCGGTGACAAGACATTCAAGGTTCATCTCGACGGGTTAAATCTCATGCCCTTCTTCAAGGGCGAAACCAAGGAGACGCCGCGCAAGGAGTTCGTCTACTGGAACGATGACGGCCAACTGGTCGCGATCCGTGTCCTCGACTGGAAGTCCGTCTTCCTCGAGCAGAACAACAAGGGCATCGGCGTATGGTCCGGGCAGTTCACCGACTTGCGGATACCGAAGCTGTTCAACCTGCGCGCCGACCCGTTCGAGCGCGGCGACGAATCCATCCTCTACAACAAGTGGATGGCGGACCGCGCCTTCGTCCAGGTGCCGATGCAGGCGCTCGCCACGCAATGGCTGCAAAGCTTCAAGGAGTTTCCGGTGCGACAGAAACCGGCCAGCTTCAACCTCGATGCGGTGATGGCGAAACTGGAGAAGGCGGGGACCAACCAGGACTGACGATGTTTCGCGCAGAGCAGAATGAGCGGTCCCGACTGGCGAAAATCGAAATCGTCGATGACGCCCCCGGCAAGCCGGCTGGCATCAACCGCTTCATCGGCCGCCGCCGTATCTTCGCGTTCGGCAATTCCGACGGCGATCTGCAGATGCTGCAATGGAC
Organism: uncultured Alphaproteobacteria bacterium; assembly: GCA_963831585.1. GTDB lineage: Bacteria > Pseudomonadota > Alphaproteobacteria > Rhizobiales > Xanthobacteraceae > Bradyrhizobium. The sequence goes on along the minus strand of CAWHRA010000018.1, from coordinate 257,272 downwards.
GGCGGCCGGCGAGGGCGCGCGCTTCGCCGGCCTCGTGCACCACACGGATGCGGAGCGCGAATACGCCTACGACCGGGAGTCGAAGATCGGAAAGCTCGACAAAGCGCTGGAAGAGGGGACCGGGGCAAATGCCGGAAAATTCAACGCGGAGGATTTTTGATGAAGGCCACCACGTTTTGCCGAGTACCCCGTTGTCGCGCTTACCCTTCCGGCCGCGGGGCAACAGGGTCGAACAGCATCATTCCAGCCAGCCACAGGAGGAGTCCATGATGTCATCTCGCCGCTTTTTGCCGGGACGTTTTTCCCTGGTTGCCGCCGTTTGCCTCGCGACCGCCATGCTGCCGCGCCCGGCGCAGGCGCAGGCGATTTCCTCCGACGAGGCGCAAGCCATCGCCGGCGACGCCTATCTGTATTTCTACTCGCTCATCACCATGGACGTGACGCGCAAACAGCTCATCAATACCGAACCCGGCAAGGGCATCGGCGGGCCGATGAACATGTTCGTCAACATCCCGGCGTTCCCGTCCGCCGACATGAAGGTAGTGGTGCGGCCGAACTTCGACACGCTCTATTCCTCGGCGTGGCTCGATCTCACCACGGAGCCCGTTGTCGTCTCGGTGCCTGACACCGCCGGACGATACTATCTTCTGCCGATGCTCGACATGTGGACGGACGTGTTCGCTTCGCCGGGTTGGCGAACGACGGGGACGCAAGCCGGAAACTACCTTGTCGCGCCTCCGCGCTGGAGTGGAACGGTGCCGGCCGGCGTCGTTCGCATAGACGCTCCGACACCTTACGTATGGATCATCGGCCGCACCAAGACGGATGGCCCGCCTGACTACGACGCGGTGCGCAAGATTCAGGCGAACTTCAAGATCACGCCCCTGTCAGGGTGGGGCCAGCCGCCGAAGCCCGTGCAACAGGTCATCGATCGCAGCGTCGATGTGAAAACGCCTCCGAAACGACTGGTCGACGGGATGTCGGGCGAAAGCTTCTTCACCTACGCGGCCGAACTGCTCAAGCTCCATCCGCCTCACATCACCGATCAGCCGATCATCGCCCAGATGCGGCGGATTGGCATCGAGCCGGGCAAGATCCTTGACCTTGCAAGCCTCGATCCAGTGGTGAAAAAGGCGATGCAGGGCGCGCCGGAGGCGGCCCAGAGGCTGATGGCATGGAAGGTCGCGACCGTGGCGCGCGTTTCCAACAACTGGTCGATGAACACGGACACGATGGGCGTGTACGGGAATTATTACCTCAAGCGCGCCATCGTGACGCAGCTCGGTCTCGGCGCGAACGTGCCCGAGGACGCGGTCTATCCGTTCAATCTGGGGGACGAGGCCGGCAAGCCGCTTGACGGCGCAAACAAGTACACCGTGACCTTCGAGAAGGGCGCCACGCCGCCGGCGGGTGCCTTCTGGTCAATTACGCTCTACGACGTCGAAGGCTTTCAGGTGGCGAATCCCCTCGACCGCTTCGCGGTCTCGAGCTGGATGCCCTTCAAGTACAATAGCGATGGTTCGCTGACGCTTTACTTCCAGAGCGAGAATCCGGGCAAGGGCAACGAGGCGAACTGGCTTCCGGCCCCAAAGGGGCCGTTCACGCTCACCATGCGCATTTACGCGCCGAAATCCGAGGTTCTGACCGGCAAGTGGAATCCGCCGTTTGTGACCCGGGTCCAGGGGGCGCTCGGTCTGACGGCGCAATGAGGCGTGCCTTCTTCCTGATCAGGGCGGCGCGCAAGGCGCCGCTGAGACGAGTGGAGTTGTAATGTCGTGAGCACTCCGATCAGGTCGCCGCCAATCCGGCTCGGATTTCGTACTTCGATCATCGGGCTCTTCATCGGGATCGTGCTGGCCGTCGGCCTGACGCTGGTATTCCTGAGCTTCAAGCGGGTCGAAACGATCACGCGGTCGGCGGCGAGCTCCTTCCTCGATGAAGTCGCGCAAGTCTCCGCCTATCGTATCGAGGCCAAGTTCAACGCGGTGCGGGACTGTCTCGAGATCCTGCGCGGCCTGCCGTCCGTGGAGAGGGCAAGCATCCTGAACGATCCGCGCCTGAACGCGCTGCTGGCATCGATGCTGCGCAATAACAAGCCGCTGTTCAATCTGTATGTGGGATACGACGACGGCAGCTTTATCGAGATGGATGACATCGATCGGGCCGGATCCGCGGCAAGGGCGCGGCTCAAGGCGCCCGAGGGAGCAAAATTCCGGCTTGTGGTCATTTCGCAGTTCAGGGGCTCGGCGCTGGCCTCGACCACGTTCCTGACCGATGCCCTTGTCACTTTGTCCGAAAAGCCCGGCCCCTATGACTACGATCCGCGCGTACGGCCATGGTACAAGGGAGCCCACGAGCCGGACGCCCGTCCATTGACCGATCCTTACGTGTTTTTCGCCACGGGCATGCCGGGCTACACCTTGCGAATGCCGCTCGGGGCCGATCGCCAGGGCGTGGTGGCCGGCGACATCCTGCTCGGCGAGGCCGAGGAAATGCTGCGCAAGCAGCAGCTCGGCAAATCCGGCTTTGTCGTGCTGTTTGACGATGCGGGCCAGGTGCTGGCTCACCCGCAGATGTCCAGCCTGCTGGCGCCGAACCTGAGAAGCGGCGCGGTCGGGCTGTTGCCCCGGCTCGACGCCATCGACACGATCGGGCTCTCGAAGGCGGTCCATTCCTGGCGCGGCGGCGGCGAAGCCCAGCAGTTTTTCGCCGACAGCAGCGGGCGCGCCTATGCGGCTGCGTTCAGGACGGTGGAAACCGCAGGCCTTGCGCAACTGCACCTCGGGGTGTTCGCGCCCGTCGACGAGTTCTACTCGCAAATCGAAACCGAAAGGCGCAATCTCTTCATCGTCGCTCTCGGCTTCGTGCTGGCGACGCTGCCGCTGGTGTTCGGGATCGGCTCGATGCTTTCAAAAAGGCTGAAAGCGCTGGCGCGGGAGACCGACAGCATCCAGCGCTTCGAGTTGAGTCATTCGCCGCAGCTGCATTCCATCATCAGCGAGATCGACGATCTCGGCCGCTCGGTCTTCACCATGCGGACGCTGATACAGACATTCGCGAATTTCGTGCCTCGGCGACTGGTGCAGCAGCTTGTCCTGACGGGGACCCCGATGACGCTGGGAGGATCGCGCCGGGAGTTGACGATCCTGTTCAGCGACGTCGTCAATTTTACCGGCATCACCGAGAGCGCCGAGCCGGCGCAGGTGATGCTTTACACCTCGCGCTATTTCTCGGCGGTGTCGGAGGCCGTGATGGCGTCAAAGGGAACCATCGACAAGTTCATCGGTGACGGCGTGATGGCGTTCTGGAACGCGCCGGCCGAAGATCCCGATCACGCGCTCAATGCCTGCGCCGGCGCGCTCGCCTTCCTGCGCGCCAACGATCGGCTCAATGCCGAGTTCGAACGCGAGGGATGGCCGGCCTACCGGACGCGGATCGGCCTGCACACCGGCGAGGCCGTCGTCGGCAATATCGGTTCCGAGGACCGCATGAACTACACCGCGCTCGGCGCCGCGGTGAACCTCGCCGCGCGGCTCGAAGGACTCAACAAGAACTACGGAACGTCCATTCTGGTCAGCGCGGCGCTGCGAGAGCGCGCGTCGCCCGGATTTGTCTTCCGCCGCGTCGATCGCATCAGCCCAAAGGGTTTTGCCGAGGCGTTCGATATCTACGAGTTGCGATGCGAACGCGGCGAGGGCGATGCGAGGGATCGCGAACTGAGCCTGGAATGGGAAATTGTCGACGCCGCGCTTCGCAACGGACCGCGCACGGTTGCCGAGAGCGAACTGAGCGCGTTCATGAGAAAATATCCGGAGGATGAAATCGCCCGTTATCACCGGGCGGCTGCGAGCAAGGCGTGCGGCATGTAGAAGGCGCGCCTAACCGTGCCCGATCAGCTCTCGAACCCGAACTGCCGGTCGATCCGGCGCCGGAGCAGATGGTCAATCGACAGCGCGCCGGCGCCGCGGCAGAGTAGAACGAGCAGCATCGCCGCCCACTGGATATGCGTTGGCCAGGCCTGCGGGTAGACGAAGATTTCGATGACCGCGGTCATTCCGAGCAGGACGAAGGCCGCCGCTCGTGTGAGCAGGCCCAGCACCAGCAAGACCGGCGTCGTCAGTTCGATCGAGGTCGCCGCATAGGCGGCGAACTCCGGGGGCAGAAGCGGCAACTGATATTCGTCCGAGAACAGCGACAGCGTCGTGTCCCAGTTGGCGAGCTTTGCCATCGCAGAGTTCCAGAACACACTCGCGACCGCAAACCGCAGCGGCAGGGCGAGCCAGGTATATGAAACGCCCTCAAGCACCGCCCGGATACGTCCGAGCATTCCGAGCGCGCCCGAGGATGGACGAATTGCCGTCGCGTCGTTGGTCATGCGATCATCCTTAAGCGGTCGTTGAATCGATGGGATCGAAGGTTTCCGGAGCCGCCAGTTCGAAATGGAAAAATCGTCCGGACGCCAGATGCTCCCCAAGCGCGACCGAGCAGTCGAGATCGCCGGCCATGTCAAGGGCCGCTTCGATCGGCTGCGCCGCGCAAAGCCGCGATAGGAAAAGCCATGACTGTTCGTCGAGGCGCTCGACCTCGATGCCGGTATCCCGGCGCTCGACGAGCAGATTGACCGGCCCGGATTCGATATCGACTTTTCCGAGCGCTTCATCGTCGCTTGCCAGAACCGCGCGCCAGATCGCATCGGCCGGATAAGCAAGCCGAAGCAGCCCGACCGAGGGATGGGCCGCGAACGTTATTCGGCCCTGGTCCTCCGGCTTGACCTCCCCGAGCGCCGCGACATTAAGAGGGGCGACATCGACGGCGTGCAGCGCGCTGTTCACCGCCCATTCCAACTCGGCGACATCGCCCAGATAAACGATCGACTTCGCCTGAGGAAAAGATCGCAGAAAGTCGGGAAAATCGCCGCCGAACCGGTCAAGCCAGGCCCCCCGCGGTGGATGTCCGGCAATGAAGAACTGAGCGGCGCCTGCGAAGAATTCCTCGCCGACCAATCGTTCTGTCGCGGGAAAGGAGAGCCGGAGCGCTCTGGTCAGGGTGTGAATGAACGTGTTGCGATAGATGTCGAGCCGATCCGCGGTGATGTGTCCGGCGAGCATCGCAGAAACCGCCTCGTTATCCCGGTGAACGAGGCTTGCCTGCATGGCGGTCTGCAATTCAAGCAGCGTCGGCATGACGGCCTCCGTGGACGCTCGCGATGAAGCCCGCGGCGCGATCGGCCTCCTGAAGCAGGATGTCCAGCGGCGGCACGTCGTTGTCCCACTCGATCAGGGTAGGGACAGCTCCGAAGCGCGCGATTGCCTCCCGGTAGAGTGACCAGACTTCCTCGCTGACGCGGGAGCCGTGATCGTCGATGCGCAGGGTGCTTCCGTCGGCGAGGGTTTTGATGCTGTGTCCGGCCAAATGGATTTCGCCGACGGCTTGGGGTGGCAAGGCGGCGACATAGGCCGAGGCGTCCCAGCCGTGGTTGTGGGCGCTGACGCAGATGTTGTTGACGTCGCACAGGATGCCGCAGCCGGTGCGAGCTGCGACCGCTGTCATGAATTCCCATTCCGGAATGATCGAGTTGCCGAAGGCGACGTAGGTCGAGGGGTTTTCAACCAGGATGCGCCGCCTCAAATAAGTTTGCGTTTGGTCGACGTGGCGGCAGACGACTTCAAGTGCTTCCTCGGTCATCGGCAGCGGAAGCAGATCGGCAAGATAGGTTCCGGCAACGACATTCCAGGCGATATGTTCGGACATCAGGCCGGGCTCGATCCGCTCGGCAACCTTCCGGATGCGCTCGAGATGCGCCGGATCGATCCCTTCGGCGCTGCCGAGCGAAAGCCCGACACCGTGCAGCGAGATCGGCGTGTCGCGCCGGATAGCGTCGAGATAGCGCAGCGGCGTCCCGCCGCCCATGTAATTCTCGGTATGAACCTCCATCCAGGCGACGTCGGGCCGCGTGTCGAGCACGGCCTGGTGATGCTGAAAGCGCAGCCCGATCCCGGCTTTTGCCGGGATCAGGTTGGCCCGGCTGATGTTCGGGACGCGCATCAGCGTACCGATCTCAGCTCGCGGTCGTCTTGCCGCCCTGGATCTTGCCACAGTCGCCTGCCGGCAACAGCACGAACGACTTCGGATCGCGAGCCTGGGTCGCCTGGCCGGCGCAGGAATGCGCGCCTTCGGCGCAGTCGTTCTTGCCGGCGGCGCTGATACCGTAGCATTTCTCGAGCTTGTTCTTGCCCATGCGCTCCATGTTGTCCTTCACGACCTGCGGCGGATTGGCCATACCCTGGGCGCGGACGGCCGGAGCCTGCATCGCAAGCGCGAGTCCAACGGCGGTCGTCAAGGTGGAAATAGCAAGCAGACGACGATTCATGATGTCTTCCTCTCCTGTTGTGTCCCATCGCGGAACGCACAGGACAAGGTTCGACCTCGGATCGGAAAAGGTTAGCGGCATGCGGAAAAAATCTTTTCTGTCGCAGTACCCGCTACCAGTGTATCCAGTCACCGGAAACCGCCTCGATCGGCGTGGGAAAACAGGCAGACATGCCCGGTTGCAGCAAGGAAAATCCTCCATACCCCAATGCGCCAAGGTTGACGCTTGTCGCCTCGGCCGAGCCGGACGACACGCGAACGTCCAATGGCCAACCGGACTGGTCGGCATTGATGGCAAAGGCACAGGATGGTGATCACGATGCCTATCGCGTGCTGCTGAAACAGATCGAACCCTATGTCCGGTCAATCGCGGTCAGATGTTTCAATCGGCCGGTCGACGCCGAAGATGCCGTTCAGGACGTGCTGCTGACCGTTCATGCCGTTCGCCAGACTTACGATCCAAAACGACCATTCGCGCCCTGGCTGGTCGCGATCGCCAATCGTCGCGTCATCGACCGGCTGCGCCGGCATACCCGTCAGAAAGCCCGGGAAGTTGAATTGTCCCCCGAACATGAAACCTTTGCCGAGGTTCCAGCGAACATTGATGGTGCGATATCGGCAGAGCTCACGCTGGCTGGTGCAATCGACAAGCTGCCGCCGGATCAACGGGACGCTATCAGAATGCTCAAGCTCAACGAGATGTCCCTGAGGGAGGCATCAAATGCAAGTGGTCGGTCGATCGCGGCGCTGAAGGTTGCGACCCATCGCGCCATCAGGAATTTGCGCGAGATGCTGAAAGGCGGGCGGTCATGAGGAGGACATCCGACCTGATCGATGCGCTCGTCGAATCGGCCACCCCCGTCCGGCGGCTGCGCCCGCCGTTCCTGCGCGCCGCCCTGTGGCTTGCGCTTGCGGCCGGCGTGCTGGGGCTGCTTTGCATCGCTCACGGGGTGCGACCGGACATTTCCATCCGGTTGCAGCAGCCGGTGTTCGTCGTGAGCATGGCCGGGGCGCTCGGCACGGCTATTCTGGCGGCATGGGCTTCTTTCAGATTGAGCCTGCCGGACAGCTCGCGTTGGTGGTTTTTGTTACCAACGCCGGCGCTTGCCGTGTGGGTCTCGACGATTGGCTACGGGTGCCTGACCGATTGGGTCACCATGAGCCCCGACGGCGTACGCATGGGCGAGGCCGTCCGGTGCTTTGCAACGCTGCTGCTGACCAGCGTTCCCCTGTCGATCGCGATGCTGATCATGCTTCGTCACGCCGCCCTGCTGCGGCCGACGGCGGTGAGCTCGGCCGGGGGGCTGGCGATCGCGGCGATGACGTCGTTTGCGCTGTCGCTGATCCACGATCTTGACGCGACGATCATGATCCTGATCTGGAATCTGGGTGTCGCGGCCGTGATCGCCGGGCTGGCCGGCACATTTGGCCGGCCTACATTGGCGTGGTTCGCGGCGCGCGTCATGCCGGCGCTGCCGCCGCAACTGTCCGGGATGTGACACGGCAAAAATCCTGGCACGGTGCCGCTTTGCGGACTTGCGCGTCAAAACGAATTTTTCCAGCCGGATCAAGCTGATTCTACCTGTCCAGTCCGCGTCGAAAAAATATTCCGCTTCGCGTTTGTGCAAATCAGCGGCATTTCTCCCGCCGTCCACCCCACTGCAGGGGCGTATCGCGATCGTCACGGACGCGGGGTTGGATGCGATGGACGCGGCGGCGCTTTTGACGAACAGCGCCAAGGCGGACGGAGAAGTCGTGTGGTCCTGACGCCTCGACGCTGGCGTTAAGTTTGCGGTTAAGACGCTGCAAGCGACGGTGACAAAAAAGCCCGATCACCGGGGAGAGCGCGGAGGAAACCGTTAAAACCATTGCGTGCGGGGATGCCGGGTGACTTCCGGTGCGACCGCTGTGAATACTCGTGTGCATTCTGCAACTACCACTTCGCACACGAGGCTGCGGGTGCACTGGGCACCCGGCATTCCCCACGCCCTCTCTTTGGGGCGGAGATTTATCAGAGCCCCGGGCGCATTGCGCCGCGGGAGGTAAGCGCATGTCTATCAACCGTCATTGCCTGCGACAAACGCGAAGCGTTTGCGCAAGGGAGCGGAAGCGACGAAGCAATCGGGCTTTCTTTTTTGCCGCAAAGTTGGATTGCTTCGCGGAGCCTGTCATCGGGCGCGCGTTCGCGCGACCCGTTGGCTCGCAATGACGCTGATAGAGCACGGCGTCGCGGGCGGCGACGCTGCCGACCCGGTCGGCGCGAGCCGCGCCCGCGCCATTGTGGCATTTCCCATTGTCCGCAAAACGCTTTATGGTGCCCCGCGATTTCACCTCGCGTTAACTGGATTGCATATTGATATCAAAGGCTTGGCGGTATCCCGCGGCCTTTGGAGGGCGGCTTGACTCGGTATATTTCCACAAGGGGGGAGGCCCCCGCCTTAGGCTTCTGCGACGTGATGCTGACCGGGCTCGCCCGCGACGGCGGGCTCTACGTGCCCGAAACCTGGCCGCAGCTTTCGCCCGAGACCATCGCGTTTTTTTTCGGCCGGCCCTATTGGGAAGTCGCGGTCGAGGTGATCCGCCCGTTCGTCGCGGGTGAGATCTCCGACGCCGATCTCGGCCGCATGGCGAACGAGGCGTATGCCACGTTCCGCCATCCCGCCGTGGTCCCGCTCGATCAGGTGAGCCCCAACCAGTTCGTGCTGGAGCTGTTTCACGGCCCGACCTTGGCGTTCAAGGACGTGGCGATGCAATTGATCTCGCGGCTGATGGACCATGTGCTGGCGCAGCGCGCCCAGCGCACCACCATCGTGGTCGCGACCTCGGGCGATACCGGCGGCGCCGCGGTCGATGCGTTCGCGGGGCTGAACAATGTTGATCTGATCGTGCTGTTTCCGAACGGCCGCATCTCCGACGTGCAGCGGCGGATGATGACGACATCGGGCGCTGCCAACGTGCACGCGCTCGCGATCGAAGGTCATTTCGACGATTGCCAGGCGATCGTGAAGGGGCTGTTCAATCATCACCAGTTTCGCGATGCGGTCGCGCTGTCGGGCGTCAATTCCATCAACTGGGCGCGGATCGTGGCGCAGGTGGTGTATTATTTCACCTCCGCCGTCGCGCTCGGCGCGCCATCGCGCACGGTGGATTTCACCGTGCCCACCGGAAATTTCGGCGACATCTTTGCCGGCTACGTCGCCAAGCGCATGGGCTTGCCGGTCCGGTGCCTGCGCATCGCCGCCAACATCAACGACATCCTGCCGCGCACGCTGAAGACCGGGATCTATGAAGTGCGCGACGTGCACGCCTCGGCCTCGCCCTCGATGGACATCCAGGTGTCCTCGAATTTTGAGCGGCTGTTGTTCGAGGCGAGCGGCCGGGATGCGGCGGAAGTGCGCCGGCTGATGGCATCGCTGAAGCAGTCCGGGCGTTTTGTTCTTCCCGATGCGACCCTGGCCGCGATCCGCGCCGAATTCGACGCCGGGCGGGCCGACGAAACCGAAACCGCCGCGGCGATCCGCGCCGCCTGGCGCGAGGCCGGCGATCTCGTCGATCCGCATACGGCGGTGGCGCTGGCTGTGGCCGATCGCGACACCGCGGATTCGAAGATTCCCAACATCGTGCTGTCGACCGCGCATGCCGCGAAGTTCCCCGATGCGGTGGAAGCCGCCTGCGGCGTGCGTCCGGAACTGCCGGCCTGGCTCGAGGGTTTGATGACCAGGCCCGAGCACATCAAGGTCATGGCCAACGATCAGGCCGAAGTCGAACGATTCGTGCGCTCGGTCAGCCGCGCCGCGAAACAAGGAGTTACCGGATGAGCGTCGATGTCACCAAGCTTCCCTCGGGCCTCACGGTGATCACCGACACCATGCCGCATCTGGAAACCGCGGCGCTCGGGGTCTGGGCCGGCGTCGGCGGCCGCGACGAAAAGCCGAACGAGCACGGCATCTCGCATCTCCTGGAACACATGGCGTTCAAGGGCACGACGCGGCGCTCGTCGCGCGAGATCGTCGAGGAAATCGAGGCGGTCGGCGGTGATCTCAACGCCGGCACCTCGACCGAGACCACGGCCTATTATGCGCGGGTGCTGAAGGCCGACGTGCCGCTGGCGCTCGACGTGCTCTCCGACATTCTCGCCAATCCATCCTTCGTGCCGGACGAACTGGAGCGCGAGAAGAACGTCATCGTGCAGGAAATCGGCGCGGCGCAGGATACGCCCGACGACGTGGTGTTCGAGCATCTCAACGAGCTCTGTTACCCGGAGCAGCCGATGGGCCGCTCGCTGCTGGGCACCGCGAAAACCCTGAAGGGTTTTGATCGCGATACGCTGCACGGCTATCTCTCGACGCATTACCGCGGGCCCGACATGGTGGTAGCCGCGGCCGGCTCAGTCGATCACAAGCAGGTGGTCGAGGAGGTCGCGGAGCGCTTCAAGAGCTTCGACGCCACGCCGGCGCCGAAGCCGCAGGCCGCGATGTTCGGCAAGGGCGGTTCACGGGTGGTGCATCGCGAGCTCGAACAGGCGCATCTGACGCTGGCGCTCGAAGGCGTGCCGCAGACCGATCTTTCGCTGTTTTCCTTGCAGGTCTTCACCAATACGCTCGGCGGCGGGATGTCGTCGCGGCTGTTCCAGGAAGTGCGCGAAAAGCGCGGGCTGTGCTACTCGATCTACACTTTCCATGCGCCCTATAGCGACACCGGCTTTTTCGGGCTCTATACCGGCACCGATCCCGGCGATGCGCCCGAGATGATGGAAGTGATCGTCGACGTCATCAACGACGCCGTGGAGACGCTGACGGAAGCCGAAATCGCCCGCGCCAAGGCGCAGATGAAGGCGGGGCTGCTGATGGCGCTGGAAAGCTGCTCGTCGCGGGCCGAGCAGCTGGCGCGCCATATCCTGGCCTATGGACGGCCCTTGACGGTGGAAGAGCTGGTGGCCCGAATCGACGCCGTCAGCGTTGAATCGACCCGGAATGCCGCGCGCGGCCTGTTGTCCCGTAGCCGCCCGGCGGTCGTGGCGCTCGGCAGCGGAAGAGGTCTGGACACGGCGGTGTCTTTTGCGGAAGGATTGACCCGGTCGAGGGCGAAGTCGCTGCTGCACTGAAGGCGGCTCGCGCGGCACCGGATTGGGATAGCGGGGAGTAGCGGACATGGCCCTGTTTCGGCTTCCATCGAGCGGACCGGCCGCGCTGGCGCCGCGCGGGCAGGGGTTGTTGCTGCGCGCGCCGCAGATGTCCGATTTCCTGCAATGGGCGCATCTGCGCGAATACAGCCGGGAATACCTGACTCCATGGGAGCCGATCTGGCCCTCCGACGACCTGACGCGCTCGGGCTTCCGGCGGCGGCTGCGCCGCTATGCGGAAGATATCGCCGCCGATCGCTCCTATCCCTTCATCGTTTTCCGTGAATCCGACGGCGCGATGATCGGCGGTATCACGCTCGCCAATGTCCGGCGCGGCATCGTGCAGGCCGGCACCATCGGATACTGGGTAGGCCAGCCGCATGCGCATCGCGGCTACATGACGGCGGCGCTGCGCGTGTTGCTGCCGTCGCTGTTCGGTGAATTGAATTTGCATCGCATCGAGGCCGCCTGCATTCCCTCCAATGCGCCCTCGATCCGGGTGCTGGAGAAATGCGGTTTTACCCGCGAGGGGCTGGCCCGGCGCTATCTCTGTATCAACGGCGTCTGGCAGGACCATTTGCTGTTTGGGCTGTTGCACGAGGATTTTCGCGGTTAACCCTTGTTTCGAGATTGTGGCACCCGCCTTGGGTTCGCCGTCATTGCGCTGGTATAACCCGCCGGCCGCGCGCTTCCCGCTCAGGAAGCGCCTTTTTGCGGGACGTCTTGGGGATTTCTGGATGATGCGTAACGGGCTGATGATGCGGACGATGGGCCAGACGGGCCGTCTGCGCATGGTGCTGGCGCTGGCGATGGCGGGCGCGGTTCTTTCGGGCTGCGGCGGCGGCAGCAGCCTCGGCGCCGCGTCCGACACCAGCCCCAGCTCGTCGATCGGCAGCCGGTTCAGCGAGCTGTTCGGCTCGAAGTCGCAGGCGGTCGGCGAGACCGCGCCGCCGCCGGTGGACAATGAACTGAGCTGTCCTCCCGTCACCATCCGCGCCGGGGCGTCGACCTATGCGGTGGGAGTGCCGGGCAAGGAGGCGGTCGGCAACGATCTGCGCTATCAGGCCTCAATCACGCGCACCGCGCGCGATTGCACCAAAAACGGCGACCAGATCACCGCGAGGATCGGCATTCTCGGCCGCGTCATCGTCGGCCCGTCCGGGGCGCCGCCGACGGTCGAGATTCCGCTTCGCGTCGCCGTGGTGCAGGGCGGGGTGCAGGAAAAGACGATCACCACCAAGGTGTTCCGGACCACGGTGACGATGAACGACACCGGCAGCGTGCCCTTCAGCCTGGTGGCGGAAGACGTGGTCTATCCGGTGCCATCAGGGGCGACCGGTGATTCCTACATCTTCTATATCGGCTTCGATCCGCAGGCGCTGACGCCGCAACGCCCGGCAAGAGCGGGGAAGAAGAAGTAGGCGTACGAAAAAACCGGCGCGATCGTCTCGCGCCGGCTGGTCGTTTGCAGGAAGTAAAATTCGTCAGTTCAGCTTGGCGCGAACTTCCGCAATGCCCTTGGCCAGGAGATCGTCGGCTATGCCGCCCTTGACCGATCGCGACATGATGGTGGAAGCCGCCGCGACGGAGGCGTCGGCGGCCGCCGCGCGCACGTCGGCCAGCGCCTGGGCTTCGGCCAGCGCGATCTTGCTCTCGGCGGTCTTGGTGCGCCGGGCGACAAAATCCTCCATCTTGGTCTTGGCCTCCGCCGCGATGCGCTCGGCCTCGGCTTTCGCCGACGCAATGATGTCCTGCGCTTCCTTTTCCGCCTGGGCGCCACGGGCCTTGTATTCCGCCAGCAGCTTGGCCGCCTCGTCCTTGAGGCGGCGGGCGTCGTCGAGCTCGGCCTTGATGCGGTCGCGGCGATGATCGAGCGCCTGCACCACGGTGCGAGGCACGCCGATATAGACGAAGACGCCCATCAAGATGACGAAGGCGACGGCGACCCAGAATTCCGCTTCGCTGAACAACTCGAGCATGGCGTTATCCCTTCAAGGACGCGTCAACGGCGCTGTCCACCGACTTGCCGTCGGGCGTGACGCCGGTGAGCCGCTGCACGATCGCGGCGGCCGCGTCCGCGGCGATGCCGCGGACGTTGCGCATCGCGGTCTCGCGCGTCGAGGCGATGGTTTTTTCGGCTTCGGCGAGCTTGACCGCAAGCCGTTCCTCCAGCGTCTTGCGTTCCGCTTCGGCCGCCGCATTGAGCTTTTCGCGGGTTTCGGCGCCGATCCCCTGCGCGCGCGACCGCGCGGCAGCGAGTTCGCTTTCATAGGCTTTCAGCGCGCCGTCGGAAGCGTCCTTCAGCTTCTGCGCCTCGGCCAGATCGCCCTCGATCGCTTTCTGTCGTGCGTCGATGAGCCCGCCGACGCGCGGCAGCGCAATTTTCGAGACGATCAGGTAAAGCGCGACGAACGCGATCAGCAGCGACACCAGTTGCGAGGCAAAGGTGTCCTTCTGGAACGGCGGGAAGGGGGCCTTGTGGCCGCCCTCCGCCTCGGTGTGGGCTGTCGCGCCCTTGGCATCGCCATGACTCTCAGCCACGGGCTTCTCCTGTTCGGCCAGTGGAGATTCGAACCGCGAATCTCACCGGCCAGATCGGTGGGATCAGAGCGCGAACAGCAGCAGCAGCGCGATCAGCAGCGAGAAGATGCCGAGCGCTTCGGTCACGGCGAAGCCGAAAATCAGGTTGCCGAACTGGCCCTGAGCTGCCGAGGGATTGCGCACCGCCGCGGCGAGATAATTGCCGAAGATGATGCCCACGCCCGCGCCGGCGCCACCCATGCCAATGCAGGCAATACCAGCGCCAATGTACTTCGCGGCAATCGGATCCATGAAAAGAACTCCTTCTTGAGGTTTGTTAGAGAGGCCGGATCAGTGGCCCGGATGGAGAGCATCGTTGAGATAGATGCAGGTGAGGATGGCGAAGACGTAAGCCTGAAGGAACGCGACCAGCAGCTCGAGCGCGGTCAGCGCAATGGTCAGCCCGAGCGGCAACACCGCGCCGAACACGCCGGCAATGCCAAGGGCGCCGAGCATGGCGATGAAGCTCGCGAATACTTTCAGGGCGATGTGACCCGCCAGCATGTTGGCGAACAGTCGCACCGAATGCGAAACAGGCTTCAGGAAGAACGATATGACCTCGATGAACACCACCAGCGGCAGGATGTAGATCGGGACACCGGACGGCACGAACAGCTTGAAGAATTTCAGGCCGTTCCTATAGAGGCCGTAAAACAGCACGATGAAGAACACCAGCAGCGCCATCGCCGCGGTGACGATGATGTGGCTTGAAACGGTGAAGGCGTAGGGAATGATGCCGATCAGGTTCGACACGCAGATGAACATGAACAGCGAGAACACCAGGGGGAAGAATCGCATGCCTTCCGAGCCGGCGGTGCTCTTGATCATGCTCGCCACGAATTCGTAACTGAGCTCGGCCACCGATTGAATTCGGCCCGGAACCAACTGCCGCCCGGCGGAGCCGCCGATCATGATCAGCGAGATCACGGCCACCGCAAGAAACATGTAGGCCGACGAACTGGTGAACGCGATTTCCTGCCCGCCAATGTGACCGATGGTGAACAGATTGGTGATCTGGAACTGATGAATCGGATCGGCGGCCATTCGTCTCTCAGTCTATCGGTTTCGCGAGTTCTCGCGGATCGTGTCCAACGTCCAGATGCGCTTCCGCCTCAGAGCCTTTCGGACTGCTTCGCCATCACGCCCGCTGCCCGCATCACGTTGATCACGCCGGCAATAAAGCCAAGCAGCAAGAACACGATGAGGCCCCAGGGCGAGGTCGACAGCAAGCGATCGAAACCCCAGCCGAGAGCCGCTCCGACAAGAACACCCGCGACCAGTTCGGACGAGAGGCGAAGCCCGACGGCCATGGCGGATGCCCTGGCCTGAGCCATGTCCTGCTCGTTTCCGGACTGGTCAGTCCCGATCTTTCGGCTGTCCCGAATTTCGGACAACCGGTGATCCAGATTTCCGAGCCTTGCGGAAAGCGCAGCTTCGTCGGAGGACGATTGATCGCGTCTTCCATCTTTGCCGCTATTCGTGCCTTCAGCCATGCTGTGGAGACCCGAAACGAAGCTTGCGTGGATAGAAATGACGCCCCGTCACCCTCAAAAGCCGCGCGGACCATACTGACCGCATCTGAGCAAGTCAAGATTGCGTCATAACCATCTAACTGTTTGATTCAGTTGCATTTACGCCGAGCGGCGCACGTAAGTCGTAACCCGATCGCCGCACTGCAATAGCTCAAACCGCGATCGGGAAAATTTCAAGCGCGATTTGGGTTTCACTTGACCAATTAATAACTCATGGGTTATGGGATTATATGCACAATGCGCCGACACGATTTTCAGGACGCTCGCCGACCCCACCTGCTTTCTGGCGCGGCCGGTTCGATGCGCTGGAAAGCCTGCTGAACAGGATGAATCAATGATCGAACCCGCCACAGCGACACGATCGCTCGTCGTCGAACGCGAGATGCCGCATCCGCCGGAGCGGATCTGGCGGGCCCTGACGCAGGCGCCATTGATCGAAGCGTGGCTGATGAAGAACGATTTCCAGCCCATCGTGGGCCACAGGTTCAACTTCCATGCCGCACCCATGCACGGCTGGAACGGAGTCACCGATTGCGAGGTGCTCGAAATCGTTCCGTGCCAGCGCCTCGTCTATAGCTGGAAGGCTTCCGGCGATCAGGCGCCGGATGGCCTGAAGACCATTGTTACCTGGACGCTCGCGCCGGGTCAGAACGGGACCCGCGTGCGCATGGAGCAGTCCGGCTTCCGGCCGCGAGACGAAGCCGGCTACCGCGGCATGGGCGGCGGCTGGCCCCGCATCCTCGGGAGGCTCGAGGACGTGGTCGCGCGATCCTAGCAATTTCGCGGCGGTTCCACCCAAATCGCCGCGGTCACCGATCTTGCATCGCTCCGAAGGGTCTGTTGGGATGGCCGCGATCAACCCGGTCCCGGGAGCCCCTATGCCGCGCCAGGTCGACTATTATTTTTCGTTTCAATCCCCCTGGGCCTATGTCGGGCACAAGGCGTTCCAGGAGGTCGCGAAAACCTACGCTCTCACGGTGAACTACAAGCCGGTCGTGCTGGTCGATCTGTTCTCGGAGACGGGTGGCCTGCCGCTGATGAAGCGCCACCCGGTGCGGCAGCGCTATCGCATGGTCGAACTGCAGCGCTGGCGCGACAGGCGCGGTTTGAAATTCCATCTTCAGCCGGAGAACTGGCCGTTCAACGCGCGGCTGGCCGACGGCGTGGTGATCGCAGCGGTGGAAGCCGGGCTCGACCCCGAGCCGTTCATGCGGCGGGCATTCGCGGCGGTGTGGCAGGACCAGCTCAAGATGACCGACCCGGCGATCCTGATCAAATTGGCCGACGAATCCGGACTTCCCGGCAGGCAATTGGTCGAGCGTTCCGGGTCCGAGGAAATCAGCGCAGCCTACGAGCAAAACCGCCAGGATGCGCTGGCCGCCGACGTGTTCGGCTCGCCGGTCTATGTGCTCGACGGCGAGGTGTTCTGGGGACAGGATCGGATCGAATTGCTCGCGGACGCGTTGAAATCAGGCCGCGCACCCTACCGTTCGCAGGTGTAGGATAGGAGCAAAGGTTTTGAGGCGGAGTACTCCCATGATGACAGCGATGTCGCCCTCGAAATTTTCCGCCGCCGCCGTAGTCCTGATGCTCTGCGTCGCCGGAATGGGCAGCACGCGCGCAGAGCCGATGCCCGACAATGCGAACGGCCGCTATGTGCTGTCGCCGGTTACCGACGGCTTGATCAGGCTCGACACCAGGACCGGTGACGTTTCGACCTGCAGCAATAGTGGTGCGGGCTGGGCCTGCTACGCGGTGCCCGACGAACGCGCGGCCCTCGATGCGGAAATCGGCCGGCTGCAGGGTGAGAACGAAAAGCTCAAAGCGCAACTGGCGGCACGCGAACCCACCGTCACAGGCAAGATCGACGAGCCGCTGCCGAAGTCAGAACTCGCTGAAACAGCCCGAACCGAAGGTGGGTGAGGGCGATCGCAAGATCGAGATCCCGCTGCCGAGCGACCGCGACATGGATCGCATGATGTCGTTTCTGGAGCAGGCATGGCGACGGCTGGTCGATATAGCCAACCGGATGCAGAAGGACATCAGCGGCAAGATTTGAGTTTCCAGTCGTCCCCGCGAACGCCGGGGCCGATACGCCGCGACCTTTCGATCAGCCGATCGGGTTGAGGCCTTCTGTCGGCAATCAACGCTGGTGGTTATGGGGGTCCCGGCGTTCGCCGGGACGACACGTGGAGAGATTTCGTGACCTCACCCAAATCACTCTCACGCTCTGCGCCGTCGGCCGTCAGCGCCACCAGCATCGTCTCGTCGCTATTGACGGTTCAGACGTCCGGACGCGGCTTTACCGATCTCACCGCCGAGGTCGTGAAATTCGTGAGGGAGGCCGGTGCGAAAGAAGGCGCGGTGACGCTCTTCATTCGCCATACGTCGGCCTCGCTGACGATCCAGGAAAACGCCGACCCGACGGTGCTCGCCGATTTGACGACGGCGCTCGATCGCCTCGCGCCGGAGGACGCCGGCTGGCGCCACGACACCGAAGGCCCCGACGACATGCCCGCGCATGTCAAGACCATGCTGACCGCGACCTCGCTGCATGTTCCCGTCCTGAATGGCGAATCCGCGCTTGGAACGTGGCAGGCGATCTACCTGATCGAGCACCGCCGCCGGCCGCATCACCGGGAGATCGTGCTGCAGTTTGTCGGTACGACCTGAAAAAGAAAAACCGGCCGCGGAGCGATCCGCGGCCGGCTTGTTGCGCTGGTCTGGTCCGGGCGGCGGTGTCGCCGCCCGGGAGATTGCTAGTTCGTCTTGATATCGACGTCCTTGGTTTCCGGCAGGAAGAAGAAGCCGACGACCGCGGTGATCGATGCGAAGATGATCGGATACCAGAGACCAGCATAGATATCGCCGGTCGAGGCCACGATCGCGAACGCGGTGGCGGGCAACAATCCGCCGAACCAGCCGTTGCCGATGTGGTAGGGCAGCGACATCGAGGTGTAGCGGATCTTGGTCGGGAACAGTTCGACCAGCATCGCTGCGATCGGCCCGTACACCATGGTGACGAAGATCACCAGGATGAACAGCAACCCGATGAGCGCAGCCACCTGCGGACGGAAGATGTCGAACGGGTTCGACATCTTCACGATGCCGGCGTCGCCGGCCTTGGGATAGCCGGCACCGGCCACGGCCGCGGCAACCGCCGGGTTACCGGCCTTCGCGTCGGTGTACGGCACTTCCTTGCCATTCACCATCACCTTCACGCCGGAGCCCGCGGGGCCGTAGGAGGTCGAATACTTGACCGAGGATTGGGCGAGGAAGGCACGGGCGGTGTCGCAAGGTTTCGAAAACACTCGGGTGCCGACCGGGTTGAACAGATCACCGCATCCCGCGGGATCGGCGACGACCTCGACCTTGGCCCCTTCGATCGCCTTTTCCAGCGCCGGGTTGGCGTTGGAGGTGATCATCCGGAAGATCGGGAAGAAGGTCAGCGCCGCGATCAGGCAGCCGGCGAGGATGATCGGCTTGCGGCCGATCTTGTCCGACAGTGCGCCGAACACCACGAAGAAGCCGGTGCCGAACACCAGCGACCAGGCGATCAGAAGGTTGGCGGTATAGCCGTCGACCTTCAGGATCGATTGCAGGAAGAACAGCGCGTAAAACTGGCCCGTGTACCAGACCACGCCCTGACCCATGGTGCCGCCGACAAGCGCGAGGATGACGATCTTGGCGTTGCTCCAGTTGGCGAAGGCTTCGGTCAGCGGGGCCTTCGAACCCTTGCCCTCGTCCTTCATCTTCTGGAACACCGGCAACTCATTGAGGCGCAACCGGATCCAGACCGAAACCGCCAGCAGGGCGACCGAGACCAGGAATGGAATGCGCCAGCCCCAGGCAGCGAATGCAGGCTCGCCGATTGCCGTGCGGGTGAACAGGATCACCAGCAGCGACAGGAACAGGCCGAGCGTCGCGGTGGTCTGGATGAACGAGGTGTAGTAGCCGCGTTTGCCCTGCGGCGAGTGCTCGGCCACATAGGTGGCGGCTCCGCCATACTCACCGCCGAGCGCGAGGCCCTGCGCCAGACGCAATGCGATCAGGATGACCGGCGCGGCAAAGCCGATCGTCGCGGCGTTCGGCAACAGCCCGACGATGAAGGTCGACAGACCCATGATCAGGATGGTGACGAGGAAGGTGTATTTGCGTCCGACGATGTCGCCGATGCGTCCGAACACGATGGCGCCGAACGGGCGCACCAGGAAGCCGGCCGCGAAGGCGAGCAGCGCGAAGATATCGCGCGTTGCCGGCGGATAGGCCGAGAAGAATTGCGCGCCGATGATCGGGGCGAGCGATCCGTAGAGATAAAAGTCATACCATTCGAAGACGGTGCCGAGCGATGAGGCGAGAATGACGAAACGTTCGTCCTTCGTCATCCCGCCCGCTCTCGTCGATGTTGCAGCCAATGTGGACATTTTGATTCGCTCCCCGAGATCGTTGATGCAAAGCGCGCCCCATCCAGCAGAGTTAAGCCGGAGTAAGCCTAAGGCCTCGCGCTACGGTAACATCGGCGTGAAACCCGCCCCAATAAGACTTTTGGCCCTTCACACCTCTATATCTGATAGGTTTGGGAAGCGCGGACATCGTGGGCAGCAATCCACCGCCGGACGTATTGCGACGCACAACGCGCGGATTAACCGCGTTGCCGCGTGGCATTATTGTATGCTTGCATGCCACGGCTCATGAGAGGACAATTGATGCGACAAGAAAAAATTCGGTTGGCAGGCCCAAAACATGCGCTCACGGGTTTGCCGCAACCCGCTTGCAAGAAATAAATGACCGCCATCGCCAACACCCGCCTCGTCATTGCCGATGACCATCCGCTGTTCCGCGATGCCTTGCGACAGGCGGTCGCGAGCGTCGTGGCCTCGGCGAAAATCGATGAAGCCGGCTCGTTCGAGGATCTGACCTCGCTGCTGGAACAGGATTCCGATGTCGACCTGATCCTGCTCGATCTGACGATGCCGGGGATCTCGGGCTTCTCGGGGCTGATCTATCTGCGCGCGCAGTATCCGGCGATCCCGGTGGTAATCGTGTCGGCCAGCGACGATGTGGGCACCATCCGCCGATCGCTGGACTTCGGCGCTTCGGGATTCATTCCCAAGCGATTCGGGGTCGATACACTGCGCGACGCGATCGTGAAGGTAATGGATGGCGACGTCTGGGTTCCGCCTGATACCGATCTTACCTCCGCGACCGATCCGGACATGACGCGGCTGCGCGACAGGCTGGTGACGCTGACCCCCCAGCAGGTGAGAGTGCTGATGATGCTGTCTGAGGGGCTGCTCAACAAGCAGATAGCCTACGAGCTCGGCGTGTCGGAAGCGACCATCAAGGCGCACGTATCGGCGATCCTGCAGAAGCTCGGGGTCGAAAGCCGCACCCAGGCCGTGATCGCGGCGGCAAAAATCGCCGGCGGCCACTGGCGCCAGGGAACGCCGCCAGCACAGTAATCCATGATGGTCGGTCCACCTTTCCCCGCAGGCGGCGCCGGGCATGGGAGAAGGACTACTCCGCCGCCACCATCTGCTGCGTCCGCCACTGGCCGAGCAGCGCGCGCAGCGACGCCGGTTTCACCGGCTTGTTGAGCACCGCGATGTTCTCGTCGCGGGCAGCGGCCCGCACGTGCGGACTGCGATCCGCGGTGATCAGGATCGACGGAATATTCTCGCCGAAGCGGCGGCGAATGTCCCGGATCGCGGCGACGCCGTTGCCGCGGTCGAGATGGTAGTCGACCAGAAGTCCGGTCACGGGCCGGCCGGCGGCCTCGATCGCCAGGATGGCGGCGTCGGGATCGGCCACCGCGATGACCTCGGCGTTCCACGCCTTCAGCAGCGTTTGCATGCCATCCAGGATCGCCGCGTCGTTCTCGATGCAAACGATCAGGGAGCCGCTCATCGGTGTCCGCGATAGCGGGGTCGCTGTGGTGACGGCCGCGGTGTAGTTGACCGCCTTCGCGGTCGGCACCATCACCGAAAAGACCGAGCCGCCGCCGACCGTGGCATCAAGCGCGATGCCGTGGTTGAGAACGCGCGCAAGACGTTCGACGATCGACAACCCGAGGCCGAGGCCGCGCGCGATCCGCGCGCCCTGCTCGAGCCGGTGAAATTCCTTGAAGATCTCGCCGCGCTTGAGCACGGGAATGCCGACGCCGGTATCGTAGACCCCGATCTGCAGGCTTTGGCCGTGACGCCGGCAGCCGACCAGCACGCGGCCGTGCGGAGTGTATTTGATGGCGTTGGAAATCAGGTTCTGCAACAGCCGCCGCAGCATCAGCCGATCGGATTCCACCGGCAGCGAGCAGGGCACGAAGGTCAGCCTCAGTCCCTTGGCTCGCGCGATCGGCGCGAATTCGATCTCCAGCGAGCGCATCAGGTCGCTCATCTTGAAGCTCGTGATCGACGGCGTCATGGCGCCGGCATCGAGCCGCGAAATGTCCAGCAGCGCGCCCAGGATTTCCTCGATCGCCTCCAGCGAATCGTCGATGTTCTCGACCAGCCGGGAATCCTCGCCGCCGTTCTGGCGCTCGACCAGGCTCGTGACATAGAGCCGCGCCGCGTTCAGCGGCTGCAGGATGTCGTGGCTCGCCGCCGCCAAAAAGCGCGTCTTGGAGATGCTGGCGTCCTCGGCGGCGCTCTTGGCCAGCGCCAGTTCCGAATTCAGCCGCGTCAGTTCCTCGGTACGGTCGCGCACGCGTTTTTCCAGGGTGGCGTTGGCGCGCTCCAGCGCCTCGGCGGCCTCGAAGGAAGGCGTGACGTCGGAGAAGGTGATGACCAGTCCGCCGCCGGGCATCCGGTTGGAGCGCACCTCGATCACCATGTGGCGATCGGGCAGACGTTCCAGATAGGGCTCGCCCTCGGTGGTGTAGGCGGACAGACGCATTTCCAGCAAAGCGCCGCTGTCGCTCTCGCCGATGCCGGGCGGACTGATCGCCCCCATGAATTCGAGGATTTCCCGCAAGGGAATCCCGATCTGGACGAGGTGCAGCGGCAACCCCAGAATTTCGCCGAACTGCCGGTTCGAACAGATCAGCTGCAGATCCGGATCGAACACGGCGATGCCCTGCCGCACATGGTTCAGCGCGGTCTGCAATATCTCGCGATTGAAATGGAGCGCGGCGTGGGAATCGTCGAGCAGCTTCAGCGCGGCCTTGGCGGAGACGGTGCGCTTGCGCAGCAGGAGCGACATCACCAGGCGAGAAGACGCCGCGCCGATCGAGGACGCGATCAGATGCTCGGCGTGTTGCAGAAGCTCGAAATCGGCCGGCGCGGCCGGATCGAGCCGCGCGTTGTGGGTGACCGCGAAGGCTTCGAACGAATGGCGGGCGCGATCGGGCCCGAGATACTGCGCCACCGTGCTCTGGATGTCCTGCACCGTCACCGTGGTGCGCCAGCGCCGGAAGGTCGGCGCCGGCGCCAGCGCATCCGGCACGAACAGGTCCGCCTGCAATCGCTCGATCGAGGACGGCTGGCGCGCCAGCGACAGCACCACATAGGTCAGGACGTTGAGCGCAAGCGACCACAATACGCCGTGCAGCAGCGGCGGCAGGTCGGCGCCGAACAGGGCTTGCGGGCGCAGCGCCTCGATGCCGAACGGTCCGTGCTGCAGGATCAGCATGCCCGCGGTATTGCCGTCCATGAAGCTCGGCAGGAACAGCGTGTAGGCCCACACCGCGCCGCCGACCAGCATGCCGCCGATGGCGCCGCTCGCGGTCGCGCGCCGCCAGAACAGGCCGCCGAAGAACGCCGGCGCCAGCTGCGCGATGGCCGCAAAGGACAACAGGCCGATCGCCGCGAGCTGCGTGTTGCCGAGCGCGCGGTAATAGCAATAAGCCATCGCCATGATGCCGAAAATCGCAAAGCGCCGGACCTTGAGCAGGAAGTCGCCAAAATCCTTCTGGCGCGCGGCCGACTGCGGGCCGCGCTGCAGCACCAGCGGAACGATGATGTCATTCGAAACCATGACCGAAAGCGCGACGCATTCCACGATCACCATCGCGGTTGCCGCCGACAGGCCGCCGACGAAGACGCCGACGCTGAGCAGGGGAGCATTTCCCTCCATCGGCAGCGCCAGCACGTACATGTCGCTGTCGACCGCGCCGAATGGAAAGATGATGAGACCCGCGAGCGCGATCGGAATCACGAACAGGTTGATGGCGACCAGATAGAACGGAAACAGCCAGCGCGCCCGGCCGACCTCGGCGTCGGTGGAATTCTCGACTACGCTGACGTGAAACTGGCGCGGCAGCAGCATGATGGCGCAAAACGACAACAGCACCATGGTGAGGAAGTTGCCGATCGAGGGCGTGTAGTCGATGGCCCGCACCGCCTCGGGCGTCTTCATCGCGCGTTCGATCAACTCATGCGGGCTGAACATCCAGAACGTGACGAAGGCGCCGGCGGCGAGAAAGGCCACAAGTTTGATGATGGATTCGGTGGCGACCGCCAGCATCAGGCCGTGCTGGTGTTCGGTGGCGTCGGTCTGGCGGGTGCCGAACAGCACCGCAAAGGCCGCCATCGCAAGCGTCACCATCAGCGCGATGTCGCCGATGATCGGAATGCGGGAGAACGCCTGGTCCTCGCTCAGGATGGTTTCAAGCGAGGAGGCCACCGCCTTGAGCTGGAGCGCGATATAGGGGACGGATCCGATGATCGCGATCAGGGCGACGGTCGCCGCGACGGCCTGGCTCTTGCCGTAGCGCGCGGCGATGAAATCGGCGATCGAGGTGATGTTCTGCGATTTCGCCAGCTGGATCACGCGCCGCAACAGCGGCGTGCCCAGCCCGATCATCAGGATCGGGCCGATATAGATCGCGAGAAAATCGACGCTGGTGCGGGTGGCGAATCCAACCGAGCCGAAGAACGTCCAGGAGGTGCAATAGATCGCCAGCGACAGCGGATAGATCAGGCCGCTGGCGCGGCCGCGCTGCGTCGGCGAGAGGCGGTCGCCATAGCTCGCCACCAGAAACAGGAACCCGATGTAGCCGAAGGCGGCTGCGATCACGCCCCAGTCGTGCAGCATCGCTGCTTACTCCCTTCACGTTCGGCGCGCGATTGGCCCGCGCTACCGCAAGCGACCGTCGTCACAAGGGGAGTATAGCCGGATTAAGCCGGCAAAGCACGGTGCGTCACCGCCCAGGAGCAGGGATTTCGCCGCGGGTAGTGAAGGTTAACGGCTATTCGGCCGCCAGCGACTTTTTCCGCAGCGGCAGGCCGAGATGTTCCCAGACCTGCAGCAGCGCTTCGGCGAGCTGATCGATCAGCGCGTCGTCGTGATAGGGCGATGGCGTGATGCGTAGCCGCTCGGTGCCCTTGGCCACGGTCGGATAGTTGATCGGCTGGATGTAGATGCCGTGCTGTTCCAGCAGGATGTCGCAGGCCCGCTTGCAGGCTTCGGGGTCGCCGACGAACAGCGGCACGATATGGGTGTCGCTCGACATCACGGGCAGGCCGGCGGCGGTCAGGATCGCCTTGAGGCGGGCGGCGCGGTCCTGATGACGCTCGCGCTCCCAGCTCGAGGTCTTCAGATGCCGGATCGCGGCGGTCGCCGCCGAGCAGATCGCCGGCGGCAGCGCGGTGGTGAAGATGAAGCCGGGTGCGTAGGAGCGCACGGCGTCGATGATGTCACTGCTTGCGGCGATATAGCCGCCAAGGCAGCCGAACGCCTTGGCGAGCGTGCCTTCCAGGATATCGATCCGGTGCATCACGCCGTCGCGTTCGGCGATGCCGCCGCCGCGCGGACCGTACATGCCCACCGCATGAACTTCGTCGACATAGGTCATCGCGCCATAGCGCTCGGCGAGATCGCAGATCTTCGCCAACGGAGCGACGTCGCCGTCCATGGAATAAAGGCTCTCGCAGGCGATCAGCTTCGGCCGGTCGGGACCGGCGGCGCGCAACAGCTCCTCGAGATGCGCCGTGTCGTTGTGACGGAACACCTGACGCTCGCAGCCGGACTGGCGGATGCCTTCGATCATCGAATTGTGGTTGAGCTCGTCCGACAGGATCAGGCAATTCGGAATCAGCTTGGCGATGGTGGCAATGCCGGTCTGGTTCGAGACGTAGCCGGAGGTGAACAGCAGTGCCGCCTGCTTGCCGTGCAGATCGGCCAGTTCGGCCTCGAGCTGCACCAGCGGGTGATGGGTGCCGGCGATATTGCGGGTTCCGCCGGCGCCGGTGCCGACGCGGGTGGCGGTTTCCACCATGGCCCCGACCACTTTCGGGTGCTGCCCCATGCCGAGATAGTCGTTGGAGCACCAGATCACGACGTTGCGCGCGCCCTTCGGCGAGTGCCACACCGCGTGCGGAAACCGGCCGGCGATGCGCTCGAGATCGGCAAAGACCCGGTAGCGCCGCTCGTCATGCAGGCGGTTGAGGGCGGCACTGAAGAACTGGCTGTAATCCATCGCAAAACTGCCTGTCGGGGAAGCCGGGGCCGGGACGGCCAAATCCTGTAGAGAGCTGCCTTTTTAGAGCGTTTCCAGCTTTGATGTCGAGCCGGAATCGGGCGCCTGGAACCCTATGTGTGTGGGGCCGGGTTGCTTCGCACGCGGACCGGAACTTGATCCCGATCAACACGCTGTTATCGGGAGCCTACGCGCAATCCGCCACGAGTCGGGTCCGGGCTGCGTCGTTGGCATGCGCCGCGACCAACGCCCTGACGGTAATCATTGCGCGCCTATCGGAGCGGGAGCCCAGAGTTTTGAAACATATGAGTCGATTATTTCGAAAATGAAACATATGTTGCATAAGCGGCATTCCTTATCTAGCCTGCTGCTGCTCGCGGCAATCCGGGGGACTAGCCTTGGCGATGAAACAACTGCTCGGTGAGCTGATGGCCGGCTTTGATGAGCTGCCGCAGCAACTGCAGGAAGCGGCGCGGTGGGTGATCGATCACCCGGCCGATGTTGCGCTGCTCACGATGCGCGAGCAAGCGCGGCGTGCCGGTATTCCGCCGGCGACGCTGACGCGCCTGGCGCAGCGATTCAAGCTGAAGGGCTATGACGAAATCCGAAAGCTCTCCGCCGAGGCGGTGCGCCGGCGACCGGACAGCTATCGTGGGCGCGCCGAGGAGCTCTTGCAGCGGCGCGACAACGAGGGCGATGAGGCGCTGATCCAGGACATTTTTTCGTCGCTAACCCGCCACCTTCAGGAGCTCTCGACGCCTCCGGCAATCGAGCGCTTCAGGGCCGCGGCGGAACTCATCGCGCAGTCCAAACGCGTGTTCTGCCTCGGCCTGCGCTCGGCGTTTTCGGTAGCTTACGGCTTTCACTATGCGCGCGCGCTGTTCGGTGCGGATTCGGTGCTGGTCGACGGCCCTGGCGGCATAGCCACAGATACGTTGCGGACGATTGGTCCGGGCGATTCGCTGCTGGCGATTTCGGTCAAGCCCTATACGCGGCAAACCGTGCAGGCCGCTCGCTACGCCGACAAGCGCGGTGCGCGGGTCATTGCCGTGACCGACAGCGAGGTTTCCCCGCTGGCGAAATTATCCAAGGAGACGATCATCGTAGGCACCGAAACCCCTTCGTTCTTTCACACGATGTCTCCGGCTTTCGCCGCGATCGAGTGTTTGACCGCCCTGGTTGCCGCGCGCAGGGGAGCCGAGACCATCAAGTCGCTCGCGACCAGCGAAGAGCAGCTCCGGGCATTCGACACCTACGTCCTGACGACAAAACGCGCCCTGACAACAAAGAAATGGACCAGACGATCGTGACCCACGTCCTGCACAGGCAGATCAACCATAACTACCCGGTCGCGGCGGCCGCCAAGGGTATCTACATCTCCGATTCAGCAGGCAAGGAGTATATCGACGCCTCCGGGGGCGCTGCGGTTTCCTGTCTCGGCCATTCGCATCCCGACATCATCGCGGCCATGCGCGCGCAGCTCGACAGGTTCGAGTACGCTCACACCAGCTTCTTCACCTCGCAGGCGGCCGAGGAACTGGCCGACGACCTGGTGGCGCACGCGCCGGAGGGTCTTGGCCATGCGTTCTTCGTCAGCGGCGGATCGGAAGCGATCGAGGCGGCGCTAAAACTCGCGCGGCAATATTTCGTCGAGCGCGGCGAGCCGCAGCGGCGCTTTCTGATCGCGCGACGTCAAAGCTATCACGGGGTCACGCTGGGGGCGCTTGCGGTCGGTGGCCGCGAATGGCAGCGCCGGCAGTTTTCGCCGCTGTTGATCGAAACCCATCATGTGTCGCCGGTCTATGAATACCGGGAACGGCGGGTGGACGAAACGCCGGAGGCCTATGGCGAGCGGCTGGCGCAAGAACTCGACAGCAAGATC
Source organism: uncultured Alphaproteobacteria bacterium (assembly GCA_963831585.1). Lineage (GTDB taxonomy): Bacteria > Pseudomonadota > Alphaproteobacteria > Rhizobiales > Xanthobacteraceae > Bradyrhizobium. Next base: position 229,373 of record CAWHRA010000018.1, on the reverse strand, counting down.
GCAGAACTGGGCGGCGAGAACGTCATCGCCTTCGTCGCCGAAACCGTGGTGGGTGCCACGGTGGGGGCGGTCCCGGCGGTGCCGGGCTATTTCAAGCGCGTCCGCGAGATATGCGACCGCTACGGAATTCTGCTGATCCTCGACGAGGTGATGTGCGGTATGGGCCGGACCGGCACGTTGCATGCCTGCGAGCAGGAAGGCGTCAGCCCGGACATTCTTGCGATCGCCAAGGGATTGGGCGGGGGTTATGCGCCGGTCGGCGCGATCCTGCTGCAGGACCGGATCTTCAAGGCCATCGCCGATGGCTCGGGCGTATTCCAGCACAGCCATACCTATACAGGTCATCCGCTGGCCTGCGCCGCCGCGCTCGCCGTGCAGCAGGTGATTCGCCGCGACGATCTGCTTGCCAATGTCCGGAAGCAGGGCGACCATCTGTCGCGGCGGCTGCAGGAGCGGTTCGGTAATCATCCCTTTGTCGGCAATGTGCGCGGCCGCGGCCTGTTTCAGGGGCTCGAGATCGTGGCCGACCGCGGCACCAAGAAGCCTTTCGATCCGGCGCGTAAGTTGCATGCGCAGATCAAGCGTGAAGCGATGGCGCGCGGCCTGATGGTTTATCCGATGGGCGGAACGGTGGACGGCACGCAGGGCGACCATGTGCTGCTGGCCCCGCCATTTATCATTGAAAGCGCCGCGATCGACGCCATCGTCGAAAGGCTGGGAGATGCCATCGATGCCGCGCTCGGCGGGTAGCCGCCGCTCCGGTTTGGTTTTCACGACTTCAATCATCAAAAATGGAGGGATACAAAGATGAAGTTCTGTACAATGAAGAACCTGGGCCTGGCGGCGGCGCTGGTGGCGCTGACGTCGATGCCGGCCACGGCGCAGCAGAAATTCGTGACCATCGGCACCGGCGGCGTCACCGGCGTCTATTACGCGGTCGGCGGAGCGATCTGCCGGCTGATGAATAAGAGCCGGGCCGAGACCGGCCTTCGCTGCTCGGTCGAATCGACCGGCGGATCGGTATTCAACGTCAACGCCATCAAGAGCGGCGAGCTCGATTTCGGGCTCGCGCAATCCGACGTTCAGTTTGGCGCCGCCAAGGGCGAAGCGCAGTTCAAGGGCAATGCCGATCCGGACTTGCGCGCCGTCTTCTCCGTGCACCCTGAACCGTTCACGGTACTGGCGCGCAAGGATGCCGGCGTGACCAAATTCGAGGACTTCAAGGGCAAGCGCTTCAATATCGGCAATCCCGGTTCCGGCACGTTATCTTCGATGGAGGAACTGCTCCGGCAGATGGGCTGGACCAAGGCCGACTTCTCGATGGCTGCGGAACTCAAGGCCGACGAACAGGGCACCGCGCTGTGCGACAACAAGATCGACGGGTTCTTCTACGGCGTCGGCCATCCCTCGGCCGCGATTCAGGACCCGACCATCGCCTGCGGTGCCAAGCTCATTTCGCTGACCGGCCCGGCGGTGGACACGCTGATCAAGGAACACCCCTATTACGCCAAGGCGACGATCCCCGGCGGCATGTATGCCAACAATCCGAATCCGACAGAGACCTATGGCGTGCTCGCCACCGTCGTCACGTCCGCAAAGGTCACCGACACCACGGTCTATGCGCTGGTCAAGGCGGTGTTCGACAACTTCGATGAATTCAAGAAGTTGCATCCCGCCTTCGCCCATCTCGATCCCAAGGACATGATCAAGAACGGGCTGTCGGCCCCGCTGCATCCGGGCGCGATCAAGTTCTACAAGGAAAAGGGCTGGATGTAGCCATTCGGGAAGGGGCGGCGCGAGCCGCCCCTTCGTCTACGGAAGCGGCGTGCTGAGGTGGGGAACGCGATGACGGACAGCACTGGAACGGTGCCAGAGCGCGAAATGCTCGAGGACATGGTTGCGGAAGCAGATACCGGCGGACGCAAGCCGACGGGCTTCGAAAAAAAATACATCTTCGCCGTCTCGCTGGCCTGGGCGCTGTTCCAGCTCTGGTATGCGTCGCCGCTTCCCTACAAGCTCAACTTCGGCGTGATCGCCGACGGCAAAGCGCGCATCATCCATTTGTCGTTCGCCTTCCTGCTGGCCTTTGCAACGTTCCCCGCGCTGAAATTTTCGCCGCGCAACCGCATTCCGCTGACCGACTGGATCCTCTCCGCGCTCGGTGTCGGCGCGGCGAGTTATCTGCTGGTCTTTTACGACCAGATTTCGCTGCGGCCGGGCTTGCCGAGCCTGCCGGACGTGGTGATCTCGGTAATCGGCGTGGTGCTGTTGCTGGAGGCTGCAAGGCGCGCGGTCGGGCCCGCGCTCGCCATCATTGCCGCCCTGATGCTGGTCTATATCTTCGCCGGACCCTGGCTGCCCGGCATGATGGCGCACAAGGGCGCTTCGTTGTCGCGTGTCGCATCGCAGATGTGGCTCACCTCGGAAGGCATCTTCGGGGTGGCGCTTGGCGTATCGACCAATGTGGTGTTCTTCTTCGTGCTGTTCGGCAGCCTGCTGGAAAAGGCAGGCGCCGGGAACTATTTCATCAAGTTGGCCTTCGCCATGCTCGGCACGTTTCGCGGCGGGCCGGCGAAAGCTGGCGTGGTCGCTTCCGGCATGACCGGAATGATTTCCGGTTCCTCGATCGCCAATACGGTGATGACCGGCACCTTCACGATTCCCCTGATGAAACGCGTCGGCTATTCGGCGGTGAAGGCCGGCGCGATCGAAGCCGCGGCCGGCGTCAACGGACAATTGATGCCGCCGGTGATGGGTGCCGCGGCGTTCCTGATCGCCGAGTATGTCGGCATTAGCTATGCGGAGGTGGTCAAGCACGCCTTTCTTCCGGCGTTCCTCACCTATGGCGCGCTGTTCTACATCGTCGACATTGAGGCGGCCAAGCTTGGGTTGCGGGGCCTGGCGCGCTCCTCCACTGCTCCCATCCACCAGTCATTGCTGCGTGCGCTGATGACCGTCTGCGGCATGATCGTTCTGAGCGGCATTGTTTACTGGGGGATCGGCTGGACCAAAACGGTATTCGGCAGCGCGGCGATCTGGATACTCGGCGTAACGCTGCTCGCGGCCTATGTCGCGCTCATCCGCTACAAGGCCAGGCATCCCGATCTGCCAATCGACGATCTCACCAAGGCGATCATTCGGGTGCCGGATTTCTTCGAGACCGCACGGACCGGTCTACACTTTCTGCTGCCGGTGATCGTCCTGATCTGGTGCCTGATGGTGGAAGAAATGTCGCCCGGCCTGTCGGCCTTCTGGGGCACATTGTTCCTGATTTTCATCATGGTGACCCAGCGCCCGCTGATTGCGGCATTTCGCGGCGAGCACGACCTGGCCGCGCGGATGCACGACGGTTTCGACGATTTGATCACCGCGTTGCAGAGCGCCTCGCGCAACATGACCTCGGTCGGCATCGCCACCGCCGCCGCCGGCATTATCGTCGGTGCGGTCTCGCTGACCGGAATCGGCCTTGTCATGACGGAAATCGTCGAGACCGCCTCCGGCGGCAATCTCATGGTCATGCTGCTACTGACCGCGCTGGTCTGCCTGATCCTGGGCATCGGCATGCCGACGACCGCGAACTACGTCGTGGTGGCGACACTGATGGCGCCGGTGCTGGTCGAGGTCGCCCAGCAGAATGACCTCGCGGTGCCGCTGATCGCGGTGCACCTGTTCGTGTTCTATTTCGGGCTGATGGCCGACGTGCATCCGCCGGCGGGATTGGCCGCTTACGCTGCCGCAGCGATCTCCGGCGCCGATCCGATCAAAACAGGCTTGCAGGGATTCTGGTATGAAATCCGCACCGGACTGCTCCCCTTTATCTTTATCTTCAATACCGAGCTGCTGCTGATCGATGTCGGCGATGTCACTCATTTTGCGTTCATCGTCGGCTGTTCGATCATCGCGATGGGCTGCTTCGTTTCGGCGACGCAAAACTGGCTGTTGACGCGCAACCGGTGGTACGAAACCCTGGCGTTGCTGCTGATCTGTTTCACGCTGTTCCGGCCCGGTTACTGGCTCGACCGGCTGGAGGCGCCGTTCGATCCGCGGCCGGCCACGGACATCCTGCGGGTCGTCGACACCATCCCGAGTGGGTCGACCTTGCGCATCCGGGTCATGAGCCAGTCGCGCGCCGGCGAAGATGTCGAAAAGCTGGTGCGGCTTACCTTGCGCTCAGGCAAGACCGGCACCGAGCGTCTGCAACGATCCGGGCTGTCGCTATCGACCCTCGGCGACAAGGTCACGATCAGTCTGGTCAGCTTCGGCAGCGAGGCCTCGAAATACGGGCTTGCTCCCGGCGACGAGATCACCGCGGTACTGGTGCGCGCGCAACGGCCGAGCCGCTATTGGTTTGCGATTCCGGCGTTGCTGCTGCTGGCAGGCATCATCCTGCTTCAGCGCCGAAGAGTTCAGCCCAAACTGGCGATGGCCGGCTGACGGAGCGAGCGCGGCTTTGCTTGGAGGTTGGAGTCCGGGAGATCAGGTGGTCCTGAAGCGGAGCACGCCGTCGGCTTCCTCGGCCGTCAGGCGCCCTTCGACCAGCATGTAATTGACATGGGCGATCAGTTCGCCGGCGGCGAAGCCCATCTGGTGCACGTCGAGCACGTGCTTGTGGAACACCACCGGCACCAGTTCCTTGGACGTTTGCGGGGTTTCCCGGCAAGCCTCGGCGATCAGCCGGCAGCGGTCCTCGTGGTGGTCGGCCAGCTGCTTGATGCGGGTCTTCAGGCCGTAGAACGGTACGCCATGGCCGGGCAGCACGATGACGTCATAGGGCAGCGTGGTGGTCAGGCTCGCCAATGAGGCCAGATATTCGCCGAGCGAGTTCTGGTCGGGCTCCACCGCCCACACGCTGACATTGGGCGAGATCTTGCTCAGCACCTGGTCGGCGGACAGGAACAATTTGTCGGCGGCGCAATACAGCATCACCTGGTCCAGCGCATGGCCGCCGCCGGTGATGACCTTGAAGCGGCGCGAGCCGATCGAGATTTCGTCGCCATGCGAGATACGGCGATAGGAAGGCGGCAGGATCGAAACCCGCTTCAGGTAATCCTGGCCGCGGCCGAGCAATTTGTCGGTCAGGCCCTCGTCCATGCCGTGGCGGCGGAAGAACAGCCGCTGCGCCATCTTGCGCTCTTCGGTGCCGCGGTTCTGATGATAGACCGACTGCAGGTATTCCACCTGCGACATGTAAAGCGGACAGTTGAAACGCTCGACGATCCAGCCGGCAAGGCCGACATGGTCGGGGTGCGAATGCGTCACGATCAGCCGCGTGACCTTGACGTGCCTGAGCGGGCCCTCGAACAAGGCGGTCCAGGCCGCGATCGATTCCTCGTTGCCGAACCCGGAATCCACCACCGCCCAGCCGTCGCCGTCGGCGAGCAGATAGATGTTCACATGGTTTAGGCGGAACGGCAGCTTGAGCCGGACCCACAATACCCCCGGCATCACCTCGACGACCTGATCCTCGCCGGGATGATTTTCCCAAGGGTACCGCAGCGCCTCGGCGGAAGACTGAACCGTATCTGTCTTGGAATGCATGGTTTCGCGTCGCAATGATCTGTTACCCGGCTTAGCCGCACAATCGGCGCGGCGCCAGCCGAAAAAACGCATGCGGGCTTGGGCAAAACACATTGGGGCCGATTTCGGCCAGTCATTCCGGGACGGTGCGTTAGCACCAGACCCGGAATTCTCGAGATTCCGGGTTCGACGCTTCACGTCGCCCCGGAATGACCGAGTCGTTTGTTTCCGCGGCCCCGCCCTCTACGCCGCCCGGATATTGGAGAGGAAGGCGTCGATTTCAGCGCGCAGCACCTCAGCTTCGCGGCGAAGCGCGTCGGAGGCGCCCAGTACCTCGCTGGCAGCCGAGCCGGCCTGGGCGGAAGCGGTGGAGACGCCAACGATGTTGCTGGAAACCTCGGACGTGCCGCCGGCGGCGTGCTGGATGTTGCGGGCGATCTCGCGCGTCGCCGCACCCTGCTCCTCGACCGCCGCCGCGATCGCGGTGGTCACCTCGTTGATCTCGCTGATGGTGCCGGTGATGCTTCGGATCGCGCCGACGGCCGACGAGGTCACCTGCTGCATATTGGCGATCTGCGAACGGATTTCGTCGGTGGCCTTCGCGGTCTGGTTGGCGAGGCTCTTCACCTCGGAGGCGACCACCGCGAAGCCGCGGCCGGCGTCGCCGGCGCGGGCGGCTTCGATGGTAGCGTTGAGCGCCAGCAGGTTGGTCTGCGATGCGATCGTCTGGATCAGGTCGACCACGACGCTGATGCGGCCGGCGTTTTCGGCCAGGCCCTGCATGGTGGCGTCGGTCGCGCCGGCCTCCTCGACAGCCTTGCGGGCAATCTCCGCCGAAGAAACGACCTGGCGGCCGATTTCGGCGATCGAGGACGACAATTCCTCGGTGCCCGAGGACACGGTCTGGACGTTGACCGAGGTTTCCTCGGCGGCCGAGGCCACCGCGCTCACCAGCGCGCTCGATTGGTCGGCGGTCGCCGACATGCTTTGCGCCGTGGTCTGCATCGTACCGGCCGACTTCTGCAGGCCGTCCAGCGCCGAGCGGACGGTGGTCTCGAATTCCACGATCCGGGCTTCCATGCGGGAGGCGCGTTCGGCCTTGGCGATCCGGTCCTTGTCCTGATCGGCCGAGAGCGCGCGGGCCTCGATCATGCTTTCGCGGAAGACCTCCAGCGAGTTGGCCATCGCGGCGATCTCGTCGTGCTGGTGCGAGCGATAGATTTCCGTTTCGAGGTCGCCGTCGGACAGAAGCTGCATCGAACGCTGCAGCGCGCGGATCCGGCGCAGGATGTTGCGCCCGACGTAAAGCCAGACGAACAGCACCGATCCGACCAGGGTCAGGCCGCCGAGCGCCAGCATCACGATGGTCGCATAGGAAATCTCGCGGCGCGCCTGCCCGGTCGAGGCGTTGGTCTCGCTCTGCACGCCCTCGACGAGCTGCTGCACGCTGATGCCGAGGCCGACGTTCAGTTTGCGGGTTTCGTCGAGGATGGTCTGGCCGTAATCATTGGCGTCCAGTTCCCTCTGGCGGAGCTTGAAGACGCCGGCCTTGCCCTCGCCGAGCACCAGCAGTTTCAGTGCCGCGTCGCTCAGCCCCTTGGTGCCGGCGTTCTTGGGCAGGAGGTCGAGGTTGGACTTGACGCGCGCCTGCGCGGCTTTGAATTCCTTCTCGATCGCGTCCAGCGTGTCGCTGGAGTTTGCCGAAAGCGCCGCGATCATCTGCGAGGCCGCCAGATTGCCGCTGGCAAAGACGTTGCCGAGCTGGTCGACGGTCCGGGCGGCCTCGGTTGCGTCATCGGAAGAAAGGTTGGCCGATTGCAGGATGGCGTTGATCTGGGTCTGGGCGTCCATCATCGCAGGTGCCGCGGCGGCTACGAAGGCGCCTTGCGTGCTGCGCAGCGCGTTATATTGCTTCTCGTGCTGGGCCGCGATGCCGAGCCGCTCCTTCGCCGCCGAGCCCAGGCTCTTGATGGTGTCGTCGATATTCTTCACGGTCTCGGTGAGGGCTGCGACCACATTCTTGTCGGCACCGAGCTCGATGATTTCGCCGAGCTTCTGCAGCGTGATCCGCTGGGTCTCGCTCATCTTCTTGGAACGTTCGGTCAGCACGTCCTCGCTTTCGGAGGCGAGCAGTGCCGGTCCCTGACTGGCAAGGCTCGCGCTTTGGGCGGAAAGCTGCAGGCTGGCCGCCAGGCGCGGGATATCCTGACCGCTCAGATCGACCATACGCCCGCCGAGATGACCGAGCACCAGGGCTGCGCCGGCGCTGATGACGAGCGCCATGCCCGCGATGACCGCGAAGGCGGCGAACAGGCTTCCCCTGACGCCCCAGCGCGGCCGCAAAAACCCAAAGAACCTACCGAGCTTGCCGATCGAAAATCGCCGCGCCATGTCGTTTCCCGCCCGCTGGATGGATAGATCGTTTGGGCGGCAGTATCGCGTTACCGGGTTAACAAAATTGGGAACTTTCGGATTGAATGCGCGATTTTCGCGCAGCAAAACAACCATTCTTGCTTAACAAAACAAAAAAAGGCCGGCGCGAGGCCGGCCTTTCCGAATTTTGCGATGCGATCTTGAGGATCAATACTTCGCAACCACCGGGCCACCCCAGTTGAAGCGATAGTTCAGGCCGGCCTTGATCGTATGCTCGTCGTCGCGGAAGTTCGTACCCACGATGACAGCCGGGCCGCCCGTGAAGGTGGTGCTGCCGAAATTGTAATACTGGTATTCGACCTTGGCGGACCAGCTCGGGGCGAACATGTATTCGAGGCCGCCGCCGACGGTGTAGCCGTCACGATGGTTGCCGTTGGTGGTGAAGCCCACCGCGGCGCCATTGGTCGTGACGTTCACGTTGTTGCCGTCCTTCCAGGCATAACCGCCCTTGGCGTAAAGCAGCGCCGGGCCCCAGGTATAGCCAAGCCGGCCGGTGACCGAACCAAGCTGATCGTTGTTGGAGGTGACCAGCACGCCGCCCGGGAACAGCCGGCCGTTGTTGTTGCTGGAGAGCCAGCTGTACTGGGCTTCGATACCGAGCACCCAGCTCGGGGCGAACTGATAATCAAAACCGCCCTGGACGCCGCCGAGGAAACGGCCGTCGGTGCCGGTCAGGCTGTTGTCGCCGGCGAACGCGCCGCCGACGTGACCGCCGATGTAGAAGCCGGTCCAATTGTAGATCGGGGCGGAATAGACCGGAGCTTTGGTATAGGGCGCGCGAGCGCCGAGATCGGCTGCAAGTGCTGGCACGGTCGCGCCGAGAGCGACGAGGGCCACAGTACCGAGTAGAAACTTCTTCATTGGTTTTATTCTCCGAGAGATTCGTTTTCGAGAGGCGCCGTGCGTCGGCTCCATCCATGGCGCGCACTTAGCCAGCTTTTGAATAAATTGCTGTCACCGAGCTGCCACAGTGACCAAGTTCCCAACCTGTTGGTGGAACTCGTTTTTTCGGTGCTTAATGGGGCCTTAATCAGACCTGAAAGAAGCCTTAATTTTCGAGGCTTCGGCTCACGGAGCTGTGATCACTCTCGATCGAATCAGCAGCCCTAGCGCTGCATCTGCATGAGCTGGTCCATCGGCATCATGTTGTGATTGAGGTTCGCCATGATCCAGAGCGAGCCGCCGATCACCAGCAGGACGATCAGCACGCCGAAAGCCAGCGCCAGAACGTTGTTGGCGTTGTCGGCCCCGGTGGTGATGTGCAGGAAGAACACCAGGTGCACGCCCATCTGCGCGATCGCCAGCACCACCAGCGCCACCGGAATGCTCGGCTGCCAGACGAGGTCCGTGCCCGCGACGAAGAAAGAAGTCGCGGTGAGCAGGATGGCGAGCCCGAGGCCGGCCAGATAGCCGAGTACGCGCTCGCCGATGCCGCCTTCGAGGTGCTCATCGCCCGGCGCGATGTCGATGTTGCGATCGATGCCTTGGTGTCCGTTCGTCATACGGCGCTCCCGAGCAAATAAACCACGGTGAACACGGCGATCCAGATGATGTCGAGGGCGTGCCAGAACAGTGCGAAGCATAGCAGCCGGCGCTGGATATCGGCCCGGAAACCTTTGGCGTAGACCTGCGCCATCATCGTCAGCAGCCAGAGAATGCCGGCCGAGACGTGCAGCCCGTGGCAGCCGACCAGCGTGAAGAATGCCGACAGGAACGCGCTGCGCGTCGGCCCGGCCCCGCGGGCGACGAGGCTCGCGAATTCCCTGGCCTCGATGGTGAGAAAGGCGAGGCCAAAGAGGCAGGTGACCGCCATCGCGATCTGGAACCAGCGCGTGTTGCGGGCGTCGGCCGCGATCGTGGCAAGCCCGCAGGTAAAACTCGACGCCAGCAGGAACCCGGTCTCGATCGCGACATTGGGCAGATCGAACAGCTGGGCTCCGCTCGGCCCGCCGGCCGTCTGCCCGAGCAGCACGGCGTAGGTCGCGAAGAAGGCCGAGAACATCACCATGTCGCTGAGGATGAAGATCCAGAAGCCGTAGGCGGTGACGACGCGCTTGGAGGCGGGACCAGCATGCACGGCGGCCCGCACATGGTGCGGGTCGCTCTCGGCATACGTCATGGTCGCGTCGGTCATCTACCCGCTCCCGGCGGTGGCGAGAAGGGCGCGCCGCTCCGCCAGATTGGCGCGGTCGATCCGCTCTACTTCCGCGGCGGGGATGACGTATTCGTCATGGTCGCGCCAGGCGAATGCCACGAAGGTCGCGAACGCGCCAATGAGGCCTGCGGCGACCATCCACCAGATGTGCCAGATCAGCGCGAAGCCCATGATGGTGGCGAAGAACGCGCAAACGAAGCCGGTCGGCGAATTGCGCGGCATTTCGATATCCTGGTAGGCCGGCTCGCTCTTCTCGACGTCCTGCTTCTGCGCCTGCAATTTCATCGTCCAATAAGCGTCTTCGCTGCGCACGTCGGGCATGATGGCAAAATTGAACACCGGCGGCGGTGAGGCGGTGGCCCATTCCAGCGACCTCCCGTTCCAGGGATCGCCGGTGCGGTCGCGCAATTGCTCGCGGTGGCGGATGCTGACGACGAGCTGCAGGATCTGGCAGACGATGCCGGCCAGGATCAACACCGCGCCGAACGCGGCGACGATCAGCCAGGGCCGCCATTCCGGCACGTCGTAATGCTGCATGCGCCGTGTCATGCCAAGCATGCCGACCGCATAGAGCGGCATGAAGGCGACATAGAAACCGATCAGCCAGAACCAGAACGCGGCCTTGCCGAAACCCTCGTGCAGCCGGAAGCCGAACGCCTTCGGGAACCAGTAGGTGTAGCCGGCGAAGGCGCCGAACAGCACGCCGCCGATAATCACGTTGTGGAAATGCGCGACTAGGAACAGGCTGTTGTGCAACATGAAGTCGGCCGGCGGCACGGCGACCAGGACGCCGGTCAAGCCGCCGAGGATAAACGTCACCATGAACCCGATCGACCACAGCATCGGCGTCGTGAAGCGGACGCGCCCGCCATACATCGTGAACAGCCAGTTGTAGATCTTCACGCCGGTCGGCACCGCGATGATCATGCTGGCGATACCGAAGATCGCGTTGACGTAGGGTCCGGCGCCCATGGTGAAGAAGTGGTGCAGCCACACCATGAACGAGATGACGCAGATCGCCATCGTCGCCAGCACCATCGAGCGATAGCCGAACAGCGGCTTGCCCGAGAACGTCGCGACCACTTCGGAGAAGACGCCGAACGCCGGCAGAATAAGGATGTAGACCTCCGGATGGCCCCAGGCCCAGATCAGGTTCATGAACATCATCATGTTGCCGCCGGCCTCGTTGGTGAAGAAATGGAAGCCGAAATAGCGATCGAGGATCAGCATCGCGAGCGTCGCGGTCAGGATCGGAAATGCCGCGATAATCAATAGATTTGAGGCCAGCGTGGTCCAGCAGAACATCGGCATGCGCAGAAGCTCCATGCCCCTGGCGCGCAGTTTCAGCACCGTGGTGACGAGATTGATGCCGGCGACCAGCGTGCCCACGCCGGAAATTTCCAGCGACCACAGATAATAGTCGACGCCAACGCCGGGCGAGTAGGTCAGCTCCGATAAGGGCGGGTAGGGCAGCCAGCCTGTGCGTGCGAACTCGCCGATAACAAGTGAAATGTTGACCAACAGCGCGCCGGTGGCGGTGAGCCAGAATCCGACGGAGTTCAGCGTCGGAAACGCCACGTCGCGAACTCCGAGCTGGAGGGGAACGACGAGGTTCATCAGGCCGATCACGAACGGCATCGCCACGAAGAAGATCATGATGGTGCCGTGGGCGGAAAAGATCTGGTTGAAATGCTCGGGCGGCAGGTAGCCCTGCGAATGCAGGGCAAACGCCTGCTGGCCGCGCATCATGATGGCATCGGCAAATCCGCGCAGCAGCATCACCGAGGCAAGCAGCGTGTACATCACGCCGATCCGCTTGTGGTCGACGCTGGTGATCCATTCCTCCCAGAGATACGGCAGGTGCCCCCTGAGCACGACCCAGGCCAGGATGCCTAGAATGCCCAGCGCCACCACGGCCGACGTGATCATCGGAATCGGCTGATCGATCGGGATCGCCGACCAGGTAAGCTTACCGAGCATCCGAGGCTCCGATATAGGATTGCGCGGCCTCGGAAGTGATCTTCGGCCCCGGGCCTGGCGGGATCATCTGGGTCGCGATGGCGTGGAACAGCAGGGGATCGTCGAGTCGATAGGTCAGCGTGTTTACTTCGACCGATTGCCGGGCGAGCTTGGTGTAGCTGTCCTCGTTCAGAGCCTGATCACTGCGCGCTGTCTTCGCCACCCAGTCCGGGAACGCCAGCGACGATATGACGTGAACGTCGAACAGCATGTTGGGGAAGCCATCGCCGCTGAAATGCGACGACAGGCCCTGAAAGTCGCCCTCGTTGTCGGCGCGGAGATGCAGCTGGGTGACCATGCCGTTCATGGTGTAGATCATGCTGCCGAGCTGCGGAATGAAGAACGCGTTCAAGACGCTCCCGGACGTCAGTTCGAAGCGCAGCGGCGCACCGGCCGGCACGGTCAGGGTGTTGACGGTTGCGATCCGCTGATCCGGATAAATAAATAGCCATTTCCAATCGAGCGAGACGACCTGGATCCTGACCGGGCTTCCCGTGCCCTCTACCGGCGTAGCCGGATCAAGCTGGTGCGAGCCGATCCAAGCAACGCCCCCGAGCAGGATGACGGTGAGCGCCGGGATTGACCAGACCACCAGCTCGATACGGCCCGAATACTCCCAATCCGGCCAGTAATGGGCTTTGGTGTTGGAGGCCCGGAACCAGAACGCGCACGCAAAAATCGCGGCGATGGTCGGCAGCACGATTGCCAGCATAATCCCGACCGAGTTGATCAGGATGGTTTTGTTAGCCGCTCCGATCGGACCCTGAGGATCAAGGATATTCATCGCCGAACCAGAAAATGGAACTCGTCACAACGACGCCAACCGCCCCAAGGTTCCATCATACGGGGGCGCGAAAATCATGTTTGCCGAAAACACCGCTGCTGCAGCCGTGCGAACCGGAAAGTTTCCCGGCTCTATTTGAACTGCGGAACGGTCGGGACCGAGATGTGGGGGCCGGGCAGCGGGGCCATTTTGGCGGCGTTTCCGATTCCGCTCGGATCGACCATCACATTGTTCATGCCCCCGACATTGGCCGGACCCGACGGGATCCCGCTGATGGGCACGTTTCCGGATCCGACTTCACCCGCGATTCGCGCGAACGACGCCGCGGGAGAAGCAAAGGCGAGCAGCAACGCGATCGCGAGTTTTGCCGAAATGCTCGACACGGTGAAGCTCCATGCTGGTTTTGCTGAAGCAGATCTAGGGTCGCGCACTCGCTCGCACCATTAAATTGCATTTCATAAACCTGCATGGAGGCCCGCGCGCCGCGCTCGGCCCGTCGCGGACACCATCCGTAGGACGAGGCCGTGCATTTTCGAAAACAAGGCGGAGTTTTCGAATGACCGGAATCCGAAACGCCCTACACTCCATTTCGCGTGGTCTGTTTGAATCCTTCGCCAGGAAACGAAAGTCTGACGCGGAATTGAAATTGCGGAGCCGCGCCCGGTTGAGCGAATGCGGTTGGCGCAGGTTTTGGTGGCGCGAAACACGATCACCGTCGCGCCGGCCTGCGCCCTTCCGGCGGAGCCGCAACAGGATTGTGGAGCGCGCCTTTCATGAAGGAACGTCCGGGGACGAATATCAGACGGCGCGATCTGCTGGGCCTCGCAATCGCGGGCACCGGTGTGGCGGCCGCAAGCGTGGTGCTGCCCGAGCCGGCGGAAGCCATGCCGGTCGATCTCGCGGACAAGCGCAAGGCGCGCTATCAGCCGAACTCCGCGGAGGTCCGCAACTACTACCGCGTCAACTCCTATCCGGTTCGATAACGGAGCCGTCAGTGCTGATCAAAAAGTCGGAGCGTCATCGAGGCCGCGGAAATATTGCCGGCATGCCGGCGAGCGGTGCATCCAGCGATCTGGATCGCCGAACTTTTCTGAAGCGCTCGGGCCTCGCGGCAGGTGCGCTCGGGGCGCTGGGTAATCTGCCGCTCGGCGCGATACGCAAGGCGGAGGCCGGTCCGCCTCCGCCGCCCGGGGCAACCGTTGCCACGCGCAAGAACGTCTGCACGCATTGCTCGGTCGGTTGCTCGGTGATCGCCAAGGTCGCGAACGGCGTATGGATCGGCCAGGAGCCTGATTACGACAGCCCGATCAATCGCGGATCGCATTGCTGCAAGGGCGCGGCGGTGCGCGACGACGTACTGAGCCAGCGCCGCCTGCGCTACCCGGTGAAGCTCGTGGACGGCCAATGGACCCGTGTTTCCTGGGAGACGGCGGTCAACGAGATCGGCGACAAGCTTCTCGACATTCGCCAGAAGTCGGGACCGGACTCGGTGTACTGGCTGGGTTCGGCCAAGTTCACCAACGAAGCCGCCTATCTCAACCGAAAACTCGCGGCGTTCTGGGGAACCAACAATTCCGATCATCAGGCGCGGATCTGTCATTCCACCACCGTCACCGGGGTCGCCAACACCTGGGGCTATGGCGCGATGACGAACAGCTACAACGACATCCGCAACGCCAGGACAATTCTGCTGATGGGCGGCAATCCGGCGGAGGCGCATCCGGTCTCGCTTCAGCATATCCTCGAAGGCAAGGAGCTCAACCGCGCCAACATGATCGTGGTCGACCCGCGCATGACGCGGACGGCGGCGCATGCAACCGAGTATGTCCGCGTGCGTCCCGGCACGCATATCGCCACGATCTACGGGATGCTCTGGCACATTTTTGAAAACGGCTGGGAGGACAAGGAATTCCTTAAGCAGCGCGTCTACGGCGTCGACGAAATCCGCAAGCTGGCGGCGAAGTGGCCGCCCCGCGAGGTGGAGCGCGTCACCGGCCTGCCGGAAGCGCAGGTCAGGCGCGTCGCCGAACTGTTCGCCAAGGAGAAACCGGCGACATTGATCTGGGCGATGGGTCAGACCCAGTTCGCGACCGGCACGGCAAACGTTCGCGCCAGCTGCATTCTCATTCTCGTCACCGGCAATGTCGGACTTGCCGGAGCCGGTGCAAATATCTTCCGCGGCCACACCAACGTGCAGGGCGCCACCGATCTCGGCCTCGATGTGACGACACTGCCGCTCTATTACGGCCTTGCCGAAGAGGCCTGGCGGCATTGGTGCCGGGTATGGGAGGTGGATTACGAGTGGATGAAATCCCGCTTTCCGGACAAGAAGCTGATGGAAACGCCGGGCATTCCATCCACGCGCTGGTTCGATGCGACCTTGCTGCCGAAGGACCAGGTGAGCCAGCCCAATAATGTGCAGGCCATGTTCATCATGGGACATGGCGTCAACACGATTACCCGGATGCCGGAGGCGGTCAAAGGCATCGAGAAGCTCGAACTGCTGGTGGTTTGCGATCCCTATCCGACCGCGTGGTCGGTGCTCTCGGAGCGCAAGAACGGCACTTATCTGCTGCCGGCCTGCACCAGTTTCGAGATGGACGGTTCGCGCACCGCCTCGAACCGCTCGCTGCAGTGGGGCGAGAAGATCGTGGAGCCGGTGTTCGAATCGAAGAACGACTACGACACGATGTACCTGTTCGCCCGCAAGTTCGGCTTCGCCGACCGCATGTTCAAGAACATCAAGGTCGAGAACAACGCGGTGTCGGCGGAAGACATCCTGCGCGAGATCAATCGCGGCGGCTGGTCGACCGGCTATTGCGGCCAGTCTCCCGAACGGCTCAAGGCGCACATGAAGAACCAGGCCAAGTTCGATCTGGTCACACTGCGCGCGCCGAAGGACGATCCGGAAGTCGGCGGCGATTATTACGGCCTGCCGTGGCCGTGCTGGGGCACGCCGGAGTTCAGGCATCCCGGCACGCCGATCCTCTACAACACCAACCTGCCGGTGAAGGAAGGCGGCGCCACGTTCCGCGCCCGGTTCGGCGTCGAACGCGTCGTCAAGCGCAAGGTGATGGAGAACGGGCAGGAAGTCGAAAAGGAGGAGCACGACAACCTTCTCGCCGAAGGCTCCTATTCGGTCGGCTCCGAAATCAAGGATGGATATCCGGAGTTCACGCTGGGCGTGCTCAAGAAGCTCGGCTGGGACAAGGACCTCACGCCGCAGGAAATGGAAATCATCCAGCGCGTCAATTCCGCCAACCCCGATGCCGTGTCGTGGTCCCTCGATCTTTCGGGCGGCATCCAGCGCGTGGCGATCGAGCACGGCTGCTCGCCCTACGGCAACGCCAAGGCGCGCATGGTCGCCTGGAATCTTCCCGATCCCGCTCCGGTCTATCGCGAACCGATCTATACGCCGCGTCCCGACCTCGTCGCCGACTATCCGACCTTGCCGGACGCCAGGCAGTTCCGCGTGCCCAATATCGGCTTCTCCGTGCAAAAGGCCGCGGTCGATCGCGGCATATCAAAGCAGTTCCCGCTGATCCTCAGCTCCGGCCGGCTGGTGGAATATGAAGGTGGCGGCGAGGAGACGCGCTCGAACAAATGGCTCGCCGAGCTGAAGCAGCACATGTTCGTCGAGATCAATCCGGCGGATGCCGGCGAACGGGGTATCAAGGACGGCGGATGGGTCTGGGTGACGGGCCCGGAGAGCAGCTCAAAGACCCGCATGAAGGCGCTGGTGACCGAGCGGGTCGGCAAGGGCGTCGCCTGGATGCCTTTCCATTTCGCCGGCTGGTTCGAGGGCGCCGATCTGCGCGCCAAATATCCGAAAGGCAACGATCCGATCGTGCTCGGCGAGAGCGTGAACACGCTGACGACCTACGGCTACGATCCTGCGACCGGCATGCAGGAGCCGAAGGCAACGCTTTGCCAGATCAGAGCAGCGTGAGAGGGCGGCGATGGCGCGCATGAAATTCCTTTGCGACGCGGACCGGTGCATCGACTGCAACGCCTGCGTCACCGCGTGCAAGAACGAGAACGAGGTGCCGTGGGGCATTAATCGCCGCCGCGTCGTCACCATCAATGACGGCAAGCCGGGCGAGCGCTCGGTGTCGATGGCGTGCATGCATTGCACTGACGCGCCCTGCGCGGCGGTCTGCCCGGTGACCTGCATCTACCCGACCGACGACGGCGTCGTGCTGCATAACAAGGATCTGTGCATCGGCTGCGGCTATTGCTTCTATGCCTGCCCGTTCGGCGCGCCGCAGTACCCGCAGGTCGGCAATTTCGGCTCCCGCGGCAAGATGGACAAATGCACCTATTGCGCCGGTGGCGGTGGACCGGAAGCGCCCGGCAGCGCCGCGGAATTCGAGAAATACGGTTCGGACCGGTTCGGCCAGGGCAAGCTGCCGTTATGCGCCGAAATGTGCTCGACCAAGTCGCTGCTCGCAGGCGACGGCGAGATCATCGCGCAAATCTACAAGGAACGGGTGTTGAAGCGTGGCTACGGCTCCGGCGCGTGGGGCTGGATGACGGCCTATCACGACGACATCCAGGCCTGAGCGGACGGGTCGTCGCGACGACCGCGGCATGAGAGGAGGTCAATGGCCATGACGTTTTTTGCGCGCATTCGCCTCGCGACCCTCGTCCTGATGTTGTTGCGCTATGGCTGCAATCGCGCCCGCGACCGCCGAGAAGTTCGGCCCGGACGGCGCTCCCAATCCGACGGCGAGCGTCGTCGACCAGCAGACGCTGCTGAAGCAGGTTCCCCGCATCGAAGGTCGTATCGACATTCCCGACGTGAAAGCCGCCGTGCTGATGCAGCCGGCTGGCCGCACCTGGGATTATTTCCACGAGGTGCTGCTGCACCGGGGCGGCGCGATCGTGATCCTCGGCATGATCGTAATTCTCGCCGCCGCCTATCTCATCATGGGACGGCTGCGGATTACGGCCGGGCGCTCGGGTCGAAAAATTGTGCGCTTCAAGGCCTTCGAGCGATTTGCGCATTGGCTGACGGCGGTGTCCTTCGTGATTCTCGCTTTGACCGGTCTTAACATCACCTTCGGCAAGATCGTGCTGCTGCCGGTGATCGGCCCGGAGGCGTTCTCCTATGTCTCGGAGCTTGCGAAGTACACGCACAACTTCACAAGCTTCGCGTTCATGGTCGGGCTTCTGCTGATCATCGCGATCTTCTTCAGGGGCAACCTTCCGGCGAGGGTCGACCTCGATTGGGTCAGGCAGGGCGGAGGCTTCATCAAGAACAGGCATGCTCCGGCCGGCAAGTTCAATCTGGGAGAGAAGCTGGTCTATTGGCTCTCGCTTGCCGCCGGCATTGCGGTTTCGCTGTCAGGTCTCCTGCTGCTGTTTCCCTTCTATGGAACAGATATAGCCGACATGCAGATCGCGCAGGGCGCGCACGCCATCGTCGCCGTTCTGTTCATCGCCCTGATCCTCGGCCACATCTATATCGGCACGCTCGGCATGGAGGGCGCATTCGAGGCCATGGGCACTGGCGAGGTCGATCTCAACTGGGCGAAGGAGCACCACGATCTCTGGCTCGCCCAGCAACTCGCCGATGAAGAGCGGCAGCGGCTTTCGGCGACGCCGGCGGAATGACCGGCCGGCGGCCGCGTTTTAAACCCCGCCTTCCGCCGTATTCGTGCGCTCCTCGCGCTCGCGCAGATAGTCGTCCGTGGTGCGGAGGACCTGGCTTTGCGGGCCATAGGGATCGAAACCTTCTTCGGTGACCGCCGCGACACGGCAGTCGTCGCACATCCTGATAACGTCGAGCCGCCGGGAGGAGCCTGGATACATCCAGTGCTTGCCTTCCAGCTTCGCCACCACGCGCTCGATCGTGCTCCTGACGCCGAACGGCTTGCTGCAGCGAATGCAGCAGAACGGCTCCTCCTCCTTGAGGATGCGGGCAGGGGCTCGGGCTGCGCGAAAGTCGATTTGAGGTTTGAGCGCGATCACCTTCTCGGGGCAGGTCGCCTGGCACAATCCGCACTGCACGCAGGCATCCTCGACGAAACGCAGCATCGGCCGCTCGGGGTCGTCGCGCAGGGCGCCCGTGGGGCAGGCCGATACGCAAGCGAGACAAAGCGTGCAGCCGCCAGCGTCCAACTCCACGGTACCGAACGGCGCTCCCTTGGGCAGTACCACGATATCGACGGGCGCGGGGGCTGTACGGTGAAGCTCGCTCATCGCAAAGCGCAACACGTCGCGCTTTTTTCCCACGGGCCGGAAGCTCGCCGGGCGCGGCGCCGCCGGCATCGACGGGATCGCGCGCAGCGCTTCGATCAGAGCATCCGGATCGTCGGTTTCGATGGTTGCAATCCGCTCCGTTCCGAAGCCGAGGCTCGCAAGGATCGGGTCGGCCAGCGCCATCGTCCGGCTCAATCCGGAAACGTCATGACGCGGCCGCGCCCGAAGCAGGAACCGCATGGCGGATGCGCCATAGGCGAAGGCGGCGGCGACGCTTTCCAGCCCGAGCTGGGTCATCTCGTTGACCTTGAACGGCAGCACCTGCGCCGGCAGTCCGTCCCCGAACCGCGCCAGCGCATCGATCAGCGGCACGCCATGGGGCTCGTCGTGCACCAGCACGATCGCTCTCTCTCCGCCCGCCTCGCGGTAGGCCGTCAGCATCGAGCGCACCTTCCGCAGCAGCGCATCCTCCGGCGGAACTGCGTAGGAGGCCGCGCCGGTCGGGCAGGCGGCCGCGCATTGGCCGCAGCCGGCGCAGATGTTGGCATCGATCGCCACATGATCCCCGGCCGGCGTGATCGCCGCCGTCGGGCAGAGATCGAGGCAGCGCGTGCAGCCGGTGCGCTTCGAGCGGGAATGCGCGCACAACGAAGCGACGTAGGTGATGTAACGCGGCTTCTCGAAGGTGCCGACGAGGTCGCGGGCCCTGAGGACCGCCTGCAGCATCGCGGCGGGATAGCCGGGATCGGCGCGCAGATAGCCGTCGCGCAAATCGGCGGCGGGGAACAACGGCGAGCCGCCGGTCAGGTCGAGAATGATGTCGCAGCTCGATTTTGTGCCATTGCGCGACGGTCCGAACAGCAGCGCGCGGCGTGAGGAGGGGGCGGCTTGCGCGAAATCGTCGACCGTGACTTCGAACGCGCCGACATGACTGCTCGCGCTTCGGACCTTGCCCTTCACCACGGGAAAATCCGCCCTTCGCGGCGCGATGGCCGCGGGCGGCTCGATCAGCACGGTGACGTCCAGGTGGTCCTTGAGCAGATGGCCCGCTTCGATGGCGGTCTCGTCGCGGCCGCAGATGAGGATGACGCCGCGGCTCTCCAGGCTGACGAGCGGCACCGGCGGCGTCGGCTCGGCTGCCGCCGCGAGCAGAGCCGCAATCTTCGGCCCAGCTCGGCCTGCTTCACTCGACCACCCGGCGGACTCGCGGATGTCAGCGAATTGAATTGGAGTTGCGCGTCCACTTTCCGCGGCCACTTCGGAAAACAGCGCCGTCTGCTGCGTGCATGCGACGGTCAGCGGCGTATCTGCCGCCGCGACCGTGCGGAACCGGTCGAGCTCGGCGCGGCACAACTGGGTCGCGCTCGCAAGTTCGCCGCGGCACCCGCGAGCGATCGCGCCATTATCCAGCGGCATCGTGTGGTCGCACGAGCAGATCAGAACATGCCTGTTGGAATCAGCCATTGCTCTCACAATTTCTTGTAGCTTCGACCCCGGCTTCGAGTTGCGGATGCGACTGGCCTGAATTCCGCGCAAACGATATATCGATAGCATCAGAGCCGCGATGCCCGAGGTAGTCAATGAAGCTGCTGCGGACGATCCAGCTCGATGCTTCGGATTCGTTCATTTTTGAAAAAGCAGCGGCGCCCGGCGAATGGGCGGTGTCGGGCGCGTTCGCCTTTGTCCGTTGCAACCCGGCTGATCTGCAGGGCAAGGCGCGCACCGCATTCCGCGCCGGCTTTCTCGGATTGGAGTCGCTCGGCCGCTCGACATTGGCGCAAATTGTCGAAACGCACGAAAAAGATCGCGAGACCGTCATTGAGATGCTTGCGCAGCAATTGGTTAGCCGCTTCGCTGCGCCCGACCTTGCCACCGCCCGCCTGGCCGCTGAAGAGGAGACCGGTTTCGTGGCGCCGCTCTGCGACCATTCGCCGGGTGTACTCGTCGCCGTGACCCGGCGCTACGAGGACGGAGCCATCCGCGAAGAGTTCCGGACACTGCGCCCGCGTGGCGGCGAAGACTACAGTCGCGCTTTCGAATTCCTGGAAGTGACGGGTGAGGATGACGCGCCAGGCGAGCACCTCGATCTCACAGGGCTGGAGAGGGAGCGCACCGTTGAGTAAAGCGCGCGACTTCTGGCTCGCTTGCGGCCATCATCTGCTTGATCGCGACGCCGCGGGCAGGCTGGTTGTGACCGACGAGTTCCTGAAAGCCTATCTGGCGCGTCCGGAACTCGTGCCGCCACCGGAGGCGTGCCCCGCCGAGCGAAACCTGCATGATGCGTTGTTGCGCGATCCCCGCCGGCCGGTTACGGCCTCGCGCATTGCCGAGATCAATGACGCGGACGCGCGCGACAACTGGCAGATGATGATCGCGTGGCGCGATCATCTGGTGAAATGCCATACCCTGGAAGCCGCCTATCTCGAGATCATCAGGCGCAACGACAAATTCCCTCACATCTTCATGGCGCAGCTGGTGCAGGCGATCCTGCGCAACGCGCTGGATGATTGCGAGGATGCCTTCGTGCTGCGCGCCGCCGAGATGTTTTTTCGTCCGCAGAAGCTGGCGTTTCGGGAAGGCTCCGTCACCGCGATCGACGAGGAGATCGAGTCGCAGTTCAGCCGCCAGGCTCCATCGCCGCTGGTTGCGCTGCTCGGTCTGCCGGCGATCGCCGAAGTCGACAGGCTCGACGACGAGACGGCGGACGCATATTGGGAGCACAGCGACCGCTTTGACACGGCGCTTGAGTTGACCACCGCCGGGCGCGGTTCGGCCGCGCTTGGCGAGGTCATCGCGCGCTGGATCTGGCACCTGCTTGCGGTCGATGTCGCGGTCGAACCCCTGACCGAACTGCGCGACGCGCCGCTGTCCTGGTATGTCGGACTTGATGCCGAGGCCACGCGCATCGGCGACGCGATCTGGAACGGCGAGGCTCTCGATGACGCCACGCGGGCGCGCTTGATCGGTCTCTACCGGCTGACGTTCCGCAATCCGTCGGACATGATCGATAGGGTACGCGGCCAGCCCGTCTACCTGCTGGCGGCGACGGCGGCCGACGAGGTGCTGCGCCTGAAGCCGCAAAACCTCCTGACCGGCCTGCCGGTCGGGCAAGCGGAGGCAGTCCATTGAGATCGACGGCTCTGGCGCGCATTGCGGTAGGCGTCGTGGTCGAGCGGCGCAAGGCGAAGAGCGCGTGGGTCGATTTTCTGTGGCGTCCGGTGTCGGTGTTCGTCGGAGAGCCGTCCGCCGCGCCCTGGACGTTGCTTGCCGCGGAAGCGGAAACGGCCTTGTTTTATGCCGGCGAGGCCATGATCGAATTGCATCGCACCGAGACGACGAATTATCGCGAGAATCTTGTCTCGGGCGCGCCGGCACTATGGATTGCCCTGCGCCCCGTTGCGTCGGAAGGCCCCTATGAGATCCTCGCCGTGACGGCGGATCCGGCCGAAGGCGAGGCGTTCACCGATGCCGGCAGCAACCTTGTCGAGGCCGTGCCGATGCCGCCCGAAGTCGCGCAATCCATCGGCAGGTTCATCGCCGAGCATCACGTCGAACGGCCCTTTCACAAGCGACGCCGCCAGCCGGCCGCGCCCGCGCTTGTCCGCCACGGACAGGGAAACGGGAGCGCCGAATAGCCATGGCCGAAAATTTCGTTTCGCGCTGGGCAAGGTTGAAGCGCAAGTCCGATGCCGGTCCGGAGCCGACAGGCCATCGGAGGCCGGTCGATGCGGTTGCCGCGATCGGGACGGAAGCGACATCCGGACAAGGCGAACACGGCGAGATCGTCGATGAGCCGTTCGATCCCGCCAGCCTGCCGTCGATCGAAACGATCACCGTCAACACCGACATCCGCGGCTTCCTGCAGAAGCGGGTGCCCGTCGAATTGACGCGCGCCGCGCTGCGTCGGGCCTGGGCCAGCGATCCGGCCATCCGCGACTTCATCGGCATCGCCGAGAACCAATGGGATTTCAACGATCCCGACGCCCTGCCCGGCTTCGGTCCGCTGCAGCAGGGCGACAATTTGCCGGCCCTGCTGGCGCGCGCGCTGGGCAGCGGTGACAATCTTGCCGGGGTTATTCCGGAAATGCCGGTTTCGGTGGAGCGGTCATCGCGTGAAACAGCCGATCCCGAGGTGGTTACTCTCCACCAGAACGCGCAGCAAGCGTTTGACGCCTCGCCCCCGGCCGACAACATCGTCGGTCCAGCGGATACGGCGCTCGGAGAAGATGAAGTCCGGCGTGGCGACGGGACCGAAGCTGGCGAGTCTCCAAGGCAATTTCGGCCGCATGGCGGCGCTCTACCACGGTGAGGGTGGATCAAATGGAGCAGATGCAGGAATTCAGTTCCCACACGCCTTCGGCGCGGGTCATCGACGAGATCGACCGCGCCCGGGCGCAGGAGTATGCGCTGCTGGCCGCGTTGCTTTCGCGCAGTCCCAATACCTGCATGATTGGACAGCTGAGTTTGCTGCGCGGCGACGCAAGCCCGCTGGGGCTGGCGCATGCCGGCCTTGCCAGCGCTGCGGCCGTAACGGATGAGGCGGGCGCGAGGCGCGAGTATTTCGATTTGTTCGCCGGGCTCGGACAGGCCGCGCTGTTGCCCTATGCTTCGCATTATCTGACCGGCTCGCTCTACGGGCGCCCGCTCGCGCGGCTGCGCGAAGCGCTCCGGGATCTCGGGATCGAAAGCGCGGCCGGGCGTTCGGAACCCGAGGATCACGTCGCGGTCCTCCTTGAAATCATGGCGCGTCTCGCCGGTGGGGAAATTGCAGCGCCGGCCGGCGCCGATTGCGCGTTCTTCGAACAACATCTCGCTCCCTGGGTCCGCCGCTTTTTTGTCGACCTGGAGGCCGCAAAATCGGCGGAGTTTTACGGCTGCGTGGGCTCGCTGGGGCGGACGTTCATGGAAATTGAGACCGAGGCTTTTGCGCTTCCAACCTGAAGCGACAGGAGGACAGACGATGCGTGTATTTGTCATGGCATGCCTTGCCGCCGGCGTCATCGCCGTCGGCGTAGCTGCCATTCTCGATGATCTGGTGCAGAACCGGGTTTCGGTGGCTTTTGCCGAGCCCAGCGCGAGAATTAATCCGGACAGCGCTCCGACATCGTATTGAACCTTGCCGCAGTCCCCCCGATCCATTGATGGCAGGAAAACGGAGACGTTCCATGATGCGCCCGATCATTTCCGCTGTCGCTGTCGCCGCTGTGATTGCGGTTGCGATCACGGTGCTACGGTCGAACTTCCCGTCGATCGAACTGTCAGCCGCCGCGATGCCGCCGTTGCAGGAGCTCCACGCCACGGCCAACGTCAACAAGCTCCCGGTTCAGGAAATCGAGGACC
Source organism: uncultured Alphaproteobacteria bacterium (assembly GCA_963831585.1). GTDB lineage: Bacteria > Pseudomonadota > Alphaproteobacteria > Rhizobiales > Xanthobacteraceae > Bradyrhizobium. The sequence goes on along the minus strand of CAWHRA010000018.1, from coordinate 204,921 downwards.
AATCGCTGGTCTATCCGACCGAGGCGAAACGCTAGCCTTCGTTCCTGCTCGAAACGGCCAAGAGGCCCACGACCGGCCGCCGGGCGCAAACGCGGATTTCTGTCGAATTTGCTTGGGTTTGGCCGGGGAAGAACTGGTGCTGCCAGACAGGATTGAACTGTTCTGGTCGAACATCAGGCCACTGAAAGAACACGAGTTTTTCGCGCCGCTCAAGTCCGCTGTGTATCAGCGTGAGGATCACTTGTGAAGAAGGGTAGGGTGCGCCCTGCATCCCTCCAAAAGCCTCCGGAGATGCACCGATCCATACTAGGACATGCACCCCCCTAACTGGCTGGCCCCGGACCATGGAGAGATTAGCCAGCCTCCTTACGGCTCTTGCTGATCCTTGTAGACACATCCGATCCGAAGAAGATGAAGCGGACCATTGGCGCTCTCCGCGTCAAGGCCACTGCACTCGGGATTGGCTGGGTCATCAGCACTTGAAAGAAAGGCCGCCTGCGTTGCCACAAGCGGCCCAAGTCTAGGGAGGCAGCGATAGCGTCGCTTGGGGGAGCGGGGGGTCGCTATCGCATACCCTAATTAAGACGATCGCGATCAGCGGCTCAATTGGACGTAGGTAAACGCCGAGCATCTAAAGGGGTTACGGAACGATACGAAGGTGTATGGCGCTCGCCCTAATCGGTTCGCAGCCGCTGTGAGCCATGTTAAGCCCGTGCGAACTGGCGAGCCAGTGTCATCACATGCTTCCACGTCACGCCCTTCGCCTTCCCAGACATCCGCTTGATGCCGTGGTTGATTACGAGGTTCTTGATCGCGGGGCTATTGTCCGCAAGGCGAGACAGTTCATTGTAGTTCGACGCTCCCAGCTCGCGCAGAGCAGCGGATTGCCCCACCTCTACGACCTGTCCAACCGACGCTAACGCCGCATCCTTGCTGATGCCCCTGTTCTGAAGCCCAGCCCAGATTTCATCGTCCTGCGATATCTCCCCCGTCAGGATATCCTTACCGAGTTCAATAGTGGCCTCCTGATCCAGGCCGGTGTGCATCTCAACCGCGCTGATCACGTTGTCCATCGCGACCACCTCGGCATCGGTGGCGTCCCCTTCCTGCCGAAGGTCCACTGACTGGTCTTCGTCACCATCGTCCGCGAGCTTCGTTCCTTCATTCTCAATAGCGATGGGTTCATCACCATCGAAGGAGTAACCCGCAGACTTGGCCTGAGCCACCGTCATGGGAATCCCCTCCACCCTCACGATGTCGGAGGCGTCGAGGTCGTCAGCCGTGTAGACCGACTTCCTATCCCCGGTCTTCCCGTCGATCACCTGAACGCCCTTGTCAGCGAAGTCCTCTGACGAAACGAAGTTACCGCCGTTGTTATGGTCGTTGATCCTCTCCGAGGAAATCGAAGAGGTAGTTTCCCCAGCAGCGTTCGCCGGGGAGGTAGCGAATGAAACAGAATATACAGGCATGATTGTTGTTCGTTCTTTTTGATTGGTTGTGATTGTTGATTGGTTGATTTCACTTAGCTGGACGGGAACTCGTCGTCCTCATCATCGAAGGTCGGCAGCTTGGCATAGAGCTTTCCGATCATGGCTTGCTGCCTGTCGACCGCGTCCTTCTCGGACAAGTCCTCAGACCCTCTGGCCAAGTCCGCCGATGCTTCAATGAACTTGATCACTGCCGCCGCCGTTGACGCCGTGATCTCCTTGTCACCCTTCATGATCAGGGAGAGTTCATTCTGGATCACGGTGTCCAGTTTTCTCCACGCCTCCAAGGCAGAGCGTTTGATGTCGCTCTTGCCGATGTCAGCCCGAGCTTCAGTTCAGCTTGCCCTTGGGCTGCTTCTTCAGTTTGCTAGTCATCAGTCTCGTACCTCCTCTTTCGAGAAGGTGGTCGTCTCTTCTTTCATTTCAATTGTTCTTCCATTGTTTTGTATTGCCTCAAGGTCTCCGCGATCATCTGATCCGTGACCCAATTTGCGGGGAGTACCTCTCGCAGCGCGAGGAATACCCTCCTGCCCACTGCTACCCGCACGTAGGGCGTGGGCTTCCACCGATCGGTGACAGGCACTTCGGCGATGATCTTCTGCATTGGCCCCTCACTTACGGGGTAGCATGAGCGCGTCACCCACTTGGCGGTGAGCCTCATCTTCGTCTCCCGTATGTGAGCGCACCACACAGCAGTCCTCCCAACGGTCGTGTTCAACAACCTCGAGAGCCTGGACTTCTGGTCGTCGTAGAAACATGCCGCCCACACTTCGAGCGTCATTGCCTCGATCAGTAGACGACGAGCCATCTGCTCGAAGTCCTTGCGCTTGCTCAACCACGCAAACACGATCTGGCTCTTGCCTCTCGTAGTTAGCTCTGATGCTTCGCGCCTGATTTGGATGGGATTGAGGGCGTTGCCGAGAGGCTCTTTCAGTCTGTTGACTGCGGTATCCATGAAGTTGAGGAACCTGCCAGCATCTCTGCTGTTGCTTACCTCGTCCAGATACCTGACGACGGCCTGTCTAGCCGCCTTCCTCTGCTTCCCCATCGGTATAGGATGCCAGGCGTGACCGGCTTCCTTCTGTCGCCAGCGATGCTTCGTGCAGAGCGAGCCTATGTTCTCTGCGCTAACCGGTGTCGAGCATCCGAGAACGGTGCAGACGCGGTTGGGATCGAGGCTTGCCTTCCTGCGGAGTAAGTCCACTACTCCTACTTCAGAACTCCATCTTGCTTTTGAAGTACACTTTCTTTCGAGGGTTCCCCTCATCTTCTTCCTCTTGTTCAATCTCGTCTAATTCGTACTCTCCAAGCTGGGCATCGGTGTACGCTTTGATGTCTTCCATGTGGTCCTCCCACGCCTCTGACTGCACCATCTTCAATGGTAGCTTGTCGTCACAGATCACGAGCGCCCGAGCGAGGATGTGAGCCTTCTGGTGAAGGCGACCACCGAACTCATGCAGCAAGCGCTTTGCCATCCTGTGAGCTTCAGCCAGTTGCTTCTTCTCCCAGTCTTCAGGCTGGCGCTTGTCAAGGTCGTCACTCCTGACATCCTTCCAAGTTGCCTCGCCTAGCTGCCGCTTGAAGGAGGTCACGTCCTCCGGCTTAACCGCGTCGAGCTTCTCTCTGAGCTTGGCTCGCATTGTTCGCACCGTACGTAGGGCAACCCCCGCCGCATCCTTGATCCGATCAGCAGTGATGTCCGAGACGCAGACAAGACGCCAAGCAAAGTTGAGCCTCATGTCCTGCCGCATTGGGAGCTTGTTCTTGTGGTTGGCTTGCCCTGCGAACTCCATCGCCCCGATGAGCGAGCCTTTGAACTCTGTGCAGGGGATCGAGACCTCACTGCCGTTCTTGCCCCAGTATCGCTTGTACGCTTCGAGACGGTGGTGTCCGTCGATGACGTAGTAGTTCCTGCCGCCATGCCAGACTGCGATCGGGTCCATGGGCTTGCCGCCTGAGTTCTTCAGCACCTTCACCAGATCGCGAATGAACTCCTCGTCTTCGGAGAGAAACCCTTCAAGGCTCCGCGGCTGGAACACGGCGGTGCGCTTCGAGATGCGGCTGATGGGCAGGCTGGTGATGACGTTGTCAGCACCGGTTGGCTTCTGCCGGGGCGATGCACCCTCGGCTTCGAGGTCTTTGAGAGCCTCTTCGAGGCTCATCTGTTTTGTCATGTTTTACTTTCTTTGAATGGCCCTACCTCTGGATAAAAAGCTCCACGTCACCGACGCACGTCAGCAGTACCGGGCATCGCCGGTCCTTGACCTCTCTTGGGAACGTTGTCTGTAGGGTGGTCTATTGAAGTGAGCCGGGTGACGGCATCACATGCGAAGCGAGGTGCAAGGTGCACCCCGGACCGGTGTAAGACTTACACCGCCCTCAGGTTGAAAATCGCCCCAGTTCCTGTCCTTTCGATTGCCCGTGCGGAATGAAACGTTGGGGACGTTTTCGCTGGGACTAGATCGCGCGGCCTCAGGCCTAGCGACAAGGCCCGCGGACAAGCCATTTCCAAAATTGGGGGGTAGCTGCCGCCTCGAGTAAACGCCTCTCCTGAGCCAAATGCAGCACATGGAGAGGCAACAACTTAAACGTTCAATCGACCTTCTTGGGGGACCAGAAAACAGGCTTCCTACGGGACTTCCGGGGTTTGCGGGGCTTGCCCGATGCCGACTTGATCGGCTCCGCCTTCTTCGCCGTGTCTTGGTTCCGATCAACGTAATGGAATGGCCCGTTCAGCTCTCGCTCGAAGGCGAGAAGCTCCTTCTCTTGGGCGGCCTGTCTCTCGGGTGACAACCACGGACACGAGAGCCGCCAATGTTCCCAGTCGTAGACGGGCTCATCTTCATCATCGTGTCCGACGACCCGATCCTCACGCCAGCGCCAACCCGGCTCTTTGGCTTCCAAGGCAGCCATGACCGCTCCGCCCCCATCGTCGTAGGCAAAACCGCCGTCGGATGAAGGTGAAACCTTGACGCTCTCCAGCCACATCTCGTGGAGTTGCTCAGCGAGCAGCCGCCGCCTTTCGGCATCGGCCGCCGTGATCTCGGCTGCTTGCCTCTCCAGCGCCGCTGCATCCATCGCTGGCGGTAGCTTCTTCAGCCTCATCATGAGTGCCTTCTTGCATCGAAGAAATTAGCAGTCCAGCCGACAGCGGTAAGAACTGCGATGTTGATAACGACGGCGATCAGGAGCGACATTGAATTCCAATCCTCTCACATTCCCCACGTCGTCAACTGCTGCTCAGCATTGGCTGGGCTTTCCCTAATCCTAGCTACAGCCATTCTCTGCAAGCCCACTGCCTTCGCGATCTGGCTGGTGTTCATCGTGCCCTGGCTGACCAGCGTGAGCACCGTGCTCATCTGCTCTCGGGTGAACGACGGCTTGCGACCCCGGTAAGCCGTGGGATCGCTTGCTTTGGCATGGGCTATCCCCGCCCTCTGAGCGTCTTTCGTGCCCTCTGCCTGAGCCTGCGCCATTGCGGCCATGAACCCGATGAGAGCGTCTCTCACAGCTTTCTGCATAGGGTCTTTGGTAGCGCCATCGAACGTGAACCCGTTGATGACGGTCTTGATGATTACGCCCTTCTTCATGAACCGCTGGATGGTTTCCACCACGTCATCGTAGTTTCGGCCAAGTCGGTCCACCCAACGAACGACGAGGGTGTCTCCCCGTCGAAGGAGGTCGAACAGACGCTTGCCCTGCTCACGCTCCGCAAGCTTCGTCGCAACCCCACTAACGCCGTGGTCCGCGATGAGGTGGTCATCCTCGATGGAGAAGCCAGCCTCTCTGGCCTGTGTAACTTGGTGGTCTAGCGTCTGGTCCGAGGTCGACACTCGGGCATAGAGGTAGGTGATGGACATGGTCAGCCTCGTTGCTCACTGAGATGCCGCTCACATAGATCATGCTCGCTGATCCCCTGTCAACCCTTGTGAGCATCTGCGTGGATAGGCTTGCCTTCGCTCACTAGGCCTTACCCTTGTGATCGATAGCATGCCCGCCAACAAATCTGGTATGGGGCCGGACAGGGCGGAAAAGGGGCTATCATGAGGTTCGCGTTCCTACTCTTCTTGGCGATGACACTTCCCGCGAAGGCGCAGCAGGGAACAACGATCACACTATCCTGCAACGGAACGGCCAAGCTGACGGCGACAGCCGCCGCAGACCTGAAGCCCGACCCCATCAAAGATCTCGGCATCGTCGTCAACTTGGCCAATCGCACGGTCACCATCATGGACTACGTCATGCCGCTCACCGGCATCACCGCCACCATCGTCAGCTTCAATGGCCAGACGCCGCCCGTGGTCTCTGGCGTGAAGCTGAAACCCTTCACCATCAACGGTTCAATCGACCGGGTGACTGGCCATACCACCATCGACTGGTGGCACGAGAACGTCGGCGACAACAGTTCGTGGGAGCTTACCTGCCGCCCAGCGACGCGCCTTTTCTAAGCGCCGCGAGGCCCGCCCACAATGGGGGAAATCGGTGGGGCCGGGATTGGCGCTCCCCTCTCGAAAGTTTTTCCAGTTTTTAGGCTTGGTACTAGGCGGCTCAACACTTCGGCTGACGCCGCCGATCCCAAGTTGCAAGCGTTGCTCACCAGACCCCACCTATTTATTTGCGGCGGTAGTGACGCTCGCGATCTATCGCAAGGTCCGCTTCACCCCCGAAAGCCGACATCAGATCGGACATGGACCAGGTCTGTCTTGTGCCAAAATCAGACGTGACGGTTGCCAGCAAGAAGGGGCGATCAATGGTTTAGGCGGCGTCAAGCAGCCGAGGCTCTCTCGATCGGCTCGATCAGCGCGCTCGCGGAAAACGGCTTTGTGAGATAGGCGAGGCACTCGGACTGAAGCGCAGACGCGCGAACGGCGGGCGTATCGTTCCCCGTCATGTAGATGACAGGCACAGTATTCCCAGCCGCTTTGAGACGGTGCCTCAGCTCAATCCCTGAACCGTCGCCAAGGTTGATGTCGAGAAGGACGCAAACCGCACCGTCGAAATCGCTCTGGTTTGCGAAAGCCTCCGCAGATGGAAACAGCAAGCTGTCGTAGCCGAACTGCCGCAGCATTCGAGCTACACTCCGCAGCATTCCGAGGTCGTCATCGACGACAAAGACGACATTTCGATGTGGCAAAAAAATAATGTCCTCGCCCTATCGGCCAACGCTGATTTCGCTATGGACTGAAACAAATCGAACCATTCAAGGCTGCACAAGGCAGACAAGGTTCGATACTTCCCCGATTGTAACTAGGCCCCGCGCAGCGAACTTCCTATTGTCCAATAGGACAATAGGAACGCGAAAGCGGTTGAAAATTGTCTAGGCGGTCTGTCGGCTGCCGCTGCTCAAAACGCCGACCCGCTCGGCAAGCGAAACAAGTTCCGCCAAGGCACATCTCACTCGATCAATTAAGTTGAAACTCACTCTAACCGTGCCCTTCCTTTCGGTCAGCCCGAAGCGATAACATGGCCTTAACGCTCAGGACCCACGGCGATGCAATCGGCACAAGTTCACCAAGCGGAGTTTGGAATGCCCCAGTTGCCGGAGGCCGCCGCCGACGCTGTTCAAAAAGAACGGCAAGACTTCCCATTAGTGATCGCGACGATGCCAGCCACCGACCGGCAACGGACGATAGCGGTCGGGATCGTCATCGTTTTGATCGTCGCGGCGGCCGTTATGGCACCGTTCGCGAGCACACAGGTCGGCCGAATTGATGCCTTCATCCCGGTTTTGCAGACCGTCGTGAGCGTTGTCGATCTTATCACGGCAACCCTTCTGTTCGCTCAATTCTCGATCCAGCCTCAGCGCGCCCTTCTCGCGCTCGCGAGTGGTTACATATTCAGCGGCTCGTTCGCGTTCTTGCAGACGCTGGCCTTTCCGGGCGGGTACGCCCCCGCCGGTCTGATCGGTGACAGACTTAACACTCCAGCTTGGATGTACGTGCTTTGGCACACTACGTTTCCGGCGGCGATCCTCGTCTATGCGCTCTCCAAGGATACGACCGGAGCCGCCAGACCGCAGGGCAGACCGGCAATGACCGCCATTGTAATCACTGTTGCCTGCGTCCTTGCCGTGATAGCTGGACTGACTTGGATCGTGACGACGAAAACGGAATATCTCCCGAGCTTCTACACTACCGACATCAGGTTGCAGACCCAGTTTGGCAATCAGATCAACCTTGCGCTTTGGCTATGGGGTGCTACCGCGCTGGCTGTGTTGTTTTCTCGCAGACGCACAATCCTCGATTTATGGTTGATGGTGACTTTGCTTGCCTACATGCCAAGCTTCTTGGTGGCGATCATCGGCAGCTCGGTACGATTTACTGTCGGCTGGTACGCGGCTCGTTGCTTCATTCTGATCGCAAGTTGCATGTTGCTGAGTGTGTTGCTCGTCGAAACAACGCTTCTCTATTCACGCCTCGCCAGCGCGATCATTTTACAGCGACGCGAACGCACCAACCGGCTCTTGAGCGTGGACGCAGCGACAGCCGCAATCGCACATGAAATCAACCAGCCGCTGGGTGCAATGTCACTAAACTGCGACGCAGCGTTGGAGTGTCTCAAAGCAACGCCGCTTGACCTCGAAGAATTACGTTCCTGTCTAACGGACGTGAAGAACGAAAACAGCCGCGCGAATGAAATAGTCAGAGGTGTTCGCGCGCTGTTTAAAACGACCGTTCGTCAGAGAGAGATGGTTGAAATCAATCGTCTTGCTCGGGAAGTGCTGAGGATGGTTGAGCACGACCTGCATGTTCACGGCGTATCAGTTTCAACCGAATTTCAAGAAGACGTTCCGCAAGTAAGGGCTGACCCGATCCAGCTACAGCAAGTGATTTTGAATTTGGTCAAGAACGCGATTGACGCAATCGCAATTGGTCCCACAACCATAAAGGCTATTCGACTGATAACGACCTATGACGGAAAATCGGTCGTCTCGCTTTATGTCCAAGACTACCGGACCCGGCATCACTACCGAAAACGAAACCCAAATATTTGATCCATTTTTTTCGACAAAACCTTCCGGAATGGGATTGGGACTTTCCATTTCTCGGGGGATCATCGAGGATCACGGCGGTGATCTTCGGCTCACCGAAACAAGTTCAAAAGGCTGTATTTTTGAAATCACTCTGCCAGTGTAGCAACGAGCGACAGTGGAGGCGAGGCGGGCTAGTGCTGCTAGGAACAAGAGCGCATGAATGAGCTTCGCAAGATGGAAATTCGTGACAGTGGCGCGCCTATATGGGCTCCGCCGATGCTCTCTTGAGCGGCTCGATCAGCGACTTCGCCGAGAACGGTTTTATGAGATAGTCGAGGCACCCGGATTGAAGCGCAGCCGTGCGAACGGCAGGGTTGTCGTTCGCAGTGATGTAGATGACGGGCACTGAAATTCCGGCAGCTTTGAGACGGTGCCTCAGCTCGATGCCTGACCCATCCTTCAGGTGGATGTCGAGAATGATGCAAACCACGTTTTCGAAATCGTTGTGGTTTTTGAAAGCATCCGCAGACGGAAACAAGCACGGTGTCGTACCCGTGCTGCTGCAGCAGTCGCTCTACTCCTCTCAGGCATGCCGCCGTCGTCATCGACGACAAGAACGAGGTCCCGATTGCGCAAGGAAGACATCCGTAACCTGCTCTTGGTTTTGCTTGTGACCGTACGTTCAGCCTTATCCACGCTTTTCGCGGACTCCGCCGATGCTTTCATTAGATTATTGGCGTAGCTCTGCGCCCGATCCAGCCAGACAGCGGGCAGGCCGCTGTCGATGCAGCGATCAACTTCATCTAAGTCGGTGACTGGATCGTCGAGGGCCTCTACCACGCTGGGGTATGAGACAGTTAGTGCCGCTAATTGTGATCACGCGCCAAAGAGTTGTTTGGGTTCGCCATCGAGGAAGATTAACCCGTCCATGGAACGGGCTGAGGTCCTTTAGGGGTCATTAGCCGAAGTTGGGGCACTTCGAGGCGGTGTCCGCTTTACCCCCGAACGCGGACTTTGATTTTATGAGTATACTGGAGCTGGCGAGCCTCGGGCATCGGCGATAGCTCCGTGTACCTCAGGGTGTGCCGGACGGTTCTGTGGTTCAAATAATTCCGGAATATTTAAGAAGCCGCTCCTACAGGTTAAGAGCGGCATGGAATGCAGGATTTAAAATGTAAGTGAAATCCGTCTTTTGCCTTCGCAATAAGAACTTTCATTAACTTCATATCGTATCCAACGTCGAAAATGAATTTGCCAGATTCGTCGCCTAGTTTGACGCCGAGAAACCCATAGTAGAGCATGAACTCGATGATTTTGGGTATCACGTGTGGCGGCACTCCAGCGCCACTGATCAGTCTTTCTAGATTGCTCGGCTCGAAATCGCTGCCTTCACCAATAAAATGGTAGATTAGGCTCGTATCTTCCCCCACAATATCGGTCAGTTCTTGGTCGGCCTCGGTGATTAGGTCGAGAGAGTATGCTTTCAGGCCCTTTTCGAAGTCCGATTCCTCAATCCGCGAGTGTTGAAGCCCAACTGCGAAGCCTCTGCAGTGAGCAACTAGCTTGATAAGGTTTCGGGGGCGCATAAGGGATCGGTCGATCAGATACTGTGACGTCTCCTCTCCGTTGTAATGGCTAACGCATATTTCGGACCAGACACGTTCAAAAGTTGTGTCGAGCGGCAAACTACGGTGGACCAGACGTCGTCTTAGCAACTCGCGCAACTGATCAGAATCCGTCCAGTCGAGTACGGCTCTGCTTTCCTTTCCGTAATCAGAGGACGCTTCGACGAGCAGTTGGTAGACGTCGTTGCGGACAAAAACGACGCAATGAAAATCGTGATCGTCGGCTTGAATTTCCCGCTGTATTTTTCTGGCAGCGTCAATCAGGCAGCGCAGGATCATAACGTCGCTTATTGCCAGCCCGTGCGACGACCAGCCTTTATCTAGGTTGTCGAACAGGACCCACACGCTGTCCTTGAACTCTAGGTATTCTGACAATACATCTCTAATCTCACGTATGTTGTGTTTGTGAACTAGCTCTGTGACTTGGGCCGAGGTTAGGCGTTGCTCCGCGGCTTTGCCGAAGCGGGTCTTAAAATCTGAAGCTAGCTGCTGGGAAAGACCTAGGAGGCGCTCAGAAAAATCGCCCTCACCCGCGTCACCGCTTTCATAAACCTTGAGCAGTCTGCGATAGGGTTCGTATAGGCGATTGTCGCGAAGATGCTTCTGTCGATCTTTTTCAAGGAGTTTGTAACATATCTCAAGATAGAATACGTACTCGAAGAGCGCGGTGATCAAATGCGTTCGTGCGCCCTCAGCTAGAAAATCGAGAACGTCTTCTTTTAGACGGATCAGTTGATAGCCTTCTGGCTTCAAATCTACAACGATGTTCCGAACGTTCGCGCGTTTCTCGTTGCGTAGCTGCGAAAAGAGGGCTGTTTTGCCTGCGCCTTTGCGCCCGACAACAAGATTGACCTCGCCGCGTGACGCCCGACCGAATTGATCAGTTCGCAGATAGTAATCACCCAAGGTCTGAAACTCGTTTTCGGCTATTGCGTCGCCGATTGAAAGTTCGGCGAGGAAGTTGCCTTTTGGCAGAGGGAGTGGGTCGTCGGCTTGGAGGCGTTCGGTGACGTCCAGTGCAAATGCCGCGATGTGGTTTTGTATCTCTTCCTTGGCATTGAAGGTTTTAACTAAGTCTCGGACATCGAGGGGTGCGGGGCCGTCACTCGGTTGGAGGACCAACGTTACCTTACCCATGCCGGTCGATAAACCTGCAACGAATGCGGCGCGAATGTTGTGAATGTCAGCGTCCGCGAACGTGCGAGGAAGAAGTGGAATGATCGTCCCAAGCGAAGCCGCAACATCATCGATAGCTTTCGGGGCTGAGAGCCTAACTTCCTCCTGAGGCAAATATCCTTTGAAGCCGAGTCTCGATTTCTTCACGCGCGAGATCATGGCAAGCATAGACGTGTTAGATGTGGGAGTTTGAAGGACGTAAACAGGCGCTTTCAGGTTGATGAAAGTACGGATCGGTATTCCATTCTCTGACTTGTAGCTGGCGATCAATGTGGCGAGTTGCTTCTCGTCAGAGTACGACTCGACGCCGAGCGTATCGAAAATGCCAATCTTATCTGTGAGTGTTTGGTCTTGGAGGTAGTTTTTATCTCTCGTTAGGAAGATCCGCTTTCCTAAGCCGATTGCGTATCCAATCTCGAAGGTGACATTGAAGTTTACCGAGCTAACATCGGCGATCAAAACGTCGGCGCTGGCAATGCCATCGAAAATGGGGTCTGTTAGAGGTCGACCCGAGATATCATTCTCTTCCCAAAGGTGAAGTTGCAGGTCGCGTTTCGTCTTTGCTAGAGCGTCGTGGGCCGCATGGATCGTCTGCCGAACGTGGGGCAGAGACGAGGCATAGGCAAAGAATGCTTTCATACGAGGCTCACCAATGTCCGAATCGGTTGTCTCTCAGTCTATACACAGCCCTAAAGGGAGCCTAGCCGCGCAGCACGTCCGGCCCTCTTGATGGGTCTACCCAACCCGCTCGGTGCGGGCGGCGGCCCGATTTCGCGGCAATTCCCTGTGGCTACACGCTCTCTTCGCAGGACGCGGCCCTCTCAAGGCTGATTCCCCTAGGGAGCGCCACATGTCCCACGCTGGCAGGAGGCGACATCCATTCCTACACTCGTTTCAATAGTCCCGGGGATGGCACTGGAAAAAAACTGGTCTTTCGAGATCGACGCGGCCGTCTCCCGAGTTTGCGAATTTGTGAGTGCTATGCAGCTGTCGACCGCGTTACGTCAGTGACTTTGTATCGGGGAAATGAGGCCATAGCCTCCATCCGCTTCTTAAGGGTGACCTTCGTGTAATCCTCGCCCTTCGTTCTAGCTGCGTGTCCACAGATTGCGTCAAGCGTCAACTCGTTCAGTCCCGCTTCATGGCCATAGGTCTTGAAGGTGTAACGCCAAGCGTGGTTCGGCTGGACCCGAGGATCAGAAACGACGCGCCGCACTAGGTCGCGTATGCGGCTGTAGACACCATCAGCCGGTCCCGCCGTTGTGCCGTGCTTGCCAACATCGCAGAACAGCGGTCCCGCCTTTGCTCGATGCAGGAACTCGATGAAGCCAAGCGAGACAAGATGCTCATGAACAGGAACGTCGCGGAAGTGATTGTTCTTTATGCCTCCAGCTTCCGGAGTAAGACGGATCACCCAACCTTCCTTTTCCTTTCTCACGTCCTCCTTGCGTAGCTGGATCATCTCCGCGACCCGAGCCCCGGAGTAGGCACAGAGCCAAGGCACCCAGCGTTTGGCGGCTGTTGTCTTGGGGTTCTCGCGCGGTGTTCCTTCCACCGCTAACGCCGCCTTTAGGATTGCTTCTCTCTCGTTCTCAAGGAAGTAAGGTTCGCGAGTGACTTTCTTACCACGTCCCTCAATCCTTGCTTCTGCCGCCGGGTTTGAAGAAAGCCAACCTCTCTTTTTGCCCCAACCAAACACAGCCCTCAGTGCTGCAAAGTCTGTGTCGTTGATCGTCTTGGCCTTTTTGCCTTCAGCGCTTCGTTCGTCGCCCCACGACTGGACCTTCTCGGATGTGACGCGGCTCAAATCATCATGGCGCAGCCAATCCTTGAACCGGAGCGCAACCGCCTTCCATCGCTTCGCGTCCCGTGGACGCATTCCTCTGGACAGGGCGTCACTGTGCCAAGCGTCTGCAAGTCCGGTCAGAGTTCGGCCAGCCTGAGCGGACGGTTTTGTCTCGGTTGGTGAGGGGAAGCGGGTGACGTAATTGTCGGGTGAGTAGTCGCCATCGGCATTCCTTGCGAGCTTCTTCGCGCCCTCTGTGAGATCACGAGCCAAGGCTTCGATCAGCTTCCATCGGCTGTCATCGTCGGTGACGATACCCTCTCGCGTCAGTAAGCCATCGGCAAACCCGCCAAATCGTTGCTCCATGGAGAACTCTCGCCGCTCCGTATCGTTCTTGGCGATGAGGAGGGGGTTGCCTCGTTTGGCAACCTCGTTTGCCTCGGCAACTCGGAGCCAGCCTTCGACCGTCAGTCCCGGGTTAGCTCTCTAACCCTTCTGCGAATGCTCGATAGACGATGCCGGATAACGCGGCGATCTGCATGGCTGTGAGGGGCTTGGGGCCTTCACGAAGTGCCTTGAGTTGTCGCTCCACGTTGGCCGAGACCTCAGCGCACTTCGCCTTGGCGGCGGCGCGATCAGCAGTGCCGAGCGAGATGCTGATGTGCGTCTTGTACCAGCCGCGCGGTCGGCGCTCCTTCGGAAGCCTTCTGTAGAATTGGTCGCACGTCTGCTGGGATCGTGCGGCGATAGTACCAGTTGTCGGAGCCGGGACGCTTCGTAGGGCAGGCCATTCTCAGAACCATAGATGCAGCACCCCTGTGTATCAGGAGCGACGCGAAAACCTCAAGCCTTTCAATAGGCTATTGATACTTCAGAGGAAAGACTGGTGCTGCCAGACAGGATTGAACTGTCGACCTCTCCATTACCAATGGAGTGCTCTACCACTGAGCTACGGCAGCATGCCCGGATCGGGAGAATCGGCCAAAACGGCCGCTACAGGCGGGCCGATCCTTGCCACAAGGCCCCCGCCCGCGCAAGCGCGCGAAAGGCCCGCGGGACCACCAAAAACGTCCAAAATTGGCACGGGCGGCCTGCCGCCGCTTCCATCCCGCCGGTTGTCAGTCGATCCGGTTCCCGAATTCGTCCGCGGGCGCTGCCAGCCGCCGGATTTTCGCCCATTGAAGGTTCCGGTGATATTCTTTTCGCGCGCGACCCATGCGAACGGATCCACGATGACGGACGAAAAGAAAAAGGGCGAAGGTCCGGGCGGCCGTCCGGTGAAAAAAGATGCAAGGCGGGACCGGCTGAAGGAGGCGTTGCGCGAAAACCTCAAGCGGCGAAAATCGCAGGCGCGGGGACGAAACGATGGCGCGCCTGCATCTTCCCATGATGAAGCCGCCGCACCACATGAGCGCGGCGGAGAAAAGCCGGGCGAATAGCCGGGTTGGGCCCGCGGCAGGTTTTGCTACCTTCCTGTAACGTGAGACGGAGATGGCTGTGACCCCCGCGACTGAAACCGGCGCCGAGCGGAGCGCCTTGCTCGCAAGCGCGTTTCCTCGCCTGGAGCAGACTTTCCCCACCTTGACGGCGCAAGAGATCGCGCGGATGCGCCGGTTCGGCGAGCTGCGCAATTACAAGGACGGCGAGGTTCTGTTCGAGACCGGCAAGCCCGGGCCGGGGATGTTCGTGGTGCTGTCCGGCCATGTCGCGATCACCCAGCGCGACGGCCTCGGTCATGTCACGCCGGTCATCGATCAGGGGCCGGGGCAGTTTCTCGCCGAGATCGGCCAGCTTTCCGGCCGTATCGCGCTGGTCGACGGCCATGCCGAAGGCGATGTCGAGACGCTTCTGATCCCGCCGGAGCGGTTGCGCGCGCTCTTGGTCGCCGAAGCCGATCTCGGCGAGCGCATCATGCGCGCGCTTATCCTGCGCCGCGTCAGCCTGATCCAGGGCGGGGTCGGCGGTCCGGTGCTGATCGGGCCGCAGGATTCCGGTGGCGTCATTCGCCTGCAGGGCTTCCTCACCCGCAACGGCATTCCGCATCATCTGCTCGACAAGGACAGGGACAGCGACGCCGCCGAATTGATCGCACGTTATTCGCCGTCGCCGTCGGACTGGCCGCTGGTGGTGATGGTCGACGGGTCCGTGCTTCGCAATCCTGCCGAATCCGAACTGGCGCGCGCGCTCGGCATGATCGGCGGCCCGGCCGGCGACAGGATCTACGATGCCGCCATCGTCGGCTGCGGTCCGGCGGGGCTTGCGACCGCGGTCTACGCCGCCTCGGAGGGTCTCTCGGTGGTCGTGCTGGATGCGCGCGCCTTCGGCGGCCAGGCCGGCGCCAGCGCACGAATCGAGAACTATCTCGGCTTTCCCACGGGAATTTCCGGCCAGGCGCTGGCCGGCCGCGCCTTCACCCAGGCGCAGAAGTTCGGCGCCGACATCATGATTCCGGTCGGGGCGAAGGCACTCGATTGCAGCCGCCCCGACGGCGCCTTCGCGCTGACGATCGATGGCGGCGAGAGGCTGCGCGCGCGCTCCGTGGTGGTCGCGAGCGGTGCACGTTACCGGCGGCCGCAGATTGAAAACCTCGATCGCTTCGAAGGCCGCGGCGTCTGGTACTGGGCCTCGCCGATCGAGGCGCGGCTGTGCGCGGAGCAGGAGGTCGTCCTGGTCGGCGGCGGCAACTCCGCGGGGCAGGCCGCGGTGTTTCTGTCGGGACACGCCCGCAGGATCTACATGATCATCCGCGGCGGCGGCCTCGGCGCCAGCATGTCGCGCTATCTGATCGAGCGCATCGAGGCCACGCCGAATATCGAACTGATATTCAACACCGAGGTGGTCGCGCTGGAAGGCAGCGAGGAGGAATCGCTCGAGCGCGTGCGCTGGCGCAGCCGTCTCGGCGGTGAAGATCACGAGGCCAGCGTCCGCAATCTGTTCCTGTTCGTCGGCGCCGATCCCGCCACCGACTGGCTCAACGGCTGTGGCGTCACGGTCGATCGCGGCGGTTTTGTCGTGACCGGCGCGCAGTCCGAACAGAATCAGGGGCGACTGGTGGCGCAACTGGAAACCTCGGTGCCCGGCGTGTTCGCGGTCGGCGACGTCCGCTCGGGCTCGGTCAAGCGGGTCGGCGGGGCGATCGGCGAGGGCGCGCAGGTGGTGGCGGCGCTGCACGGCTTTCTAGGCGATGCCGCGAAACCGGCGTTATAATAAGAGGTTCACAAGAAGACTGGTTACTGCAAAGGGAGAAACGCAAATGGCTGACGTCGTCGTGCTGTACAAGACGCCAAAGGATACGGCTGCTTTCGACAAATATTATGCCGCGACCCACATCCCGCTCGCCAAGAAGATGCCGGGCCTGCGAAAATATCAAGTCAGCCAGGGACCCGTTGGGACTCCCGCCGGGCCGTCCGGCGTCTATCTCGTCGCCACCCTGACCTTCGACAGCGTGGCCGCAATCCAGGCCGCCTTCGGAAGCGCCGAGGGCAAGGCCACGGCGGCCGATGTGCCGAACTTCGCATCGGGCGGCGCCGACATCCTGATCTTCGACGCCAAGGACGTGTGACCGGCATGGCCAAGGGCTGTACCCATATCGCGGGTATCCGAAATGTGCAGCCGAGCGCGCTCGGCTGCGAGGAGTGCCTGAAGAGCGGCAGCGAGTGGCTGCATCTGCGGATCTGCCGCACCTGCGGTCATGTCGGCTGCTGCGACGATTCACCCAACCGCCACGCCACCAGGCATTTCCACGCCACGCAGCACCCGGTGATCGAGGGCTACGATCCGCCGGAGGGGTGGGGCTGGTGTTATGTCGATGAAGTGCTGTTCGACCTGTCGGACCGCAAGACACCGCACAATGGACCGATACCTCGGTATTATTGAAGCGGTTTTTTGAAAGTGAGACGGTGAGTGGCAGAGTGTGAATGGAAGCAGAGCTTGATCAGAGTTTTTCGTAGAGCCACCTGGATTGCATCGCTGCTGGTACTTGCCTTGCTCGACATGGGCAAGGCTTTCGCCGAGGTCCCCGAGAGCAAATTCGCCGACGTCAACGGCGTCAGGCTGCATTATCTGATCGCGGGCAAAGGTGATCCGGTCGTGCTGCTGCATGGCTACGCCGAAACCAGCCATATGTGGCTGCCGCTGATTGCAAAATTGGCCGACAAACACACCGTGATCGCGCCGGACCTGCGCGGCTTCGGCCAGTCGTCCGCGCCGCCGGACGGTTACACCAAGGCGGCGATGGCGCAGGACATCCATGCGCTGGTCAGGAAACTCGGATACGACCACATCCGGCTGGTCGGGCACGATATCGGGCTGATGGTCGCCTACGCCTATGCGGCGCAGTACCCCACTGAGGTCGATCGGTTGGTGCTGATGGAAGCTTTCCTGCCCGGCGTCGGCGACTGGAACAGCGTCTTTCTCTTGCGCGATCTCTGGCATTTCCACTTCTACGGCAAGACGCCGCTGGCGCTGGTAACGGGACGGGAGCGGATCTATCTCGATCATTTCTGGGACGACTTCGCCGCCGATCCGAAGAAGTCGCTGTCGGAGAAGGATCGCGAGTTTTATAGCAAGGCCTACGCCCAGCCCGGACACATGGCGGCGGGAATGGAAGTTTTCCGCGCTTTCCCGAAGGACGCCGAGGATTTCGCGCAATTCGCAAAAACCAAGCTGACGATGCCGCTGCTCGTACTGTCGGGCGAAAAGGCCGGCGGTCCGTTCCTGATCGAGCAGGGCAGGACGGTCGCGACCAATGTCGAGGGCGTGCTCGTCAAGGGATCGGGGCATTGGCTGATGGAAGAAGCGCCGGACCAGGTGATTCCGAAACTGATCGAATTTCTCAATCGCTAGGGCAGCATCCGGACCGAAAGGGCCGCGTTGGCGCAAAACGCGTACCGGTTTTTGTGAAAAAGATCGTGCTCCGGGCGTTCGACCGGGCGAATCGACAAGAATACTGCGGACCGGAAAAGCCACCCCGCTGCCAAGTGCACTATGATCGAACGCAAGCGTGAATGGAAATTTCCAGGATCGTAGCATTCAAGCCGATTGAAAAGGGAAGTGTGTCATGATCCTGGGTATGAGTTTGTCGATGTTCACGGCCCTGCACGTGATCATCAGTCTGATCGCGATCGGTTCGGGCATCATCGTCATGTTCGGCCTGCTCGGCTCGAGCCGTATGCCGGGCCTGACCGCCATATTCCTGCTGTTCACGATCCTGACCAGCGCCACCGGATTCCTGTTTCCGTTCGACAAGCTGCTGCCGTCGCACATCATCGGCGCTCTTTCGCTGGTGCTGCTGGCGATTGCCTGCATCGCGCTCTACGGCATGAAGCTTTCCGGCGCCTGGCGCTGGATCTACGTGCTGACCGCGATGATCTCGCTTTATTTGAACGTGTTCGTGCTGGTGATCCAGAGCTTCCTCAAGGTGCCGGCCCTGACCGCGCTGGCGCCGGGTAACCCGCCGTCCGGGCCGGTATTCGCCGTGATCCAGGGCATCGTGCTCCTGTTCTTTGTCGTCGTGATCATCGGCGCGATGCGGCGCTACCGCCCGATGCCGGCATACGCCTGACAAGTCGTCATTCTGGGGCAACGCGAAGCGTTGAACCCGGAATCTCGATCGATAACTCCCAGATTCCGGGTTCGCGCCGGCGCGCGCCCCGGAATGACCGAGTGCAAAAAAGGAGCTCCCGCGCCATGCCAATGATCAAGACCAAAGACGGCATCGATATCTACTACAAGGATTGGGGCACCGGTCAGCCGATGGTGTTCTCGCACGGCTGGCCGCTCTCGGCCGATGACTGGGACGCGCAGCTGCTGTTCTTCCTCAATCACGGCTATCGGGTCATTGCCCATGATCGCCGCGGCCACGGCCGGTCCAGCCAGACCGGCGAGGGCCACGACATGGATCACTACGCGGACGACCTCGCGGCGCTGACGGCGCATCTCGATCTCAAGAACGCCATTCACGTCGGCCATTCCACCGGTGGCGGCGAGGTGGTGCACTATCTGGCGCGGCACGGCGAGAGCCGGGTGACGAAGGCGGCCATCATCAGCGCGGTGCCGCCCTTGATGGTGAAGACCGCGGCCAATCCCGGCGGTCTGCCGAAGGATGTGTTCGACGATTTTCAGAGGCAGCTCGCCGCCAATCGCTCGCAATTTTATCGCGACGTCGCGGCGGGTCCGTTCTATAATTACAACAAGCCCGGCGCCAAAGCCTCGGAAGCCACCATCCAGAACTGGTGGCGCCAGGGCATGATGGGTGGCGCCAAGGCGCATTATGACGGCATCGTCGCCTTCTCGCAGACCGATTTCACCGACGACCTCAGGAAGATCACCGTGCCGGTACTGGTCATGCATAGCGAAGACGATCAGATCGTTCCCTACGCCGATGCGGGGCCGTTGTCGGCGAAGCTGTTGAAGAACGGCACGCTGAAGACCTACGAGGGATTTCCGCACGGCATGCCCACCACGGAGGCGGCCACCATCAACGCCGACCTGCTCGCGTTCATCAAGGGATGAACGCAGGTCGCCAGTCGATGAAAGTCATCCTGTTCGGCGCCACCGGCATGGTCGGGCAGGGTGTGTTGCGCGAGTGCCTGCTCGACGGGGGCGTCGAAAGCGTACTCGTGGTTGGACGTAGTCCGACCGGTCAGCGTCATGCAAAACTGCGCGAAATCGTCCACGACAATTTCCTGGATTATTCGGCGATCGAGCCCGAACTCACCGGCTACGATGCCTGCTTCTTCTGCCTCGGCGTCTCCTCGGTCGGCATGAACGAGGAACGCTACCGCCATTTGACCTATGACATCACGCTGGCCGCGGCGAGGACGCTTGCCAGACTCAATCCGCAGATGGTGTTCGTCTATGTCACCGGCCGCGGCACCGACGCAACCGAAAAAGGCAGCCTGATGTGGGCGCGGGTCAAGGGCAAGACGGAGAACGATCTGCTCAAGCTGCCGTTCAGGGCGGCCTATATGTTCCGCCCCGCCGGCATCCAGCCGCTGCACGGCATCCGCTCCAAGACCGGCTGGGTACAGACGATCTACGTCGGCACCGCGCCGCTGTTGTCGCTGCTCAATCGGGTGGCGCCGAAATACATGACCACCACCGAGCAGGTCGGCCGCGCCATGATCGGGGTGGCGAGGAACGGTTTTCCAAGGCCGGTGCTGGAGAGTGAGGATATCAACAAGCTGTAGCCACACCCGTCATTCCGGGGCACGCGTTGGCGCGAACCCGGAATCTCGGGGTATTGGCGTGAGATTCCGGGTTCGGTGCTTCGCACCACTCCGGAATGACGGTTGATGTTGACGCGCACGCCCGAATGACAGCTGATCCCATCAAATAGCCGCAAATTTCACGCTTTTGCCATATGGGGCCCATTCGCTCTATACTTTAGACCTAGCCAAAATCGGGGATCGGCATGGATCGCATTCGCATCGTGGGCGGCAGCAAGCTCAACGGCACCATTCCGATCTCAGGCGCGAAGAATGCGGCACTGCCGCTGATGATCGCGGCATTGCTGACCGAAGAGACCCTGATCCTCGACAACGTCCCGCGGCTGGCCGACGTCGCCCAGCTGCAGCGCATTCTCGGCAATCACGGCGTCGACATCATGTCGGCGGGCAAGCGCCCCGGGGACCGCGAATACCAGGGCCAGACCCTGCACATTTCGGCGGCCGACATCATCGACACGACGGCGCCTTACGAACTGGTGTCGCGGATGCGCGCCTCGTTCTGGGTGATCGCGCCGCTGCTGGCGCGGATGCATGAGGCCAGGGTCTCGCTGCCCGGCGGTTGCGCCATCGGCACGCGGCCGGTCGACCTCCTGATCATGGCGCTGGAGAAGCTTGGCGCCGAACTCACCATTGACGGCGGTTACGCGGTGGCGAAGGCGCCCGGCGGGCTGAAGGGCGCGCCGATCGACTTTCCCAAGGTCACGGTCAGCGGCACCCATGTCGCGCTGATGGCGGCAACATTGGCAAGAGGCACGACCACTATCACCAATGCCGCCTGCGAGCCGGAGATCCAGGATGTCGCCGAATGTCTCAACAAGATGGGCGCGCGTGTCACCGGTGCTGGCACGCCCCGCATCATCGTCGAAGGGGTGGCCAAACTTCACGGCGCGCGGCATACCGTGCTACCGGATCGAATCGAGACCGGCACCTATGCGATGGCGGTGGCAATGGCCGGCGGTGACGTGCAATTGGCCGGCGCGCGCCCCGAACTGCTGCAGTCGGCGCTCGACGTGCTGACCCAGGCCGGCGCGATCATCACCCCCAACAACGAGGGCATCCGGGTTGCCCGCAACGGCGCCGGGATCAATCCCGTCAAAGTCTCGACCGCGCCGTTTCCGGGCTTTCCGACCGACCTGCAGGCACAACTGATGGCGCTGATGGCCTGCGCCAGCGGAAGCTCGCATATCACCGAGACGATTTTCGAGAACCGCTTCATGCACGTGCAGGAGCTGGCGCGTTTCGGCGCGCGGATCAGTCTTGACGGCGAAACCGCCACTATCGACGGCATCGCGCAATTGCGCGGCGCGCCGGTCATGGCGACCGACCTGCGCGCCTCGGTGTCGCTGGTGATCGCGGGGCTTGCCGCCGAAGGCGAGACCATGGTCAACCGCGTCTACCATCTCGACCGCGGCTTCGAGCGGCTGGAGGACAAATTGTCCGCCTGCGGCGCCACCATCGAGCGCATCAGCGGGTAGGGTATGACGTCCCCGCTCAAATTGATCGCGCTCGATGCCGACGATCTGGCCGTCATCTCCGCGCACGTCCAGGACGCAAGGGTGCAAACCGCCGACATCGTCTGGCGGCAGGGCGAAAAGCGGCTGGTGGTCGGTATGAGCCGGCTGGACTGGGAACAAACGCTGTCGGGGCAAACTGCGGCGCGCCGCCTGGTCGCGGCATTGCGGTTCGACCGGGTGCTGTCCTGCAAGTCGCGCAATATCGATATGGGCAAGCCCGAGACCGCGCTGGAACTGGTGGGAATCGAGTTTCACCCCGCCGACGCCCCAAGCGGCAGCGCGGTGCTTTTGTTCAACCATGGCGGGGCGCTGCGGCTCGACGTCGAATGCCTGGAATGCCAGTTGACCGACCTCGGCGCCGACGATCTCGGGACCAGCGAAATGGACGAGGGGGCCGAATCGTCGGGGCTGGGGGCGTGATTCCCGCGCATCTGATATAAAACCGTCATTCCGGGGCATGCGAAGCATGAGCCCGGAATCTCGAGATTCCGGGTCTGGTCCTTCGGACCATCCTGGAATGACGAATAATGCTGGAAAGCAAAGGGTTGACGGCAAATTGCCGCCGCGCCATTGAGCGGTGGGCCTTCGTACAGAGACCCGCCCGGAAAGCCATCATGCCCGTTCGCCTCGACCGCAGCAGTGCCGATTTTGCCAGACAATTCGCGGATTTTCTCGCGATGAAGCGGGAGGTATCGGCCGATATCGAGCGTGCCACCCGCGCCATTGTCGACGACGTGGCGGCGCGCGGCGATGCGGCGCTGATCGAGGCGACGCGGAAGTTCGACCGGCTCGACCTCAAGGCGGGCGCTTTACGCGTCACGCCGGCCGAAATCGACGCGGCGGTAAAGGCCTGCGACGCCGCCACCATCGAGGCGCTGAAATTCGCCCGCGACCGGATCGAGGTGTTTCATCGGCGGCAACTGCCGAAGGACGATCGCTTCACCGATGCGCTCGGCGTCGAACTCGGCTGGCGCTGGAGCGCGATCGAGGCGGTCGGTCTCTATGTTCCCGGCGGCACCGCCGCCTATCCCTCCTCGGTGCTGATGAACGCGGTGCCCGCGAAAGTGGCGGGGGTCGGCCGCGTGGTGATGGTGGTGCCCTCGCCCGACGGCAAGCTCAACCCGCTGGTGCTGGCGGCGGCGCAACTCGGCGGCGTCACCGAAATCTACCGGGTCGGCGGCGCGCAGGCGGTGGCGGCCCTGGCCTACGGCACCGCGACCATTGCGCCGGTGGCCAAGATCGTCGGCCCCGGCAATGCCTACGTCGCCGCCGCCAAACGGCTGGTGTTCGGCAAGGTCGGCATCGACATGATCGCCGGCCCCTCCGAAGTGCTTGTCATCGCCGACGACACCGGAAATGCCGGCTGGATCGCCGCCGATCTGCTGGCGCAGGCCGAGCATGACGTCAACGCGCAATCGATCCTGATCACCGACAGCGCGCGGCTGGCCGCCGAGGTCGAACGCGCCGTGGAATCCCAGCTCGCGACCTTGCCGCGCGCTGCAATAGCGCGCGCCTCGTGGAACGATTTCGGCGCGATCATGGTCGTGAAAAGCCTCGAGGATGCCGTGCCGCTGGCGAATGCGATCGCCGCCGAGCATCTGGAAATCATCACGTCGGATCCGGAAGCGCTTTCCGCGCAGATCCGCAATGCCGGCGCGATCTTCCTCGGCCCGCACACCCCCGAGGCGATCGGCGACTATGTCGGCGGCTCCAACCACGTGCTGCCGACCGCGCGCTCGGCCCGGTTCTCTTCCGGGCTCGGCGTCCTCGATTTCATGAAGCGGACCTCGATCCTGAAATGTGGTCCCGACCAGCTGCGCGCGCTGGGTGGCGCGGCGATGACGCTGGGCAAGGCCGAAGGCCTCGATGCGCATGCGCGCTCGGTCGGATTGCGCCTCAATCAGACATGACCAAACCGCCACGAGACGAGGACGCCAACAACCGCATCGTTGCGGTGACGCTCGATGAGGAATCGATCGGGCGTTCCGGTCCCGACATCGAGCACGAACGCGCGATCGCGATCTACGACCTGATCGAGGAAAACCTGTTCGCTCCGGAAGGTGCAAGCGGGGGGCCGTTCACGCTTCATATCGGCATCACCGGCAACCGGCTGATGTTCGACATCCGACAGGAGGACGGCACGCCTGTCGTGGTGCACCTGCTGTCGCTGACGCCGTTCCGCGGCATCGTCAAAGACTATTTCATGATCTGCGACAGCTATTATCAGGCGATCCGTACCGCGACGCCGGACAAGATCGAAGCCATCGACATGGGCCGCCGCGGCATCCACGACGAAGGCTCGCGCACGCTGCAGGAGCGGTTGAAGGGCAAGGTGCGGGTCGATTTCGAAACCGCCCGCCGGCTATTCACGCTGATCTGCGTCCTGCACTGGAAGGGCTAGCGCATGATCCCGACCCGAAGCATCGCGTTAGCGCAAAGTGTGAAGCGGTTTTTCGACCTGCCCACGCGCGAAGCTGAAAAACCCTGATGGAGGCGCCTTCGCGTGCGCGCGCTCCGCAGGCCGTGCTGTTCGCATGCGGCCTGAACAGCGTGCGTTCGCCGATGGCCGAAAGCCTGCTGCAGCACATGTTTCCGAAGGCGCTGTACGTGAAATCCGCCGGCGTCCGCAAGGGCGAGCTCGACCCGTTCGCGGTCGCGGCGATGGCGGAGCTGGGTCAGGATATTTCGGCCCACAAGCCGATCACCTTCGAGGAACTCGACGACTGGGAGGGGCTGAATTTCGACCTCATCATCACGCTGTCGCCGGAGGCACATCACAAGGCGCTGGAACTGACGAGGACGCTCGCGGCCGAGGTCGAATACTGGCCGACCCAGGATCCGACCGGCGCGGAAGGCAGCCGTGAGCAGAAGCTGGCTGCCTATCGCGAGATCTGCGACGGCCTGTCGATGCGAATCCGCCGGCGGTTTTCCAGGGCCGGCACGATGAACGTGTGATGATTCGGTGCGCCGGGCGTCGGATGAATCTTTTATGTCGTCCCTGCGAAAGCAGCGACCCATACGCCGCGACAGCGTGATTCAAGGCCGTGGTTGTCGCAAATTTCGCACCAACAACGAAACCCTGTGGTTATGGGCCCCCGCTTGACGCCTTCGCTAAAGCTTCGGCGGCTCACTGTCATGACCCCGGCGAAGCCTGGGCGTAGACGGGTCGCGGGGGCGACGATGGGTTCGCGCCGGCGGCGATCATGTGTTAGCCGGTTGTCTCGACGCATCCCTTCCGATAGGTTCCGCGCGCGTTCTTGACCCCTCCCTCCCGCCGACAAAAGCCCGCATGCTAGGCCGTCCCAAATTCGTACTTGCTTCCGGTTCGCCGCGCCGGCTCGCGCTGCTCAACCAGTCCGGCATCGAGCCCGACGCGCTGCGGCCGGCCGATGTCGACGAGACCCCGAGGCGGGGCGAGTTGCCGCGCGCCTGCGCCAACCGGCTGGCGCGGGCCAAGGCCGACGCCGCGCTGAAATCGGTGCAGCTCGATGACGAGTTGCGCGGCGCCTTCATTCTCGCCGCCGACACCGTGGTCGCGGTCGGCCGCCGCATCCTGCCCAAGGCCAATCTGGTCGACGAGGCCTCGCAGTGCCTGCGGCTGTTGTCGGGGCGTAATCACCGCGTCTACACCGCGATCTGCCTGGTGACGCCGAAGGAAGCCTTCCGCCAGCGCCTGATCGAGACAAGGGTACGCTTCAAGCGCCTGAGCGAGGACGACATCCAGGCCTATATCGGCTCCGGCGAATGGCGCGGAAAGGCCGGCGGCTACGCCATCCAGGGCATCGCCGGATCGTTCGTGGTCAAGCTGGTCGGTTCCTACACCAATGTCGTGGGCCTGCCGCTGTACGAATCGATTTCGCTGCTTGGCGGGGAAGGTTTCCCCATCCGTTTCGGCTGGTTGAATGCCAGCTAAATCACCAGCGAAGGGTGGCCCGGGCCAAGGCCCCGGAGGCGCCGCCAAGGGAAAGCGATCGGCCAAGAAGTGCCCGATCTGCGGCAAGCCTGCCACCGAGGCCTCGCACCCCTTTTGTTCCGAGCGCTGCCGGGACGTCGACCTGAACCGGTGGCTGTCGAATTCCTACGCCATTCCCGGCCGTCCCGAGGCGGACGAAGACGAAGATTAGCAATTTTCTTGTGATTTCGGGCGGTTAGTTCCCCCTCGGGCGACAGCCGTATTCGCCCTTGCGGGCTACGCCGGGCACGCTTCGCCTTTGGCTTGCGCATGGCTGCGCCACGCGAAGCCGCCCGTCTTCGCCCTCCGGGCTACGCCGGACAAGAAGGCGAAGCGTGGTAGACAGCGCTGTCCGGCCTGACTATAAACCCCCGCTCCCAACCCCCGTGGGCGAGGGAAATGCCCAGGTAGCTCAGTTGGTAGAGCATGCGACTGAAAATCGCAGTGTCGGTGGTTCGATCCCGCCCCTGGGCACCATTTCCTGAACAGATTGCGAACCACAGGCGCAGGTTGGCGTCGGGGGCCGAACGTTTAGCGACAATACCGGTGTGACACGGGATGGGACCTGCCGTTGCGGGAGCGATACCAGCACTGGCCGTGCCGCCAATAATAGTTGTGCCAATGCCGATGCGACCGACGGGCACCGGCGACTGCTCCAGCGGTTGCTCCTACCGCTGCACCTCGCCGGCCGCCAACGGCTCCGCCAATAATGGCGCCCGACACCGCACCTCGCGCGGCATTACTTTGCGCAAGGGCCTCGGCGAGAGAGACCGTTGTCGCAAGACCAAGCAGGAGCAGCAGGATCAAGTGTCGCTTCATTTCGCGCTTGCCCGTCCTTCAACTTGTTTTGCAGCGTTGTTTCCGTAGACCCGCACCGCGCCGGTCGAGCGATCGGCCGCGACGCCGGCACTGAAGTCGGGGGAATATACGGGAGAGAGCTTGGTGCGCTGTCCGTCAAAACCCTGATGCTGCGCGGTGAATGTACTGAGGTCGGAGCGCTTTTCGGCAATTCGCTCACACCGGCGTTGCCCTTCGAACTCTGCGGCTATCGCGCGAGGACGGCCGCGCCCAACGCGATCACGAGAACGAGCAGCGATACGCCAGCCGCAGGCCAGGACCGAAGAACTCCGTCGATTCGTTCCACCGCCTTGCCGCACGCAATCGCCCCCCTCGCCATGCGGCTTTCCGCGACCGCGATCTCTCCCTGGGGAACGGACTCCAACCATCGGGCCCACCGCCACAGCGCGATTGCCAGTGCGGCGCCCAGTAAGACAGGCCAAAGCGCTTTCCAGACTGTCGCCGCCGCAAGCGGGTCAGGCAGCGTTCCTCGCGGGATCGCCAGGTAGAGGGTCCACGGCATGATGATCGAAGCCGCAGCGACCGCCAGCCAGGGCACGACCAGCCCGGCGACCGCTTTCGCCCCGGGATCCTGTGACACGTTGTTCAGCAAGCTGCGCAGGAATTGCAGCATCAGCACCGTGGTGCCGACCGCGGAGACAGTCGCAACCTTGCTGGCAGTGCCGTCCCCCAGGGGGCCGTCGACGACGAGTTTCGCCAGGCCGCCGCCGGTAAGCGGCAGTCCGCCGAGGCCCATCGCTATCAGCGCCGTCGGTAGAAGCGCCGGCCAAAGATATCTGCGTCCCGTCGCAGCGATCACACCCACGGAGAGGAACAGCGCGCCTTTTACCAGAACGTGATTCGTGGCGTAAAAGGCGGTCGCCAAGGCCGCGCGGGGGTCACCAGCGATCATTCCGACGCCAACGACCGACACCATGAATCCCATCTGGCTCACGCTCGAATACGCCAACACGACTTTGGGATTGCGTTGCGTGATCCCGACGACAACGCCGTAGAGCGCCGAAAACAGTCCGGCAGCGGCAAGTGCCGTGCCCCAACCGGCTATCGCGGTCTCGAACGGCACGAAGCGGATCATTCCAAGAATGCTTGCCTTGACGACCGCGCCACTCAGCACCGCGGCAGCCGGCGTCGGTGCCGCCCGGTACGCCAGCGGTATCCAGAAATGCAGCGGTACGAGGCCTGCCTTGATGCCGAAGCCAGCCATCAAGAGGCAAAGTATCAGATCGCGCTGCGGCGAGTTCGCCAGCGCCCGGACAGCGTCGCGGATCAACAGACTGTCACCGGGGATTTGCGCCGCGAGCATCACGAACGCCAGCAGCAGCAGGGATTCCGCCAGCAGTGCGATCCCGATATAGATCGCACCGGCGCGCCATGCGCGAGGCGTCTCGTGGTAGATCACGAGACCGCAGGCTCCAAGCGACAGCAGCGCGATAAAGAAATAAAAACCTGCCATGTCGGCCGTCAGAAATACGCCGATGCAGCCCGTCAGCGTCATCAACCAGCACACGACGAACCACCCCTGGTTCTGCCGGAATTTCAGATAGGGGCCTGCATAGGCACCTGATGCGATCCACAACAGCGCCGCGCTGCCGAGCAGCAGGGCGCCCGGAAGGTCGAGGGAAAAACTCAGATGCATGCGCGTGGACCCCACCAGCAGCGCCGAATCGTCACCGACAAGAAACACCGCGGCAAGCGCGGGCACCGGCGCGAACCACAGGTACTGGGGCATTCTGGCCAACGCCGCCGGCCAGAGGCACGCCAGCAGCATTCCGAGTGGAACCAGCAAGGCGCCCGCCAGCGGGATTTGTGCATCCATCATCGCAGTCCTGCCATCGTTGCTCCGGGGCGAACCTGCAACACATCGACAGGACCGAGCGCCACGAAACCCAGCAACAGGGAGAACAGCGCCAACATCAGCGTCGCCGCCTCCCGGTACTTCGGCACGGCGACGCGCAGTTTCAGGGGTTGCGGCGGTGATGCGAGCGAACGAGAGACCACGATGAAAATATAGCCGCCGGCGAGCAGTCCGCCGGCGAGCAGCACCACCGCCCATTGCCATTGCCCCGTTGAGATCGCCGCGTCGAGCAATAGCCATTTCCCGAGAAACCCTCCGCTTGGTGGCAACCCGATCAGGCACACGCCTCCGATTGCGAATGCAAACACCGTCATGGGAAGCGCCCGCGCGGTCCCGCCGAGTTCGGCGATGCGGTCATGTCCGAGCGCCGAGTAGATAAGTCCGGCGGCCATGAACATGGCGGCCTTCGCGGTTGCGTGCGACATCGCCAGAAGCATGCCGCCGGTCAGGGCCCCGTCATTTCCGGGTTGCGCCGAGACTCCGCCGAAGGCGAGGGGAAACATCAGAAAGAGGTAACCGATCTGCGCAACCGTCGAATAGGCGATCAGAAGCTTGAGTCGCTTCTGCTGCAACGCGACCACGCTGCCGAACAGGATCGCGCCCGCCCCCAGGGCACCGACGAGCTGCGCGCCGGCAAAACCGAGCATGTCCGGCGTAGCGTCGAACCAAAGCCGGACGACGAGAAAGAACGACCCCTTCACCACGACCGCGGAAAGAACGGCGCTTGCGGCGGCCGGAGCGCCGGCGTGGGCGGGGGGAAGCCAGAGATGCAGCGGGAACAATGCGGTCTTGGCGAGGAGTCCGACAGTCATCAGCACGGCGGCGATGAGCGTCGCGGTCTCCATATCGACCCGTTGAGAAAGCAGCAGGATGTCGAGAGTGGCATAGCTGCCGTATAGAAGCGCCGTTCCAACCAGATACAGAATAGAGCCGAGCAGGGCAAAGAGCAGGTATCGCAGCGCGGCCTGTATCGTCTCCGAACGGCCGTCCAGACAAACGAGCGGCACCGCGGCGAACGTTAATAGCTCAAGGGCGACGTACAGCGTGAACAGATCTCCTCCCAGGAAAATCAAATTCATCGCGCCCCCGATTGCCATCAGCAGTATCCAGAACACGAATGGCGCGCGAACTTCGAGGGGCTGGGCTCGGGTATCGAAATCCGCGTGCGCGAATACGCCGATTACGCAGATGACAACCGCCGTCGTTACCATCATTGCCGCCGAAAGCCCGTCGGCGCGCAACGCAATGCCGAGCGGAGGCTGCCAGTCTCCCACGACGTAGATCAGCCGGCGGCCGCTTCGCCACAGATCGGCAAAGATGGCAGAAGCCACTATGAGGTTGGCGGGAAGGACAACCAACGCAATCTGTTCAACGTGCCGTCCGCCGACGACCAGCGACAACAGAACGCCCGTGACCGGCAATATGATTGCCAGAACAAGGAGAATTCCATCGCTCGTTGTCGCATCGGGCAAGGTATTGTCTCCGCGGTCAGGGTGTGTCCTTTTCGCTGCTTGCGTGCGCGGGGCTGTCCGAGCTCAGCGTAGATCGGCCTGTTTCCTCCAGAAGGCGCAGCACCAATGCGATAGCCAGCGCTGTTGCCGCGAATGCAACAACGATTGCGGTAATGACCATCGCCTGAGGGACCGGATCGCCCGGGAATCCGGCCGCTGCAGCCCTCCTGGATATCGAGCCGAATACCAGAAAAACGCCGCTGCCCAGCAGGTTGAACGCCAGTATCTTTCGTAAAGGCTCGGGATTGGTGATGAGCCCATATAACCCCAGGCTCACCAGTGCCGCGCCACACAGCCCGAATAACGTTGCGCCGCTCATGGCTGTTGCACCGGTTTTGGCGAGCCAGCGGCGAGCATCGCGAGGGCGGCCGCGATCGAGATCGTGAGCGCGACTTCAATCACGATAACCAGTTGTTTGGTGTAACCTTCCGGGTAAGCGAGAAAGGCATTGGCCGATACCAGCCCGACGAGTCCGACGGCGAGAAAGATGACCGGTCCAACGACAAGCCCAATGCGCAACCAGGGCTGCCGGATCGAAGGTGGGTCCCCCAGCCGTGCGATGATGACGAGGAGCCACATCGCTGCGAGGATCGTGCCGCCCTGAAAGGCGCCCCCAGGGTCTTTCGCTCCGACCCAGCACATATAGATTCCCACCACTATTCCCACGGGCGGCAGGACCTGGGCAAGGAATGTCAGCGTGCTGTCCGGCTGTTCGCAGACACGCAGACCCGGAATCCCGTTCCACGCATGGTTCGGCGCCAGCGACCACACGCCAAGCAAGGCGAGCAGCAAAACCACTTTCTCGAGCAGCGTGTCGAGTGCACGGTAAACGAACAGAACGCCGGCCACCGGATTCCCGAGCCCGGTATGCGCCAGATTTTCAATCACTGCGGGCGCGAGTGTGGGGACGACGGTGGGCGGCAGCAGCAGCGCTCCTGCCAGGCCGGCTGCGACCAGCACACAGAGGAAGCCCGCGCCCAGTCGAACTCGCAGAGCTGTCCCGGAGCGGTCGAATTCGACGCTGCGCAGGCGCGCGGCCGCGCCCAGCAGCAATGTTCCGGTCATTCCGCCGCCAATTGCCGCCTCCGTCAGCGCGACGTCGATTGCGGTGAGCCTGACCCAGACGATCGCCAGCAGAAGTCCATAGACCACGAACGCGATCACGGCATCGAACGCCGTCCGGGCAAGGATCGTCGAAGCGCCGATTGCCAGGACCAGCAACACAAGGCCGGCATCGGCGAAAAACCAGATAGTCATGCGCGTGGTCTCCGCTCCCGAACGGCACCCGCGATAAGCTGGGTCACGACCGCACCGGAAAATTGGACGAGTAGCCAGACGCTCACCAGCTTGAGGGCGCCGCCCCATCCGTCCGCCTGCGGCAGCAGTCCCAGGACCACAAGGCCGAGACCGAGATTGTCCACCTTGGTCAATGCGTGCAGACGCGTCAGCGGGTCCGGGAAGCGGATCAAGCCGACCGTGCCCGCAAGGAAGAACAGTGCTCCGGCCACGAGAGCGAAAACCGTGAACATGTCGCGCGCGAACGCCATAGGTCTCACCGCCTTTGCGCCGTATTCTCCGGATCGGATGCGTCCCGGACGAGCGCAACCGCTGCGAACGCGGCAAACAGGGCCAGCATCAATGCCACGTCAACCACGGGCGAGGTCTCCGTCGCAACGGCCAGTATCAGAAGTATCGCCACGCCGCCGGTGCCGAGCAGCTGAGCCGCCATGATGCGGTCAACCTCGGCCGGTCGCCGAAGAATGACGATCAGGCTGCCAGCGACCATCGCCAGGATGAAGATCGCGATCACGAACAGGAAGCTATCCATCAGGACTGACCTCTCCGAGCGTGCGGATGCAGAGTGCTTCCTCCGCAGACAATTGTTCGATCACCGGCTGCGTCACATCAAGACAATGAACGGCAAGCCCGTTGTCGCCTGCCGAACCGCAGGGAAGCGTGCCCGGCATCAGGCTCGTAATCGCGCAGAACACATTTCGTCTTGTGCCCGGTGGAAGTCGAGTCTGATAGACGACGAAGCCCGGGCGCAACGGCAGCCGGGGATGAAGCGCCCGCAATGCTACCTCCGTCCCGGCAACAATCGACTGGTTCAGAAAGTGCAACAGGAATTTGACCAGGGAAACGGGACGCAGGGTCGTTTGCCGCGCCGGCATCAGTCGCAGACTTGCCCAGCTTGCCGCCACGGCAGCCAGCAGCCCCGGCACAAGATCGGCAGCGGTCGCGTTGGTCAGTACCAGCCAGAGAGCGAAAAACACGGCGCCCCGGAACAGCGCGTTCGCGGGGGTGCGTGGCGCTCCGACGTCTTGAATTTCCGTTCCTGGAGCGTTCATGAGCGACTCCGAGTACTTGCCAGCCCCCCAGCTACGTGATTGGTCGCGGTGGGACCTTGTCAGCTTCGCGGGGCGGCGTTCGTCGGGCTGACCGCATCAGCCGGATGTAATGGCGGTGGAGCTAACGCACGTCGCCGCTTTTCTTCAATTTTGGTTTCGCCTTGGGAGTAGAGACGGGTTCCTGCTGCGCTGGCGGCTGTTCGGCGGATAAGGGATGCGTGGGTATCTTGAGGCGATCGATGCGGACATCGTCCCGGATGGCGTCTGTGTCCAGCCTGCTACCGCGGTCGACGGAATCGCGGGGCTCTGCCCCAACGGGAGAAGCCAGACACAACAAAACCATGGCACCCATCACAACACCAAAGGTTTTCATTTCCATTTCCCGCTGCTGGCAGTTCAAAAGGCGAAGTCGATTCTGGGGCCGAACTGAAAGTCGGTGTAGCGACGAACGGCCACGTTCGACGACCGTGCTTCATACAAGACGCTAGTCGTAAGGGAGACATTGCTCCTGATATTGTATTTCAATCCAAGCGACGCGGAATAGATCTGGTCTTGCCGACCCCTGTTCAGGCCGTCGGTGAACCAGAACGCTTCGATCAGCGGCGTGCTGACGATGGACCACCTCGGATCCAAATACACTTCGATGCCGACCAGCCCATCGAGCCTCCAGCGCCGGGCCTCGGCGAGATCGGAGAAGCGGTAGGTGAGCAGGACGAGCGGCGACAACGTCACTCTGCCGAAGGTGAAGTCGCGCGACACCGAGCCGCTCACGTCGTTGGAGACGAATGCGAGATCGCGGAAAACGCCGTCGTAGTCATACCTGTTTTCGTAGATGCCGGTTATTCTCCAGCCGTAGAGATTTTCCGTCAGCCGCGCTCCCAGACGAGCGATCGCGGCGTTGCCGTCGTGTTCCGTTGCAAATGATTCGAACTGTCCTCTGGCGTAGAGCCGGTACGACAGATCGGGAGACAGCTTCCCGTCCAGCCTCACGCTTACGTCAGGCTCAAAAAAAACATCCCGGCGCCGGTCGTCGCGGCTGAAGAGCGCGTTGTCGGTATAGGTTGGCGACAACGATCCAACGACGTTCCAGCTTGGCGCCATTGACGTGTAAGGGATCGCCTTGAGTTCCGTCAGATCCAGGTCCGCGGCAAACGCCCCGCTCGCGCCCAACAATCCCAGTATCGGCAGCAGGCCCCTAGATCCGCGCATTGGATCCTCCAGTGGTCGTTACCAGTGGTTGCCAAGGCCCGTTGACGTTACTGTTGGCGAGTGGCTTGTCAACGATTCGCAAGACTGCCAACCTATTTCTCCGAGTTGCGTGGCAGACAAATCACACCATTAGACCTTCGCGGTTGCCTTGCGCGGAACCCTCGTCCGCCCCGCAACCCACTTCGCCATGCTTCGCCGGTTTGCGCGAACGCTGCGGCGGGTTCACTCTCAATAGTCCACTGGATCGCGGCTGATCGGGCATGTCATGCAGTGTCCGCCTCCGCGTCCGCGACCCAGCTCCGCGCCGACGATCGTTATGACTTCGATGCCTTCCTTGCGCAAAAGCGTGTTCGTATAGGTGTTGCGGTCATAGGCGTACACCACGCCAGGCGATGCGCACACGAGGTTGGCGCCGCTGTCCCATTGCGTCCGCTCGCGCTGATAGTCGGTGCCGCCGGTCTCGACAACGCGGAGTTTCTTGAGACCGAGCGCTTCCTCGACAACCCGGACGAACGGCTTTTCCTCCCGATGCAACTCGACGCCGCTTGGCTCATTGCTCGGGCGATACGAAAACGCGCGGGTCTGGTTCAAGAAGTCGGGCGCGAGCAGCACGCAATCACGGTCGGCGAAAGTAAACACGGTATCGAGGTGCATGGCGGCGCGTATCTTGGGCATCGCGGCGACGATCACGCGCTCCGCCGCCTTCTTCTTGAACAGCGTCGCCGCGAGCTGGCTGATGGCCTGGCGAGAGGTGCGTTCGCTCATGCCGATGAGAACGACACCTTTGCCAATAGGCATCACATCGCCACCCTCCAGCGTGGCCAGTCCGTGATCCTGGGTGGGATCGCCCCACCAGACGTTGACCTTGCCCGCGAAATCGGGATGGAACTTGTAGATCGCCGTGGTGAGGATCGTTTCCTCGTGGCGCGCCGGCCAATAGAGCGCGTTGAGCGTCACGCCGCCGTAGATCCAGCACGTTGTGTCCCGCGTGTACAATGTGTTGGGCAGCGGCGGCAGCAAATACTCGGTGGCTCCAGCGGCCTCCTTGACCATCTTCAGTGCTGCACCTCCATGCGCTTCGGGGAAATCATGGGTGGAAAGTCCGCCGATCAGCGTCTCCGCGAGCTTCCGGTTGTCCAGGCCGGAAAGATAGCTTCTCAATTCGTCGATGAATCCCAATCCCACCTGATTTGGAACGACCTGGTTGTCGAGAATCCACTTCTTGCCTTCGGGCACCGCCACCGTTTCCGACAGCAGGTTGTGCATGTCCAGCACGTCGATCCCCCTGTCGCGCATCTTGGTAACGAAGTCGAAATGATCGCGCTTGGCGTTGTCGACCCAGAGTACGTCGTCGAACAGCAGCTGATCGCAGTTGGAAGGCGTTAGCCGGGTATGAGCGAGGCCCGGCGCGCACACCATCACCTTGCGCAGCTGCCCCACCTCCGAGTACACGCCAAATTGCGCGTCTGTTGCTTTCGCCATGATGGGCTCCCGTGCTTTCTAAATAGTGATGTAGCCGGTAACGAGGCCGTGAATCCCGACAACGCATCCGAGGACCGCGACACCGAACAATATCCATTCGGCGGGGCTGAAGACCCGTTCGCCCATCTCCCGTCGCGTGATGTAGTAGAGGATTGTGCCGGGGGCGTAGATGATGAAGCCCAGCAACAGGAACTTCATGCCGCCGGCGAACAGCAGGAAGATGGTATAGATCGTCGCCAGAGCCGCGATGATCATGTCTTTGCCGACGTCCTGGGCATCCTTCTCGTAAGTCTCTCTCCGCAACACGAGCATCAATGCGAATGCCGCCGAAAGGAAATAGGGAATCAGCGACAGGTGGCTGCAAAGCGACAAGGCAAAGGTGAAGGCGTCATCGGAGAACAATGTGGCGACGAGCACTGCTTGAATCAGCAGGGTGGTCATCAGCAGCGCTGACGAGGGCACCTGGTTGGCGTTCTCGTGCGCCAGGAAAGCCGGCATGTCCTGCCGCTTCGCGGCAACGGACAGCACCTCGGCGGCCATCAGGGTCCAGGCCAGGTAGGCGCCCAATACCGAAACGATAACCCCGGCGCCGATGAACACGGCGCCCCAATGGCCGACGGCGGCCTCGAGCACGCCACCGACTGACGGCTGACGCAGTTGCGCGAGTTCCGTGCGCGGCAGGATACCGTAGGACAGGATCGACACGGACGCGAACAGCGCGAGAACACCCAGGAAGCCAGTCACCGTCGCGGTGCCTACGTCTTCGCGTTTTTGCGCCAGCCGCGAGTAGTTGCTTGCGCCCTCGATGCCCAGGAACACGAACACCGTCACGAGCATCGTCGATTTCACCTGTTCGAACAGGTTTCCGTAATCTCCGGACGCGCCACCCCAAAGATTGGCCACGAACACATCGGGTTTAAGGAAGAAAATCGCCAGGACCAGGAACAGCAGCAGCGGAACGAGCTTGGCGATCGTCACGACCGTATTGATCGCTGCGGCTTCCTTGACCCCGCGCAGCACGAGGAAATGAAAGGCCCAGATGCCCACGGATGACAACGCAACCGCGACGATCGTGTTGCCTTGTCCCAGAACGGGGAAAAAAGCGCCGAGCGTGGATTTGATGAGGATCCAGTACGAAACGTTGCCGACACAGGCGCTCGCCCAGTAACCGAAGGCGGAGAAGAAGCCGACGTAGGGTCCAAAGCCGGCCCGGGCATAGGCATAGACGCCTGCATCGAGGTCGGGCTTCCGATTGGCCAGCGTCTGGAACACCAGCCCCAGCATCAACATGCCCGCTCCCGCGACGGCCCAGGCGATGAGGGCCCCGTAAACGCCGGTCGCCTGCGCAAAGTTGCGCGGGATCGAAAACACTCCGGCCCCTACCATGCCGCCAACCACCATCGCGGTCAGCGCCATCAGCGGTAGTTTTTGTTCGACTGCATCCTTGCTCATCGCGCACCTTCCTATTCCCATGCGCCGATTGGCGGGCTCGGACCTGACCTGCGCTCTCGCGATCTGCTGAAGTACCGCGCCGGTTTGGGAGTGGGGTTCCTCCTGCCGGAAAGAAGAGAAAAGATGACGCCGAAGAGAGGAAGAGAGTTCTGTCCGTTACAGCTCAAAACCGGAGCTGCAGCCACGATGGAGAAAATTCTGCCTGCCGCAGTTGCGATATGCGGGCGATAGATATCGCGTCGAATTTCGCGTCATCATCTCCTCCACGATTGGCGCCTGCATCCTGCACATTCAGGTTGCGGACCAATATCGGGTGATCACCCGGTAAAAGGTCGGAAATCACCTTAATCGACTTTCGCGAATCGACCCTCCCGCTATGCGCGAAGCCCCTATCGATCCGAATGCGCGCCGGAAGCGGCCTGCCGCGCCGGATTGACGGTCTCGAGGAGTGGCTCCGATGGGCCCTCGGATCCTTTGAACCAGATGACATACAATGTCGGCAGAAAGATCAGCGTCAGAATGGTTGCGACCAGCAGGCCGCCCATGAT
Source organism: uncultured Alphaproteobacteria bacterium (assembly GCA_963831585.1). Lineage (GTDB taxonomy): Bacteria > Pseudomonadota > Alphaproteobacteria > Rhizobiales > Xanthobacteraceae > Bradyrhizobium. Next base: position 167,916 of record CAWHRA010000018.1, on the reverse strand, counting down.
CGCAAACGCCATCGGTCCCCAGAACACGGTTGGCGCGATTGGAATCATTCCGAGCACCGTCGAAACCGCCGTCAGCATGATGGGCCGGAAGCGGGAGCTGCTGGCGTCAATCGCGGATTCCCAGACGGTTTTGCCCTGCTCCCGCTCCGCATCGATCTGCCCGATCAGAATCACGGCGTTCTTCGTAATCATGCCCACCAGCGCCAGAATGCCGAGGATCGCAACGAACCCGAGGGGTCTGCCGGATACCAGCAGTGCAGCAACGACGCCGATCAACCCGAGAGGGGCGACGCTGAGCACCAGGAACAGCCTGTGAAAACTCTGAAGCTGGACCATCAGGATGGTGAACATGATGAGGAGCATCATCGGCACGACGGCAGTGACTGACGCCTGTGATTTCTTGCTCTCTTCCACCGTCCCGCCGACAACGATGTTATACGATTCCGGAAGGGTCTTCGTCAGGGTTTCCACCGATGGGGAAAGTGCGGTGACCACGGTCTCCGGCAACGTTCCCGGAACGATGTCGGCCAGCACGGTCAGGGTGGGCACGCGGTCACGCCGCCATACCAGGGGCTGGACCTGCTCATATTCGAAGGTCGCAAACTGGCTGAGCGGGACCGTCAGCCCGCCCGGCACCGGCACTTGCAGGCTGCGAAGGGTTGAAAGCGAGACGCGCTGTTCATCGGTCGCTCGCACGATGACATCGACCAGGTAGATATCATCGCGCACCTGGGTCACCGAGGTACCGGAGAGGACCGTATTCAGTACGCTGCCCAACGCCTGGGAGCTCAGGCCAAGCAAACGCGCCTCATCCTGATCGACACGAATGCGTACCTGGCGCGCCGGCTCGATCCAGTCGTAAGCGACATCCCCGATCTTGGGATTGGATGCGACGATCTGCGCCAGCTTGAAGGCAATCTCCCGAACCGCGCTGATATCGGGACCGCTGACGCGATATTGCACCGGCCAGCCGACCGGCGGGCCAAGCTCGAGCGGAGACACCCGGGTGATCGCGCTCGGGAATTCATTGGCCAGGAACTTCACCAGCTTTTCGCGCAGTCGCTCGCGCGCCGGAACGTCCTTTGCAACGATCACCGACTGGGTAAAGAAGGAATTCGGCAATTGGACATCAAGCGGCAGGTAGAAACGAATGGCGCCGCGTCCGACATAAGTGCTCCAGCGGTCGACGTCCGGATTTCCCTTGAGAAACGCATCGAATTTTTGCGCGGCCGTTTCGCTGGCATAGATCGACGCGTTCTGCGGGAGGCTTATGTCTGCCAGCAATTCCGGACGATCCGACGACGGGAAGAATTGCCGGGGAATGAGCGGAAGAGACAGGATCGATCCTGCGAACAGCGCCAGCGAGAGTGCGATCGTCAGCCACTTCGCCCGCAGGGCTGATGTCAGGAAGCGGCGATAAAGCAGAAACACCTTGCCGGGGCCGGCGGTATTCTCCGGATTCGGCGGCTTCAAAATGACGACTCCCAGCAGCGGCGCGAACACGACCGCGACGAACCAGGACACGATCAGCGCGATACTGACCACGGCGAACAGCGAAAAGGTGTATTCCCCGGCGGAACTTGCGGCAAAGCCGACCGGCACGAAGCCCGCAATGGTCACCAGCGTTCCCGCCAGCATGGCGAACGCATAGGTTCGGAACGCATACGACGCCGCCTCGACCTTGCTGTCGCCCTCCGAGAGGCGGTTGAGCGTGGCATCCGTCGTGGTCATCGCATCATCAACCAGCAACGCGAGAGCTATGATGAGCGCACCAAGCGATATGCGCTGCATATCGATCCCCGCCATTTTCATCAGGGGAAAGACAATCGCGAGCGTCAAGGGAATGGAAAGCGCGATAATCAATCCCGGTCGGATACCAAGACTGATGAAGCTCACCACGAGGATAATGCCGATTGCCTGCAACAGCGATGTCATGAATTCGGAGATCGCGGCGTCAACGGTGACGGCCTGGTCCGCGACGAGCTTCGGCTCGATGCCGACGGGCAGATCCGCGGTGATCCCTGCCATGGCGCGCTTGAGGTTCTTGCCGAGCGCGAGAATATCGCCGCCGTCGCGCATGGCGATGGCCAGCCCGATGGCCGGCTCCCCATTGACCCGAAACTGGGGTTGCGGAGGATCGGCGTAAGCGCGTCGTACCTGTGCGATATCGCTGAGGCGGAGCATCCGTCCATTGACGACGAAGTTGATATTGGCGACATCCTGCTCGGACAGAAAGGCGCCTGACACCCGGACCGACAGGTCTTCGCGCCCCGTTTGGATCGTGCCCGACGGCCGGATCACATTCTGAGCCTGCAGCGCCGAAATCAGCGCCGCACGGTCGACGCCGAGGCGCGCCAGTTCCTTCATCGAAAACTCGACGAAGATCCTTTCGTCCTGCGCTCCCAGCAGCTCGATCTTCGATACGTCGGGAACGAGAAGCAGCTTCGAACGAATGTCCTCGACATAGTCCCGAAGCTCCCGGTGGGTAAATCCGTCGCTGGTGAAGCCGTAGATGATTCCGAACGTATCGCCGAAATCGTCATTGAAGCCCGGGCCGACGACGCCCGCGGGCAGCGTGTGGCGCATATCGCCGACGTTCTTGCGAACCTGATACCAGGTGTCCGAGACCTGCTTCGCGTTCGCGCTGCCTTGAAGGTTGACGAAGATCGTCGTGACTCCGGCGCGCGTGAAACTGCGCAGGAAATCCAGGTGAGGCGTTTCCTCCAGCGTACGCTCGAGCCGTTCGGTGACTTGCTTGAGGGTTTCCTCGACGGTTGCTCCGGGCCAATTGGCCTGCACCACCATCGTCTTGATGATGAAGGACGGATCTTCGCTGCGACCGAGCCGCGAATAGGACACGGCTCCCGCAACGACCGCAACGATCATCAGATAGGCAACGAGCGAACGGTGGTTGAGCGCCCATTCGGAAAGATTGAAGCCGCTCATTGCTCTGACCCGAGGATCCGAACCTTTTGTCCGGGGTGCAGGGCCTGCACCCCCGCTGTCACGACGATTTCGCCGGCGTCGAGCCCCTGCGACACGACTACCTGCGCCTCTTCGAAGCGCAGCACATCGACATTCCTCATCGAAACCGTCTGGTTCGACGGATCGACAATCCAGACGGCGGGCTGCTGATTGGATTTCGTCAGCGCCGTTGCGGGAATTTCGATAATTGGCTGGGCGCTGGTTTCCAGGCGTCCGATAACCGTCGCGCCAAGCCGCATCGCCGGCGGCGGATCGGTAAGGCCAACCTTGACTTCAAACGTCCGCGTAGTTGGATTGGCTTGCGCGGCGACCTCGCGAATGCGGCCGCGTGCCGTTACCGTCGAATCATCGGTCAAGCTCACCGTGATCTGCGGATCGCTTGGTGCGGACCGGATCAATTGAGCGGGCACGTCGAAGACCGCGTCGCGGCCGTCATGACGCGCCAGTCTGACGATCATCTGTCCGGCCTGAACGACTTCCCCGGCGCCGGGACCGATTGCCGTTATGATGCCGGGCGCGTCCGCCTTGAGTTCGGTGAAGCCCACCAGATCATGTGCGATCTTCAACTGGGCTTCGGCCGCATCGACCTGCGCTTGGGCGGTGTGCAGCCCCTGCGTCGCCACCTCGAAATTGGCGCGGGTGGTCCATCCTTGACCGAGCAGCGTCTCCTGACGCTCGAAATGACTGCGTGCCTGGGTCAACTGCCCCTGTGCGGCCGCAAGGCCCGCTTGCGCCTGCCGCAATGCGTTCACCTCGTTCTGGGATTCGAGCTTCGCGACGATCTGCCCGGGTTGCACCCGATCTCCAAGTTTGCCGCTGTTCTCGATGAGCCGGCCTGGTATCCGAAATGCCAGTGCGACCTCATCTTCCGCTTCAACGTGGCCCGTAAACGAAAGTGGTACCCCGGCTTTGCTCTTCTCGATCGTCGCCGTTCGGACGGGGCGGGCTACCGGAGCAGTCGCTTCAGGTTCTTTTTGACACGCCACGAGCAACAACGCGGCGGAGGGTACGCCCAGCAGCATCTTCACGAAAACTCGACTGAAGATCGGCCGACGGAGCGTTGCAGGCATGATCCCACCCCCGATAAGGCGCAAATGTAGCGGCCCGAAGTGTGCTCGTTAAACGGTCCGCCGCCACACCGTGGATCTGCCAGGGTGAGCGGTCGCGTTGCGAAATGGATGGTAGTTTGAACTCGATAGATGCCGTTCGTTATCGGCAAATGTACTGACCGCGGCGGGGATACTGGGTAGGTCCCCCGAGCGGCTTCCACCGATATGCCGCAATGAACGACCCGACAGCGGTGTTAGCAACTCGTGTTGTTTTAGCTAATGTTGCCAACCAACCCGCTGTAGTTGCCACAGTTCTTTTGCTTGACTCGACCGTGCGGGGTTCTACATTCCCGCACAGGGCGGGGATGGGCATTTGCCCTTAGGGAGAATACGCGGCCTACTCAATTGTCGGGCGTAAAACAATGAACGAAAAAAAAGCCGGCCCAAGAAGACCCTGCCGAGTTTTTGTTCGGTCAAAGAGCGCAATCGCTAGTGACCGGGAGATTGCAAGCCTTGCAGACGAAATTGTTGGCGTTCGTCTGCTATCGCTCCAGGAAGACATAACGCAGCGGATCGCGTCCGACCTTCACGATTCGACGTGCCAGCATCTGATTGCCGCAAGCCTGAGCCTGCTGCGGCTGAAGCGTTCGGCAAACGATGTGGATACTGCGGAGAAAATCTGCGACGAAATCGATGTCTCAATCAACCAGGCGCTCCGGGAAATCCGCGCCTATTCATATTTGTTGTATCCCCAGGATCTTCTCAACGACGGGCTGAAGAGAACAATCGAAGAATATGTCAGCGGATTTGCCGCGCGCACTTCTTTGAAGACCACGGTCGACATCACGCCCGAGGTGCGCAGGTTGCCGTACGATACGCAGTGCTCGCTGCTCCGAATCGTGCAGGAAGCGCTCACGAACGTGTTTCGGCATGCCAACGCGACAAAGGTCAAGATCGCAATTGAGGCCATGAGGAATGGCCTGCGGCTTCGTGTGGTTGACGACGGCTGCGGGATGCCAGTCCGTCAGACCAAATCAACGCCTGGTGCGACCTTGCTGGGTATCGGGATCCAGGGCATGAGGAGCCGGGTCCGCCAGCTCGGAGGCACCTTCGAAATCCATGCCTCAACGGGAACGCGCCGAGGCACCACGATCTGCGCCGTGCTTCCGTACCGTCTGTCCAGAGAAGTGCCGTTGCCACACCCTGCCCATGATCGTGTCGGCCACCTCTCACCCGGCGCACGAGGCCAACTGACCAGGTTCTCCAGTCGAAATTAGAGAAACCCTCCCGAGAGACGATCGGCGGCATTGTCAGCGGCCAGGAGTTTAGCGGATCATGAAACGAATTCTTGTAGCTGACGACCATGAAGCCGTACGATCCGGCCTGCGTGCCCTCCTGGAAGCGCGTCCGGGCTGGGAAGTCGTTGCCGAGGCGCATGACGGCGGCCAGGCCCTGACCGCGGCTATCGAAATGCGGCCCGATGTGGCGATCGTCGACTATTCGATGCCCGTCATGACCGGCGTTGAGGTCGCGCGGCACATCAGGGAACGTCGACTCGCGACGGAAACCCTTGTTTTCACGATGCATGACTCGCAAGATCTGGCGCTGGAGGCGGTGCGGGCTGGCGCCTACGCATTCCTGCTGAAATCCGACGCCAACAAGTTGCTGATGGCTGCCGTCGAGTCATTGATGCTACACAAGCCGTTTTACACCGGCGCTCTTTCCAGTGAGTTTAACAACAACGCGGACAGCAATGGCGGCCGGCATCGGCTGCTGTCGCCTCGCGAGGAGACGGTCGTCAGATTGATTGCGGAAGGATACAGCAACAAGGAAGTAAGCGCGCTGTTGAGCCTCAGCATCAAGACGACCGAGACGCACAGGGCGACCGCCATGCGCAAGCTCAATGTAAGGTCGACCGCGGGCCTGGTCCGGTTTGCCGTTCGCAACAAGCTCCTGGAGGCATGAAACCGCTGTCCTTCATACATTGGCAGAGTGCGGTCCAACGCCGGCGGCGTTCGTCATGGCTCCCTGCCGGACACGCTCTCTTCTCGGCCTGAGGTTTGATGGATTACCCGGATCAGGCGACCACTTGTCGCTCCGGATAATTATCCCCGGGCTTCAGGGTTTTGTGGGATCAGCCCCGCGTCAATATATCCGTATAATAAGTCTTTCTGACTGCAATGGTTGATCAGAGGCCAGTGGTTCCACGAGAACAGCACTGTGAAGCGAATACTGATTGCAGACGATCATGAAGTAGTGAGATCCGGCCTTCGCGCGATCATCGAAAGTCGCGCGGATTGGGTCGTAAGTGCTGAGGCCGTCAACGGCAAGGACGCATTTGCGCGCACTCTGGAAACCAAGCCGGATGTAGCGATTCTCGACTACTCGATGCCCTATATGACCGGCACGGAGGTTAGCCGGCGAATTAAATCGAGCCACCTTCGCACCGAAGTGCTCATTCTCACCATGCACGAAAACGAGGCGATTCTTGCTGAAGTCCTCATGGCGGGCGTACGCGGCTTCCTGCTGAAATCCGACGCAAGGGGCCACCTCATCGCGGCCATCGAGGCACTGCTCGAACATCGGTTGTACTTTACCGGCGTGGTATTGGAAAAACTGCTCCAGGATTACCAGCTCAGCAAGAGGGACAGGCCGGCGATCGAATTATCCTCCCGGGAACAGAACGTCGTTCAACTTGTGGCGGAAGGGCACACCAACAGGTCCATAGGGGTCGTCCTCGACCTCAGCGTGAAGACGGTTGAAACCCACCGCGCCTCGGCGATGCGCAAGCTTGGCGTTTCATCGACCGCCGAGCTGGTGCGCTATGCGATCCGTACCAAATTGATAGGGCCCTGAGAGTTGGATGTATTCCTCCCATCAGCCGCTCCCGCGGAGCAGACGTCGAGGACCCCGTGAACAAGCCAAAGATCGAGCAGGGCAGGGACGCCGAGCCCATTCCGGGCGGCGGTCTCACGTCGAGGCTTCAGGATTCCATTGCGCGGTTCACCCTGGCCGAGGCCCTTGCCGTCATGGCTGTCGCCCTCGGCATCTTCATCGCATGGCGCACGTCATCGAGCCTGCTCATCATTTTCGCGGGCATCCTGCTTGCATCCTTTCTCGACAGCTGCGCCCTCGCGCTCGGCCGGGTCGTACCCGTTGCCCGCGTCTGGCGATTGAGCCTGGTGATTCTTGTCCTGACCGGACTGATGGTCGTCGGCGCCATATGGGGTGCGCGGAAGATCCCCGAGCAGGCCAGCCTCCTGATCCGCGTGATGGAAGCGCAGCTCGAGGTCCTGCAGCAACATTTGCTGGCTTTTGGTGTTGACTTGTTCGGTCCAGAGGGCAGCCGCGATCTTTCCCGCTGGTTTCCCGAACACGACAAGCTCTTCGGACACGCGCAATCGGCGGTCGGAACAACGGCCAGTGTCCTGGCCAACACGCTCGTCGTGGTGTTCCTGGGCCTGCTCTTCTCGTTTCATCCCACAACATACCGCGACGGCCTGGTGCTGCTGGTGAGGCCTTCGTCGCGGCAACGCGCGACGGCAGTGCTGGATGAAATGGGCGGCGTCCTCCGGTCCTGGCTCATCGGTCAGCTCATCAGGATCGTGCTGATGGGCATTTGCGTCTGGCTGGCGCTCTATTTGCTGGGTATCCCAGGCGCCTTTCTTCTCGGCGCGCAGGCCGGCGTATCGAACTTCGTCCCGTATCTGGGCCCGATCGTTGCCGGCATTCCGGTTGGCCTGGTAGCCATGCCGCTCGGCTTCTCGAAGCTGATCTGGGCGATTGGCATCTATACCGCCATACAGTCGATCGAAGGCTATGTCATCGGTCCCTTGATTCAGCGTCAAGCAGCGCAATTGTCTCCCGGGTGGACATTGGTTGCCATCGTCCTGTTCGGATCCCTGTTCGGTGTGCTTGGAATTGCACTTGCGCTGCCTCTGTTTGCCGTTGGCCGCGTCGCCGTTCTCCGGCTTTATGTCGAAGACTGGCTGGGAGATGACCTGAGCCAATGCCCGGCCCGCGACGTCTGAGGGTAAATGCGCAGACGAATTGTCAACTCGCGGAGGGAAAGCGCCGTCATGACAACAGCCAGAAGTCCGTCATGAGCCCCGTGATTGATCCTCGCCTTGGAGACGTCGAGGATGACGCCTCAAGCACCAAGGTGCATTCCCTGTTTTCGCTTTTGGGCAGCCTGTTGGCCGAGATCAGTTTTCCGAAGCTCATCTGGTCATGCACGGTTCTGTTCATCCTTCCCGGCCTGCTGCTCGGCCTGACGCCACTCGTCGCTTCCGCGTGGGTGGGCATGGTCTCGCGCAAAATCGTGTCTCCTCTCCTCGGCATCTGGCCTTTGCTGGTCCTTCTGACAGTCCTTGCAATCGGGCTGTTCGGCGTCAGAACCTTGCTCCGCATGGCCGAAAGCAGCTTCTGGTCGCTGAACTCGCTGGCCGTCGAACCACTATATCTGTTTTGCCGGGAGGGTTTGAGACACCTCCTTGAAAAGCTGCTGCAATCGCGGCTTGGAGACTCCCAACTCGCCATGCTGCGGTCTGCAACCGCCGGAGTTGCCGGCGTTGTCATCCTCGCGCTGGCTTCGACGCTGTTGTTCGTCGCCTGGCCGACATCGCGCTGGCTGGGCGAGTTGACCGACCTTGCGTCGCCCCGTGAGTTGATCACCGTCGCTCTGGCAAACAGCACGGTGCTGATGGCCGCTTATCTTGCCGGCGCCGCGGTCATCTGGGCCTGGGCCGACGCAACCATGGCCCAGCCCCGCGACCTGGACGAGCTGCCGGCGGCTCCACGGGCAACGCGAACATGGCGCGTAGCCCATCTATCGGATATCCATGTTGTAGGCGAACGCTATGGTTTTCGCATCGAAAGCGGCCGGGCGGGCCCGCGCGGAAACGAGCGCTTTAACAAGCTGCTCGACCTGATGGACTTCATTCACCAGAACGATCCTCTCGACGTCGTTCTCATCACCGGTGACATGACGGATGCGGGCCGCTCTTCGGAATGGTCGGAAATCCTGGATGCGCTGGCTGCTCATCCAGAGCTGGCCGAGCGACTGCTCATTCTGCCGGGGAACCATGACCTCAATATCGTCGACCGCGCGAACCCGGCCCGGCTCGACCTCCCGACGAGCCCCAACAGGAAGCTGCGCCGACTGCGCTTTCTGTCTGCCGTCGATGCCCTCCACGGCGAGCGCGTTCACCTGATCGACCACCGGGGGCGATGTCTGGCAGGCACTCTCTCGGCGGCGTTGAAGCCGCACCGGGCCGAGATGGCGCGGTTTGCCGATCTCGGGAAGCCTCGTCTATCCAGGGGCCTGGATGAACTATGGTCGACGGTTTTCCCAATGGTGCTGGCGCCGAAGCAGGACGACGGCCTCGGCATCATCCTGTTGAACTCGAATGCGGATACTCATTTTTCGTTCACCAACGCTCTGGGAATGATTTCAGCGGAGCAGGTGAGGGGAATTCACATTGCCGCGGCTCAATATCCCCGGGCGTCCTGGATCGTCGCGCTTCACCACCATGTGGTCGAATATCCGGCGTTGACAAAACTGCTGTCTGAACGGATCGGCACGGCTCTGGTGAACGGAAACTGGTTCATTCGGCGCCTGAAGGCGCTGGGAGGCCGCGCCGTGCTGATGCACGGTCACCGGCACATCGACTGGATCGGACAATGCGCGGGCCTTTCGATCATTTCGGCGCCCTCTCCCGTGATGGACGCGACGGACGACGCCGATACCTATTTCTACATCCACAGTTTGGCGCTGAAGGAGGACGGCGCCCTGGCCATGTTTCGCCCCGAGCGAGTGGATGTCGGCGGCGAAGCGACGCCACGATAGAATGCCGGCTTGCAGGCGTGGGCTTTCCGATCCCCGGATCGCAGCTCGTCATATGGAGATGATGCCGGTCGCCAGGCCATAGAGGCCGATGCCGGCTGCGACGAGGATGGCGCCGAACATGATCGCTTCGATGATCGTAAATGCAGCCTTTTTCTGCTCAAGCCTGGCCATGACAAACAATATCGTTCCGGGCCCATATAGAAGGGATGCGAGCAGCAGAAGCGTGCGGCCACCGGAGTAGATCATCCCGATCGCGTAGATCGTCGCGATGGCGGCGCGGATAAAGTCGACGACGCGGCTCCGCTGATCAGCCCCGTAAGTCTCCGAAGTCCAGGCGAGCTTGAGCGCGTACGCCGCAACCAGCAAGTATGGGATCAGCGTCATCGAGCTCGTCATTTTCAGCGCCAGGGTGAATGCGTACTCCGCGAAATAGGTGACAAGCAGGAACGACTGAATCACGATGTTCGTCAGCCAAAGGGCCCCCACGGGAACCTTCCTGCTGTTCTCGCGCGCAAGAAAGGACGGCATCGTATGATTTACGGCGGCGGAGTGAACGACCTCGGCAGCAAGCAATGACCAGGAGAGATAATTGCCGAGAACAGAAATGAGCAGACCGACGCTGATGAAGACCCTGCCCCAATGTCCGACGATTGCCTCCAGCACACCGGCCATGGACGGATTAGGGAGCGCCGCCAGCTCCGGACGCAGCAGAATTCCGTATGAGAGCATGGTGACGAGAACAAGCAGACAAAGCACGCCGAGAAAGCCGGCCACGGTTGCGATTCCGACATCGTTACGGTCCTTGGCGTATCGCGAGTAGACGCTGGCGCCTTCGATGCCGACAAAGACAAACACGGTAACGAGCATGGTGTTGCGAACCTGGCGCAGCACGTCGGCGATGGTCGCATCCTCTGCGCCCCAGAAATTCTGCGCGAATATATCGGTCTTGAATGAAAACAGGACGATGATGATGAAAGCCAGTATTGGCACCATCTTGGCGTAGGTCGCGATGGTGTTGAGAGCCGCCGCCTGCTTGATGCCGCGCAGAACCAGGAAGTGAACGCCCCACAGCAGCACCGACGCGGCGACGATCGCAGTGGGGGTCGTGCCGTCGCCAAAGACCGGAAAGAACTGTCCCATCGTCGCCTTGATGAGGACGAGGCAGGCGACATCGGCAAGGCAGCAACCCATCCAGTATCCCGCCGCCGACGCGAAACCGGCATATTCCCCGAAGCCTGCTTTGGCATAGGCATAGATGCCCGAATCAAGTTCCGGCTTGCGTCGGGATAGCGTCTGAAAGACGAGGGCGAGGAACAGCATTCCGACGCCCGCGATGCACCAGGCGATCAATCCGCCGAGCACGCCGGTAGCGCGGGCGAACGACGCCGGCAGAGCAAAGATGCCGGAGCCGACCATCGAGCCCACGACGAGCGCGACAAGCGCGCCGAGGGAGAGTTTTTGTTCGGGGGATTTCGATGGAGCTTCCGCCATGCGGTAGGGCCCGGTTCGATCACGACACGGCTGAGATTTTCCGGCTGCTGCAGGAACCGCCGGAATGGCTGGTTCTAGAGCGGTTGGGCTCCGCTGTCTGTCAGGGTTTGTCCCTAGTCCGCGAAAGATAATCCAGGCCGCCGGGGCTTTTGAATCGCCTCGCATGCAAGGGTTCGCGGTGCGGCCCGCGTGCTGCGTGGCAATTGCTGTCCTCGGAGGGGAACGGCACACTCGTCGCAGACCGCTCGCCGCGGCGATCCGCTACTCCGACAGGGAATCACCTGATTACGGGAAGTGCGGCGGTGGAGCAGTGTGTCGCCGTCCGACAGGCACATTCTGCGCGCCTGCGACTTGCGCTGGCCCGGCGGCAGCGGCCGGTCTCCAGCCGGTGCGGCCCTGCAGGACAAGAGAGGCGACGGCCAAAGATCGAATGGTCCATCCATGAGCGACCTTGATGCACCCTCGGATCAACGTGCTTCCGATGACAGCACGGGGGGAGGCAGCTTCCTTCGTTCCCAACTCCCCTTCCTGGCCATACTTGCACTGGCGATTGTCGGCGTGGCTTACACCAACATTTCGCATCGGCCTCTGGCGGGTTATTGGGAGTTCCTGGCGATTATGACCGGGCTCGCATGCGTGCTTACCGCCTGGGGAGAAACCGGCGACAGAGATGCCCGCATACGGCTGATATGGAGGCAGGCAGCTCATTGGGCCGCCGTCCTGGTCGCGATGAATGTCTTGTTCTTGTCCGGGGTGCAGCAACTCTTCCCAGCGATGGCTACCAGCCTCGTGCTCTTGATCCTGCTTGCGCTCGGCACATTTCTCGCCGGCCTCAACTTGCCGTCGGTGCCAATCTGCTTTCTCGGCTTCGCGCTGGTCCTGGCCGTGCCGGCGATCTCCTGGGTCAAGCAGTCTGCGCTCTTTCTGGTTTTGGCTGCCGTGGCCTTCATTGGCCTCGTCGTAGCTTTCTGGCCACGCCGGGGCCGGACGCATCGCGCCAAGGGGGAGGAGAGAGACCCCTCATATTCGGGATCGTCGGAGTAAGCGGGCAAAGCCTTCCCCGAAAAATGACCGGGGAGGGAACGCTCCGTGGCGCGCGGCATCGTGAGCGGCTGTCAACAAGGTTGCAGAGGATCGTGAGGGCCGGTCACAAGCCTTACTCGGAAGAGTTGCGATACCGGTGAGGAAGCGGCATCGCGTGCAGCCTCGCCGGTTGTCGCACCGCTAATGTCCGCTGCCGTAGAACGGATGCCTCCCACCCCGATGACGCCAGTGGCGACCCGTTCGGGCTCGAGGACGCGGCGGCGCTACCTCGGTGGCCGTTTTCTCGGACGACGCCAGGAGTTGGTCTCCATTGCCCGACGTCAGAGTTCCGGCGCCTGACGGCTGGGCTGTCAGGCCAACAAGTCCTCCAACAATCGAGATGCAGAGCATTGCTTCGCGGATCATCATGAGCTCCTTCGGGCACGTTGAGAATTAGCGTATCGAGTTCCTTTCGGGCTGCCTCGGTGCGGGAGGTTGGTCGCGGTCGCATTTCCATTGCTCGAAATATCCTAGCAAGGAATCGCGCGCGCCAACAAGAAGCTGCGTCTCGCCCGCGAATTCGAGTTGACCGGCTTCACCTAACGCAAACTCGCTCAAACTCGTTCCGCCGGGCGACCCGAGGGTTTCTCCCGATGGCGCCCGCTTGCGAGATCTGATCCAATCCGTAATGCCGCAACGTTCCAGAGCCGGCAACGTCCTCAGGCTCGTGGCCTCGCATGCACCCACGCTCATCAACAAGGGCGCAAGCCATGTCGAATATCGATCCCAACGCAGCCGCCACCGGCCCCCCCGGCGGAATTGCCGCGGAAATAGATGTGGGCCTTCGCGCTCACATGTTGCGCGTCTACAATTACATGGCTGTCGGCGTTGCGCTGACCGCCATCGCGGCGATGCTGACCTATCGGTTTTCCGGCCCGGAACTGCTTAAGAGCCCGCTGATCTGGGTCTTCATGCTGGCTCCGGTTGCCCTGGTATTCTTCATCAGCGCCCGCATAAACACCCTTTCGGTGCAGGCGGCGCGGGCCCTGTTCTTCGTCTACGCGACCCTGGTCGGGCTGTCGCTATCAACGATCTTTCACCTCTATACCAGCTCCTCGATCACTCGCGTGTTCTTCATTTCAGCGGCGACTTTCGGCGCGCTTAGCCTGTTTGCCTACACCACCCGGCGCGATCTGTCGGGATTCGGCTCGTTCCTGTTCATGGGCCTGATCGGTGTCGTGATCGCAAGCGTGGTCAATATCTTCCTCAGGTCCAGCGGACTCGACTGGATGATCTCCTTCATCGGCATAGGCGTATTTGCGGGCCTCACCGCCTACGATACCCAGCGGATCAAGGGCATGCACGACCCCAACGACGACGCAACCACCGCGGGCCGCAAGGCCGTCATGGGCGCGCTGTCGCTGTACCTCAACCTCATCAATCTGTTCATGCTGATGCTCCGGCTGGCCGGGAGCAGACGCTGAAGCGGTTCCTCGCACCGCACAGGAGCGATCGAGCCCTCGCTTTTCCGGCTTCGGAGTAAGCTCGCTCATCAGGGTTTTTACGCCGACGTCTCCGGGTCTTTTGGGATTACGTCCCGCGCGCGCTTGATGCAATCCTGAGGCAGCTGGGCTGATGGTCGGTGTGAAATGCACGCGCCTCGCGGATGGATCATCGTTTGTGTGTTTTCATTTGTCTTTCTGGCACCGGCAACCGCCGATGCCCGAGAACCTTTCCGCGTGGGCACATTGACATGCGATACGAGTGCGAGGGTGGGACTGGTTCTCGGCTCGCGGCAGGACATGCGATGCGTTTTTCGCGCCGGTGACGGGCGGCAATACAACTACACCGGCCTGATTCGGCGGCTAGGTCTTGATATCGGCATCACGCGGGGCGGAACGCTGTTCTGGCGCGTGTTTGCGCGGAACAGCCAAATCGGAAGAGCTACGCTGAGAGGGAGCTACGTCGGCGCCAGCGGCAACGTTGCTCTCGGCCTCGGGCTGGGCGCCAAGGTGTTGATCGGTGGTTCCCGACGTTCCATCGTTCTGCAACCGCTGTCGGTCGAAGGTCAGATTGGGATCAATCTGGCGCTGGGCGTGGCAAATTTGACTCTCCGATGATCAAGTCAAGACGGGTGAACGCGGCGGGCATTCCTGTTTCCTGGTCCGGCGAATTGCATCAGAGGCAACACATGCGCACTAGTCACTGGATCATCATCGCGGTCTTGCTCGGCCTCCTGGCCATCGTCGTCTGGTATGGTGTCAATGTCTGGACAAGCACGCCATCGATGCCGACATACGGCTATGTTGCAATGGGACTGGGCGCCGTCGTGGCAATTGCGGTCGGAGTCGGGCTCATGGCCCTGATGTTTCACAGCAACCGCAGGGGATACGACGACGCCGCGCACAACGACCGAAGATTGCGGAAGTAGCGCATCGTCTCACCCGGAAATGCCTCGCGGCGAGACGCAGGAGCCTACCCGACCTGCCAGCCGCCGGTGGACCGCCGTTCGCTGCACGCAGCCCAGCATCTGCAGATGATGTTGCCGGTCTCATCCAGTACAAGAACCAGGTGGGATCGACAGAGCGCGCCGGCCATGGCCAGTTCTCGCGCAAGCGCCTTGGCCTGTTGCACGGCGATCTCGGGACTCGAGAGGCTGTTTCCGCTCTCGTCCGGAAACACCTTCGGGCCGTCAAAGATATGGAAAAAGTATCGCACCGGCTGTCTATAATTCGGCCTGCGGCGAATTCCAGTGAAAAAGGCGTAATGAATGTACGCGCCGTAATCCCGTATGCTGGCGACGGCTGCCCAAAACGGGATCCAGCCGTCGCCGGGCCTGAACAAGAGAAGGGCACCCCGAAGCATCATGGCGGGATCGCGTTCTTGTAAATTCTTCCGTCCTTCATGATGACGAGAAGGGATTTTGCCGGATCCTCGATGAGCCTGATATTCTCGATGGGATTGCCGTCGACCAGCAGCAGATCGGCAAGCGCGTTCTCTTCCACCACTCCCAGTTTGCCAGGATAGGGGTTTCTGGGACCTGACAAGCCAAGCAGTTCGGCATTGGTGGCGGTAGCCATCGTCAGGATTTCGGCGTTCGAATACCATTTGGTCAAATGGGTCAGCATCGTGCCCTGGCGTGCGGCCAGCTTTTCGGAAAACAGCATATCCGAGCCGAAGGCCGTCTTGATCTTGTATTTTTTCGCCAGGTTGTAGGCGTTATTCGTTCCGGCGAAGACCTGAAGCTGCGCGATCCGGCTCGGTCCCGTCAAGACACCCGTGTCCTCGTCCGTCAGGAAAGGCTGAATGCTCAGCCATATGCCCTTGTCGGCCATCAGCTTCGCCGTTGCCTCGTCCATGAGATGCGCATGCTCGATGCATTTCGCCCCGGCGGCGATCGCACGCTGGACCGTAGCTGGCGCGTACGCATGCACCGCGGCATACGTATTCCTGTCTTCGGCCGCCTCCACGCCTGCGCGCAATTCGGCCTCGCTGAACGTCGACATATCAAGCGGGCTGCGCGGAGAGGATACGCCGCCACCGCCCACAAGTTTGACCTGCGATGCCCCCTGAAAGAGCTGCTCACGCGCGCGCATCCGGACCTCGTCGGGGGTATCGGCGATATTCGAGCCGCCGGTCTTCTCCAGCGCGCTCAGCGGCCCCCCGGGACTCCTCGGCAGGTCGGCGAGCGGCCGCAAGTCGCCGTGTCCGCCCGTGGAGGTTATCATTGCGCCCGATGGAAAAATGCGCGGCCCCGATATGAGACTCTGATCGATCGCCTGCTTGAGGGCGAAGACCGGGCCACCGAGATCCCGAATGGTGGTGAAGCCGCGCATCAGTGTACGTTCGGCCTCGGCGCCGCCGGCCAGGTGAATGAAGCCGATATCTCCGGTCAGCAAACTTGACAGCGGCAGGCCGGCAAACAGCGAATGCCAGTGCGCGTCGATCAGGCCGGGCATCAGAACCCGGCCGCCGCAATCGATCACCTGCACGCCATCAGGCGCCGCCGGGTTACCCGTGATGACGGCCTTGATCCGGTTGCCTTCGACGAGCAGTCGCAGGCCATCGCGCAAGAGGCCCGATTTTCCGTCGAACAGGCGGAAATTCACGAACAGGATCGGCCGCGACGGCGGGGCCGGCACTGGCTGTGCCGCGGCGTGTCGGGGCAGTCCGAGCGATGCAATCGAGCACGCCATGCCGGCCACAAAGCCGCGCCGTGAAAGATCCGCATTGACCCGGCGGGTCAGAGCCTGGATTTCCGGCCGGTGGCAGAGGCAGCCGGTGTGATTGACCACGTCCGCGTCATCCATCGAACTGCAGGAGAACATGAGTCCACTCCGGGTTTAACCTCTTCTAGATTCGCGGGGTTTCTCGGACAATCGGGGTATTCCTCCTCGCCGCCCAAGGTTTTTCCGGATCAATCCGCGCCCGCCGCGGCGCCGTGATGGCCTATTGGACCGGCGGGTTGGCCGCAGCCGGAATACCCTCACCGATCCGATCAATCATGTAGGGAAAAAACGGGTTCGACGATGCCCGCATCAGCGAGTTGAGGCTGGCGATCAGCACGTTGCGCTCTCCTCTCGGCACCAGGGTGCCAAGATTTTCTCCGAAATCATCGGAGCGGTCCGGCTTGATCCCGTACAGGCCGTCGCTGACCGGAAACGGCAGCGCAACGTGCGACAATGAGTAAAATCCCGGGGGATACGATAATCCGAGGGGACGCGAGGTCTCGGCGTCAGTGTCTGCTTCGGTAACGCGTTCGATTACCTTGTCGTCTTCGTCGTCGGCATTGGTAATGACGGTGAGGCGATAGCGTCGCGGGCCGTCCGGCACGATACGCGCGAGCACGGTGTCGGTGCTCGGGCGAAGCAAAGGGCCAAATCTGGCGGTGCGATTGACATCAAACAGCACCAGCTCGCTGCCATTGGCCGGAAGATAGGCATAGAGCGCGGCTATGATAGCGCGTGTGCTCACCGTGAAATCGATCAGCGACTGAAAGGTCAGGATCGGCGGGAGTTGCCCAAGTTGGCCCTGGCGGGCATAGCGAGCAATGCGCGTCTGCAGGGCCTGAGTCAGGCGATGGGATTGGCGCGCGCCGTTGACGGGAAACGAGTTGTATTTGAAGGGATTGAACTCGGGCACTATGCCGAGCCATGCTGCCTTGGCGAAAGCCGGCAGGATCGCCGGCAAGCCCGCCAGACCGGCAAAGCGTGCGAAGCGGGTGATCCCGACCATCGGTGAAATCAATACGAGCCGATTTGGCCGAGCCAATGTTTCGTTGCCGATGGAATCGAGCGCATACATCAAGGCCAGCGCTCCGCCGTTGGAAAAACCTACCAGATGCAGCGGCGCGGATGGCCCCGCGAGCCTGCGCGCTTCGCGCACCGCGAGCCGCGTCGCCGCCATCCAGTCTTCCCAATCGACGTCGGTCAGGCCGGCAGGAACGGTGCCGTGCCCCGGCATTCTCGGCACAACGGCGACAAATCCGTGATCACGATAGAAGCGGGCGATGTGGCGCTGGCTATAAGGAGAATCCGTCAGACCGTGCAGAAGCACGACAGCACCGACAGGCTTTTCCTTCGGCAGCAGCACGAATGAGCGATTGAAATCCTGGGAAAAGTGCGCGGGAAAGACCGGACTGCCGTCAAAATACCGATTGGACACGACGCGATCGCCCGCCTCGAGTTTCCGGGAAACCTCGCGATCGACGTCGTCGAAGATCGTCGCCTCCGCCGCCAGATATTGCTTCCAATCCGCGGCTTCGAGTTGTTCCGTCGACAATTCATGCGGAACGTAGGTGTGCCATGGTTTGAGCGGCGGCCCCCTCTGCGTGTCGTAGATCCGGATGGCGAGAAACGTCAGCAGGACCACGCCGAGCAATGCCCCCGCCATTTTTGTAAATCTCAACACCTTCGCTCGCATGATCGAATCTCTCCGCCTGCGACGGTGCTGTGAAAAGCCGCCCGGCCGATTGACAATGGTCCCGGACGCTTCTCGTCTTCTCCCGCACCCGCATGATTTCTAGAAGGAGCCAAGCGTCGAGCCCAGGACGATAACGGCCACGAGGGCGATCAGCGCGCCTACGATCCCGACCATCACGATATCCAGATAGCTTTCGCGATGTGTCGAGCCACAGACGGCGAGCAGCGTCACGACCGCACCATTGTGCGGCAAGCTGTCGAGGGTACCCGAGCCAATGGTGGCTACCCGGTGCATCAGCGCCGGGTCGATGCCCTGCTCCGCGGCTATGCGCATATAGGTTTCGCCGAGCGCATCGAGCGCGATCGTCATGCCACCCGACGCTGAACCAGTCAGGGCTGCGAGCACGTTGGTCGCCATTGCAAGCGAGACCAGCGGCCCGCCCTCGATTGACAGCACCCAGTCGCGCACCGTCGCAAAGGCGGGCAGCATCGCAACGACGGCGCCGAAGCCCACGAGGCTGGCGACGCTGAACGCCGGCAGGACAGAAGCGTTGGCGCCGGCATCCATACTCGCGCGTAACGACTGTAACCGCCGGTAATTGGCAACGATCAGGACGAGGATGGCAGTCGCGAGCGCCACCACAACGGACCAGACGCCCGCAACTGCCGGCAGCGACGTCGCGCCCCAACGCGCTTCCGCCAGGAACGAGAAGTCGAGACGCGGAAGGATGACCAGCGACATCATGAGGTTGACGCTCACGACGACGGCCAGCGGCAGCACGGCCACGCCGATCGGCACCGCTGCGTCGCTGTGCTGGCCGCGGTGTATCTCCGCGGGATCGAATTCGCGCGCAACTGTCGCCCGCTCTCGAATGATCGGATCATCGGCGACCGAGCTGGAGATATCGGCGCCGCCGCCATAGCCTTCACCGGTTCGCCGGGCGGCGGTTTCGCAACGGCCGAGCCACCACAGTCCAAATCCCAGCATGATTGCCGAGGCGAGAATGCCGAGGCCAGGCGCGGCAAAGGGTGTCGTGCCAAAAAACGGCATCGGAATTGCGTTCTGGATGGCGGGCGTGCCTGGAAATGCCGTCATCGTGAAGGTCGAGGTGCCAAGTGCGATCGCAGCCGGCATCAGCCGCCGCGGAATATCGGCGGCGCGAAACAGCGCCTGCGCCATTGGCGCCAGGACGAAAAAGGCGACGAACAGACTTACGCCGCCATACGTTACCAGCGCGCCGGCTAGCACCACGGCCAGTATCGCCCGGCGCGCGCCGATGCGCTCCGTCATGAAGTGCGCGATGGCCGTGACCGAGCCGCTGTCGTCCATGAGCTTACCGAACAGCGCGCCGAGCAGGAACAGCGGGAAGAATTGCGCGAGAAAATTCGCAGCGCTTCCCATGAATGTCTGAGTCCAGTGAGCGAGCAGCGGCTCTCGCGAAATGGCGGCGGCGACAAGCGCTGCAGCGGGCGCCAGCAGGAGCACGCTCCAGCCACGAAAAGCCAGCCAAACCAGCAGACCAAGAGCAAGGAGGATGCCCAGGAGACCCATGGCATCAGACCTGCTCGAGGAGAACGTCCAGGTCGAGCGTGGAGTTCTTGCCGACACTCGCACTATTTGACGCCAGAAAAGCCTCCGCGCAATGGTGGCCCTCGTCGCGCAGCATGCTGAGAAAGTCCCATTCTGCATTGAACTTGGATGACGCTCCAAGCTTGTCGACGGCCGCGCTTGCGAGCAGGTGTATGCGCATCCCCGCCCACTGGGCTCCCTCGCCGGTGCCGACATCGGCAACCTGGCGCAACAGGGCAATCATGCGCAATTCCTTCAGCAGGGTGGCATTGAAGGAGACCTCATTCAAACGGTCGAGGATCTCGCGTGCCGAACGGGGCGTGCCCTCGCGTTCGACCGGGTTGACCGCGATGAGCAGCGTATCGTGCGACGCGCACTCACGCACCAGCGGGGTAATGGTCGGATTGCCGGAGTAGCCGCCGTCCCAATAGGCTTCGCCGTCGATTTCTATCGCCTGAAACAACGTCGGCAGGCAGGCGGACGCGAGCAGGACGTCCGGCGAAAGTTCACTGTT
Organism: uncultured Alphaproteobacteria bacterium; assembly: GCA_963831585.1. GTDB lineage: Bacteria > Pseudomonadota > Alphaproteobacteria > Rhizobiales > Xanthobacteraceae > Bradyrhizobium. The sequence goes on along the minus strand of CAWHRA010000018.1, from coordinate 147,515 downwards.
TCGGAATACGCGGCCCCTGCCGGTGCGAACATTGGTCGCGGTCACGAACAGGCGGATTTGAGATTTAGCCACCCGCTCAAAGTCCACGCATTCGGCAAGTATGTCGCGTAACGGATTGGCGCCTCTCGGATTGAGGTCATAGGGCGAGAACAGGCGCGCGGCTAGGTCGAAGGCAACGAAGAATGGTGAGGAGTCCAGCGTCCACCGGCCCATCAGAATATCCAGGGGGCTCCGGCGGATCGGGCTGAATCGCGCGGAATACGATACCCGCCGCCAGAACTTTTCAAGCGCGGCCTGGGCTCCCTTGAATCCTCCCTCTTCGTAGCCGTCGGCCAGCACCACGGCATTCATCGCCCCCGCAGAGGTGCCCGAGATGCCGTCGATCCGTAGCCATGGTTCCTCGAGGAGCCGATCGAGCACGCCCCACGTGAAGGCGCCGTGAGAACCGCCCCCCTGCAGGGCAAGGTCGACCAAAACGCTCGCGCGGTCAGAGCCAGCGGGATGACCGGAAGGTACGGTTTCCATCGCGCCCTCATTTACTGTTGCGAGAACCAGAACCTAACCGGGCAAAGCCTCGGGCTGCATCGGGTTTTACCCTTGGTCACGTCGGCTAAAGATCGAGATGCAGGGCAGAGCCAAGGGCCGCCGTACGGGCGCCATTTGTCCGCGGGGATAGCAAAGGGATCGGACGCGGCAGAGGTGATTTCCCTGCGAGCACTGGGGTTATCGCCTGATACCGCCGGTCCTGCTGCGGGCGCTTCATGCCCGCGAAACACGGGACGGTGATCGTCGCGTTCGCAAAGGAGCAACGCGAGGCGGGCGCTGCATCCCGGATGCGGCCCTTCTGGGCGCGCATATGCGCTTCCGCGCGGTCATGATGACCTCGGTCGCCTTCATCCTCGGCCTGCCGCCGCTGGTGGTCGCAACAGGTGCCGCAGAACTCAGCCGCAGGGCCGTGGGTACCGTCGTGTTCGGCGGCATGTTCGCCGCAAGCTCGATCGGAATATTCATGGTGCCCATGCGCTATGTGACGTTCCAGCGGCTGCGCGAACGGGTGAAGGCGGACTTCCAACCGAGCTCGGAAAGCTGAAGGCGCGGACAATGACCGTGATGTGATTTGGTCCCGCCTTTGCCGATCGTCGCGATGGACCAGCGATGCACGTTTTAATGCGCTGCTTAGGGTTTTTCCCGATGGCGCCGGTTGCTCAAGGCGCATTCTGATTGAGTGCAAACTCCGATCTCAGCGCGAGGAGGAACCGTATGTCCGATCTTATCGCGATCGTCTATCCGTCGGAAGCCAAGGCCGAGGATGTCCGTCAACGATTGTTAAGCATGCAGAAGGAGTATTTGATCAAGGTCAGCGATGCGGTGATCGCCGTGAAGACGGAAGCCGGGCCGGTAAAATTGAATCAGCTCGTCAACACGACGGCGATGGGCGCGGCGTCCGGCAGCTTTTGGGGACTCCTGGTAGGTGTCCTGTTCCTGAATCCCATCATTGGTGTCGCGCTGGGTGCGGCGTCGGGAGCTCTCGGCGGGGCACTCACGGACTATGGCATCAATGACGCCTTCATGAAGCAGCTTTCGGAAAACCTTCAGCCCGGTAATGCCGCGCTTTTCGTTCTGATCCATGAAATGACGGCGGACAAGGTGCTCAAGGGAATTCAGGATGCGGGCGGTACCGTCCTGAAGACATCGCTCGATGACTCCAAGGAAAAGGCTCTTCGCGAAGCGCTTGCAAAAGCGACGGCGGCAAAGCCCGAAGCCGCAGCTGCAAGCTGACGCGCGCAAGCAGACTGCGGCTCGAAATCGAGGCAATGTGTCAATGGTGGATGACCATGTTTCCCGTCTGGATCATGTCGTCAGCGGCGCATTGTCCTCGGCCCCGTTTGCTTCGGAGCCAAACTCAACCCGAGAAGCCGTCCCGCCGATAAGAAGGCAGTCGGAGGACAGGCTCCGACGCTCGCGTCAATTGGGCTGCACGGGCTGCCGATCCGCTTTCGGCATTCACCTCGCCCGCAGGCGAAACGGCGCCGGATGGTCGGGCTGCATGCTGACGATGGCCGCGGGCATGACCGGTCGCGCGTCGGCGAGCTGAAACTCGAACTTCCTGATCAGGATCGCCAGCACCAGGATCACTTCGGCAAGGCCGAACTGGGCGCCGACGCAGACGCGCGGACCGGCCCCGAACGGCATGAACGACAGGCGTGGCGGCGGCTCGTCGCGCAGGAAGCGTTCGGGATCGAAGGCGTCCGGCCGCCGCCAGCGCCGCGCGTGCCGGTGCAGGACCCAGGGCGAGATCACGACCAGCGCGCCGGCCGGGACCCGTGTATCGCCGCAACGGTCGGCCGTCACGGCCTGGCGGGCGACAATGAAGGCGGGCGGGTAGAGCCGCAGTGCCTCGTTCGCCACCGCCCGCGTGAAGGGGAGCCTCTGCAGGGCCTCGCCGGCGGCGTCCGGGCCGAGATCGACATCGCGCACTTCGCGGGCGATCCTTTCCTGCGCATCGGGCGCCGATGCCAGCAGAAACAGCGCCCAGAACAGCGCCAGTGCGGTGGTCTCGTGGCCGGCGACGATCATGGTGGCGACCTGGTCGCGCAATTGCGCGCGTGACAGGGCCGCCTCCGTATCGGGATCGCGCGCCGCGGTAAGGAGATCGAACAGATCGCGCGGCGTGTCGCCCGGCGGCAAACCGAAACGCTGATCGATGATGGCGTCCATCAGCTCGATCCAGCGCGATCGGAACCTCGCCCGGCCGATATCGCGCGGCGTCGGCATCGCGGTCGGCAGGATGATGTCGAGCGGGCTCGGTTGTCCGAGGCGCGGCCGGTAGCGGCCGATCAGCTCGCGCAACGCCGGACCGTAGCGCTGCATCTCGAGCGAGAACATCGAGCGGGCGGCGATCTCGAGCGCGAGCACCTGCATGGCCGCGAGCAGGTCGACCGGGTGGTCGCCGGATCCGGCGAGGCCATCGGCGGCGTCCGCCGCCGCGCCGACAATGTGACGGGCAAGCACCGGCACGGCGCGGCCCGCGAACGCCGGCGCAACCGTGCGGCGCTGACGCTGCCAGTCCTCGCCCTCGCTCAGCAGAAGCCCGTCGCCGACGATCGGCCGCAGGATGCGGCGCGTCACCGGAGGCCGCCGAAAATTGTCGAGATTCTCGACCAGCACGCGATGAATGGCCTGCGGGTCGTTGAAGAGGAAGAGCCGCCGCCCGAACAGGCCCAGCTCCACGGCCTCCTCCTCATAGGCGGCGCGCGGCAACAGCTGCAGCACGTTGCCGCGAAGAGCGGCGAGGATCTCGCGCCAGGTGAGATCGCGCTCCATGGCCTCCGGACGGGGCGGAACGAACAGCATGACTATTTGGGAAACGGCAGCAGCATCCGCACCCGTTGCTGATACTGGCGGTAGCGATCGCCGAACAGGTCGACCAGGTCGCGTTCTTCCAGAAAGGTGCCGAAGATCGTATACGCGGTCGCGGAGGTCGAGAACAACAGGTGGCCCGCGGTCATGTCCGGCGCCGCCCAGAACGCAACAATGGCTCCGACATAGATTGGATGCCTGACAAGCCTGTAAAGTCCCGACGTCGTCAACGTCAACGGACCCTCCTTGCGGCCGCTGGCGGCGTCGAGCACCTGGCGCAGACCGATCAGTTCAAGATTGTTTGCCAGCATCCCCGCCACCAGCACCATCAGCCATCCGGCCCAGAACAGCGCCTGCAGCAACAGCCGCATTTCGGGCTGTTCGACGCTCCACACCGGATGGGTGATGGGCTTCCATCCCAAGCACAGCAGCACCAGCAGCAGGCTTGCGACGAGCACGTAGGTGCTGCGCTCGATCGCGGGCGGAACGAGCCGGGTCCACCAGCGCTTGAAGCCCTGCCGGGCCATCACGCTGTGCTGGATGCCGAACAGGCCGAGCAAAACGCTGTCCACGGCGAGCGCCTTCGGCCAGGGCTCAGCGGCGCCGATGTCGATCGATATCGGCGCGATATTCGCCATGAATGCGATCCCGTAAAGCGCCGCCGCAGCGGCGACAAGGGCCGCCACGAAACCGAAGAGCACTCCGACATATTTGTTCATCAGAAACCTGCCATGACCGCCGGGACTACTGGCGCTGGAAATAGATCGACTGGATCTGGTCGCGGAAGCTGGGGCTCTGCTCCAGCGCCTGCCTGAAGTTGACCTTGTCCAGCACGAGCGTCTCGACGTCGGTGGCCGCCACGCAGGTCGCGTTGCGAGGCTCATCGACCATCAGCGCACGTTCGCCAAAGAACGTTCCGGGCTGCAGCGTTTCCAACAGCCGGTCCGAACCGTCGGGGGCGCGCCGCCGCACCGCGACGGCGCCCTGGCTGATGACGAAGAACGCGTCTCCGGCTTCGCCCTCGCGGATGATCGTCTCGTCCCTGACGAAGCGGCGCCGCCGCATCTTTTCGGCGGTGCGCGTGATCTCGGCCGGGGTGAGGTGCCTGAACAGTTCCATCCCGCGAAGCAGCTCGCAGATCACCACGGCGTCGCGCAGCGTCACGTCGGAGATGATGCGGCCGTCGACGATATTGACGACCCGGTCGGCCAGCTCGAGGATGCGGTTGTCGTGGGTCACCATCATGATGGTGCAGGCTTCCCTGAGCGTGAGCTCCTTCAGCAGCTTGACCACCGCGCCGCTGGAGTCCCGGTCGAGCGCGGCGGTGGGCTCGTCGGCGAGAACCAGTTTCGGGCGGTTCACCAGCGCTCTCGCGACCGCCACGCGCTGGCGCTGGCCGCCGGAGAGCGCCCGCGGCTTGTAGTCGGCCCGATCCGCCATGCCGAGACGGTCGAGAATGGCCATGCCGCGCTTGCGCATCTCGACCGGCGGACAGTCCCCGAGCTGCATCGCCATCTTGACGTTTTCGTACGCGCTCAGCGAATCGAACAAATTGTGCGCCTGGAAGATGAAGCCGATATTCCGGCGCACGGCGACCAGCTCCGTGCGCCCGAGGCCCGTGAGGTTGCAATCGAGAACCTCGATGGTGCCGTCCTGCACCGAGCGCAACGCGCCGATCAGGCTCAGCAGCGTGGTCTTGCCGGATCCCGACGGCCCGGTCACGACGACCAGCTGGCCCGCGCCGATCTCGATGGAGGCGTCGAACAGCACCTGGTTTCGGGAATCACCCTCGCCATAATGGTGATTGACCCGCTCGACGCGCACCACCGGCCGCGTTGTCGGCAAAGCGAAGCCGGCCGTCATCAGAACACTTCCGCCGGATCGGCGGTAATGACGCGACGCAAGGCCAGCAGCGCGGCGAGCATGCACATGACGAGCGTGAGGAGTAGCGTTTGCGCGGTCAAGGCGAGGGTCAGTTGCATGGGTCCGACCATGATGTCGCTGATGTAGCGAAACAGCCCGATGCATAGCACCCAGGCGGGCAGGTAGCCCACGAAAGCATAGAAGGCGGCCTGCTGCAACACGACGCCGACCAGATAGCGGTTGCCGTATCCCATCGCTTTCAAGGTCGCGTATTGCGCCAGCTGGTCGGACAGCTCCGAGAACAGGATCTGGTAGGAGATCAGGATTCCGACCGCGAAGCCGACCAGGGCGCCGGCGGTGAAGATCGGGCCGACCGGAGACAGTTTCGCATGCAGGCTGGCTTCCTGGCCGATCAGCTCATGCTTGGTCAGGACGGCCACACCGGGCGGCATGGCGGCGCGTAGCGCCTGTTGCACCTCGGGGACCGTAAAGCCCGCCGCCACCTTGATGACGCCGACCTCGACGTCGGGAAGCTCGGCGTGATCGCGACCGCTGCCGCCCAACAGCTTGAAGAAGTTGCGATCGCTCATGACGATGTTGCCGTCGTTGAAGAAGTTCGGGCCGAGCCAGAACGTTCCGGCCACCCTGATGTGATGGCCGGAAAGCTCGCCATCGGTCGTGGTCGCGACGTCGCCGAGGACGCTGCGCGCGCGACGATCCATCAGGATCGTATCCTGCTGGCGCAGTTCGGGGAGCATGGCCTGCACTTCGGGGATTTCCAGCACCGGCTCGTCGGGATCGAAGGCGAAGGTGAGAACGGCGAAATGCCTGCCGTTCTGCGGATTGCGCCAGACCGAGGCGGTGCGCTCCAGATAAAGCGGCCGGGCCGATGCAACGCCGCGCACGCCGCGCGCCTCGTAGAGCTGCCGGCGGGAAAACGGCGCGACGCGCTCGAATTGATATTTTTGCGAACTCACCAGCATGATGTCGCCATCGAGGTGGCGCATCACCAGCAGCATGCTTTCGATATAGCCGTCCCGGAAGCCGAGCTCGACCATCATGAGCAGCGCCGCAAAGCCTATTCCGGCGGCGGAGCGCGCCAGGCGGCGCCGGTCGGACAGCAGATTGCGCCATGCCAGCGGCACCGGCGAAAACCGCAGCGCCCGGGCATTCAGAAACCGCAGCCGGGCGGCAGTCCGATGCAGGATCATGAAACGCCCTTTCCGCCTAGAACAGGTCCGCCGGATCGACCCGGCGAACCTTGCTGACGGCGAGCAGCGCCGTCGCCCCCGACATCGTCAGTGCGATGACGAGCACGACGACGATGCGGGCCGGGGTCATCTCGATCGGCAGCCGGGCCAATGTCCGCAATTTGTCGTAGGCCATGACGGCGGTCGCCAGCGCCGGAACATAGGCGAGGCCCGCGGTGATCAGGGCCAGCGATAGCACGACGCGCTGGAGATAGCCGTCGGTATATCCGATTGCCTTGAAGGTGGCGTATTGCGGCAGGTGCCGGATGATCTGGGTCGCCAGCGTCTGGTAAAGGATGACCATGCCGACGACGACGGAAACGGCGACGCCGAAACCGAACACCAGTCCGGTCGACGTTCGTTTCCGCCAGAACGTTTCCTCGTAGGCGTCCAGCTCCGCGCGGGTGAAAACCCGGGTGTCGGGAGGCAGCAGGGCGCGCAGTCGCGCCGCGGCGAGCGCGGGGTCGCTGCCATCCTTCAGCCTCACCAGCCCGAGATTGACGCGGTCGAGCGAGCGGCCCGGAAAGATCCGGATGAAGTTCAAATCGCTGGTGACGACGGCGCCCAGGCCCAGAAATCCCGTTCCGAGCAGGTAGGTCCCCGCGATCTCGACGGCGCGGTCGGCGATTTCGACGACGCGTCCGCGCATTTGCGGGCCGTACATCGGCAGCGTCATGTTGTCCACCAGCACCGTATCGTTGCGCTGAAGCAGGGAGCGTTGCCGGCGAATGTCCGGCACCCGGACGCTGTCGTCGTCGAGCCGGAATCCCATCACGAAGACGTCGCGCCGCAGGCGGTCCGTCGTGTTCAGCCATTGGGCTTCGCCCTGGTACATCGGCGAGACGCTCGCGACGTCAGGCATCGAGAGCGCCTGATAGAGGCGCCGGCGCGGAAAATCGTAGCTCTGCTCCTGGAAGACATAATCGCTCGACGTCAGCATGATGTCGAACGCCAGCTGATTATAGACCAGCATGCCCGCCCTTGGCACTGAAGCGTAGAACCCGAGCTGGAGAAAGATCATGAGGATGGCGATGAAGATGCCGGCGACCGCGAGCGCGTTGCGTCCCTTCTCGTGCAGCAGGATTCGCCAGGCCAGCAGCGTGCTCATGTCGCCTAGCCCGTCGCCTCGAACACCATGCTCTCCGCCGCCAGGCCCGGCCCGAACGCCATGGCGCTGCCGAGCCCCTTGAGCTTTCTTTCCAGCATATCCTTCAGAACGAAGATCAGGGTGGCCGAGGACATGTTGCCGAATTGCCGAAGCACCTCGCGCGAAAGGTGCAGCGCCGGGTCGTCCAGGCCGAACGCGCGTCCGACGGCGTCGAGGATCGCACGCCCTCCCGGGTGCACCGCCCACAGCGCGATGTCGCTGACTTGCCGTCCCCCCAGGATCGGGCCGATGATGCCGGGCAGGCTTTGGCCCAGTGTCTGCGCGACCTTGCTGGAAAGCAGGATATCGAATCCCGACTGGCCGATACGCCAGGCCAGTTGATCGGCGCCCTTGCTCATCATCATCGAATGAAAGCTCTGCAATTCGATCCCGGTCGGCTCGGAAGACACCAGGCATGCCGAGGCGCCGTCGCCCCAGATCAGGAAGCAGAGCATCTGGTCGAGGTCCTGGATTTCCTGCAGATGAATCGTGCAAAGCTCGACATTGACGACGGCGACCCTGGCGCCGGGCTCCGACCTGACGATGTGCCGCGCCAGCTTCAGGGCGCTGATCGCGGCGTAACAGCCCATGAAGCCGATGAACGTCCGCTCGACCGAGGGGCTCAGCCCGAAATGGTTGATGATATCGACATCGATCCCAGGCGCATAGAACCCGGTGCAGCAGGCGACGATCAGATGCGTGACATCGTCCTTCAGGCTGGAGAGGTTGATGCCTTCGAGCGCCCGCGTCGCCAGCACCGGCGCGTTCTGTTCGAAGAAACGCATCCGCTCGAGGGTGTCGGGAAACTGCCCCTGTTGATAGAATCCTCCGGGCTTCAGGAAAAATTCCGGAGGGAGGAAAGAGTAGCGGTGATCGATTTGCGCCCGCTCGACCAATCTGCCAATAATCGCCGGCGTTGTTCTTCCTGGCAGCAGCGCGGCCAGGGATTTTGAAAACGTCTGATGAACGTCGAACGGTGGGACGGCGGTGCCGATCCGATTGATGTAGGCATCTACCATGACAACCCCCCGGTTTTATTGCTGGAATTAACATGCAACTTTTGGGCTAACAAGGGCGCGTCCGGTTGAATCCCGCGACGGCGCGGTGCGTTGCGCGTGTCAGCTGCCTAGCCAGCGAGCAGCGGCGCGCCAAACAGAGGCAGAAGGTCGTGATCAACAGCCAACAATCTCGAATGCGTCGGGTCTACCGGTTCTTGCGGGGACTGCTGGTCCTCGGACACGCCGTGCCGACATTGGCGACCGCGGTTGCCGCGACGGTGTTTTTCCTGATCGGCCGCGGCGATGCCAGGATCAGTCTCGACGCCGCATACGTGTTCGTTTCCGTCTATCTCATTCTCTATTCCATCGGCGCGATGAATGATTATTTCGACGAGCCGCTGGACCGCCGCGGCGACCGGCAGGAAAAACCTCTGGTCGCGGGAGACCTGTCGCGAACCACGGCGTTGCTGCTGTGGCTGATCACAGGCGCGCTGGGAGTGGCCGCCGGCTATCATTTCAGTTGGCAGGTCGTCGGCATCGCCGCGTTCCTGTGGCTGCTGGGTCTGTCCTATAATCTGTGGGCCAAGCCGACGAGCTTGAGCTGGCTCCCTTTCATGGCCTTCTATCCCTCGCTTCCCGTGCTGGGATTCGTCGCGGCCGGAAGGATCACGCCGGCGCTGCTGCTGGCCTATCCCGTCGGCGCGCTGCTCTCGCTCGGCCTGAACGTGGCGAATACGCTTCCCGATATCGATCGCGACGTCGAGGGGGGCGTGAGCGGCTTCACCCACAAGCTCGGGAAGACGAGGGCGCTCATCGTGCTGTGGCTGTCGCTCGCGGCGACGATGGTCCTGATGGCATCCAGCACCTGGCTGGTCGGCGGCCAATCGGGCCGGCTGGCTCCCGGTCTCGGCATCGGGGTGCTGCTGCTGGTCGCGATGATCGCGGATTGGACGGTGCTGCGATCGCCCGGTAGCCTGAAACGTACGTTCTATCTCAGCGCAGCCTGCGCCGTGGTCATTGGCTGCGCCTGGGTGGCGAGCCTGCCGTAGCGCCGGCGACGGACGCCTATCGGCTGGCCGAGCCGGCCACGGCCCGGCCGGCCTCGGAGGTGTCAATTCGCACGTCGACGGTCAGGTTGGTGAGCTGCGCCGTTGCGGCCGGTTCGTCGAGATCGATCCACACCTCGACCACGCGTGCATCGGCACGCGCCGCGGGATCAATGTTCAGAATGTCGTTCTTGAAGATCATGCTGCCGATCCGGACGACCTTGCCGCGGACCGGGTTCGCCAGCGCGCGGCTGCTGATCCTTGCCACCTGACCGACGCGCACCCTGGCGATATCGGTCTCGTAGACCTCGGCGACCGCGCGCATCCGCTCGGTGTCGCCCATGGCCAGGATCGGACCGGTGGTGATTTCCTCACCGGGCTTGACCAGGATATTCAGGATCCGGCCGTCGATCGGCGCGATCACCGTCAGCCGCCGCGCGCGGGCCTCCGCGAGCGCAATCTGGCGCTCGATCGATGCCAGCGGAACCTCGGACTGCATATGATCGAGCGTGGCGCGCGCCACCCTGATCTGCACGGCGGCCTCGATCTTGTGGATCTCGAACTGCAGACGGAGCTCCGAAAGATGCGCGCGGGCGGCATTCAGGCTCGCCTCGTCCTGAAGCACCAGGCTGTTTTGGTCCTCGGTCTGTCTGCGGGTGCCGGTGCCGCGCGCCATCAGTTGCTGTTGTGCGTCGAGCACGCTCTTGTCGTTGGCGGACTTGGCCTCCAGGCTGGCGATGGTCGCCTCCTGTGCCGCGATGCCTTGCGGCTCGACTTCGAGCACCTGCCTCTGGTGCACTTCGGCGGCTTCGACACGGGCACGGTCGAGATCGAGCTGGGTGCTGAGCCGCAACCGTGCCTCTTCCAGCTGGCTCTTGAAGACGTCGCGCTGGGCGGTCTGCTCGGCGTAACCGGCGAGATATCCCAGAACCTGCGACTTCTTCACGAGGTCGCCGCGCTCCACCATTAGCGAATCGAGCCGGTCGGGCGACGAGCCGGCGCCGAGGTTCACGATCTCGCTGGAGGGCTCGATCCGGCCGAGGGCAGCGACCATGTCGCGTTGAACAGCCTGTTCGTCGTGGAGCGCATTAGCCTGGGTGGCCTCGTTTCTCATGGCATGGAAAATGAGGCCCCCCAACGCCAGCGCCGCCAGGCCCGCTCCCGCCACCATCCAATTTCTTGAAGGCCACAAAATACGTTCCTCTCCCCCAATCGCTCCGTGACCAACGTCGACGAAAGTCGAAAAACGCTAGCGGATGCAGGGATGCTTTGCAATCGCGGCCGGTGCCCGCGTGGCGCTCGGCAGCTCCGGGGTGTCACGGCATTGACGCATCTCGGGGTTTTGCTCGAATATGATTTCGGATCCGGCACTTCCCTCGCGGTCGAGCCGGCGGATCCGCAAGTTGATGCGAAGGCAAGGCGGTGCACCATGTTAGCCACGTCTCGTCGGCCGGTTATCCGACCGGGCTCCGTGTTTCTGGCGTTGATATGCTGCGCCGCCGGCCACGCGATTGCCGCGCACGCCGAAGCGCCCAGGACCGCGATCGTGGCCCCCGGGCGCGTCGTGCGCATGGGCAATGTGCTGTCGCTCGGCTCGGCCGCTTCGGGGATCGTCGCCGATCTTCCGGTTCGCGACGGCAAGCATGTCGAGCAGGGACAACTGCTTGTTCGCATCGAGTGCGCGGATCTCGAGAAGGAGCTGGATGCCCGAAAAGCGAAGCTCGCGGCGGTCGAGGCGGTCCTGAAGCGTGTCGAGCACGGGCCGCCGCCCGAGGAATTGGCGATGGAAGCGGCCAATGTCGAAGTGGCGGACGCCCGGGTGGAACAGGCCGAGGCGGCCCTGAAACGGATGGCGCCGGAGGGGCCCACGACGAGTGAGGCGAAGCTGGACGAGGCCAAACGCGATGCCAGGGTGGCGGTTGCCCAGCGCGAGGCGGCGCGTGCGAAGCTGTCGCTGCTCCGATCGGGATCGAGGACCGAGGATATCGCGGAGGCGAGGTTTTCGCGCGACGCGGCCGAGGCGTTGGTCGGCGAGGTCTCCGCCCGCCTCAGCCGATGTTCGGTGCGCGCGCCGTTCGCCGGTATAGTGCTCGGCACCAAAGTGACGCTTGGCCAATTCATCAGCGCGGCAGCGCCGCAAACCTTGCTGGAATTGATCGACAGCGATCGGCGCGGCGTTCGAGCGGAAGTCGATGAGCGGGATGCCGCGAGGATCTGCCTCAAGCAGGGCGCCGTCGTGACGGCCGAGAGCTCCGGGGCGCAGGTGGACGTCGTGACGGAAGGCATCGGCGAAACGCTGACGCCGGGCCCGGGCCCCGCGCATGCGATGCGGGAAGTTGCGCTCGCTCCGGCCAACAAGAGCTTGAATTGGCCGGTCGGGCTTCCGGTGACCGTGAAGTTCAAGGCCTGTCCGGCGGACTAGGTGGCGCTCACGGGAAACGTCCGGGTGCGCGAAATAGCGTATCGATCTGTCAGGCGGGGTGTTTGGCCAGGAACGCCAGAATGAGACGTGCGATCCCGTCGTTCTCTTCGTCGAGGGCGAAATGGCCGGCATCGAGCAGATGGATCTCGGCGTCCGGCAGATCGCGCCGGTAGGCCTCTGCGCCGGCAGCGATGAACGAGGGATCGTTCCGCCCCCAGACCACCAGGGTTGGCGGCTTGTGCTGACGTAACCAGGCCTGCCACGCCGGATATGAGGCGACGTTGGTCCGGTAGTCGTAGAGCAAATGCGCCTGGATCTCGTGTTGCCCTGCTTTCGATAGATGGGCGAACTCGTCAGTCCACGTATCGGGATTGTAACGGTCGGGATGCGAGGTGCCGAGGGTGTGACGCTGTTCGGTCGCCGCTTTCGACACAAACGCATCGAACACTTCAGGATGCGCTTGTGGGTCGGCCCAATACTGCGCGATGGCAGTCCATTTGGCGCCCAGGCCCTCCCGATAGGCATTGGCATTCTGGATGATGAGAGCATTCACCCGCTCGGGATGCGCCAACATGATGCGGAAGCCGACCGGCCCGCCATAATCATGAATGTAGAAGGTGCATTTATCGATCTTGAGTTGCTCGAGGAGACCGTTGGTCGTCTCGGCCAGGTGGTCGAAGGTGTAGGCATAGGACGACGGCGGCGGGGCGTCGCTCTGACCGAAGCCCGGGAAGTCCGGCGCGATCAGGTGATAGCGCATTGCAAGCAACGGAATCAGCGTATCGAACTCGCGGGACGAGGAAGGAAAGCCGTGCAGCAGCACGATCGTCGGCGCGTCCTTCGGGCCGGATTCCCGATAGAAGACGCCGACGCCGTCGACGGTCACGCGGTGATAGGTCGTCGTGGCGGAATTCGACTCCAGCGCGGCCGCCTGTGCGGCGTGGCCAACCAAAGCCGCCGCCGCCGCCGCCAGTAGAATTTGAGCTTTCATCATTTCATGCCCTCATGTCCACGCGCCGCGTTCGCCGGAGATCGGCAACTGGCTGGGCAGACCTAGGGTTTGGTTGCATTGCCCGGTAGACCGGTCGCGTATCCGTGTACACGACGCGCGCACGGCCTTGCCCGTCGCCCTGTCGATCCCCGGCTCGCGCGAAACGGCGAACCCCGGTCGGTCGGCGTTACCGAATTCCTAACAAAGGGTTACGCAAGTGCAAGGCGTCTGCCCTCAACGCCCGCATATTTCCCGGCCGCAAGCAACGACTCGGTAAAGGGTTGTTTGGTAAAAATCCATTGATTGTCGTCACCAGCTTCGTTCTCGCGCATTGGGTCGAAAGTCGAAATGCCTATTTCAAAGGGATATCGGCATTGCGCCCCGCCGGTCAGAGTGATCTAGATCTTCCGGTCCCGCCGCTCGGTCCGCAGCCGCGCCGCCTGCTGTTGGTGGTGGGCGCGCTGACGGTGCTGGTCGCCTGCGGGCCGTGGCTGCCCGGATTGCAGGTCTTCAAGACATCCTCCGACTATCTGCCGTTGCATACCGGCATTGAATTCATTTCGATGGCGGTTTCCTTCATGGTGTTCGGGCTGGGCTGGAACCTGCGCCGTCAGTCCGGCAACAGCCACGGCATCGTGCTTGCCGCGACGTTTCTCTCGGTCGCGCTGCTCGATTTCGCCCACACTTTGTCGTTCGACGGGATGCCCGATGTCTTCGGCCCGAGCGGGCCCGAGAAGGCGATCAATTTCTGGCTGATCGGCCGCGCCATCGCCGCGATCGGACTGGTCGCCGTGGTCTGCCTGCCGGTGCGAACCTGGTCTGCGCGCCTCTGTGTCGCGACGATGGCCGGGGCGGTGGTGATCAGCTTCGCGAGCTGGTGGATCGGATTTTTCCACAGCGCGTGGCTGCCGCGCACGTTCGTTGCCGGACAGGGCCTGACGCCGTTCAAGATCAATAGCGAGTACGCGCTCGCTGCGACCTATTTCGCGGTCGCGCTGGTCCTGGTCGGGCGTGGCGCGCAGCGGCGCGACGTCAATCTGTACTGGCTGGCCGCCGGCGCCTGGGTGCTCGGCCTGTCGGAATTGTTCTTCACGCTCTACGGCCATGTCACCGACCTGTTCAATCTTCTTGGCCATGTCTACAAGGCCGTGGCCTATGTGATGCTGTACCGCGCGCTGTTCGTGGCCGGTGTGCTGGCTCCCCACCGCTTCCTGAGGCAGAAGGAAACGGAGCTGAAATATCTCGCGCAGCATGATTCCCTGACCGGATTGCCGAACCGGCTGCTTCTGGTCTCGCGCCTCGAGCATGCCGTCGCTCGCACCCGCCGCGTTGGCGGGCAGGGCGCGTTCCTGTTCCTCGACCTCGACCATTTCAAGAACGTCAACGACAGCCTCGGGCATGGCGCTGGCGATGAACTGCTGCAGCTGGTCGCCGCGCGGCTGCACGGCCGGCTGCGCGATACCGATCTGCTGGCGCGGATGGGTGGAGACGAATTCGTCGTGCTGATGGAGCAAGTCGCGCGGCCAGAGGTCGCCGCAAGCGTTGCCCTGTCCCTCATCGAAGCCCTGAAAGAGGTGTTCGTGCTCGCCGGCGGACACGAGGTCTATATCGGAACCAGCGTCGGCATCTGCATCTTTCCCAATGACAGCGAAGCCGTCGACCAGATCATTCGCAACGCCGACGCGGCGCTCTATCAGGCCAAGGGCGGCGGCCGCGGCGTCTTCCGGTTCTACACCGAGGCGCTGACTGTTGCGGCGAACGCCCGTGTCGAAATGGAGTCAGCGCTTCGCCGCGGCCTGCAGCGCGGCGAATTCATGCTGCACTATCAGCCGCTGGTGGCAATGGCGGATTGCCGCATCGTCGGGGTCGAGGCACTGGTACGCTGGAGTCCGCCAGGCGGTGAAATGATTGCCGCCGCCCGCTTCATTCCCGTGGCGGAAGAGACCGGCCTGATCATTCCCCTCGGCGAGTGGGTGGTGCGCGCGGCCTGCGCGCAGATGAAGCTCTGGCTCGACAACGGAATAGTGCTGGACACCATGGCGGTGAACCTGTCGCCGCACCAGTTCGGGCGCCCCAACATCCACGAGACGATCGGCGGCATTCTCGCCGAGACCGGCTTGCCCGCCTGTTACCTCGAACTGGAGATCACCGAAGGCAGCCTGATGGAAACCGGCTCCGATGTCGAAAGAAAGCTGAACGCGCTGAAGGCGCTCGGCGTGCGCCTGGCCATCGACGATTTCGGCACCGGCTATTCCTCGCTGGCCTATCTCAAGCGCTTTCCCGTCGACAAGCTCAAGGTGGATCAGAGCTTTGTCAGGGATATTCCGGACAATCGGACCGGCATGGAGATCACCGCGGCGGTGGTTGGGCTTGGCCGGGCGCTGAACCTCGAGGTGCTCGCCGAGGGTGTCGAGACCGAAATCCAGCTCGCTCATTTGCGTCAGCTCGGTTGCGACACCGCGCAGGGATATCTGCTCGCCAGGCCCATGCCGGCTTCCGACATCGTCGACCTCGTGAGCGGATCGGTGGCTTCGCTGCAAATGGCGAGCCGCTTCAGGAATGCGCTGCAGCTCGCCGATGCCGGAGTGATCGAGAGCACCGAGTTGCTGTCGATCCGCATCCAGCGGTACTAGGCGCGGCTTCCGGCCGCGCACCCTGACAATGGCCCTGGAGCCTGACTGAAAAGCGCGACCTGTCTTTCGGGTTCTCGCCGAAGACTTGAAATTGAATCATTTTCCGTCATGGCCGGGCAAAAAGCGCGAAGCGCGTCTTCTCGCGGATGTCCCGGCCATCGATGCCTGTTCTCTCCGCGAAGACTGCAAAGACGTCGATGCCCGGCACGAGGCCGGGCATGACGGAGTGGATGCAAAGACACCCGGTTCTGTCGATCGCCTTGCGAGTCAGGCTCTCAGGATGCCTGTCGCGCCGGCTCTGCCGGCGTTTCCGGCTCGTGGCGGCTTGTGAAGCTCGCGGACGTCTCCGGGACGATGGGCGGGCTTGCGGTGGTGTGCGCGTCGCGGCGAGCCGCGTAGAATTCCAGCACCCGTTTCGCGGTTTGCTCCTCGAGCCGCTCGTAATCGTCGCGCGCCCGGTTGAGGTCCTTCTCCGACATCCTGCGGTCCGCCGCTGTCATCAGCAACAGCGCCTTGACCGTGGACCAGGAGCAGCCGGCGGCTTTCGCGATGACCTGCACCACGCCGGGGTTTTCGTTGAGGATCGCCCGTTCGGCAATCTCGATCGGGCAGCAGGCGAGAACCGACAGGGCCACCGCCGTCTGCTCGAAGTTATCCGCGCGCGCGGCCGCATGAACATTGCCTTCGCTGAGTTCATGCCAGTTCTGCAACCGCTTCACCCTCGACTTCGCCCGGGCGTGATCCGGCGAGTGCTTGCGAATCTCCTGGTTGATGTCGTCGATCACCTCCGTGACCGCATCCTGCACCGCATCGGCAAGCCGCGGGTTCGCGGCCACGATCCTGGCGCTGACGGAAGCAGAGGCGGTTTCGAGCAGCTTCAGGAAGTGATGGCGGGGAATGTCGTGCCGCATTCCGACATGCAGCGCGAGCTGGGCGTCATTGCCGGCTCGGGCGACGAGCTCGCGGAAGCTGCCCTCCGAAAAGCGGGCGCCGGCATTCTGCGCAACCGTATGAACGACGATCGGTTCGCCGCGCTCGATCAGGATCTCGGTGATGACCTCGCTGATGGTTCGGCGTTTCGCGATGGCGTACAGGTGGCCCTGGCCCTGGGTGCGGGCGTTGACGGCAAGATCGGCGTCGCTCAAGGCCGTCGACTCCGTGAGAACCGGTCCCGCCACGGCGATGGCGTCATCCGCGGCAAATGCCCGGACCAGCGCCGCCGGTGCGTCGGGGAGGGTCGCGAGATGGAGCGAGAGCTTGGTCCGGGTTTCCAACTCGATCACGGCTACCAGGGTCTTGAAGACCTCGTCGAACAGTTCGATCTGCTGCTTCGAATGGTGGCCGGAGCCGGCGACGAACAAATCGGTAATGCGCGTGAGTGCCCTTAACTGCCTCTTCGTAAGCCCGGATACCGTTGTGTTCTGAATTTCATTAATCAGGGAAGAGAACGTGGTCATGATTGTCGGTCTCTCAGACATTTCGCGTTTGGGTAGGGAGACAAGGAGTTATGGTCCTTTGTTACCGGCCACGCGTGAAAATAAGTGGCTCCAGTTACCTCACAGATAATTCAAATTGTCCGCACTTCGAAAATACCGGCCCGCCGCCGTTTTCGGAAGCTCAGGGCGGCGGTTCGATCCATGCCATTCATGAACGGATTTTAAGGCCGCCGGCGGCCCAGTCGCCGGCCGGCGAGCCCTGTCGCAGGGTTAACGCTTAACCTTGCTCGCGAGACGCTCGTTGAACGAGGCGAGGTCGATCACCGTTCTCCGATGCGTTCCGCGGCCGATCTCTTCGATTTCGTCGCGCGCCGATACGCTGAACTTGATCCGCTTTCCGTCGACCGCGGTCACCTCCGCCTCGGCGCGAACGGTATGGCCGACAGGCGTCGCGGCAAGGTGCCGGACATCGATCGCGGTGCCGACCGCGCTTTCGCCCGGCTCCAGATAGGAGCGGATCGCGTTGAGGGCGGCGTTTTCCATGATCAGGACCATGACGGGGGTCGCCAGCACCTGCGGCAGGATGGCATCCTTGAATTGATTGGCGAGATGCCCGGGCTCCACGCGCAGCGTGAACGTTCCCTTCGTCCCCAGGGGGATCTGGCGCATTCGATCGTCTCCGGCCTTCACAGGTTACAAATAAACCGGTTTCGCGGCGGCTCCTATTAAATAGGTGTTTAGGACTCACCCCTTCGGCTTCCCCGTCGATCGCCGCACGATCAGTCTCGGCTCCAGCACCACGCGCTCGCGCCGCGC
Source organism: uncultured Alphaproteobacteria bacterium (assembly GCA_963831585.1). GTDB lineage: Bacteria > Pseudomonadota > Alphaproteobacteria > Rhizobiales > Xanthobacteraceae > Bradyrhizobium. The sequence continues at coordinate 129,553 of CAWHRA010000018.1, read as the reverse complement.
GGCCGGGCCGGCGATCGCGCCGAGCAACAGGCGCGCGGCCTGGTTGCCCATCTCGCGCTGGGCGATGCGAACGGTAGTCAGGGGCGGCGACAGCATATCGACGTAAGGCATGTCGTTGTGGCCGACCACCGAGACGTCGGCGGGGCATTTCAGGCCGCCCTCGCCGAGCGCGTCATAGATGCCGAGCGCGAGCAGGTCATTGGCGGCGACGATTCCGGTTGGCGGCCTGTCGCGGTCGAGCAGGCGCAGCGCCGCGAGCCGGCCTTCGTCGCGCGTGTAGGCGCGCGCGGTCTCAATCGCCACATTGTGCGCCGATAGTCCCGCGCGCGCCGTGGCGGTCTTGAAGCCGGCACGGCGCAGCGCGCCGGTCGAGACATCCTGCGGTCCGGCGATATGGCCGATGCGGCGGTGGCCGAGGGAAGCAAGATGGTCGACCGCGAGCCGCATGCCCGCTTCGTCGTCGGTGACGACCGCCGGCAGTGTTCGCGCGGTGTCGCTGCGGTTGACCAGCACCACCGGAATCGACGCCGCGAGGCAATGGCCGACCACGGGATCGTTCAGCAGCACGGTCGCGAGCACGAGGCCATCGACGCCGCGCGCGATCAGTCTGTCGACCAGTTCCCGTTCGCGCGACGGATCGGGCCCGACATCGACGACGATCGTGGCGTAACCCTCCGCGCCCAGCGTCTCGGTGATGCCGCTCAGGATCGGCGGGAAGCCGGGGTCGGCGATGTCGGGGGCGAGCACGCCGATCAGGCCGCTTCGTCCGGTTCGCAGGCCGGCCGCGGTCACATTCGGTTGGTAGAATAGCGCCGCCGCGGCGGCGCGGATGCGCTTGGCGACGTCGGGCGCGACCAGGTGGCTCATCGCAGGACTGAGCGCGCGCGACACGGTCGAGGGATGCACGCCGCATCTTTCCGCGACGTCCTTGATGGTCGGACGGGAGGCGGGCGCGCTCTTGGCGCCTTTCCCGGTTACCGCTCGGCTTTTCTGCATCATTTTCAAGGTCGCCCCAATGCTCCGAAAGCCCGGCAGCGGGCATGACACCGCTGTCGGCCCGCTCTTGACAGATACCACTAAAACCCTTTATGCAATCGATTGCAACAACCTCCAGCCGGTCATTCCCATGAATGTTTCGAACGCGCTCACGCCGCACCTCATTCGTCCCGAGCATCTCGAACCGCATTGGCGCTGGGATCGGGCGATCCCGTCGCACGGTCATATGTCGGTCGATTTCGAACGCCGGATCGATTTCGACCGGCTGCGTCATTACCGGCTGGCCCGCGCGCGCCGGGCGCTGAAGAATTCGCAATGCGGCGCGCTGCTGCTGTTCGACGTCAACAACATCCGTTATGTCTCCGGCACCAAGATCGGCGAGTGGGAGCGCGACAAGCTCTGTCGCTTCGCGCTGCTGGCCGGCGACGGCGAGCCGATCGTGTGGGATTTCGGTTCGGCGGCGGTGCACCACCGCATCAATTGCGACTGGCTGGTGCCGGATAATTGCCGCGCCGGGATGCTCGGCATGCGCGGCACGGTGCCGCCCGCGGTCGGGCTGATGAAGGCGCATGCCGAGGAAGTCATGAGCCTGCTGCGCGCCGCCGGCGTCGCCGACATGCCTGTCGGCGTCGACATCGCGGAAACGGCGATGTTCTTCGAGCTGCAGAAGGCGGGCATGAAGGTCGTCGACGGCCAGCAGGTCATGCTGGATGCGCGCGAGATCAAGAACATCGACGAGATCATGCTGCTCAACCAGGCCGCCGCCATGGTCGACGGCGTCTACCATTCGATCTACGAGGCGCTCAAGCCCGGCGTGCGCGAGAACGACATCGTGGCGCTGGCCAACAAGATGCTCTACGAGATGGGTTCCGACGACGTCGAGGCGATCAACGCGATCTCCGGCGAGCGCTGCAATCCGCATCCGCACAATTTCACCGACCGCATCCTGCGTCCGGGCGACCAGGCCTTCTTCGACATCCTGCAGTCCTATCAGGGCTATCGCACCTGCTATTACCGTACCTTCAATATCGGCCGCGCCACGCCGGTGCAGCACGACGCCTACAAGAAGTGCCGCGAATGGCTCGACAACGCGATCGCATTGATCAAGCCCGGCGTCTCCACCGACACCGTCGCGAAGGTCTGGCCGAAGGCGGAAGAATTCGGGTTCCCCAGCGAGATGGCGGCGTTCGGCCTGCAGTTCGGCCACGGCCTTGGGCTCGCGCTGCACGAGCGCCCGATCATCTCGCGGCTGGTGTCGCTGGACAACCCGATGGAGATCAAGACCGGCATGGTGTTCGCGCTGGAGACCTATTGCCCGGCAAGCGACGGCTATTCGGCGGCGCGCATCGAGGAGGAGGTCGTCGTCACCGACAAGGGATGTCAGGTGATCACGCTGTTCCCCGCCGAAGAATTGCCGATCGCCAATCGTTACTGAGCTACACAACCAGAGGCTCGTCATTGCGAGCGAAGCGAAGCAATCCATCGCGCCGCAAAGCAAGTGTGGATCGCTTCGTCGCTTCACTCCTCGCAATGACGACCAACAATAGGTTCCAAGGAGACAAAAATGACAAAACATTCCCTCGGCTGGATCGGCATGGGACGGATGGGCTATCCGATGGCGGAGCGGCTGCTGAAGGCCGGCAACTCCGTGGCGATCTGGAACCGCACGCGCGCCAAGGCCGAGCCGCTCGCCAGGAAGGGCGGACAGATCGTCGATCATCCGAACGAGCTTGCAGGCAAGGACATCGTGTTCACGATGGTGTCGACGGGTAAGGATCTCGAACAGGTCTATTTCGGCGCGAACGGCCTCGTCGCGGGCGCCTCCGGTCCGCGCCCAAAAATCCTGGTCGACTGCTCCTCGATCGGGGTCGAGCAGTCGGAAGCGATCCGCGCCCGGCTCAAGCAACTGGGCTGCGAATTCGTCAGTTCCCCGGTCTCGGGCAACGGCAAGACCGTCAAGGCCGGCAAACTCTCCACGGTTGTTTCGGGTCCGAAGGCGGCGTTCGATCAGGTGCAGCCTTATCTCGCGACCTTCGCCGCATCGGGCGTCTCCTATGTCGGCGAGGGCGAGCTCGCGCGCATCTGCAAGATCGCGCATAACGTCTTCCTCGGCGTCGTCATCCAGAACCTCGCCGAGATCACCATCCTGGCGCAAAAGGCCGGCGTGCCGCGCCACGCCTTCCTGGACTTCATGAACGCCAGCGTGCTCGGCTCGACGTTCACGAAATACAAGAGCAATGCGCTGGTCAATCTCGACTGGACCACGACGTTCACGCCGGCGCTGCTGCGCAAGGATCTCGATCTCGGCCTGAAGGCCGCGCGCGATCTCGACGTCGCCATGCCGGTGACGGCGGCAACCCGCGAGGCGCTGCAGAGCCATTTCGGCGCGGCGACGCTGAAGCCGGATCAGGCCGCATATCTGGAAAAGGATTTTGCAGCACTGCTGGAAACCGTCGCGCTCGCCGCAGGCATCAGGCTTTCGCCCGAGAATGTGCCGATGCCGACCGGGCTGGAGACAGAGGGTTAGCGAATTCACCGGTTCGGTGGTTTCATCCTTCGCGACGCGGCGAAGACGCCGCTCCTCCGGCGATAACTGCGGAGCCGTTACGCGGGGAGATGAGATCTCAAATCCTCGTGGCGAGGGGCGCGGCGGCGCCGCGCGTCTCGAACCACGTGGCCGTCGAGAGGGATTACCGATATGGCGGATGGGCGCACAACCGGGAGCCTCGAGGCGGAGATCGGGCGTGCCTTCGAGCAGATGATCCCGTTCAATCGCGTGCTTGGTTTGAAGATCGACTCGCTCGATCCCCAGGCGCCGCGGCTGAGGTTCGACATGCGGCCGGAGCTGGTCGGCAATCCGATCCGCCAGATCCTGCATGGCGGGGTGATCTCGGCGACGCTGGACGTGGTCGGCGGCCTCGCCATTGCGCTCGCTTCATTCCCCGAGAAGCTCGAGAAGAAGGCAGGAGAAGCTCCGCCGAACTTCCCCGACATCGGCACCATCGACCTACGCATCGACTATCTGCGGCCCGGGCGCGGCAAGTATTTCATCGCCACGGGGCGCGTCGTGCGGCTCGGCGGCCGCGTCGCGGTGGTCCACATGGAACTCGTCAACGACACCGACGAGCAGATCGCGACGGGTTCGGCGGCCTATATCGTCGGCTGAGGGCGCCGCCGCCGGTCATTTCAACGGCGCGCGGAAATCGATCGCGCGCAGGATCACGCCGGGCGGATGACCTTCCAGTTCGACGTCGCTGAATTTCCGCGCCGCGCGCGCCTCGATGCGGTCGCGCAGCCGCAGGAATTGCTCCTCGCGCTGCGCCGGCGGCGTCCGCGACGTGCCTTCGAGCTGATCCATCGCGTCGGTCGAGATCGCGCAGGCGACGCTCGCCTGGTCGTTCTTCATCGTGAACACCACGACCATGCGGTTGAAGTCGTATTCCTGAAAGCGGCTTTCGGTGAGCGCCATGTCGGAGCCTCCTCGATTCGAGCAGCGAGCGGTATTCAGAACTTCTTTTTGGCCGGCACCGGATTGAGCTCGGCGATTTTCGAAAGGCAGTCGTCCTGCGTGGCATGCGGACCGGTGACGAAGGTGCCGCTCACCTTGGTGGAGTACCAGCCGGACTCGACGCCGAGACGCAGCGACTCCTCGGATTTGACATGGCGCGCGGAAAGAATCTGCATGGAGGGTTCCTTTGAAGCCAGGTGTTCGCAAGCTTGCGGAAACATCCTGTAGCCCTCGCATTGCGCCTTTTAAGCCGGAATAGCCATGAGTTTCTTTCACCCGGCCGTTTTTGCCCGCCGTCCCTCGATCGGATAGGCCGGATCGTTGTAGCCCGGCGTCGACGGATGGCCCGGCGCCACCAGGCGGTCGATCAGCGCTTCGTCGTCGGCGGTGAAGCGATAGTCGAGCGCGCGCAGATAGTCGTCCCATTGCGCCTCGGTGCGGGGACCGGCGATGACGCCGCTGACGAAGGCGGAGTTCAGCACCCAGGACACCGCGAACTGCCCGGCGGTAATGCCCTTGGCTTCCGCGTGCTTCCGGATCTCCTGCGCCAGTTTCAGCGATTCCGGCCGCCACTCCGTCTGCATCATGCGGGTATCCTTGCGGCCGGCGCGCGTCTCCTTGTCGGGCTCGGCGCCGGGGGCGTATTTGCCGGTCAGCACGCCGCGCGCCAGCGGGCTATAGGGCACGATGCCGAGGCCGTAGAAGTTACAGGCCGGGAAATGCTCGACCTCGGGCATGCGGTTCATCGCGTTGTAATAGGGCTGGCTGACCACCGGGCGGTCGATGCCGAGCCGGTCGCAGATGTTGCAGATCTCGGCGACCCGCCAGGCGCGATAATTCGAGACGCCGAAATAGCGCACCTTGCCCTGCCGCATCAGTTCGCCCATCGCGCGCACGGTTTCCTCCAGCGGCGTCGAATGGTCTTCCTTGTGCAGGTAATAGATGTCGATATGGTCGGTGCCGAGCCGCTTCAGGCTTTCGTCCGCCGCCTGCAGCACCCAGCGTCGCGACAGGCCGCCGCGGTTGGGGTCGTCGCCCATGGAATTGGCGAGCTTGGTCGCGACCACCCAGCTGTGTCGGCTGTTGGAAATCGCGCGGCCGACCACCTGCTCTGAATTGCCGCCATTATAGGCGTCCGCGGTATCGATGAAATTGATGCCGGCCTCGCGCGCCTTGGCGACGATCCGCGTCGAGGTCGCCTCGTCGGTCGGCCCGCCGAACATCATGGTTCCCAGGCAGATCGGCGAGATCTTCAGGCCGCTGCGGCCGAGGGAGCGGTATTGCATCGGTTGGGTCCTTTCAGTCTGCGCAAGGAGAATTGCGCCCTTCACCCTCACTCGCTCTTCAATATCTTAAACACGCCGCTGGCCATGGCGATACAGCGCTTGTCGACGGTGATTTCCGTGGTGATGAAGATCAGGCTGCGGGTCGAGCGGACCACATGCGGCCGCGAAATCAGGGTCTCGCCGATCTTGCCGGCCTCGACGAAATGAGTGTCCATCTGCACGGTCGCCAGTGTCGGCTTGCCCGAGACGTATCGCGCGGTCATGCCGCAGGTGCGGTCGGCGAACGTCATCAGCACGCCGCCCTGCACCAGGCCGCGCCGGTTATGGTGTTTGTCCTGCGCGACCAGCGCATATTCATGCACGCCGTCGACCAGGCGCTGCCACAGCGGCCCGACCAGATGCAGGAAGCCGCTGGTCTCGACGATGGTCCAGCCCTCCGATTTGAGCTTTGCCGTGGCCTTGTCGGTCATTTCCCGTAATTCCAGCTTGATGAAAGCGCTTTTGAAAACCTCAATGTCGTTTCATCAATCGGTAACGTGGTGTAGTCAAGCGGCATGGCTCTTCCATTTGACGATACCACCCGGCGGAATATCGCAGAGCGCTGCGCCGACTTCACGCGGTTGCCGGACAGCGAGCCGGCGCCAGAGCTGAAGCGGGCCGCGGTGGCCATCGCCCTGATCGGCGCCGACGAGAGCGCCGCGCAAACGGCGCTGCTGCTGACGCGGCGTGCCGCCGGCTTGCGCACCCACCGCAGTCAATGGGCGCTGCCGGGCGGACGCTGCGACGGCGGCGAGACACCGGTCGAAGCGGCGCTGCGCGAATTGCATGAGGAACTTGGCCTTGCGCTCGGGGCTGGCTCGGTGCTCGGCCTGCTCGACGATTACCCGACCCGCTCGGGATATCTGATCACGCCGGTCGTAGTGTGGGCGGCGGCGGGCGGCGAGATCTCGCCCAATCCGCAGGAGGTCGCCTCCGTGCACCGGATCGGGCTCGATACGATCGAGCACGCCGAGGCGTTCGATTTCACTGATATTCCCGAGAGCACGCGGCGGGTGATCCGCTTCCATTACGACAGCGGCGTCATTCATGCGCCGACGGCGGCCCTGATCTACCAGTTTCGCGAGGTGCTGGCCGGACGCGAGACCCGCGTCACTGAGCTGGAACAGCCGGTGTTTGCCTGGAAGTAGCCGTTGTTTCGGCTAAAACGGACGGATGAACCGTGAACCGATTCGTTTCGCCAGATATCTTGCGCTCGCGCTGCTCTTGATCGCGCCGCAGGCGGCGGCGATGGATGCCGCGCCGTTCCCGGCGGCAATTTCCGGCGCCATGGCGCAGGCGGCCTCGCCGCAGGCGATCGCGGAATATCGCCGCAAATTGAAAGAGTATCAGGAGGCGCGCGCGGCGTTCGAGGAGCAGGCCGGCGCCTACTGGAGTTCGATCGCGGAGAAGCGGCGCGGCCGCAACGCCAAGCGGCGCGAGCATCTGGCAATCGGGGCCGATGACTATGTGCTGACGCAGCCGCCGCTCTATGCGGGGCCGAAGCGGCCGGTTAATCCGGAGCCCGAGCCGGAGCATCCGCCGCGCGAGCGCAAATATATTCCTGTCGTCGCCGATCTCCTCAAGGCTGCGACGGAGCATTTCCAGTTCGCGCCGCAGCGTCCCGCCAGCGAGCTCGAGTTCAAGCGCGCCTACGCCCGCATCGCCTCGGCGGCCGGGCTGACGCGCGAGCAGGCGGTGCGGGTCTATGCGTTCGAGACCGGCGGCAACGGCAATCACGACATGCAGGCGGGACTCGAATACTCGCGGCAGGCGCGCGCGATCTCCACCGCGATGGGCTACAACCAGCTGCTCACCACCAACAGCGTCGAACTCGTCGCCGAACAGGGCCGCGAATTCGTCCATGCGCTCACCGAGAAGGCGGCGCAATTATCCGGCGCCGCGCGCGGTGCGATGGAGCACAAGATCGCGGTGCTGAAGCGGATGGTGGCGGTGGCGCGCTCGGTGCCGGACGAGTGGGCGCAGCACGAGAAGCTCGGCGATACGCCGCAGGGATGGGCGATTCATGCCATGGTGCTCGACATCGACGTCGGCCCGCTGCTGCAGACCCACAAGCTCCTGACCTCGGTGATCTTCGCGCACGCCAAGGGCTACACCAGGCCGCTCTCCGCCGCCGAACTGGAGATGATGAACCTGACCGGTGATTCAACCGGGCTCGACATGGTGACGATGCCGCAGGCGCTGCGCGAGCAGGTGCCGACCGCGAATTTCTTCCAGCGCTCCGGCTACGAGCGCAATCCGGTGGCGATCCGCCATAATACGGTGGCCAGGCTGCTTGCGATCACCGACTCCCGGATGGACAGCAACAGCCGTTTGCCGGGCGCCAAGGAACTGGCTGCGGCGTTCTAAATTCGGTCGTCCAGGCTTTCGCCGGGACGACTCGCGTTGGGGTCCTTCACCTCAATCCGATCCGAACATGAATTTGCCGTTGCCTTCGAGGAACGGTCCGGTCCGCATGTAGAGCTGTCCGTTCTGGCCGATGAAGAACAAGGTGCCCTTGGGCACCTTCTTGGCGCCCTTGAGCAACAGCCCAGCATTGTTGGTGCCCATCTTGTAGGAAAAGGTCTTGCCCTCCTTGTCGTAGCCATAGCCCATGTCCGGCTTCAGCTCCCACGGCGTCGCCTTGGCGTCTTCGGCGAACGCGGCTGTCGTCGATGCGGAGGCCGCCAGCGCCGTCAGCGCGGCCGCCATTAAAATGGTTTTGGTCGAAAATCCCGTCATCATGCATGCTCCCCGGCAATTGGTCTGGAAAGATAAGTGGCATTGGTGCGCCCCGCCAATTTCCGAACAAATCACGAACGTCGACGTCGCGTCAATACGACGAGCTCGTTTGCGACAATACGCGCGTTCAAGACTTTGGGATTTCCCGTTGGTCGCTTCGCGACTATGTTCCGGTTTGGCGCTAGAAGACGCGACAATAAGTCATAGGGATGATTCGGATGAACCACGTCATGAAAATTTGCTTTGGTGTCGCGTTGGGCGTGGCGGCGCTGGTCCCTGTGGCCCGGGCGGACGAGTTGTACAAGCTTTCCAACAACCAGAGAATTTCCTGCAGCCGCGGCCTCGCCGCCGGCAAGCTCAATACCGCGACCTGCAAATCCTACACCTACATCTTCAACGTCAAGACGTCGGAATATTTCCGATGCCAGGTCAGTCTCGCGCTGACGCGCGACAACAAGGAAGTGATCAACGTCCAGGCCGACGGCGGCTGCACCAAGAAGCCGCGCATCTTCGATACCGACTCCAGCTATTCGTTCGACGCCACCGAAACCGAGCCGCCGAACACCAATTCGTTCTTCGGCTCCGGCGGCTACTCGATCTGGGCGAGCGACAACACCGCGCAGAAGGTTCGCGGCTGCATCACCATCTCCTCCGGCCTCGGCTCCGACATCTCGAAATGCCTGGACATGACGTTTCAATAAGCTGCATCGGATGATCCGGGATCGGGCCGGCCGCGCGATCGAATCGGCCGCCCGCGTGTGTTGAGTGGCGCCACGGCCTGGCGGGTTTCCCTGCAGGAACCGCGCTTTTGCCGGCCCGAACGGCTGTTTTCCGCAACCCTGTTGGCCAATCAGATGGCTTGACCCCGGGCCTTGCGCCGTCCAACTTCCCGCCGGTTTCTGGGGAGAATAATCATCATGAATTCGAAATTGATTGCCGCTGCCGCGGCGATGGCGGTGGTTCTGTCGGCGCCCGCCGCACGGGCGCAAGGATTTATTAACGTACTGACCGGCGGCACCTCCGGCGTGTATTACCCGCTCGGCGTCGCGATCGGGAAGATCTACAGCGACAAGATTCCCGACGTGAAGACCCAGGTGCAGGCCACCAAGGCGTCGGTCGAGAATCTGATCCTGCTGCAGCAGGGCCGCGGCGAGATCGCCTTCGCGCTCGGCGACTCGCTCAAGGCCGCGTGGGATGGCGACGAGGAGGCGGGCTTCAAGTCCAAGCTGGACAAGCTGCGCACCATCGGGGCGATCTATCCGAACTACATCCAGATCGTCGCCACCGCCGACAGCGGCATCAAGACGCTGGCCGACCTCAAGGGCAAGAGCCTCTCGGTCGGCGCGCCGAAGTCGGGAACCGAGCTCAACTCGCGCGCGATCCTGTCGGCTGCGGGATTGAGCTACAAGGACATCGGCAAGGTCGAATACCTGCCGTTCGCCGAATCCGTCGACCTGATGAAGAACCGCCAGTTGAGCGCGACGCTGCAATCGGCCGGCCTTGGCGTTGCCTCGCTGAAGGATCTTTCCACCTCGACTGAGATCAGCGTGGTGTCGGTGCCGAAGGAAGTGGTCGAGAAGATCGGTCCGCCCTTCAAGCCGGTCATCATCCCCGCCAACACCTATGCGGGCCAGGACAAGGACGTGCCGACCGCGGCGGTGATCAACTATCTCGTGACCAGTTCGGCCGTATCCGACGATCTCGCCTACCAGATGACGAAGCTGATCTACGAGTCGCTGCCGGAACTGGCCAACGCGCACGCGGCCGGCAAGGAGATCAAACTGGAGAACGCCGCGACCGGCAGTCCGGTGCCGCTGCATCCCGGCGCGATCCGCTATTACAAGGAAAAGGGCCTGATCAAGTAGGCCGTCACGACGCGGCGCGCGAAAGGGACGTCGCGCGCTGTCGCCGGGAGGCCCGGCCATTCGGCTTTTTTAGGCGAATTTAACTTTTTGGCGCATTGAGCGGCCCAGGGCCGGTCGTCGATGGTATAACGACGGCGCTGGATCCGGGTGCTGGGGAACGACAAAAAATGCTGCAGACTGTGGACGCTGAGGCGCCCGTCAAGGTCGAGTTCGACAATTTCGAGCACGGATTCCCGGAAGGCTTTGGCCCCGGCGCCTGGGGACACCTCGCCTACGGCATCGGCATCGTGTTCGCGGCGTTCCAGCTCTATGTCGCGGCCTTCAACTATTTCCCGAGCCAGGTGGTGCGCGGCGTTCACGTCGGCTTCCTGCTCCTGATGACGTTCGGCCTGATCGGCAACTTCACCGCCAGGAGCAATGTCGGCCGCGCGGTCGGCTGGCTGATCGGTGGCGCCGGATTTCTCTGCGGGCTGTATCAGTGGATCTTCTACGCCGACCTGATCGCGCGCGACGGCGACCCGACGCGGCTCGATCTCGCGGTCGGCACCTTGCTGGCGGTCTTGATCTTCGAGGGCACGCGGCGGCTGATGGGCCTCGCGCTGCCGCTGATGTGCGGCGCCTGCATCCTCTACTGGTTCTTCGGTCAGTATCTGCCCGCGCCGTTCAACCATCGCGGCTATGGCTTCGACCAGATCATCAGCCATCTCGCCTACGGCACCGAAGGCTTTTACGGCGTTCCGATCTACGTCTCGGCGACCTACATCTTCCTGTTCATCCTGTTCGGCTCGTTCCTCGAGCACGCCGGGATGATCCAGTTGTTCACCGACGTCTCGCTCGGCCTGTTCGGCGGCACCCGCGGCGGCCCCGCCAAGGTGGCGGTGTTCGCCTCGGGCATGATGGGAACGATCTCGGGCTCCGGCGTCGCCAATGTCGTCACCGTCGGCCAGTTCACGATTCCCCTGATGATCAGGTTCGGCTATCGCCGCGCGTTTGCCGCCGGCGTCGAGGCGACCGCCTCGATGGGCGGACAGATCATGCCGCCGGTGATGGGCGCGGTCGCCTTCATCATGGCGGAGACGCTCGGCGTAGAATACGCCGTCATCGTCAAGGCCGCGGTGATTCCGGCGATCCTCTATTTCGCCTCCGCGTTCTGGATGGTGCATCTGGAAGCCGGCAAGCACGGCCTCGTCGGCATGAAGCGCGCGGAAATCCCGAGCGCCTGGAAGGCGCTGGTGGCGCGCTGGTACCTGGTGTTGCCGCTGGCGGCGCTGGTCTACATGCTGTTCCAGGGCTTCACGCCGCTCTATGCCGGCAGCATGGGGCTGGCGCTGACGGTGGCGCTGATCCTGGGGGCCAGCATCACGCTCGGCTTCTCCAGTCAGGTGCTGCGCTATGTCTTCTGGATCGGGCTCGCGCTGGTCGTCGCCGCGGTGTCGCGCCAGGGCGTGGAGATCGTTCCGGTGACGGGCGTGGTCGCCGCCCTCGTGCTGGTCTCGGCGCTGACGCGCGGCGGCCGGGCGACGCTGGTGGCGTGCCGCGATTCGCTCGCTGACAGCTCTAAATCGGCGCTGACCGTCGGCATGGCCTGCGCCATCGTCGGCACCATCATCGGCATGATGTCGCAGACCGGGGTCGGCACCATCTTCGGCAGCTGGGTCATCGGGCTCGGGGCCAAGAGCCTGTTCCTCGCGCTGGTCATGACCATGCTGCTGTCGATCCTGCTCGGCACCGGCATCCCGACCATTCCGACCTATATCATCACTGCGGCGCTCGCAGCACCTGCACTGGCGAAACTCGGCGTGCCGCTGATCGAAAGCCACATGTTCGCCTTCTACTACGGCATCATGGCCGATCTCTCGCCGCCGGTGGCGCTGGCGGCGCTGGCGGCCGCGCCGATCGCCAAGGAAAATCCCGACAAGATCGGCTGGGAGGCGATGCGGATCGCGCTCGCCGGCTATGTGATTCCGTTCATCTTCGTGTATTCGCCGGCGCTGATGCTGCAGGCCGGCGATCCCATGGCCGCCCAGCTCGGATTCTATGGCGCGGTGGCGCTGGCGACCTTCAAGGCGCTGGTCGCCATCGCCCTGTTCGGCATGGTCGCGATCGGCTTCCTGTTCGCGCGGATGACGCTGGTCGAACGCGTCGTCGCCTTGCTCGCGGCGCTTTGCCTGCTCGGCGATTTCCGTTTCAGCGACACTCTTGGCTTCGCGCTGACGGCCGCGATCGTGCTGTGGCAATGGCGGCAGCGTCCGAGCACCGCGGCGGCGGCGGCTTGAGCCTTTGCCTCGCCTCGCTTGGCGTGGTGAAGACGCTGTCGATCGCCGCGTTCACGCTGGTATGGACGCACTCGGTCGAAAAGGTCGACTGGCAGGAAGACTGGCGCGTCACCCCAAGCGGGCTGCAGCTGGTGGGGGCGCGGGTCAAGGGCTCGGGCGCCGGCATGGAGCCGCCGCCGGAAGCGCGGCTGGCCGGCGGCTGGTTTGAATGGCAGCCCAAACGTGCGCCGATGCCGGAAGTGGTGCTCGGCAATTCCGGCTTAGCCGGCGAATGGCAGCTGTGCCATGATGGAAAATGCCAAACGCTGTCGGCGATCTTCGAACATCCGATCGGGATGAACGTGACGACGATGCGGGCGTGTGATCCGTAGATCCGGCCCCGGATTTCGCTGGCGCTCCATCCGGGCTACAATTGCTGCGAACGATAACGATAAAAACACAGGGAGAACTCCATGGATCGGCTGAAAGGCAAAACCGCGCTGATGGTCGGCGCCGGCTCGATCGGGCCGGGCTGGGGCAACGGCAAGGCGACCGCGGTGACCTTTGCCCGGGAGGGTGCGCAGGTGTTCTGCGTCGACCGCAACGGCGCCGCCGCCGGGGAGACCGCTGACATCATCACGGGCGAAGGCGGCAAGGCTTTAGCCTTCACCGCCGACGTGTCGCGCGCCGGCGACGTCGAGGCGATGGTTGAGGCCTGCCTGAAGGCCTATGGCCGCATCGACGTACTCGACAACAATGTCGGCATCGCCGAGATGGGCAGCGTGGTCGATGTCTCGGAAGCCGAGTGGGACCGCGTGTTCGCGGTCAATCTCAAGAGCGCGTTCCTCGCCATGAAGCACGTCATTCCCGTGATGGTGCGGCAGGGCGGCGGGTCGATCATCAACATTTCCTCGATCGCTTCGATCCGGCACACCGGCGTATCCTACGTCACCTACGCCGCCACCAAGGCCGCTATGAACCAGATGACGCGCACCACGGCGGTGGAATTCGCTCCCTTACACGTCCGTGTCAACGCCGTCCTGCCCGGCCTGATGAAGACGCCGATGGTCGAGCATTCGGCGGGTCTGGCGTCGAGCTACGCCAGCGGCGATGTCGAGGCGATGTGGCGCGCGCGCGACGCGCAGGTGCCGATGGGGCACATGGGCGAAGCCTGGGACGTCGCCAATGCGGCGCTGTTCCTCGCCTCCGACGAGTCGAAATACGTCACCGGGATCGAGCTGGTGGTCGACGGCGGGATCACGCTGAAGATGAGCTGACGCTGCTACACCTCTTGTCGTCCCGGCGACCCGTCTACGCCAAGGCTTCGCCGGGGTCATGACGGTGGGGCGCCGAAGCTTTAGCGAAGGTGCCACGCCGGGACCCATACGCCGCGGCTTCTCGATTTGAGTGCGCTGGTGGACGGCTTTTACATAACCACAAACAGCGGTGGTTATGGGTCCCGGCGTTCGCCGGGACGACGAGAGAAAATCATGCCTGCGCGCTCAGTTCGGCGCGGTCGAATTCTTCCTCGAGCTGGTGGAAGGCATCGTCGCCGATGGTGCCGGATTCGCGCAGGCCGAGGATCGCCTGCCGTGCCGCGCCGATCGCGCGCCGGCGCAGCGGGTCCGCCGGCAGCTCGCCGGTGGCGATGCCGCCATCGCCCGCGGCGCGCAACAACAATGCGCGATATTCGAGCCGGAGGATTTCCGCTTCTTCGGACGGATCGCCGTCGATCTCGTCCAGCGCGGCCCGGAAGGCCGCGGCGCGGGCGCGCGCGACTTCGACGATGACAGGATTGTCTTCCTTCAGGTGCAGCGCCGATATCAGCGGCCGCAGGGTGAGGCCCTGGATCAGCAGCGACCCCAGCACCACGGCGAACGCCGTCAACAGGATGAGGTCGCGATACGGGAAGGCTTCCGGCAGCGCGTAGGCGGCCGCCAGCGTGACGATGCCGCGCATGCCGCACCACGACACGACGATGCCGCCCCCGACGCTGGGAATTTCCCTTGCGCGCCTTGGGTGAAAGAGGCGGAGTGCGATCAATCGCCGCAACGTGGCGCCGTAGCTCATCACCCAGGCGATGCGCGTCAGGATCACGATGCCCAGCACGGCGGCGGCAATCAGGCAATATTTCAATCGCACGGGATCATCGAGCCGGTCCCAGATCGGCCGCAGCTGCAGGCCGATCAGCATGAACGCCAGCACATTCAGGACGAAGACGACGGTATCCCACACCGCGTAGGCCGGCACGCGCAACCGTGCCGGCGTCTGCGCCGGTGCGGTCCGCGCGATGGTGATGGCATAGGCGACGATGGTCAGGATTCCGGAAAGGCCGATGCGCTCGGCGACGATCCACACCGTGAAGGTGCCCGCGAATTGCATGATGATCGAACTCGGCGTGTCCGTGATCCGCCGCATCGCCAATATCGAAATCCGGGCGAAGAGATAGCCGGCCACCAGGCTTCCCGCCAGCGCCAGTAAGATCGCCGGCGCAAATTCGCTCCATCTGAAATGCTCGATCACGGCGGCGCCGACGGCAACGCGATAGATCAGGAGCGCGCTGGCGTCGTTGAGCAGGCTCTCGCCCTCGAGGATCTTGAGGATCCGGTACGGCAGGCCGACCTGGCGGAGGATGGCGGTCGCCGCGGCCGCGTCGGGCGGCGCCACGATGGCGCCGAGCGCGATCGCCGCGGCCCAGGGCATGTCCGGCAGCAGCCAGTGGACGAACACGGCCACAGCCGCGGTGGTGAGGCTGACCGCCACGCATACCAGCGTCGAGACCGGCAGCCAGTTGTCCCTGAGATCGCGCAGCGAGGTGTCGTAGGCGGCATCCATCAGCACCGGCGCCACGAACAGCGCCAGCGCCAGATGGGGCTCCAGCGTCCAGGCCGGTCCCTGTGGCACGAAGGCCAGCAGCACGCCGACGATCGCCAGGAAGGTCGGATACGGCACCTTGATGCGCCGGGCCAGCGCCGACAGCAGCACCGCGCTGAGCAGAAGCCCAATGAGCCATTCGAATGTCGTCAAACCACCGCTTCCCGCCGCGCCCGTTCGATGTCGATATCAATCTAACATCAAAACGGGCGCGTCGTCAGCGAGCGCGAGACGCTTTCGCTACTGCGCCAGCGCCAATATTCCGCCCGCCAGCGAATGCCAGGCCGGTGTCATGCTGATCGGCCAGTTCAGCAGCTTCACCGCCACCAGCGCCGCGCCGCCGTAGATATAGACGGGGTGCGGACGTCCGCGCGTGCGCCAGTCGGCAACGATCGCGACCACCAGCAGGAGACAGGCGACCAGCGCCGGCGCGATGGTGACGGGGACGGGAGGCGGGCCGGGCGGTCCGGGAGGCGCCAGGAAGGTGAGAAACCAGCGCGCCACCGCCGCGTCCAGGATCGAGATGCCGGCCAGCAGCATCAGCCGCTTGTGCGTTTCGGGCCGGCGCGTGCTGGCAACGGCCAGTGCAAATACCACCGCGAAGAACAGAATTCCGCTGAGCGGGACGATCGCGAAGGCTATTCCCGCATCGGGTTGTCCCAGCTCCGCCGAATGTTTCATCGAGTGGACCGCGACCAGGAAGCCGAGGATCGTCATCGCGGTCGCCAGCGACACGCCGATCATGCCCATCGCCCGGTGCCGGGCGATCCGTCCCGACGCGGCGAGCCAGGTCTGGAATGCGAAATACAGCGTCCAGGTGAAGAACAGCAGGCCGTGGAAGTGCACCACGGGCGTCGAGGCGAACGATCCCGACGCCAGCGGCAGCCAGTAGGTCGGCGCGAAGCCGAGGAAGGCAACGGCCATGCAGGCCAGCGCCATGTGGAAATAGAAGTATCGCCCGGGTGCCGCAACGCTGGCGCGCAGGCGATGGTCGTCGATCATGGTTGTCATGCGTCTTGAGTCTTCGAAATTCCGATATGGTTCAAAATTTTTTTGCTATCCGCCGTAGCCGCCCGCGCTACTATCGCTTGACGAATGCCTCTCCAATGTGGAACGCGATTCTCCGGGGCGAGGTGATGCGATTTTTTACCTTTGTGCTGATCCGGTATGCGGCCGCGGCGTTTCTGCTGTGGACGGCGCTGCCGCACGGCGCGCTGGCGACGGGCGCCGAATCCGCCACCGACCTGCAGGTCGATCCCGCGCCTTGTCTGGCCGCGGCAGCCGCCGATGATCAAGACAAGATCATCGACGTTTGCGGCGCCCTGATCGGGAATGAGAAGGCGCAGCGCGCCGACCGCATCAAGGCGCTGATCGCCCGCGGCGGCGCCTACGACCGCAAGGACCAGATCGACCGCGCCATCGGCGACTACGACACTGCGCTGCGGCTCGACCCCACCCTTGCCGATGTCTTCAACGCCAGGGGCGAGCTCTGGCGCCGCAAGGGCGACAGGCCGCGCGCGCTCGCCGATTTCGGTGCCGCGATCAAGCTGAAGCCGGATCATCCCGCCGCAAGGGGCAACTACAAATCGCTGGCGCTGGAGCTGGAGCGGCTGGGCGCGCTGATGGCGGTCTACAACAAACCGAGCTTCAATTGCGCTACCGCCCGGCGTCCCGTGGAAAAGGCGATCTGCGCCACCCCCGAGCTTGCCAATCTCGATCGCCAGATCAACGCCGTCAACGCCAAGGTGGTCCGCGAGGCGACCTCGGACAGCCCGCGAGCCGGCCGCGCCCTGCAGCGCGAGCAGGACGAGTTCATCGCCCGCCGCAATGCCGCGTTCGGCCGGCCGGACTACGATCTGCAAAAGGCGATGCGGGAGCGGCTCGACCATCTGCTGGCGGTCGAGCGGTACTAAAGCGTTTTCGAGCGAAGTGGGCACCGGTTCGCGCGAAGAAAACGCGTCAAAACAAGAGATTAGAGCCTCGGCTCTGTTCTTTCGGAGCCGCGGCTCTAGCAGCTGTTTTGCCTTGAATTGATGCCCTTGCAGGTGACAATGGCCCGGGAAATCGGCTCAAATTGATCCTGATCATGGCCGGGCCTGGTCCGGCCATCCACGGTTTGGCGAGAAAACAGACGGATTAAGCGGGAGTGGCGCCATGAACATCCAGAGCAGCCGGTATCACGAGGTCCACGCCCGTTCGCTGGCCGACCCCGAAGGCTTTTGGGGCGAGGCGGCGCGCGAGATCGACTGGATCAGCCCTGCGAAAAAGGTCTTCGATCCCGCCATGGGTCTATATGGCCGCTGGTTCGCCGGCGGCGTCGTCAACACCTGCTACAACGCGCTCGACCGCCATGTCGCGGGCGGACGCGGCAACCAGCTGGCGCTGATCCACGATTCACCGCTGGCGGGCAGCGTCACCAGGCTGACCTATGCCGAGATGCTGCACGAGGTGAAGACGCTCGCCGCCATCATGGCCGATTTCGGCGTCGTCAAGGGCGACCGCGTCATCCTCTATATGCCGATGGTGCCGGAAGCCATGATCGCGATGCTGGCCTGCGCGCGGATCGGCGCGGTGCACTCAGTGGTGTTCGGCGGCTTCGCGGCCAAGGAACTTGCCACCCGGATCGAGGACGCCAAGCCGAAGCTGATCTTCTCGGCGAGCTGCGGGCTCGAGCCCGGCCGCATCGTGCAATACAAGCCGCTGCTCGACGAGGCCATCAAACTCTCCAGCGAGAAGCCGCAGGCCTGCATCATCCTGCAGCGGCCCCAGCAATCATGCGAGCTCACCGCGGGCCGCGATCACGACTGGGCCGAGTTGCGCGATAAGGCGATGGCTGCGAAAAAGTCCGCCGACTGCGTGCCGGTGCTCGCGACCGACCCGCTCTATATCCTCTACACGTCGGGCACGACCGGAAAACCCAAGGGCGTAGTGCGCGACAATGGCGGGCACCTGGTCGCGCTGAAATGGTCGATGTTCAATCTCTACGGCATCAAGCCCGGCGAAGTCTGGTGGTGCGGTTCCGACATCGGCTGGGTGGTCGGCCACAGCTACATCATCTACGGACCGCTGATTCACGGCGCGACCTCGATCATGTACGAGGGCAAGCCGATCGGCACGCCCGACGCCGGCGCGTTCTGGCGGGTGATCTCGGATCACAAGGCGGTGGCGCTGTTCACCGCGCCGACCGCGTTCCGCGCCATCCGCAAGGAAGACCCTGATGGCGCCTTCATCCGGAAATACGATCTGTCGAAATTCCGCACGCTGTTCCTGGCCGGCGAGCGCGCCGACCCGCCGACGGTGGAATGGGCGGAGCAGCAATTGAAGGTGCCGGTGATCGACCATTGGTGGCAGACCGAGACCGGCTGGTGCATCGCCGGCAATCCGGTGGGCCTTGGCCAGCTGCCGGTGAAGCACGGCTCGCCGACGGTGCCGATGCCGGGCTATCAGGTCGACGTGGTCGACGAAGCGACCAGGCCTGTCCCTGCGGGTACCATGGGCTCGATAGTCATAAAACTGCCGCTGCCGCCGGGTTGCCTGCCGACCTTGTGGGAGCAGGACGAGCGCTGCCGGGAAGCCTATTTCAACGAATTCCCTGGCTATTACAAAACCTCCGATGCCGGCTACAAGGATGAGGACGGCTATGTCTTCGTGATGGGCCGCACCGACGACATCATCAACGTCGCCGGCCACCGGCTTTCGACCGGCGGCATGGAGGAAATTCTCGCCTCTCATCCGGACGTCGCCGAATGCGCGGTGCTCGGCATCAAGGACGCCATCAAGGGCGAGGTGCCCTGTGGCTTTCTGGTGCTGAAGGCCGGCGTCACGCGAAGCCCGATCGAGATCGAAAAGGAGATCGTGAAGCTGGTGCGCGACAAGCTCGGCCCGGTGGCGGCGTTCAAGCTCGCGATCACGGTCGGCCGGCTGCCGAAGACACGCTCGGGAAAGATCCTGCGCGGCACCATCAAGAAGATCGCCGACGGCGACCAGTGGGCGATGCCCGCCACCATCGAGGACCCCAAGGTCCTCGATGAAATCGGCGACGCGCTGAAGGGCAGGGTGTAAGCCTCTGGCGAGATTCCGGGTTCGATGCTTTGCATCGCCCCGGAATGACGCACAAACCCGTCATGCCCGGGCTTGACCCGGGCATCCATCACACTCCAACTAACGCCTTGTTTTCGATGGATTGTCGCGTCAACCCCGGCAATGACGAAATTGGATCACGGATGCAACATGCGACGTAACTCCGCAGGGCCCCTCATCGCCCTCCTGCTCATCGCTCCCCTGCTCGCAGGCTGTCTCGAGCGGGGACAGCCGACCATGGTCGACACCAGCAGCGACGACGACGCGTTCTGTCGCGCCAACAATGTCGCGCCCGGCTCGTCGGAATACATCGCCTGCCGCAAGGATCGCGACGTCCAGCACGCCAACGCCGATGCGCGCACCGACCGCCGTCAGCGCGATCTCGGCGAATACATGATGAACCATCCCAACCACCCTTAGACCGCGAGGGGCTACCATGAACGAAGACGCTTTCAACGCCAGCCTGCGCAAGTTCCTGAAGAAGGTCGGCATCACCTCGCAGCGCGAGATCGAGAAGGCCGTGCGCGACGCGGTCGCCGACGGCCGTCTCAAGGGCCACGAAAAGCTGCCGGCCAAAATGGTCCTGACCGTCGGCGGCGTTAGCCTCTCGCACGAAGTGACCGACGAGATCGAACTCGGCTGAAGATCGGCCGAGGGAATTTTTTCAACGAGCGCGCAGGCGCGGAAAGCACGACATGGACATCAAGGTCAGGGATTCCAACGGCGCGGCGCTCGCCGAGGGCGACAGCGTCACATTGATAAAAGACCTCAAGCTGAAAGGCTCGTCCACGGTGCTCAAGCGTGGCACCGTGATCAGGAACATCCACCTCACCGACAACGAAGACGAGATCGAAGGCCGCACCGACAAGGTCAAGGGCCTGGTGCTGAGGACGGAGTTCTTGAAGAAGGCTTGAGGACGGGTGCGGACGTCCACCTTGCGCCAAAAGCGGTCATGCCCGGGAAGTCAGCTTTTGACCCCTCAGCGGACATTTCCGGGCTTCTACTCATTGTACCAGAGCACGCCTTGATTGCTGCGAATGTGAACGACAATTGTGTGTTTCGGCTTTTCGCGGCGCGTTTTGGGTGTCACCATCCTCGTGAAAGGACGGGAGGGCGCCATGCGCTGGTGTATCTCGGTCGGGGCGGTGCTTGTTGCAGGGGCGATAGTCGGAGGTGACGTTGCTGGCATTGCCGCGCCGAGCCCGAAATCTCGATTCGCCGACACCAAGCACAACGTACCATTCGTCAATGTCGAGCTCGCTATCGCCGTCGACGTCTCCTATTCGATGGATATGGACGAACTTGCCATTCAGCGCGAGGGCTATGCACAGGCCATCGTCTCGAAAGACTTCCTTCGGGCGCTGAGGGCCGGTCCGGGCAGCAAGGTGGCCGTGACCTATTTCGAGTGGTCGATGTCGGGCGACGAGAAGATCATCATTCCCTGGCGAGTGATCGACGGCCCGGAATTGGCGGATGCCGTGGCCGCCGAGATCATGAAAACGCCGGTTCGCCGAGGTTCGAGCACCTCGATTTCCGGCGCGATTAATTTCGCGGTGCAGCTGTTCGAAGAGAACCCCTATCGCGGGTTGCGGCGCGTCATCGATATTTCCGGCGATGGGCCGAACAACGACGGAGCCCCCGTAACCGGCGCGCGCGACGCTGCCCTGGCGAAGGGCATCATTATCAACGGCCTGCCTATCATGGTGAAGGAGCCATCCTATTCGACGATCGATATCGAGAATCTCGATCTCTATTACGAGGACTGCGTGATCGGAGGGCCGGGCGCCTTCATCATGACTATCAAAGATCGCGAAAAATTCCAGGAAGCGATCCGGACCAAGCTTGTTCTCGAAGTTGCAGGCCTCGCGCCGGAGCGCCGGATCGTCCCAGCCGCCGAGAAAGTGCCCCGGGTGCCCTGTCTGATCGGCGAAAAAAAATGGCAGGAGCGCAGGGGGCGGTGAGTGTCGACACAATCATTCAGAGCCGCGGTTAGCCTCTTACGATGCGACCGCTACTAGCCGAATTGGGTTTTGACCTCGCCAATATTCAATCTTCAAGTGCAATCCTCCTTGATCTAGGTCAAAGGCGGCATCCCGGAGAGGTAACATTATTTCTATTTACATCCACTCTGGTCTCGCCGAGACGAGCAAGAATGGAGACATCCCATGTATAAGCATATTCTTATTCCCACCGACGGTTCGGAGCTCTCACAGAAGGCAATCGCGCATGGCGCGGCCTTGGCTAAGTCGATCAACGCCAAGGTCACCATCCTCACCGTATCGACGCCGTTCCACACGTTCGCGGTCGAGCCTGAGATGGTCACGGACACACCAGAACAATATGCGAAGCACATGGCAAATCGGGCTGCCAAGTATCTCAACTCTGCGAAGGAGGCCGTAGCGGCCGCAGGCGTGAACTGCGACACGGTACACGTCGAGCACGATCACCCGTATCAGGCCATCATCGACACGGCGGCGCGAGAGCCATGCGATCTTATCGTCATGGCTTCGCACGGTCGGCGTGGAGTATCTGCGATCATGCTGGGCAGCGAAACGGTCAAAGTGCTGACTCATGGAGCCGTCCCGGTTCTTGTTGTCCGGGCGTCGCATCCGGCGACATCCTAGCTGGCGTGTTTTGCGCGTGGAAATGTTGTCTATTTAGAACCGGCTTTGGGGAACACCGCGCATTCACGGCGAGCTGTTTAAGCTCGGCTTTGCGATCGCTTAATCACGCGCCGGCAGTGATCAAAAACATCCATCTCACCGACAACGAGGACGAGATCGAAGACCGCACCGACAAGGTCAAGGGTCTGGTGCTGCGCACGGAGTTCTTGAAGAAGGCGTGAGGGGCCGGCGAATTCTGGCGCGGATAATTTCGGAATTTCAGAAATTTGGCTTGACGGCCGGGTAGAAACAGGAATAGAGCGAAATCATCCCGCTCCAACCTGAGGGGCGTTTCGCGATCGTCACGAATGCGGAGCGGGGTGCGGTGGACGCGGAGGCGCTCTTGACGAACAGCGCCAAAGCGGACGGCGAAGCCGTGTGGTCCTGATGCCCCGACGCTGGCATCAAGTTCCCGGGAAGCAAGCTTCTCGGGGATGACGGTGGCAAGAAAGCCCGGTCACCGGGGAGAGCGCGGAGTAAGCCGTAAACCATTGCGCGGGGAATGCCGGGTGATTTCCGGTGTGACCTGACGAACGCGTGTGCGTCTCTACCACTACCCCTGCACACGCGGCTATCGGGCGCATCGGGCGCCCGGCATTCCCTGCGCCCTCTGATCGGAGGGCAAGGAAATTTTCCGGCAAAGCTCGGGTCTGTCAGGCCGCGAGATCGCGAAGGCGCGACTCGGAGATCGTGAAGCCGCGTTTGCGAACAGGCGGGCTGTTTGGAAATCGAGTCTAGTATGGCCGCTTCCGTCATTGCGAGCGAAGCGAAGCAATCCACAGCCCTGGAACAAGAGTGGATTGCTTCGTCGCTTGCGCTCCTCGCAATGACGATGTGGATATCTGCTCCGCCGTGCGAAGCTAGGTCCCGCCTACTCGTCTTCCGGCTTCTTGCCGCCGATCGTCTTCAATTTGGCGAACACCGCATCGACATTGAGGTCGTCGCGCTGCTTCTCGGTCGGCTCGAATTCCGGCTCCTTCTTGGTGGTCTCGGAGGCCGGCAGTAGGGTGGCGCCGCCGTAAGCGGTATCGATCGGCTTCTCCTTCGCGGCGCGCTGCACCTCGAAATCGAGCTCGATCTGCGAGCACAGGCCGAGCGTCACCGGGTCCATCGGGGTCAGGGTCGAGGCGTTCCAGTGGGTGCGGTCGCGCACGCTGGCGATGGTGGTCTTGGTGGTGCCCACCAGCCGCATGATCTGGGCGTCCTTCAACTCGGGGTGGTTGCGGACCAGCCACAGGATCGCGCTCGGCCGCTCGTGGCGGCGCGAAACAGGCGTATAGCGCGGGCCCTTCTTCTTGGCGGCCGGCGGCAGCGTCACCTTGCTCTCGCCGAGCTTCAGGCGGTAATTCGGGTCCTTTTCGCCCTTTTCGATCTCGTCGCGGCTGAGCTGGCCGGTCGAAATCGGGTCCATGCCCTTGATGCCCTGGGCGGCGTCGCCGTCGGCGATGGCGCGGACCTCGAGCGGGTGCATTTTGGTGAAATCCGCCACCTGATCGAACGTCAGCGCGGTATTGTCGACCAGCCACACGGCCGTCGCCTTCGGCATCAGCGGTGCATTGCTCATGGCAAATCTCCTTTGCGCTTCGCCCACCCCTGGGGGGCGAAGCCGTGGTCATCAGCGATGACGGGAATTACGCCCTATATAAGCCGTCCGGGGCCAAGTCCGCAATGGTTTGCTAAACGGTCTTGACAGCGCCCGAAAGCAGTCCCAAGTCCTTATGCGAATTGACCGTTCCCTGCCCGGCGGCGAGGGGTGATTTGGACGGAAATTGCTCCCATGCAGGCCAAACCACCCCTGAAAATCGTGCTTTGTTCACCCCGCGGCTTCTGCGCCGGGGTCGTCCGGGCGATCGACACCGTGGAACGGGCGCTAACCATCTATGGCGCCCCGGTCTATGTCCGCCACGAGATCGTCCATAACCGCTACGTTGTCGACAGCCTGAGGACCAAGGGCGCGATTTTCGTCGAGGAACTGGCCGAAATCCCCGACAATACCAACGCGCCGGTGGTGTTTTCCGCCCACGGGGTCCCCAAATCGGTACCCGCCGACGCCCAGGCGCGCAATTTCTTTTCGCTGGACGCGACCTGCCCACTGGTCACCAAGGTGCACCGGGAAGCGGCGATCCATTTCAAGCGCGGCCGCGAGATCCTGCTGATCGGGCATTCCCATCACCCGGAAGTGGTGGGAACCCTCGGCCAGCTGCCAGCAGGCGCGGTGACGCTGATCGAGACCGCCGAAGACGCAAAAACCTTCACGCCGAAGGATCCCAACAACCTCGCCTTCGTGACCCAGACGACGCTGTCGATTGACGACACCGCCGAGATCGTCGCGATGCTGAAGGAGCGCTTTCCCAACATCTCGGGACCGCACAAGGAAGACATCTGCTACGCCACCACCAACCGCCAGCTCGCGGTCAAGAAGGTGGCGCCGGTGGTCGACGCCCTGATCGTGGTCGGCGCGCCGAACTCGTCGAACTCGCAGCGGCTGCGCGAAGTCGCCGAGCGCGAGGGCTGTCCCATTGCCGTGCTGGCGCAGCGCGCCGGCGATCTCGACTGGTCACGCTTCGAAGGCATCAAGAGCCTCGGCATCACCGCGGGCGCCTCGGCGCCGGAAGTGATCGTCGAGGAGATCATGGGCGCGTTCGCCGAGCGTTACGAATTGCAGGTGGAGACGGTCTCGGCCGCGGAAGAGAACGAATTCTTTCCGCTGCCGCGGTCGCTGCGGCCCGACGCCGCCGAGTAAGCGCGATGGCGGTTTACACCGACGTCGCCGCCGAAGAGCTCGCGGAATTCCTCAAGTCCTACGATCTCGGCGAACTCTTGTCCTACAAGGGCATCGCCGAGGGCGTGGAGAATTCCAATTTCCTGCTGCACTCTTCCGCCGGCTATTTCATCCTGACGCTGTATGAGAAGCGCGTCGCCAGGGGCGACCTGCCGTTTTTTCTCGCGCTGATGACGCATCTCGCCAGCCGCGGCATCAGCTGCCCGCTGCCGGTCAAGAACCGGAGCGGCGAGGCGCTCTCTACGCTCGCCGGCCGGCCCGCGGCGATCATCAGTTTCCTGGAAGGCGTCTGGCCGCGCAAGCCGAACGCCGCGCATTGCGCCGGAGTCGGCCAGGCGCTGGCGCGCATGCATCTGGCCGGGCGCGATTTTCCGATGGCGCGGGCGAACGCGCTGTCGGTGTCGGGCT
This sequence comes from uncultured Alphaproteobacteria bacterium, assembly GCA_963831585.1. Classification (GTDB taxonomy): domain Bacteria; phylum Pseudomonadota; class Alphaproteobacteria; order Rhizobiales; family Xanthobacteraceae; genus Bradyrhizobium. The sequence continues at coordinate 104,058 of CAWHRA010000018.1, read as the reverse complement.
GGCGGCCGCTGTTCGAACAGGCCGCCTCGCGCGCCGACGAAGTGCAGCCGGGCCTGCGCGCCTTCATCGAGGCCGAACTCGATCATCTCGAGGGCGGCATCTGGCCGAAGCATCTGCCGATCGGCGTGATTCATGCCGACCTGTTCCCCGACAACGTGTTCTTCCTCGGCGAACGGCTCTCCGGCATCATCGATTTCACTTTCGCCTGCAACGACATGCTCGCCTATGACGTGGCGATCTGCCTCAACGCCTGGTGCTTCGAGAGCGATTGCTCGTTCAACGTCACCAAGGCGCGCGCCTTTCTCAATGCCTATGGCCGCGAGCGCAAATTGTCCGAGGCCGAGGAGACTGCGCTGCCGCTGCTGGCGCGCGGCGCCGCGCTGCGCTTCCTGCTGACGCGGCTGGTGGATTTCCTCAACGTCCCGCCCGGCGCGCTGGTGCGGCCGAAGGACCCGCTGGAATACGCCCGCAAGCTGCGTTTCCAGCAGAGCGTGGCCAGCATGCGCGACTATGGCGTCGCGGCCTCGGGGCTGGTGGCGTGAGTTCGCTTCCCACCGTCATCATTCACACCGACGGCGCCTGCTCGGGCAATCCCGGGCCCGGCGGCTGGGGCGCGATCCTCAAATTCGGCGACGTCGAAAAGGAATTGAAGGGTGGCGAAGCGCATACCACCAACAACCGCATGGAGCTGATGGCGGCGATCTCGGCGCTGGAGGCCCTGAAAAAACCCTGCACCGTCGATCTCTACACCGACAGCCAGTATGTCCGTCAGGGCATCACCGGCTGGATCCACGGCTGGAAGAAAAACGGCTGGCGCACCGCCGACAAGAAGCCGGTCAAGAACGTCGAACTCTGGCAGCGCCTCGACGCCGCGCTGAAATCGCACCAGATCCGCTGGCACTGGGTCAAGGGCCACGCCGGCCACGACCAAAACGAGCGCGCCGACCAGCTCGCGCGCGACGGCGTCGCGATGGCGAGGCTGAAGACGTAGGCTGGAAAGGTTGAGCGCCGCTCTCCCTCTCCCCTTGTGGGAGAGGGTGGCGCCTCACGGAGTGAGGCGACGGGTGAGGGGTTCTCTCCGCGGATAGAGACCCCTCATCCGGCGCGCATAGCGCGCCACCTTCTCCCACAAGGGGAGAAGGGAAGAAAAGGCCCTTACAGCTGCCCCAGCAGCGTGTCGCCGCCGGAGACCTCGACCTTGCCGGGGGCCGGCTCGAGATTCAGCTTCTTGACCACGCCGTCCTCCACCAGCATCGAGTAGCGATGGGAGCGGATGCCGAGCCCGTTGCCGGAAGCGTCGAGCTCCATGCCGATTGCCTTGGTGAAGTCGGCATTGCCGTCGGCGAGGAAGGTAGCTTCGTCGCGCTGGTCGGTGTCGCGCTTCCAGGCGTTCATGACGAAGGCGTCGTTGACCGAGACGATCGCGATGGTGTTCACGCCCTTGTCCTTGATGGCATAGGCGTTGAGGAAGATGCTCGGCAGGTGCATCTTGTGGCAGGTGCCGGTGTAGGCGCCGGGCACCGCAAACAGCGCGACCTTCTTGCCCTTGAAGATGTCGTCGGTGGTCTTGACCTGCGGACCTTCCGCCGTCATCACGCGAAATTTTGCTTCCGGCAGCTTGTCGCCAACTTTGATGGTCATCGTCAATTCTCCCTGATGGTGCGGATATTTCTTAAACCGGGCCGGCGGAGCGCACAATATTGAGTGCCACGGAAACAGCAACGGCCCCGTGCGTTCACTGTTCCGTCATCGGGCCGAGCCGCGTCAGCGGCTGCACCTGCTCGCCATGAGGGTCCTGCTTATGCCGCCGCGGCCTTCTTCTCGTCGCGCAGCTGGCGGCGCAGGATTTTCCCGACATTGGTCTTCGGCAGCTCGGTCCTGAACTCGATCTGTTTCGGAATCTTGTAGTTGGTCAGCTGCTCGTGGCAGAACTTGATGACGTCCTCGGCGGTGAGGTTCGGATCCTTCTTGACGATGAAGGCCTTGACGGCTTCGCCGGAGCGCTCGTCCTGGACGCCGATCACGGCGCATTCCAGCACGCCCGGATGGCTCGCGATCACTTCCTCGATCTCGTTGGGATAGACGTTGAAGCCCGACACCAGGATCATGTCCTTCTTTCGGTCGACGATCTTGGTATAGCCGTCGGGCGTCATGACGCCGATGTCGCCGGTGCGGAAATAGCCGTCCGCGGTCATCACCTTGGCGGTTTCCTCCGGCCGGTTCCAGTAGCCGGCCATCACCTGCGGGCCCTTGGCGCAGATTTCACCGGGCTGGCCGAACGGCACTTCGTTGCCGTCGTCGTCGCGGATCGAGAGATAGGTCGAGGGCACCGGAATGCCGATCGAGCCGTTGAACTCGGAGGAGATCGCGGTGTTGCAGGTCAGCGTCGGCGACGTCTCCGACAGGCCGTAGCCTTCCGCGATGCTGCAGCCGGTCAGCTTCTTCCACTGCTCGGCCACCGGGCGCTGCACGGCCATGCCGCCGCCGTTGGAAATCTTCAGCTTGGAAAAATCGATCTTGCCGAAATCGGGATGATGCAGAAGCCCGTTGTAGAGCGTGTTGACCGCCGGAAAGCTGTTGACCTGGTATTTCATCAGCTCCTTGATGAATCCGGCCATGTCGCGCGGATTGGGAATCAGGAGATTGACGCCGCCGGCGCGCACCGCCAGCAGGAAGCACGCCGTCAGCGCGAAGATGTGATAGAGCGGCAGCGCGCAAACGATGAAGATCTGGTCGACATGCGGGGGCAGCGCCAGCGCCGGCTGCAGCCATGCGTCGTTCTGCAGCACGTTGGCGAGAATGTTGCGGTGGAGCAGCGTCGCACCCTTGGAGACGCCGGTGGTGCCGCCGGTATATTGCAGGAAGGCGACATCGTCGGGGCCGATCTTCGGCTTGTTGAATTTCATGCCCCGGCCGGCCGCGACGGCGTCGTTGAACAACACGGCGCCCGGAATCGAAAACGGCGGCACCATTTTCCTCACGCGCCGCACCACCAGATTGACGATCATGCCCTTGAGACCGAGCATGTCCCCCATGGTGCCGATGATGACATGCTTGACCGCGGTCTTCGCCAGCACCTGCTGCACGGTGTGCGCGAAGTTCTCGAGCACGATGATGGCCTCGGCACCGGAATCCCTGAGCTGGTGTTCAAGCTCGCGCGGGGTGTAGAGCGGATTGACGTTCACCACCGCATAGCCCGCGCGCAGCACGGCGGCGGTCGCCACCGGATACTGCAATACGTTCGGCATCATCAGCGCGACCCGCGCGCCCTTCTGTAGGCCCTTGCCCTGCAAGTAGGCGGCGAGCGCCACCGACATCTGGTCGAGATCGCGGTAGGTGATCGACTTGTCCATGCAGATGAAGGACTTGCGGTCGGCGAACTTGGCAAAACTTTCTTCCAGCAATTCAACCAGCGACGGGTACTGGGTGACATCGATATCGGCGGGCACGCCGGCCGGATACTGCTTGAGCCAGATGCGCTCCATGGTGTTTCCCCCTCCGGTTTCCTGGCCCGATTTTCGGGCCGGGACACGTTGTTAGGGGCAGTATTGAGCAATGCGGCCGCCCGTGGCAAGGCGGCCGCGCGTTATGACGCATTGTACAGTAAAGAGGGCTGGGAAAGGTCCGGCGGCCGGGTCAGGGCCGCTTAGCTGCGGGGTGCGCCGGTTTTCTGATCCGTCGTCGGCCGGGCGTCGCTGGTCGTGTTCTTGGGCTTGGCCGACGGCTTGGAAACGGCCTTGGGCTTGGCCGGCTTGTCAGCCGCGGCGGGCTTTTCCGCAGTCTTCGGGGCGCCGTCGACCTTGGCGTCGGCGCGCTTGATCGTCGCCGGCTTGGCCGCCGATTTCGGCTCGGGCTTCTTGTCGGATTTGGCGCTCGGCTCGGCCGCGGTCTCGGGCTTCTTCGCCGCAACCCGGCTCTTCTTTCCGCGATGCGGCGAGGCCTGCTTGTCGGAATCCGCGGCGACGGCTGCGACCAATGCCGCGCCGGTCCGGGTCGGGCCGGTATAGACCACGATCGGCTCGGAGGGCGCGGCGGCGGCCGCCATCAATTCCGACGGCTTCAGGATCGGCGGCTGCAGCCCGGCCGCGAAGAAGGTCATGCTGGCGTCGCCGCTGGTCGAGGCGCCGTTGCTGGCGACCGTGTCCTCGTCCTCGTCGCTGGCGGGCTTGTGGCGCTTGCCGCTGCACATCTCGTCGCGCAGGTTCGGAGGCGAGGCATCGATCGGCGCCAGATTGTCGACCGTGCCCAGCGAAGGGCGCAGCCACGCCAGCGTGTTGTTGGCGAAGCCGCGCTCGAGCATCTGGGCGGCCCGCACCGCGCGCATCTGGCCGGACGATGCGCCCAGCACCACAGCGATCAGCCGCTTGCCGTTGCGGGTGGCGGACGCCACCAGATTGTAGCCGGACGCGCAGATGAAGCCGGTCTTGAAACCGTCGGCGCCGGGATAGCGCCCAATCAGTTTGTTGAAGTTCTGCGTGACCCGCCGACCGAAGCGGATCGAGGGAATGTGGACGAAGTACTCGTATTCCGGCAGATCGCGAATGATCGCCCGCGCCAGGATCGCGAGATCGCGCGCCGACGTGATCTGCCCGTCCGCGGGCAGGCCGTTCGGATTGACGTAGCTGGTCTGCGTCATGCCGAGCCGCTGCGCGTTCTGGTTCATCAGCGCCGAAAAGCCGTCGATCGAACCGCCGACTCCCTCGGCCAGCACCACGGCCATGTCGTTGGCCGACTTCACCAGCATCATCTTCAACGCGTTGTCGACGGTGACCTGGGTGCCCGGCCGGAAGCCCATCTTCGAGGGCGACTGCGAGGCGGCGACCGGCGACACCGTGACCAGGGTATCGAGCGTGATGCGCCCCTCCTTGACTGCCTTCAGCGTGACATAGGCCGTCATCAACTTGGTCACCGAGGCGGGATACCAGGGATAGGTGGCGTTCTCGGCTTCGAGGACCTTTCCGGTGTCGGCTTCGATCAGCAGGTGCGCTTCCGCATGCGCCAGGCGCGGGGCCACGATGCCGAGCGCTGCGACAAGAACGATCCAGTTCAACGATGGCTTGCGAAGCAACGGGCGAAGAAAATACACAATCCGATTCCGGTCCTCTGAGACCCGCCTTCGCAAAGGAGGTCCTGACATGTGACGTTCGGGTTTCAAGCGTACGGATCTTGAAACATAACCTTGCGCCGTCGGCTACGGCGGGTGCAAACCTATACCTGCCTGCCGATTCAGAACAGAGCCCGCGCGATTAATTCGTGGACGAAATAGGCCGAATTTCGACGATGTTCAAATCTTGACAGCGGTACTGTCGGTTTCGCGCGCCAGGACTCCGGCCCGCGCACTCTCCTGGACCATGAACTGCGCGCGGGCGAGTTCCGCGAAACGGCCGCCTTTCGCCACTAGTTCATCGAACGTTCCGCTTTCGATCACGCGCCCGCCGTCGAATACCAGGATGCGCGTGGCGTTGCGGATGGTCGAGAGCCGGTGCGCGATCACGAAGGTCGTGCGGCCCCTCATCACTTCATCGAGAGCGGCGTTGACCTTGGCTTCGGTGACCGCATCGAGCGCGCTCGTGGCCTCGTCGAGGATGAGGATCGGCGGATCCTTCAACAGCGCGCGCGCGATCGACAGCCGCTGCCGTTCGCCGCCGGACAGCATGCGTCCGCGCTCGCCGGCATTGGTCTCGAATCCCTGCTCGCCGCGCTCGATGAATTCCAGCGCCTGCGCCCGCGCCGCCGCGACCCGCATCTCCTCTTCGGTCGCATCCGGCTTGCCGACGCGCAGATTGTCGGCGATCGTTCGATTGAACAGCAGCGCTTCCTGGAACACCACGCCGATGTTCCGCCGCAGCGCCGTCAGCGTCAGCCCGCGGACCTCCATGCCGTCGACCTTGATGACGCCCGACTGCGGATCGAAGGCGCGATGCAGCAACGCGATCGCCGTCGATTTGCCGGCCCCGGTCGGGCCGACCAGCGCGATGGTCTGGCCAGGCAGCGCAACGAAGGAAAGGTCTTCGACCGCGGGCCGCTTGCCGTCATACGAAAACGAGACGTTGATGAACTCGACGAGCCCCGAGAGCCGGCCGGTATCGATCGCATCGGGCCGGTCGTGCACCGCGGGCACGGCATCGAGCACGTTGAAGAACTCCTGCAGGCGAGGCGCTTCCATGAACACGTTGTTGATGAAGGAGACCACCTGTTCGAGCTTCTGGATCAGCATGGTGGCGAAAGAGACGAACATCACGATCTCGCCGACCGACGTGAGCCCCTGCGCATGCAGCGCGATGCCGACGGTGAAGATCGCCAGCACCGTGATGGTGGTCGACGCCCGCGTGATGACGGTGACCAGCGCCCACCACGACAAAACCGGCATCTGGACCGCGAGCAGCTTGTCGGCGACGAAGCGCAGGCCCTGCACTTCGGCATCGATGCGAACGAAGCTCTGCACCAGCGCGACGTTGCCGAGCGCGTCGGAGGCGCGCGCGGACAAATCGCTGTAATGCGACTCCACCTCGTTCTGCAAGCCGTAGGTCTTCCGCACCACCAGCGTTGTCAGCACCGTGAACACCACGCACAGCACGAACAGCAGGATCGCCAGCCGCCAGTTGATGTAGAGCGCGAGCGGCAGCAGCACGACCAGCGACATGATCGCGGCGAAATGCTCGCGGAAGAATCCAAGCCACAGCCGCCACAAGGCGTCGGTGCCGTTCAGCATCACCTTCATCAGGCGGCCGGAATGGGTGCCGGTGTGGTAGGTCAGCGGCAATTGCATGATGTGCTCGAAATAATTCGTCAGCACCGCCTGGCGCTGGCGGTGTGCCAGCCGGTCGGCATGCAGTGCGACCCAGGCGCTGCTTGCGATGGTGAACAGGCCGAACGCCGCCCAGGCCGCCAGCAGCGGCCAGGCCGACGACGATCCGGACGGGCCGGCCGCCGGCTTGCCGGAGAGCACGTCGACGATACGGCCGAACAGCACCGGCTCGGCGAATTGCGCGCCGGCGAGCAGCAGATTGGCGCCGGCAAGAATCCAGCCCAGCCGCGCCTCCTTGCCGAGCAGCTCCAGGACGCGCGCATAAAGCCGAAAGATGGACATGCCGTCAGGACTCGCAAACAGGGTTGCCGGCACATCGCAGCCGGAACTTCCATTCTAGTCCGGGAACGCCGGCAAGATACAGGGCGCGGGCGACGTTTTGCTCAATTGACGAGGCGGCCATCCAGTGGCGGCAGGAAGCGGTCGTCGAAAATATCCGCCGCGGACGGCCGCTTGCCGAATTTGAAATCCTCCGCGACCGCAGCGATCGACCGGTCGAGGCGGGCAGGGTCGACCCCGCCGATGCCGTTGCGCCTGACCTCGCCGGTCAGGATGTTGTCGGAAACCAGCGTGCGCAGCCGTTCAAGCTCCAGATCGCGCGATCCGCCATCCATCCGGCTGATGACTTCATCCACCGCGCGAGCTGGCTGCTTGATGGCGAGACGCGTCCCGGCAACCAGCGCGCGCACGAAGCCCTTGACGGCCTCGGGATTCCCCGCGGCGAACGCCGGATTGACGATGACGGCAAAGCCGTAGGCCTCGCAGCCATAGTCGGCAAATCGAAGCACCGCGAGGTCGTCGGCCGGCACGCCGCGATCCCTCAGATTGACCGCCGACAGGTAGGAAAACCCGGTCACGGCGTCGACCTGACCCGCCGAGAGCATCGGCTCGCGCACGGCAGCGGCAATCCTGCTCTGCTTCACGCCCGCGATCTTGATGCCGTCGTGCCGCGCCAGGGCCGGCCACAGCCGGATCGACAGGTCGCCGTCGGCGACGCCGAGCGTCTTGCCCTCGATATCGGCGAGCGCCTGGATGCCGCGGCTCTTGCGCGCAATGATGGCGTAGGGCGACTGGTTGAACAGCACGAACACCGCCTTGACGGGCGGCGCATCGGACTTGCCACGAAAGCGGATCAGTTCGTTGATGTCGGCCAGCGCGAAATCGCTGGCGCCGGAGGCGACGCGCGCGATCGCGTCCGGCGAACCGCTGGCGATACCGGTCGTCACCGCGAGGCCCTCCGCGCTGAACAGGCCGTTGGCAGCGGCCAGCAGCACGGGAGAAGCGCCGGCATCGATCGGACGATCGAATGAAAACTGGATCGGGATCGGTTGCCGGGGTTCGGCCTGCACCCAGCCCCCGCCGGCATCGAAGCAAGCGAGACCCAACAGGATTGTCAGCAGAGCTGGGATGCAGCGGATCGCATTGGTCGAACTCACGCGCATCGGACTACTTCGACTTTGGGGCTCCGGCGTCCGCCTGTTTGGTGATCGCTCGATCACGACGTCTGGAGCGCGGCTTTCGAACATCCTGCCGGATGAAATCTGAACGGCCGATGAGCGCCACGATTCCGCCACCGATCGTTCAGCCCGGGTTCGGTTTCGGGAACCTAACATGGCTTCAGTGGTTGGCTACAGGCGGCCTGACGGGCCAGGCCACTATGGAGGATATTCGGAATGTTTGCGCGAAAAGCAGGGTTTTCATCGATCGGCCGCGCCATTGTGATGGCGAGCGTCGCGGCGATGGCGTTTGCTGTTGCCGAGCCTTCGGCGGCTCGCGCCGCCGGGTCGGCACCATCGGGTAGTGGGTTATCGGCCGCGGCCAGCGGTGCCACCGATTTCAGCTCTCGCGGTAGGGTCTATCACCGTGGGGGTGGCGCGGCTGCGGCCGCCGCGTTTGCCGGCATTGTCGGCACCGGGCTCGCCATCGCCGCCGCCCAGAACAGCCGCGCCTATTATGACAATTATGACGGTTACTATGGCGGCCCGGTCTATTACGGCGGCGGCCCCGTCTACTACGGTCCTGGCTATTACGGCGGTGGTCCGGCCTATTTCAACGGCCATCGCGACTACTACCACGATTACCGCTATCGGTAGGGCGCGGCCTGTTTTCGCGGTCAACCGCCAACCGGCTGGTAACCATGTTTCCGCCAACCGATCGAACCGCCGGACGCGCGCCTGCGCGGCCGGCGGATTTTTCTTCGCAATGGGCGGTGGCCGTTAACACGCTGGCCATCGGATTGGATTAGCTTGAGAAAATGAGTGATTCGCTCGAACGGCTTTATCAGGCGGTGCTCGCGGCCAGGGATCTCGACCCGGCAATTTCACGAACCGCACGCCTGTTCCAGCGTGGCCCGGCCAAGATGGCCAAGAAGCTGGCCGAGGAAGCCATCGAGGTCGTGATCGACGCCGTCAACCGCAATCCCGACGCGGTGATCCGCGAGAGCGCCGACCTTCTCTACAATCTGACGGTTCTGTGGGCGTCGGCGGGCGTGCGGCCCGAGGACGTCTGGCACGAAATGGCGAGGCGCGAGGATCTGCTCGGTATCGCCGAGAAGATGCCGAAGATGCCGAAATCGACCCTGAAAATACCCAAGCCTTCGCCGGGGCGGGTCGCGCGGCGACCAATTGTCGCGCTCGAAGGCCGCGGGCTTCGCAAGCGCCACTGAGATTTGGCTCAAATCAGCAAATTCCCGGCATGGACAAATCCGTCCCATGGTGGTTCATCGCGCCATGCTGAGACGGATCTACGACTGGTGCATTGACGCCGCCCACAAGCCCTACGCGCTCTGGATCATGGGCGCGGTCGCGTTCGCGGAAAGCTCGTTCTTTCCGGTCCCCCCTGACGTGATGCTGATCCCGATGTCGCTGGCCCGCCCGCAGCGGGCCTGGCTCTACGCCCTGATCTGCACGGCGACCTCGGTGGTGGGCGGCATGCTCGGCTACGCGATCGGCGCGTTGCTCTACGATTCCGTCGGGCACTGGCTGATCCAGTTCTACGGTCTCGGCAGCAAGGTCGACGCCTTCCGCGCCTCCTACGCCGAATGGGGCGCGCTCATCATCATCGGCAAGGGGTTGACGCCGATCCCCTACAAGCTCGTCACCATCACCTCGGGCTTCGCCGGCTACAATATCTGGCTGTTCGTGCTGTGCTCGATCATCGCCCGTGGCGGACGCTTCTTCGTGGTCGCGATTCTGCTCAACCGCTACGGCGAATGGATCCGGATCAGGATCGAGAAACATCTGGGGCTGTGGGTCGCGCTCGGCGCCGCTGTGCTCGTGCTCGGTTTTGTCATCGCGTTTCGAATGATCTGAAGGCTGATGTGAAAGGCTTTGCCGCTTCGGGCCTTCAGGCTAGGCTCGGTGTCAGGATGGCTCGACCCGACAATCTCATTGCGCAGGCGAGAATGCAGGCCGCAAGGGCGACCCTGGGGATCGCGAGAGCGACCCTGGGGATATCGATGTTGCTGTTCGCGGCGGGCGCCGCCTGGCCGCAAGCGGCTTCGTCGCCGCCCGCGCTCGGCGTTCAGGAGCCGCCCCAGCAAATCTCACCCCCGCAAGTCTCGCCCGCGCCGGCGCGCGAAGAAAATCCGGGCCTGATCAACGAAATCGGCAAGCTGTTCGACAAGCTCCCGCCCTTGAAAAGCCCGCAGCGGACCATCGAGGATTTGAATACGCGCGCCAGGGACGCGGCAAAAGACGCTTCCGACAGCCTGTCACGACTGGCGAAGCCGGCTTCCATGGTTTCCGGGCGCATGATCTGTCCGGTGTCGATCAACGGTTCGCCGGATTGCAAGCTCGGCGCCGACAAGCTCTGCCAGGCCAAGGGCTATAAAGAGGGCAAGAGCCTCAATACCGATTCCGCCGAAACCTGCTCGGCGAAAGTGCTGATCCCGGGCCGGGCCCGGAAGCCGGACGACTGCCGGACCGACAATTACGTCACGAGCGCACTGTGCCAGTAGCGCCTTGGCGCAAGCGCAATGGATTTGCCTTGTTGATATGATGTCTGGCATCTTTGGCCCAACCCAGCCGCTCTGCCAAACGGCCAATCCCTGAAAACAAAAAAGGATTTTACCTGATGTCCATGCCTGCCTTGTTCAAGGGCCGTCTGTCTTTACCCGTGATCGGTGCGCCGCTGTTTATCATTTCCGTGCCCGATCTGGTGATCGCACAGTGCAAGGCGGGCGTGGTCGGATCGTTTCCGGCGCTGAACGCGCGCCCCGTGGCGCTGCTCGACGAGTGGCTGGTGCGGATCAAGGAAGAGCTCGCGGCCTACGACAAGGCGCATCCGGAGCGGCCTTCGGCGCCGTTCGCCGTCAACCAGATCGTGCACCGCTCGAACAACCGCCTCGATCAGGATCTCGCGCTTTGCGAGAAGCACAAGGTCCCCATGATCATCACCTCGCTGGGCGCGCGCGAAGAACTCAATCAGGCCGCCCATCGCTGGGGCGGCATCGTGTTTCACGACGTGATCAACCAGAAATTCGCGCACAAGGCCGTCGAGAAGGGCGCCGACGGCCTGATCCTGGTTTCGGCCGGCGCTGGCGGCCATGCCGGGACGCTGTCGCCGTTCGCCTTCGTGGCCGAGACCCGGCAATGGTTCGACGGGCCGATCGCGCTGTCAGGCGCCATCGGCAACGGCCGCGCCATCCGCGCGGCGCGGATGTTGGGCGCCGACTTCGCCTATATCGGCTCGGCCTTCATCGCCACCACCGAAGCCAACGCGGTGGAGGGCTACAAGCAGATGATCACCGGTTCCACCGCCGAGGACATCGTTTATTCCAACCTGTTCACCGGTGTGCACGGCAATTACCTGAAGCCATCGATCGTGGCGGCGGGCATGGATCCCGACAACCTGCCGCAATCCGATCCCTCGAAGATGAGCTTCGGGACGGACGCATCGGGCGAGCGCGCCAAGCCGAAAGCCTGGAAGGAAATCTGGGGCTCGGGCCAAGGCGTCGGCAGCGTCGGCAAGATCCTGCCGGCCGCCGAATTGATCGCGCGCTTCAAGCGCGAATACGACGAGGCCGTCGACCCCGCGCTGTGAGGCCGCAACGAAAGCCTTCTTCCGTCGGCAAAAAGAAAAGCCCCGGTTCTGATTGAGCAGAACCGGGGCTTCGACATTTGAGGCCGGTGCCGATGCCTATTCGAGTTCGATCGGCTGGTACTTTCCACTTTCGTCAAGCGCGGTTCCCCAGATCTTGTGCGAAGCCTGGTGTTCCGAGCGGCCGAAATTGAGGGAGGTGCCGAGACCGAGATCAAGATTGCGCATGGCCTCAAGGTTGTCGATCAGCCGTTCGGTGTCGACCTGCGGACCTGCACGCTTGAGGCCCTGGATCAGCACGTTGGCGGCCACATAGCCCTCGAAGGAGACGTAATCCGGCGCCTCGCCCGGGAAATATTTGGCGAGCGCATTCTTGTATTCGAGCACCGCGCTCGAATAACCGCCGACCGCCGGCACCACCTGGGTGACGATGACGCCAGTGGCAAACCGCGGCCCCAACAGCTCCAGTTCTTCGGCGAGCGAGCTGGAGCCTACGAACGACACGTTGGTGTAGACTATCCCGGGAAAGGCGTCGCGCGTCTTCTCGATGAACTTCGCCGCGGCCCGATAGGTGGCCACCATGACCACCGCCTTGATCGGCGGTTTCTGGGCTCTCAGCTGGTTGACCGCTTCGTCCACGTCCACGGTATTTCGCTTGTAGTTGAGCCGCACGATGGCGCCGTCATTGGCGCCGAGCGAACGGAATGCCTTGGCGACACCCGCAAAGCCCGCATCGCCATAGGAGTCCTGCTGGGCGAAGACGGCGATCTGCCGCGTCGGAATCCGGCGCAATTTCACCAGATAGTGCACGACCGCGTCGGTCTCCTCCGCATAGCTCGCACGATAGTTGAATACGTAGCGATCGGGAGGATCGTTGCGCAGCAGGTTGGAGCCCGTGAAAGCGCCGAAGAACAGGGCCCGCCGCTCCAGCGCGTAGGGCACCGCGACGGCCGCCGTGGGCGTTCCGACGTTGCCGATGAAGCCGAACACCTGGTCCTTGTCATAGAGCTGCTTCATGGCATCGAGCGTCCGCGTCGGCTCATAGCCGTCGTCGGCCGCGAGCAGCCGCAGCTGCCGCCCGTCGACACCGCCGGCGTCGTTGATCCGATTGAAGGCGGTATCGATCCCGAGCTTCATCTGGCGGCCGAGCTCCTTTGCCGGGCCGGAGAACGGTCCCGCGATTCCGAACCGGATTTCGCGGTCGGTAATGCCGCGTACCGCGGGGCCGGTCGGGACCGGTGCGATCGACGTGGCTGCCTGGGCCGCAGACGGTCCGATCACGCCCGCCAGCGACGGCGCGGACGACGCAGCCGATGGTCCGGCGATCGAGCGTTCGAGGTCGGCGAGCTGGCGCTCGGCCAGCCGGCAATCCAGCCTTCCGGTCGTCACGGCGTTGCGCCCGTCGGCGACGCTGCGATTGAGCAGTTGCGTGAGGTCGTCACGTTCGGCCTCGTTGGACGAAGCCTCCTTGATCACCGCCGAGAACTTGTCGACGATGGCCTGGATCCGCGGCCGGGCAATGTCGGTGCAGGCCAGCGATGAACCAATGATAGGTCCGACGCGGCCCGCCAGATCGCGAACGACGTCGGTGTTGCCAGGCGCCGCATTCGCGGCGGTCGCGAGCAGGGCGCTGACTAAAACGGCCATCCAACGAGGGGTCATCGCAAACTCCCCACCAAGGCCATTATGGACTCGTGAGCAGGCATCTTCGTTTCTCCCTCGTTTGATTGGTCATTCGCACTATTGCGTTGTTTCGGTTGAATTCGGCTTCTGCCGCCATTGCATAAACTGTTGAAGCAGCTGGTCCGACTGCTCGCGCGCGGCGGGCGGGCTGGCAGGCGGGGTGGCCGGCTGGTTGTTCTGCGCCGACGCGAGGATCGGCTGGAATTCGGCGATCGCGGGCTTCGAAGCTTCGTCGCGCTGGCCGGGCTGAAGCAGCGCCGACTTGATCGAGCGCATGATGCCGGAGGAACCGCCGCTATCCGGCAGCCGCGACGCGGGCACCATGATGACGAAGAACAGCGCCACGATCGCGGAAACGCCGACGGCCGCGGCGAAGCGTCCGGCTACGGTGATCAACGCGCTTCCGCGATCCAGTTCTTCCGCGAGCCCCGGAGGTTCGCGAATGACCTCGGGGTCAAGCGGGTGCCACAAGGCGTTGGAAACCGCTTTCTCAAGCTGAGTATCGAGCGAGGCTGGAGTAGAAGTCGGGCTTCTCATCGGCTCGGACACCGCTTCGCGCGAAGCCGCCGGCCGTGCGTCTGGTCTGTCACGGAGCCAGCGCGGCGCATAGTAGCCGGGTTCGTTTGGATTGAGATTGTCGTGCTCATGCTCACTCAAGCTACTCATACGCTACTCCTCATGACGCTTGCATTGCGGTCACCGGTTGGCGCCGCAGTACTGACCTGTTGACGTTTCTTTTGAAGTTTTGGACGACGGTTCAAAGCGGCGAGGAGCGTCGGCATCAAGTGTACGGGACCGACCTGTACGAGATTCAAATCCTGATGAGAGAATTTGAATCAAAGATTCCGACGCAAAACCCGCATCGTGCTTCACGTACGAAGGCCGGCGACCGAAATCGCGAGACCTTGCCGTCCCCACCTCTTTCATTGCCTTGTCCCCTGGCAACTTTTCCGCCCGCGAACGAACGGATGGGATTTCCCCGGGCCCCCGCCGAGCCGAAGAAATACCCAAGATTTGATGGTACCGCGCCAAGACATTATTAAGCCAGAATCCCGACGGAATTGAGGTTTAGTTTTGTTAACCAAGATTTTTGGTTAATCCCGCCACAAACTTGACATAACTACTTCATGGTTTGCGCTTCGTTCTGACCCGTCCCCGCGCGATTGCTCAACGCGATCCGGCCGGCGCCGATGGAACCCACAAAAACAGGCGCCATTAATGAAGCGTTAACCAAGACCGCCGATCTTTAACCATTCGATAAGAAAGGCGAGTCGTCCACCATGCACGGAACCAGGGAGCCCACACGTCAGCTGGTTCGCATGCGCGGGCGCTCCTACGTTGCCTTCGTCTTTTCTCCTGTCGTCCCGATCCAGGGCTGGCTCGAGGAGATCGACGCCACGCTGGCGCGCTCGCCCGGGTTCTTTGTCGGCAAGCCGGTCGTGCTCGACCTCTCGGCGGTGGAGCTCAGCCAGGCCGCCATTGCCCACCTCGTTGCGAGCCTCGAACAGCGCAATATCCGCATCCTCGGTATCGAGGGCGTGGAGGCCGAACACCTCACGACCAGCATGCCGCCGCTCCTGACCGGTGGACGCCCGACCGTGCTGATCCAGAACGAACCGAAAAAGCCCGACGCCAAGCCGAAGCCGAACTCGCTACTGCTGGACAGTCCGGTGCGCTCCGGCCAGTCGATCGTATTTACCGAAGGCGATGTGACGGTGCTGGGCTCGGTCGGCTCCGGCGCCGAGATCGTTGCCGGCGGCTCCATCCATATCTACGGCACGCTGCGCGGCCGCGCGATGGCAGGCGTCAACGGCAATTCGGCCGCGCGGATTTTCTGTCAGAGGATCGAGGCCGAACTGTTGGCCATCGACGGCTACTACCAGACCGCCGAGGACATCGACATCAATCTGCGCAATCGGCCGGCTCAGGCCTGGCTCGCTGGCGACGTCATGAAAATTACACCGTTGAATTAATCGACAAGGAGGCATGAATGGCCAAAGTATTGGTCGTAACGTCCGGCAAAGGCGGCGTCGGGAAGACGACTTCCACGGCAGCCCTCGGCGCGGCGCTCGCGCAAACGGGGGAAAAGGTGGTGGTGGTCGATTTCGACGTCGGCCTGCGCAATCTCGACCTTGTCATGGGGGCGGAACGGCGCGTCGTGTTCGACCTCATCAATGTCGTCCAGGGCGTTGCGAAGCTTTCGCAGGCCCTGATCCGCGACAAGCGACTGGAGAATTTGTGGCTGCTGCCGGCGTCGCAGACCCGCGACAAGGATGCGCTGACCGAAGAGGGGGTCGGCAGCATCATCGCGGATCTCAGGACCAGGTTCGACTGGATTCTCTGCGACAGCCCGGCGGGCATCGAGCGCGGCGCGACGCTGGCCATGCGCTATGCCGACGAAGCCGTCGTCGTCACCAATCCCGAGGTTTCCTCGGTGCGCGATTCCGACCGCATCATCGGCATGCTCGATTCCAAGACGGTGAAGGCCGAGAAGGGCGAGCGGGTGGAGAAACACGTGCTGATCACCCGCTACGATTCGGGCCGCGCCTCGCGGGGCGAGATGCTCAGCATCGATGACATCCTCGAAATCCTTGCGACGCCGCTGCTTGGCATCATTCCCGAGAGCCAGGACGTCCTGCTGGCGTCCAATGTCGGCTCGCCGGTCACCCTGAACAACGCCGCCAGCGCGCCGGCCCGCGCCTATGTCGACGCCGCTCGCCGCCTGATGGGGGAAAGCGTGCCCATGGTGGTGCCGGCCGAGCGCAAGGGCCTGATGAACCGGCTGCTGGGACGGAGGGCCGCATGATGAATCTGCTGCGGCGCTTCGCCGGCCGTGACGCCTCCGCGCCCGTCGCACGGGAGCGGTTGCAGATTCTGCTGGCGCATGAACGCGGCCTGCGCAGCCAGCCCGATCTGCTGGGCGTGCTGCGGGCCGAGATCCTCGCCGCGGTCTCGCGGCATATCACGCTCGATCCGGACAAGGTCATCGTCAGGATGGACCGCGGCAAGCACGTATCGACGCTCGAGGTCGATATCGAAGTGCCCAACGGGTTCGAAAGGTCGCTCGCCGTCGCCAGCTGACGACCAGCCCGGCCCCGACACTCCCCGCCGTCGTCCTGAACGGCCCGAGCACCGCTTGCGCGCCGCGCGGCATCCGGGTAGCGCTGACAGCGACAAGCGGAAAATCCATTTGATGCAAGCCATTTATCGCGTCGACGGCAATCATGTCGTCACGAGCCCCAACGCCGCCGGCCCCTGGGACAGCAGCATGCAGCACGGCTCGGCGCCGGCGGCGCTGGTCACATGGGCGGCCGAAGCGATTCCCGCACCGCAGCCGATGCAGGTCGCGCGCGTCACCATCGATCTGATGCGCCCGGTGCCGCTGACGCCGCTGACGCTTCAGAGCGAGGTGCTGCGGGAGGGCCGCAAGATCCAGCTGTGCGCGGTCCGGCTGCTGGCAGGCGGCGTGGTCGTGGTCGGCGCGACCATCCTCAAGATCAGGACGCAGGCGATGCCGCTGCCGGCCGGTATCGCGGATCGGCCGGTAGAACTTCCCGGGCCCGACCAGTCACAGCACGAGCCCGCCAACTTCTCCTCCAGTCCGTTCGTGAGCGGCATTTCGCTGCG
Organism: uncultured Alphaproteobacteria bacterium; assembly: GCA_963831585.1. Taxonomy (GTDB): domain Bacteria; phylum Pseudomonadota; class Alphaproteobacteria; order Rhizobiales; family Xanthobacteraceae; genus Bradyrhizobium. The sequence goes on along the minus strand of CAWHRA010000018.1, from coordinate 86,900 downwards.
CGCCGCGCGTGGCCGGTTCGGCGTGCCCGGTCCTGGCGCGATCTGGTATCGGGTCGACCGGCCGCTGGTCGAGGGTTTTTCGCTGTCGCAGGCCATGCGCGCGGTGGTCGCCGCCGATTTCTGCAACGGCACTTCCGCCGCGCTGGACTTCCGCGAATGGACGTTCATCAACGCCGATCTCACCGTCAGTCTGGCGCGCCAGCCGGTGGGCGAGTGGATCCTGCTCGACGGGGAATCCCTGATCGGTCCCGACGGCGCGGGCCTCGCCACCGCGCGGCTTGCCGACACATCAGGCTATTTCGGCCGCGCCGTGCAGAGCCTCGTCATCGAGAAGCGGTGAACGCGGCCCGCAAGCGCCGCATCGCGACGCGCCGTTTTTCGCGCTAGTCTCCGGCCAGCTTCAACCGGGGTTGGCCATGAGTCCTCGACCACCTTCGCTTCCCTTGACCGGCGGCTGTTCGTGCGGCGCGATCCGTTACGAGATCGCGTCGTTTCCGCTGCTGCTCTACACCTGCAATTGCACGAATTGTCAGACCGCGTCCGGCAGCGCTTTCGCGCTCAACATGCCGGTCCTGACACGGGATTTTCATGTCCTGCAGGGCAAGCCGAAGGGCTGGCATCATGTTTCGCCGAGCGGAGTCGCCGTCGTCTCCTGGTTCTGCGCCGATTGCGGCGGCAGGCTCTATGGCGAGCGGGCGGGCCGCGAGGAAGTCGTCAACGTTCGCGCCGGCACGCTCGACGACACTGGCTGGCTGGTCCCGGTGGCGCATATGTACTTGAAGAGCGCGCAACCCTGGGTTCTCCCCGCGGCCAATGCCGCCTGCCACGAGTTCGCCCGAAGGATTTCCAGCCGGCGGCCAGGGCCTGGCGGGCGATGTGGCCGGAATTTTTCCCGCAAAATTAGTTCCATTTGCGGGGAACCGATTGGTGCCAATGGCGTTCGTCCCCGGTTGAGGGGTCGCATGAATTCAGTTGAATCAATCGCCACCAAGGCGAAATCAGGCATTTGGGGGCTCGACAATATTCTGTCGGGCGGATTTTCGCGCGGCCACGTCTTTCTGGTGGAAGGCGCGCCCGGCACCGGCAAGACCACGGTGGCGCTGCAGTTCCTGCTCGAAGGCGCCAAGGCCGGCGAAAAGTGCCTCTACATCACCTTGTCGGAGACCGAGCGCGAGCTGCGCGACGGCGCGGCGTCGCATGGCTGGTCGCTCGACAACGGCATCGAGGTCTTCGAACTGCTGCCGCCGGAAAGCCTGCTGGATTCCGAGCAGCAGCAGAGCCTGCTCTATTCCTCCGACCTCGAACTCGGCGAAACCACCAAGCAGATCTTCGAAGCCGTCGACCGCGCGAGGCCGGACCGGGTGGTGCTCGACAGCCTGTCCGAAATCCGGCTGCTGGCGCAAAGCTCGCTGCGCTACCGGCGGCAGATCCTCGCGATCAAGCACTACTTCGCCAAGTTCAACACCACCGTGATGCTGCTCGACGACCTGACGGCCGATGTCGCCGACAAGACCGTGCACAGCGTCGCCCATGGCGTGTTGCGGCTGGAGGAACTGGCGCCGGCCTACGGCGCGGAGCGGCGGCGCGCCCGCGTCATCAAATATCGCGGCGTGAAGTTTCGCGGCGGCTATCACGATGTCACCATCACGACCGGCGGCCTCAACGTGTTTCCGCGGCTGGTGGCGTCGGAATATCGCAGCAATTTCAAACGCCATACGATGTCGAGCGGCATCGCCGAACTGGACCGGTTGCTGGGCGGCGGCGTCGAGACCGGATCGAGCACGCTCATTCTCGGTCCCGCCGGCACCGGCAAATCGCTCGCCGCCATCGTGTTCGTCGTCGCCGCGATCAAGCGCGGCGAGAAGGCGGCGCTGTTCGTGTTCGACGAGGAACTCGGGCTGTTGTTCTCGCGCATGAAGGGCCTCGGCATCGATCTCGAGGCGATGCAGCGCGGCGGCGACTCTCTTCATCGAACAGGTCGACGCCGCGGAATTGTCGCCCGGCGAATTCGCCCATCTGGTCCGCAAGCGGGTCGACGAGGATCAGCATCAAGACCGTGGTGATCGACAGCCTCAACGGCTACCAGGCGGCGATGCCCGAGGAAAATTCGCTGATCCTGCACATGCACGAATTGCTGCAATATCTGAACCGCCGGGGTGCGGCGACCTTCATGACGGTGGCGCAGCATGGGCTGGTCGGCGACATGAAGGCGCCGGTCGACGTGACCTATCTCGCCGACACCGTGGTGCTGCTGCGCTATTTCGAGGCGCTGGGCACGGTGCGGCGCGCGATGTCGATCATCAAGAAGCGCACCGGCACGCATGAATCGACCATTCGCGAATACCGCATCGACAACCGCGGCCTCACCATCGGCGAGCCGCTCGACGGCTTCCAGGGCATCCTGCGCGGCGTGCCGATCTATGTCGGGGAGGGTCGGCCGTTGCTGCAGGAGCAAGGTGCGTGAGACCGGGCGCATCGTCCGAGCGTGCCGTCATCCTGGCTCCGACGGGACGCGACGCCGCGGTGGCCGCGGCGCTGATCAGGGAAGCGGGCTACTATGCCAATGTCTGCGCCGATCTCGCAGGTCTGATGCATGAGATCGAGGGCGGCGCCGGTCTTGCGGTGATCGCCGACGAGGCGATCAAGACCGCGGATCTGCGCGGCCTGATGCGCTGGCTGACCGATCAGCCGTCCTGGTCGGATTTTCCGATCGTGCTGCTGACGCATCAGGGCGGCGGCCCCGAGCGCAATCCCGACGCCGTGCGGCTCGGACAGGTGCTCGGCAACGTCACCTTCATCGAACGTCCGTTCCATCCGACCACGCTGGTCAGCGTCGTCGGCTCCGCGGTCAGGGGCCGCCGCCGCCAGTACCAGACCCGCGCGATCCTCGAGGATCTCACCGAGAGCGAAAGCCTGCTGCAGACCGCGCTGAACGCCGGTCATCTCGGCGCGCTCGAACTGCATCTGCCCGAACTGGAGCTCGAGGCCTCCGACACCTGCAAGCGGTTTTTCGGACGCGAGCCGGGCGAGCCGTTTTCGTACCGGGATTTGCAGGCCTCGGTTCATCCCGACGATCGCGCCCGCCGCGCCGAGGTGCTGGAGCGCACCATCAAGACCGGCGGGGACTACAGCATCGAATACCGCAATATCTGGCCGGACGGATCGCAGCACTGGGTCGATGTCCGGGCCCGCGCGGTGCGCCGGCCCGACGGCAGCATCAAATCGCTGGTCGGCGTGTCCTCCGACATCACCGCGCGCAAGGTCGCCGAGATCGAGCGCGAGAATCTGCTGGCGCAACTGGCGGCGGAGCGCACGGCGCTGGCGAACCTGACGGCGACGCTGGAGCAGCGCGTCGAGCAGCGCACCGCCGACCTGATGAAGGAAGTCGCCGCGCGCGAAAAGGCCCAGGAGCAGTTGCGGCAGGCGCAGAAGATGGAGACGATCGGCCAGCTCACCGGCGGCGTCGCGCATGATTTCAACAATCTCCTGATGGCGGTGATGGGCAATCTCGATTTGCTGCGCAAGCGCATCCCCGACGATCCGCGGCTGCACCGCCTGATCGACGGCGCGCTGCAGGGCGCCGAGCGCGGCGCGTCGCTGACGCAGCGCCTGCTGGCGTTCGCGCGGCAGCAGGATCTGCGCGCGGTGCCGGTCGACCTGCGCGGCCTGATCCAGGGCATGATCGATCTGCTGGAGCGCTCGCTGGGGCCGCGCGTCGCGCTGCGGCTCGATCTGCCGGAGGGCCTGCCGCCGGCGCGCGTCGACGCCAACCAGCTCGAGCTCGCCATTCTCAACCTCGCGATCAACGCGCGCGACGCCATGCCGGACGGCGGTGCGATCGACATCGGGGTCTGCGAATGCTCAGGCCAGCAGCGATCCGGCGCTCAAGCCCGGCCGCTACCTCAAACTGTCGGTGATCGATACCGGCAAGGGCATGACGCCGGAGATCCTGAAGCGTGCGGTCGAGCCGTTCTTCTCCTCCAAGCCGCTCGGCAAGGGCACCGGCCTCGGCCTGTCGATGGTGCACGGGCTTGCGGTGCAGCTCGGCGGCGCGCTGCAGCTGTCGAGCGCGGTGGCGAAGGGCACCACCGCGACGCTGATCCTTCCCGTCGCGACCGTCGGCCCCCGAGGCCGAAAGCCCGGCGCAGAGGTCGCACAAGGTCAACCGCTCGGCGGTGATCCTGTTCGTCGACGACGATCCCCTGATCGCGCTGTCGACCACGGAAATGCTGGAAGACCTCGGTCATCAGGTGATCGGCGCCAATTCCGGCCTGCATGCGCTCGACATCATCAGGAGCGGCCAGCCGATCGACCTGATGATGACCGATCACGTGATGCCCGGCATGACCGGCATCGAACTCGCGGCGGCCTCGCGCGAACTGCGGCCGTCGTTGCCGATCCTGCTGGCGACCGGTTATGCCGAACTGCCCGAGGGCGCCCAGCTCGATCTGCCGCGGCTGGCAAAGCCCTATCACCAGGACCAGCTGCGCGACCGGCTCGATCAGCTGCTGGGGTGAGCGTCCGAATCCGCCCGCCATCGCAGCAAGTTCTGTTAACCCAACCATTGGCCGCGATCCGAAACCCCGGCGTCGCGGCTTGCTCATTCGCCGTTTCCACGCGACAGTGCCGCAATACCGGTGACGGAGACAATCAGTGCGGCAGGATATTGATGGCGGCGGCTCCGGACGGCGCCGGTTTCTGAAGCAGGCGGCCTGGGCATGCGGCGCCTTGCTCGGTTCGGGCATCCCGACGATTGCGGCGGAAACGGCAGGGAGTAAAGGCAGCGCGATGATCAACGACATGACGGCGGACGATGTTCTGAAATTGCTGGAGCTGGAGCCGAACGCCACCTGCGGCTTCGTCCGCGAAACCTATCGCGCCAAGCAGCAGATCGCGCCCGGCGGCTTGCCGGCGCCGTTCGCCGACGGTCGCCCGCTGGGCTCGGCGCTGTATTTCATGGTGACGCCGCAGGCGCCGGTGCGGCTGCACCGGATCCGCAACGACCAGCTCTATCATTATTACCTCGGCGATCCGATCGAGGTGCTGCTGCTGCGCGGGCAGGGCGAACACGTCATCGTAGGTCCCGATCTGCGCGCCGGCCACCGCGTGCAGCTCCTGATTCCCGGCAACACCTTTCACACCGCGCGCATCATCGGCCAGAAGCGCTGGTTCCTCGGCGCCAGCACCGAATGGCCGGGCGTGATTCCGGCCGACGTCGAACTCGGCAAGCCGGATCTCCTGACGGCGCAATTCCCGCAGGTCGCCGCCGACATCCGCAACTATCCGCAGCCGGTGGACTGACGGCGAGGCGCGCTACCCCACCATGCGGTCGCGGCCGGCCCAGAAGCCGGCCTTCAGCACCTTCTTGTCGACCTTGCCGACGCCGGTCATCGGCAACTCGGCGACGAATTTTATCTGTTTGGGCGCATGCGCCGAGCCCTTGCGGGCCTTGACGAGGTTGATGAGTTCCTCCGCGTCCGGCCGCGTGCCCTCGCGCGCGACCACGACCGCGGTAACCGCCTCGCCCCATTTGTCGTCGGGGACGCCGACCACCGCGACCATCGCCACATCCGCGTGCTGCGACAGCACGTCCTCGACCTCGCGCGGAAAGATGTTGAAGCCGCCGGAGACGATCATGTCCTTCTTGCGGTCGAGGATGAACATGTAGCCGCGCTCGTCCGCTCGCGCGATGTCGCCGGTGTGCAGCCAGCCGTTCTTCAGGGTTTCGGCGGTTTGTTCCGGGCGCTTCCAGTATTCGGCCATCGCATGCGGTGCGCGCACGCAGATCTCGCCGGCCTCGCCGGTGGCGACCTCCCGGTCGTTGTCGTCGAGGATCTTCACCTCGCAGGCGGCGATCGGGAAGCCGCACGACAGGAACAGTTCCGGCGTGTTCGGATCGTGGTCCGCCTTGCGCAGCACCGAAACCGGGTAGCATTCGGTCTGGCCGTAGAGCTGCGAGAACACCGGGCCGATCCGCTCGATACCCTCGACCAGCCGGCTCGGCGACATCGCGGATGCGCCGTAAAGCAGAAGTTCGAGCGAGGACAGGTCGGTCCGATCGAGCGCGGGATGATCGAGCAGCACATAGATCATGGTCGGTACAAACAGCGTGAAGTTGATCCGCTCGCGCTCGATGGTCTTCAATACCGCCTCCGGATCGAAGCCTTTCAGCATATGCACGGTGCCGCCGCGCATCAGCGCCGGCAGCACCTTGGTGCCGGCGACGTGGCTGATCGGCGCCACCGTGAGATAGCGCGGGGTGTCGGGAATCTCGAAGTCGGCCAGGATCGCGCCGGCGAAACCGCTGGCTTCGCGATGATAGCGCAGCGCGCCCTTGGATTTGCCGGTGGTGCCGCCGGTGTAATTCAGCGTCGAGATATCGTCGGGGCCGGCGAAACTGCGCGGGCTGGCTGAGCCCGCGTCTTCGGCCGCGGCCAGAAGATCGGCGCCGTAATTCGCGGGGCCGAGCGTGAACACGGTCTTCAGGCCAGGGGATTTGCTGGCGAGGTCGCCGCCGCGATCGCGGAAGGTGGCGGCGTCGATCACCAGCACCTCCGCATCCGAATCCTCGATCTGGAACAACTGGTCCTCCAGCGATCCCAAGGGATGCAGCCAGGTGATCGCGAGCCGCGATAATTGCGCGGCAACGCCGGCGCACCAGGTGTCGGCGCGGTTGGCGGTGAGGAAGGCGACGCGGGCGCCGGGCGCGAGGTTGAGGCGCATCAACACCTTCTGCATCCGTCCGATCAGTTCGGTGGCGCCGGCATAGGTGATCGATCCGCCCGGCCAGGCGAAAGCCGTGCGAGACGGATAGCGCGCCAGGGCACGCAGGGTCTGTTCGCATGCCGTCGGCAACGCATAGAGCGGATGGCTCATTTTCGTTCTCCCACCTGCCTTGCTTTGGCCTCTGTCGTGCCGATGTTGTTGGCGACGCTAGCACAATGGATTGAAGGCGTAATCCGCCGCTCGCGTCCCGCCGTGGGAATAATATTGGCGCGTTACGGCTTGCGCCCGATCTCCCCAGCCGACCTGCTTCGCTTCGCGCGCAAGCGCAATCTGGCATCCGGGCTGCGACAAAACAACCCGCCGGGCAAATCACCCGAAAGCCTGTCCAGCCCCTTTGCTAAAAATATTCCGCTTCACATGTCGTGCAAATCACCGGCATGACTCCGCGCGTCTCACCCGATGAGAGGGGCGGCTCGCGATCGTCACGAACGCGCGGTGGGATGCGGTGGACGCGAAGCCTTGCGAACGACGAGCGCAGGCGGCGCGGACGGTGAGGCCGTGTGGTCCTGGCGCCCCGACGCTGGCGTCAAGTTCGCGGGAAGCAAAACTTCTCGCGGGCGATGGTGGCAAGAAAGCCCGGTCACCAGGGAGAGCGCGGAATAAGCCGTAACCCATCGCGCAGGGAAAGCCGGATTGCCTCCGCTGAACCTGTATGCTCGTGTGCGTTTTCCGTTTTCCTTTGCACACGAGACCGCGGGTGCAGCGCGCACCCGGCTTTCCCTGCGCCCTCTCGGCGTTTTCGAGGGCGGCGGTCTTCGCAAAGCCCGGGCGCATCGCGCCGCGGCAATGCTGGCGCATGTCCTCCCGGTTTGACGGTCAGAAACCAGATGAAACGGTCAGAAACCAGATGAATATGAATCAGAAAGCAACCCCACATCCATCAACCGTCATTGCGAGCGAAGCGAAGCAATCCATCGGGCAGCACGCCGCGCCGTGGATTGCTTCGTCGCAAGTGCTCCTCGCAATGACGCTGATGAAGTCTGGCTCATCTTGTGCTCGCTTCGCTTGCAATGACGGTTGATGGTTTTCTGGTCTTCTCACGAGACCCGGGGGCGTGCCACTATTGCGGTAACGACAGCACAATGAATAGAAGGCGGGGAACAACAATCATCATGGGACTGCAACGCACCACCTTGGACCCTCTGGCGCGTTTTCGCGACCGCCTCAGCCTGCCGCTGATCGCGGCGCCGATGTTCCTGGTCTCTGGCGTCGATCTCGTGGCGGCGGCCTGCCGCAACGGCGTGATCGGATCGTTCCCGACGGTGAATTGCCGCAGCCCCGAACAGCTCGATGGCTGGCTCGGCGAGATCGAAGGCCGGTTGCGGCAATCTTCCGGCGCGAGTGGAAAGCCGGCTGCGCCGGTGTGTCCGAACCTGATCGTGCACCGGTCCAACGCGCGGCTGGAAGCGGACCTGCAGGTGGTGCTGCGGCACCAGCCGGAGATCGTCATCACCTCGGTCGGATCGCCCGCGCCGGTTCTCGCGCCGTTGCATGACGCGGGCGCGCTGGTGTTTGCCGATGTCGCCTCGATCCGTCATGCCGAGCGCGCCGTCGCGGCCGGCGCCGACGGGCTGGTGCTGCTGACGGCGGGGGCGGGGGGCCAGACCGGCTGGCTCAATCCGTTCGTGTTCGTCCGCGCCGTGCGGGCGTTCTTCGACGGGCCGGTGGTGCTCGCCGGCGGCATCAGCGATGGCCATGCGCTGCGGGCGGCGCAAGCGCTCGGCTGCGATCTCGCCTACATGGGCACCAAATTCATCGCCACGGAAGAGAGCATGGCGGCCCCCGGATACAAGGCGATGCTGGCGGCGAGCAGCGCCGACGATATCCTCCTGACCACGGCCTTCACGGGCTTGCAGACCAACATGCTGCGGCCCTCGATCGCGGCGGCGGGCCTCGACCCGGAAAACCTGCCGCTTCGCGGGGCCATCGACATCGCGGAGGATATCGACATCGGCGCGCGCGAGCGGCGGCCGGCGCGCTGGCGCGACATCTGGAGCGCGGGCCATTCGACCTCGGGCGTCACCGAGGTGCTGCCGGTCGACGAGATGGTCGCGCGCACCCTCGCCGAATACCGCGCCGCAAAATCCAGATAGCATAGCTGCCTTCCGACAAAGCGCTTTCAAGCGGTCGATCCCATCGTTAGAACCCGTCCAACTTCAGGACCTCCAAAGGACAGACCATGCCCGCCTACCGCTCCAGGACCACCACCCACGGCCGCAACATGGCGGGTGCCCGCGGCCTCTGGCGCGCCACCGGCATGAAGAACGAGGATTTCGGCAAGCCGATCATCGCCGTGGTCAATTCGTTCACCCAGTTCGTCCCCGGGCACGTCCATCTCAAGGATCTCGGGCAACTGGTCGCGCGCGAGATCGAAAAGGCCGGCGGCGTCGCCAAGGAGTTCAACACCATCGCGGTCGACGACGGCATCGCCATGGGGCACGACGGCATGCTCTACAGCCTGCCGTCGCGCGAGATCATCGCCGACAGCGTCGAGTACATGGTCAACGCCCATTGCGCCGACGCCATGGTGTGCATCTCCAATTGCGACAAGATCACGCCGGGCATGCTGATGGCGGCGCTGCGGATCAACATTCCGACCGTGTTCGTCTCCGGCGGCCCGATGGAATCCGGCAAGGTCAACATCAAGGGCAAGATCCGCTCGGTCGACCTGATCGACGCCATGGTCGCGGCGGCCGATTCCACCGTCAGCGACGCCGATGTCGAGGTCATCGAACGCTCCGCGTGTCCGACCTGCGGATCCTGCTCCGGCATGTTCACGGCCAATTCCATGAACTGCCTGACCGAGGCGCTGGGGCTGGCGCTGCCCGGCAACGGTTCGGTGCTGGCGACCCACGCCGACCGCAAGGGCCTGTTCGTCGAGGCCGGTCACCTGATCGTCGATCTGGCGCGCCGTTATTACGAACAGGACGATGAGACGGCATTGCCCCGCGCGATCGCGAGCTTCAAGGCGTTCGAAAACGCCATGACGCTGGATATCGCGATGGGCGGCTCGACCAACACGGTGCTGCATCTGTTGGCGGCCGCCTATGAAGGCGAAATACCCTTCACCATGCAGGACATCGACCGGCTGTCGCGCCGCGTGCCGGTGCTGTGCAAGGTGGCGCCCTCGGTGCCCGACGTGCATCTGGAGGACGTTCACCGCGCCGGCGGCGTGATGGCCATCCTGGGGGAACTGGACCGCGCCAATTTGCTCAATCGCGGGCTGCCGATGGTGCACGCGAGTTCGATCGAGGACGCGCTGAACCGCTGGGACATCAAGCGGACCAGGAGCGAGAGCGTTCGCACCTTCTTCATGGCGGCGCCGGGCAACGTGCCGACGCAGGTGGCGTTCAGCCAGGAGCGCCGGTTCGAGGAACTCGATACCGACCGCGCGACGGGCTGTGTCCGCGACATCGATCATGCCTATTCGAAGGACGGCGGCCTCGCGGTGCTGACCGGCAATCTGGCGGTGGACGGCTGCATCGTGAAGACCGCCGGCGTCGACGAGAGCATCCTGAAATTCGAGGGGACGGCGCGGGTCTTCGAAAGCCAGGACGCCGCCGTCGAAGGCATCCTTGGCGGCAAGATCAAGGCCGGCGACGTCGTCGTGGTCCGCTACGAGGGACCGCGCGGCGGGCCCGGCATGCAGGAGATGCTGTATCCGACCAGCTACCTCAAATCGAAGGGCCTCGGAAAAGTCTGCGCCCTGATCACCGACGGCCGCTTCTCCGGCGGATCCTCGGGGCTTTCGATCGGGCATATTTCGCCGGAGGCCGCCGAAGGCGGCGTGATCGGACTGGTCGAGGAGGGCGACCGCATCAGGATCGACATTCCGGCGCGGTCGATCAGCCTGCTGGTCGATGACACGGTGCTGGCGCAGCGCCGGCAAGCCATGCTGGGCCGCAAGGCCGAGGCGTGGAAGCCGGCGAAGCGAACCCGCAAGGTGACGATGGCGCTGAAGGCCTATGCGGCGCTGACCACCAGCGCCGCGCGCGGCGCGGTACGCGTCGTCCGGGACTAGGACGGATTTTCGCCTCGGTCGAATCGTGACGATGATTCAGCTTGCGTCATGGCCGGGACCCGGCTCCGCCAAGGCTTCGCCGGGCTTTCCAGTGTCAGTCCGCCGAAGCTCTAGCGAAGGCGAACAAGCCCGGGCATGACGGAGTGCGCGGAAGCGACCGCGTCCGAGTGATGCCCTTAACCCGCCGTTAACCATCTCGCGCCAAGAATCCGGTCCAGGGCCGGCCCCCGCCCCTGGCGGCGTGCCGGTCTGCCAGACCGCCGTTCGAGGGGATGCGACATGGATTCCGAGACGCTGTTTGCCAAGACCCCCGCGACCCTCGACGACATCAAGTACCGCGTCGCCCGTGCGCTCGACCGGCACCCACTGTGCCGCAACGTCGAATTCGACATCGTCCGCATGCCCCGCACCAGCAAGGGCAATTGGACCATCAGCCTGCGCTCGGTCGCGCCGGATGCGTTGTGGGAGGCGTCCGACATCGTTGCCGATATTCAGCAGGCCTACGAGCTGCTCGTCGCCGCCTGATTTTATCCCGCCCTAAAGCATTGATAGAACGAACGAATTTTTACCGTGGCGGCATTATCTTGGCTAAGCCTTAATTAATGCCAAGTTGTCGGCAAAGTGATCAGGGTTGACGGGCCGGAACGGAGAGTTGCTTGACTAAAGCCATCACCATCATCGCGCTGGCCTGTCTCGTGCTCGCCGGCGCGGCCGCCACCACCATTCTCGGCCGCAACAGCGTGCCCTCCGCCCGGGCGGACATGGCTTCTTCCCTCGTCAACAACAGCCCGATCTCGAACCGGGAAGGCAAGCAGGACAAGCTCACCGTCGCGCGGTTGGCGATGGCCTCGTTCGATCCGCCGCAGACCGCAAGCTTCAGCGAACCCTTGCGGCAGGCCTACGCGTCCGCCGCGCCCACCGATATCGAAATGCCGAAGCTCACGGCCCCGGCGACCGAACCGCAAGTACAGGCGCCGCCGAAGCCGAAGGCCGCCGCCAGGCCGGCCCCGCAGAAATCCTATACGCTGCTCAGCGATGAGCAGATCGCCGGCATCAAGGAACGCCTGCGGCTCTCCTCCAGCCAGGAATCTTACTGGCCGGCGGTGGAAACCGCGCTGCGGGCCGTGGCCCGGAAGATCCACGCCAGCCGCCATGGCGATGCGCACGCCGGCGGCGTGCCGCCGATCGATCCCGACGCCGCCGAAGTACAGCAGCTGAAATCCGCGGCGATGCCGCTTCTGTTCCAGCTGCGCGAAGACCAGAAGCAGGAGGTGCGCTCGCTCGCCCGCCTGATCGGCCTTGAAAAGGTCGCCGCGCAGATCTGAGGCGCGGCGGGTGCTTACCCTCGATTGAACCATCCATGACCTCCGGGCGACTTCGGTAGAACCGAACCGTTCGCTCCCGAGGCGTCATCATGGGCCAACCGCGCCAGACCTTCGCATCGATCTGCCTTTCCGGCTGCATTGCATGTTGCATCGCCGGGGCCGCGCCCGGCCTGTCGCCGTCGCCTGCATGGGCCGGGGCCGATGACGCAACGCGGGCCTGCAATCAGGCCATCGCAAAGCCCGACGATACCATCGCAAGCTGCTCCGCGCTGATCGATTCCGGCTCGGCGAGCGGCCGCCAATTGGCCGCCGCCTATGCCCAGCGCGGCTTCGCCCGCACCCTCAAGCGCAGCCTGACCGACGCGGAAGCCGATCTCGACCAGGCCATCAAGATCGATCCCGATTACGCCGAGGCCTGGGCCAACCGCGCCAATTTCTGGACCGTGAGCAAGAAGCCCGATCGCGCCATGACGGATGCGGAAGCCGCGGTCCGTCTCAATCCCGCGCTGCCGATCGCCTATTTCGTCCGGGCGGGAGCTGCGATGAATCTCGGCAAGCACGATTCCGCCATCGACGACTACACGCAGACGATCAAGTTGCGGCCGCACGGCAGTCCGGACGTCTATGCGGCGCGGGGTTATGTCTTCCACCGCAAGGGCGACGATGCCCACGCCATCGAGGACTACAGCGAAAAGCTGAAGGCTGCGCCCGATGACGTCGGCACGCTGCTCAACCGGGGCGATGCGCTGCGCAACATGCACGAGATGAGCCGTGCCAGCGCCGATTACAGCGAGGCGATCAGGCTTTCACCAGGCGATCCCGGCGGCTGGAAGGGCCGCGGCTTCATCCGGCTCTCGACCCAGGATTTCGACGGCGCGGTCGCCGATTTCAGCGAAGCGATCAAACTCTCGCCCAACGAGGGTGCCGTCTACCTCAACCGCGGCGCCGCGCTGGCGATCGCGGATCACACGCAGGCGCTTCGCCTCAAGCCGGACGATGCCACCTGCTACAACAACCGCGGCAATGCCTGGCAGGATCTCAAGAACAACGACCGGGCGATCGCCGACTACGACGCGGCGATCCGGATCGATCCGACCTACGCCACCGCCTATTACAACCGCGGCAATTCCCGTCTCGAACTCGGCGACAAGGACGGCGCCGTCGCCGACTACCGCCAGGCGGCCAAGCTCAATCCGTCGCTGAAGCAGGCGACGGAGAGGCTGAAGGAGGTTGAAACGAAGCTGTAGGAGGCGGGGTCGAGCCCTATATGCTCTGATGCTGGGCGAGGACGACGACGGTGGCGCCTTGCTTCACCCGGTCGAAGAGATCGATGACATCCTCATTGGTCATGCGGATGCAGCCGGATGATATGGCCTGGCCGATATATTCCGGCTGGTTGGTGCCGTGGATACGGTACAGGGTATCCTTGCTGTCCTGGTAGAGGTAGAGCGCTCGCGCACCGAGCGGATTGGCCGCGCCTCCGGGAACGCGTGCCGGGTAAGGGCCGAGCCGCGCCTGAATCTCCGGCGTTGGAATCCAGTCAGGCCATTCAGCCATACGGCCGACCTTGGCGACGCCGGAAAACGCCATCGCTTCCTCCCCCACCGCCACCCCGTAGCGGATCGCCTTGCCGCCGGGCATGACGTAGTAGAGAAAGCGCGCATCGGTATCGACCAGGATGGTGCCCGGCGCCTCCTTGCGCGAATAGTCGACGATATGCCGGCGGAAGCTCTCTGGAATGGTCGCCCGTGCATAAGGCGCGTGAGCCAGCAAAGCGCGGTCCCTTGGGGTCAGGCTGGCATCCGACGACGGTGCGAGCGTCGCCTGCATGCAACCACCCAGCCCAAAGCTGAGCAGCGCTACGAGCATGAACGTGGGCCTGTACCGCAGCACCGCCTGCCCTCCAAAGCCTTACGTTCACTATTTGCTTCCCCAATAGTGCAGAAATCATGGCAGTGCGCTAACGAGGTTGCAGAAACACGGATACCCGGCATTTCCCCGCATCCGCTGGGGCCAAGGGCGCCAGCAGGACCCGGGCACATCGCATCGCGTGATCGCGAAGTTGTATCTGGATTGAGCGTCATTGCGTGCAGCAGAGCGACGAGGCATCCGGCTTTCCGCTCACGGCGCCGTTGATTGCTTCACGGCCCCCGTCACCCGGCGCGCATTCGCGCGACGCGTCGGCTCGCAATGATGGGAGATCGAAGGCTGGCCTGCCGAGCCGAAGCTGCAAAGCAGCGTAGGCTGGTGCCCCTGGCCGGAATCGAACCAGCACTCCTTGCGGAACTCGATTTTGAGTCGAGCGCGTCTACCAATTCCGCCACAGGGGCTTTTCGCACAGCGGCCGCAAGGCCGGAGGTCGCGAAGCCGGCGGAATATAGCGGGCGGGGAGGGCCGGTCAACCCGCGCGCACCAAGCCCGAAGAATCGGGGCGCCGACGACCGGAAACGGCTTCGGCTGGCTGGCGCATCTTGGCAGGGACGGACGCACGCTCCCGGTCGAATGTCCCGCTTCCTTCCTGTCATCTCGCTGACAAAACACTCCCCTGTGATCTCCCCTGCCTCGACAGCGGCTGGCCTGCAGGCTAGGACCCTTTCGCCACAGGAGATCGCCGTGTCGTCCAATACCATTGCAAACCCCTCGCATGCGCGCGGCAACGCCAGCCCGGCGCTGACGGCGGCGCTCGCGATCACGCTGATCGCGGCGGCGACGCTGGCGGGGGCGTGGTTCATGCAGCTGGTGCTGGGCATCCAGCCCTGCGAGCTCTGTCTCGCGCAGCGCTACGCCTATTACGTGGTGGTGCCGCTCGCCGCGCTGATCGCGGTCGTCGCGGCAAGGGACGCACCGCGCGGCGCGCTGGTGGCGGGCCTTGCCGTCATCGCGCTGGTGATGCTCGGCAATGCCGGGCTTGCCGCTTATCATTCCGGCGTCGAATGGGGATTCTGGCAGGGGCCCACCGCCTGCACCGGCCCGGTCGGAAATCTCGGCAGCGCCGGCAACCTGCTGGAGCGGCTCGACAGCGTCAAGGTCGTTCGCTGCGACGAGGTGCAGTGGAAATTTTTGGGCCTGTCGCTGGCCGGCTACGACGTGCTGATCTCGCTCTCGATGGCCGCCATCGCGGCCTGGGGCGTGCGCCGGACCGCGAAGCAGAGCTAGGTTTTGTTATGACGCGTCTTCTTGACGCGCACCGGTGTCCACTTCGCTCGAAAACGCTTTAGTCGTCGACATCTTCCTGCGGCCGTCCGAACAGGTGGACGATGCCGGGGATCGCGATGGTGACGAAGACAAACCGCGACAGATGATGCGCGCCGACGAAGATCGGGTCGATGTGCAGCGTGAGCGCCAGCGCCAGCATGGCGTCCATGGCGCCCGGCGCGAAGGCGACGATGACGTCGGCGAACCGTACATGGGTGGTCAGCGCGATCACCGCGACGAACACCGCTGATATCAGAATCGCGATGGCGAACGACCCCAGCGCCGCGTTGATGTGGCTGAGAAGGGTCTTGGGCCGCATCCGCGCGAAGCGCGCGCCGATCAGCGCGCCGATACCGACCAGCGCGATCGCCCGCACCCAGGGCGGCAGGCCGCCCTCGATCATTCCGGTGCCGTGCAGCACGCTGGAGCCGATCATGGCGCCGAACATCCAGCTCGCCGGAAATTTGATCAGTCGCAGCAGCAGCGCGACCGCGACCGAGGCGGCGATCAGTTCGGCGAGTTCGAGCGGCGAGGCGATCGCGGTCGCGGCGGCGGGCGGTGACGACGGCGCGATCCCGGTCAGCGCCAGCAGCATCGGAAGTGCCGCGGTCAGGATAATCACCCGCATGGTCTGCACGACCGCGATCCCCGACACGTCGGCGCCGCGCTCGATCGCGAGCATGGTGATCTGCGACAGCGCGCCGGGGCTTCCGGCCAGGAACGCCGAGGTGCGGTCCCAGCCGTGCACGCGCTGCAGATAGAGGCTCGAGCCGAAGGTCGAGCAGAAGGTGGCGAGCGCTAACAGCCCGATGGTCAGCGGATAGGCGCCGATGTGCTGCAACAGCTGCCGCGATACCAGCGAGCCCAGCGAGATTCCAAGCAGCACCAGCACCGTCTGGGTCAGGATCGGCGGCACCACCAGCGGCCGTCCGGCGATCGCGGCGATGCCGACCGCGATCATGGCGCCGGAAATCAGCCCGCCCGGAAGATGCGCGAGCAGAAACAGCGCGCCCCCGGCGGTGCCGATAACGAGCGTTTCGAGCACATTGAGGATTTTGCTGCGGCTGGGGATGGCAGAGGCCATCGATGCGGGGATCAGGCTCACGCCGCCTTATGACAAATTCGTGAGCGCGGGACAAATGCGCCAGCGCGATGCAGCAATGCGCGCTTTCGAACCGGTCCCCCTCCCCTGTGCAGGGCCCGTGCAGGGGAGGGCCGCGGCTGGCGTCAGGTCTTCGGCTTGGCGGCGGCGTCCTTCGCGGCCTTCTTGCATTCGGACATGAATTTCTTGCGCTCCTTGCCGTGGACGCCCTTGGCGTCGGCATCCTTCGAGCATTGCAGCGATTCGGCGGTCCGGGGCTTCTCGGCCTTCTTTTCCGCCGGCGCCATTTTCGCGGCCGGTGCCGGCGTCGCCGGCGCGGTGGTCTGCGCAAATGCCGAGCTGATCAGGAACAGGGATGCGAACGCGGTCACGGCGACGCGGGAGGAGATCGTCATCATGGGAACACCTCGGGTTGAAGATCTGCGCAACGTCGCGCCGCCATGCTGAACCGTGGATGAACGGCGCCGGCGAGGTCTGCATTTTCGCCGCACGATATTTCGATGCCGCGAGGGTTCGTCCGTTGTCACCTGCCATCGCTGGGGTAGGATGTCGGACTTGCCGATCGTTCCGCCCAGGGAGACCAAGGATGACCATTCAAGCAAAATTATTGTGCACTCTTGCGGCGACGGGGTTCGCCGCGTTCGTCGCCACTGCGCCGGCACAGGCGCTGACCGCGCAGGAGTGCAGTGCGAAATACCAGGCAGCCAAGACCGCCGGCACGCTCAACGGCCAGAAGTGGAATGATTTCCGCAAGGCCCAGTGCGGCGCCGATGCCGCCGCGGCGGCGCCGGCCGCGGCTCCTGCCGCCGCACCGGCTGCGCCGAAGGAAGCGGAAGCCAAGCCGAAGAAGGAAGCGGCTCCTGCCGCCGCACCCGCAGCGCCCACCGGCCCCGCAATATTCCCGAGCGCGGTCGATGCGAAGTATTCCAAGGAAACCGCCGGCAAGGCCCGCATGCACACCTGCGTCGACCAGTACAACGCCAACAAGGCCACCAACGGCAATGGCGGCATGAAGTGGATCGAGAAGGGCGGCGGCTATTACAGCGAGTGCAACAAGAAGCTGAAGGGCTGAACGCCTTTCGATATGGTGGCAGGTCCGGATTAGTGCCCGGGCCTGCCGCCCGCAAAGCGGCCCGAACGTTGACGAGGAGGGTATGGGAAAACTTGGCTGGAATATCGCGGCGTCGATCGGGTTGATCGCCATTTCCCAAACCGCTTCGGCGGCACTGGACGCTCGTGTGCCGATGGCTGTTTCGGCGCATCGCAACGTCTCGCAGTCCGGTGATCCCAGGTACTTGCTTGCCCAGGCAGCCGAGCCCAAGGAATCCGCAACGACCCCCCTTCCGGATTCGAAGAAATCGCAGGATCAATCATCTGCGCCGGCTTCCTCTGCGCCCACCGCAACAGCGGAAGTCCCGACGGCCGAGAAGACAGTCCCCGGATGCGCCCTGAAATACATGGCCGCTGAACTGTCCGGCAAACTGAAGGGCCGCAAATGGAAGGTGTTTCGTCAGCAGGAGTGCGGGCCTGGCACGGCGCAGGTGGTGTTTCCGGCGACCGTGGCGCCGAAATACTCCGGGGAAGACCCTGACAAGGCGCGGACGCTCACTTGCGCGGATCAATTCACCGCCAACAAGGCCACGAACGGCAACGGCGGCCTGAAGTGGATCGAAAAAAGCGGTGGTTACTACAGCGAGTGCGTCGTCCGCCTCAAGGGCTGAAACTCACCTGGCGTCCTCCAGCAGCTTTTCGGCCGATCTGGCGACCAGCTGCGCGCGCTTGCGCGGGCCGCGTTCGAGAAACAGCAGGCTCTGGCCGAAGATGAAGCAATAGAACAGGAAGGCCTGAGCGTCGGCCTCCTCGGGCGACAGGCCCGTCGCGCGATAGAGCTGGCCGACGTTCTTCAGCCGCGCCGCATCGACGCTGGCGACCGCCGCGGCCGCCGCCTCGTCGGATCTGGCCCATTGCCGGATCGCCAGTTCGACCGCCATGCCCTCGGTATTCATGCGCTCCGAGTAAAGCTGGATCACCGCCCGCAGGCGCTCGCGCGCACTGGTGCCGTCGAGGCTGGTCTGCTGTTCGATGGCGGCGATGCGGCCCGCGGCCCATTTTTGCAGTATGCCCTCGAGCAGCGCCGCGCGATCCCTGAAGCGCCGGTAAAAGCCGCCCTTGGTGACGCCGAGGTTTTTCGCCAGCACCTCGACCCGCACGCCCTCGAGGCCGGATCGCGCGAGTTCCCTGAACCCGGCCTCGATCCAGTCGTCGCCTCTGCCTTCGGTCATGATTCGCGCCTCACCAATTCTTGATACGGTACCGTATTGCTAGCGCGCAGGGGTCCTGATACGCTACCGTATCAACAATCGAGGGCGGGAGCGAACGATGGAATCCCCGGCCACCTATTGCGGCACGGTCTATCCGTGGCAATGCGACCACGTCGGCCACATGAACATCATGTGGTATGTCGGCAAATTCGACGAGGCGAACTGGAATCTGTTCGCGAGGGTCGGGCTGACGCCGACCTATTTGCGCTCTTCCAACCGCGGCATGGCCGCGGTGCAGCAGAACATCACCTACAAGCGCGAATTGCTGGCCGGCGACATCGTCGAGGTCAGGAGCAGGCTGCTCGAGATTGGCAACAAGTCGATCCGGTTCGCGCACGAGATGCGCAACGCCGAAACCGGCGAGATCGCCGCCACCTGCGAAATCACCGGCGTTCACATGGACCGGCAGGCGCGCAGGGCCGCACCGTTCGAGGACGTTATCCGAAGGACCGCTGCAAAACTGTTGGCCTTTCCCGAACCGGTCACGGCCTGAGGCGAGGCATGCCGCGCTTCGAGCCGAAGAATCCCGATTACCGCAGCGTCGCCGCCGCGACCTTCGATCGCCAGCAGGCGATGCGGACGCTTCATATCTCGATCGCCCAACTCGATCCGGGCGAGGTCGATCTGGCGATGCCCTACTCGGCGGACTTCACCCAGCAGAACGGGTTCGTCCATGCCGGGATCATCACCGCCGGGCTCGACAATGCCTGCGGCATCGCCGCCTTCACGCTGATGCCTGAAGGCTCCGACATCCTGACCGTGGAATTCAAGACCAACCTGCTGGCCCCGGCGAAGGGCGAGCTATTTGCGTTTCGCGCCCACGTGGTAAAACCCGGCCGCACGCTGACGGTGTGCGAGGCGCGCGCCTTTGCGCAAACCGGCGGCACCGAGACCCTGATCGCGACCATGACTGGAACCTTGATGGCGCTGCCGCGGCGCGGCTGAGGCGCCGATATCAATTGCAGTTTCGCGATAACGCCGTCATAGAGACTTGCAGAAAATCTCCCTGGGGCCGCCTCGTGCAAGTGATGTTACCGGCTTGATGATTTCAGTGACGCAGGGCGCGCTTGGGCTGGCCTCGGGAACGCTGGTCGGATTTTCGCTTGGGCTGGTCGGCGGCGGCGGATCGGTGCTCGCGGTGCCGCTGATGGTCTATGTCGTCGGCGTACCCGATCCCCATATGGCGATCGGCACCAGCGCTATCGCGGTGGCTACCAACGCCGCATTCAATCTGTCGAATCATGCGCGCGGCGGCACGGTGAAGTGGTCATGCGCGCTGACCTTCGCGGCCGCCGGAATCGTCGGCGCGTTCATCGGATCGATCTTCGGCAAGATGCTCGACGGCCAGAAGCTGCTGGCCTTGTTCGCGCTGGTGATGCTGGTGATCGCGGCCCTGATGCTGAAGACGCGAGCGCGGGTCGGGCTTCCCGACGTGCACATGAACTGGTCCAACATGCCCGCGATCGTGGGCTTGGGGCTTGCGACCGGGACGCTGTCCGGCTTCTTCGGCATCGGCGGCGGATTCCTGATCGTGCCGGCCTTGATGCTGGCGACGGGCATGTCGATCATGAACGCGGTCTCCTCGTCGCTGGTCGCGGTCACGGCCTTCGGGCTGACCACGGCGGCCAGCTACGCCTGGTCCGGTCTCGTCTCATGGGGGCTGGCCGGATTGTTCATCGCGGGCGGCATTGCCGGCGGATTGATCGGCACCCGGTCGGCGCGGTCGCTGGCGGCGCGGCGCGGGGCGCTGAATGTCGTATTTGCCGCTGTCATTATCGCGGTGGCGCTCTATATGTTGGTGCGCAGCCTGACCCCCATTCTGCAGGGTGCGTCTTAAGGAATTGCCGGGAGACCAGGATGAAAAAATCGATCGATCCGGCGCGGCCGTATCAGGGACGCAGCCGGCGCGAGGCGCTTGGCCTGTTCGGCGCGGGCGCCGCCATGCTCGGTCTTCAGGTCGTGCCACGCCCGGCGCTGGCGCAAGACCATGAGGAGAACGTGCTGACGGAGGCCCTGGTGTTGCGCGATCCGGATATCCCGGTGGCGGGCAATCCCAAGGGCGACATTACGATCGTCGAATATTTCGACTATCAGTGTCCCTATTGCCGCAAGGTCGAGCCCGAGCTGCAGCAGGTGGTGCATGACGACGGCAAGATCAGGCTGGTGCAGAAGGACTGGCCGGTTCTCGGCCCGGTCTCGGTGGTCGCCGCGCGGATGGCGCTCGCCAGCAAGTACCAGGACAAGTACCTCCAGGCGCATGAAGCGCTGATCGGCGTCAATTCGAAGCTGACCGAGCCGCGCATCCGCGAACTGCTGGCGAACGCCGGCATCGATGTCGACCGGGCTACGCGCGACCTCGACAGCAACGCGAAAGCGATCGACGCGATCCTGGCGCGCAACAACGACCAGGCGACCGCGTTCGGCTTCAACGGCACGCCGTCCTTCATCGTTGGCAAATTCCGGGTGCCGGGCGTGCTCACCATGGAGCAGTTCGGCTTGGCCATCGCCGACGCGCGCAAGGCGGCCAAGAAGAAATAGCCGCAGCAGAACGCCCCCGCCTTTGGGCGAGGGCGCAGAAGTTGGGCTGATATTTCGTCGGTTACTTCGACGACAGGCGGATCCAGTCGTCATGGGCGCGCGTCTTCAGCGCATGCCAGTCATTGGCTGCGACGTCCCAGTTCACGATGGTGCGGTTGTCCTGCGCCACCTGGCCGTTGGCGACCGTCGAGGTCTGCATCGAATCATAGGCATAGACGCCTCCGACCAGCAGCAGCGCCCCCAAGATCATTCCCAGAAAAACCTGCATGTGATCCTCCTCCTGTGATCGCCGACAACGTTGTCGGGGCCGGATGGTTCCGGCCCGCGACCGCGGGCGAAACGCAGCGAACTCGTCTTTTCCGGCGCCGTTGTGGCGCATTTGCGCAATCATCGGCCGTCATAGAGCCTTGAAACCGCCGCGGGCGATGCATCAATGAACAGGGCCTCACTGCGTCAGGGAGAACACATGACCGACAAGACCAGTAAAGTAGCGATCGTCACCGGAGCCTCGCGCGGCATCGGCGCCGCCGTCGCGGAGCGGCTCGCGGCCGACGGCTTCACCGTCGTCGTCAATTATTCCGCGAACGCGAAACCCGCCGAGGCGCTCGCCCGCGGGATCGAGGGTAGGGGCGGCCGGGCGCTCGCCGTCAGGGCCGACGTCGCCGATCCCGCTGCGGTACGTGGCATGTTCGACGCCGCGGCGGCCGCGTTCGGCGGGGTCGACGTGCTCGTCAACAATGCCGGCATCATGAAGCTCGCCAAAATCGCCGACAGCGACGATGCGCTGTTCGACCAGCAGGTCGCGGTCAACCTCAAGGGCAGTTTCAATGCGATGCGCGAGGCGGGCAGGCGGCTGCGCGATGGCGGCCGGATCGTGAACTTCTCGACCAGCGTGGTCGGCACCAGGCTGGAGACCTACGGCGTGTACGCCGCCACCAAATCGGCGATCGAGACGATGACGGCGATCCTGTCGAAGGAAATGCGCGGACGCAACATCACCGTCAACGCGGTTGCACCAGGCCCGACCTCGACCGACCTGTTCCTCGACGGCAAATCGCCGGAGCTGGTCGATCGTCTGGCAAAGATGAATCCGCTGGAGCGGCTCGGCACGCCGCAGGATATCGCCGCCGCCGTCTCGTTCCTTGTCGGTCCGGACGGCTCCTGGATCAACGGCCAGGTGCTGCGTGCCAATGGCGGCATGGTCTGAACCGCATCACTGGCCGCTCAACCAGTTCAGGATCTGCGCGTTCATCTCACGCGGATAGCAGTGGCTGAGATCGTCGAGTTCGCGGTAGGTGACGTCGGCGCCGGCTGCCGACAGCGCGTCGCGCGTCTGCCGCGCCACCTGCACCGGAAACATCCAGTCGAGCCGGCCGTGCACGAGATAGACCGGCAGGCCGCGCAATCTTTCCGCATCCGCCATCTCCGCCATCAGCGGATGGAAGGTGGCGGCGACCGGCGCGAGGTGGGTGAAGGGCGAGGCGCTCTCCAGTCCCGTGACGTAGCAGAAGGTGCCGCCGTCGCTCATTCCGGTCAGCAGCAGTCGCGCCGGATCGACGTTCCAGCGGCTGCGCACGGCATCGAGAATGCGATTGAGGTTTGCGGTGTCGGCATCTTCCCCCATCAAGGCCCAGGTGCTCTTGTTTGAAGCGTTGCCGGTCGCGGTGGGCGCCACCAGGATCGCCCCAAAACTGCGCGCGTCGCGCAGCCAGTTCCACAGGAAGCCGCGGCCGTTGCCGCTGCCGCCATGCAGCGCCATCACCAGCGGCCAGGCGCGGTCGGGCGTGTAGTATTCCGGCACATAGAGCGAGAAGCCGCCGCGGCTGCCGGGTTCATTGTTGTTGTGAAGGATCCCGGTGTTTTCGTTGGCAGGCTGCGTGAGGCGCGCCAGCAGGCCGGCATCCTCGCGCAAACCGGGATCGAGAAAGAAGCTGTTCACCGGCGGCAATCTTGCCGTGAGGCGATAGAGCGCCTCCTGCGCGCGGGGGCCGTGACGCAGCGCCCGAAACACCGCGATCAGATCGCCGTTGCCGCGCTGGACCGCGCGCAGTCCCGCGAATGCGGCCAGCGCCGCATCGCTCGCGGCCTCGAGCGGGGACTTGAGCCCGGCGAATTGCTCCGGCCAGCCGGCGAGCCGCGGACGAACGGCCTGCAAGGCATGGTCCGGCTCGCCCGCGGCCTCCATGACGGCACCGAATTCCGGCGGGTTCAGATGGCGGGCGATGAAGGAGAGCGCTTCGAGCGATTGCAGCAGCGGCGGCAGCACGGCCACGATGTCGTCGACCACGGCCTCGCTCATCACCTGTCTCCGCCTGGCCTGTCTCCGCCTGCGCGCCCTTCGATCATTCCAGCGCGCCAACTGGGGACAAACGAAGGCACTCGTGCCGGGATCGTGTCCTAGTGCAGCCGCGGTCCCTTCAGGAGCCTCGCGCGGTCGGTCGAGGTCAATACCACATCGAAGGTGACGCCGTCATGGTAGACGGTCAGCGGCACGTCGACGCCGGCCGGACCGAGCGCCCAGAGTTTCCGGTAGAAGGCGCTCTGGCTGGAGACTTTCTCGCCGTTGACCGCCAGGATGATGTCGCCGGCCTTGAGTTCGGCGCGCGCCGCGGGACCCTTGGCGGAGATGCCGATCACCACCACCCTGTTGTCGATCTCGGTCGAATACATTCCGAGCCAGGGCCTTGAAGGCTTGTTGACTCGGCCGAACTTGCGCAAATCGTCGAATACCGGCTTCAGGAGATCGATCGGCACGATCATGTTGACGTGCTCGGCCTTGCCATCCCGTTCGCGCTCGAGCTGCAGCGAGCCGATCCCGATCAATTCGCCGCGGGTCGAGATCAGTCCGGTGCCACCCCAATTGGGATGCGCCGGATAGGTGAAGATCGCCTCGTTGAGCAGATATTCCCAGTAGCCGGCGAACTCCTGCTTGGCGGCGATCTGGCACGCGACCGACCGGGTGCGTCCGCCGGCGCCGCCCACCACGACGTGGTCGCCGATCTGGACGTCGCGGGAGCAACCGAGCGGCAGCGGATCGAGGTCGATATGGCCAAGCGCCTGCACGAGACCGAAGCCGCTCTCGAAATCGAAGCCGAGCGCGTGGCCTTCGACGACGCGGCCGTCGCCGAGATGCAGCCAGACCGCTTCGGCCTCGGTGATCAGGTAGCCGATGGTCAGCACCAGCCCGTCGTCGATCAGGGCACCATTACCGGCGCGCTCGGTGCCAAGCGTCTCCGCGCTGAAGGCGTCGGGCGGAATGATCGAATGCAGCCCGACCACCGACGAAAGCACGCGATCGAGATCGAAGCTGTAGTCGCCCGGGCGCGGCTGATACGCCGGCGGCACTTTCCATTCAGTCAAAGAGGGCATGGAGAATCTCCTGGCCTGTCGGTGCGCCGTGCTTTCTCCGATCCGGGCGAACTGCGGCGCGCGAAACCTGCGATGATATTATGTCGCAAACGGCCGCTGCGAAAGTCTCGATCAGGCGAACCCACATACATTCCCCGCGCCACCGGCTTGATCTTGAAGCCAAATACCGTCCGCACGAGAGCGGTTACCGGATGCTGACGATCTCGGCTTCGCCGGCGCCGGCGGCGACGACATCGCCGACGCGCTTGCCGAACATCGCCCGCGCCAGCGGCGCGACGTGAGAGATCGAGCCCTGGGCCGGATCGGCCTCGTCCTCGCCGACGATCCGGAACGTCTGCTCGCGGCCGTCGTCGCGCTGGATGGTCACGAGAGCGCCGAAGCGCACTTCGGAAAAATCGGAAGGGGCGGGGACGACGCGCGCCGTCGCCCGGCGTACGGTCCAATAGCGCAAATCGCGCCCCGCCACAGCAAGCGCGGCGCGATCGGCCGCAGCCTGCGCCTGTGCATAGGCTTCGCCGGCTTCCGCGAGCGCCCGCTCGATCTGCGCCAGGCCCGCTTCGGTGACATCGTTGGGATGCTGCGAGATCGGCCGTTCCGGCAGATCCTCGGGATGATCGGCGTCCTGCTCCTTAACGAAGGCTCTGCTCATGGCGATGACCGAACAAGTTGCGAACGAACGGGAAAGGAACAATCATCGGACGGTTCCGTTCCCTTGGCGGCGTGTCCAGCCAGAGGGCCAACCGAAGCGAATCCGGCGCCATGACCCATGCTTTCGACCTCGAGCGCTTTGTCGACGCCCAGGCGACGGTCTATCCGCATGTTCTGTCGGAATTGCGCCAGGGCCGGAAGCAAAGTCACTGGATGTGGTTCATCTTCCCGCAACTGGCCGGTCTCGGCCATAGTGCGATGGCGCAGCGATATGCGCTGTGCTCCCGCGACGAGGCGCTGGCCTATCTCGGGCACGCCGTTTTGGGGCCGAGACTCAGGGAATGCACGGCGCTCGTCAATGCCGTCGAGGGCCGAACCATCCGGGAAATCCTCGGCAATCCCGACGATCTCAAATTTCGTTCGTCGATGACGCTGTTCGCCGCGGTGTCACCCGAGCCGGAATTCGCCGCGGCGATCGGGAAATTTTATGACGGCGCGCCGGATCAGCGGACGCTGGAACTGCTCGGCGGCTGAGGCGGTGCGCGCGCCGATCGCCACCGACACCTCTATCACGGCCGCATGGCAGGTCGACCGGCCGGCGCGCTAGGCGGCATCTGGCGAAGCTGATAACGATCGTGCTCTCACTCGAATTGGGGGCTGGTGGATGGACAACCGCAGCGACATCTGGCGTGGCGTCGACACGATCAAGGCGCGGTTCATCGCGCTGAGCGACAGGGTCTGGGGAATGCCCGAAGTGTGCTACACCGAGGCGCGTTCTTCCGCCGAACATCGGGCCGAGCTGCGCCATCAGGGTTTCCGCATCACCGAGAATGTCGCGGGCATTCCCACCGCCGTGATGGGCGAGTGGGGCGAGGGCGGTCCCGTCATCGCCTTCCTCGGCGAATACGACGCGCTGCCCGGCCTCAGCCAGGAGGCAGATGTGGCGGAGCCCCGCCCGATGGAGGCGGGAGGTCACGGCCATGGCTGCGGCCACAATCTGCTCGGCTCTGCCGCGTTGCTCGCCGCCACCGCCGTGAAGGACTGGCTCGCGGCCCACAAGGTACCCGGGCGCGTGCGCTATTACGGCTGCCCGGCGGAAGAAGGGGGCGCGGCGAAAGCCTTCATGGTGCGCGAAGGCGTCTTCGATGACGCCGACATCGCTCTGACCTGGCACCCCTCGAGCTTCTGGGAAGTGGTGGTGACGCCCTCGCTCGCCAACACGCGCGCCGATTTCGTCTTTACCGGGCGCACCTCGCATGCCGCGGCCTCGCCGCATCTGGGGCGCAGCGCGCTCGATGCGGTGGAATTGATGAATGTCGGCGTGAACTACATGCGCGAGCACATGCCGAGCGACGCCCGCGTCCATTATGCCTTGCTCGATACCGGCGGCATCGCGCCCAACGTGGTGCAGGCTCATGCCCGCGTGCGCTATTCGATCCGCGCCCGCGATTTGCCCGGCATGAACGAACTGGTGGCGCGCGTGAACAAGATCGCGCAAGGCGCGGCACTGATGACCGAAACCAGAATGGAGATGCGGATCATTTCCGCCGTCTCCAATGTCCTGCCCAACACGCCCCTGGAGCAGATGCTCCATCGCGTCATGGAGGAACTCGGTCCGCCGCATTTCGACGAGGCGGACAAGGATTTCGCGACCAAAATCCGCGCGACCCTGACCGAGAAGGACATCGCCAGCGTCTATCACACCATCGGCATGGATCCCATCGACCGCCCGCTGGCCGATTTCCTGGTGCCGCTCGATGCCCGGCGCAACCCGCTGATCGGCTCGACCGATGTCGGCGACGTGAGCTGGGTGGTGCCGACCGTGCAGGTCCACGCCCCGACGGTCGCCATCGGCACCCCGTTCCACACCTGGCAGGTGGTGGCGCAGGGCAAGAGCCCGGCCGCGCACAAGGCGATGGTGCAGGCCGCCAAGGCGATGGCGGGACTCGGCGTCAGGGCGCTGACGGAGCCGGATCTGATCGCCGCCGCCAAGGCCGATCTGAGAAAGCGCACCGCCCGCACCCCCTATGTCAGCCCGTTGCCGGACAATGTGGCACCGCCCCTGGACATGTCCCTGGCCTGACCCCTGACCGGATTTGGCGGCTGATTTGGCGAACAAATTTTTTGCAGCCCGGGACGCGCCGGCGCGCGCTTTGGCGCGTGGATACCGCCGGATTGCCGAAACCGTGTGCGCCAAGCGGCCCTTTTGCCCAAGCAACAACCAGAAAACTTGCCGCACCTCTGCCGCAATGAGTTGACGCGCGGGGTGTTCGGTGTGCCATCTTCCCCCCGGGACACTTCTTTCTGAGACACTTGACTTCCAGAAACACATGGCGCGGCCCGCAAGGGGCCGCCTGCAACCACATGAGAACCGGACGAGGCGACGATGCTGGACATTGAATTGCGTAGCATGATTGACGGGGTGAGGGACGGCCGCATGGACCGCCGCGCCTTCATCCAGCGCTTGATCGGATTGGGCCTCACCGCGCCGATGGCGACGCAGCTGCTCGCCATCGGCGGCGTCGCCATGGCGCAGAGCCCGTCACCCTACAAGCCGACCAAGCGCGGCGGCGGCGGGCCGCTGAAGCTGCTCTGGTGGCAGGGGCCGACCCTGCTCAATCCGCATTTCGCCACCGGCACCAAGGACCAGGATGCCTCGCGCATCTTCTACGAGCCGTTCGCGAGCTGGGACGTGGACGGAAACCTCAATCCGATCCTCGCGGCCGAAATTCCCTCGATCCAGAACGGCGGGCTGTCGGCCGACGCCAAGTCGGTGACCTGGAAGCTCAAGCCCGGCGTCAAATGGCATGACGGAAAGCCCTGCACCGCCGACGACGTGGTGTTCACCTGGCAGTATGTCACTGATCCCGCCACCGCAGCGGTCAGCGTCGGCGTCTACCGCGACCTCACCGTGGAAAAGGTCGATGATCTGACGGTCCGCGTCCTGTTCGACAAGCCGACCCCGTTCTGGGCCGCTCCCTTTGTCGGGGCCTATGGCTGTATCCTGCCCAAACATCTGTTCGCTGATTACAAGGGCGCCAAGTCCCGCGATGCCTCGACCAACCTCGCGCCGGTCGGCACCGGCGCCTACAAGTTTGTCGAGTTCAAGCCCGGCGATCTGATCCGCGGCGAGATCAACCCCGACTACCACATGGCGAACCGTCCCTACTTCGACACGATCGAATTGAAAGGCGGTGGCGACGCCGTCTCCGCGGCGCGCGGCATCATCCAGACTGGCGAATACGACTATGCCTGGAACATGCAGGTGGAGGATGAGGTCTTGCTGCGCCTCGAAAAGGGCGGCAAGGGCCGGACCATCTACGCGGTCGGCGGCGATATCGAGTTCATCGCGATCAACTTCACCGACCCCAATACCGAGGTCGACGGCGAGCGGTCCTCGATGAAGACCAAGCATCCGATCCTGTCCGACGCCAACGTGCGCAAGGCGCTGGCGCTGCTGGTCGACCGCGAGACGGTCCTGAAAGCCATTTACGGCCGCGCCGGGCGCGTCACCGCCAACTACCTCAACGGGCCCGAAAAATTCGTCTCCAAGAACACCTCCTGGGAATTCAGTGTCGAAAAGGCGGGCAAGCTGCTCGACCAGGCCGGATGGAAGCTCGGCGCGGACGGCATCCGCGAAAAGGACGGCAAGAAGCTGAAGCTGCTTTACCAGACCTCGATCAACGGCCCGCGCCAGAAGACCCAGGCGATCGTCAAGCAGGCCATGCAGAAGGCCGGCATCGACGTGGAATTGAAATCGGTCGTGGCCTCGGTGTTCTTCTCCTCCGATGTCGCCAATCCCGACACCTACGCCAAGTTCTACGCCGACCTCGAGATGTTCCAGATCCCGATGACCCAGCCCGATCCCGCCCAGCACATGCGCCGCTATCATTCGCGCTATGTGGCGACCAAGGAGAACAAGTGGCAGGGCACGAACTTCCCGCGCTTTGTCAATCAGGAGTACGACGCGACCATCGACGCTGCCGAGAACGAGATAGATCCGGTCAAGCGCGCCGCCCTCTACATCAAGTCCAACGACCTGCTTTGGCAGGAGACGGTGGCGATTCCCGTCATGCACCGCATCAAGGTCGGCGCCAGCGCCAACACGCTGCGTCCGGTGATGAGCGGCTGGGCCAACGATCTGGACAATCTGCAGGACTGGTATCGGGAGGCGTGAGGACGGAGCGGGGACAGAGTGTTCTCTCATGAACCAGTACATCCTGCGTCGCCTGCTGATCGCCATTCCAAGCCTGCTCGGCATTTCGCTGGTTCTGTTCGTCGTGCTCGCGCTCGCGCCGGGTGATCCCTTCTCGGAACTGGCGACCAACCCGAACGTGCCGCCCGAAGTCGGCCTTGCGCTGCGGGCCAAGTTCGGCCTCGACGATCCGATCTGGCTCCGTTACCTGCACTGGCTGGTTGCGATGGCGCAGGGCGACTGGGGTTTCTCCTTCGTCAGCCGGATGAACGTGGACAAGCTCATCCTGCAGCGGCTGCCGACCACGCTCTACGTGATCGGCTCGGCGCAGTTGCTGGCGCTTCTGATCGCGATCCCGGTCGGCGTCTATGCCGCCACCAGGCCCTATTCGATCTTCGACCAGATCGCCAACACGCTCGCCTTCATCGGCTTTTCGCTGCCGACCTTCTTCACCGGCATCCTGTTCATCCTGATCTTCTCGGTGAAGCTGGACTGGCTGCCCTTTGTCTATACGACCGACATCAAGGGCACCGGCATCGTCTGGCTCGGCCAGCTGGTCCGGCAGGCGATCATGCCGGTCATGGTGCTCGGCCTGTTCCAGGCGGCGTCGATGACCCGGTTCGTGCGCTCGGCCATGCTGGACGTGATCCGCCTCGATTACGTCACTACCGCGCGCGCCAAGGGCCTCGGGCAGCGCAGGGTCATCATCCGGCATGTGATGCGCAACGCCATGATCCCGGTCGTCACCCTGATCGCGCTGCAGATCCCCGCCGTGTTCGGCGGCGCCATCGTCACCGAGCAGATCTTCCGCATTCCCGGCATCGGCTCATTGCTGATTTCCTCCATTCTCTCCAACGACACGCCGGTCGTGATGGCGGTGACCTTTGTCTTCGCCTGCCTGGTGGTGCTCTTCAATCTGATCGCGGACGTTCTGTATGGCTGGCTTGACCCTCGCATCTCCCTCCGCTGAGCGGCGCACCTTTTCGCCGTGGCGCGAGAGCTGGCGGCGCTATCGCCGCCACCGGCTTGCCGTGGTCAGCGCCGGCCTTTTGGCCGTCCTGGTTCTGGCCGTCGTGTTCGGCCCCTTCGTCTGGCGCGTCCCGATCAACGAGATCGATTTCACCGCGCATCTCGAGGGGCCCTCGCTCGCCCATCCCTTCGGCACCGACGATCTGGGTCAGGATATCCTCGCCCGTATGATCTATGGCGGCCGCATCTCGCTCGCCGTCGGCCTTGCCGCGATGACGGTGTCGGTGATCGTCGGCACGCTGATCGGCGCGCTTGCCGGCATGTCGCGCGGGGCGCTCGGTCATGCCTTGATGTGGCTCACCGATCTCTTCCTCTCGCTGCCGCAACTGCCGCTGCTGCTGCTGCTGATCTATCTGTTCCGCGACGGGCTCAAGGCCGTGTTCGGCCCCGAGGGCGGCATCTTCATCCTGATCGTGCTGGTGATCGGCGGACTGCGCTGGATGCCGGTCGCCCGCCTGGTGCGCGCCCAGTTCCTCTCCCTGCGCGAGAAGGAGTTCGTCGAAGCCGCGCGCGCGCTCGGCGCCAGCCCGATGCGGCAGGTGGTCCGCCACATCCTGCCCAACGCGCTCGGCCCGGTGATCATCGCCGGCACCATCGATGTCGCCGCCGCCATCATCGCCGAATCGACGCTGTCCTTTCTCGGCCTCGGCTTTCCGCCGGATACCCCGACCTGGGGCAAACTCTTATACGACGCCAAGGATTATCTCGACATTGCCGCGCACTGGGCGCTGTTTCCGGGCGCCGCCATCTTCATCGCGGTGATGGCCATCAATTTCATCGGCGACGGCTTGCGCGACGCGCTCGACGCGCGGCGGGTGATCTGATGGCGCCGCTGCTCGAGATCAAGGGCTTGAAGACCCATTTCGCCACCGACGACGGCATCGTCAGGGCGGTCGACGGCGTCGATATCAGCATCAACCGCGGCGAGACGCTCTGCGTGGTCGGCGAGTCCGGTTGCGGCAAGACCGTCACGGCGATGTCGATCCTGAAGCTGATCGCGATGCCGCCGGGCCGCATCGTCGAGGGCGAGATCATCTTCGAGGGCCGCGACCTCGTGCCGCTGACCAGCCACCAGCTCGACGAGGTCAGGGCCAAGGAGATCGGTTTCATCTTCCAGGAGCCGATGACCTCGCTCAACCCGGTCCTGACCGTCGGCGAGCAGATCGCGGAAAGCCTGCGCGTCCATGAGCGCCTGCCGCAGAAGCAGGCGTTCGAGCGCACGGTCGAGATGCTGAAGCTGGTGCAGATCCCCAATGCGGAAGCGCGCGTGCACGATTATCCGCACCAGTTCTCGGGCGGCATGCGCCAGCGCGTCATGATCGCGATGGCGCTGGCCTGCCAGCCCAAGCTCGTGATCGCCGACGAACCCACCACCGCGCTCGACGTCACCATCCAGGCGCAGATCCTCGATCTCCTGCAGGACATGAAGGAGCGCTTCGGCATGGCGGTGATGCTGATCACCCATGCCATGGGCGTGGTGGCCGAAACCGCGCAGCGCGTGGTGGTGATGTATGCCGGCAAGGTGGTCGAGGAGGCCGACGTCGACAGCCTGTTCGCGGACCCGCGCCATCCCTACACCCAGGGCCTGATCCGCTCGATCCCGCGCATCGACCTCGACAGCGATCACAAGAGCCGGCTGGAGGCCATCGGCGGCACGGTGCCGATCCTGATCAATCCGGCGCCGGGTTGCCGGTTCGCGCCGCGCTGCCGCCACGCCATGAGCGTGTGCCGGGAGCGCGAGCCGGTGCTGCGCGAGATCGCAGCCGGCCACCGCATGGCCTGCCATCTCGGAGAGGCGCCATGAGCGAAATTCTGGAGAGCCAACCTCCGAAGAGCGAGCCCCTGCTTCGCGTCGCCAACCTCACCAAGCATTTTTCCGTCAAGGGCGGCCTGTTGTCTCGCGAGGTCGGGCGCGTTCATGCGGTGGACGGCGTGTCGTTCGCGGTCGATCGCGGCGAGACGCTGGGGCTGGTCGGCGAATCCGGCTGCGGCAAGTCCACCACCGGCCGCTGCATCCTGCGCCTGATCGAGCCGACCTCGGGCGAGGTCACCTTCGCCGGGCAGGACGTGCTGGGCCTCGACGGCAACGGCTTGCGCGCCCTGCGGCGCAAGATGCAGATCGTGTTCCAGGACCCGTTCGCTTCCCTCAATCCGCGCATGACCGTGGGCGCCATCCTCGGCGAGGCGCTGACCATCCACAGGCTCGGCGGCTCGGCGAGGGAGCGGGAGGAGCGCGTGGCGAGCCTGCTCGTCAAGGTCGGGCTGAAAGGCGAGCACATGCGCCGCTACCCGCACGAATTTTCCGGCGGCCAGCGCCAGCGTATCGTGATCGCGCGTGCGCTCGCGGTCGAGCCCGAGCTGATCGTCTGCGACGAGCCGGTCTCGGCCCTCGACGTCTCGATCCAGGCGCAGGTGATCAATCTGCTGGAAGACCTGCAGAGTGAGATGAACCTGACCTTTCTGTTCGTGGCTCACGATCTCTCCGTGGTGGAGCACATCTCCGACCGCGTGGCAGTGATGTATCTCGGCCGCATCGTCGAACTGGCCAGGGCGCGGGATCTCTACCGCAACCCCCAGCACCCCTACACGCAGGCGCTGCTTTCGGCCGTGCCGGTGCCGGACCCCAGGGTGAAGCGCAAGCGCATCCGCCTGCAGGGCGACGTGCCGAGCCCGATGAACCCGCCGCAAGGCTGCCACTTCCACACCCGCTGCCCGATCGCGGAGCCACGCTGCCGGCAAATCGCGCCCGAACTGAAGCAGGGCAGCGACGGACATCTCGTGGCCTGCCATCTGGCGTGAGGCGCATCCGGGACGAGGCCCCTCGATCGACGAGCGTTTTGAAGCTTGCCGGCACGCGTCGTCAACCCGCCGTGGCCTGCGACTTGATTTCGGCAAGATGAATCAGCTCCGAGATGACGCGATGAAGCGCCAGCCGCTGCTCGTCGATGTCCTTCTGCCGGGTGGTGTAAGTCGGGTGATGAGCTGCGAGATCACCCACATAATCCATCTTTCCCAGCACCGCGCCCGCGCCCCGGGCGAGCTTGATGTGCCGGCTGGAGGAAGCCAATTCGATGATGTCGGCGAACGCCCTGTATTCCCCGGAGGCATCCCTTATGAGCTTGCCCTTTGCCGCGCTTTCGAACGCAAGGAGCAGCAGGCAATTCAGCAAGCGTCGGCACATCACGGCACAGGCGTCGTAGAAACCGCTCTGGTAAGTTCCGTTGATCTGCACCACCAGGGTTTGCAGATGCGGTCTGGTATTGTCGAACAGTCCCGCGGGAATGATGTGCGCGCCCTGCTCGGGCGTTACGACCCTTCCCGCAATCTCGTCATAGCGCAAGGACAGGCGCGACCTGCTGGCAAGGCGAAGTCTCACGGTGCCCATCTCCTTGCCCCGCATCACGGCACGGTTGGCAAGCAGCTGCCTTCCGAGACGGGTGGCATTGATCTGGCGGCGAAGCGACAGATCATGCATCAACTCGGCCAGGAAGGCAGGACGCAACTCCGGTTTGCCTTCCTGCAGGTCAAAGTACCAAAGCAGCGCGATGGCATGGCCGACCTCTGTCAGGCCGAGCTTCGAGATGCCCTCGGCGAAAGATTGAAGGGAACTTTTCATTGCCTGCAAAGCGCCGTTTCTGAAATTCCGAGTAGGCTTCCCCGTCAATTCATGAGCAACCGGAGTCGCTTCTCCTCAATGCGGATATCGTCGTTACAAATTCGCGGATGATGTCGCCCCGTATTGCCGGCTTGAACCGGTCTAAGTCTCAAGTGTGAACCCCGGAAAGCAGGGTCTATTCCCCGGCTATTGCTTCGGTCACCGCGATCGGGACATCGACCGACGCACATCAAGGTCCGCGAGGGGCCGATCGGTTGCCGGTTTGACCGGGACGGATGGGGCTGTGGCCCGGCGATGGCAATGGATACGGAAATTATGCCGTTCGTTTTTGCCCGATCGCCTCGAACTGCATCTTCTGCTCGTCGCTCAGCGTGGCGTAGAAGTGCCCGAGCGCCGCGCTCACCAGATAGACCGCCTGCTGCATGGCATCGAGCCGTCCGTCCACCGCGTCGAGGCGAGCGGGTAGCGTGGTTGCGTCCATCGGCTGGCATTGAGCGTTCAGGATGTCGGCAGCCCTTGCATTGGCTTCCTGCAACGCCCCAAGAGCGGCGCGTTGGGTTTCGTTCGGGTGCAGCCTGGCCTCGATCTCCTCCGTCCGCCACTGCAGCGCGGCCGGTTGCGCCGCGCCGCAACCCTGGGCAGGCGCCTCCGTGGCCCCGTTTGCGGCGGACATCTTGCGCCGACTTTCGGCCAGTGCATTGAGCCGTGCTTCCTGCTCGTCATCCAGCAGGTCGTAGAATTTCCCCAGCGGTTGCTGCACGGTCTGCTCTGCCTTGATCATCGCGCCGATGCGCCGCTGCATGACGGCCAACCGGTCCGGCGCTGTGAACGCCGGTTGCGCCGGACACGACGCCCGGATCATCTGGGCGGTCGATATCAAGGCGTTGGCAAGATCGTCCAGAGCGGCGCGTTGCGCGTCATTCGGCTGGATCGCCTGCCGAATCTGATCGATGGGAAGGCCGGCAATCTCGCCGCTGTCACCGTCGCAGAGCTGCTGGAGCGAAGGGACTCTGCGATGTCTTCGGCCGAACGGGCCCGGTCCCGTATAGGCGGCGAGCTCATCATGGCCGTAAGGCGCGAAGATCGCGGCATAGATATCGGGGTAACCGTAGCCCCAGAAGCCGGTGCCGTCGCCCCAGATGGCGTAGTCGTAGATATCGTAGATGGCGAATGGCCAGAACAGCGGCCCGACCCATCCATATCCGCCGTCGCCGTGTCGCCACCACCCGTTCGCGACGCGGCCGCCATGCCACCCCGCCAGCGCGGCGGTCACGACGATCTGCCTGCGCACCGCCGGGTTGGGGAGCCCTGATTCCGTGGCGTTGCGGACGTCTTGCGGTCTGAGCGCAGCCGTTCGGACGTGGCCGCGGTGAGCAAAAGCACGAGCGTGACGCAATCCCCCCAGCGACAACACGCGGGCGACCGCAAATCTCGCAACTCCAAGGGGGCCGATGCCAAGACGCACCCTGGCCATGGCCGCACTGGACAGGAGCGTTGCCAGAACGACGACGGCAATTCCAATGCGGATCTTCGACATGGCACCCTCCCGCGCCAAGCCTCATCGCGTCACTCTAGATGACGCCGGGAGGAACCGAAAGTTCCCTGCTTGAAGCGATGGGAAACCGGGGCAGGTGTCCCAGCGAGAGCAAGGCCCCACGACCACCAAGGCCCATAACCTCCAAGGGCTATAACCTCCAAGGGCTATGACCTCTATGAGCGCACCGCTTACGGATCGAGCTCGGTATCCCAGTACAAATAGTCGAGCCAGCTGTCGTGCAAATAGTTCGGCGGGAACAGCCGCCCATTGCGGTGCAGCTGGTGCACCGTCGGCGCGAACGGGTGTTGCCTTGGAAACATCCGCGCCTGCTGCGGCGTCAGATTGCCCTTGCGCAGATTGCACGGCGAGCAGGCGGCGACCACGTTTTCCCAGGTGGTCTGGCCGCCTTTGCTGCGCGGAATGATGTGGTCGAAGGTGAGGTCGTCATGGGCCGAGCAATACTGGCAGACGAAGCGGTCGCGCAGGAACACGTTGAACCGGGTGAAGGCGGGATGCGTGGTCGGCTTGACGAAGGACTTCAGCGACACCACGCTCGGCAGCTGGATTTCGAACGTGGGGCTGCGCACCGCGCGATCATAGTGCTCGACGATGTTGACGCGATCGAGGAACACCGCCTTGATCGCGTCCTGCCACGACCAGAGAGACAGCGGGTAGTAACTCAGCGGCCGGAAGTCCGCATTCAGCACCAGTACCGGCCAACCGCCTTGCGAGACATGTGCGTTCAAGTAACGCTCCTGACTCCCATGTTAGCTGCGAAGCAGCATGTGATGACATACTACAGGCAGCGTGACGGGATTGTGAAGAGCGTTGAGGGCCTTATCCGCCCCAGTCCGGCGCCGGGTTGCATGACCGGCATGAACACCGCTAAGTGAAGGCGGGCGGCTTTTTTGGCCGTATTCGGGCGCAATAAGCATGGTCACCAAATCGCGTTTTCTTGAGGCGCCGCGCCGGCTGCGGGCGTTCGTTCGCGCGCATGAAACCAGCCTCGTCGTGCTGGCGGCGCTGATCGGCGTGATCGGCGGCCTGGTCGTGGCGGCCATGAGCGCGGCGGTCGAAGGCATGCACGTGCTGCTGTTCAAGATCGAAATCGGGGAACGGCTGTCGAGCCAATACGCCATCGATCCCTTGCGCGCGCTGCTGGTGCCGAGCCTGGGCGGGCTATTGCTGGGCTTGGCGTTCCTGGTGCTGCAGCGGTTCCGGCCGGCCCGCGAAGTCGATCCGATCGAGGCCAACGCACTGCATGGCGGGCGGATGTCGTTCCGCGGCAGCGTCATCGTGGCGGCGCAGACGGTATGGTCCTCCGGCGTCGGCGCGTCGGTTGGCCTCGAGGCGGGCTATACCCAGCTCGCCAGCGGTCTCGCGGCCTCGCTGGGCCGCGGCTTTCACCTGCGCCGCGCCGATCAGCGCATCATGGTCGGCTGCGGCGCGGCGGCCGCGATCGCAGGCGCGTTCGGCGCGCCGCTCGCCGGCGCCTTCTATGCCTTTGAGCTGGTGATCGGCGGCTACACGCCCGCCAGCCTGACGCCGGTCGGCGTCGCCGCGGTCGCGGGTTATTTCGTCGCGCACGCCTTCACGGTGCTGTCGCTCGGCGTCGGCGTCGGTCCGGTCGGCGATGTGCTCGGCCGCGATCTCGCGATCGCGGCCCTGCTCGGGGTACTGGCGGCGCTGTTCGGCATCGGCATCATGCGCGGCGTGGCGCTGTGCGAGACGCTGCTGGCCAAGACCCGGCTGTGGCCGCCGCTGCGTCCGGCGCTCGGCGGTCTCGGCGTCGGCCTGCTCGCCCTGATCACGCCGCAGGTCATGTCGTCGGGGCATGGCGCGCTGCATTTTGCCGGATTTGTGTCGATTCCGCTGGCCGTGCTCGCGACCATCTTCATCCTGAAAGCGATTGCCTCGGTGATTTCGCTCGGGTCCGGTTTTCGCGGCGGCCTGTTCTTCGCGACGCTGTTTCTGGGCGCGCTCGGCGGTCATCTGTTCGCCGGCGGCTTCGACGTGATCTGGCCGGGCCTGCATCTCAGCCCGAACGTCTACGCCATCATCGGCATGAGCGCGCTGTCGGCCTCCGTCATCGGCGGGCCGCTGACGATGTCGTTCATCGCGCTGGAATCGACCGGCAATCTCTGGCTCTCGACGGCCGTGCTGGTCGCGGTCATCATCTCGACCCAGATCACCCGCGAGCTGTTCGGCTACTCCTTCGCGACCTGGCGGCTGCATCTGCGCGGCGAGACGATCCGCAGCGCCGCCGATATCGGCTGGATCCGCGACCTCACGGTGCGCAGCTTGATGCGGCAGGACCTGGCCACGGTGAACGCCAACATGGGCATCGCGGAATTCCGCGAGAAATTCCCGCTGGGATCGAAAAACCAGGTGGTCGCAGTCGATGGATCGGGCCGCTATGTCGGGCTGGCGCTGGTCGCCGACGCGCATGCGCCTGACATCGTGATGGCCGACGGCCTGATCAGCCTGCTGCATTTTCGCGATGTCGTGCTGCATCCCGGCATGAACATCCAGGAAGCCATCGCCGTGTTCGACGCCGCGGAGGCGGAGTCGCTCGCCGTGGTCGATATCGACGGCGAGCACCGGCCGATCGGGGTTCTCAGCGAGGCCCATGCGATGCGGCGCTATGCGGAGGAATCCGAACAGCGGCGGCGCGAGGTGCTGGGCGAGGTTTGATCGCGCGCGGCACGTGCCAATAAAAGCTGGAATGCGTTATATTGCTTTCATCCGGGGGGAACTGATGCGCAAATTGCTGGCGGCGACGGTTGCGACCATTCTCGGCCTGTCATGGATCGGCATGGCCGACGCGCAGAATTATCCGGCGCATCCGATCACCATGATCGTGCCGTTCCCCGCCGGCGGCGCCACCGACACGCTGGCGCGTCTCCTGGCCGAGAACATGCGGCCGATCCTGGGCCAGCCCATCATCATCGAGAACGTCGCGGGCGCCGCCGGCAGTATCGGCGTCGGCCGCGCCGTGCGTTCGCCGGCCGACGGCTACACGCTCTCGATCGGCACCTCGACCACGCATATGCTGACCGGCGGGCTCTACGCGCTGTCCTTCGACCTGTTGAAGGATCTCGAGCCGGTCATCCAGATCGGCAGCGAGCCGCTCTTGATCGTCGGCAAGAAGAACCTGCCGGCGGACGATCTGAAGGGGCTGGTCGGCTGGCTCAGGGCCAATCCCGACAAGGCGTCGGTGGGCATCGCCGGCGTCGGCGCGACCGGTCATCTCACCGGGATATCGTTCCAGAAGGAGACCGGCACGAAATTCCAGTTCGTGCCGTATCGCGGCAATGCGCCGGCGATGCAGGATCTGCTGGCGGGACAGATCGATTTCATGATCGAGCCGTCCTCGAACTTCAAGTCGCTGGTCGCGTCCGGCAGCGTCAAGCCGTTCGCCATCACGGGGCGGGCGCGGCTGCCGTCGTCGCCGGATATTCCGACCGCCGACGAGGCCGGACTGCCGGGCTTCTTCGCCTCGCTCTGGTATGGATTGTGGGTTCCCAGGGAGACGCCAAAGGACATCGTCGCGAGGCTCAATGCCACGCTGGTGCAGGTGCTCGCCGATCCCACGGTGAAGAAGCGTCTGGACGATCTCGGCATCCAGATCACGCCGCTCGCCCAGCAATCGCCGGAGGCGTTGCGGGCGTTCCAGAAAGCCGAGACTGAGCGCTGGTGGCCGATCATCAAGGCTTCCAACATCAAGGCGGAATAGGTTTCGCGAAAATGACGCATTCGCGCGGTTGACTCGGCTGGGTCAGCGGGATTGCCGCCCATGAAGCTTCAGGCCGTTCAGACCGGCTTCGTCCGGATCAAGACTGCGCAGGTCGAGGGGCGTGGACACGGCCTGTCGCGGCGGCTTTCGATTTTCACCGACCCGAACTGGACCGAATGGCTGCCGACCTATGCCTGGGTGATCGACACCGCCGAAGGCGTCCTTGTCGTCGACACCGGCCAGGGCGCGCATCTGCTTCAATCGGGCAGCTCGCTGCATCCCTATGTGCGGTGGGAAGTCGCGTTTCGCATCGAGCCCGAACAGGAGATCGGCCCGCAGCTACGCGCGCTCGGTATCGGGCCGCGCGACGTCAAGCGGGTGATCCTGACCCATCTGCATATGGACCATGACGGCGGGCTGGCGCATTTTCCGGACAGCGAGATCCTGGCGGCGCCCGGCGAGATGAAGACGGCGAGCGGACTCGCCGGACGTCTGCGCGGCTATCTGCCCCATCGCTGGCCGTCCTGGTTCGATCCGAAACCGCTCAATCTCGCCGCCGAACCGTTTGGTCCCTTCGCATCGAGCCGTCGATTGACACAAGCGGGCGACGTCGTCGCGGTCGCCACACCGGGTCATACCGCGGACCATGTTTCGGTGGTGGTTTGCGATGGCGACATCGCGTATTTTCTCGCCGGCGACACCTCCTACGACGAGGCGCTGATGCTCGCGGGGAAGCTCGATGGCGTCAGCGCGGACGAGCACGTCTGCGGCGCCACGCTCGACGCGATCCGGCGCTTTGTCCAATCGCGCCCGACCGTCTATTTGCCGACGCATGATCCCCGGTCCGCCGAACGTCTGGCCAACCGCCAGACCGCCGCCGTCAGTGCCGCGTCCGCGGCCTAGCTCTCGATCTCCTCGGCGGCGATGATCCGCTGGCGAAGCGCGAGGCGCACCAGTTCGATGTCGGAGGCGACGCCGAGCTTGGCGCGGATCAGATAGCGCGTGTTGGCCGCGGTCTTGACGCTGATATGCAAGGTCTCGGCGATGTCATCGACGGATTTTTCGGCCAGCAGCATCCGCAGGATTTCGAACTCCCGCGGGGTCAGCGCGTCGACGGCGGAGGGTTCGTCGGCGAGCCGGTTGATGGCGAGTTCGTGGTCGATGTCGGGGCTGAGCGCGATGCGCCCGGCCATGACCTCGGCGATCGCGCGCAACAGCGCCTCGGGCGGGTTGCTCTTCGTCACAAAGCCGCGGGCGCCCGCCTTGATCGCCTGCACCGCATAGGCCGCGCTCTGGTGCATCGTGAAGACGAGGATGCGCGCGGCATGATCCCATTGCCGGATCCGCCCGATGGCCTCGACCCCGCCGATTCCCGGCATCGACACGTCCATGATGACGAGGTCGGGCCTGATCTCCTTGTAGACTCGATAAGCCTCCGCCCCGTCGCCGGCCTCGGCGACGACTTCAAGGCGATCCTGCTTGTGCAGCAGCGAGCGATAACCTTCGCGCACGATGGCATGATCGTCCGCCAGCATGACGCGCGTGAAACCCCTCGTGCCCGGCGCGATCAAGCTTCCGCTCCCATATTGGGGATGGTCGCGACCAGCCGGGCGCCGCCGGCGGCCGGCCGCTCGAATCGAAGCGTGCCGCCGAGCGAAACCACCCGCTCCTGCATGCCGAGAAGTCCCATGCCGGCCTTTGGCGCGAGACTTCCGCCCGCCGCCTCGCCGTCGTCTTCGACGCTGAGGACGATGTCGGCCTGTCCGACCTCGAGACGCAGCCGCACGCGCCTGGCATGGGCATGCTTCGCCGCATTGGTGATCGCCTCCTGGGCGATGCGATAGAGGCTCGCGCAGACGCTTGGCGGGAGATCGTCGACCTTGCCTGATACGGCGATGTCGAACCGGGTGCGGCCCCTTTCAAAACCGTTCCAGCTCGCAACGAGGCTTTCGAGGCTCAACGTGAGACCGAGTTCCTCGATGTCGGGCGGGCGCAGGCGCACCAGCGCGCCGCGCAGCGTTTCCATCAGGCCTGCCGTGGTGCGGGAGATGCCCCGGCATTCCCCAAGCAGCGGCGGGCATTCGCGCTCCGCCGTGTGCGCGGCGGCGGCGGCTTGTGCTGCGATGGCGGTGAGCGACTGGCCGAATTCGTCGTGCAATTCCCGGGCAAGATGGCGCCGCTCCTCGTCCTGCACGGCGATCAGCTTTCGCGTCAGCGCGTTGCGTTCGGCGATGGCGGCCTGCAGCTTCTGCGCCAGTGCGTTGAAGACGTCGGAAATGGCCGATAGTTCCGCCAGATCGAAGCTCGGCAGCCGCGCGGAAAGATCGTTCGCCGCAAGCCGCGTCAGCCCGGTGCGAATGACGTGCGTGGGCCGGAGCGCGCGCGCGAGCGTGGCGTATACCGCCAGGCAAAGCCCGGCCAAGGCGAGCGCCATGATGGAGAGAAGACGGCTCGTCTCGCGCCAGCTCTGGCCGATCTGCGCGGCAGGGTCGAAGGTCGCGACCGCCATGCCTGCCGCCTTGCCCTCCACGAGGAGCGGCTTCGAGATCGGTTCACCCGGACGAAAGATGGCGCGATAGAGCGCGGCGAAACTCTCGGGGGCGACCGTTTCGTCGGCGAGCGCGCCACTGCACATGCCCTGGCGAAAATCTCCGGCGTCATTCCGGTAGGCGATGCACAGGCCGGGCTCCATCAACGGCGCCGCCGCCCGTTGCAGATCCGGCGTCCGGTCGGGCGACAGGGAAAACCATTGCACTTGCGCCTGCTGCAGCGAGATGTCCCTGGCGACGATTTCGGCGATGCGGCTCGCCTTCGCCCGGGTGGCCCGGTCGCTGTCAACCAGAACGTAGGCCGCAACCGCAAGGAAGCAAACCGCCGCCAGCGCCGCGACGCGCAACGCCAGCCGCAGCTTCAGATCGATGGCGCGCGCGGTGCCCGCCACGGCTTCAGGGACCTGTTGCAAGTTCCCTCCCGTTTCCGTCGCATTTAGAAGCAAATTTCGTCAGGAAGAAAGCGCCGCGAGGCTCGATCGGGCATTTTGCCCGGCCAATCCAAGGAAAATCGCCATTTCGTGAAAGGCCTGGATCGCGATCATGGCGACGAATTTGGCGGCCTCGGAGTTCGTCCATGCGCGGCATTGCATTCGTCCTCGTTCCCGTCATGGCGCTTGCAGGGTTCGCAGTCGCCCGGGCGGACGAACCCGGCGCACATCCCCCGGTCAGGCTCGCGCTGTTTCCGTTCGAACTGGAGGATTTCAGCGCCGCCGCGGCGTACATTCCCCCTGACGATATCGACCGCGAGCAGTTGCGGCTTTCGACGGAAGAGGCGCGCCGGCTGATCGCGCAATCCGGCCGCTACCAGCTGGTCGACGTCGGCGCGGTCAACGACGAAGCGGCCAAGGCAGGCAAACTGCACGATTGCGACGGGTGCGAAGCCAGGATCGCCGCGGGCCTCAACGCGGACCAGTCCATGATCGGGATCGTCACGCGCATCAGCCGGACCGATTACGCGGTGACCTACAAGATTCGCGACGCCAAATCGGGGGCGATCGTCGACGTCGAGCA
Source organism: uncultured Alphaproteobacteria bacterium (assembly GCA_963831585.1). Lineage (GTDB taxonomy): Bacteria > Pseudomonadota > Alphaproteobacteria > Rhizobiales > Xanthobacteraceae > Bradyrhizobium. Next base: position 43,919 of record CAWHRA010000018.1, on the reverse strand, counting down.
GACCGATTTGCGCGCGGGCGCCAACTCGGCCTGGAGCCGCGGCGCGCGCTGGCTGATTCAGCGCCGCCTGCTGGAACAGTGAAACCAGCGCCCGCGTTGAAGCAAGCCGTGATAGGCTCGAATGGTTGTAACGGGACGAACAGATCGCATTGACAACAGGAGCGCGTCTCCATGGAAACGCCGATGAAACTGAGGTCCGCGGGTCTCGCTTTGGTTTTCGCGGCCGCCTTCTCCGTCAATCCCGTTTGGCAAAGCCGGGCGCAAGGCGAGGTGCCCATCCTGGCGGTCGCCGAAATCCAGTATGTCGACACCTCGGGCGAGGTCGTCGATCAGAGCGCCGACCACTTTCGCCGCCTGCGCGAATTCGAAGCTTCGTTGCGCACCGATCTGACGGCGGGCGGAAAGATACGAAACGTCGCGCTCGATTGCCCGCCCAACGCCTGTTCGATTGGCGATATCGATGCCGACCAGTTGCTCGCCAAGGCGCAAGCAGCCGGCGCCGAATATCTGTTGATCAGCAGCTTTCACAAGGTGAGCACGCTGGTGCAATGGGCGAAAATCGACCTTGTCGACGTGAAGACGCGGAATGTCGCGTTTAATCGCCTCGTCACCTTCCGCGGCGACAATGACAAGGCCTGGCGCCACGCGGAGTCCTTCATCGTCCGGCAAATCCTGGATCATCAGGAGCCGTGAGGCGGACGGACCTCATGCGCTCCGTGGCAGCAGCCCTTCCTCGATCGCCTTGATCTGCAGCGCCAGATATTTCGAGTTGATCCGGCATTGCGCCAGGCTGCCGGCGATGAACCAGAGGCCGGGCTGCCGGGTGCGGGTGTACATGTTGCGTAGTTCCTGGCCGTCGCCGAAACCCCAGATCGGGCCGACGCGCCCGGCGATTTTTTCGCCGAACAATTTGCGCACCAGAACTTCCTGCGGCTTGTAGCCGGTCGCCAGCACGATCAGGTCGGCGGCGAGATGCTCGCCGCTCTTCATGCGCACGCCGTCGGCGACAAAGGAATCGATGTCGGAGAACTGGATCAGTTTGATCGCGCCGCCGGCGACCAGATCGGAGCAGCCGACATTGAAATAATAGCCGCCGCCGCGGGTGAGGTACTTGAACTGCCAGCCGGTGCCGCCGTCGCCGTAATCGAGCTTGAAGCCGACGCGCGTCAGCCCGTCGAGCAGATCCTTGTCCAGGTTCCTGGATTGCTCGGTCAGCATCACGTGGCTGCGCCTCGCCAGCGTCAGCGGCATCGAGGTGGCGATCAGGTCGTTGTCCTCGAGCGTCCCCTCGTTGTAGGCCGCATAGGCCAGTTGCGCCGAGGGCTCGATATTGGCGACGAGCGTCGAGCTGCGCTGCACCAGGGTAACGCTGGCGCCGCTCGAATGCAGGTCCTGCGCGATGTCATGGCCGCTGTTGCCGGTGCCGATCACGATGGCGCGCTTGCCCTTCCACGCCTCGCCATCGTCATACTGGCTGGAATGCAGCATCGTGCCGGTGAAATTCTCCAGCGAGGGAATATCGGGCAGGTTCGGAATGCCGCTGACGCCGGTCGCCATCACGACGTGGCGCGGATGCATGACGCGCTTCGAACCGTCTCCCAGCCGCAGCACCACCGACCAGCGTCCTTGCGCCTCGTCATACGCGCCGCTCTCGAACTCGGTGCCGGTCCAGTAGTTGAGCTCCATGGCGTCGACATAGGTCTCGAACCAGTTGGCGAGCTTGTCCTTGGGGATGTAGACCGGCCAGTTCGGCGGGAACGGCATATAGGGCAGGTGGTTGACCTGGACCTGGTTGTGCAAGGTCAGCGCGTGGTAGCGCTTGCGCCAGTTGTCGCCGATGCGCAGCTCCCGGTCGACGATCAGCGCGTCGATCCGCAGTTGCTTCAGGCGCGCCGCGATCGCAAGCCCGGCCTGGCCGCCGCCGACCACCAGCACGGCGGGATCGCGATCGGCGTAGTCGACTGAGGCCTTGCGCAGGTCGAGCCAGTTGGGGCCGCGAAAATCCCGCGAATAGGATTGGCCGCGCGGCCGCGACGAGCCGAGTTGCTCCTCAAAGCCTTTCAACTCGTCGAGCGCGGTCAGCAGCGTCCAGGCCTTGAGCCGGTTGTTATCGGCGGCGTCCGGGATTAGCCGCAGGATGCCGCTGCCGCGGCCTTGCGCGGTTTCAAACTTGAAAATCGCCTCGATCGTGCTGGCGCCGGCGCGGGCTACCCGGCGTGGCGCGGCGCGGTCGCGATCGATGCGCAAATCGCGCGGCGCCGCGCGGCCGGCTTGAGCCCTCAATTCCCGCACTATTTCGTCCGTGCCGTTGATGGTCTGCAAATGCCAGCTCAGCGCCAGCACGTCGCGCCAGTAGCTCTCGGGGTGAAACAGCGGTCTTAGCGAGGATTCATCGGGCTTTGCGATGGCGCTTTCGAATTGCGCCAGCCAGTTTTCGGCGGCAATCGAAACATCGTCGGTCTTGTCCAGCATTGGTGTCTTCTCGATCCGGCCGTCTTCGCGGCGTTTCCCTGCCCGCAAAACCTATACTGTTTGGGACCCCGCAGAAAGGGCGGCAATTGCACACGCGGTGATTGTCGTCAGCCCTTGCCGGCGATCACGCCCTCGCGCTTCTTGATGGCGCGGTAATAGGACCACCACAGATGCGCCGCCGCGCCGCGCAGCGGGCGCCATGGCTCGGCCAGCGGCGCCATCTGCTTTTCGGTCGGCCGCGTCTTCAGGCCGAGGCCGATTTTGACCGCTTCCTGCACGGCAAGATCACCGGCCGGCCAGGCGTCGCCATGGCGCAGGCAAAACAGCAGATAGACGTCGGCGGTCCACGGGCCGATGCCGTGCAGCGAGGTGAGCGTGTTGTGCGCGGCGTCGGCGTCTTCGTTCGCCAGCACATCGAGATTGAGCCGTTCGGCGGCGATCTCGCGCGCCAGGCTCTTCAGCGTCTTGATCTTTGCCGCCGACAGGCCGAGCCGGCCAAGGCGGTCGGCGCGCGCCTTGCGCAGCGCCTCGTGGTGAAACGGATCGAACGCGGCGGTGAGGCGGCCCCAGATCGCCGCAGCGCTCGCGGTCGACAATTGCTGGCCGCAGACGATCGCGGCAAGGCCTGCGAAGCCGGGCTCCCGCTGCCGCAGCGCCGGCATGCCGGCGAGCTCGAATACCGGCTTGAGCCGCGGGTCTTGCCTGAGCAGCGCGTGGATGGCCTCTTCGAGATCGGCCTGGGTGTTGAGATGGAGGGGCATTGCGACCTAAAACCACCATGTCCAGCGAAAGAGATCAATGCCACCCGTTTTCCGCTTTGCACCGAGCCCGAACGGTCATCTGCATCTCGGCCATGCCTGTTCGGCATTGCTGAATTTCGATTCCGCGCGCCGGGCCGGCGGCCGCTTTCTGTTGCGGATCGAGGACATCGACACCGCCCGCTGCCGGCCGGAATTCGAGGTCGCGATTTATGAAGATCTCGCCTGGCTCGGCATCGCCTGGGAGGAACCGGTACGGCGGCAGTCCGAGCATCTGGCCGAATACCGCGATACGGTCGAGAGGCTGTCCGCGACGGGCCTGGTCTATCCGAGTTTTGAAAGCCGCGCCGAAATCGCTGGACTGGTGAGCGGACGGGAGGCGCAGGCTCCCTGGCCACGCGACCCCGACGGTGCGCCGCTCTATCCCGGTGGGGCGAAACGGCTGTCATCCGATGAACGCGCGCGGCTGATCGCCTCCGGCGTGCCCTACGCGCTGCGGCTCGACATGGAAGCGGCCTGCGCCAAGGTCTACGCCAAGGCCGGTGCCTTGACATGGATCGAGCACGGCGAAGGTCCCGCCGGCGAGACCGGGATGGTGGCCGGCCGGCCGGAAGCCTGGGGTGACGTCATCCTGGCGCGCAAGGAGACGCCGACCAGCTATCATCTCTCGGTGGTGATCGACGACGCCCTGCAGGGCGTCACCGATGTCGTGCGGGGGCAGGACCTGTTCTGGTCGACCGGCGTCCACCGGCTGCTGCAGCAGTTGCTTGGCCTGCGGGCGCCCTGCTACCGGCACCACCGGCTCATCCTCGATGCTGCCGGGCGAAAGCTGTCGAAGTCGACCGCGGCCACGGGGCTTCGCGAGCTGCGCAGCCAGGGTGCGACGCCGGCCGACATCCGCCGCCTTGCCGGCGTGCCTTAATTGTGGGCGCGGCGTTGCCGCGAATTGATTGCAACAGGGAAAAAATCCCGTCGGCGTGACTCTCTGCGTCCCGCCGTGGCATGGTGGAGGCGGGCCAGGGTCAGGGGAATCATGGCGGCAAATTCGCGCTCACGGCGCACCAAACGGCCTGCGAACAAGCGGCCGCCCAAAAAGCGCGCTTCTGGCCTTGCCTCCCGCAAGGCGCGCAAGCCCGTTGCGAGAACCCGCGCAATGAAGACGGCCGAACCGGGCATGGTCGAGGCCGCGCTCGCCGCGTTCGCCCATGAGGTCCGCACTCCCTTGACCGGCATCCTCGCCATCAGCGATCTCCTGGCGACGTCGGATCTCGACGAGCGCGAGCGGCGCTGGGTCGATACCATCAAGGCCGGCGCCGAACATCTGGCGAGCCTTGCGACCTTGTTCGTCGACGCCGCCAGGGGCGGTCGCGCCGTGGCCGGCATGCGGCAGGATTTCTTCGACCTGCGGGCGCTGGCGCGCAGCGCCGGCGATTCGCTGGCCGGCCGGGCGGCGGCCAAGGGCCTGCAATCCCATGTCGAAATTTCGGAGAAACTTCCGGCGCTGGTGGTCGGCGATCCCGTGCGGCTGCGCGCCGCACTGGAGAACCTGATCGACAATGCCGTGAAATTCACCGATCAGGGCGGCGTCGCGCTCGAGGTGGTCCCGGTGCGCGGCGGCAAAGGCAAGGTCGGCGTTTCCTTTTCGGTTTCCGACAGCGGGATCGGAATCACGCTCAGTGAAATCAAGCGTTTGTTCCGCCCGTTTTCGCAGGCCAATGTCACGATCGCGTCGCGCTTCGGCGGCGCCGGGCTCGGACTGTCATCGGTGAAGCAGATCGCGCGCGCGATGGGTGGCGACATCATCGTTGCGCCGCGGCGCGGCGGTGGAACCACCTTCACGCTGACCGTGAGTCTGATACGCGCCAAGGCCGGCAAGGGAGCCGGTGCAAGCGCGAATGCCGCCGTCACGGCGACGTCGGCGCGGGCGCTGCGCATCCTCGGCGTCGAGGACAATCCGTTCGGCCGCGTCGTGCTCAACACGATCCTCACCGAACTCGGCCATAGCGCGGAATTCATCGGGCGGGGCGAGGCCGCCGCCGAACGGATCGCGCAAGGCGACTTCGACGCGGTGCTGATGGACATGGTGCTGCCCGGCATCGACGGCATCGAGACCATCCGGCGAATTCGCACCTTGAGCCCGCCGTTCGGCCGCATCGCGATCATCGGGGTGTCGGGCCGCGGCGATGACGAGGCGGCCTCGCGCGCGGCCGGTGCCGACGCCTTTCTGGTCAAACCTGTGAGTCCAAGGGCGCTAGCGACTGCGCTGCTTGAAGCGACACGCCGTGCGGCAGCCGCGACTTGATGATGGCTGCGTTGAGTTCGCCGCCATACACGAAGATCGCGGCGATGAAATACAAAAACACCAGCGCGATGATGACCGAGGCGAGGCCCGCATACATCGTGACGTAGTTGTTGGCGAAGCGCGCCAGATACTGGCCGAACACGATGCCCGATACCAGCGAGGCGACCAGCGTGAAGACGATGCCCGGCAGGATCTGCAGGAATCCGCGGCGGCCCGCCGGCAGCCAGGCGTGCAGGATGAAGAGCGCCACCGTCAGGGCGCCGATGGTGATGCTGTAGCGCGCGAAGTTGAGGAATTGCTCGTTGTTCTCGACGACCAGCGGAATATGGCGCCGTGCCGCCTCCAGCATCAGGGGGAAAAGCACGATCAGGAACGCCATCGCCAGCGCCGTGAAGGCGGCGATCAAGGTATAGCCGATCGATTCCAGCCGCAGCCAGTACCAGCGCCGCGGCTCGATCACCGAATAGCCGCGGTTGAGGGCGACCCGCAGCGCTTCCACGCCGTTCGAGGCAAAGTAGACGGCCAGCACCGCGCCGATGGTCAGCACATCGCCGCGGGTGGTGGTGAGCACGTCGTGAATCTCGCCCGACAGCGAATCGGCGACCTGTTGCGGCCACACCTGCAGCATCAGCCCGGCGGCCTGATCGGCGAGTTCCTTCGACCCGAAAAAGCCGGCCAGCGACGTCAGCACGATCAGGAACGGAAACAGCGCCATCAGCGTCGACAGCGCGATGTGGCTGGCGATCGCCCAGCCGTCATCGGCGAGAAACTCGTAGAACGCATCCAGGACGACCAGATAGACGTAGCGAAGCTGCCTCACATTTCACCTTGGCCAGTGGCGGACGGGTTCACCCGACGAACCGTGCTACCTTCTGATATTATTGATCTAAAAGCCAGATCGTTGGCGGCTGCGCGTGAGCGGTAGCGGACCGGGCGGCGCGGTGTTAGATACGGCCATGGCATCCTTCATCAGCATGATCGTTCTTCCCATCGCCGTCGGCGCCGTCGCGCTGGTGCTGCTAATGGGTCTCGTTAACATGATGCGCGGCGGTTCGCCGAACCGCTCGCAAAAACTGATGCGATTGCGGGTGCTGCTGCAATTCGTGGCGATCGTGATCACGATGTTCGCGGTCTGGACGATGGGGCGCTAAAGGAGGCGGATTATGGTGGTCCTTAATCGCATCTACACGCGGACCGGCGACGACGGCACCACCGCGCTCGGCAGCGGCGAGCGGCGCCCCAAATACGATTTGCGCATCAGTGCCTATGGAACCGTCGACGAGACCAATGCCGCGATCGGTATCGTGCGGCTGCACCTTGGCCAGGCCCGCGAACTCGACGCGATGCTGGGCCTGATCCAGAACGATTTGTTCGACCTCGGCGCGGACCTCGCGGTGCCCGAGCGCGAGGGCAAGGCGGAACGGCTGCGCATGTTGTCGAGCCAGGTCGAGCGCCTCGAGCGCGACATCGACACCCTGAACGCACATTTGGCGCCGCTCACCTCGTTCGTGCTGCCCGGCGGCACGCCGGCCGCGGCCTATCTGCATCTGGCGCGCACGATATGCCGCCGCGCGGAACGCATCATGGTGGAACTCGCGGCCCGGCCCAATGAACCGGTCGGCGACGCCGCGATCCAGTATATGAACCGCCTGTCGGACTTCCTGTTTGTTGCCAGCCGCTCGGTGAACGACAATGGCGCCGGGGACGTTCTTTGGATACCCGGCCAGAATCGTTAAACCGCGCCGTTTGGGGGCGATTTTTGGCCGTCGCGCGTTGACCGGGGTTGGCCGGACCTTTAGGTTCCGCGCCCAAGCCGATCAATATCTGAAAATTGAAGCGAAAGAGGATCGATGAAGGTTCTGGTGCCGGTAAAGCGGGTGGTCGATTACAACGTCAAGGTCCGGGTCAAGAGTGACGGATCGGGCGTCGAATTGTCCAACGTCAAGATGTCGATGAATCCATTCGATGAAATCGCCGTCGAGGAGGCCTTGCGACTGAAGGAAGCTGGCAAGGCGACCGAGGTGGTGGTGGTGTCGATCGGCCCCGCGCAGGCTTCCGAAACCATCCGGACCGGGCTCGCCATGGGCGCCGACCGCGGTATCCTGGTCAAGGCCGAGGGCAATGTCGAACCGTTGGCGGTCGCGAAAATCCTCAAGGCCATCGCCGACGAGGAGAAGCCCGGCCTGATCATTCTCGGCAAGCAGGCGATTGACGACGATTCGAACCAGACCGGCCAGATGCTGGCGGCGCTGCTCGGATGGTCGCAGGCGACCTTTGCCTCCAAGCTCGAAGTGGAAGGAACCGATTTCAAGGTCACGCGCGAAGTCGATGGCGGTCTGCAGACCGTGAAACTCAAGGGGCCGACGATCGTAACTACCGATCTGCGGCTCAACGAGCCGCGCTACGCCAGCCTGCCCAACATCATGAAGGCAAAGAAGAAGCCGATCGCCGAGAAGAGCGCCGCCGACTACAGCGTCGATCTCACCGCCCATCTCGAGATCCTCAAGACATCCGAACCGCCGGGCCGCAAGGGAGGCGTCAAGGTCAAGGACGTCGCCGAGCTGGTGTCGAAACTCAAGAACGAAGCCGGGGTTCTCTGATGACCACGCTGTTGATTGCCGAACACGACAATGCGTCGATCAAGGACTCCACCAACAAGGCGCTGACGGCGGCCCTGGCGCTCGGCGGCGACGTGCATGTGTTGGTCGCCGGCGAAAACGCCAAGGGCGCGGCCGACGCCGCGGCCAAGCTCTCCGGCGTCAAGAAAGTACTGCTCGCGGACGGTTCCGCCTATGCCCATGACCTCGCCGAGCCGCTGGCCGCGCTGATCGTGGCGCTGGCCCCATCCTATGACGCCTTCGTCGCGCCCGCGACCTCGCGCTTCAAGAACGTGATGCCGCGGGTGGCCGCGCTGCTCGACGTCATGCAGGTGTCGGAAATCATCAAGGTGGTTTCGCCGGATACCTTCGAACGTCCGATCTATGCCGGCAACGCGATCCAGACGGTGAAATCGAAGGATGCCAAGAAGGTCATCACGGTGCGGACCTCGACCTTTGCCGCGGCCGGCAATGACGGCAGTGCGCCGGTGGAAAATGCGGCCTCGGCGGCCGATCCCGGGCTCTCGAGCTTCGTCGGCGAGGAGGTTGCGAAGAGCGACCGTCCCGAACTGACATCGGCAAAAATCATCGTGTCCGGCGGCCGCGCGATGCAGAGCCGCGAGAATTTCGCCAAATATATCGAGCCGCTCGCCGACAAGCTCGGCGCGGGCGTCGGCGCGTCGCGCGCCGCGGTCGATGCCGGCTATGCGCCGAACGATTGGCAGGTCGGCCAGACCGGCAAGGTGGTGGCGCCGGAGCTATATATTGCGATCGGCATTTCCGGCGCGATCCAGCACCTCGCCGGCATGAAGGATTCCAAGGTGATCGTCGCGATCAACAAGGACGAGGACGCGCCGATCTTCCAGGTCGCCGATTACGGCCTGGTCGCGGATCTTTACCAGGCGGTTCCGGAGCTGACCGAGGAACTCGGCAAGCTCGGCAAGTAACGGGTGTTTGACGTCGCCGGCCGGATGAAGCGGACTCGGACCGGTGTTCATGCAGAGAGGATGGGCAGGCGCGGGACGCGCGCCTCGCCCCGGTGAGATGGCAATATGGCAGCTATGATCAAGAAGGTCGGCGTGATCGGTTCGGGCCAGATGGGCAACGGGATCGCGCATGTGGCGGCGCTGGCTGGCCTCGATGTGGTGCTCAACGACGTGTCGGCCGACCGGCTGAAGTCGGGAATGGCGACGATCAACGGGAATTTGTCGCGCCAGGTCGCCAAGAAGATGATCACCGAGGACGCGCGCAAGAAGGCGCTGGACCGGATCGTCTCCAGCGAGACCATGGATGGACTCGCGGCCTGCGATCTCGTGATCGAGAGCGCGGTGGAGAAGGAAGAGGTCAAGCGCAAGATTTTCCACGATCTGTGCGCGGTGCTGAAGCCGGAGGCCATCGTCGCCTCCAACACCTCCTCGATCTCGATCACGCGGCTGGCCGCCTCCACCGACCGGCCCGAACGCTTCATCGGCATTCACTTCATGAATCCGGTGCCGCTGATGGAACTGGTCGAGCTGATCCGCGGCATCGCCACCGATGACGCGACCTTCGACGCGGCCAAGGAGTTTGTGACAAAACTCGGCAAGCACGTCGCGGTGTCGGAGGATTTCCCGGCGTTCATCGTCAACCGCATCCTGCTGCCGATGATCAACGAGGCGATCTATACGCTCTACGAGGGCGTCGGCAATGTCGAGGCGATCGACGCGGCGATGAAGCTCGGGGCGCACCATCCGATGGGGCCGCTAGAGCTCGCCGATTTCATCGGCCTCGACACCTGTCTGTCGATCATGCAGGTGCTGCACGAGGGACTGGCGGACTCCAAGTACCGGCCGTGCCCGCTATTGGTCAAATACGTCGAGGCCGGCTGGCTCGGCCGCAAGACCCACCGCGGCTTTTACGATTACCGCGGCGAAAAGCCGGTCCCGACGCGCTGACCATCTCCAGCTTTCGTTAACCCTTGGCGGGTACCGTGGCTCGCGACGGAGGGCCGGCGTTATGGATATGATGAGCATGGTCAGCAGCATCCTCGCTGCTCAGGCAGGCAACACGCAGTCGCAGGTTGCTGCCACCATCATGAAATCGAACGCCGACGCCGAGAAATCCACGGTCCTGACGCTCCTGGGCGCGGCCCAGCAAGGCATGTCGCTCGCCAATGTCGGCGCCGGCATCGGCGGCAATCTCAACATCGCGGCGTAATGGCCGATAGCGTTTTCGAGCGAAAGCCTGCCCGCACTTGATGCGGGGTGGATACCGGTTCGCGTGAAGAAACGCGTCAAAACAAGAACCTGGAGCTTCGGTTCTGATTCAATCAGAACCGGGCTAGAGGCCAGCCGCCACCGGGTTCATCGCCGCCGTAATCAGCTTGACGGCGTCGTCGCTGTCCCAGTCGGCCGGGCCGGCAATGGTGGCGATCTCGCAGCCCTGGCCGTCGATCAGCACCGAGGTCGGCATCCCCAGCGCCTGTCCGATGGCCTTAAGATCCTGAAAAACCTTGGCTTTTTCGTCGTTGAAATAGCCGAGCCGGGTCAGATGGGCGTCTTTCAGGAAGTTCTTCGGTTTCTGGGGGTCGCGGGTGTCGATGTTGATGGCGACCACCTCGAAACTGGGCCCGCCCAGCCGGGTTTGCAGGCCTTCCAGCGCCGGCATTTCCTTGCGGCAGGGCACGCACCAGGTGGCCCACAGGTTCACCAGCACCGTGCGCCCGCGCCAGTCGGAGAGCTTTCGGGGCTTGCCGTCGGCGTCCTCGAAGGCGAGGTCCGGCAGCCGTAACGGCGCCGTTGCCATGGTCAGCGCCGCCACCTCGCCACGCGCCAGCGGCGCGATCTTGCGGGCCAGGTCGACCGCCCCGCGGCAGGCGGCATCGCCGGTCGCGTTGCGCCTCAACCCCCCGATCCCGTATACCCCGGCGAATCCGATCAATGCCCCGACCACGACCGCGGCGATGGCGATCGGGATCCGGCGCGTGACGGCGGGGCGGGGCGAGGGCAGTTCGGGCATATCGTTTGTCATCCTGTATCAGTTACGGCTATGCAGGGCCGGTGCAACGGCCGGTTCCAGGCGTTGGCGCGGCGGTCAATGGAAGTCATGAGTAACAGATCATGAGCAACAAGATGTGGGGTGGCCGGTTCAGCGAGCGCCCCGATGCCATCATGGAGGAAATCAACGTCTCCATCGACGTCGATCGCCATTTGTATGCCCAGGACATCGCCGCGTCCAAGGCCCACGCCGCGATGCTCGCCGCGCAAGGCATTATCACGGCAAACGATGCGAAAAATATCAAATCCGGTCTAGACACGATTTTGTCAGAGATCGGCAACGGATCGTTCGATTTCAAGCGCGCGCTCGAGGACATTCACATGAATGTCGAGAGCAGGCTCGGCGAACTGATCGGCCCCGCGGCGGGACGGCTGCACACCGCGCGCTCGCGCAACGACCAGGTGGCGACCGATTTCCGCCTCTACGTCCGCGACACGATCGACGAGACGGACGCGGCGCTGGCTGCGTTCCAGCATGCCCTGGTGGAGCGGGCGCTGGAGCACGCCGCGACCGTGATGCCGGGCTTCACCCATCTGCAGACCGCCCAGCCGGTGACGTTCGGGCATCATCTGCTGGCCTATGTCGAGATGGCGGCGCGCGACCGCGGCCGCTTTGCCGACGCCCGCAGGCGGCTCAACGAATCGCCGCTCGGTGCTGCGGCGCTCGCGGGTACCTCGTTTCCGATCGATCGCGCGGCGACCGCGAAAGCGCTCGGCTTCGACCGGCCGACGGCCAATTCGCTCGACGCGGTATCGGACCGCGACTTCGTGCTGGAAACCCTGTCGGCGGCGGCGATCGCGGCGGTGCATCTGTCGCGCTTTGCGGAAGAAATCGTGATCTGGACCTCGCCGCTGGTCGGACTCGTGCGGCTGTCCGACAAGTTCACTACTGGCTCCTCGATCATGCCGCAGAAGCGCAACCCCGACGCCGCCGAGCTGGTGCGCGCCAAGACCGGCCGGGTGATCGGCGCGCTGACCGCGCTACTGATCGTGATGAAGGGACTGCCGCTCGCCTATCAAAAGGACATGCAGGAGGACAAGGAAGGCGCGATGCAGGCGTTTGGCGCGCTGTCGCTGGCGATTCGGGCGATGACCGGAATGGCCAGGGATATCGTGCCGGACGAGGCGCGGATGCGGCTGGCCGCCGGCGAGGGCTACGCCACCGCCACCGATCTCGCCGACTGGCTGGTGCGGACGCTGAAAATGCCGTTCCGCGACGCCCACCACGTCACCGGCCGAATCGTGGCGCTGGCCTCGAAAGCCGGCGTGCCGCTGCACGAGCTGCCGCTGAAGGACATGCAGGCGGTCGAACCTGGGATCACCAAGGAAGCTCTGGGCGTGCTTTCGGTGGAAGCATCGGTCAAAAGCCGCGTCAGCTACGGCGGAACCGCGCCGAAGAACGTGTCGGCGCAGGCCAAAGCATGGCTCCGGCGGCTCGAAAAAGAGCGAAAATTGGGCTGAGGACGACGATTTCGCTGCGAGCAACAGGAATTTCGCTGCAATTTCATGATCGTCTTCCCCTCGCCAGACCGGAGCAATCTTTGTATGGTGCCGCGGCATTGGGGATTTTGTCGTAAATCGTAATTTTCGCCCGACACGTCAGGGATGGGCCATCATCCTTCTGAGCGCGGCCGTGCTCGCGCTCGGTGGCTGCGGACGCAAGAGCGGGCTCGACCTGCCGCCGGACACACCGCCGCAGGCGGCCGCAGCGGCACAGCGGAATGCTGACCACGAGCCCGCCGCGAGCGCGCCCAGCGTGTTCAATTCCACCTACGGCAGTGAAGCGCCGCCCGCCGCGGGCAGGGGCACCAAAAAATCGTTCGTTCTCGACCCGCTGCTGGATAGTCACTGAGCCGCCCGCCATGAATCACTTCGACTATCGCAACGGCGTGCTGCACGCCGAGGCGGTGAATCTTCTCGATCTGGCGGATGCCGTCGGAACGCCGTTTTACTGCTATTCGACCGCGACGCTGGAGCGGCACTACCGCGTCTTCACCGAGGCATTCGCCGGCGAGAAGGCGGTGGTGTGTTACGCCATGAAGGCGAACTCCAACCAGTCGGTGCTCCGCACGCTGGCGAAACTCGGCGCCGGCGCGGATGTGGTTTCGGGCGGCGAGCTGAAGCGCGCGCTTGCGGCCGGAATCCCGCCGGAAAAGATCCTGTTCTCGGGTGTCGGCAAGACCGAGGCCGAACTGCGCGCGGCGCTCGATGCCGGCATTCTCTGCATCAATGTCGAATCCGAACCGGAACTCGAACTGCTGTCGCGGCTCGCGGTGGAAACCGGAAAGACCGCGCGGATCTCGGTGCGCGTCAACCCCGACGTCGATGCCGGCACCCACGCCAAGATCGCCACCGGCAAATCCGAGAACAAGTTCGGCATTCCGATTGCGCGCGCGCGCGCGGTCTATGCCCGCGCCGCCAAGCTACCGGGGATCGAGGTGACCGGCACCGACATGCATATCGGCAGCCAGATCACCGACCTCGGCCGGATGGAAACCGCGTTCCGCATCCTGTCGGATTTCGTGCAGACGCTGCGCGCCGACGGCCACACCATCTCGCATATCGATTTCGGCGGCGGCCTCGGCATTCCCTATTACATGGACCGCGAAGCCCCTCCCGCGCCGGACGCCTATGCCGCCATGGTCAAGCGCGTGACGCATAATCTCGGCTGCACGCTGATGTTCGAGCCGGGGCGCATGATCGTCGGCAATGCCGGCATCCTCGTCACCCGCGTGATCTATGTTAAGCCGGGCGACGCCAGGAACTTCGTCATCATCGACGCCGCCATGAACGATCTGATTCGCCCCACGCTGTACGAGGCGCATCACGACATCCTGCCGGTCCGCGAGGCCGCCGGGGCTGCGCGAATCATCACCGCCGACGTCGTCGGCCCGGTCTGCGAAACCGGCGATTACCTCGCGCTCGACCGCAAGCTGCCCGAGCCCAGGTCCGGCGATCTCCTGGCGATCATGACCGCGGGCGCCTACGGCGCGGTGCAGTCCGGCACCTACAACACGCGGCCGCTGGTGCCGGAAGTGCTGGTCAAGGGCGACCAATACGCGGTGGTGCGCCCGCGTATTGAGGTCGAGGCGCTGATCGCGATGGACACACCGGCACCGTGGCTGTGAAGGCCCAACGCTAGCCGTCGTCCCGGCTCGAGGCCGGGACGAGGAAGTGCTCACTTCGCCGCGTGGCTGCCTTTGGCACCGCCCACCACGACGCCGGCGGCTTTTTCGATCGGCTTGATCGCGGAAGTGAAGTCGGACTCCGGGCCCATGTCGCGGATCACGACTTCCCAGAGCCGGCCGACCGCTTCGGCGACTTCCATCGACAGCCCCAGCGCCTTCATTTCCTCGAGGCACAGCCGCACGTCCTTCACCATCAACCCGGTGGCAAAGCCGAAATCGAAGCTGCGCGGCAGCACCGAGCGGGGAAACTTGTCGCGGCTCGCGGTATTGAGACCGGATCCGGAATTGATCACGTCGATCATGACGGCCGGATCGAGCCCGGACTTGACCCCCATCACCACGGCCTCCGAGGTCGCCACCATCGCGGTCGCCGACAGGAAGTTGTTGGCGAGCTTCATGGTCTGCGCCGAGCCGGGTTTTTCGCCGATGAAGAACACCTTGCCGATCACGCCCAAAGCTGGCTTCACCGCCTCGAAATCGGCTTTCGGCCCCGACACCATCACCGCGAGCGTTCCCTTCTCGGCGCCGCCGACGCCGCCGCTGACGGGACTGTCGATCTGCACGATGTTGCGTTTCGCCAAGAGATCGTGGATCCGCACCGCCATGTGCGACCCGACGGTGGAGAGATCGACGAAACGCTTTGCCAGTTTGCCTTCGATCACGCCGTCCTTGCCGGTCGCGACCTCGAGCGAGGCCTGCAGCGACGGCAGGCTCGCCAGCACGGTCTCGGCGCGATCGGCGACGTCTTTCGGCGACGACGCGGCCTCCGCGCCCAGCGCGACCAGTCCGTCCACCGCTTCCTTGCGCTGGTCGCAGACGATGAGGTGATGCTTCGCCTCGATCAGGCGGCGGGCCATGGGAAAGCCCATCTTGCCGAGGCCGATGAATCCGATGTTCATGGTGATGCGCCTCTAGCCCTTGTCCAACTCGGCGAACACTTCGCGCGCGATTCGAAAACTGTCGACGCCGGCGGGAACACCGGCATAGATCGCTACCTGCATGAAGATCTCGCGGATCTCCTCCCGGGTGACGCCGTTGGTCAGCGCGCCCTTGATGTGCACCCGCAATTCGTGCGGACGGTTGAGGATCGAGATCATGGCCAGGTTGAGCATGCTGCGGGTCTTGCGCGGCAGTTCCTCGCGGCCCCACACCGCCCCCCAGCAGTATTCCGTCACCAGTTCCTGAAACGGCTTGTTGAAATCGTCGGCGTTCTTCAGCGCATTGGCGACATAGGCCTCGCCCAGCACCGCTTTGCGAATTTCCAGTCCCTTGTCGTGCGTTTTCTTGTCCATGACGGTCCTCGGTGTTTCCCCAGATGGTTCGCGGCCGACGTTACGGGGTCGAGGCGGCGCAGTCACGCCTTCGTGTTATGCGAATTTCCGGGTGGGGTTACCGTTCAAGTACGGGTGCCTCACTGCCGCCCTTGTGCTAATGTGCTGTGTCGGCAACCCGGAGAGTTGATTGAACGGCGCTACCCCCGACCCGTCAGAGCCAGGCTCCACCCCTGATGCCATTTCGCGACTCAAGCTCGCGCAGGCATTGCAGCGGGCGCGGTATGCGATCGCCTGGGAGCGAAGTTGGCCTCATCTCGCACGGCTCCTGACCGTCATGGGACTGTTTCTGGTGGTGTCCTGGGCCGGGCTGTGGCTGGCGCTGCCGTTCCTGGCGCGCGCGATCGGTCTTTCCCTGTTCGGGCTGGCGGCGCTGGCCGCCCTGTTTCCGCTGGTCAGGTTCCGCTGGCCGAGTCGCGAAGAGGGCCTGAGCCGGCTCGACCGCGGCTCGGGCATCCGCCACCGTCCGGCGACCGCGCTGACCGATACGCTCGCGACTCAGGATCCGGTGGCCCAGGCGCTGTGGCAGGCGCAGCGCGAGCGGACGCTGGCATCCATCAAGCGGATTCGCGCCGGCCTGCCGTCGCCGCGGCTGGCGATCCACGATCCCTGGGCGCTGCGCGCACTGGTCGCGGTGATGATGCTGGCAACCTATGTCGCCGCCGGCGACGAGCGCGCGTTGCGCACCGAGGCGGCGTTCGACTGGAACGGCGTCTTGTCGCCGGCCAATATCCGGGTCGACGCCTGGGTGACGCCGCCGCTTTACACCGGCAAGCCGCCGATCATCCTATCGGCCGCCAACAAGGAAGGCGCGCTTCCGGCCGCGGGACCCCTGCCGGTCCCGGCCGGCTCCACGCTGATCGTCCGCTCCTCGGGCGGCACGCTCGACGTGCTTGCCGGCGGCGGCGTGACCGAGGCCCAGCCGACCGCAGAGGCGCCCAAGGGCACCAACGAACGGCATTTCACCATCGCCGGCGACGGCATGGTCCATGTCCGCGCGCCCTCCGGCCAGCCGCAATGGAGGTTCACCGCGATTGCCGATCGCGCCCCGACCATCGCGCTTGCCAAGGATCCGGAACGCCAGGCCCACGGCTCGCTGCAGATGTCCTACAAGATCGAGGACGACTACGGCGTCACCGAAGCACAGGCGCATTTTGTCGCCCGCCAAGGCGACGCTGCGAAAGGCGATGCTGCGAAGAGCGAGGCGGCGAAGGGCGCGACCGGGAATGCTTCGGCAACGCCCCGGCCGCTGTTCAACCCGCCGCAATTTCCGCTGGTGCTGCCCAACGCGCGGACGCGCAACGGCGTCGGCCAGACCGTCAAGGATCTGAGCGAGGATCCCTATGCCGGCGCCGACGTCACGCTGACGCTGACGGCCAAGGACGAGGCCGGCAATGAGGGCAAGAGCGAGCCGTTCAACATGCGGCTGCCGGAGCGGCTGTTCACCAAGCCCCTGGCGCGCGCGCTGATCGAGCAGCGCCGCATTCTGGCGCTCGACGCCAATCAGAACGGGCAGGTCTACACGGCGCTCGAGGCGCTGATGATCGCGCCGGAACTGTTTACCCCCGAGGCGGGGCAATATCTCGGGCTCTACAGTGTCGCGCGGCAGCTCGAGGCCGCCCATGGCGACGATGCGCTGCGCGCGGTCGTGGCGAGCCTGTGGGCGCTCGCCGTCACCATCGAGGACGGCGACATCACCGATGTGGACAAGGCGCTGCGCGCCGCGCAGGACGCGCTCAAGCAGGCGCTGGAGCGGGGCGCCAGCGATGAAGAGATCAAGAAGCTGACCGATAATCTGCGCGCGGCGCTGGACAATTTCATGCGCCAGCTCGCCGAACAGCTGAAAAACAATCCGCAACAGCTGGCCCGGCCGCTCGATCCCAACACGCGGGTGATGCGCCAGCAGGACCTCAACAACATGATCGAGCGGATGGAGCGGCTGTCGCGCTCCGGCGACAAGGAAGCCGCCAAGCAATTGCTCGAGCAGCTGCAGGAGATGCTGGAGAATCTGCAGATGGCGCAGCCGGGCCAGTCCGGCGACGGCGACATGGAGCAGGCGCTCAACGAGCTTGGCGACATGATCCGCAAGCAGCAGCAGCTACGCGACAAGACCTTCAAGCAGGGCCAGGATTCGCGGCGCGACCGCGCGCACGGCAAGCAGGGCGACCAGGGCATGGGCGACCTGCAGCAGGACCAGCAGGGCCTGCGCGACCGGCTGCGGAAACTGCAGCAGGAGCTGGCCAAGCGCGGCATGGGGCAGGGCCAGAAGGGCGAAAAAGGCCAGCGCGGCGAACAGGGTCAGCAAGGACAGCAAGGCCAGGGCCAACAGGGCGACCAGCAAGGCGAGGACGGCGACGGCGAGGACGGGCTCGGCCAGGCCGACAGCGCGATGGGTGACGCCGGCTCGAGGCTGGGCGAGGGCAATGCCGATGCCGCGGTGGATTCGCAGGGCAAGGCGCTGGAAGCGCTGCGCAAGGGCGCCCAGAGCCTCGCCGAAGCGATGCAGCAGGGCGAAGGCGAGGGCCAGAGCGATGGTCCGGGCAATCGCGCCGGCCGGCAGCAGAGCGGCGGCAACCAGACCGATCCGCTCGGACGGCCGCTGCGCGGGCGCGAATTTGGCGACGATTTCACGGTGAAGATCCCCGGCGAGATCGACGTCCAGCGGGCGCGCCGGATTCTGGAAGAACTGCGCCGCCGCCTCGCCGATCCGCTGCGTCCGCAGATCGAGCTCGACTACCTCGAGCGGCTCTTGAAGGACTACTGAGCGGCTAGGTTCAGCATGGACGCTGTCGTCAGCCGCGAAAGCGGGTGATCCAGTATTCCAGAGACACCAATGATTGAGCCGAAAGGCCGCGGCGTACTGGATACCCAGCTTTCGCGGGGTATGACGACCTTGGTGAACCGGCGGGCTATCCCGCCTACCCCTTCCGCGCGCCCAGCGCGTCGGCTACCGCGGTGCGGATATCGGCCACCGAAAACGGCTTTGTCACCACGTCGTGGACGATCGCATTGAGGCCGTGGGCGCGTTCGCGCTGATCGGCAAAGCCCGTCATCAATAATATCGTCAGGTCGGGAAAATCGCGCGCCACCGTCAGCGCCAGCGCGATGCCGTCCATGACGGGCATCTGGATATCGGTCAGCAGCAGGTCGAAGGCACCGTCTTCACGGCTGAGGATTTCCAGCGCTTCGGCGCCGTCTTCCGCGGTGACGGTCTCGTGGCCGTCCATGGCGACGGCGCGCGCCACCAGCGTGCGCATGGAGTCTTCGTCGTCGGCGATCAGCACGCGCGGCATGGCGTAGCCTTCTTTCCGAGAATGAGGCCGCGCGGCTTCGTTCACGCGCTGCCGCGGGCGAGATCCCGCTTGTTGAAGAAGCGTATGTCGATATTGCGCCCTTCCGGGGGCGGCGAAGCCAGCCGTGACTTGAACCTTGTGTATTCGCCCGGCTTCAGCACCGTCTGTTCGAGCACGGCATTCCAGGCATAGATCTCCGCACCCTGGGAGTCGCGGACGCTGAATCGGAGCCGCGGCAGTTCGACCGGCTTTCTGGCCTCGCCCGTGATCACGCCCTCGATCACCAGCACCGGCTTGCCTTCGACGGTCTCGGTGGTGACCTTCACGTCCCTGAACATCAGCCCGCGCAGATTTACCTCGAGCCCCGCCATTTTGTAGAATGTCGCGGTCTGCGGCAGCAGCCGCACCACATCGACCCGCCAGATGACCAATGCCAGCACCAGCGCGCCCAGGGCGGCGCAGACCGTTGGCAGGCCGACCAAGGGCTTGCCCGACGCGCGGAGCAGGGCCGGCGGCTTCAGGAACCTGCCGAACCAGGACCCGCGCCGCCCGCCTCCGCCGTCCTCCGCGTCGTCCTGCGCCATCGATGCCCAGTCGGAATCGGCATCCGGGGGCGAACCGTCGCCGTCCGGCCAGTCGGCCGAAATCGAGGGGCTGTCGACGACAGGGGTTTCCTGGCTATCCTCCTCCTGGGCCATCGCTTCCCATTCCGCGGCGGCGTCGGCCTCCCCGGACGTCTGGTCGGCCGATGCCATCGCCCGCGCCGGCGCCATTTCGACCGCATCCTCCGGCCGGGCCAGCCAGACCTCCTTGCACCGGGAACAGCGCACGGTGCGGCCGGCCGCGCCTAACGTAGCCGGATCAAGGGCATAGGAGGTCGTACAATGGGGGCAAACGATGTGCATGGAGCCCATTTCCACAATGATGACGCTAGAATGCTACAAGCCGACCGTTAACGAATCGGAAACCATAACCGAAGCACAACCACTTTGTTTGGTCCGCCGCCGCAGCGCCAGCCAGTGAGCCCGTACGGTTTCAGGGTTCCGGCCGCACCCCACATCGAACGGAGCTGAGCTTGGTTCGGTTCGAAAATGTCGGATTGCGATACGGGCTCGGCCCGGAGATTCTGCGCGACCTCAGTTTCCAGATTCCGGCCCATTCCTTCCAGTTCCTCACCGGCCCCTCCGGCGCCGGCAAGACCTCGCTCTTGAAACTGCTGTTCCTGTCGCTGCGTCCGACCCGCGGACTGGTCAACCTGTTCGGCCATGACGTCTCGCTGCTCGGCAAGGACGAGATCGCTGACCTGCGCAAACGCATCGGCATCGTCCTGCAGGACTTTCGCCTGCTCGACCACATGACTACCTACGAGAACGTCGCGCTGCCGTTCCGGGTGATGGGCCGCGAGGAATCGAGCTATCGCAAGGAAGTCATCGATCTCCTGCGATGGGTCGGCCTCGGCGAGCGGATGGATGCGCTGCCGCCGATCCTGTCCGGCGGCGAAAAGCAGCGCGCGGCGATTGCGCGGGCGGTTATTTCGCGGCCGCAGCTCTTGCTGGCGGACGAGCCGACCGGCAGTGTCGATCCGACGCTGGGGCGCCGATTGCTGCGGCTGTTCATCGAGCTGAACAAGTCCGGCACCGCGGTGATCATCGCGACCCATGATATCACGCTGATGGATCAGTATGATGCACGGCGGCTGGTGCTGCATCAGGGACGGTTGCATATCTATGAGTAGAACCGATCAGCATGCTCCCTTGATGGATCTCGGAACCGAGCGTCCGCAGGTGCCGGCGAAGGCGCGCAATCTGTCGCCGATCGTGCCGCGTGCCTCGATCGCCGGCCGCGCGCTGGTCGCGGTCGTCGCCATCATGACGTTTCTGGCATCGATCACCACGGGCACGGTGCTGCTGGTGAGCGCCTCGGCGTCGGAATGGCAATCGGAAGTCGCGAGCGAAATCACCATCCAGGTTCGCCCGGTACCCGGGCGCGATCTCGACCGCGACGCGGCGTCGGTAACGCAGGCGGTGCGCGCCCAGTCCGGCATCGTCGAGGTCAGGCCGTTCACCAAGGATGAATCCGCCAAGCTCCTGGAGCCGTGGCTCGGCACCGGATTGTCGCTCGACGATCTGCCGGTGCCGCGCGTCATCGTCGCGCGGGTCCAGCCCGGATCTCCGCTCGATCTGGCGGCGCTGCGCAGGTCAGTGACGCTGGTGGCGCCGACCGCCAGCGTCGACGATCACCGCGCCTGGATCGAGCGGATGCGGTCGATGACCGGCGCGACCCTGTTCGCCGGCATCGGCATCCTCGCGCTGGTGATCCTTGCCACCATCATCTCGGTCTCGTTCGCCACCCGCGGCGCCATGGCGGCCAATCGTCCGATCGTCGAGGTCCTGCATTTCGTCGGCGCCGGCGACCGTTATATCGCCAACCGGTTCCTGCGGCATTTCCTGCGGCTCGGCCTCGAGGGCGGCGTGATCGGCGGCGGCGTCGCGATGCTCGGCTTCGGCTTCTCCGAATCGATCGCCAGCTGGTTTTCGGGAACGCCGGTCGGGGATCAGTTCGCGGCTCTCCTGGGGACGTTTTCGCTGCGCCCGTCGGGCTACCTGGTGCTGGCGGCGCAGGCGGTCCTGATCGCGGCGATCACCGCCTGGGCGTCGCGCCGAACGCTTTTCGCCACGCTGGACGAAATCGACTGATGCGAGCGGTTACCAATACCGCAGCAAACCGGACTCCACTTCGTCACAAAACGCTCTAGACTTGAGCGGGGAAGGGACCACTGAGATCGCATGCGCCTGCCCTCCGACGATCAAGCGACGAATGTGCCGCCCGCCGCACCGCGGGGACGGCTGCGCGCCGTTGTCGTCGCGGCGCTGGCGATCGTGTTCATCGCCGTGGCGATCGGCTTCGTCGGGTTTCTCTCGCAATTGCGCGGCGTCGAGGTGGCGCCTGCCAGCCGCGCCGACGGCATCGTGGTGCTGACCGGTGGCTCGTCACGCGTCTCGGACGCGATGGAATTGCTGGCCGGCGGTTACGGCAAGCGGCTGTTGATCTCCGGCGTGCATCCGACCAATGCGGCGAGCGATATCTCCCGCTCGCTGCCCGACAACCAGCAGCTTCTGACCTGCTGCGTCGATCTCGACCGCTCCGCGGTCAATACCCGCAGCAATGCGGCCGAGACGCGGCGCTGGGCGCACGAGCGCGGTTTCAGGTCGCTGATCGTGGTGACGTCGAACTATCACATGCCGCGGGCGATCGTCGAATTGTCGCATGCGATGCCCGATATCCAGCTCATTCCATTCGCGGTGGTCGGCGAGAAATGGCGCGATGAACCATGGTGGACGAGTGGCGCGACGCTGCGGCTCCTGCTATCGGAGTATGTCAAATACGTTGCCGCCGAGGTGCGGGTGCGGCTCGCCGATATCGGCCTCGATCTGACGCCCGAGCTAGCGGACCATCCGGCCGGATCGCCGGCGCCGAGCCCGGCGACGGCGCAAGCCAACTGATTTGGGTATCCGATGGTTTTGATCTTCCTGCGCTCGCTGGTCTACAACGTGCTGTTCTATGCGCTGCTGGTGTGCTGGCTGATCGTCGCGATTCCGACCTACGCGATGCCGCGCTGGGCGATCATGAAGGTGGCGAGAGGCTGGGCGCGCAGCAGTATCTGGCTCCTGCGCGTGATCTGCAACGTCAAGGTGGAGTATCGCGGCCTCGAGAAGATCCCGGAAGGACCGCTGATCGTCGCCTCGAAACATCAGTCGATGTGGGAGACCTTCGCGCTGCTGCAATTCTTCGAGCAGCCTCTGTTCATCCTCAAGCGCGAACTGCTGTGGATCCCGCTGTTTGGCTGGTACCTGATCAAGGCGAAGATGATCGGGATCGACCGCAGCGCCGGCGGTCGTGCGCTGTTGCAAATGACGCGCCGCGCCGGTGCTGCCGTGCGGCGCGGCCGGCAGCTGATCATCTTCCCCGAGGGCACGCGAACCGCCGTCGGCGCGCCGCCGCATTACAAGACCGGCATCGCCCAGATCTATGTCGATTGCGGCGTGATCTGTTTGCCGGTGGCGCTCAATTCGGGGCTGTTCTGGCCGCGCCGGACCTTCATGCGCTATCCCGGCACGCTGGTGGTGGAGTTCCTCGATCCGTTGCCGCCCGGCCTGTCGCGCCGCGAGTTCATCGCGCGCGTCTCGGCCGAGATCGAGGAGGCGACCGGCCGGCTGGTCGAGGTCGCGCGCCGCGAGCAGGCGACGTTGTTCGGCCGCGCGCCGGGTTCGGCGTCGGCGAAGGCGTAGGCTACTAACGGCTCAAGCTTGCCCGCGGGATCGGCGCGAAGTTGCCGGCGCGGCAAGCGGTCATTGCGACTCGGGGACCGTCTTTCCCAAGGTGATTTCCGGCCTGCGGAAACGCATCGCGATCCAGGCGGCGATAAGCCTCAACATGAACTTGCCGGAGTGACGATCATGATTTGGCAAGTCATCAGCAAGCTCGACGCCGTCTCGT
Source organism: uncultured Alphaproteobacteria bacterium (assembly GCA_963831585.1). GTDB lineage: Bacteria > Pseudomonadota > Alphaproteobacteria > Rhizobiales > Xanthobacteraceae > Bradyrhizobium. Next base: position 20,446 of record CAWHRA010000018.1, on the reverse strand, counting down.
CGGTCTTGTGTCATGACCCGCATTTCAGGGGGTGGAGCGTCTGCCGGAAAGCGGTTTCGGTAAATCGTCAGCCAATGTCCTTTGGTAAGGTCGAGGAACATTGCCGAATTGCAACATGTGGCAATGACTCTCCTGGTCGGGGAATCAGGCCTGAGCCGGTGCTCTTCAAGATGTTCCTGCCCCATCACACATCGCACTCGATCCTTTCGATACAGGACGTAGTCTGTTCCACCATCGGGATTGAGCACGGGGGGCGCGGAGGCCAGTTGCTCGAACCGCCGTCCGGCTTCCTGGCAACTTGCGCAATAGCAGAAGGCGGCGAGAATCGGCCGGCCGACTGCCTCCAATTTCACTTTGCCGCATTGGCATTCCACGGAGAGGCGCTTGTGCTGTTTCTGATCCACTGCGACCGCCTATTCGCGGGTCCTGCCTACATGGGGGTATTTTGGCGTTAGTCAGAAATGTCCGCAATGGGGTTGCCGGCTCAACCCGTCGACGCAACACAGGCATTAAATCTCTCTGCTGGCGTTTCAAATTGCAAGGTCTCACGTGGCCGTTCGTTTAGCTGACGAGCCACCTTGTTCAGATGGGCTTGCGAATGCACCGACAAGTCGGTGCCCTTTGGAAAGTACTGTCTCAGCAGGCCATTGGCATTCTCGTTCGACCCGCGCTGCCACGGGCTTTGCGGGTCGCAAAAATAGACATCGATGTTGGTTGCCATCGAAAAGCGCCGATGATCCGTCAGTTCCTTGCCCCGGTCCCAGGTCAGGGACTTATACAGTTCTTTTGGTAGCTTCTTCGCCTGCTTGATGAGCGCGTTGACTACAGTCTGGGTGTCCTTGCCTGCCACCTTGGCCAACATCACGTAACGCGTTTGACGCTCGACTAAGGTCGCGATGTAGGTGTTGTTCGGCCCGGACAGCAGATCGCCCTCCCAATGGCCAGGCACCGCCCTATCTTCAACCGCCGCCGGTCGCTGACGGATTGAGACGGCATCCTTCATATGTCCCCGTCTATCGCCATTCGGATCAACCGGTCTGGAGCGACGCATCGAGCGCTTCGATCGAAGATGGCGAAGCAGCTCTTTCTTGAGCACGCCGCGCGCTTGGACAAACAGGCTGCGATAGATGGTCTCGTGTGACACCTGATTATACTCGTCTTCAGGATGCGTTCTCTTCAGCCAACCGGCAATCTGCTCGGGTGACCAATCCAATCTGAGCTTCGCTGCCACGGCCTGCCGAAGCCGCGAATTGATCGCCAATTTACAACATTTTGGACGACGCGATCGTGCCCAGGCATTCTCGTCCGCAACTGTCGCCCAGTAGCGATTACAGCCGCCATTGCGGCTCATTTCACAACTCACCGTCGAGGGCGAGCGGCCAAGCAGTTTGGCGATAGACCGGGCCGATTGACGTGCCGTAACGCCTCTGGAAATCACCTCGCGTTCCGCAAGCGTCAATGCCAACCTGGAGCGACGCCGCTCCGCAGGACGAAACCCTCCATGCGGGGCGACCAGAAAATAGATCGACGATGACTCCTTACCAAAAGCTCGCCCGATCGCCTTCAGTGACTCCCCGCGCTTCCAACGGTCCCATAAATTCGGTCTTTTCTGCCGCGGTAAAACCTCTATGAAATCTCCGTTCCATCCTACACTCCATCTTTTCCCTTTAAGATAAAGTGTTGCGTCGGTCGGTTGAGACCGCCCCTCAAAAGCGGACATCCTGCAGATCGGATTCGATCACCTCGTCCGCGCGGGCGATCAGAGTATCCGGAAGGGTAATACCAACTGGCCCGGCGGTCTTGAGGTGATGACGAGAGAAGACAACTGGCGTCTCGCCCGTAGAATTGGAATATCGACCTGCCAGAGTATCCGGAGGCTTCTCCGGAGATCAGGTCCCGGGTAGTCGTCGTTCAGAAGAGGACAAAATCACCGATGCAGCGGCCGGTCATCGTGCAGCATCAGGGCAAGCTGGTGCAGCTGCGTGTCGCGAAATCCTTCCGCCTCGATCGCCTTCACCGTGGCGATGACATATTCGCGATTCGCGCCGGATTGCCCGTGCCCCTGCTGCACGTGACGGAGTTGCTCTGCCAGCGACAGCCGTCCGGCATACTGGACGTGGCCGCGGTCGACCACATAGGCGAGCGCACTGACGCGCTGGCGCGGCTCGTTCTCCAGCCAGACCGACCGCATGACCTCGCGATAGACTGATGTGACCTGCTCGCGCGCGCGCAAATAGGCGATCGTATCGGCGCGATGCTTCTCCGCGACCCGGAACGCGACGCCGCGGCAGGCGCCGCCACGGTCGAGCCCCAGCACGAGACCGGGCTTTTCCGGTGTTCCCCGATGCACGAAGGAGTAGACGCAAAGCGCGCGATGTTCCCCGATCAGCCGCGCCGGAACCTGCTCGATGAACTCAAAACCCGGCCGCCACATCAGCGAGCCATAGCCGAACACCCAGAGGTCGCCTTTGGACAATTCCGCTTCGGGCTGGATTTTCGTCTGCATCGGGTGCACGAGGTACCAGAATTCCGCCGCGGATGAAAATGCGTTGACTTGATTGGACCCGGCGCCACCGCTTAATTGACAAAATCACCGGCCAAAGGTCGCCGCATGTCCGATTTGACCCTCGCGCCGCGCCGGCGCCCGCTTTGGCGCCTTTTCTTCATGCCGGTGCTGCTCCTGATCGCCGCCGCGGCGTGGAGCGCATTCTGGTTCTATGCGGCCTCAGAGGTCGATGTGAAGGCCGATGCCTGGCGTGCGCAGGAGGCGAAGGCCGGCCGCGTCTATGATTGCGCGAAGCGATCGGTGGCGGGCTTCCCCTTCCGCCTCGAAGTCCGCTGCGACGGCGCCAGCGTTTCGCTCAACGCGCAGACCGCGGGCCAGGCCGCCGCGACGCAGCCGCCGATCACCGCTAGCCTCGGCGAGATCCTGGTCGTGGCGCAGATCTACGATCCGAAGCTGCTGATCGCGGAATTCACCGCTCCCGCCACGATCTCGGATCGCGGCGGGCAGAATTCGATGTCGGTGAACTGGCGCACGGCCCGCGCCAGCGTGGTCGGATTGCCGGCCGTTCCGCAGCGCGCCTCCATCGTGATCGACGATCCGAAGATCGATCGCGTCAACGGATCGACGCAGACGCCGCTCGCGCAGGCCAGACACGTCGAGCTGCACGGCCGGCTTGCCGAGGCTTCCACAACCGATCATCCCGTGATCGAGACCGTGCTGAAGATGGAGGGCGGCAGCCTGCAGGAAGTACATCCGCTGCTCACCCAGCCGTTCGATGCCGACGTGCGGACGCTGCTCTCTGGCTTGACGGATTTCTCGCCAAAGCCCTGGCCGGAACGGTTTCGCGAACTGCAGGCCGCCGGCGGGCGCGTCGAGATCGTGCAGTCGCGCATCGCGCAGGGCGACCTGGTCGCGGTCGCCGCCGGCACCCTCGGCCTCACCGCGCAAGGGCGTCTCGATGGCGAACTGCAGATGACGGTGGCCGGCATCGAGAAGGTGATCCCGGCGCTCGGCCTCGAAAAAATGCTGGACGAGGGCGTGCCGCAGGCAACCCTCGACCGCGTCGCGCCCGGCGTGAAGACGCAGGACATCAACAATCTGTTCGGCGCGCTCGACCGCGCGGTTCCCGGCCTCGGCAAGGCGATCAAGCAGAACGCCACTGTCGGCGTCACCGCCGGCATCAACGCGCTCGGCAAGGAAGCGATGCTGGAAGGCAGGAAGGCACGCGCCATTCCGCTGCGCTTCGTCGACGGCGCGGTGTTTCTGGGGCCGCTGAAGGTCGGACAGGTGCCGCCGCTGTTTTAGCCCGCGTCATTGCGAGCGGAGCGAAGGAACCCATCGTGCCGCATTACGAAGAGATGGATTGCTTCGTCGCTTGCGCTCCCATGCGCAAACGCTCCGCGTTTGTCGCAGGCAATGACGTTGGTGGGGCATCCTGCGACCTGCAACCCGACGGGCAAATCACCTGGGCAATTTAACGACCCCTCTGTCCAGCCCCTTTCGAAAAAATATTCTGATTTTCAGAAAGCGCAAATCAGTCCATGTATTCGCCGTCCCGCCCCAGACCGAGGGGCGTTTCGCGATCGTCACGGACGCGGGGCGGGATGCGGTGGGCCGCAAGGAGCGCTGAAGACGAGAGCGCTTTCTTGCGGACGGCAAAATCGTGTGGTCCTGACGCCCCGACGCTGGCGTCAAGTCTGCGGCAACATCCGCAGGCGACGGTGGCAAGAAAGCCCGGTCACCGGGGAGAGCGCGGCATAAGCCGTAAAACCATTGCGCGGGGAATGCCGGGTGATTCCGGTGTGACCTGACCAGCGCGTGTGCTTTTTGCTTACCATTTCGCACACGCGGCTATCGGGCGCATCGGGCGCCCGGCATTCCCTGCGCCCTCTATTTTGAGAGGGCGGGAATCGATAGCAAAGCTCGGGCGAAATGCGCCGCGAGATCGCGAAGTCATGTCCGAGATTATGCGCTCGTCTTTGCGAGCGAAGCGAAGCAATCCATGGTGCCGCATCATGAAAAGATGGATTGCTTCGTCGCTTGCGCTCCTCGCAATGACGGAGGGAGGAAAACGGGTGTCGTCTATTCCGCCTTCCCCAATTGCGCATGCGGGCGGCCGAAGTCGGGGGCGGCGGAATCCTGGCCGATCTCGACGATGCCGCGGCGGATGGCGCGGGTGCGGGTGAAATGCTCGAACAGCGCTTCGCCGTCGCCGCGACGGATCGCGCGCGTCAGCTTGGAGAGGTCCTCGTTGAAGGTGCCGAGCATCTCCAGCACGGCCTCCTTGTTGGCCAGGAACACGTCGCGCCACATCACGGGGTCGGAGGCCGCGATGCGGGTGAAGTCGCGAAAGCCGCCGGCGGAGAATTTTATCACTTCCGACGACGTCACCTGCGCAAGCTCGTCCGCGGTGCCGACGATGGTGTAGGCGATCAGATGCGGCAGATGGCTGGTGATCGCGAGTACCAGATCATGATGATCCGGCGTCATGATCTCGACCCTGGCGCCGAGCGCGGCCCAGAACGCGCGCAGCCGTTCGACCGCGTCGGGATCGGCGCCTTCGGGCGGCGTCAGGATGCACCAGCGGTTGATGAAGAGCTCGGCGAAACCGGAATCGGGACCGGAATGCTCGGTGCCCGCCACCGGGTGCGCCGGCACGAAATGCACCGATGGCGGCAGATGCGGCGCCATGTCCCTGACCACCGCGCCCTTGACCGAGCCGACGTCGGAGACGATCGCGCCGGGCTTCAGGTTTGCGGCGATTTCCTGCGCGACCGGGCCGCAGGCGCCGACCGGGATGCACAGGATCACGAGGTCCGCGTCTTCTGCGGCCTCCGCATTGGTTGCCACCACGCGGTCGACGATGCCGAGTTCCTCGACGCGGGCGCGGGTCTTGGCCGAGCGCGCGGAGGTGACGATCTCGCCGGCGAGCCCCTGCGCGCGTGCGGCGCGCGCGATCGAGCCGCCGATCAGCCCGAAGCCGATCAGCGCGATCTTCCCGAAGTGCGGCGCGGCGTTCACTTGCCCGCCATGAAGTCGCGCAGGCCCTCGACTACCAGCCGATTGGCCTCCTCGGTGCCGATGGTCATGCGCAGCGCATGTGGCAGGCCGTAATTGTTCAGCGCGCGCAGCACGAGCCCACGCCTGGTCAGGAACGCGTCGGCATCGGCCGAGGTCTTGCCCTTCTCGAGCGGGAAGTGGATCAGGATGAAATTGGCCACGCTCGGCGTCACCTTGAGGCCGAGCTTCGTCACTTCCTCCGTCAGCCAGTTGCGCCATTTCTCGGTGTGCGCCTTCGACATCTCCTGGTGCGCGGTGTCCTCGATCGCGGCCACCGCCGCCAGCATCGCCGGCGTGGAGACGTTGAAGGGGCCGCGGATGCGGTTGACGGCATCGACGATGTTGGCCGGGCCGAACATCCAGCCGATGCGCAGAGCCGCAAGCCCGTGGATCTTGGAGAAGGTATGGGTCACCACCGTGTTGTCCGTGGTCGCCACCAGTTCGATGCCGAACTCGTAGTCGTTGCGCGACACGTAGTCGGAATAGGCGGCATCGAGTACCAGCAGCACATGCGCAGGCAGGCCGGCGCGCAGCCGCTTGACCTCGTCGAACGGCAGATAGGTCCCGGTCGGATTGTTCGGGTTGGCGAGCCACACGAGCTTGGTGCGCGGCGAAACCAGTTTCAGGATCGCGTCGACATCGGCGGTGAAGTTGGTCTCGGGCGCGACGACGTTGATGGCGCCGTTCGCCTTGGTCGCGATCGGATACACTAGGAAGCCGTGGGCGGTGGAGATCGCCTCGTCGCCGCGACCGAGATAGGCGTGCGCGAGCAGATTGAGGATTTCGTCCGAACCGGCGCCGCAGATGATGCGGTCGGGATCGAGCCCGAAGGTACGGCCGATCGCCTCGCGCAGCACGCGCGAGGTGCCTTCCGGATAGTCCTCCAGATGGTCGGCGGCATCCTTGTAGGCGGCAATGGCCTTCGGCGAGGGACCGAACGGCGTCTCGTTGGCCGACAGCTTGAATACCTTGCGGCCCGGCTCCGGCACCGGCGTCTTGCCGGGCGTGTAGGGTGCAATATCGAGAATGCCGGGATTCGGCACGCATATGGACATCTTCAACTCCGGAATATCGGGGCGGCCTTCAGGACTGGATCGAAGGCTTGGCCCCGTTCGGGGGGACCGTATAGCGCGTTGCATGGCTGCCGACGAGAGCCGATGAGCGCACCGACGCCCCGGCCCCGATCAGGGCCGACTTGATCTTGTCGAGGTTGCCGGGGCCGACCGATACCAGCAGCGCCGCGCCGTCGAAAGCGGTATCCGGCACCGCGACGATTTCGGCCAGCGGCGACAGCGCGCGCGCGATTTCGGCGTTCCAGCCGGACACCCGCACGCTCCACATTTCGACCTCGGTCACCATGGCGCTGTCGGCGACGCGCGACACCACGAACACCGGCAGCGCCGCCGGATGGTCGGCGCGCTCCAGGAACGGCAGCCGCGCGATGATCTTGGGCGCGCCCCCGGCCTCGAGCGCGATCCACCACGGCGTGCGGCTCGACGCGGCCGGGACCAGCGCCAGGTCGCCTTTCGACTTCGCCACCGCCTCGACGGCCGCCTGCGCGCTGAAATGCGAGACGTAGGGCACGACGAACCCGAAATGAAACCGCGCCGAATCCCGCATCGCGGATTCGCCGACGGAAACATCCGCATGCACCGAAAACGGCGCCTGCACGTAGGTGAAGGTCGAGATGATGACGCGCCAGATGCTCTCGATGGTGTCGATCGGCAGAATGCCGCGGTGGCGTTCGACCAGACGCCGCATCATCGCGGCCTCGCGGGCGGGGCGGAACGCCGAGCCGACCTCCTGGGTCTGCTTCACCTGGATCAGCCGGTCGATGATGTCGCCGCGCGCCATCAGCAGGCGGTGGACTTGCTCGTCGATGCTGTCGATCTCTTTGCGCAGCACCTCGAGCGACGGCGGAGCGGGGGGCGATTGAGACATCTTCAAACCCTGAGGGAAGCACGGCCAACCGGCGGGCAAGACCCACTGATAAGCTCCATTGATTAGGAAAGACGGTCGCCAAAAGCAAAGAAAACGTTTGCGAGCGGGCGACGGAAGGGGGCGTTAACCAGCGGCTTGCCTTGACGAATGGCCCCCGCACGACTAATATATAAGCTATTCCGTGGTCATTTGAGCCGGCCGGCTTGCAGCCACGTTAAACAACTCGCTAAACAGGCCGGGGACAATCTGATCCCGGTCGAACTTATGTTCAGGCCGGGTTTTTTATGGCCTGATTTCCGTGGTGGTTTCTCGAAAACCGCCTGAGGAGGTCGGTATCAAGATGGTGAACGTACAGTCGATACCCAGCCCGGCGATTCATGCCGAGGAGCGGTCGCAGGAGGCGGACCATCCGAGTTCGAAGGTGGCGCTGTTCGGCGCCGACCAGCCGCTGCCGCTCGATTGCGGCATCGATCTCGCCCCGTTCCAGATCGCCTACCAGACCTATGGCGAACTCAACGCCGCCCGTTCCAACGCCATTCTGGTCTGCCATGCGCTGACCGGCGACCAGCACGTCAACAATATGCATCCGGTCACCGGCAAGTCCGGCTGGTGGGAAACCATGGTCGGCCCCGGCCGTCCGCTCGACACCGACAGCTACTTCATCATCTGCACCAATGTGATCGGCGGCTGCATGGGTTCGACCGGGCCGGCCTCGACCAATCCGGCCACCGGCAAATTGTGGGGGCTGGATTTTCCGATCATCACCATTCCCGACATGGTTCGCGCGCAGGCGATGCTGCTGGATCGCCTGGGGATCGAGACGCTGTTTTCGGTGGTCGGCGGCTCGATGGGTGGCATGCAGGCACTGCAGTGGACGGCCGCCTATCCGAAGCGGGTGTTTTCGACGCTGGCGATCGCCTGCAGCACGCGGCATTCGGCGCAGAACATCGCGTTTCACGAACTCGGCCGGCAGGCCGTGATGGCCGATCCGGACTGGCATGGCGGCCGTTACTTCGAGCAGGGCACCCATCCGCATCGCGGCCTCGGCGTCGCGCGGATGGCCGCGCATATCACCTATCTTTCGGACGCGGCCTTGCATCGCAAGTTCGGCCGGCGGATGCAGGACCGCGACCTGCCGACGTTTTCGTTCGACGCGGATTTCCAGGTCGAGAGCTATCTGCGCTACCAGGGCTCGTCCTTTGTCGAACGCTTCGACGCCAACAGCTATCTCTATCTGACGCGGGCGATGGACTATTTCGACATCGCCGCCGACCACAATGGCGTGCTGGCGCAGGCGTTTCGCGGCATCCAGACACGCTTTTGCGTGGTGTCGTTCACCAGCGACTGGCTGTTTCCGACCGCGGAATCGCGGGCGCTGGTGCATGCGCTCAACGCCTCCAGCGCGCGGGTGTCGTTCGCGGAGATCGAAACCGACCGCGGGCATGACGCTTTCCTGCTCGACGTGCCCGAGTTCTTCGATATCTCCCGCGCATTCCTGCAGTCAGCGGGCAAGGCGCGCGGCCTGGCCGCGACAGGCGGTTGACATGAGCATTCAACAACAGGTCCTGCCGCTGACCGGCATGGTGAAGCCTGACACCGGGCATTATCGCGGCGATCATCTGCTGGTGGCCGAGATGGTCGAGCGCGGCTCGAAGGTGCTCGACGTCGGTTGCGGCGACGGCGATCTGCTGCAACTGCTGGAAAGCCGCGGCATCGACGGGCGCGGCATCGAACTGTCGCGCGAGGGCGTCAACCGCTGCGTCGCCAAGGGTCTCGCGGTGGTGCAGGGCGATGCCGACACCGACCTCGTCAACTATCCCGACGACGCCTTCGACTATGTTATCCTGTCGCAGACCCTGCAGGCGACGCGGCAGCCCCGTGCGGTGCTGGAAAATCTCTTGCGGATCGGTCGCCGCGCCATCGTGTCGTTCCCGAATTTCGGCTTCTGGCGGATGCGGCTGCAGCTATTGGTCGGTGGCCACATGCCGCGCACCGAAAACCTGCCCGCGACCTGGTACGACACGCCGAACATTCATTTCTGCACCATCAAGGATTTCGTCCAGCTCTGCGACGAGATCAACGTCAAGATGGAGCGCGCGGTCGCGCTCGACATGTACGGCCGGCCGTTGCGGGTGAATATGCCGTGGTGGTTCTGGAACATGTTTGGCGAGCAGGGCGTGTTCCTGCTGAGCCGGGCGGGGAAGGGGCGGTAGGCCAAGCCGTCATTCCGGGGCGCGTCGAAGACGCGAACCCGGAATCTCGAGATTCCGGGTTCGACGCTTCGCGTCGCCCCGGAATGACAATTAAGTCTGGGGCATCATCGACCGGGGATCGCGCACGGGCCAGCGGCCGGCCTCGACGAGAGTGATAAAGCGCTCGACCATCTCGTTGAACAGCGCAGGCTCTTCCAGATTGAGTACGTGGCCGGACTTCGGAAAGAAGGCGAGCCCTGCCGCGGGCAGATGCTTCTTCAGGAACAGGCTGGGCTCGACGCAGTTGTCGTCCTCGTCGCCGCAGATGATGAGGGCAGGGGTCGGGACCTTCTTGATGGCATCCGTCAAGGTGTAGATCGAGGGCCGGCCGCCCTGAAAGCTGCGCATGGTGTTGGCGGAGCCCCTGGCATCGTGGCGGGCCAGCGCGGCGTAGAAATCCGAATGCCCGCGCGGGTCCTTCAGCAGGAACGGAATCCGGCTCGGCGCTTCGCGCGTAGCCTTCGCCACCTCCACCGAGCCGATCGTCTCATACTGCTCGGCATTGGCGCGGCACTGCTTGCGGAAGGTCTCGAGGTTTTCGATGTTCGATCCCGAGCCGACCGCGGCCAGCGTCATCGACAACGCGCGTTCCGGTGCGTTGAGGCCGATCTGCAGCGACGAATAGGAGCCCATCGACAGCCCGACGAAATGCGCCTTTGCGATCTTCAGGTGATCGAGTACGGCCAAAGCGTCGGTGTAAAAATGCTTGTAGGTGTAGACCTCGGCCGAGGCCGGCACATCCGACGGCGTGTAGCCGCGCGCGGAATAGGCGATGCAGCGATGCCCGCGCGAGAAGTAGCGCATCTGCGGCTCCCAATTGGTGTGGTCGGCCGCGAACTCGTGCAGGAAGATGATCGGCGTTCCCTGACCAGCCTCTTCGAAATAAAGCTGGACATTGTCGCTGGTGACGGCGTGGGGCATTTTGAAAATTCCTCTCGTTGGGCCTCGTTGGGCCGAAGCGTTGTTCGCAATTAATGCTCGCGGCCTCAATGAGGCGGGAAGCCGGTTCCCTCGTCAAGGAATCATCGTGGAATTACCCCGAAACAGTTCTTGCGCTGCCGCATCGCGTCTTGCTCCTGCCACAGCAGGACTCGCATAGGAAGCCCGGATGTCGGCTGCTGGCGCGCCTTGGGGCGGAGGCGGTCATGGCCGATGGGAACGGGGGTGTGTCACAGAGGATAGAGAATGGTTCAGTTGGTTGCGTTCTGCCGGTCGCTTCAAAGGGTCTCTCCCCATCTTGTTGCGCTGGCATTGGGTTCGGCCGCTATCGTCGGCCCGGTCTCCCCGGCTTCTGCAAGGTCTCACCACGGCGCATGGCGGCACACCCATGCCCACTATGCTCACCGTCACACCGGACGGCACTACGCCTATCGTCACCACCGTCAGTATCGCCACCTCGCGCGCGGATCGCGCTGGGATGCCGGCGTGGCGCAGATTCAGGCGCGCGGCTTTGCCAATACCAATGCCAGCCTTGCGACCGCTGCCTTTTCCGGCGGCCCGGCCACCTCAGGCGGATTCGGTTCATCCAGCCTCGTCGCCGAAGCGCGCCGCTATATCGGTGGCAACCCCACGAGCCGCAGCAGCCTGTGGTGCGCGCGGTTCATGAACATGGTCCTGCAGCGCGAAGGCTATCGCGGCACCGGCTCGGACATGGCGCGTTCGTTCGCAAGCTATGGCCAGCGTGTCTCCGGGCCGCAGATCGGCGCCATCGCGGTGATGAGCCGGCGCGGCGGCGGTCATGTCGGGATCATCAGCGGCATCGACGCGCAGGGCAACCCGATCATGATCTCCGGCAATAACGGCAACCGTGTCCGCGAAGCACCGGTCTCGCGCGGCCGGATCTATGCCTACGTCATGCCGACGAACTGAAGCCTCTTGGAGGTGGGCACGGCCGCAAGGCTTGTGCCCATCCCACAGGAGCGCCGGCTGTTCGATTGCGATCGCATCGTCGACGGCAATCGCGCCGTCGGCAATCACCTCGGCGTAGATCCCGCACTCGTTATGGCCGAGCCGGCGCATCAAGGTGGGCGGGATGTCGAGGTCGCGCGCCGCGGTCTCGGGGTCAACGTTGACGGCGGCGCAACGGGTGATCCGCTTCACGACTTTCAGGCGGGCGGTGCCGATAGCCAGGGTTTGGCCGACGAGTTCGAGCTCCCGCCAGGCCGGCCAGCCGCTGGCATAGAGATTGGCGCGGAAGCGCAGGGGATGCACGGGCGCGCCGACCATGTTCTCGATGGCTCTGATGCTGCCGAGATTGATGATCGAGACAACCTTCCTGGCGACGTCCGAAAAGCTATGGCCGCCGCCCGACAGGATTCTTGGGGGTCCCTTGAGTTCGCCGGCAAAATTCGCCGCGAAGAACGCTTCAATGGCCGCTCGGCCCTCCGCTGTGTCGAGGTTTCCGCGCGCGGCCACTTCGCCGTTTCGGCGAATGGTCAGGATATGGCTTTCATCCTCATAATGCGTCCGCAATCCCGCCAGCCGCTCATTGCGCATCAGCATCAGGTAAAACGACTTGTGGAGCCAGCCGGGCTGGGCGGGATCGAAGCCGCTCGGGCCGTTTTCGATGGCGTAGCGGCGGTCGGCCGGCAAGGTCTGGCCGACTTCCAGCGTGACGGAGGGCAGCGGCTCCGGGGAGAGGCCTTTGACGGGGTAACGATAAAGGCTTTCGATCTGCGCGGGCGGGATAGAGGACATCCGGCTTCTTAGGAGATTCCCCGGCCGTGCGCCACCGCACACGAATTTGTGAATTCGCCTCTTCCGTTTCGACAAACCCCTTCCCACATTTGCCCTAAGCCGGCGCGAGCGTCGGCGACGACCGCGGCCGGTTGAGGAATGTCAATGCGGCGCGTGGAAACCCAATGAAGATGCTGTTTCCGTGCCTTAGGGGCGGAGCGGCAGGCTGAGGGACATACGATGAATATTGAAAAATACACCGAGCGCGCGCGCGGTTTTATCCAATCGGCGCAATCACTGGCGATGCGCGAAGGCCACCAGCAGTTTTCGTCGCTGCAGATGCTGAAAGTGCTGCTGGACGACAGCGAGGGTCTCGCCGGCGGCCTGATCGACCGCTCCGGCGGCAATTCCCGCGCGATCCTGAAGGCCACCGAAGACGCGCTCAACAAGCTGCCGAAGGTTTCCGGAAGCGGCGCCGGACAGGTTTATCTCGCGCCGGAACTGGCACGCGCGTTCGATGCCGCTGAAAAAGCCGCCGAGAAGGCCGGCGACAGTTTTGTCACGGTCGAACGGCTGTTGCTCGGCCTGACGCTGGACAAGGACAGCGAGGCCGGCAGCATCCTGCGAAAGGGCGGCGTCACGCCGCAGAACTTGAACGCGGCGATCGAGGCCCTGCGCAAGGGCCGTACCGCCGACTCAGCGACGGCCGAAAACGCCTATGACGCGCTGAAGAAATACGCGCGCGACCTGACCCAGGCGGCGCGCGACGGCAAGCTCGATCCGGTGATCGGGCGCGACGAGGAAATCCGCCGCACGATCCAAGTGCTCTCCCGCCGCACCAAGAACAATCCCGTCCTGATCGGCGAGCCCGGCGTCGGCAAGACCGCGATCGTCGAGGGCCTCGCCTTGCGGATTCTCAATGGCGACGTGCCGGAGAGTCTGAAGGACAAGAAACTGCTGTCGCTCGACATGGGCGCGCTGATCGCGGGCGCAAAGTACCGCGGCGAGTTCGAGGAGCGGCTGAAAGCCGTGCTGCAGGAAGTAACCTCGGCCGAGGGCTCCATCATCCTGTTCATCGATGAGATGCACACGCTGATCGGCGCCGGCAAGGCCGACGGAGCGATGGATGCGTCCAATCTGCTGAAGCCCGCGCTGGCGCGCGGCGAACTGCACTGCATCGGCGCGACCACGCTGGACGAATATCGCAAGCACGTCGAAAAGGACGCTGCCCTGGCGCGCCGGTTCCAGCCGATCTTCGTCTCCGAGCCGACGGTCGAGGACACTATCTCGATCCTGCGCGGCCTGAAGGACAAGTACGAACAGCACCACGGCGTGCGCATTACCGATTCCGCGCTGGTCGCTGCGACCACGCTGTCGAACCGCTACATCACCGACCGCTTCCTGCCGGACAAGGCGATCGACCTGATGGACGAAGCCGCGGCGCGGCTGAAGATGCAGGTAGATTCCAAGCCGGAAGAGCTGGATTCGATGGACCGGGAAATCATCCGGCTCAAGATCGAGCAGGAAGCGCTGAAGAAGGAAAGTGACGCCGGCTCGAAGAGCCGCCTGCAGGTGCTGGAGAACGAACTCGCCGAACTCGAGAAAAAGTCAGCCGATCTGACCTCGCGCTGGAGCGCGGAGAAGAACAAGCTGTCGAACGCGCAAAAGCTGAAGAGCGAACTCGACGCGCTTCGCATCGAACTCGCCAACGCGCAGCGGCGTGGCGAATACCAGCGCGCCGGCGAACTGGCTTACGGCCGGATCCCGGAACTCGAGAAGCGGCTTGCCGACATCGAGGCCAAGGAAAACTCCGGCGAGATGATGGAAGAGGCGGTCACCGCCAATCACATCGCGCAGGTGGTGTCGCGCTGGACCGGCGTGCCCGTCGACAAGATGCTGGAGGGCGAAAAGGACAAGCTCCTGAAGATGGAGGAGAGCCTCGGCCGGCGCGTCGTCGGCCAGGCCGAAGCGGTGCGCGCGGTCGCAACCGCAGTGCGCCGTTCGCGCGCGGGCCTGCAGGATCCGAACCGCCCGATGGGCTCGTTCATGTTCCTGGGCCCCACCGGCGTCGGCAAGACCGAACTGACCAAGGCGCTCGCCGAATATCTGTTCAACGACGAGACCGCGATGGTCCGCCTCGACATGTCGGAGTTCATGGAGAAGCATTCGGTGTCGCGGCTGATCGGCGCGCCTCCGGGCTATGTCGGCTATGACGAAGGCGGCGCGCTGACGGAAGCCGTGCGCCGCAGGCCCTATCAGGTCGTGCTGTTCGACGAGATCGAGAAGGCGCATCCCGATGTCTTCAACGTGCTGCTGCAGGTGCTCGATGACGGCCGCCTGACCGACGGTCAGGGCCGCACCGTGGACTTCCGCAACACGCTGATCATCATGACGTCGAATCTCGGCTCCGAATTCCTGGTCAACCAGCCCGAAGGCGAGGATACCTCGGCGGTGCGCGAGCAGGTGATGGGCATGGTGCGCGCGCACTTCCGCCCCGAATTCCTCAACCGTGTCGACGAGATCATCCTGTTCCATCGCCTGCAGAAGAGCGAGATGGGCCGGATCGTCGAGATCCAGTTCGGCCGGCTGCAGAAGCTGCTGGAAGAGCGCAAGATCACGCTCACGCTCGATGCCGCGGCGCGCGACTGGCTCGCCGCCAAGGGCTGGGATCCGGCCTATGGTGCAAGGCCGCTCAAGCGGGTGATCCAGCGCAGTCTGCAGGATCCGCTGGCGGAAATGATCCTCGCCGGCGACGTCAAGGACGGCGATCACGTCAAGATTGCGGTGAAGGGCAACGTGCTGACCTTCAACGGCAAGGCGCCGCAGACCGCCGAGATCGCGCAGTTCGAAGCGCCGACGCCGAAGCGCAAGCTGAACTGAGTTGAAACGTGCCCCGGACCCGCCAACGGGTCTGGGGCACCTCAGCCTTCGCTCGCGAAGAGCGGTCCCGCTTCCTCGCCATCCTCTTGATCCGGCTCGAGTTCGGCGAGGATATCGATCAAGCCGCGGACCCGCCCCGTTGGCAGTTTTTTGCCTGCATTCAGCAGCGGGTCGTCATTGAGCGCCCACGCCTGAGCTTCCGTCAGTTCCTCCGCCGTGGCGCCGGTTCCGATCATTTCGGCGATGGTCACGTCGTCGACCTGGCCGACTGCCTTGATAATTTCGTCACGAGTAAGCCGCGTCATCGCTTTTCACCCCTGAGCCAGCCGCGCCCCTCGATGGCGCGCGAACCATAGTCAACCGATCGGCCACGGTCCGGGTTCCGCGTACCGCCCGATCAAACCGTCTATCTCTGATTTTGCAGGGATCTCAGCGGTTGCTGATTTGCCGCGCGCCGGTTGAGCCGGTGGCGTCCGATAGCCGCGCGGTGCCGCGGTTGTTCATCATGCCGTCGAGACGATCGCGTTCTTTCTCGAAGCCTGCGAGCAGCGGCCCGTCGAGCGAGCGGCCGCGCGGCAGCTTGATGCGCATCGGATCGACGAAGCGGCCATTGACCAGGATTTCGTAATGGACATGGGCGCCGGTCGACATGCCCGTTGATCCGACGAAACCGATCACCTGACCCTGACGGACCCGCTTGCCGGGCGCCATGCCCTTGGCGAAGGCCGACATGTGGCCGTAGGCGGTCTCGTAGCCGTTGGCGTGCTTCAGCCGGACGTAATTGCCGTAGCCGCCTTCGCGTTCAGCTTTCTCGACGACGCCGTTGCCGGAGGCGAAGATCGGCGTGCCATAGGGCGCTGCCCAG
Source organism: uncultured Alphaproteobacteria bacterium (assembly GCA_963831585.1). Classification (GTDB taxonomy): domain Bacteria; phylum Pseudomonadota; class Alphaproteobacteria; order Rhizobiales; family Xanthobacteraceae; genus Bradyrhizobium. The sequence continues at coordinate 4,266 of CAWHRA010000018.1, read as the reverse complement.
TCGACGCCGGTATGCATCTTGACGAAGCCGAGGATCGGATGGCGCCGCGCGCCGAAGCCCGATCGCATGATTGCAGTGCTGACCGGCTTGCGCACCAGGAACTTCTTCGCGCTCTTGCCGCTCTCGTCATAGTAATCGACCACCGCGTCGTCGGGGGTCTGGAACCGGTAGTATTTCTTGGTTTCGCCGCCGACGGTGAGGGAGGCGAACAGCACCTCGTTCTTTTCGCTGGCGTTGGTGCCTTCGTCCTCGCCGGCGTAGAACACGTCGAAGGAGTTGCCCGGCTGCACCTTGCGCTGGAAGTCGACGTCGTAGGAATAGATACGGACCATGTCCTCGATGACGTTCGGCGGCACCTTGTTGCGCAGCGCCGTCTCGTAGATGCTCTGATAGAGCCGTACCCCGCTGCCGTCATCATCATCGTCGTCGCCGGTGTCGGGGGCCTCGGCGACGGTGTTCATGCTCTGCACGTCGACGGCGACATATTTGCCGAGGTCCGACAGCGCGGCGACGGCTTCGATGTTGGAATCGTTGGCGACGATCACCCGGCAGGGCTGCAGCCGCTGGCCGGGACCTGCGGGCGCCATCAGGATACGCAGCTTCTGGCCTTCCTTCAGTCCGCCGTCGCGGCCGCGGGGGCCGAGGGTGGCTGCGATGGCTTTGGCCTCTTCGGGTGTCGCGCCCTGGTCACGCAGGATCGAGGTAACGCTGTCGCCTTTCTTGACGACATGGATCCGTTCGCCGGTTGGATTGCCGCCAGTGATCTGATCCTTGGTCTTCGGCAGCAGCGTGACGTTTTCCGGAACCACGCGGGTTTCAAAGCCCGCATAGGGATCGGCGACGGTGCCCTCGGTGGCGTAGGCCAGTTTCATGTCCGACTGGGCGCCGCTGACGTCGGCGGCGGCATTGGCGAGCGAGGCGTAACGCACGCCGCTGCTGCCGCGCCAGTTCGAGGCATCGCGCACCCGCATCAGAATATCCTCGAGGGCGACCACTGCGGTGATCTTCGCCTTCGGTAGAACCGGCGCCAGGTCCTTCGTGACGAAGGACACCTCGGCATCGGGCTCGGCCGCGTCCGCCGCATCGGCGGTATTGGCTTCGTCGGAGGCCGCCGGCGTCGGGCCGCCGACGTCGCTCAGCATGCGCTGGGCGTTGAACGGCGGGATCTTGGAGCTGAGGTCGCTGGTCGTCATCGACAGATTGCCGGAGATGCGGACATAGGGCCGCACCCGCATGACGTCGCGGTTGCCGACGCGGGCAACCGTGGAGACCCGCACCACGCTGCGCGCCGCGGTCGATTCTCCGGGCGGCGGCAGACGATCGCTCTTGTGCAGGCTGGCCGTCTTGTCATTGGCGCCGAACGCGCCGCGCAGCGCGCCCTCGACCCGTTCCGGCATCTTGGCAAAGGTCATTTCGCCGTCGAGGGAAGCAAAAACGGCGCCGCCGATAAGGGCTGCGCCGCACAGGCCGGTGAGGATGGTGCCGCTAAACCATTGCACCGAGACACGGCGGCGATCGATCACCGCGGCTTCGGAACCGTCAACGGAAAGCGGCGGCTCGTGACCGAGATCAATGATCCCGGTCTCGCGCGTGTAGCCGCCCCCGCGTGACGTCCTGTGGCTCAACCCGCCGTCCCCCCAAATTCCATCCACATTCGACGAGATCTTTGCCCGGTTCCGATCCGCATTCGCCCTCCGAAAGAGGAACCCGGAATCACGGCGCGCCGCATAGATGTTCGGCAATCAATGGCCAAAGCGAGGCCGGGATCACGAACAACAATGGTCTTTAAGATCTCTCGATGTTTCCAGGCCGCAAGGAAAAGGCGACGGGTTCCATTGGTATCGCCGATCCCCTGGTAGAGAAACGCCGGCAGCCCCCACTGGCACCCGGCGATTCAATGTATACGTAGCGCCAGAACGTCGCAGGATTGTGGCTCAAGTACGGCGCAAAGTCCCTAAAAACAGGGACTTCTTTGGGGTCCAAGATTCTCTGCGATGATGCGACGATTTGTTGACAACAACCGTTGACAAGGCCGATCGGGCGGGCTTATAAACCGACCACTGAGCGCGGCACTGTCTTGGCTCTTGGCCAAGGCATGTTTTCGTGCCCGTGAAGCTCCTCATTGAGATGAGTGAATCAACAGCCGATACCAATCGGTTGTCATTTGCCGTCGAATGAGAGCTGCCAGGGCTTCCCCCGAGGGGGCGGCCAAGGATGCTCCCGACAATGGGAGAGGGGTCTTCGGACCCCGGGCTGTTTGACAAGTGAAGATGAAGAAAGAGAAACGTGGACGGCGGAGTCCTTGCGAGTCTCGAATACTTGAAAACTTCGGTTTTCATCTTTCGAGGCTGGACGAAAGACTTCGGCGGTACACGTTTACATAGGTTACACCATGATCTCTTAATTGAGGTCACGTCGTCCGCGATGTGAATTGCAGGCGATAAATATGGTGGGACCTCGTCAAACGTTGTGATCAGCCGGTTTGAAGTTTCAAGTCCAACTTGAGAGTTTGATCCTGGCTCAGAGCGAACGCTGGCGGCAGGCTTAACACATGCAAGTCGAGCGGGCGTAGCAATACGTCAGCGGCAGACGGGTGAGTAACGCGTGGGAACATACCTTTTGGTTCGGAACAACACAGGGAAACTTGTGCTAATACCGGATAAGCCCTTACGGGGAAAGATTTATCGCCGAAAGATTGGCCCGCGTCTGATTAGCTAGTTGGTGAGGTAACGGCTCACCAAGGCGACGATCAGTAGCTGGTCTGAGAGGATGATCAGCCACATTGGGACTGAGACACGGCCCAAACTCCTACGGGAGGCAGCAGTGGGGAATATTGGACAATGGGCGCAAGCCTGATCCAGCCATGCCGCGTGAGTGATGAAGGCCCTAGGGTTGTAAAGCTCTTTTGTGCGGGAAGATAATGACGGTACCGCAAGAATAAGCCCCGGCTAACTTCGTGCCAGCAGCCGCGGTAATACGAAGGGGGCTAGCGTTGCTCGGAATCACTGGGCGTAAAGGGTGCGTAGGCGGGTCTTTAAGTCAGGGGTGAAATCCTGGAGCTCAACTCCAGAACTGCCTTTGATACTGAGGATCTTGAGTTCGGGAGAGGTGAGTGGAACTGCGAGTGTAGAGGTGAAATTCGTAGATATTCGCAAGAACACCAGTGGCGAAGGCGGCTCACTGGCCCGATACTGACGCTGAGGCACGAAAGCGTGGGGAGCAAACAGGATTAGATACCCTGGTAGTCCACGCCGTAAACGATGAATGCCAGCCGTTAGTGGGTTTACTCACTAGTGGCGCAGCTAACGCTTTAAGCATTCCGCCTGGGGAGTACGGTCGCAAGATTAAAACTCAAAGGAATTGACGGGGGCCCGCACAAGCGGTGGAGCATGTGGTTTAATTCGACGCAACGCGCAGAACCTTACCAGCCCTTGACATCCCGGTCGCGGATTCCAGAGACGGAATCCTTCAGTTCGGCTGGACCGGAGACAGGTGCTGCATGGCTGTCGTCAGCTCGTGTCGTGAGATGTTGGGTTAAGTCCCGCAACGAGCGCAACCCCCGTCCTTAGTTGCTACCATTTAGTTGAGCACTCTAAGGAGACTGCCGGTGATAAGCCGCGAGGAAGGTGGGGATGACGTCAAGTCCTCATGGCCCTTACGGGCTGGGCTACACACGTGCTACAATGGCGGTGACAATGGGACGCTAAGGGGCAACCCTTCGCAAATCTCAAAAAGCCGTCTCAGTTCGGATTGGGCTCTGCAACTCGAGCCCATGAAGTTGGAATCGCTAGTAATCGTGGATCAGCACGCCACGGTGAATACGTTCCCGGGCCTTGTACACACCGCCCGTCACACCATGGGAGTTGGTTTTACCTGAAGACGGTGCGCTAACCGCAAGGGGGCAGCCGGCCACGGTAGGGTCAGCGACTGGGGTGAAGTCGTAACAAGGTAGCCGTAGGGGAACCTGCGGCTGGATCACCTCCTTTCTAAGGATGGTCCTTCAGAAGAGCTCACGCTCATCTATCGGATCGTTTTAGAAACATCAGGGGCCAACAGTTTCAGGATTGTTGAGCTCCATTGGCGGGATTTCGCCGTCTTCGTTTCTCTTTCTTCGCGGACGAACACGCGCCAGGGGCTGCGCTTGTGCGATGCATCCGGCCGTCCGGCTGGTGCTCGCGAGCGGGCTCCTAGTCGTTAGGGGCTTGTAGCTCAGTTGGTTAGAGCGCGCGCTTGATAAGCGTGAGGTCGGAAGTTCAAGTCTTCCCA
>CAWHRA010000017.1:0-218544 GCA_963831585.1 uncultured Alphaproteobacteria bacterium | reverse complement strand
GTTCCTGGGAGCCAGATCGCGCAGTATGGCGGCAAGCCCGGCCCAGAAGGCATCGGGGGAAATTCCGGTTTTTGGGGTGGCTTCCCTGGCGATGAAATCGAACAGAACGGGGGCGATCTTCAATCCGTGGGCATCGATACGATTCATGATGGGATTTTTCTCACGAGAAACCGCCGAAATCAGCGGTTTTCAGGGGGATAAACGACAAAAGGGCCCCCGAAAGGGCCTTGTTCGGGGCCCTTTTAGCCCCAAAGCCGGGCCGATGAGAAGACCCTTGGCTGCGCTGTTTTGCCCATTCGAAGGGCGGCCGGGAACGGTCAGATATTGGCGGCGAGGTCGGTGAGTTCGTCGAACAAAATGCCCGATTTCGCCAGCATCCGCTCGATCTCGTCGGCCCCTTCCGCGACCGTGCCCGCCGAGGTGTCGAGCGTCAATTCGCACGATGCCGGCGGCTGGTAATCATTGCCGATGCCGGTGAACGCGTGCAAGGCGCCGGCGCGCGCCTTGGCGTAGTGCCCTTTGGGATCACGGCGCTCGCAGATCTTGGCCGGGGTCGCGACATAGACTTCGCGGAACAGTGTATCGGCGATGCGCCGCGCGGCGGCACGGTCCTCGCGTGACGGCGAAACCGCGGCAACGATGGCTATGTGCCCGTTGCGGGCGAGGTGGGCGGCGACCTCGGCAAGCCGCCGGATGTTCTCGCTGCGATCGGCAGCGGAGAAGCCGAGATCGGCGTTGAGGCCGGCGCGCAAGGTATCGCCGTCGAGCAGCACCGGCGAACCGCCATTGCCGAACAGCCGGCGTTCCAGCGCGCGCGCCAGGGTCGATTTTCCCGAGCCCGGCAGGCCGGTCAGCCAGACCACCGCGCCGCCGTGGCGGTAGCGCGCCGAACGCTCGTCGGGACGCAACGCGGATTCCACCGGCACGATGTCGACCGGAATGGCGCGCTGTCCGGCGTCGACCGACAGCACCAGCCCGCCGCCGGCAATGCGGCCGTTGACCTCGATCACCAGTCTTCCTGTGCGCGGATTGTCGGTATAGGGATCGGCGGCGATCGGCTGCGCCAGCGAAATATCGATCTCGCCGACATGATTGCGCGCGATCGATTTGTTTTCGATGCTCGACAACTCGCCGGGATCGACCGCCTTCTCGATAGCGACCACGGTGGCGCGGCTCTCGCGGGTGCCGAGCCGGACGAGGATCGAGGCGCCCGTCGCCAGCGGCTGGTCGTGCAGCCAGAAGATGCGCGCGCGAACCCGTCGCGTGTCACGCGGACTCGAGCCAACATGGGCGATCACGTCGCCGCGTTCGACGAACAGCTCGCGGTCAAGCGTGATGCCGACCGATCGTCCGGCGGTCTGCGCGCCCTTGACCGGCGTCACCGGCCAGCCCTCGACGCTCCTGATTTTTGCGATCTTGCCGGCGGGCATGATCACGATCTCGTCGCCGGCGCCAAGCCGGCCGGATTCGATGCGGCCCGCGACGATGCGGCGGTCGTCGAACTTGTAGATTGCCTGCACCGGCAGCCGCAGCGCGAGCTGCTCCAGCGGGCGCGCGGGCTCCAGCGCATCCAGCGCCTCGACCACGGTCGGACCCTTGTACCAGCCGATCCGCGGCGTGCGCTCGGCGACACCGTCGCCGTCGCGCGCGGAGATCGGGATCACCGCGGTGGGCGTGACGCCGAGACCAATGAGATGGGCGGAAATCTCGTCGCTGATCTCCTTGAATCGTGCCGCGCTGAAATCGACCCGGTCCATCTTGTTGACGACGACCGCGACCTGTTTGACGCCGAGCAGGTGCAGCAGATAGCCGTGGCGCCGGGTCTGGTCCCGCACGCCTTCCAGCGCGTCGACGATCAGCACCGCGCCGTCCGCCTGCGAGGCGCCGGTGATCATGTTGCGCAGGAATTCGGCATGGCCGGGCGCGTCGATCAGCACGATGTCGCGCGATCCAGTGCGGAAGCGGATTTGCGTGGTGTCGATGGTGATGCCCTGGTCGCGCTCGGTCTGCAGCGCATCGAGCAGGAACGACCATTCGAACGGCATGCCGCGCCGGGCGCTGACCGCCTTGAGCATTTCGAGCTTGCCTTCGGGCAGGCTGCCGGTCTCGTGCAGGAGACGCCCGACCAGCGTTGACTTGCCGTGGTCGACATGGCCGACGATGACGATGCGGACCTGCGGCCGCGTGGTGCCGTTGGGTGTCGCCGATACGCTTGCGGGGATGATCATGTTCATCGGATCGCTCAACTCAATGTCGGTTCAGAGATAGCCGGCGACGCGCAGCCGTTCGAAAGCGTCCTCGGTCTCGTGGTCGAGTGCGCGGCCCGCGCGCTCCGGCACCCTGGTGCTGTCGAGCTCGATCAGGATTTCCTCGATGCTTGCGGCATTCGAGGCGACGGGATTGGTGATGTCCTGATCGCCCAGCGAGCGATAGCGTTTGCCGTCTTTGGCCAGATACAGCGGGATGATCGGGATGTTTTCGCGCTTGGTGTAGGCCCAGATGTCGGCCTCGGTCCAATGCAGGATCGGATGGATGCGCAAATGCGCGCCCGGCGGCGGCGAGGCGTTGAACTGGTCCCAGAATTCCGGCGGCTGATCGCGCACGTCCCACCCGCCTTCGGTGCCGCGCGGCGAGAACACCCGCTCCTTGGCGCGGGTCGCCTCTTCGTCGCGGCGGATGCCGGCGATCAATCCGTCAAAGCCGTATTTGGCGAGTGCGAGCTTCAATCCATCGGTTTTGCGCGCTGCCGATCGCGCGGCCGGCGGCAGGGTCGGGTCGATGGTCTCGAGCGGCGGACACGGCTCGATCCTGAGATCGAGCTCCCACTCCTCGCCATAGCGATCGCGGAACGCATACATCTCCGGAAATTTCTTGCCGGTGTCGACGTGAAGCGCGGGGAAGGGGACGCGGCCGAAGAAGGCCTTGCGCGCCAGCCAGATCATCACGTTGGAGTCCTTGCCCAGCGACCACAGCAGCGCGAGCTTCTTCAGCCGCGCGAACGCCTCGCGGAAAATATAGATGCTCTGCGCTTCGAGCGCGTCGAGGTGATCCATGGTGGGTTCGAGCGAGTGTCCATTGGTCGAAATTTGCTGGACGGGAGAGCCCTCAGGCCTATCCGACCAAGGCAACGGGTTTTTGACGGAGTCGTTGTTGAGAAGATGCATCTCTGGACCTTGGCCGCTGGAGGCGAAAATTCTATAGTTGCATCGCAACAGGAAAGAAATAATTTTCCCTTTGCGAGGGTTGAACGAGACATATATAGAAAATAATTCTAGTCAACCCCGGAAGTCGGGGCAGCGAGTGTCGAATGCGATTCCTGCCGGTATTTCTCGATCTGCAAGCCGGTCCAGTACTGCTCGTCGGCGCGGGCGATCTGGCGCAGGCGAAGCTGCGCCTGCTGGCCGCCGCGGGTGCGCGCGTACGCTGGTACCCGACCGACAGCCATCATGGTCCGAGCGGTGTTGCGGCTGCCGACGCGGCGCGGATCGAAATTGCAAAAGGCGATCCGCTTGCCGCCGATCTCACCGGCGTTATCGCGATCCTGTGTGCGGGCGCGGGGGATCTCGGGCCTTTGATGTCGGCACGGGCCAAAGCGGTCGGCCTTCCCGTAAACGTCATGGACGACTTGGCGCATTCGACCTTCATCTTTCCCGCCATCGTCGATCGCGGTGATGTCGTGGTCGCGGTCGGCACCGGCGGAACGTCCCCGGTGGTGGCGCGCCGCGTGCGCGAGCGCATCGAGGCGGCGCTGCCGGCGCGTATCGGCGATCTCGCCTCCTTCATCGGCCGCTGGCGCAAGACGATCCACGGCCGCATTGCCGAATTTCCGCTGCGCCGCCGTTTCTGGGAGCGCGTGGTCGACGGCCCCATCGGCGCGCTGGTTCTTGCCGGACGGGCAGATGAAGCCGAAGCGGCGTTGCAGGATATCGCCGATCCGAGCGCCTTCGCCGGCGCGCGACACGATGGCAAGGCCGAGGGCAGGGTGACGCTGGTCGGCGCCGGTCCTGGCGATCCCGATCTGCTCACCGTCAAGGCGCTGCGCGCGCTGCAGGACGCCGACGTGGTTTTCTACGATGAACTGGTCTCGCCCGAAGTGCTCGACCGCGCCCGCCGCGATGCGTCGCGCGTAGCCGTCGGCCGCCGGGTCGGCAAGCCGGGCATCGGCCAGGACGCCATCAACCGGCTGATGATCGCGGCGGCGAAATCCGGCCAGCGCGCGGTGCGGCTGAAGGGCGGCGATTCCTTCGTGTTCGGCCGCGGCGGCGAGGAAATCGAAGCCCTGCGCGAGGCCGGTGTCGCCTATTCGATCATTCCCGGCATTACCGCCGGGCTGGGCGCGGCGGCGCAATTCGAGGTGCCGCTGACCTTCCGCCACGAGGCGCTACGCATCACCTTCCTCACCGCGCACAAGGCGAAAGACGCCGAAACCGTCGACTGGTCGAGGCTGACCGATACGAAGATGACGGTCGTCGTCTACATGGGCATGACCGCGGCGCCATCGGTCCGGGCCGGCCTGTTGGCCGCGGGCCGCTCGCCGCAAACCCCGGTCGGCGTGTTCGCGCGGGTGACGCGGCCGGACGCGCAAGCCGCGGTCGGCACGCTCGATCGATTGCCCGACCTGATCGAACAGATCGACGGCGGTCCCGCCATTCTCATCATCGGCGATGTGGTCGCGCATTCCGCGCCATGGCGCCATTCCAACCTCCATCAAGTCATCTCCGAACTATTGGACGCTGCAGAATGACCTCTCCTCTCGAACAGAAGAAAATCAAAATCTCCGGCCCGTCGGTGGTCACGGCCAACCGCACCTGGGACGGCGTCGTGATCTGGCGCACCGCCCGGCATGACTGGTCGGCCAGGCTGTCGGACGCCGCGATCGTCCGCACCTCCGACGAAGCCCGCGCGCTGCTCGCGGAATCCGTCGCTGACGATGTCGGCGCGGTCGGCGCCTATATCGCGCCCGTCGAGATCAAGGAAAGCGGCAGGATCAAGCCCGGCAATCTGCGCGAACATATCCGGCTGCAGGGTGTCACCATCAATTTGCCGGTTCCGGCATAAGGCCAATTCCATGTACGCTTATGACGAACTCGACCGCACGCTGATCAACGAACGTGTGGAGGAATTCCGCGACCAGGTGAAGCGCCGGCTGTCCGGCGAACTCACCGAGGACGAATTCAAGATGCTGCGGCTGCAGAACGGCGTCTATCTGCAGCTGCACGCCTACATGTTCAGGGTCGCGATCCCCTACGGCACACTGTCGTCGGAGCAGTTGCGGCGGCTCGCGCACGTCGCGCGGCGCTACGACCGCAGCTACGGCCATTTCACCACGCGGCAAAACATCCAGTTCAACTGGATCAAGCTCGCCGAATTGCCGGATGCGCTTGGCGATCTCGCCGAGGTCGGCATCCACGCCATGCAGACCTCGGGCAACAACACCCGCAACGTCACCTCCGATCAATGGGCCGGCGTGGCGCCGGGCGAGATCGAGGACCCGCGGATCTGGTCCGAACTGCTGCGGCAATACACCACGCTGCATCCGGAATTCTCCTTCCTGCCGCGCAAGTTCAAGTTCGCGATTACCGCTTCCCCGCACGATCGCGCCGCGATCAAGATCCACGATATCGGTCTGCGGCTGCACCGGAACGCCAAAGGCGAAACCGGATTCGAGGTGCTGGTCGGCGGCGGGCTCGGCCGCACCCCCTTCATCGCCAAGTCCATAAAGCCGTTCGTGCACGGCCGCGATCTCTTGAGCTATGTCGAGGCGATCCTGCGCGTCTACAATCAGTATGGCCGGCGCGACAACATCTACAAGGCGCGGATCAAGATCCTGGTCCATGAGCTCGGCATCGAGAAATTTGCTAAGGAGGTCGAGGACGAGTGGCAGCAGATGCGTGACAGCGATACCGCGCTGACGCTGGACGACGCCATGATCGAGGACATCCGCTCGCGCTTCAGCTATCCGGGGTACGAAAAGCTGCCGCACGTGCCGGAGGAACTGAAGCAGGCGGCGCACGATCCGCTGTTCGAGCGCTGGCGCAAGAATTCGGTGTTTACGCACAAGGTGCAGGGCTATGCGATCGTGACGCTGTCGCTGAAGCCGGTGGGCGGCCCTCCGGGCGATGCCACCGCCGACCAGATGGACGCACTCGCCGATCTCGCCGACAAATATTCGTTCGGCGAAATTCGCGTCGGCCACGAGCAGAACCTCGCGCTGCCCCACGTCGCCAAACGCGACCTGCCGGCGCTGTGGCAGGCGCTCGACAGGATCGGGCTCGCCACGCCGAACGTCAATCTGGTCTCAGACATCATCGCCTGCCCCGGGCTCGATTATTGCTCGCTTGCGAACGCGCGCTCGATCCCGATCGCGCAGGAACTGACGCGGCGCTTCGCCAATCACGACACCGCCGATCTGATCGGGCGGCTGCACATCAATATCTCCGGCTGCATCAACGCCTGTGGCCACCATCACGTCGGCCATATCGGCATTCTCGGCGTCGAGAAGAACGGCGAGGAGTTCTATCAGATCACGATCGGCGGCCGCGCCGACGAGAACGCCGAACTCGGCGCCTTGATCGGACCGGCGGTGCCCTATGGCGACGTCGCCGACGTGGTCGAGGACATCGTCGAGGCCTATCTCGCGTTGCGCGCCCGTCCCGACGAGCTGTTCGTCGACACGGTGACGCGGCTCGGCGTCGAACCTTTCAGGGAGCGGGTTTATGCCGCTCGTTAAGGACGGAAAGATAACCGGCGACGCGTTCGTCCATCTCGCCGACGACGCCGAAATCCCCGGCGACGGCGCGATCCTGGTTTCATCGGCGCGGTTTCTCGGCGATCCGGAGGCGTTGTCGCGCCGCGCCGGAAAAACCGGCGTAATCTGGCCGAACAACCGCGACCTCGACGATCTCGTAGCCCATCTCGACCGGCTTGCGGTGGTCGCGCTGGTGTTTCCGACCTTCCGCGACGGCCGCGCCTACAGCCAGGCGCGGCTGCTGCGGGAACGTTACAAATTTCGCGGCGAGTTGCGTGCCACCGGCCAGGTGCTGCGCGACCAGTTCCTGTTCATGATACGCGCTGGGTTCGATGCGTTCGAGGTGAAGAAGCCGGCCGACGCGGAAGCGTTTGCCAATACGGTCAAGCGCTACTCGGTATTCTATCAGCCGACCGGCGACGGCCGCATGACCGCGCTGCACCGGCGGATGATGCTGCGTCATTCGGAGAGCGCCAATCCATGAATGCTCTCGTCCATCAGGCGTCACCGGGGACCGCGGGCGTCTTGCCACCCGCGGAGGAACTGGACCGTGTGCTGCGTAACGCGTCGCCGGCGGAAGTGATCGCAGCCGCGCTGCGAACCGTCGGCCGTGAGCATCTCGCGCTTGTCTCTTCGTTCGGCACCGAATTGGCGGCGCTGTTGAAGGTGATGGCCGACGTCGATCCGGCGATCCCCGTGGTCTTTCTCGACACCGGATGGCTGTTCGAGGAAACGCTGGCCTATCGCGACACCCTGGTCGCGGCGCTGGGCCTACGCGATGTTCGCTCCATCAAGCCGCTGGAGGAGACGCTGAACCGGGAAGATCCGGACCGCGAATTGTGGTTCTCCGATCCCGACGCCTGCTGCCGCATTCGCAAGGTCGAGCCGCTGGCGCGCGCGCTGAAGCCGTTCAGCGCCTGGATCAACGGCCGCAAGCGGTTTCAGGGCGGGCTGCGCGCCGACATCGCCGTCGTCGAGCAGGATGGTGCCAGGCTGAAATTCAATCCCTTCGCCAACGTTTCGCGCGAGGAGATCGAGGCCATCTACAAGCTTGCGAACCTGCCGCCGCACCCGCTGGTGAAGTCCGGTTATCTGTCGGTCGGCTGCATGCCCTGCACCAGCCGGGCCTCGACGGACGAGGACACGCGCGCCGGCCGTTGGCGCGGCCGGGCCAAGACGGAATGCGGCATCCACACGGTGAAGACTTCCTAGCGAACTCGTCGTTCCCAGGTGCGTCGCGGACCCGGAATCTCGCGCCGGGTAGCCCGGGATTCGGGGTTCCAGGCTCGCCCCGGAATGGCGGCTGAAATCGGCCCGCCGTTCACCATTCAGCCACGGTTGGTATGCAACAACCCCCCAAGACCATTCTGGGGGAACTTCGAATCATGCGGGCGATCATCGCCATTACCGCGCTGTTGGCGCTTGGCGGCTGCGCGGGGGAGGCGCCGATCGAGGAGCCGACCATGTACGCCGACATGGCCAATGCCGGCGCCAGGCTCGATTCCCAGGCCGCAGCCACGATGATTTCGCAGTACCGGCAGAACAACGGGCTCGGCACGGTGGCGGTCGACCCCGATTTGATGAAGCTTGCGGAACAGCAGTCGCAGGCGATGGCCGGTCGCAACAAGCTCGACCACGACGTCAAGGCGCCGCTGGCGCATCGTCTCAACGCATCGGGGTACCCCGCGACGCAGGCGGTGGAGAACGTGTCGGCGGGCTATCATACGCTGGCCGAAGCATTTTCCGGCTGGCGCGACTCGCCCCCGCACCAGGCCAATATGCTGAAAAACGGTGTCACAAAATTAGGCATCGCGGCGAGCTATGCTCCGAATACGAAATACAAGGTATTCTGGACACTTATCCTGGCCTCATCGGACCCGCGATAAACCCGGCGTGATCGCCGCCCGGCGTCTCGCAGATTGACGCCGCCGCGAAGGGACGCCACGTTGCCTTTCGCAACTCCGATATCTGATTGACCCAACCATGACCGATCATTCCGGCCCAGCGTCGGCAAGGACGCCAGCCAAGGCACATCGCGTGCTGGTGCTGCAAGGTGGCGGCGCGCTCGGCTCCTATCAGGCCGGCGCCTATCAGGCGCTGTGTCATTTCGATTTCGAGCCGGATTGGATCGCCGGTATCTCGATCGGCGCCATCAACGCCGCGATCATCGCCGGCAACCCGCGCGAACAGCGGGTCGAGCGCCTCAAGGAATTCTGGAACATGGTGTCGGCGCCGGTGCCCTGGAACCCCGTTACCAAGGGCGACGGCGCCCGATCGCTATTCAACGAGACCAGCGCCGCCCTGATCGCGACCTTCGGCGTTCCCGGTTTTTTTCGGCCGCGCATTCCGCCGGCCCCGCTCTGGCCGCAGGGCAGCCCGCAGGCGCAGAGCTATTACGATACCTCGCCGCTGCGCGCCACGCTGGAGCGACTGGTCGATTTCGATCGCATCAACGCGCTCGAAACCCGGCTGAGCGTCGGCGCCGTGAGCGTCACAACCGGCAACTTCAAATATTTCGACAATTTCGAGTTCAGGAAGCAGGGCAGGAAGATCGGCCCCGAACACATCATGGCGTCCGGCGCGTTGCCGCCGGGCTTTCCTTCCGTCGAAATCGACGGCGAACATTTCTGGGACGGCGGCATCGCCACCAACACGCCGCTCGACTTCGTGCTGGATGCGGAGATCGACAACGACCTCCTGATCTTCCAGGTCGATTTGTTCAGCGCCCGCGGGCCGCTCCCGGTCTCGCTGCTGGAGGCCGCGGAGCGCGAGAAGGACATCCGTTTCTCCAGCCGCACCCGGATGAACACCGACAAGAACCGGCAGATCCACAACGCCCGCAAGGCGGTGCGCGACCTGTTGGGAAAGCTGCCCGAATACCTCAGGAACGATCCCTCGGTCGAGTTCCTGTGCAAGGCCTCCAGGGAGAACACAGTCACGGTGGTGCATCTGATCTACCGCAGCAAGAACTACGAATCCTCCTCCAAGGATTACGATTTTTCGCATGTCGGCATGGTCGAGCACTGGAGCGCGGGCGAGCGCGACGTTCACCTCTCCATGCGCCACAAGGACTGGCTCGATCAGCCGCAATCCGGCGAGACCATGGTCACCTACGATCTCACCGGGGACGGCACCGGAATTCCCGACGACAACAGGAGCAAATGACATGGGTACATTGACAGGCAAGACCGCGGTGGTGACGGGATCGACCAGCGGCATCGGATTGGCGTATGCACGCGCCTTCGCAAGCGCCGGCGCCAACATCGTTCTCAACGGCATGGGCGCGCCCGCCGACATCGAGAAGGAACGCTCCGGCATCGAGAAGGATTTCAAGGTCAAGGCGGTGCACTCGCCCGCCGACATGACCAGGCCCGCCGAAATCGCCGAGATGATCGCGCTCGGCGAAAAGACCTACGGCTCGCTCGACATTCTCGTCAACAATGCCGGCATCCAGTTCGTCTCGCCGATCGAGGAGTTTCCGCCCGAGAAATGGGAGGCGATCATCGCGATCAATTTGTCGTCGGCATTTTACGGCATCCGCGCCGCCGTGCCCGGCATGAAGAAGCGTGGCTGGGGCCGCATCATCAATACCGCGTCCGCCCATTCGCTGGTGGCGTCGCCCTTCAAGTCGGCCTATGTCTCCGCCAAGCATGGTATCGCCGGCCTCACCAAGACCGTGGCGCTGGAGGTTGCGACCTTCAAGATCACCTGCAACTGCATCTCGCCCGGCTACGTCTGGACGCCTCTGGTCGAGAAGCAGATTCCCGAGACCATGAAGGCGCGCAATCTGACCAAGGAGCAGGTCATCCACGACGTGCTGCTGGAAGCGCAGCCGACCAAGGAGTTCGTTACCTCCGAGCAGGTCGCAGCGCTGGCACTGTTCCTGTGCGGCGATGACGCCGCCCAGATCACCGGTGCCAACCTCTCGATCGACGGCGGTTGGACCGCGGAGTAGGGGCTCAGTTGCCGGAAAGCGCCCGGACTCAGCGGGCGCTGCCGACGAGCCTGCCGAAGCGCTGGACCAGGCGACGATTATGTTGAATCTCGTCGGCGACGATCAGCTTGCGGTATTTGAGGTCGGCAATCGCCGAATTGTCCGGCGGGCTATGGCACAAGGCATTGGCAATTTCGCTTTCGAGAGCCAAATATCGTCGTTCCAGGTAGGCAATGGTGGTTTGCGCCATGATTGTCTCCGACACAGTCTGCATTCTCATTGGAACGCGAAATGGCGAAAGCACTTTGATGTGAATCAAAGTCGGGGGGAGCGTCGCGTCGGTGGAAACGGTGCGCGGTCCCGGTATGCGCCGCGGCAAGAGACGTGCGCGAATTGGGTTTGGAAGCGGGGTTTTGACGGCGCGTTCAGGAGTTTGCGGACTGGGTCGCGCTATTCCCGAACGCCAGCACGTGCAGGCCGAGCCGCTGCCGGACGATCCAGAACAGCAGCACGGTCTCGAAGGTGAGCGAGACCGAGGTCGCCGCGGCGGCGCCGTGGCCGCCGAACCGCGGCACCAGCGCGACGCACAGAATTACGTTCATGACGAAGGAAAGCGCATAGGCCAGCGCGCAGATATGCTGGTGCCCGAGCATGTTGAGCAGCCGTTCGACCGGGCCGATCGCCGAGCGCACCACGAGCCCGATCGCAGCAATGAACATGATGTCGTAGCCGACCACGAATTTCGGACCGAACAGCCACAACAGCGGCTTGCCCAGCGCCAGCAGCAGCACGGTCGCGGCGAGCGACGGCCAGAACGTCCATTTGATCGCGTGCGTGACATAGGCCGACAGCCGTGGCTTGTCGCCGAGCGCGTGATACTGGGAAAACCGGTGCGCCGTGGTCGCCGACATCGCGTAGTGGATGAAGGATACCAGCGCCAGCGTCTTCACGACAGCGAAATAGACGCCGACCTCTTCGGACGAGCGAAACTGCTGCAGCACCAGCACGTCGGTGTAGGACAAGAGCAGATAAAAGCCCTCGACCAGCAGGATCGGCAGCGAGATCGCCAGCCAGCCGCGGAAATCGTAGGATTTGGGGCCCGCCTCGATATGGCCGGCGAGCCTTCTGTTCAGCGCCAGCATCTGTCCGATCATGGCGATCCACACCGCCGCCGCGCTTGCGAGCATCGCGGCGGTGGCGCCGAGATGGAAACCGAGAGCGAAGGCGCCGGCGGTGAAGCCGATGATCAGCGACTGGCGCACGATGAACTGCGGCATCAGCCCAAGCCGCATCCAGTCGTGCGAGCGCGCGATGCCGTCCTGGGTGTTGGCGACGACGAAAGCCGGCAGCGTCAGGCAGCCGATATAGAGCGGAACGATCTCGCCCGCTTCGATCCAGGGTGACAGCGATTTCACCACGCCCGCCAGCAGCAGCGAGACGAGGGAAGAGACGACGAACGTCATCCAGCGGCTGCCCGACAGGAAGCCGCGCAGCAGTGCGTGCTCGCCGCTGGCGCGATACTCCGGGATGATCTTTTGCGCCGAGGCCGAAATGCCGAAATCCATCATGCTGCCGAGCAGCAGCACCCAGGTCCAGACATAGACGTAAACGCCGTAATCCGAGCCGACCATCCAGCGCGCCAGCAGAATCTGCGAAAGGTAGGCGAGCGCCGCCGAGATGACGCGGATGATGAAGATCGTGCCGGCCAGCCGTCTTGTCAGGGAGGCTTCGCTGGTGCCAGCCAGCATGGAGCGGAGCCGCGTATTCACGCCGGCGGGCGGAACTGTTGCGGATTGTGCGTCCGTTGCGGCCAAATGGAAAAACCTCGAAAACCGCCGCGGGGGGTGCGGCGACCATTTCGCCTATCAACTATTCGTTAAGATTTGGTGGCACGGCCGTCGTCCCTGCGAAAGCAGTCGCGGGGACGACGCGGCTGGGTCATTCCAGATTGATATTGAATTCGTAGGAATGCTCACGGCCGACCAGCGTCAATTTCAGCGCGGCGCCATCGGGGCTGCTGCCGGGCGGCACGCCGTCGAGTTCGAAGGCGAAGCGTCTGACGCCGGGCGGGGCCTGTTCGAGCAGTTTTGGAACCGGCAGTCCCCATTCCGGCGTCGGTCCTTCGACGAACAGGCTGAGATCCCCGGCATCGGGACTGACCACATCGACCAGGACGGTGGATTTGCCCTCGCGCTTGACGTCGCGGATGGTCAGCGGGTTGGGATCGCCGACATTGGCCGGCTTCGGCACGGTATCCAGCGCTGCGAACAGAGCGCTGTCTTCGGTGCTCGCCACGCTGGTGAAGGGCAGTTCGGCATTGGCCTGGACCGGAATGCAGATCTTTTCGCATACCGCGTAGCTGATGTCGGCGCGAAGCGTCACCGGCTTGTCGGCGTTTTTCGGCACAATTCGCAACGGCAACACGATCTGGTCGTGATAGCCCATGGAATGGCCGCCGGCGCCATCGTCGAATTTCAGGGGCGCCGGCCAAAGCACGGTCACGGCTTCAATATTGTCCGATTTCGAGAAATCGAAACGCGGCGGCACGCCGGAATTGCCCGGCGTGCGCCAATAGGTCTTCCAGCCCGCTTGCAACTGGAAGGCGATGCCGCCGAGCAGCACCGCACCGCTGCGCGAGCCCGCCAGCAGCCGGACCGCGGAGTGGCCGTCGCGTTGCCAGGGCGAGGCGTCCTGGGCGCGGGCTTCGATCGTGAGGAATGACGCAAAAACGGTTGCGGCGAAGCCGAGCGCGGCGCGGACGGGAACTATGACGGTCATGAGACCTATTTACCGGCTAGTGGGGGCGCAAACCATTGAATTGCTTGTGATGTATTTTCCAGCGTCAGGCGAAGCTTGATTGACAGAACTGCCACCCAATATCAGGATAGGCAACAACATGAGAGTCCTTTGCGGATGGACCCTGCAGGCAAAAGACCGAGGATAGTTCGCCGCGAACCCGCCGGCACCGGCGACAATTCGTCCGAAGGCGGCTATCTGGATGGCCAGCTTCTGATCGCGATGCCCGTGATGGGAGACCCGCGCTTCGAGCGCTCGGTGATCTATCTCTGCGCGCATTCGTCCGAAGGTGCGATGGGCATCATCGTCAATCGGCCGGCGGGCAGCATCGATTTTCCCGAACTGCTGGTGCAACTCGACATCATCAAGAAGGCCGATCAGATCAAGCTGCCGGAAAACGCCGAGAGCATGAAGGTGCTCAAGGGCGGCCCGGTCGAAACCGGCCGCGGCTTCGTGCTGCATTCGAGCGACTTTTTCATCCAGGATGCCACGCTGCGGATCGACGACGGAATTTGCCTGACCGCAACCGTCGATATCTTGAAAGCCATCGCCAAGGGCGCGGGCCCCAAGCACGCGATCCTGGCGCTGGGTTACGCCGGTTGGCGGCCCGGACAGTTGGAAGCTGAAATCCAGGAGAATGGCTGGCTGCATTGCGACGCCGATCCCGACCTGATCTTCGGCGACGACATCGACGAAAAATACCTCCGCGCACTGCGCAAGATCGGGATCGATCCCGGCATGCTGTCGAACGACGCCGGGCACGCGTAGCCGGAGTTACGCGCACACCCCCGAAAAAATTACTCAGCCGCCTGCTGCTCGACCGTAGGCTCGGTCCCCGCCACCGTGGCGCGGCGCATGTCGCGCGGCTGCGACTGATCGTAGCGGCGCACCCGGTGCATGGTCTGGCGGTTGTCCCACATCACGAGGTCATGCAGCGTCCATTTGTGGACATGGACGAATTGCGGCTGCGTGGCGTGCTCGGTGAGGTCGCGCAGCAACAGCCGCGCTTCCGGCACGCTCATGCCGAGGATCGCGCCGGCATGCGATGACAGATACAGCGACTTGCGGCCGTGCACCGGATGGGTGCGCACCAGCCGCTGCAGCACCGGCTTGAACATCTGCTTTTCCTCCTCGCTGTAATCGAGGAAGCCGAGCGAGCCGCGCGAATACATCAGCGAATGCTCGCAGATCATGTCCTCGATCTCCGCCTTGGTTTCGTCGTCGAGCGCGTCGTAGGCGGCGCGCATGTCGGCGAACTCGGTGTTGCCGCCCTTCGGGTTCACCACGCGCGCCGACAACAGCGAGAATTTCGCCGGGATCGGGCGGAACGAGGAGTTGGAATGCCACAGGCTGTTGCCGAGATTGAACAGATGAGTGCGGTGATCCCTGGGGAGAGGCTTGCCGTCCTTGCCGAGATTGGAAACGTCGTTCAGGCCCGAGGTGAGCCGGTAGTCCTCCTTCCTGGTGACGGTGCCGCCGCGCGCCTTCTCGCGCTCGCCGAAATTCAGCGCAAACGCCAGTTGCTGTTCGTCCGTGATGTCCTGGTTGCGAAACAGGAGCACGGCGTATTTGTCCATGCCGGCCTCGATGTCCCGCGCTTCCTGCGGCGTCAGCTTCTGGCGCAGATCGACGCCCGAAACCTCGCCGAAAAAATGCGGGTGAAGCTGCCGGATCGTGACGGTCATTGGCGTTTTCTCCTGGTCGAGGGCGGTTTGTCCCGCTCCGTTTGGGGAAAAAATTACTCCCGGAGTGGGCGATGTCAATGTTTCGCGACGCATGGCAGTGGTACAGTTTGAATTATCAGCTACCGAAAAAGAAAGCGGATGCCAAACCATCCCCCAAATGCCACCAAGGTCAAGGCGCTGTAAGCAACGCTGGCCATGTATGCGCTCTGATGGAAACCCGATAAAGCACAGCGATTCCGTAAACTGAAGGCTGCTCCAGCCGTGACGAAGGGAGCGACCAAAATCAAAGAAAGAACTCCGAGCGATGCCATTCCCGACCACTTCCAAAAGAGCGCTGTAAGAAACACCATCAACCAACCCCCGAAGGTGGCGAATAAAACAAAATAGGAGAAAAACGGTGGCGATGGAATATGAGTTCGCTGCATCCTGCGACAGAGCAAACCAAAGACGATCACGCCTAGCATCGGCAGCAGAAAATTGATTCCGATTGCAGCCATCCACTTCATTCTCATTCCCCTGGGTCCGTCGCATGCTCACCGTCATGCATTCCTCGCCATCAACCCGCCATCGACCGGAATGACGGCGCCGGTCAGGAACGAGGCCGCCGGCAGGCACAGGCTCAGCGTCATGTGGGCGACTTCCTCGGGATCTCCGTAGCGGCCGAGCGCGGTGCGGCGCTTGGCATAGATCGTCTTGTGCTCCTCCGAAATCCGCTCCGTGATCGCCGTTCTGATCGGCCCCGGACAGATGCAGTTGACGGTGATGCCCTCACGGCCGAGTTCGACCGCGAGCGAACGCGTCAGTCCCGCGACGCCCGCCTTCGCCGCCGAATACGGGCTGTGCAAGGCGGTGGCGCCGAGCGCCTCGGTGGAGGCGATGTTGACAATGCGCGGGCTTTTCGAGCGGCGCAGATGAGGCAGCGCGGCACGGATCACGCGCGGATGCGCGGTCAGCATTACCGCGAGACCCTTGGCCCAGGCTTCGTCATAGCCGTCCTCGTCGATTGCCACGCGCACCGAAATGCCGGCATTGTTGATGACGATATCGAGCCCGCCGAAATGGCTGGCAACGTCGTTGACGACGGCGGATATTTCATCGCGATTGGCGACATCGAGCTTCCAGGCCTTTGCAACGCCCTTGGTGGCAACGATCCCCGCGGCGACGGCTTGCGCGCCCTCGGCCGCGTAGTCGGTGACCGCGACGCTGGCGCCTTCGGCGGCGAACACGCGCGCGGTGGCGCGGCCCATGCCGCTGGCGGCGCCGGTAACGAGAACCGTCAATCCCTTGACCGAGCGGCTGAGTTGCTTGAAATCGGACATCGGCTTTCCCCGCGTTTCTTCCCTGGATGGTCTGCTGCTATACTTTCGGCAGCTATTGAATTCGAGGTTGACGATGAACGAACTGGATTTCAGCGGCAAGCAGGTTCTCGTGGTGGGCGGCTCCAGCGGCATCGGTAACGGCATCGCACAGGCATTTCGCGCCAGGGGCGCCCGCGTGCAGGTCTGCGGCACCCGGGCTCGAGCCTCCGATTACGCGGCAAGCGAAGGATCGCATCTCGAGGGCCTCGACTACGCTCAACTCGACGTCAGCGACGCCGGGGCGGTCGAGAGGTTCAGGCCGTCGTTCGACCGGCTCGACGTGCTGGTGCTGGCGCAGGGTGCGGTGATCTACCGGCGCGGCGAGTTCGCAATGGACGGCTTTCGCAAAGTTCTTGAGGTCAATCTCATGAGCCTGATGGCCTGCGCCGGCAAATTTCATGACATGCTGGGCGCGAGCCGAGGCTCGCTGATCATCGTCAGTTCGACCGCCGCCTATCATTCGACCAAGGGCAATCCGGCCTACAACGCCTCCAAGACCGGCGCGATGGGCCTGACGCGGACGCTCGGCGAAGCCTGGGCCGAGGACGGCATCCGCGTCAACGGCATCGCGCCCGGCCTCGTCGATACCAAGATGACGAAAGTGACGACGGCCAATCCGAAGCGGCTGGAAGGCGCGATCGAGCGCATTCCGCTGAAGCGGCTGGGCACGCCGGCCGACATGGCCGGCGCCGCGCTGTTCCTGGCGTCGCCGCTCGCCTCCTACATCGTCGGCCAGACCCTGGTCGTCGATGGCGGGCTCATTCTCTAGGCGCCGGAACCGGATCGCATTTCATCGGTTAGCTCCACGACGATTTCAGAGTGCGTATTCAGCAAAAGTGGAAACCGGTTTTGCGATGAGACTACGCGCCAGATAAGGAGTGATCGCGATGGACAAGGACAGAATCGCCGGCTCGGCCAAGGATTTTGCCGGTAAGGTCGAGGGCGCTGTCGGCGATGTCGCCGGGGATGCAAAGACCCAGGCCGCAGGCCGCGCCCGCGAGGCCGCAGGCTCGGTGCAGAACCTGTACGGCCAGGCCAAGGATGCCGCGCGCGACGCCACCGATGCCGCCGTCAGCTACGCCAGGAATGCCTATGACAATTCAGGCGAGACCTTCCGCGACGGCTCGCAGGCCGTGGCGAAGAAGGTGCGGGACAATCCGCTCGGTTCGTTGTTGATCGCCGGCGGCATCGGCTTTGCGCTCGCCATGCTGATGACGCGTCCGCCACGCCGACCGCCGCCGCGCTGGCGCTATTACGGCTGAGCGCGTCACCCACGTCATTCGGGGCGCACGATAGCGCGAACCCGCAATGACGGCTGTCAGGTTGCTACCTGAAAAAACCTGGTACCCATGCCGAGCGTCCGACATTGCCCGGCGGGCGCAGCACATTGGGCGCGCGCGGCGCTGCCGCGGCCGGCTTCTTTGGCGCATTGCCGAAGCCGAAAAAGTCCCGCGCCGACGGGGCGCCCGGTTGAATCGGACTCGATTGAACCGGAAGCGGCGGCTTCTTCGGCGCGAGCGGCTTGCCCGGCGCGCCCGGTGTCGCAACCGTTTCATCCGGGGCAACCGCGGCCACGGGCGTCTCGCCCTTGGCCTGCTCGCGTCCGACTTCGCGGCGCGGCCAGGCGAAATCGTCGGCGCGGCCGGCGGGCGGGGCCAGCGGCTCGCCCTTCACCAGCGTCCGTGCCGCCAGCGCATCGACCCCGGCCGGGCGCGAGCCGGGGCCGCCGAGCAACTGATCGGTGCCGACGGAAGAGGCCACCAGCGGCAGGATCGGTCCCGCGAGCGGGCGCGGCGCCGGCTGGCCCGGCTGGGCGTTGGCATCCGGGGTCGCCGGTTCGGTCGGAAGTTCGATCGGCGCCGAACGTGAAGCCAACAGCCGGTTGATCTCGCGCTCGACATAATGGGCAAGCTTGCGCGCGCCGGGCTTGGTGAAATACACGCCGTCATAGGAACGCAGCTGCCGGATCTGGCCTTCGAAGTCGGGACCCTTCTGCAGGAAGCGGCCGGCCTCGTCGACGAATCCGTCCCAGACATCGACATAGGTGATGCCGGCCTTGCCGGCGACGTCGCGATACAGCGCGTCCAGGAACAGCATGTCCGCCGTCGCCTTGGGGCCGCGCACCGCGGGCAGACCGACCCAGAGCACCGGCACACCCTTGGTTTTCAGGACGGCGATCATCTCCTCGATCTTCTTGGTGTAGAGCTCGACCCAGCGTTCCTCGCGGAACTGGTAGACGCCATTCGGCGAGCGCGTGCTCTTCTCCGGCGCGATGACCGGCGGTGCGTCATTGTCGGCGGCATCGTCCGGCGACAATTCGGTATCGACGACCTTTTCGTCGGGTTTCGCGGCATCGGCGCCGTCCGGCTTGGCGCCGGGCTTCGCGTCGCCGGACTTGGTATCGGTCTTGGTATCGGTCTTGGCGCGGGCGTCTTTCTTGTCGCCCTTCTTGTCGGATGGCTTGTCCTTGTCGGCCGCCGGCTCGCGGATCGGCTGGCGGTCATCGAGCCCGAGCATGACAACAATGGCGTCCGGCTTCTCGGTGGCGAGGATGCCCTTGGCCGCGGCGGCCCAGTCGGCCGGGTCGCCCTTGGGCTGGTACTTGATCAGGCCGGACACGGTCTTGTGCCGGCGGATCACGCCCATGTCGGGCTGTTCGGCATAGGCGTCCTCGAGGCCATAGGCGAGCCAGTCCGCCATGGCGTCGCCCAGCACCAGCACGTTACGCTCCGGCACGGTGTCGCGCTTCTCCGGCGGCGGCGCCCTGGAAAAACTCTCGACCCGCTTCGGCGCCTGCTGCTGTTGCTGGAACGGCGCGAACAGATCGCCGCCGAACCAGCCGCCGGAGCGCGGCTGCTGTGGCTGCGGCCGTGTCCATCCGCCGAAATTGAAGAACTGCGCCGATGCCGGTGCGGCGAACCCAACCAGCAGCGCAACCGCAACCGCCAGCGCGATCAAGGGGCCGGTCTCGGTGAACACCCGGAAAAAGGATTTTGGCACTTGCATGCGGCTCGGTCGCAATGGATTGCGAAGCAGTCGATATAGTAACGGAATCAGGCCTTAAACGGGCAGATTTTCCACCATAAACCGGCCATCGGCCGTTGCCGTCAAGGGCGACCCGAAAATGTCGTCCGGAAGGTTACTTTTGGCGCGAAAACGAAGGTTCAGCGGCCCCTGAGCCGCTCCAGCACGTCGGAGGAGGCAAATCCATCCGCCGGCGCCCCGATCGAGGCCTGGAAGCCGCGCAGCGCCTCGCGGGTCTGCCCGCCGAACTGGCCGTCGGGGGTGCCCTGATAGAAGCCGCGCTGCGCCAGCAACTGCTGCAGTTCCAGCCGCTCGGCCCGCGACAATTCGCGCTCCTGCCGCGGCCAGGGCTGCACGAACGGCGCGCCGCCACGCAGGCGGTCGGCGAAATGGCCGATCGCCAGCGCATAGGCCTCCGCCGGATTGTATTTCATGATGACCCGGAAATTCTGCAGCATCAGGAAGCCGGGGCCTTCGCTGCCGGCGGGCGCCAGCAGATAGGCCTTCTCGGCCGGTTGCGGGAACGGCTGGTTGGTCGCGCGCTTCAGGCCGAGATGCTCCCATTGCGCGATCGTCATCGCCTTGGCCTTGTCCGCCAGCATGTAATTGAAGCCCTGCGGCACCACGACCTCGTAGCCCCAGCTCTGGCCGGTCTGCCAGCCGTCCTTTTTCAGGTTGTTGGCGGTGGACGCGATCAGGTCGGCGGCGTCGTCGACGACGTCGCGGCGGCCGTCACCGTCGGCGTCGACCGCGTAGCGCTTGAATGCGGTCGGCATGAACTGGGTGGGACCGAACGCGCCGGCCCAGGAGCCGCGCATCTGCTCGGGGCGCAGGTCGCCATGGTGCAGGATTTCCAGCGCCGAGAGGAATTCGTCCTTGAAATATTTCTGGCGGCGGCCGACGCAGGCGAGCGTCGCGGTCGATTGCACCACGTTGCGGTCGCCCATCTGGGTCGAGTAGTTCGAACTCGATGCCCCAGATCGCCGCGATCACATAGCGGTCGACACCCAGGGCCTTTTCCGTCGCCTCGAACTGCGGCTTGTATTTGGCGAGAATCTCGCGGCCCCTGGCGAGCCTGACGTCGTTGACGAGAATGTCGAGATAGTCCCAGATCGATTTGGTGAATTCCGGCTGCGAATCCATCAGATCCATCAGCCGCAGATCGGGTGTGAGGCCGGTGGTAAAACGCTCATAACTTTCGCGCGAGACGTTGCGGCGTGCGGCATCAGGCCACATCGCGGCGACGCAATTGTCGAAATTCGCCGCCGCTTCGCGGATCGCGGCCGCCGTCATCAGGGGGTGGCCGGAGGCGCCGTCCTCTCCGCTCCAGGGCAGCGGGCCGCCGCCGGGAGCCGATTGTACCTGGCCTGACGGCGCACTTTGGCCGCCCTTGGCAGGCGAGCCGGTAAAGAGGTTGTCGAGGAAGCCCAGAGGCCCGCCGCTGGACGACTGCGCGTGCGCCTGGCCGGACACCATGAGGGCGGCGGCCATGATCAACGTGCTGGTTCGCAGTTTCGCCAAACGTCCCGTCCGTTGTGTCATGCTTTACCCGCTACCCGAAAAACATCCCGCTTTCAGCAGGCCTTGTGGCGGTTTCCAATAGATTAACAGAGCCGGGATTTTATTTGGGCGGAAATCTGGCCGGGAACCTGCGGGCGCGGATTTACCCTAAGCGCCCGTGAGGCATTGTACTCCACACATCCGCCTTTGTTCCGGGCTGCAAACCGGCTACCAACATGCCATCAAATGTATATTTCGCTCCTGCAAAGGCACCTTTCGAAAACCCCATGAAAATCCGCAAAGCCGTTTTCCCGGTCGCCGGCCTCGGCACCCGCGTCCTGCCCGCCACCAAGGCGATGCCGAAGGAAATGCTGACCATCGTCGACAAGCCGCTGATCCAGTACGTGGTCGACGAGGCCAAGGAGGCGGGCATCGAACATTTCATCTTCGTCACCGGCCGCAACAAGGGCGTGATCGAGGACCATTTCGACCGCATGTACGAACTCGACGCCACCTTGCAGGCCCGCGGCAAGAAGGCCGAGATGGACATCCTGGCGCGCGACCAGCCCGAGGCCGGCTCGGTGAGCTTCACCCGCCAGCAGGCGCCGCTCGGTCTCGGCCACGCGGTGTGGTGCGCCCGCGACATCGTTGGCGATGAGCCGTTCGCGGTGGTGCTGCCGGATGAATTGGTACTGAACACGCCGGGCTGCCTGAAGCAGATGATCGAGGCTGCCTCCAAGCTCGCCGGGAAATCAAACCTGATCGCGGTGGAGGAAGTGCCGGCACACCTGACGCATCAATACGGCATCTGCGGCGTCGGCAAGCGTCACCCGCATGGCAACATGTTCGAAGTCAACGGCATGGTGGAGAAGCCGGCGAAGGGCACCGCGCCTTCTAATCTCTCGATCACCGGGCGCTACATCCTGCAGCCGGAGATCTTCAAGATCCTGGAAACCCAGGAGCGCGGCGCCGGCGGCGAGATCCAGCTCACCGATGCCATGATCGGCCTGGCGAAAACGCAAGGCTTCTACGGCGTCGAGTTCGAAGGCGAGCGGCACGATTGCGGCTCGAAGGCCGGATTCCTGCGTGCCAACATCGCTTTCGGCATGGCGCGCGCGGATTTGCGCGACGGCCTGCGCGAAGAGATGAAGAAATATCTGGCGAAGTAGAGGCCGCCGCCTCCTCAGCCGTCATTGCGAGGAGCGGAGCGACGAAGCAATCCAGCTTTTCGCGTTGTTGCCCGGTCGTGGATTGTTGCGCTTGCGCCCGCAATGACGTGGTGATGCCCGCTCACGCCGCCAGCGAGAAATCGGGGATGCGGGCCAGCACCGACTGGTTGCGGCCGCCGGACTTGGCGGCGTAGAGCGCCGTGTCGGCGGCTTTCACCAGGATCGACCAGTCGAGATTCGGCATCGGCGTCAGGCTCGCGACCCCGATGCTGACGGTGGTGACCGTCGGGCCGTCGGACCATTGCTGGACCTTCAGCCGGATCGTTTCGGCCACGCTCACCGCCTCGGTGGCTCTAAGCCCCGGCAGCAGCACGGCGAATTCCTCGCCGCCGTAGCGCACCGCGCAATCGCCGGCCCGCCGTACCGAATCCGAAATGCAGATGGCAATTCCCACCAGCATCTCGTCGCCGGCCTGATGTCCGAAAGTGTCGTTGTAGGATTTGAAATGGTCGGCATCGATCATCAGCAGCGACACCGGCATCTTGTGACGCGTCGCGCGCCGCCACTCCGAATCGATCTCGATCTGGAATTTACGCCGGTTTCTGAGACCGGTGAGCGCGTCGGTGGTCGCAAGTTCCTCGAGCTTGTCCTCGGCGCGGGCGCGGCGGCCGATCTCGCGGGCAAGGAACAGCGTCACGCCCAGCACGAACACAACCAGCGCCAGCATGATGGCGCCGATCCGGATCGCCTCGGTGCGCCACAGGCTGAGAATGTCGTGCCACGGCTTTCCGACCAGAACGACCAGCGGCTTGGTGCCGTCGCGCCAGACCAGGAGCCGGTCGACGCCCCGCATCGCGCCGGGGCCGGAAAACCACCCGTTCGGTTCGGACAGCGCGCGCATCACGCCGGGCACATTGCCGAAGTTCTTGCCGATCACGTCGAGGTCGAACGGCCTGCGCATGATGACGGTGGCGTCCTGGCGCAGCACGGTGATGGCGTCGTATGGGCCGAGATTGAGGCGGCCGAACAGCTCGTGAAAATAGGAAAAGCGGATCGAGCCCGCGACCACGCCGAGAAAGCCGCCGTCGGGGCCGGTGATGCGCCGGCTCAGCACGATTGCATAGGCGCCGTGATGCAGCATCGGGCGGCTGATGAACAGGCCGGCGTCGGGCTGGTTGCGATGGATCTGGAAGTATTCCTCGTCGCCGCGATATTCCGGAACCGGGTCCAGTGTCGAGGCGTCGACGGTCAGCCATCCCCCGGCGTCGAATACCTGGATCGCGCCGAAATGCTTGGCGGTCGCCGCATGATCGAACAGGATCAGATGCCGGACCGGCTTGCTGACGTCCTTGAGCTCGGGCATCACCATGTTGCTGGCCACCGCGCGCAGCGACAGGTCGAAAAGCTCGACGTTGCGGCTGATGTCGGCGTCGATGGTGGAGGCGAGGTTCTCGAGCGTCTGCCGTGCCAGCTCTTCCTCGCCGCGGCGCATGTCGAGCAGCACGCTGGCGCAGATCGCGCAGAAGCCGATCACCGTCACCACCGACGAGGCGATCAGTAATTTCGCCGATAGCCGCCAGGGTCGGGTGAGCCCGTTTTCGCGCTGTCCAGATCGCATCCGTACGCTCCGCACGGCAGTGGATGCGCTTCAATCGTTGCCGCGGGCTTAAGTGACGACAACGATGCATTAATGAGTTAACCGTTAGTTTGCAGGTTGCGCGCAAATGGCGCCAACGGCTTGCAAAGGCATAATGGCTTACCACTCCGGCCGAGGAACCACGTGAACGACTACGATGCGCTGCGCGATTATCTGAAGCAGCAGAGGCTCCCCGAATTCGTGCTGAGCTTCGAACAGATCGAGGAGATCATCGACGCGGCCTTGCCGCGCGCGGCGCAGCGGGCGTCGTGGTGGGAGACGCTGCGCAGCCCGCAGGAAAAGATGCCCCAGCGCGAGGCCTGCCTCGCCGGCGGCTATATCGCGATGCGAATGGCGGACGGCAAGAGCGTAAGGTTCAAGCGGATGAGGTAGGACGGGTCCGCGCCGTTCTTCGTCAACTTCAGTTCCAATGCGTTGGCTTTGTTCGTTCGTAGCCGTGTAGCGCTTGGATAGCGCCCATCCAACGTCCGATGCCGGGGAATAGATTCCCAATCGGCGTGAGCCCAAGGTCGAGTTGATCGGCAGCCGGCTGCAGCAAGGCGCGCTCGAGTGACGCGACGAACGGGTAAAGGTTCAAGTCGGCAGCAGATAGCGTCTCACCTGCAATCCAACTATCCCTGCCAAGACGCCCATCGAGAGCTTGCAGTTCGTCGCGCAACGGCGAAGCGGCATGCGCAACATTCGTCAGGTCACCTCCATTCTGTGCGAACAGCAGCGGCCCGATGATCGCGCGCAGAGGCCCCTCCAGATGGGACGCCTGTTCGCAAATTTCCTGCATGACCCGCGCGGCATCGGCCGGGGTTTCCCCGTACAGCGGGCGCGCGGGGTGAGCGCGGTCCAGATAAAACATGATGGCCTGGGATTCGCGAACCACAATCGGCCCTTCCTTGAGCACGGGCAGCGTGCCACGCGTGTTGAGCGCGAGGAAATCGGGTGTGCGGTTTTCCTGCTTTGACACATCAACGAGATGCAGCGTGTAGGCGAGAGCCTTCACCTCAAGCGCGAGCAGACAGCGCCACGCAAAGGGACCGCCGCTGGCGTAGTAGAAATCAATGGGCATGCATGTGTTCCAGTCTGAAGGAGATGAGTGGCGGACCCGGGAGCCCTGAGCTTCGGACTTGCGCGCAGGCCCCTGGAATTCGCTCTTAGAATTCCTGAGCGCTCGCGTCTGGCGCCAGGCCCAGACGCGAAGAAATCTGCGATCGCCTCAACCGTGGCAGGTATTCGATAAAGAGCATGCCTTGCAGATGATCGATTTCGTGCTGGAGACACATGGCGAGCAGACCCTCGGCGCGAAGCTTGAAGGGCTTTCCCTCGCGATCCAGCGCATGGACGTTAACCCACCCCGCACGCCTGACCGTCTCGAACACGCCGGGCACCGAAAGGCAGCCCTCCATGAATTCTGCCTTTCCGCCGATCTGCAGAATGACCGGATTGATGAACACCAGCAGGCCGTTTCGGCCCGGCGATACGTCAATGGTCACGACCCGACGATGGACATCGACCTGCGTCGCCGCGAGCCCGATGCCGCTGGCCGCGTACATCGTTTCAGCCATGTCCCGGATGAGCCCGCGTACCCCGGTATCGATCGACTGGACCGGTGTGGCAACGACGTGCAGTCGTTCGTCGGGGGCCTGCAGGATAGGAAGGATGGCCATGGGTGTAATCACTCGCCGAAAAAGCACCGCCGCCCACAGTTGTGTGGCGGCGGTGCGACGATGCCACTTACTTTTTGGATGCGATGAAGTCGAAGGCGCTGGACTGGCTGATGTAGATCAAGCAGTCGGTGTTGCCGAGACACTTCGTCACGTGATCAGATTTGCCTTTCTGGAAGTAATACGACCCCGGCCCAAGCGCTGCCTCCGGCTGGTCTGCTTCGGCATTGCTCACTGAGCCCTCGACGATCACCCCGTAATAGTCGCCGGTATGTAGATGTACGGGGCTGACGAAGCCTTTGGGTAACCGCAGAAACGAGCCGTGTGGGCCTTTGGCGGAATCCCCCCAAACCGTTCCTAGTTGCGGACCGCCCAGGTCTTTGTACTTAACCTGATTGGCTGGAACGCTGAGTGACTGCGACGACGTCGGCCCTTGGGCCAGCAGGGGTTGCGCGGTGGCACACAGCGCCACGAGAACTGCTAGGGAAGCAACTTTCTTGTACATCCGCATGGTTGTGTTTTCCTGGGGTTGTTGCGTTTCATGATGACTTCCGGCGGTGATCGACTGGTGCCAGGGCGCCTTGTTGGTGGCCGGGTCACAACGCGAGAGCGGCAGGGCGACGAGGATATTCTGCGCATTGATCGCGCTTGCTCCTGGGGGCGTTTTTCCTGGTTCGAGATGGCAGTGTGCCGCTTTCGCCTGTATCATTCAAATGGATTGGAGAGATAATGACTATCAGCGAAAATGATTTCAGAAGGCTCGACTTGAACCTGCTCAAGGCTTTCCAGGTGCTGGTGAGGGAGAAGAGCGTTTCACGGGCTGCCGAGCGCTTGTGCCTCGGGCAGCCGGCGGTGAGCGGGGCGCTGGCCCGGCTACGGGAGGTCTTTCAGGACGAGATCTTGGTGCGGACGGGGCGCGGCATGGAGCCGACGACAAAGGCGCTCACGCTCTACGCTCAGTTGACGCCGGCAATGGAGTCGATTCGAGCTACGATATTTGAACAACCGGCTTTCGATCCTGTAATCCAATCGCGGACGTTTCATCTGGGCATGCGTGACTGGGTGGAGAGTTGGCTGATGCCCGAGCTGATGGCTCGGGTCCAACAGGCTGCGCCGCGGGTGCGAATCGCGGTTCGCGCCAGCGATGCCCAACTTGGCGCACGCATGTTGCAAAACGAGGAGATGGATCTGGGCGTGTCGGTGTTTCCCGCCGGACCATCATGGCAACGCCGGGAGCAACTTGGCGCGATGGGCTACCGATGCGTATACGACGGTCACCGCCTTGGCATAGGTTCGCCATTGACGCTTGAGGAGTATCTCGCCCATCCGCACCTTGTGACGCCGACTCAAACCGACTTCCGCGGCGCCGTCGATGATGAACTTGTCGGACATAGCAAACGGCGGAAAGTCATCTATACGACGTCGCGCTTCGCAGCCCTGCCACTGATTCTGCGCCGCGCGGCCGTTATCGCGACCGTACCCGAGCAGTCGGCACAGCAGTGGGTCGAAATGTTTGGCCTGATATCCAGTCCCGTGCCGGTGCGCATTGCGCCATTGGCAATTTCGATGGTCTGGCATGCCAAGCGCGACGGCGATGCCGGGCTGCAATGGCTGCGCGGTGTTGTTCGGGGCGTCGTGGAAAGTGAGATGTGCGCGATACCCAAGGAGGCCGCGCCTGCTAAAAAACGCCGCGGGCGCTCGCAACGGTAGGCGCATCGGCCACCCGCGGCCTTGAGGCCGGCGGCTAGCTCGCCGCTTCCAGCCGTTCTTCCGTCAACAGCCGCATCGCGGCGTCGGCGTCCATCGGTTCGCCGAAGGCAAAGCCTTGCGCATATTCGCAGCCGAGCTGGTAGAGCTCGACCGCGTCGGAATCGGTCTCGGCGCCTTCGGCGACCACGTCCATGCCGAGGTCGTGGGCGAGTGCGATAATCGATTTCAGGATCACCGGTCGGGTGCCGCGGCTCGTGGTGCGCACGAAGGACTGGTCGATCTTGATGGTGTCGAACGGGAAGCGCTGCAGATAGGCCAGCGACGAATGGCCGGTGCCGAAATCGTCGAGCGACAGCCCGGTGCCGAGTTCGCGGATCCGCGTCAGCATTTGCGCCGCGTGCTCCGGGTTCTCCATCACGAGCGATTCGGTCAGTTCGAGCTTCAGCGTGCCGCGCGCCACCGAGGAGCGCGACAGCACGGTGCGGATATCATGGATCAGATCGTGCCGTAACAACTGACGGGACGAGACATTGACGCTTGCGAAAATCGGCTCGCGCGAGCGCATCGCGCGCTGCCAGATCGACAACTGCCGGGCGGTCTGGTCCAGCACGAACATGCCGAGATCGACGATCAGGCCGATCTCCTCGGCGATGGCGATGAATTCCACCGGCGACATCCGCCCGAGCTTGGGGTGATCCCAGCGCGCCAGGGCCTCGAAGCCGGCGATCGAACGGTCTTCCAGCCGCACGATCGGCTGGTACAGGATGGTTATTTCCTCGCGCTCGATGGCGCGGCGCAGCTCGCTTTCCAGCGTCAGCCGGTCGGTCTTTCGCGCGCGCATGGCGGGCTTGTAGACATCGATGCGGTCGCCGCCGATCCGCTTCGAATGATACATCGCAAGCTCGGCGTCCTTGATGATCTCGTCGGACAATTGCGTCTGCGGGTCGGAGAGCGCCAGACCAATCGAGGCGGTGAGGAAGATCTCGCGGTCGTTGAAGGCGATCGGCGCACGGATCGTCTTGCGGATGGTCTCGGCGAAGGCAGTGATGCGCGCCGGGTCCTGTTCCGACATCAGGAGCAGGCCGAACTGGTCGCCGGCGAGCCGCGCCAGCGTGTCCTGCGGCTTGAGAATGCGGGTCAGCCGCCGCGCCAGCGTCAAGAGGATGGAATCGCCGACGGCGATGCCGACGGAATCGTTGACCTGCTTGAAGCGATCGAGATCGATCACCATCAGCGTCGGCCGCAGGCTCGGCATGGTCTTGGCGAAATTGGCCACCGCGCCGAGGCGGTCGATGAACAATTTCCGGTTCGGCAAGCCCGTGAGATTGTCGTGCACCGAATCGTGCAGCATGCGCTCTTCGGCATTCTTGATTTCGGTGACATCAGTGAGCGTGCCGACCACGCGCGAGACTTCGCCGTCGGAGCCGACCACGGGGCGCGCCTTCAACGCGAACCACATGAAGTGGCCGTCGGGCGTGCGCAGGCGGAAATCCTGCACCAGCCGGCCGCGGCGCTGGTCGAGCACGCTGTCGAGCGCGGCGCGGAAACGGTCCTGGTCGAGCGGATGCAGCACCTCGAGCCATTTCGCGGCAGGACCTTCCAGCGTGCCGCGCTTCAGCCCGAGCAGGCTTTCGGTCTCCGGGCTCGTGAACACCTTGTCGGCGGAGACGTCCCAGTCCCAGATCAGGTCGCCCGAACCGGTCAGCGCCAGCGCGCGCCGCTCGACGTCGGAGACCACGCCGGTCGAGGCACCGCCGCCGGCGAAGGCGTGCTGCATGACCGTAAATCCGATCAGCATCACGATCAGCACCAGGCCGCCGAGCAGCGCCGGGCCGACGATGTCGTTGGTGACGCTGCCCCCTACCGTCATGCCGGCTGCGATCACCCAGACCACCAACAGGAACCAGGTCGGGATCAACAGCACCGCGCGGTCGAAGCCGTGGGTCGAGAGATAGACGATGAGGGCAAAACCGGCGAACGCGATCAGCACCAGCGACATCCGCGCGATGCCCGAGGCCACGGCCGGATCGAACAGCGCCAGCGCCACCAGCGAGCCGAGAAAGGCGAGCCAGCCGACGGTGATGTGGGAATAGCGCACGTGCCAGCGGCTGAGATTGAGATAGGCGAACAGGAACACCAATAGCGTCGCGGCCAGGATCGCTTCGCCCGCCGCGCGCCACACCCGCTCGGCGTTGTTCGACATGTCGAGCACCTTGCCCCAGAAGCCGAAATCGACGCCGATATAGACCAGCACCGCCCACGCCAGCGCGGCGGCGGCTGGAAACATGATGCTGCCCTTGACCACGAACAGGATGGTCAGGACCAGCGCCAGCAGGCCGGAAATGCCGATCACGATGCCCTGGTAGAGCGTGAACGAGTTGACCTTGTCCTTGTAGGCTTCAGGTTCCCACAGATAGAGCTGCGGCAGTTTATCGGTGCGCAGTTCCGCGACGAAGGTGATGACGGCGCCGGGATCGAGCGTGATGCGGAAGATGTCCGCGGTCGGACTCTCCTGCCGTTCGGGGCGGTCGCCGGTCGACGGCGTGATGGTGGCGATACGCGACAATCCGAGATCGGGCCACAACAGGCCTGAGGACACGATGCGGTAATGCGGCGCGACGATCAGGCGGTCGAGCTGGTCGTCGGTGTTGTTGGCAAGCGCGAACACCACCCAGTTCTGTCCGCCCTCGCGGGCGCGTACCTCGATGCGGCGGACGATGCCATCGGTGCCCGGCGCGGTGGAAACCTGGATGCGGTCTGAATCGCTATGCTGGTGATCGAGCACCGCGGTGAGGTCGATCGCGGGCGCGTCGCTGCGGACGCTGACGGCGTCGAGCGCGCGGGCCGGCTGCGCCGCGGCAAGAATCATGAGACCCAGCACCAGAGGCGCAAGGCACCTGATCAGTCGCAATGTCAGTTCTCCGCGATCAACGAACGTGGCCGCGCGAAGCGAACGCCCGGCGCGAACGGATAAATGACATGAAAGCGAAGGAAATCAAAGGGTTTCCGGTCGCGTTGGGTTGGCGAGTATTAAATCGCCAACACAATTTTGCCAATATGTTCGGAGGTCTCCATGCGCCGGTGCGCGTCGGCCGCCTTTTCCAGCGGGAATGTGCTGTCCATCAGGGGTTTTATCCGTCCCTGCCGCAATAACGGCATCACTTTGGCCTCGATGGCTGCGACCATCGCCGCCTTATCCGCATTGCTACGGGGGCGCAGCGTCGAGCCGGTATGGGTCAGTCTCTTGACCATCAGCTTGGCGAAATTGACGGTCGCCTTGGGCCCGCCGAGAAAAGCGATCTGCACGACCCGGCCGTCGACCGCGGCCGCGTCGTAATTGCGCTCGATGTACTCGCCGCCGACCATGTCGAGGATGACATTGGCGCCCGCGCCGTCGGTTGCGGTCCTCACCTCAGCGACGAAATCTTCGGTCTTGTAGTTGATGGCACGGTCGGCGCCGAGTTTCAGGCAGGCGTCGGCCTTGTCTTTCGATCCGACGGTGACGATCACCCTGGAACCGAAGGCTTTCGCCAGCTGGATCGCCATGGTGCCGATGCCGGACGAACCGCCATGGATCAGTAGCGTCTCGCCGGGCTTCAACGCGCCGCGCTCGAACACATTGTGCCAGACCGTCATCAGGGTTTCGGGAATGGCGCCGGCCTCCTGCATCGACAGACCTGATGGCACCGCCATCGCCTGGGCGTCCTGCGCGATGCAGTATTGCGCATAGCCGCCGCCGGCCACGAGCGACATCACCTTGTCGCCGATCTTGTGCCTGACGGCGCCGGTTCCGACGGCTGCGACTTCGCCGGCCACTTCAAGACCCGGCAAATCGCTGGCGCCGGGCGGCGGCGGATAGGCGCCGGAACGCTGCGCGACGTCGGGCCGGTTGACGCCGGCGGCCGCGACCTTGATCAGGATTTCGCCCGGACCGGGGGCGGGGACCGGACGGGTCTCGGGCAACAGCACCTCGGGGCCGCCGGGCTTGCTGATGCCGATCACGGTCATTTGCGCGGGCAGCTTTTCCATGATTTGTCCTTGCGAAAGGCGGGAAACTGGGGCGCCATCTGATTAGCCAGCCACGCCGCGGCTGGCAACCGCCTCTCGGAACCTCGCGCACGACGGAGGAGCAAGCATGGCGATCGAGGACGACGACCGGCCGAGGAAGAAGGTCACCCACGAGATCGGGCAGGACCTGTCGCTGCTGTCGGTCGAGGAGCTGGCCGAGCGCATCGCGCTGATGACTGCCGAGATCGAGCGGCTGCAGGCCGCGATGACCAAAAAGCGCGCGTCGAAAGACGCGGCGAACAATTTTTTCAAGTCGTAGGGGTAATCGACGCCGAGCCCCCTCGTCGTCCCGGCGAACGCCGGGACCCATACCCCGTGTCCCATCGTTTCGACAAAAGTGGTCGCCGGCTTTCCCTGGACTGCAAACATCGTGGTTATAGGTCCGCTTTCGCGGGGACGACTCGTTGAGAGATAGGCCTCGGCCAACGGCACAGTACGCCGCGCCGACCGTGCCCCGCACTCGGCCAGCGGCCGACATGGCAAACGAAAGCTGAAAGAAATCGTTCGTTTACGATCGATTAAGCTTTCTCGTCTATGACTGGGATTGTCCTGGTTTGGACACCGAGTGGCTCCTGTCCACTCTGTTTGACGCCTCCCTGTTATCAACTTCAAAGCCGCCGGAAACGGCGGCTCTTTTTTTGTCGGTCTTGTTTCCGACGTCTTCCTCACCACGCTGGAAACCATATTCAGCCTTGCGGCTGGACTCTCGTGCGCGGGCGCGCAATGATTTGTTCATCATAAGCCCGGCGCGTTTTTCAAGGGCCGGCCAGCGTAACCAGTGGCGTGAGGCGTTAACCATGTCGGACCGATCGCAAGGCGAAACAGCGCTCGTACAATTCAGTGAGCGGCTCACAAATTCCGCGGCGTTCGGTACCCTGTTCCGGGAAGGCATGGATCTGGTCGAGGAGACCGCGGCCTATCTCGACGGGGACGGCCGCACCGAAGCCAAGGCGCTCGACCGTTCCGTCAGCCTCACCTACGCCACCGAAAGCATGCGGCTGACCACCCGGCTGATGCAGCTCGCATCCTGGCTGTTGCTGCATCGCGCGGTGAAGGAAGGCGAGATGACCCTGACTCAGGCCAACCGGGAAAAGACCAAGGTCAAGCTCTCCGCCGCCGATCCGGGCCCTGACGAGCTGATCGAAAAGTTGCCGCAGCAATTGCAGGACCTGATCGCGCGTTCGATGGCGCTGCAGAGCAAGGTCCGCCGCCTCGATACCACCATCCACACGCCGCCCGCCGAGCACACCGCGATCGGCAATCCGCTGGTGCCGCAGCTCAACCGCCTGAAGGCGGCTTTCGAGCAGTAATTCCAGAGCTATCATCTGCACGAAAAAAAACGCCCCGGCCAAACCGGGGCGTTTTTCTTGTGCAGCCTCAGCCGCGAGGGCTGAAAGCCATCAATCTTTTTTGAGGAAGCCCGAAAACTTCTTCTGGAACCGCGATACACGGCCGCCACGATCGAGCAGCTGCTGGGCGCCGCCGATCCAGGCCGGGTGCGACTTGGAGTCGATATCGAGGTTCAGCTTTTCGCCGGCCTTGCCCCAGGTCGAGCGCGTCTGGTACTCGGTCCCGTCGGTCATCACGACCGTAATCATATGATAATCCGGGTGAATTTCGGCTTTCATGGCTTATCCTCTGGCGCGCCGGCGCCTCTCGATCGATTGTGCGGGACGGATTTGGGTCGCTCTATAACGCTTTAGGCCCTCCAAAACAAGCCAGCTACCTGGGGGATCATACGGATTTGCCTCTCGCGGCGGCGGGGCCTATTGGGGAGGCAGCAACTAGAACGGTTCAAATCCCATGAGCGCAGTGGAACGGCTGGAAGAAGTCCCTGGCGAAACGCCGCCCCGGCGCGAGGAAGAGCCCACGGAGGCCTCCGTTATCGAAACCCAGCTGGCCGAGCCGGCTGCCAAACCCCGCGCGCGGCTGCGTCCGCTGCTGGCGCTGGCGCCCTATGTCGGGCGCTATCGCTGGCGCGCGTTTCTCGCCCTGATCGCGCTGACCGTCGCTGCCATCACCACGCTGGTGGTGCCGGTCGCGGTGCGGCGGATCATCGATTTCGGCTTCTCGCCCGAAGGCATCGCCCTGATCAACAGCTATTTCGGCGTGATGATCGCGGTGGTCGCGGTGCTCGCCGGCGCCAGCGCCTCGCGCTACTATCTCGTGATGACGATCGGCGAGCGCATCGTCGCCGATCTCCGGCGCGACGTGTTCGCGCATCTGATGTCGCTGTCGCCGGCCTTTTTCGATTCCTCGCGCTCGGGCGAGCTGATCTCGCGGCTGACCGCCGACACCACCCAGCTCAAATCAGCGGTCGGCGCCTCGGTCTCGATCGCGCTGCGCAATATGTTGCTGTTCATCGGCGCCACCGCGATGATGGTGATCACGAGCCCCCGGCTTTCCGGCTTCGTGCTGCTGGCCATCCCGCTGATCGTGATTCCGCTGGTGGCGTTCGGGCGCTGGGTGCGGCGATTGTCGCGCAACGCCCAGGATACGCTCGCGGAAGCAACCGCCTATGCCTCCGAACTGGTCGGCGCGATCCGCACCGTTCAGGCCTACACCAGCGAGCGGATGGCGAACGCGCGCTTCGGCGGCGAAGTCGAGCAGGCCTACGAGGCGGCGCGCACCTCCACCCGCGCGCGCTCGGTGCTGACCGCGATCATCATCTTCATCGTCTTCTCGAGCGTGGTGGCGATCCTGTGGATCGGATCGCATGACGTGCTGACCGGTTCGATCACGCCGGGCCGGCTCGGCCAGTTCGTGCTGTACGCGGCGTTTGCGGCGGCCGGCCTCGGCCAGCTCAGCGAAGTCTGGGGCGAGGTCTCGGCCGCCTCGGGCGCGGCCGAGCGGTTGTTCGAGATACTGAACGTCAGATCGCAGATCACAGCCCCGGCCTCGCCGCTGGCCATGCCGGTGCCGGCGCGCGGCGATGTCAGTTTCGACAAGGTCGCCTTCGCCTATCCGACCCGGCCGGATACGCTTGCGGTCGACGGCGTGTCGCTCTCGGTACGCGCCGGCGAGAAGGTCGCGATCGTCGGTCCCTCGGGTGCCGGCAAGAGCACGCTGTTTCATCTGCTGCTGCGGTTCTACGATCCGGCTTCCGGCACGATTTCGTTCGACGGCGTGCCGATCAGGGCGGCCGACCCGTGCGAGCTGCGTGCCCGCATCGCGCTGGTGCCGCAGGAATCGGTGGTGTTTGCGACAAGCGCGCGGGAGAACATCCGCTTCGGCCGGCCCGACGCCACCGACCTTGAGGTCGAGCGCGCCGCCGATCTGGCGCATGCCACCGAATTCATCCGCCGGCTGCCCGGCGGCTTCGAGGCGCAGCTCGGCGAGCGCGGCGTGACGCTGTCCGGCGGCCAGCGCCAGCGCATCGCGATCGCGCGCGCGATCCTGCGCGACGCCCCGTTATTGCTGCTCGACGAGGCCACCTCGTCGCTCGACGCGGAAAGCGAAACCCTGGTGCAGACCGCGCTGGAGGAATTGATGCGTCACCGCACCACGCTGGTGATCGCGCACCGGCTGGCCACCGTGCTGTCCTGCGACCGCATCATGGTGCTGGAACACGGCCGCATCGTCGAGCAGGGCACCCACACCTCGCTGGTCGCCGCCAGCGGGCTTTACGCGCGGCTGGCGAGATTGCAGTTCGAGGGCGTGTAAGGCTTCTCGTCCGCTTTTTCCGTCATTGCGGGCGTAGCGAAGCAATCCATCGGGCCACAGGCGTGAACACTGGATTGCTTCGTCGCCTACGCTCCTCGCAAAGACGGCTTCCACTCCATCTTCCTGACCGGCCGTCCCGAAATCGGATTCACATCCTCGCCGGCGTGAACAAATCCGTTGCGCTCGTAGAAGCGGATGGCGCGGGCGTTGTCGTGGTTGACCAGCAGCGTGATGCGCTCGGGCGAGCGGCGCTTTGCTTCGTTGACGAGCGCGGTGGCCAGCTCCGAACCCCAGCGATCGGGGGCGACGACGAGCTGATCGAGATAGCCCGAGGCGTCGATGGTGACGAAGCCGCACCGCCCGCCGTCCTGTTCCGCGACGATGATCGAAGCCTTCGGCACCAGTTCGCCGCGCCAGCGCTCCCGCCACCATTTTACACGCGCGGCAAAGTCGATCGAAGGATAGGCCTGCTGCCAGGTTCGCTGCCACAGCGCGATCAGCGCGTCCTCGTCCTCGGCGCGGTAGGGACGAAGGTGAAACGTCTCCGTCATCGCGTTGCGATCCTCTTTTGGGGCATGATCTGGTCCGAAAACCGGTGCCCACTTTTCGGGATCATGCCCTTAGCGTTCCGTCAGCTTCAGCTCGATGCGGCGGTTGCGCTTGTAGGCGTCTTCGGTCTGGGCGGTATCGAGCGGCTGGAACTCGGCGAAGCCGGCGGCGACCAGCCGCTGCGGCGGCACGCCGAGCGAGACCAGATACTGCACCACCGAGATCGCGCGCGCCGACGACAATTCCCAGTTCGACTTGAACACCGGGCTGTTGATCGGCCGCATGTCGGTATGGCCGTCGACCCGCAACACCCAGGCGATTTCGCCCGGGATCTGCTTGTCGAGATCGATCAGCGCGTTGGCGACGTTGTCGAGCTCGGATTTGCCTTCGGGCAGCAGCACCGCCTGTCCGGTGTCGAAAAAGACTTCCGACTGGAAGACAAAACGGTCGCCGACGATCCGGATGTCCGGCCGGTTGCCGAGAATGGCGCGCAGGCGCCCGAAGAATTCCGAGCGGTAGCGCGACAGTTCCTGCACCCGCTGCGCCAGCGCGACGTTCAGGCGCGAGCCGAGATCGGCGATCTTGTTCTGCGATTCCTTGTCGCGCTTCTCGGAAGCATTGAGCGCATCTTCGAGCGCCGCAAGCTGGCGGCGCAGCGCGCTGATCTGCTGGTTCAAGACCTCGATCTGCGCCATCGCCCGTGCAGACACGCTTTTTTCGGAATCCAGCGCCTTGTTGAGTTCGTTGGCGCGGCCAGCGGCGTCATTGCCGGCGCCGGCCAGGCCCTCATAGAGTCCCCTGATGCGGTCGCGCTCGCTCTCCGCCACCGCGAGCCCGGCGCGGAGCTGGGAGATCTGGTCGTCGAGGCTGATCTTGCCGAGTTTTTCCAGCGACAACAGATCGTTGAGCTGCGCGATCCTGGCGTTGAGCTCCTCCAGCGCCTTGTCCTTGCCGGTGATCTGCTGCGACAGGAAGAACTGCACCACCAAAAACACCGAGAGCAGGAACACGATCGAGAGCACCAGCGTCGACAGCGCGTCGACAAAGCCCGGCCAGTAGTTGAAACCGGATTCGCTGCGGCGTGCACGGGCAAGGGCCATTGGTTTCTCCGCTATTCTTCGTCAGCTCTTCTCGGGCTGGCGCGCCAGCCGCTCGAGCAGTTTCTTGATCTCGCGGTTCTGCTCGCCCTGGCCGTCGGCCCATTCGCGGATCATCTGCTGCTCGGTGCGCATATGCGCGACCAGGCCCTGGATCGCCTCGGCGAGATTGGCCATCGCCGCCGTGGTGCCGCGGCTGGCGCCGCCTTCTTCCAGAGTGTGCCGCAGCCGCTCGATCACGGCCTGCAATTCGCCCGTGGGAACGCCGCCGCTGCTGGCTGCCTCGCCGGAGTATCCGCGCACCGTGGAGGCAAGCCAGTCCTCGAGGTCGGTATAGAAGCGGTTCTGCGCCTGGCTCGACTGCAGATCGAGAAAGCCGAGGATCAAGGAGCCGGCGAGGCCGAACAGCGAGGATGAAAACGAAATTCCCATGCCGCCGAGCGGCGCGGCGAGGCCTTCCTTCAGCGTGTCGAACAGCGCCCCGGCGTCGCCGCCGACCTTCAAGCCGTCGATCACCTTGCCGACCGAACCCACGGTCTCGATCAGGCCCCAGAAGGTGCCGAGCAGCCCGAGGAACACCAGCAAGCCGGTCATGTAGCGCGAGATGTCGCGCGCCTCGTCGAGCCTCGTGGCGATGGAATCCAGCAGATGCCGCATGGTCTGCTGCGAGATCGTCATCCGCCCGGTGCGCTCGCCGCCGAGGATCGCCGCCATCGGCGCCAGCAGCGTCGGATGCCGTTCGACCGCGAGGCCCGGATCGGCGATGCGGAAATTGTTGACCCACGCGACTTCCGGATAGAGCCGGATCACCTGCCGGAACGACAGGATAGTGCCGATGAACAGCACCGCGCCGATCAGGGCGTTGAGGCCGGGATTGGCGAAGAAGGCCAGCACGATCTGCTTGTAGAGCACGACCGCGACCAGCGCGCACAGCACCAGGAACACCAGCATCCGCACCAGGAAAATCCGCGGCGAGGACAGTTTGGCGAGTTCGATTTCCATCGCGGAGCGGGAAGTGGGGCCTGTTGGCATTGCCGATGTATCCGTTGCGAGGAGCCGGTTTCGGGACACCAATATGGCACAGCGCGCCCGGGATTAAAGCCAGTTGCAGTCTGATTGAGGCGGAAAAGGGAACTTCCGCGCGAATCCGGGCCTGGTGGTTGTGCGTATTTCACAAATCCTCGGCGCCGGAGGCGGTTAGCGGATTTTTTGCATGGTGGTCGGGTATTCCGCGAAGTCTGCGGCGCCGAAACCGGCTTGTGGATGCGGCGCTGGCGCTGGTTCGTCCTCGCCACCGCCGACCTGTTCGGCCGTGCCGGCGGCAGCCAGTAGGACGTCAGCCATTACCGGATGAGGAAAGCCTCGCGGCGAATGTTGGTTTCCGCTTTTGGTCGCAACGGCAGACTTTCAGCTGGTCTCGCTGATCCGCGCGATGTAGCGCGCGACCGACGCCGCGACCACCTGCTTGCTGTTTGCGTCGATCTGCCCCCGGCCTGAAAACGCGCCGTAGACCGCGTCGAATGCGAAAGGCTCCAGGATCTCCGCGATCCGCTGAACCTTGGCGGCCGAAAGCGGGATCAGGTTCGGGTAGGACCACATGAAGCTTACGTGCCCGCTCGGGACCACCTGGAGGATGTCGCCCGACAGCAATACGCCGCGACCTTCGTTCCCGTCCGCCCAGTGCAGCACGGTGCCGCCATCGAAGTGTCCTCCCAGCCGAACCAGCGTGAGGCCCGGTGCGATTGGCCTGGTGTCCCCGTCCCAGAACTGCACCGCGGGGTCCGCCCGCATCACCCACTGACGGTCGGCCGCGTGCAGGTGGATCGGCACTCCCCCGAGCGCGCGGCTCCACTCCACCATCGTCGTGTAGTAGTGCGGGTGGGAGATCGCGATCGCCGCGACACCGCCCAGACCCTTCAGCAAATCGACGGTGGCGTCGTCGATCAGGGCGATGCAGTCCCACAGCACGTTGCCAGCCGGCGTGCGTGCGAGGATCGCGCGCTGCCGGATGCCGAACGCGGGGGTGGTCTCGATGGTCGTAAGTCCCGTCGCGAGGCGCCGGAACTTGTTGCTGTGCGCGTTCCGCAGCCTCTCCAGCGTGGTCCAGGACTGGCCGGAGGCCGGAACGAACTGCCGCTCGTCGGTGCAGATCGCACACGCACCCGGTGGAGCATCGGAGGGCGGATACTGCGTTCCGCAAGCGGTGCAGATGAAGGCTGGCATGGGCGCAGGATACACCTGGTCGGCACGGGCGAGAAGAGCCGCCGGGACCTGGAAAGCCCAATCCTTTGAGTGGACCCGCGAGGCCGATCAA
Organism: uncultured Alphaproteobacteria bacterium; assembly: GCA_963831585.1. Taxonomy (GTDB): domain Bacteria; phylum Pseudomonadota; class Alphaproteobacteria; order Rhizobiales; family Xanthobacteraceae; genus Bradyrhizobium. The sequence continues at coordinate 179,617 of CAWHRA010000017.1, read as the reverse complement.
AACGACTTTTTGCCAGTCACGACCACGGCGAGCTTTTTGCCGTCACGTAGCGTGATGTTGAGGTGAGTGTATGCATTATGGGTAGGGTGAGAGCCCTGCACGTGGGGAGGGTCGACCCGGTACGTCCCTCGGCCGGCCTTATAGCTTCCGTTGAGCTCCTCCACCACTTCCTTGCCTGCGCCAATCTTGCCGAAAGCCGGCCGCTGCGGAAGGATACTCGAACTGCTCTGGGAGCGAACGCCCAATTGGCCCAGTTCGCCCTGGATCTGATGCATCTGCCCAATCGATTCAACGTGAATCTCCTTCTCTCCATTGCGGAGGAGCCAGATGGCTCTGTCTATCTGGTCAGGAGTCAGCGGGTTCGCAGTGCCGCCGCCCCAGACCATCGCCAACTCTTCTTCGCTGAGCTCGGCGAACTTGGCCACCTCACCGGTCGCGCCTCGCGCGAGAAGTCTTTGTTCGACGACCACCATCGCTTCGCGAAAGGAACCCGAAATCGCCTTCGCGCCGGCCCCTATGATCGCCTTTGCGCCGGCCGTTACGATGTCGGCGAGTGCCCCGCCGGCAAAGTCGATCGGATCCAGCAACGGGGTCTGCAATCCCGGTTCCTGCTTGCGGGTGACATGGAGTTCACCGAGCAGTTTTCCCTCCGTACTAAAGAAAGCGTCAGTTCCAATTACGTCGGCGTAATTATAACTTGCTGCGTTTTCGCGACGCCTGACGACGTAGCCTATTACTTTTCGTCTTATCGATTTCAGATAGTTGGACTGCGACCCATCGATCGCCAGCATACTTACGATCGTGATGTTCGTGCTGCCATCCACGGGCCTGGAGATCAGCAAGGTGGATTCAAAGTGACGCAGGCTGCGGCCAAGAATACCCTCCACCAACGAGATTGCCTGATGAGGAGATACCTCCTGTCCGCTGAAGCCGTCCTTGAACCAATACGTCTTGTCATTCTGCTGAACTATTGTCCCCTCTGATTTGAAAGACGGCATGACCTGACCTTTGCAAAATCGGGGCTGCTTTTTTGAAATCGCCTTGCACGAAAACAGGCGTCGGGTGCTCTTGTCCCGACGCGCGACCATCAAGTTCATATCCTGAACCAGACTCCCCTGGAGAAACTTGGATTCTCGCGACAATGAAGCGTCTCTGGGCGAAAGCCGTTGAACGATTTCTTGCGCTTATTTATATCGGCCACGAGGGTTTCCATGCTGATTTTCGATCACCTGACCGTTGCGGCGCTGACGCTCGAACAGGGCGTGGCCCATATCGAACGCGCATTGGGCGTGGTGATTCCGGCTGGCGGTGCCCATCCCCTGATGGGCACGCATAACCATCTCATGCGGATCGGAGAGGGGGCGTTTCTCGAGCTTGTCGCGCCCGATCCGGCGGTCACGCCGCAGCGACCTCGCTGGTTCGGGCTCGACGATCCGGCGATGCGCAAAAGTCTCCAGGGCTCGCCGCGGCTCGTCAATTGGGTGGCCCGCGTTCCCGATCTGGGGCACGCGCTCGGCGCGGTCGATTGTGCGCAGGGCGAGGCCGTGCGCGTCACGCGCGGAGAATTGTCCTGGCTGATCTCGGTACCGCCGGATGGTTCATTGCCGTTCGACGGCGCCTTTCCCACGCTGATCGAATGGCCATCCGCTCCACATCCGTCATCGCGCATGGCCGATCTCGACTGCCGCCTCAACAGTCTTTCCGTCGTGCATCCGCAAGGTGCTCGCCTGGCTCGGGCGCTTGCACCGGTGTTCTCCGATGACCGCGTCACCATTGCGACGGATGCCGCGATCCGACTTCGCGCGACGATCGACACGCCGGGTGGCACGCGCGAACTAAGCTAAAAGTATCCGCATCGCCGCCTGTCTTCGCGCCTGTCTTCGCGCCGGTTTGCCGCGTCTTTGAGCATCGAGGCGGCACCCGCGGCGCCATGATGAATCACGATCGAGTGAATCGGTGGAAAGCGACGTTTGTTCAATAGGTTCCGATCGTGTGACATTGCGCCGCCTCGAAACGTATTGCGTTGCAGCGGAGCTGATTTAGCCTGTCTCCATCGAAAACGTTCGGATTCGTTCAGCAGGCCGCGGCGCAAGTCCGCTGCGGCCAGCGCGGACGGCTGACTGCATGCAAGACTGGGGTCTCACTTGATGAATGGAATTTTCGCGCGCGCGGCTCTCGCTGCATTGGTGATGGCTGGCCTCGCGCCGATGCTTGCCGGCTGCGACGAAGCAACTCCCGCATTGGCGGCAACCAGGGCCGAGCCGGAAGTCGGAATCATCACGGTGAAGTCGCAACCTCGCGCCGTGGTGCGCGAACTGCCGGGCCGCATCGCGCCCACCCGCGTCGCTGACGTCCGAAGCCGGGTTTCCGGCATAGTGGTCGAGCGCCTGTTCGAACAGGGCGCCGAGGTGAAGGCCGGCGACGTGCTCTATCGCATCGACCCGAAACCGTTCGAGGTCGAACTGCAGGCCAACGAAGCGGCACTTGCCAAGGCGACCGCGGCGTTCGATCTGGCCGCGCAGCACGCGAACCGGATCGCGACGCTGTACAGCCAGAAGGCGGCGCCGGAGGCCGAGAATGAAAAGGCCGTCGGCGCGATGCGCCAGGCGGAGGCCGAGATCGTCGCCCGCAAGGCCGACGTCGCCCGGGCGCGGCTGAATCTCGATTACGCGACCGTCCGTGCTCCGATCGGCGGCATCGTCGGCGCGGCGCTGGTCACCGAGGGCGCGCTGGTGATGCAGAACGAGGCGACGAATCTGGCGACCATCCAGCAGCTCGATCCGATCTACGCCGATTTCACCCAGTCGGTGGCAGAGATGAACAGGCTGCGGCGCGCCTTCGACACTGGCGACCTCGAGCGGATTTCGCCTGACGCGGCCAAGGTCCGGCTCGTGCTGGACGACGGAACGGTCTATCCGACGCACGGCAAGCTGCTGTTCTCGGAATCCAAGGTCGACGCCCATACCGGACAGGTCACGCTGCGCGCGCAGTTTCCGAATCCGAAGCGCGAATTGCTTCCGGGCATGTATGTCCGTGTCCTGATCGAACAGGGCGTCGATTCAGACGCGATCGCGGTCCCGCAGCAGGCGATCCAGCGCGACGCCGGCGGCGGCAGCGGCGTGTTCGTGGTCAAGGATGACGGCCGCGTCGCCTCGCGAAGCGTTCGCACCGGCGCCGTGCAGGACGGCCTCTGGCTGGTGAGCGAGGGGCTGAAGGACGGCGATCGCGTGATCGTCGAAGGCTTCCAGAAGTTCGTGCCCGGCGACAAGGTCAGGTCGCAGGCCTGGATCGATGCCGACGCGTCGGTCGGTTCGTTGCCGGAACAGCCGATCACGCAGGCCGGTAGGTAGGCCGGATGTCCAGCTTCTTTATCGACCGGCCGATCTTCGCCTGGGTCGTCGCGCTGTTCATCTGCCTGGTCGGCGCGATCGCGATTCCGCTGCTTGCGGTGGCGCAGTATCCGATCATCGCGCCGCCCTCGATCTCGATCTCCACCAGCTATCCCGGCGCCTCGCCGGAAAACCTCTACAACAGCGTAACGCGGCTGATCGAGGAGGAACTGAACGGCGCCAACGGCATCCTGAACTTCGAATCCACCAGCGACTCGCTCGGACAGGTCGACATCACGGCCAATTTCGTTCCGGGCACCGACACCGGCATGGCCTCGGTCGAGGTCCAGAACCGCATCAAGCGCGTCGAGGCGCGGCTGCCGCGCGCCGTGATCCAGCAGGGCATCCTGGTGGAGGAGGCTTCCAGCGCGGTGCTGCAGATCATCACCCTGCGGTCTACCGACGGCAGCCTCGACGAGGTCGGGCTCGGCGATTTCATGATACGCAACGTGCTGGGCGAAATCAGGCGCATCCCCGGCGTCGGCCGCGCCACGCTCTATTCCACCGAGCGCTCGCTCCGGATCTGGATCGATCCCGCCAAGCTGGTCGGCTACGGCCTGACCGCCGATGACGTGACCAGGGCGATCAACGCCCAAAACGCGCAGGTGGCCTCAGGCAGCATCGGCGCCGAGCCGAGCACGCCGACGCAGCGGATCTCAGCGCTCGTGCTGGTCAAGGGACAGCTGAGCTCTCCGGAAGAATTCGGCGCGATCATCCTGCGCGCCAATGCGGACGGCTCGACCGTGCGGCTGCGCGATGTCGCCCGGATCGAGGTCGGCGGCATGGGTTATCAATTCACCACCCGCCTCAACGGGCGGCCGACCGCAGGCCTTTCGGTGTTGCTGTCGCCGACCGGCAATGCGCTCGCCACCGCCAGCGCCGTCGAAGCCAAGATGAAGGAACTGTCGCGGTTCTTCCCCGCCAATGTCGCCTACGACATTCCGTACAACATCACGCCGGTCGTCAAGGCCTCGATCGAGAAGGTGCTGTCGACGCTGGCAGAGGCGGTGGTGCTGGTCTTCATCGTGATGTTCCTGTTCCTGCAGAACATCCGCTACACCCTGATTCCGACCATCGTGGTGCCGGTCGCACTGCTCGGCACCTGCGCGACGCTGCTGGTCGCGGGGTTCTCGGTCAACATGCTGACGATGTTCGCCATGGTGCTGGCGGTCGGCATTCTCGTCGATGACGCCATCGTCGTCGTGGAGAACGTCGAGCGCATCATGGCGGAGGAGGGACTGCCGCCGAAACAGGCTACGCGCAAGGCGATGTCGCAGATCACCGGCGCCATCATCGGCATCACGCTGGTGCTGATGGCCGTGTTCGTGCCGATGGCGTTCTTCCCGGGCTCGGTCGGCATCATCTACCGGCAATTCTCGGTGACCATGGTGGCCGCGATCGGTTTTTCGTCGTTGCTTGCGCTGTCGCTGACGCCGGCCTTGTGCGCGACGTTGCTCAAGCCGGTGACATCAGGGCATGCCCATGCCCGCAAGGGCGTGTTCGGCGCCTTCAACCGCGGCCTCGACGCCGTGCGCCACCGTTACACCCGCATCGTCGGGCGCTCGCTCAACCGCACGGGGCGGCTGATGCTGATCTATACGGCGCTCCTCATCGGCCTCGGCTGGGCGTTCCTCCGCCTGCCCGGCGGCTTCCTGCCGGTCGACGACCAGGGCTTTCTCACGACGGACGTTCAGACACCGTCGGATTCCTCCTACGCGCGCACCGAGGCAGCCGTGGAAGCGGTCGAGAAGTATCTGGCCCGTCGCGCCGGCGTCGACAACGTGACGTTCCTCACCGGCTTCAGCTTTTCCGGACAGGGCATCAATACCGCGCAGGCCTTCATTACGCTGAAGGACTGGTCGGAGCGGCCGAAAAAGGATTCGGCCGCAGCGATCGTGACCGACATCAATAGCGATCTCTCGTCGATCCGCGACGCCAAGATTTCGGCGCTGCAACCGCCGCCGATCGACAATCTCGGCAACTCCTCGGGCTTCAGCTTCCGCCTGCAGGATCGCGGACAAAAAGGCTATCCGGCGCTGGCGAACGCCGCCGACCGGCTGATCGCCGCGGCCAATGCGAGTCCGGTCCTGCAAAAGGTCTACATCGAAGGCCTGCCGCCGGCGCCGCAGGTCAATCTCGTGATCGACCGCGAGAAGGCGGGCGCCTTTGGCGTCACCTTCGAGGACATCAACAACACCATCTCGACCAATCTCGGGTCGAACTACGTCAACGACTTCCCCAACCGCGGCCGGATGCAGCGGGTGATTGTGCAGGCCGACAAGGCCGGCCGCATGAGCGCCGACGACATCCTGAACTACAACGTCAAGAACGGCCGCGGCGAGCTGGTGCCGTTCTCCTCCTTTGCCTCGGTCGAATGGTCGAAGGGGCCGACGCAGATCGCGGGTTTCAATTATTATCCGGCGGTGCGCATCTCCGGCGAGGCGAAGTCGGGCTACACCAGCGGCGACGCCATCGCCGAGATGGAGCGGCTGGCGAACGGCTTGCCGCGCGGTTTCGGTTTTGAATGGAGCGGACAGTCGCTGCAGGAAAAGCTCTCGGGCTCGCAGGCGCCGTTGCTGCTCGGCCTGTCCGCGCTGGTCGTGTTCCTGTGCCTTGCCGCGCTCTATGAGAGCTGGACCATCCCGCTTGCGGTGCTGCTGACGGTGCCGCTCGGCATCTGCGGTGCGGTCCTGGCGGCAACCCTGCGCGGCCTGCCGAACGACGTCTACTTCACCGTCGGCCTGATCACCATCATCGGGCTCGCGGCCAAGGATGCCATCCTCATCATCGAATTCGCCAAGGACCTGCGCGCGCAGGGCAAGCCGCTGATCGAGGCGACGGTGGAAGCCTGCGGGCTTCGCATGCGCCCGATCCTGATGACGGGGCTCGCCTTCGTCTGCGGCGTGCTGCCGATGGTGGTGGCGAGCGGCGCCGGTGGCGTCAGCCAGCAGGCGCTCGGCACCAGCGTGATGGGCGGCATGATCGCGGTTGTGATTCTCGCGCTGTTGATGGTGCCGGTGTTCTTCGTCGCCGTGCAGCGGTTTTTCGCAGGCGACCGGGAGGCGGTGGAAAAGCCCGAGCCGGCGGAGCCGCGGGGAACGCCGGCTCCGATCCAATAAAAGGTTTTGCGAAGAATGAGGGGGTGCGCGGGTCAAGCCCGCGCATGATCTCAGGCTCCGCTTACTTCCCCAGCGGCTTCAAAATCTTCACCAGCTCGGCGTGGATCGCTTCATTGCCGCAGATCACGTTGCCGCTCTTGAGCGCGTCGTCATTGCCTTCGATGCCGGAGACGGAGCCGCCGGCCTCGCGCACCATGATCTGGCCTGCCGCCATGTCCCAGGGCTGCAGATTGCGTTCCCAATAGCCGTCGAGGCGGCCGGCGGCGACGAAGGCCATGTCGAGCGAGGCGGCGCCGAAGCGGCGCAGGCCCGCGACCCTGGCCTGGATCTCGCTCATCTCGACGCGCGCCAGTTCGAGGTCGCCGCGGCCCATATGCGGCAGGCCGCAGGCGATCACGCAGTCGGCGAGCTGGCGGCGGCCGGCCACCCGCAGCCGCTGGTCGTTGAGGAAGGCGCCCTTGCCGCGCTCGGCGATATAGAGCTCGTCATTGGCGGGATTGTAGATCACGCCGGCGATGATGGTGCCCTCGCGCTGCAGGCCGATCGAGATCGCGAATTGCGGAATGCCGTGCAGGAAATTGGTGGTGCCGTCGAGCGGATCGACGATCCAGGTGTGGGTCTTGTCCTGGCCTTCGCGCGCGCCGCCTTCCTCGCCGATGAAGCCGTAACCGGGCCGGGCCTTGGTGAGGTCCTCCAGCAGCATCTGCTCGGCGCGCTTGTCGGCGAGGCTGACGAAATTGGCCGGACCCTTCAGCGACACCTGAAGGTTCTCGATCTCGCCGAGGTCGCGCTTGAGGCTGCGGCCGGCGCGGCGCGCGGCTTTGACCATGACGTTGATAAGGGCTGAATGCAGCATGATCTCGGCTCAAGGCGACCTGAGCGTCAGGTCTGGGACGGGTATGGGCGGGATTTGATCCCAGTGGGTGCCCTGCGGTTACCGTGGCGTCAAGACCGGATTGCCGAGCCATCTGCGCGCGGCGGCTTCCACCTTGGCGCGGTCGTCCGGGCTCAAATGGGCCAGTTCCTCGTCCAGCATGGGGTCGCCTTTCCCGGCGGTTTTGGCGACCAGGTGCCATTTGAGACCCTCGATCTTGTCGATCGGCGCGCCCTGACCGGTCACCAGCACGCGGGCGAGGCGGTTTTGCGCGATCGGGCTGTTTTGCCGGGCGGCTTTTCGCAACAGCGCCACCGCGGCGGCCTCGTTCTTGGGCGTGCCGGTACCGTTATAGAGCGCGATGGCGTATTCGACCTCGGCGTCGACATTGTCGGCGAGCGTGGCCGCCTGCAGCAGCCGGACCGCCTTGTCGACGTCCTTCGGCACGCCGGTGCCTTCCTTGTAGAAGGTCGCCAGCGCGTATTGCGCTTCCGGATTGCCGGCATCGGCGGCTTGCCGGAGCAGCTCGGCGGCACGCTTGACGTCCTGCGGCAGCGACTGTCCGTCGAGATAGAGCAACGCCAGATTATAGGCCGCCTTCGGGTTGCCGAGTTTGGCGGATGACGCCAGCAGCTTGACCGCCTCGTCGCGGTTGGCCGCGCCGCCGCGTCCCTCCAGCCGCATCATGGCCAGCGCGAACATGGCTTCGCGGTCGCCGGCATCGGCGGCGCGCTTGTACCAGCCGGCGGCCTTGACATAGTCGCGCTTGATGCCCAGCGCATTGGCGTAGAGTTCGCCGAGCATGGTCATCGCCTTGGGATCGCCGGTTGCCGCGCGCTGGTTCGCCAGATCGAACGAGGTCTTGTACATGCCGCGCTGATAGGCGCCGTAGACCAGATCGACATTGGGATCCTCAGTGGCGGGTGCGGGCGTGACGGTTGCAGCCGGCGCCGGCGCTGGCGTCTGCGTTGCCGCCGGAGCCGGCGGCTTCTTGGCGACCGCGGCCGGCTTCGGTTTCGGCGCGGCCGGCCTGGCGGGCTCGGCGGCGGGAGGCGTTGGCGGGGTCTGCGCCGCGGCGTTTGCCGTCGAGATCAGGCAGCACAGCAGGATGGATATGGGACGCAGGCGCTGCATGTTTTTCGCGCTATCCCTGTTCGGCCCGGGGTTTTCCGGCCGCTGCGTGTGCCTGCCGGATCGCCTGCTCGACGTCCTTGAGTGCTGTCGCGGCGCCGCGCGGATCGGCCCAGATGAAATCGCCGACCAGGATGAAATCCGCGCCATTGGCGGCGAAGGCGTGGGCCTCCTCGCGCGAGGCCGCAAAGCCGACGCAGGGAGGCTCGAACAACTCGGCCCACCATTCCAGCCGCTCGGCGATTGCCTCGACCGACGGCCGCTGACCCCTGGCGTCGGGCTCGCCGAACAGCACGTAGTCCGCGCCGAGTTCGCCCGCGCTCATCGAATCGTGCCGCGTCGCCAGCCCCCCGACGCCGGCGATGCGGTCGGGCTTCAGCGACGGCAGCGCGTCCTCGAGCGCCGCGATGCCGGTCAGATGCGCGCCGTCGGCGCCGCCACGCGCGACCAGTTCGACATGACCGTCGAGCAGCAGCGCCGCGCCTGCGTTCTGGATCACCGGCGCGAGCGCCTTGATCCGCGAGATCATGGTGCGCTGGTCGACAGGCTTCAGCCGCACCAGCACCGCCGCGACATCGGCCGCCGCGAGCAGGCCGGGCAGGCCTGCGGTCAGGGATGAGGGATCGTCCATCTCTGATGTCGCCAGATAGAGACGCGGGACGGGGCGCGGCGGAGCAGGTTTAGGGGCCAATCTATGCCGCCTTCTTTTCCAGCTCGGCCTTCCATTCGCCCTTGGTCGCCAGCGAATTCATCCGCGCGCGGTGGATGAAGGCGCGCTGGCCCGCGGCGATATTTTCGGGCTTACCCGACCACGCCTTTTGCGGCGCCGCCTGCAGCGCGCGGCCGTAGGAGAAGGTGAGGGACCACGGCAGGCCGCCGATCCGGTGCATGGCGTCGAGATGCGCGGTCGCCTCCTCGTCGGATTGTCCGCCGGAGAGGAAGGCGATGCCGGGTACTGCGGCCGGAACGCAGGCCTTCAACATCCGGATGGTCTTTTCCGCGACCTCTTCGACGGAAGCCCGCTTCGGGCTCTTCTTGCCCGAGATGGCCATGTTGGGCTTCAGCACCATGCCTTCCAGCGCGACGCGCTGAACCCGCAATTCCTGGAAGGTCTTGTTGAGCACGCGGCTCGTGACGTCGTAGCAGCGGTCGATATCATGATCGCCGTCCATCAGCACTTCCGGCTCGACGATCGGGACGATCTGTGCGGCCTGGCACAACGCCGCGTAGCGCGCCAGCGCATGGGCGTTGACGTGGATCGCGGTCATGGTGGGGATGCCCTGGGCGATATCGATCACCGCGCGCCATTTCGCGAACCGCGCGCCGCGTTCGTAATATTTCTTCAGCCGCTCGGCGAGCCTGTCGAGCCCGACGGTGACGAGTTCACCGGGGCATTGCGGCAGGGCTTGCGTTCCCTCGTCGACCTTGATGCCGGGAATGGCGCCGGATTGTTCGATCAGCTTGACCAGCGGCGTGCCGTCTTTGGCGTCCTGCCAGATCGTCTCGTCGTAGAGGATGACGCCGGAAATGAAATGGCTCATCGCCTCGCCGGAGCGGAACAGCATCTCGCGATAGTCGCGGCGCGTCTCCTCGGTCGACGCCACGCTGATGGCGTCGAAGCGCTTCTTGATGGTGCCGGTGGATTCGTCGGCGGCCAGGATGCCCTTGCCGGGCGCGACCATGGCCAGGGCGACCTTGTTGAGATCGGCGAGATTCATCGATGCCTCCTCCTCCAGAGCAGGGACGCTTTGCAAGTCAAACTAGACCGTTCTCGGGCAAGACCCAAGAAAACTGCCAAGAAAACCGCCGAAAAAACCGCCGAAAAAACGCCAACAAAACCGCCAGGAAAACCTGCCGGGACGGCGTCGGGAACAGCGAGGCAGGGGCTTGTTCAGCCGCCGGTCATGCGACCTTCGGATCCAGCTCGCCCTTGACGTAGCGCTTGGCCATCTCGGCCGTGGTCAGGACCTTCTTGATCTTGCTGGCCTGGCCGGCGGTATTGAATTCCTGCAGCCGCTGCTTGCACAGCCTGGCCATCGCTTCCATCGCGGGCTTGAGATATTTGCGCGGATCGAATTCTTCCGGATTGTCCTTCAGGACTTTGCGGATCTGTCCGGTCATCGCCATGCGGTTGTCGGTGTCGATGTTGATCTTGCGGACGCCGTTCTTGATGCCGCGCTGGATCTCGGAAACCGGCACGCCCCATGTCGGCTTCATCCTGCCGCCGTTGGCGTTGATGATGTCCTGCAGGTCCTGCGGCACCGAGGATGAGCCGTGCATCACCAGATGCATGTTGGGCAGCTTGCGGTGGATTTCCTCGATCACGTTCATGGCGAGGATGTCGCCGTCCGGCTTGCGGGTGAACTTGTAGGCGCCGTGCGAGGTGCCCATCGCAATCGCCAGCGCGTCGACCTTCGTCTCCTTGACGAACTTCACGGCCTCGTCGGGATTGGTGAGCAGCTGGTCGTGGGAGAGTTTTCCTTCGGCGCCGTGGCCGTCTTCCTTGTCGCCCATGCCGGTCTCCAGCGAGCCGAGCACGCCGAGTTCGCCTTCCACCGAGATGCCGCCGAGATGGGCCATGTCGGTCACCGTTTTGGTGACGCCGACATTGTAGTCCCAGTCGCCGGGCGTCTTGCCGTCGGCCTTGAGCGAGCCGTCCATCATCACGGAAGTAAAGCCGGCCTGGATCGCGGTCATGCAGGTGGCGGGTTCGTTGCCGTGATCGAGGTGCACGCAGACCGGGATCTGCGGATAGATTTCGGTCACCGCGTCCATCATGTGCTTGAGCATCACGTCATTGGCGTAGGAGCGCGCGCCGCGCGAGGCCTGGATGATCACCGGCGCGTCGAGCGAGGAGGCGGCTTCCATGATCGCGAGCGCCTGCTCCATGTTGTTGATGTTGAAGGCCGGCACGCCGTATTCGTGTTCCGCCGCGTGGTCGAGCAATTGACGCAACGTGATGCGAGCCATGAGTTCAGTTCTCCGCGTTGGGGCCGGTAGCCCGATATGGAATAAAAATTCAGCCTACCCTCAAAACTTCGACGCCCGGCAAGGGTTTCCCCTCCATCCATTCAAGAAACGCGCCGCCGGCGGTCGAAACATAGCTGAAATCGCCTGCTACCCCGGCCTGGTTCAGCGCCGCCACGGTGTCGCCGCCGCCGGCGACCGAAATCAGCTTCTTGGCTTTGGTCCGGGCTGCCGCATGCTTCGCCGCCGCCACCGTGCCCTGGTCGAACGGCGTCATCTCGAAGGCGCCGAGCGGGCCGTTCCAGACCAGCGTCGCGGCGTCGTCGATCGCGGCATGGATGCGGGCGATCGACCGCGGGCCGACGTCGAGGATCATGCCGTCAGGGGGAATCGCATCGAGGCCGTAGGCCTGCGACGGCGCGTTGGCGGCGAAATGAAAGGCGACCACCGCGTCCACGGGGAGGATGATGGCGCAATTGGCGGCTTTCGCCTTTTCGACGATCCGCAAGGCGGTCGCCGCCAGATCCTTCTCCGCCAGCGACTTGCCGATACCGATACCCTGAGCGTGCAGGAAGGTGTTGGCCATGCCGCCGCCGATCACCAGCGCGTCGACCTTGCGCACGAGGTTTTCCAGGAGGTCGATCTTGGTCGAGACCTTGGCGCCGCCGATGATCGCAATGACCGGCTTGGCCGGGTGCTCCAGCGCCTTGCCGAGCGCGTCCAGTTCGGCCTGCATGGTACGGCCGGCGTAGGCCGGCAATTTGTGGCCGAGGCCTTCGGTCGAGGCATGGGCGCGATGCGCCGCCGAGAAGGCGTCGTTGACCCAGATGTCGCCGAGCTTTGCCAGCTCGGCCACGAAGGCGGGATCGTTCTTTTCTTCCTCTTTATGGAAGCGGGTGTTTTCGAGACAAAGGATGTCGCCGTCCTTCATCGCGGCGACGGCCTTTTGCGCCGGCTCGCCGATGCATTCGTCGGCGAACGCGACCGGCTTTCCGATCACCTTCGAAAGCTCCGCGGCGACCGGCCTCAGCGATTCCCTGGGGTCACGTCCCTTGGGCCGGCCGAAATGCGCGAGCAGGATGACCTTGCCGCCCTTGGTGGAAATCTCGGTGATGGTGGGCGCGACGCGCTCGAGCCTTGTCGCGTCGGTGACCCGGCCATTTTCCATGGGCACGTTGAGATCGACGCGCAACAGGACGCGCTTGCCCTTCACGTCGACGTCATCGAGGGTACGGAATGTTTTCGGCATTGAAGGCCTCGCAGACTCATCCTTCGAGAGGCCTCGCTACGCTCGGCTCCTCAGGATGAGGTTTCTCCCTCATGGTGAGGAGCGCGCCACGCAGGCAAATCCATGCAGCCTGCGTAAACTTGGCTGCGGCGCGCGTCTCGAACCATGAGCTCACAAAATCAGAGCAGCTTCCCCATCGCCACGGCGGTGTCCGCCATGCGGTTCGAAAACCCCCATTCATTGTCGTACCAGGCCATCACCCGCACCAGCGTGCCGTTCTGCACCTTGGTCTGGTCCATGTGGAAGGTGGCGGAATGCGGATCGTGGTTGAAGTCGATCGAGACGTTGGGCGCGGTGGTGTAGCCCAGGACGCCCTTGAGCTGCTGCTCGGCGGCGCGCTTCATCGCCTCGTTGACTTCTTCCTTGGTGGTCTTGCGGTTCGCGACGATCTTAAGATCGATCACCGAGACGTTCGGCGTCGGCACGCGGATCGAGACGCCGTCGAGCTTGCCCATCAGTTCCGGAAGCACCAGGCCGATCGCCTTGGCCGCACCGGTGGAAGTCGGGATCATCGACATCGCCGCCGCCCGGCCGCGATAGAGGTCCTTGTGCAGGGTGTCGAGCGTCGGCTGATCGCCGGTATAGGCGTGGATCGTGGTCATGAAGCCGGTCTCGATGCCGACGGTGTCGTTCAGAACCTTGGCCACCGGCGCGAGGCAGTTCGTGGTGCAGGAGCCGTTGGAGACGACCATGTGATCTTTTGTGAGCTTGTCGTGGTTGACGCCGTAGACGATGGTGGCGTCGGCGTTGTCGGCGGGCGCCGATACCAGCACGCGCTTGGCGCCGGCGGTCAGATGGGCGGCGGCCTTGTCCTTGGCGGTGAAGATGCCGGTGCATTCCAGCGCGATGTCGACGCCCAGTGCCTTCCACGGCAGCTTGGACGGATCGCGCTCGGCCGACACCTTGATCTTGCCGTTGCCGAGGCTGATCGAGTTGCCGTCGACGGTGACCGTGCCGGGGAAGCGGCCATGCACGGAATCGAAGCGCAACAGGTGAGCATTGGTCTCGACCGGTCCGAGGTCGTTGATGCCGACCACCTCGATATCGCCGCGGCCGGACTCGGCGATGGCCCTCAGGATGTTGCGGCCGATGCGGCCAAACCCGTTGATTCCGACCCGGACTGCCATTCAACTTCTCCTTAAAGGTTCAAAAATCCGCCGCTTTTGCAGGCGGTTTGCCCGTTTCTTTGCCGTTCTTGGGCTATTTCATGCCCTGAATGAATGATCGTTGCAATGCATCATAATCGCGATCGTTCCGATAGGGTTACTTGCCGCCCAGGCGCTTTGACGCCGCCTCGACCACCGCCTCGGCCGTGATCCCGAAATGCTTGTAGAGCGCCTTCGCCGGCGCGCTGGCGCCGAACGAATGCATGCCGATGAAATCGCCGTCCGGGCCGATCACCGCGTCCCAGCCGAACCGGACCGCGGCCTCGATCGCGATCTTGACCGGGGCGTTGCCGATGATGGCCTTGCGGCGCTCCGCCGGTTGCGCCAGCAGCAGCTCGAGCGAGGGCACTGACACCACCCGCGTCGCGATGCCGCGCCCGGCCAGTTCCTTCTGGGCGGCGACGGCGATTTCGACCTCCGAGCCCGACGCATACAGCGAAACCCTGGCTTCGCCTTGGGCTGCGATCAGCTCATAGCCGCCATGGCTGCATAAATTGTCGGTGCTGGCTTTGGTGCGCACCGGTGTCAGGTTTTGTCGCGACAGCGCCAGCACGGTGGGGCCGGTCAGGTTTTCCAGCGCCAGTTGCCAGCATTCGGCGGTCTCGACCGCGTCGGCGGGGCGGAACAGGCGCATGTTCGGCATCGCGCGCAGCGCCGCGAGGTGCTCGACCGGCTGGTGCGTCGGGCCGTCTTCGCCGAGCCCGATCGAATCATGGGTCATGATGTAGACAACGGGCGTGTGCGACAGCGCCGCGATCCGCATCGAGGGCCGCGCATAGTCGGTGAAGCACAGGAAGGTGCCGCCGGCCGGCGCAAAGCCGCCATGGGTCGACAGCCCGTTCATGGCCGCCGCCATCTCCATCTCGCGGATGCCGTAATGGATGTAGCGGCCGCTGTAATCGCCAGGCTGCACTTCCTTCAGGCCCTTGGTGCGGGTGTTGTTGGATGGCGTCAAATCGGCCGAGCCGAGCAGCAGTTCCGGCATGACCGGCACCAGCACGTCGAGCACCAATTCGCTGGCCTTGCGGGTTGCAATCGTCGGCGGTTCGGCGACGAGTTTTTCCTTCAGCTTGCGGATCGTCTCGCCGAGCGCATCCGGGCGCTTGCGGTCGATCACCCGGCGCACGAACTCGTTGCGCACGGCTTCCGGCTTCGCCTCGAAGCGGCTGAGCCAGTCGGCATTGGCGCTGGCGCCCTGCTTGCCGACATTGCGCCAGGCCGCCAGCACGTCGTCGGGGACTTCGAACGGACCGTAGTTCCAGCCCAAAGCCTTCTTGGCGCCGGTGAGTTCGTCGGCGCCGAGCGGCTCGCCGTGCGCTTTCGAGGTGCCGGCCTTGTGCGGCGCGCCGAAGCCGATCGTGGTCTTGCAGGCGATCAGCGAGGGACGATCGGAGGATTGCGCATCCGCAATCGCCGCGGCGATCGCCTTCTGGTCGTGGCCGTCGATCCGGACCGCGTTCCAGCCATGCGCCTTGAAGCGCGCCACCTGGTCGACATTGTCGGTCAGGGTGATCGGGCCGTCGATGGTGATGCCGTTGTCGTCGTAGAGGAAGATCAGCTTGTTGAGCTTCAGATGGCCGGCGAGCGCCAGCGCTTCATGGCTGACGCCTTCCATCAGATCGCCGTCGGAGCACAGCACGTAGGTGTAGTGATCGACGATGTCATCGCCGAATTCCGCCGCCAGCAGCCGCTCGGCCAGCGCCGAGCCGACCGAGAAGGCGACGCCCTGGCCGAGCGGGCCGGTGGTGGTCTCGACGCCGGAGGTGATGAAATTCTCCGGATGTCCCGGGGTCTTGGAATCGAACTGCCGGAAATTCTCGATCTGCTCGATCGTCACGTCCTCGTTGCCGGTGAGGTACAACAGCGCATACAGCAGCATCGAACCGTGGCCGGCCGAAAGGATGAAACGGTCGCGGTCCGGCCAGCGCGGATCGGCGGCGTCGAATTTCAGGAATTGCGTGAACAGCACGGTGGCGATGTCGGCCGCCCCCATCGGCAGGCCGGGGTGGCCGGATTTGGCTTTCTCGACAGCATCCATCGCCAGTGCGCGGATCGCATTGGCCATACGGGAATGATCGACGCGCGTCATGATGAAAATCCGCCTGAAATGAGCCGCTTGATGGCGATTCGCACGCTGGCGAGCGGCCTCGGCACGAGCGTTGTTGGCAACGGGAGTCAAGGGCTGGATAGCACCTCGGTTCCAGGAGTCCAAGGCAATGAAACGCGGCTTGGGCCGGAAAAGTTGCTTAGCGGTGCATAGCTTGCAACCGCCGTTGCGCTGGCCTCGCTTGCCACGTAAATTTCATCCTCTAAACGCTTGCCGAACCGGTAATTTTCCGGGTCCCGGCGGCCTCAATCGGCGGCTTCAATCAAAGGTGCGCGTTGACGCATGAGTGATCGCCCTGCGAACGGTTTGGGCAATGTCGAGCCCTCATTGGTCGATATCGATGTCGCGACGCGGCGGCTGATGGCAGCGCTCGAAGCGCTGGAAAGCGCGGTCGAGCGGCGACGCGAGGCCGACCGCGACGAGAACGAGCTGGCGAGCCGGATCCAGGCGCTGGGTGCGGACCGCTCGCGGCTTGCCGACGAACTCGACGGATCGCTGGTGAAATCGCGCCGGCTGGAGCGCGTCAATCGCGAGATCGCCGACCGGCTGGACGCCGCGATCGGCACCATCCGTTCGGTACTGCATGCCGGAGAGGAACTCATGAGCCACATCAACGTCACCATCAACGCCCGGCAATACCGGATGGCCTGCGAGGAAGGCGAGGAGGTGCGGCTGCTAAAACTCGCCGAGAGCCTCGAATCGCGCATCCAGAGCCTGCGCGGCAAGTTCGGCGAGATCGGCGACGCGCGGCTGACCGTGATGGCGGCGCTGACGGTGTGCGACGAGCTGCTCGACACCGGCGCGCGCATCCGCAAGCTCGAGGAGGAACTCGAAGCGCTGCGCGGCGTGCGCGCGGCAGCGGCCGACCGCGCCCGCTCCACCCAGGTCGCGGTGGCCAACGCGCTCAATTCCGCCGCCGAGCGGATCGAGCGCACCACGCAAGTGTTGAACCGCACCATTGGCGGCGGCGTCGCGATCGGCTGACGCCGACCACTTACCCTCCCGTGGCGGGAGGGTGGAGAAGCGGCAACCGCGGCGTTTCCGCACCAATGCTTCACCTTGTCTCGTTCAATCCCGCAAACCGCCCGCGTTAACGCTGGCGGTTTGGGGTAACCGTGGTTACATTGACCCCGCGAAGCTGCGTCGCGCGTCAGGAGCCACATATCCCCGGGGCCTTATCGATCCTTCAGGGAACTGTCCCTGGCCAGGTCCGTGGACTTGGTCATATGGTGCCCACCTACTTTCGTAGGGAACTCCGGGATCGAGCGCTCCAACGGCCATCGCGGCTTCGCACTTTTCCCCGTTCTGTGTGGGTGATCGTCATGCCCCGGGAGCAGCCGTCCGAAGGGACGGCGTCGGTTACGCTCGCCTTGTCCCGGGCATCCCCGTCTTTAGTCTGCTAATGAAGTCGTGGATGGCCGGGACAAGCCCGGCCATGACGGAGCGGCCCATGTCCGATCCTCCATCAAAAGCCGAACTCCGCGCTGCCGCGCTCGCCGCGCGCGACGCGCTGAGCGAGGCGCAACGGGCCGCGGCGGCGCAGGCGATCGCCAAACGCGGCTTGCCGGTTGAAACGACGCCCGGCGCGGTCGTTGCCGGCTATTCGCCGATCCGCAGTGAACTCGACCCGACCCCGCTGATGCAGGCGCTGGCGGCACACGGCGCCCGGCTGGCGCTGCCTGTCATCACGCAGCGCGGCCAGTCGCTTCGGTTTCGGGTCTGGCATGTCGGGGACAGATTGCTGCCGGGATCGCTCGGGATTCTCGAGCCGTCGCCGGCCGCGGCCGAGATCGTGCCCGACATCGTGCTGGTGCCGCTGGCGGCCTTCGACCGGGCCGGCCACCGCATCGGCTATGGCGCCGGCCATTACGACCGCACGCTGGCGCATCTGCACAAATCGAGGGGGTTTGCGGCGATCGGGCTCGCTTTCGCCGGCCAGGAAGTCGCAAGCGTGCCGGCACTGCAGCACGACGTGCCCCTGGATTATGTGCTAACGGAAACGAAACTGTTCGATTTCCGGAGTTCATGAGTGCGCATTCTTTTCGTAGGCGACGTCGTCGGCAGGACCGGACGCACGGCCATCTCCGACCACCTTCCCGGCATGATCCGCGACTGGGCGCTCGATCTCGTCGTCGTCAATGGCGAGAACTCGGCCGGCGGCTTCGGCATCACCGAGGCGATCTACCAGGAATTCATCGATGCCGGCGCCGACGCCGTCACGCTCGGCAATCATGCCTGGGACCAGCGCGAGGCGCTGGTGTTCATCGAGCGCGCCCCAAAACTCGTTCGCCCGGCGAATTTTCCAAAGGGCACGCCGGGCCGCGGCGCCGTGCTGGTCGACACCAAGAACGGCAAGCGCGCGCTGGTCGTCAATGGCATCGGCCGCGTCTTCATGACGCCGTTCGACGATCCCTTCGCCGTCATCAACCGCGAACTCGAAGCCTGTCCGCTGCGCGTCGCGGCCGACGCGATCGTGGTCGATTTCCATTGCGAGGCCTCGAGCGAAAAGCAGGGAATCGGCTTCTTCTGTGACGGCCGCGCCTCGCTCGTCGTCGGCACCCACACCCATGTGCCCACCGCCGATCACCAGATCCTGCCCGGCGGCACCGCCTACATGACCGACGCCGGCATGACCGGCGATTATGATTCGATCATCGGCATGCAGAAGGAAGAGCCGCTGCGGCGGTTCACCTCGGGCATTCCATCGGGAAGATTCGAGCCGGCGCTCGGTGTTGCGACGCTCTCGGGCGTCGCGGTCGAGACCGACGATAAGACCGGGCTCGCGCTCAAGGTCGCGCCGGTGCGGATCGGCGGAAGGCTGGAGCCGACCCAGCCGGCGTTCTGGGTGAAGTAGCCGGCCGTCTTCATTGGGTCGAACGCTTCGGTCAGTCTGTGTCGTTGCCGGGCCATTTGGCGTGCGCGATTTGTCCGCAACGTGCTAAGCTTTTCCATTCGGGCAAGGCGCGTTCTCGGGAGCCGGCACATGCGGCGGCGCGAGTTCATCGCCATCGCCGGCGGTGCGGCGTTGACACGGCCGCTGGCTGCGTGGGCCGAGGCTCCGGCCAAGCGCGCGGTCGTAGCATGGCTAAGCATCTTCACGGCGCCCCAACCTTCTTCGTTGACGATCATCCAGGATTTTCTCGGGGGCTTGGAGGAGCGGGGTTATGCCAAGGGCAGGAACCTGGATTTCGTGCTGCGCACCGCCGACGGTCATCCGGATCGGGTGCCCGCGATGCTGGCGGAGTTCGACCGGCTTGGGACCGACGTCATCCTGGCGGCCGCAACTTATGAAGCGGTTGCCGCCAAGCGGACGGCATCCACGCTTCCGATTGTCTGCCCGGCACTTGCCGACGCCGTTCATCTGGGCTTGATCGAAAACGAGGCGCGGCCGGGAGGCAATCTCACGGGGATTGAACCCTATGTTGCGGGCCTGCCCGGCAAGCAAATCGAGCTCGCGCGCGAAATCATGCCGCTCCTAAGCAGGATCGGGCTGCTCACCGATCAGGAAGATCCAAAAGGGCCGCCGCAGTTGAAGGAGTTGGAGGCGGCCTGCCGGGCGCTGGACATCAAGGTCGTCGCGGCAAATGTGAGCGGGCCGGAGGAAATCGACGATGGGTTGCGGCGACCGGTCGCCGAAAAGGTCGATCTCGTGATCGTCTTGCAGACCAACCTGCTGCTGCTGCATTGCCGGCAAATCGCGTCAACTGCATTGGCCGAGCGGCTGCCTACGCTTTACGGATATCGCGAGCATGTCATCGCCGGCGGATTGATCAGCTATGGTGTCAATCTGAGCTGGTGCTTTCATCGCGCCGCCTATTTTGTCGATCGAATCCTTCGCGGCACTTCTCCGCGGGACCTGCCCGTCGAATTTCCGAACCAAGTGCTGTTGTCGGTCAATCGACAGACCGCCGATGCACTGGGATTCACCGTCCCGCCGACGCTGATCGCCCGCGCCGATGAGGTGATCGAGTAGCTCGCAATGCGCGGCAGCGCCGATGTCATCTCGGCAACCGGCAACCGTGATGATGGATGGCGGCAATTAACCCATTCGCCGAGCGATCTGCGTGACGACTAGCGTGCAGTCGGCAGTCGGTGTATACTCTTCATCATGAGTTGGGATGCGGAAGACGTAGCACTGCTCAGGAAACTCTGGAGCGCGGGACAGAGCGCCGCCCAGATCGCGCGTCGACTCGGCTATAGCCGCAACGCGGTCTGCGCCAAGCTGACGCGTCTGGACCTGAAGCGTGGGCACAAGCCGCCAACGGCAAAGCCAAGGATAGTCCCGGTGCCGAAGCGAGCATCGGCGTCGCTGGCTGCCTGCTCCCGTCCTGCCGCAAAGATTGTGTCGCGCAAGACGATGCCGAGGCAGCGCGCGGAATTCACCCAGCGTCAGCTTTACGCCATGCTGGCGGAGGCGGTCAGGAATACGAAATGACCGGCTCGCGGCGGCATCGTTGCGACGCCGCCTTCGCATCTCCTTCCGGGCGAATGATCCACTGGCGCCAGTGGTCGATCAGCGGCCTGAAGCCGTCGAGCCCTTCAGAAAAGCCGGTTCGCAAGCTAGGATGACAGATCCTTGGGCGGGGGCGGTCATGAGACGGCGGCAGTTTATCGGGCTTGTCGGCGCGGTGGCGGCCATGCCGGTGTTGCGGCCGCTGGCGCTTTCCGCGCAGCCGGCGGGGAAGCCGCACCGGATCGCGTACCTTGCCTTGTTGTCCGGTGAGAACGCCACCTTCGCGAAGCCGCTTTTGCAGCGGCTGGAGGAGTTCGGTTACCACGAAGGCAAGAACATGATCTGGGATTACCACTCGGCCGAGGGGGTGGTGGAACGGTTGCCGCAATTGGCGGCCGAGATCGTCGGCACCGGCCCGGATGTGCTGATTACGGGATTTGGAACGCTGGCGCCGAAGGCCGCGATGGCCGCGACCCGCAGCATCCCGATCGTCTTCACATCGGTCGGCGATCCCGTTGGCGCCGGCCTCGTCGCCAGCCTGGGCCAGCCCGGTGGCAACATCACCGGCATGAGCGGGCAGGCGAGCGACATCGCCGCCAAGAAGCTGCAATTGCTCGATGACCTCATCCCCGGAAAAAAACTTGTTGCGGTGCTGGGAAATCCCGACACCCCCTACACCGCGCTGGCGCTGCAGCAGGCGAAGAAAGCCGCCATCGCCATCGGGCTCCCGCTCGAAATCCTCGAAGCGAGAACCGTCGATCAGATCCCCGCGGCCATCGACCAGGCGATCAGCGCCAGGGCAGCCAGCCTGCTGGTGCTCGAGGACCCCGTGCTGTTGAGCGCCATTCCGCAGACCACCGAACTCGCCGCCAAAGGCCGGTTGCCAGCCATTTACGGGCCACGGGAATACGCGCAGGCCGGCGGATTGATTTCGTACGGAACGGACCAGGGCCAGTTGAGCCGCCGGGCCGCGGAGTATGTCGACCGGATTCTCAAGGGCGCGTCCCCAGCGACCCTTCCGGTCGAGCAGCCCACAAAATTCGAACTCGTTATCAACCTCAAGACCGCGAAGGCGCTGGGTCTTGAGATTCCGTCCGATCTGTTGTCGCTTGCCGACGAACTGATCGAATAGGCGGGTTTATTGGTATGACGAGAGCCAGTGCCACGCTCTATCGACCTGGAGCAAGTCCGCAGCGGCCGACGCGATCGGCCGCGGTGTCAGCTTCTTCAAGGAAGTGCTTGTTCAGTGCTAGAGGCGGGTGGTGGCAAAGCTAACTGGATACCACCCGCGTAGCTTGCCATGAAACAGCTCCACAACTAAAATCCCGGCTATGCGGGCCGGCAAGGACGCCGGACCTGCTGCAACAGGGAGGACTTTGATCATGGGCATTAAAAAGCCAGGTGTAGGTCCGCTGGGTCCTGGTGGCGCGCAAACCGACGTGACGATTCCAACCTTTTCCTTCAGCCCCAATGATGACCTCGCAGAACTGATTGTCCAGGCGTGGACCATTGATGATTTCCGAGATCAGCTATTGGAACGGGACGCCGCACAGAAACCGACAGCTGCCGCCGTGAAGGCCGCCACAGATGCGGTCAATGCAGCGGGCTTCAATTTGACGCGTGCCGTCATCATCTCGGAAAAAGAGCATGATGCCGACTATACGATGCAAGTCCCCGCCACTGAAGTCGTGTTTGTCCTGCCGGACCGCGGTCGGCTCGGGCCGGGCTTCGTGCCGGGCAAGTCTCTTCTCGACACGGCCCGCTTGCTGATGGCTTGTACGCCGAACGGAATCTAGCGCTGCTGCACTTTATCCGAGACGGGTGTTCGGCCTGCGCCCAAGGTCGGAACGCTCCTGCGACTTTCGTCAAAGGAGATCGATATGCCGCGCGCGCAAATGACGCGTTACAAGCATGTGCAAGATATCCTCGATGATGCGGCCGCTGATGGGCAACCCCGTCACGGAGGCAATGGCCGCTTCTGGGATAAGCCGCTGCAGGAATTCATGCAGATAGGATCCATAGGTGGCGTGCGCGTCATCGCCGCTCCTGGCAAGAACCGGGGCGCGAGGTCTGGTCTGATTCTGGCGCTAAAGGGGGAGCCTCCGTTCGGGAATGGGGAGGACCAGGTTCCCAGAATGCCGCTCTTCAAACCTCCGGTCGCGCCGGCTGACATTGCCTTTATCGAAAAATGGATTGACGACGATTGTCCCGATGAGCCCATGGATTCGATAGAACCCTGACGGAAAGGCAGTGGGCTCGCGCTGGATCCTGGAGATCATCCGATCCTATGCCCCGGCATCGTATAGTTCGACAGGCGCGGCGAGACCTTTCAAATCGAAGCTGCTGCCGTCGCCCCGGACGATGTCCTTGCCGCAGCGGTCGCGGACGGTTCGCGTCACCAGAATCTGGCCCGCGCGGGCGGCCGATTGCGCGCGGGCGGCGGTGTTGACCACGGTGCCGATCGCGGTGAGGTCGCGATGCGACTGGCCGAATTCGCCGAAACTGACATCGCCGCTGGAGATGCCAATTCCGATGCACAGACTTTCTTCATCCATGCCGAGTCCCTCCACGAGGTCAGGACGACGGGCGCGCCAGCGCTGCTGGATCTGCCGGGCGGCGCGCACCGCCTGCGCGGCGTGATCCGGCTGCCGGATCGGGAAATTGAACACCGCCATGATGGCGTCACCGATCGTCTTGTTCAGCAATCCGTCGTGCTCCCAGATCGCTTCGGCGCATTCGTCGTAGAAGGCATCCAGCGTCGAGGTCATCTCGCTCGAAGCCAGCGACTGGGACGCCGACGTGTAGCCCCGCAGATCCGCGAACAGCACCGTCGCGTCGATCGTGACGTTGCGCGCCTTCATGATGCGCGTGAACGCCAGTTCGCAAAACGTGCAGGTGTTCGGATTCATCCGGCTGGGCCGCAGCCCGACGATTCGAAACGGGATCGAGAAGGGGCCGTGCAGGATCACCGGCAGATGCAGATTTTGCCAGCACCCCTTGCAGATGGTCGAATGGCGCTGCAGGCTCATCGAATGTCTCCCGCCGGCTGCCGATCATATCCGACGCGGTCCGCAAATGGAACGTGCGCGTTTCGACACCTGGCGCGAAGCCGCCGATCCCGGAGGTTCGCGCGCGCCGATGATGATGCGGACAGGCCAATTTCGGCGAGGATGAGCCAACTGCGGCATTTTGCCGTTCGCGGCCTGCTGCGCCGGTGCAGCGCCGGCGGATAGCCGCGGTTTCGCGGGGCTGTATTAATGATATTGTGGAGGCAGGCAGCCGGCCCGGCTGCGGGGGCTGGAGGAGACAAAATTTCCACGCAAACAGGGAGGCAGGACGATGAACATAAGGCCAGACCCGACGTTTCACGCATCGCCGAAGCTTGCAATGGAGGCGCCGCCCGAGAATTTTGCCTACACCTTGCTGCTGAGCCCGGATTTCTCGAAACCCGACGCGCTCGCGGTCATTGATGTCAGGCCCGCCTCACCGACGTTCAGCCAGATCGTCCATACCGTGACGATGCCCAACAAGGGCGACGAGTTTCATCATTTCGGCTGGAACGCCTGCTCGTCGGCGCTGTGGCCGCTCGCCGGCCACGCTTTCGTCGAGCGGCGTTACCTCGTCATCCCCGGGATCCGCTCATCCCGGATCTATATCGTGGATACCAGGCCCGATCCGACCAAGGCCACGATTCACAAGATCATCGAACCCCAGGAGATCTTCGCGAAGACCGGCTACTCGCGCCCGCATACGGTGCATTGCGGGCCGGAAGGCATTTATGTCAGCACCCTCGGCGGCGGCGGCAAGGATGGCACCGATGGACCGCCCGGCGTCTTCATCATGGACTGCGAGACGTTCGAGGTCATGGGGCGGTGGGAGATCGATCGCGGTCCCCAACTCCTGCACTATGACTTCTGGTGGAATTTGCCGCGCGACTACATGGTGTCGAGTGAGTGGGCATTGCCGCCGCAATTCGAGAACGGGATCGTGCCCGAGGACCTGCTCTCGAACAAATACGGCCACCGGATTCACTTCTGGGATCTCCGTGCCCGGCGAAATGTCCAGACCATCGATCTCGGCGCCAACCACCAGATGGCGCTGGAAGTGCGCCCGGCTCACGATCCCGTTCGCGAATACGGCTTCCTGGGCGTCGTGGTCGACACCACCAATCTCGAAGGCTCGATCTGGACCTGGTGGCGCGAGGGCGGCAAGTTTCACATCGAGAAGACCGCGACGATCCCGCCCGAGCCCGCGCCGAAGGAGCAGTTGCCGCCGCTCCTGCAGGGCTTTGGCGCGGTGCCGCCGCTGGTGACCGACATCGACCTGTCGATGGATGACAGGTTTCTGTATGTCTCGTGCTGGGGCACCGGCGAGATGCGCCAATACGATGTCACCGATCCCCGGAAGCCGAAGCTTGCAGGATCCGTCCGCATCGGCGGCATCGTACGCCGCACGCCGCACTCGAACGGCAAGCCATATGCGGGCGGACCGCAGATGGTGGAGATCAGCCGTGACGGCAAGCGCGTCTACTGGACCAACTCGCTCTACTCCACGTGGGATGATCAGTTCTACCCGCAGGGAATTCCGGGCGCCGAGGTGATGGCCAATGCAAGTCCGGGCGGTGGTCTCGAACTCGCCAAGGAATACTGGGTGAACTTCCCCGAGGGATACCGCGCGCATCAGATCCGGCTCGACGGCGGCGACTGTTCGACGGATTCGTTCTGCTACCCATCGGCATGAACTTGGGCGTGGCCGATTGGACACCTGCCTGGCTCTGGCTGGCGGTCATCGCGAGCGGGCTCTATCACGGACTGAACCCGGGAATGGGGTGGCCGCTCGCGGTTTCGGCGGGCTTGATGGAAAGGAGGCCGCGTGCGCTGGTGGCCGCGCTTTGGCCGCTGGCGGCAGGCCATCTGCTCGCGATGCTGCTCGTGATGCTTCCCTTCGCGCTGCTGGTCGCCCTGGTTGGATGGCAGCGTCAGATCCAGATTGCCGCCGGCTTCCTCGTCATCGGGTTCGGTATCTTCCTGCTGGTCGGCCGGCGCCATCCACGCGCAATAGCGCGGATACGCCCGACGCAACTGGGGCTTTGGTCCTTCGCCGTGGCCATCGCGCACGGCGCGGGATTGATGCTGGTGCCGATCTACCTCGGGCTCTGCCGGCAAGCGGACCTCGACAAGGGTCATGAGGCCGCCGGCGCGCTGATGAACGCCGATCTCGGCATGGCCTTACTGGTCTCCGCTGTCCATGCCACCGCAATGATCGCTGCCGGCGGATGTTCGGCGTGGCTGGTCTACCGCTATCTCGGTCTCAAATTCGTATCGCTGAGCTGGTTCAACCTCGATACGTCGTGGACCGTCAGCCTCGTTCTGGTGGGAGCCATCGCGCTTGTGTTCGGCCTTGCGAACTAGGGTCCGGACTCAATTGATCCACCAAGTGACTGCGGCGGCGAGAAGGATTGCAGACAGGAAGATGTCTGCGCGCTTGTCATATCGGGTTGCGATACGTCGGAAGTCCTTGAGACGACAGAACATCCGCTCGATGACGTTGCGGCCTTTGTAAGCGGCTTTATCGTAGCGATGCGGATGCTTGCGGGTCGGATTTGGCGGGATCACGGCCTTGATGCGGCGTGCGGCCAGTTCGTCGCGCAAGCTCCTGGCGTCGTAGGCTCGATCGGCCAGCAGACGGCGCGGGTTGCGGACCATGCCGATCAAACCGCGTGCACCGACCAAGTCATGGGTGTTGCCCGGGGTAATCAGGAAGGCAAGCGGACGGCCGATATCGTCGGTCAGCGCGTGGATTTTGGTGGTCTGCCCGCCGCGCGAGCGGCCGATTGCATTGTTGAAGGCCCCCCTTTTGCGCCGGCCGCGGAGCGATGGGCTTTGACGTAGCTGGAATCCACCGACATCGATCCGTACATGCCCGTCGATCCGGTCAGCGCGTAAAAAATGTCCGTCCAAATCCCCTGTCGGCTCCAGCGGTTGAAGCGGTTGTAGACCGTCGTGTAGGGGCCGTAGACTTCCGGGCAATCGCGCCAGCGCGAACCAGATTTCAGCATGTGCATAATGCCGCTGATCACGCGCCTATCATCGACCCGATGCGCTCCCTTGCGCCCTCGCGGCAACAACGGCTCAATCCGCCGCCATTCCGCATCGCTGAGCCAGTAGACCTGCTTTGCCATTCAAGCCTCCCTTCCGCTGAGAAGCTTGAATCACAATCTAATTTCAGATGGAATCCCTATTGAGTACAGACCCTAGGGCAAAGCGGGTTGCGCCGTGACATCGCTTGCTGGCGGGTCGCGCCGCCGCATCAGTGCGTCACCACGATGAAATCCGTGCCCTTTCCCGTCTCGCGGCTGAATCCGTTGTCGGTGACAATCAATGAGGAGGCCGGCGTCAGCAATTCGGAGATCCTCTCAATCGTATCCTGGGGTATTTCGATGCGGTCGAGGGCAGCATTGGCTTTATCGGGCAATGGTACCGACAGGGCCGTTTGCGTCGCGGGCGCGTCGCGCTCTTTAATGGCCCCCCTGGACAACATAAGAGGAGATTCTTCCGGAATCGACACGACGGTCCAGCGAATGGCGGCTCCCTCGTTCTGCAATTCCATGGCGGTAAACACGTGCGTTCCCAGCGGCTCTTCCGGATTTTCGATTTTGACCGGCACATCAAACAACGGTGAGAAGCCCCGGCGCACGAAGAGCTTGCCCAACTTGCGACTCACGAAGACGGAGACCGGAACGGTCTTCCGGGGTGCGCTTCGAGCGGAAGGCGGGCCTGGAACCTGGATACTGCCGGTTTCCGGAGTTTCGGCGTTGGACACTGGCGATCCATCCGTTGCCGTAGCTGCGACAGCCTGAAGTTCCGGCGAAGCGGACACGGCTTTCGGCTTGAACAGGTGCGGATTGGTTATCTCGACCGGCTGGACATCGTCTTGCGCAATGATCACGCGCGCGCCGCGCTTCGTGAGATGCCAGAGCCGAATGGCGAAGTCGTTTTTCAGGCGGATGCAGCCGTGTGACGCCGGATGCCCGGGCACGACACCGGCATGCAACGCAATCCCCGACCAGGTGATGCGCTGCATGTAGGGCATGGGGGCGGCACTGTAGATATTTGAACGGTGCCATCGTTGTTTGTCGACCACGCTGAACACGCCGAGCGGCGTCGGATGCCCCGGGGTTCCCGTGGACACCGGAGAGCGAGCGATCAGGGTCCCGTTGTCGAAAAGCGAGGCCCGTTGATTTGCGATCGAGATGACGATCTGGAGCGGGCCCTTCGGAGCGTCCTCGGGCCGGGTGTTGCTGGCCGCTTCGGAGTTTGTCGGCCGATGGTGGTGCTTGTGTTTGAACGGAGCGTAGCCTGGCCAGAACGTGTACCGGGGCCAAAACAGAAATTGAGCGTGTGCGATCCCCGCAGAGAGCGTGAAAATGGCGAATACCGCCATTGTTATCGTTATTGCGCGGATGGACCCGATGATGATGCGTCCGGAGAGAGGTGCAGACATGGCGCGCTCGCGGCACTGTTCAGGCGTTTCCGCGCGCCGCAGTGCTGGCAATTCCCGCGCGGACATCACCCCGTTCTACAGGCGCGATTCCGTCGTTTTCGAGACGATGCCTGCGAAGCCGGCGCCTAACGCGTCATTCCGATCGCGCGCCACCGCGCTTCAAAAGTATCGGAGTCATCCGGTGCCCACGCCTGTGAGTCCAGGAGATTACCGCGCTTCTGCTTCTCCGGCAGCGCGCTTGTAAGCTCTCGATCGGATTTCGGTTTTGCTGAAGCCTGCGCGGGCCATTCCAGCGAGGATGTCGAAAGCATGGGCTTGCCTTCGTACCAGCATTTTCTTCCGTCAATCAGACGCCACGACCAATACCCGTGCGAACTTGATGGCATCGCGGCACTGCATTTTTGCTTCGCTTGAGCGGTCGGTATCCCGATGGATAACAGCGTCGCAATGCAGGCGGCGAAAGCGATTAATGGTGTCTGTTGCCTCATTCAGTACCTCATGCAGTGAAGTTGCATGCAAGGTCCAAGCAGAAACGCGGCATTACCGATGCCAGCCTGTCCTTCAAATCTGGTCGTAGTGGGTCGAAAATTGGGCCGTATTCACAATTAGGCCACCGGACCGGCCGCCAGCGTCGCATGAGTCCGAGACCCCCCGCACGCTACGCGACAATCGCTTGCCGGCGGCACGTTGCATGCAGGCAACAGTTTTCGGAAAAATCGATGATCTGCTGCTGGCGCCATTGCGTGTCCATATTGATGCGGAAAATCAGGTCTGATCGCGTGCTTGGCTGTACAGCGTGGCTCATGGAGCCTTGGAGGCGACGGGATCATGAACCCGCTGCGATCTGCGAAGGTGGCGTCGGCGTTGTGCGGAACGGTCGTTCTCGCGGGCTGGGGCGTCGCCTGGCTTGCGGGTTACGGTTCGGCCGGCATTGAGAACGCCGTCGGCGCAGTGCCAATCGAGAATCACCGCGCACCATCTCTCACCGCCGACCCCGAACCCGTGGACGCGCCGCAGACAGCCGCAATGGGCAGCGCCGCTGTCGCCGATTTCAATGTGGCGACGTCCGCCACACCGGGGACGGCCGCCGACCTGGCGCCGGCCTTCCATGAGCCGGAATCGATCGTCGAGGCCGTGTTGCCCGATCCCTCGCAAGTGCCGCCGCCCGAATCGGTGCCCATGCAGGTGGCGACAGCGGGCACGCCCGATCCGGTGCTGACTGACGTCAAGGAGGATGCGAACTCCATCCAAATTCCCGACGAGTGCCTGGCGGCCGACGACTGCATCGACCGATATTTGTGGGCGCTCTACCAACGGACGCCCAAACTGGACACCATCAAGGTGCCGGAGCGGAGGAAGGTGACCGTCAGGAGGAAGGGCAAGACGGTGACTGTCACCAGGAGCTTTACCAGGCTCGTCGACGAGGACTTCGCGTGGAAGGATCCGAAGGCAGCGGAAAAGGCCGGCATGCCGATGATGGATTACGTGATCGGAGGCATGGATCGCAGCTTCAAGCTGAAGCTGTTTCATGCGCTTCGCGGCGCTGAGCAAGCCGGGTTGTCGCCAGGCATCACCAGCGCGTTCCGCGATGACTACCGTCAGTCGATCGCAAGCGGCCTGAAGGCGGCAACTGACAGGTCATACCATGGCGGGAGCTTCCGCGGCGGCTACGGCCACGGGCTCGCGGCCGACATCGTGAGCGTCAAGGGCGAGACAAAGGCGCAGCGATGGATTTCCACCGAAGGCTTGTGGAAATGGATCGATGCACACGGCGAGGAGTTTGGAATCGGGCGACCATATCTCGATAGAGATCCGCCGCATTTGGCGCCGATCGACGGCAAGGAATATGCCGCTCACCACCGCGGGACAAAAACTCAATACGTGGAAACGAATATGAAGAAGCACAAGCGGCTGGCTGTGCGCGACGATCACGGCGCCTCGAAAACGTCCAGGAAACGCAGGATGGCTGCGCTCCAGCGCGGTTAAATCCTGTCCGGGGCAACCGGTAAGGAAGTCTGCCCCCGGCGGCTCGCCGGCAGTCGTTCACTCACTTCCTGACCGTCAGAAGGCCGTAGATTTCTCCACGGCCTTCTTCTTATCGCCGGTATCCGCAGAACCGAAGCTGTCTCAGCTCTTGACGGAACGGTCCGAACGGCCGCCGCGGGTTCCAACGGACAGCACCGTCAGCTTGACCGGCGCGAGGCCGGAGGACCCGATCGCCCGGGCGCCGGCCGGCGTCAGGTCGATTACCCGCCCCCGGATGTAAGGGCCGCGATCATTGATGCGGACGACCACGGAGCGGCCGGTCTGGATGTTGGTAACCTCGACCATCGTGCCGAACGGCAGGGTGCGATGGGCCGCAGTGAGTGCGGAGGCATGGGCATACTCGCCGTTGGCCGTCGCCTCGCCACTGTATACCGATGCAATTCCTGTCTGTGTTGCCGCCATAAGCGAAGAAGAAAACGAAATAGTTGCGACTAGAATTCCCATTCCAAGTACTGTGATGCGCCGACCCTTCACTCTATAGCCTCATATGTTGTTGATGTTGTCACCAACTCGAAACAGGTTCGCAGTTGATCGAGGCCATTACCTATTCAAATGAGGTCATTGTGCGACGCAACAAAAATTATTACGATGTTGCTGGAACCCGACGCTTTGACGACGACAAATTGCCGGGCAGTTCCGCTTACACGGACGATTCGGTATTCGGTAACTGCTCGCCTTGGCAGGCGGCTGCCGCTCGCGTGACGGATTGCGGAAAACAGAAACTGGGAAACGCCGCGATCGACAAGGTCGTGACGGCGGCCCGCTTGCGCCGCCGATTGGCGGTATCGGCATGTTGGGAAAGCGCGCTCCACCAGACGCCGAAGTGGCAGAAGCCGCTGTTGTCGCGATTGGACTAAATGGACACCATTCGTCGCGGTGGCGAGAGATGTTGCCAATCGGCGCGCATCGATGCCGCGACAGGCGGTGCACAGTCAACGTGGAGCGATTGACCCACCAGAGACATTCGGCCGTCGTGCCCTCCGGCATCACCCGCGGATACGGATGTTGGCCCTAATCCGGCGGCGCCATCACGGGCGAGACGCAATGGCCCCGAATACATATTGATTGAGGATCGTCATCGGCACCGAGCCTTGGAGCCGGCTGGTGTAGAGGCCCGCATTGACCACGACCACGAGATCCAGCGACGGCACGATGAACAAGCGTTGCCCGCCGAGGCCCACCGCGGCCGCCCACGGAACCTCCTTCTTGTCGGCGAGCGATCGGCCGAGCCAGAAGAAATAGCCGTAGAAAAAGGAAGAGAAGCCCGAGACGCCGATCTGCGGAGCCGTCGCTGCCTCGATCCACGATGCCGGCACCACCTGCGTGCCGTTCCAGGCGCCGTGCTGCAGCACGAGCTGACCTATTTTGGCGAGGTCGCGTGGCCGCAGCCGCAGAGCGCCGGCGGCGATCGGGTCGCCCCGCGCGTTTCGGGGCCACTCCACATCAGTGATCCCGAGCGGCGCGAACAGCAGCGTTGCCGCCAATTCGTCGAGCGATTTGCCGGTCGCCCTCCTCAGCACCGCGCCGATCACCTCCGTCGATCCCGAATTGTAATTCCACACCTGCCCTGGCGGCGCGACGACTGCCTGCTGCAGCGCGTAACGGTAAGGGTCGTCGGCGTGGTCCATGCGATTTTCGCTGTTCGCCTCGCTGGTGTACGGGATGTCGTCCTCGTGCCACTCCAGCCCGCCCGACATGGTGACCAGATCGCGCAACGTGATCCGGTCTTTCTCCGGCGTCCGCAGATCCGCATAGTCCGGGAAGAAAGAAAGCACGGGCTCGTCGAGGCTTTTGATCAGCCCGCGATCGATGGCGATTCCGAGCACGAGGGCGACGATGCTCTTCGTTGCCGACCGCTCGTCGTGCTTAGTCTCCGGGCCGAATGCAACCTCGCCGACCGATCGGCCCCAATGCTCGTCCGCTCCGGAGAAATAGTGCTCGAAGACAAGGGTGCCGTGCCGCGCGACCAGCACGGCATGTATATTGCCCAACTTCCAATCGTCGAGCCACTTCACCATTGGGCAAAGGGTCGCGCCCGCAAGCCCGACGCTCTCCGGAGCGGCCACCGGCCAGTGGTCCTCGCCTGGGCCCGGCATGGCGCAATCGGTCTGTGCCAGGGCAAGCTTCGGCAGGACTGCAATTCCGATGGAAACGATCAATGCCAGAAAGCGCATCTGTTGCTCCTGCAGAAACCGGAATTATTCAGACGGTCGGGGGTGGACCTTCAGAAGAGTGGCCTATCTCGGCCCGCCTGCCAACGCCAATGGATCAGGGGCGAAGGGCGGGACCGGGGGCGAGGCGCGGAAACCGTCTTGAGCGGTTGAGGAGAAAATCGTCCGCGCGAGACCGCGGGTGCAGCGCGCACCCGGCTTTCCCTGCGCTCTCTGTGGAGAGGGCCGGATATAAATAGCAAGAACTCGGGCGAAATGCGTCGCGAGATCGCGAACCTGTATCCACCGTCATTGCCTGTGACAAAACGCGAAGCGTTTGCGCAAGGGAGCGAAAGCGACGAAGCAATCCAGCTTGCTTTGCGGCTCAATGGATTGCTTCGCTGGCGCTCGCAATGACGTGCAAACCCGTCAGCGTCTCCGCCGTTTGAAAACTGAATCGGAAGTTTCTGCGACCACGCTACTGCGCCGTCTGCTTGCGCAGTTCCGCCACGTCCTGGGGGGTGAGCCGCGATTCCCTGGCGCCAAAGCGCGCGGTGACGTAGTTGGCAACGGCGGCGATCTCGACATCGGAATAGGCGCTCCCGAACGCAGGCATCGAGAGCGCGCCGTCGGTATGCCGGCTGGTGCCGGAGATCACGATCTGGGCGACGTTGGTGGCGGCCGGATCGTTCACCGCCCACGCACCCGTGAGCGTGGCGAAGGGCGAGAGCGAACTCACGCCGGTCCAGCCATGGCAACTGACACAGGCGCCCTCGAACACCATCTTGCCGCGCGGATCCAGCGCGCCGCGGCCTTCCTTGTGCGACGCCGGCGCCGGCGGGGCCAGTGTCGCCGGCAGATCGTTCGAGGCGATCGCGGGCACGCTGCGCAGATAGGCAACCATGGCGCGGATGTCCTCCGGCGGGAACCGGCTAAAACTGTGATCGACGGCTTCGCCCATCGGCCCCGAAGCGGAGCCGTGACCGGTGGCATGTCCGGTTGCGAGATAGGCGATGAGATCCTCATCGCGCCAGCCGCCGATGCCGGTGGCCTTGTCCGAGGTGATGTTATAGGCGCGCCAGCCTGCCGTCAGCGCGCCGGCAAATTTCTTTCGATTGTCCAGCCCGAGCGCGAGGCTCCGCGGCGTGTGGCATTCGCCGCAATGCGCCAGCGCCTCGGCGAGATAGGCGCCCCGATTCCATTCCGGTGTTTTCGACGTGTCGGGCTCGAAGCGGGTATCCGGATTGAACAGCGCCGACCAAAAACTCATCGCCCAGCGCTGGTTGAACGGGAATGCGAGCGTATTGGCGGGCGCCACCGCGTGCACCGGCGGCAGGCTGAACAGGTAGGCCTTGATCGCCAGCGCGTCGGCGTCGGTGATGTAGGTGTAGGAGGTGAACGGCATGGCCGGATAGAGCCGGGCGCCGTCGCGGCGGACGCCGCGATGCACCGCGTCGAGGAAATCCTGGTCGCTGTAATTGCCGATGCCGGTTTCCTTGTCGGGCGTGATGTTGGTCGAGTACAGCGTGCCGAACGGCAGGTTGAAGCCGAGGCCGCCGGCATAGTCCTTGCCGCCCGGCGCGGTGTGGCAGACCATGCAATCCGCGGCGCGTGCGAGGTAGGCGCCACGCTCGACGAGGCTCGCCTTGGCGAGCGCCGCCGGGGCGCCGGTGGGATTGCCGGCCTCGTAATCCGCCAGCGCGACTTTCGGGCCGTCGGCAAACGCCATGGGGCCGGGACCGCGGACGACCCAGATCCCGACCACGAGCGCGACCACCGCGATCGCGATGACGCTGAGAAAGATGCGACGCGCGGCCGAACTCATGACTTCTTCCCCGCTATCAGGGACCGGTCGATCGGAAGCCGCCGTAACGCGACACCGGTCGCGGCAAAGATCGCGTTGCGCAGCGCCGGAGGTCCGGCCGTTACGCCGGCCTCGCCGATGCCGCCTGGCGCCTCACCGCTTTTCACGACATGAACCTCGATCTTCGGCGCCTGGTCGATGCGCAGCATGCGATAGTCATGGAAGTTGGATTGCTGGACCCGGCCCTTGTCGATGGTGATCTCGCCATAGAGCGCGGCGGTCAGGCCGAAGACCAGCCCGCCTTCGATCTGCGCCACGATGGAATCGGGATTGACGGCGATACCGGTATCCACCACCGAGGTTGCGCGACGCAGCAGTACCTCTCCATGCTCGTCGACCTCGGCTTCCACCACTGTGGCGATGAAGCTCGCGAACGACGGCTGAACGCACACGCCGCGGCCGACGCGCGGCGGCAGCGGCTGGCCCCAATTGGCTTTCTCCGCCGCCTGATTGAGCACCGCCAGAAAGCGCGGCCTGGTCACGAGCATCGAGCGGCGGAACTCGACCGGATCCTTGCCGGCCTTGCGCGCCAGTTCGTCCATGAAGCATTCGATCGCGAACACGTTGTTGTTGGGACCGACGCCGCGCCAGAAGCCGGTCGGTACCGCCGGCGGTTCGGCCCGGACATATTCGACATGGAAATTGGGAATGTCGTAGGGCATGTCGACGGCGCTATCGACGGCGTCGATGTCGATACCCTTCTGGAACGCCGGCGGCAGCCATCGCGCGATGATGGCCGAGCCTGCGATCTTGTATTTCCAGCCGATGATCTTGCCGCCGGACACGGTCGCGGCAATGGTGTCGCGATAGACCGGGCGGTAGATATCGTGCTGGACGTCTTCTTCGCGGGTCCACACCACCTTCACCGGCCCATCGACCTGCTTGGCGATGCGAACCGCCGCGACCACCATGTCCGGCTCGAGCTTGCGGCCGAAGCCGCCGCCGAGCAGGTGCTGGTTCACCGTGACCTTGTCGACGGGCAGGCCGGCCGCTTTCGCCGCCTCGGATTGCACCCGCGCCATGATCTGGGTGCCGGTCCAGATTTCGCAGGAGTCGGGTTTGCAATGAACCGTGGCGCTCAGCGGCTCCATCGTTGCGTGGGCGAGAAACGGAAGTTCGTATGCCGCGTCCATCCTGTCGCCGGTGGCAAGACCCTTGGCGATGTCGCCTTCGGATTTGGCGACCACGCCGTCCTTTTCGCTCGCGGCGCGCAAATCCTGCCAGATGTCCGTCGAGCTCAGGCGCGCGTTCGGGCCTTCATCCCAGTCGATCGCCAGCGCGTCGAGGCCTTTCTTGGCCGCCCACATGTGATCACCGACCACCGCGACCAGATCGTCGAGCACGACGATCTGCCGCACGCCCGGGATTTTTTCGGCGGCGCTGTCGTTGACCTTGCCGACCTTGCCGCCGAATACCGGGCAGGCCTTGAGCGTTGCGAACTTCATGTCCGGAAGCATCGCGTCGATGCCGTAGACGGCCTTGCCGTTGACCTTCTCGGGCGTGTCAAAGCGTTTCAGCGGCTTGCCGATAATGACGAAATTCTTCGGGTCCTTGAGGACGACGTCCTTGGGCGGCGTCTGGCCGCTCGCGGCAAGCGCGAGCTCGCCATAGGAAATTTTACGTCCGCTGGCAGCATGGATCACGTCCCCGTTCGACGTGGTGCAGCTTGCCGGCACAACCTGCCACTGCTGCGCCGCGGCCTGCACCAGCATGGCGCGCGCGCTGGCGCCCGCATTGCGCAGCGGCGTCCAGAAGGCGCGGACCGACGTGGAGCCTCCGGTTGCCTGGATGCCGAAGGCGGGATTCGCGTAGAGCTTCTCGTTGGCGGGGGCGTGCTCGACCGTCACCTGCTTGAGATCGGCATCGAGCTCTTCAGCCAGGATCATCGCAACCCCGGTGTAGATACCCTGTCCCATCTCGACCTGCGGCATGACGAGCGTGGTCAGGCCCGTCGGGTCGATGCGAATGAAGGCGTTGGGGGCGAACTTGCCGGTGGTGATATCGGGCGACTGCACCGGCTCGTTGACCGCGCCTACCGGAAGATGAAACGCGAGCAGGAATCCGCCCGCCAGGCCGGCGGTCAGCAACGCCCGGCGCGAAACGCCGTCGGAGATTTTTTCTGCAACTCCCATGGCGAGCTCCTACGACTGGCGTCCGGACGCGGCCTGCTTGATGGCCGCGCGAATGCGCACGTAAGTGCCGCAGCGGCAGATATTTCCGGCCATCGCCGCGTCGATGTCGGAATCATCGGGGTTGGGTGTGTTCGCGAGCAGCGCCGCCGCCGACATGATCTGGCCAGATTGGCAATAACCGCACTGGATCACCTCGAGATCGAGCCAGGCTTTCTGGATCTTGGCGCCGGCCGGCGAGGCGCCGATGCCTTCGATGGTCGTGACGGCGCGACCGCGCGCCGTGCTCACCGGAAGCAGGCAGGAACGCACCGGCTTGCCGTCGAGGTGCACCGTGCAGGCGCCGCATTGCGCGATGCCGCAGCCGAATTTCGTTCCGGTCATGCCGAGCACGTCGCGCAGCACCCAGAGCAGCGGCATGTCGTCGGGAGCATCGAACGATTTCGGTTCGCCGTTGATTGTCAGCGTGATCGCCATCGAAACCTCCCGTCCGGCCGTAATCCCACAGCGCGGATCGAGCAACCTCGCACGATCATTCCTCGTCGCTATTGTGAGTGTTTGTCAGCGTGGCATTCGGCGGGATTGGACGTCTTTCCACATCGCACGATGCGCGGAAACGCCTCAGGATGGCGCAGCAATCATCTGCGCACGGCGGCGGCGCACGCCGATGGTGCGCATGGTGGCGTACTGGATCAGGAACAGGACGGCCTTGCTGACGATCGCGTAGATCGACATCGAGGCCGACCATGTCACCACGCTGAAGTTGAAGGCCACGACCAGGTTCAAGGCGGCGGAGAAGAACATCAGGCCCGACCAGACGTAGCCGAAGATGACGGTGATATCGGGCACCATTTCGATGGCGATCGGCGGCAGATAGCGGTTCATCCACCCCGACCTCAGCATCACGATGCCGACGATGAGATAGATCACACTGGGTTTGACCATCACGAAGCGGGGGTCCTTGGTGATCAGCGTGGCCGTCCCCGAGCCTAGCACCAGGAAAAGGCTCATCCACTGCATGGTGTCGATCGGCCGCTTGCGGGCGAATTGCCAGCCGATCTGGGCGACACCCAGCGTCATGCCGAGCGCCACCGACAGCGGGATGTTGTGCGTGAGAAGAAACAGCACCAGAAAAAGGAACGTCGACGCCATGTCGAGCAGCAGCACTTTTCCTGCTGCGAACAGATTCTTCATGGTGCGATCGAACTCCGCTGCCGGCGCGGTTACCGTAACACGGGGGATGACGGTTCGGCGAGCGCCGTCGTCGGCCCGACCCGGGGGGTCTCAGGACGGCCGGAAGCCCATGCGGAACGCGCCCCAATGGCCGCCGCGGACATGGATCGGCGCGGAGACGTCCTTCATCAGCACGAAATTGCCGCCGCCCATGTCGCGACGATAGGTCTGCAGCAGAAACGGCTTTGTATTGGCCGCGACTTTCTTCACCGCGCGGTCGTTGAACAGCCGGCGGTTGCGGCAATTGGCGTTGTTCCAGACGGGGTCCGGACCCTGCGGCAACCGGTAGTTCGGGTTGTGGGTCGGAAGGTATCCGCCCCTCGCCCATGCGACGCAGAACACGATGCGCGGATCGATCTTCTGGACCGGATCCTGGATGGCGGGGAGGATGCGATCGGTGAACTCGACATAGTCGGTGAGGTATTGCCTGGGGTCGGTGCCCGGGATTTCGCGGTAGTTCTCGTCCATCAACTGGTCGAGGCGGATGTCGCCGCGCACGAGCGCGCGTTCGAACGCCGCCGAGATCTGTTTGGCGGTATCGATCACGACGCGGATCAGCGGCGCGTCAGACGTCTCCACGCCGCTGGTGGCGATCAGTTCGATCAGCCCCTCGGAAAGGTCGAGCAGCTTTGCGACCCGGTCGTCGGCGCTCCTCAAATCGGTCGAGGACAGGTCGACGCCCTTGGCGAGGTTGTCGAGTTCGTCAATCACCATGTCGCAATGGGCGAGGTTGGAGGTGGCCGCCTTCGTCACCCCGTCGATCTCGCGGCCGACCGCCGTAAAGCCGTCCTGGACGCGAACGATGATGCCCTGGATCTGCTGGGCGCCTTCGCCGGCGTTCTTGGCCCGCAGCGAGGCGTCGCCGCTCTCGCCGATCAAGCCGCTGACCTGTCCGTCGAGATCGCGCACGGTATCGCCGATGGAGTGTGTGGCCTGGCGGGTGGCCTCCGCAAGGCTCTTGACCTCGCTCGCGACCACCGCGAAACCGCGGCCGGCGGCGCCGGCGCGGGCGGCCTCGATGGTCGCGTTCAGCGCCAGGAGATTGGTCTGCTTCGCGATCGCCTCGATCGAGCCGGATACCTTGGCGACCTGCGTGAGCGCGATACCGACCGCGCCGAGACGGTGTTCGATGCGTCCCACCGCCGCGATCAGTTCGGCGATGTGCTTGACCGCGGTTTCCACCGCTGTGCGCGATTGGGTGATTTCATCGACGGCGGAGGTCGTGGCCGACTGCACCGCCTGCGACGCGCTCGCGATGTCGCGGTTGGCGGAAACCATGGTCTCGGCGGTTCTTTGCAGATGCCCGAACCGGTCGGACTGGGTGGAGACACGGCCCGCGACCTCCTGCAGGTTTCCGGCCACGTCCGCAAGCTCGACCCCGAGGCCGCCGATCCGGTCCGCCAATTGATCGACCAGACGCTCGCTGTCGGAGGGGGCGGGTGCCGCGCGTTCCATCTTGATGGGCTGCACAAGCGACATCACTGCATTCCTCTTAGCTTGAGAGAATTCGAAGACGGTTCAGATCTCTTGAAGGCCCGTGTGTCTCAAAGCTTGTATGCGGTACGGAAGCCGCCCCAGTGGCGGCCGTTGACGCGGATCGGTACGTCGATCTCGCGCATCATGACGGTTTTGCCGTTGCCCATGTCGCGGGCGTAGCTCTGGATCAGGTAGGAGCGCTGGTTGCGGCCGGCGGCGAGGCCGGCGGGATCGTTGAAGATGCGGCGGTTGCGGCAGTTGGCGGTGTTCCAGGCTACATCGCCGGGGCGTTGCGGATGCGAGTAGACCTTGTTGTGGACCGGCAGGTAGCCGTTGCGATCGATCATCACGCAGAACACCATGCGCAGATCCTTGACGAGGAACGTTTCCTGGAACGGCGGCAGGGCGCGATCGGCCCAGTCGAGAATTCGCGTGCGGTGCTGCAGCGGATCGGTGCCGGGGATTTCGACGTAGGTCTCGTCGAACATGTCCTCGACGGAGATGGCGCGGCTCCTGACCGCATCCTCGAAGATCCTGGTCAGCGCGGTGCCGGCCTCCATGGCGCGGGTGACGAATTCAGTATTCTCGTCGCGGATTGCCCAGAGCCTGTCTTCGATCCTCTCGCTCAAGGCGGCATCCGGCGCCTCGAATCGCGCCTGCGCGCCGGCCTTGGCGTGCTCGGTGACGCGGATCCGGCAACTGCCGATGCCGTCTATTTCGGCGTCAAGCCTTTGGTTGGGCGGCAGCCGCCCGGGGTCCGCTCCGGAGATCAGGATGCCTTCCATGGAAAGCTCGTAGACCGCGGCAATGACCGGGCCGTGGCTGGTCGGAATCTCGATCTTGAGGTTGCAGGGCAGCCGTTCGCGCCTGCGGCGGTCCTCGCGCCCATCCTGGCCCAGCAGCACCGCGCAGCGGGTTTTCAGCTTCTGCGCGAAACCGGTGACGGCCTTGCCGGCGGAGGCGACACGCTCGCCATGGACCTCGGCCTCTTTTGCCGCGCTGTCGATCTCGGCGGCGCTGTCGCCGACCGAAACGATGAAGTGCGATGCCGTGGCGGCGTTTTCACTCATGTCGTGCGTGGTTGCGTTCTGTTCGGCCACCGCGCCGTTGACGTTTTCGAACACCGGGCGGATCGCCTCGATCGCCACCGCGATCCGGTGCACGGCGTCGACCGAACCCGCGGCATCTTTCTGCAGCGCGTCGATCTTCTTGGTGATTTCTTCCGTGGCGTGCTGGGTCTGCACCGCCAGCGCCTTGACCTCGGTGGCGACAACCGCGAAGCCGCGTCCGGCGGCGCCGGCGCGCGCCGCCTCGATGGTGGAGTTCAGCGCCAGCAGCGTGGTCTGCCGGGCGATCTGCGCAATCAGGTTGACGACGTTGCTGATGGCGGCCGAGGATTCGCGCAGCCGGTCCACGTTGGCGCTGGCTTCGCGCGCGGCGGCGGCGGCCTGATCGGCAAGCTGGCTCGCGTCGCGGACCTGGGAGCCGATGCCTTCGGCCGAATGGGTGAACTTGTCGGCGGCCTGCGAAAACGTCGTCGCGGTGGACTGCGCCGCGCTGGCGCGCCCCGTGAGTGCATCGGTGCGCTGGCGAATGGTGGCGAGCGTCGCGGCCGTTGCCTCGGCGCCGCCGGCGACCGAATGGGCCGCGCGGTCGAGCTGGCGGATCATGGCGCCGAGTTCGAGCTCGAGCAGTTCGAGAATTTCCCTGGCCGAATTGCCTTCCGAAGCGTTCACGGCACCTTCGACAGCCGCGGGCTGCACGGGCTGCGGCGTGGCGGCCGGCGCAGCCGTTTCCAGCGGACGCTTTCGAGAAAAACCGAACGCCATAGGCCTCTCTTGGGAACTTGCAATGAGGCCGTCATCTTGGCATTTGGGCGTGAAATCATGGTTAATAATTGCCTCATAAGAAGGCAGGGGACAGTACCGACATACCGAAAATGCTTGTAAATCTTTGATTTTAGCGAATCGGCAGCCTATAAGGCCGCGCCTTCCACCCAAGACATTCCCGGACGAATCCTCGAAAGAAACCGCATGGCCGGACATTCCCAATTCAAGAACATCATGCACCGCAAGGGGCGGCAGGACGCCCAGAAGTCGAAGCTGTTCGGCAAGCTGGCGCGCGAAATCACGGTGGCGGCCAAGATGGGCCAGCCCGACCCCGCCATGAATGCGCGTCTGCGCGCGGCGATCATCTCCGCCCGGCAGGAGAACATGTCCAAGGACTCGATCGAGCGCGCGATCAAGAAGGCAAGCGGCGGCGACAGCGAGAACTACGACGAAATCCGTTATGAGGGCTATGGCCCCGGCGGCGTCGCAGTCATCGTCGAGGCGCTGACCGACAACCGCAATCGCGCCGCCTCCGACATCCGCTCCTTTTTCACCAAGTCCGGCGGCAATCTCGGCGAAACCAATTCGGTCTCTTTCATGTTCGACCGCACCGGCATCATCGAATACGACGCCAAGGTGGCGTCCGATGACGCGATGCTGGACGCCGCGATTGAGGCCGGCGCCGACGACGTCGCATCGAGCGAAAGCGGCCACGAGGTTTACGCCTCGCCGGAGACCTTTCGCGAGGTCGCCAAAGCTCTGGAGTCCAAATTCGGCGAACCGCGCAAGGCGGCGCTGACCTGGAAGCCGCACAACACCGTGCCGGTCGACGACGAGACCGGCGAGAAGCTGTTGAAGCTGATCGACCTCTTGAACGAGCACGACGACGTCCAGAACGTCTATGCCAATTTCGAGGTGTCGGACGCGCTGATGGCGAAGATGGGCGGGTAGGGCACTTCCCGTTTTCGCGGGGTTTAACGTTCTCTTTCTGTTTCGCTCGCGCTGGTCCGGCGGTATCACTAATCCATGACACCTCCGCCGATTCGCCACCCCGTTCGTATCCTCGGCATCGATCCTGGCCTGCGCCGCACGGGCTGGGGCGTGATCGAGGTCGACGGCAACCGGCTGGTGTTCGTCGGCTGCGGTTCGGTGGAACCGCCGGATAGCTTGCCGTTGGCGAGCCGGCTCTTGGCCATTCACGAGGGGCTTGCCGCCGTGCTCGGCGATTTCAAGCCGGCGGAAGCCGCTGTCGAACAGACCTTCGTCAACAAGGACGGTGTCGCCACCTTGAAACTCGGCCAGGCCCGCGGCGTCGCCATGCTGGCGCCGGCGATGTTCGGCATCTCGGTCGCGGAATATGCGCCTAATCAAGTGAAGAAGACCGTGGTCGGCGCCGGCCATGCCGACAAGAACCAGATCATGGTGATGCTGAAGATCCTGCTGCCGAAGGCCGAGCCGAAATCGCCCGACGCCGCCGATGCGCTGGCGATCGCCATCACGCATGCCCATCATCGCGGCAGCGCCGCCCTGCGGCTGAGGGTGGTCGAGGTATGATCGGCAAGCTCAAGGGGCTGATCGACTCCTACGGCGAGGATTTCGTCATCCTCGACGTCGGCGGGGTCGGCTATCAGGTGCATTGTTCGACGCGCACCCTGCAGGCCCTGCCGTCGCCCGGCGAGGTCGCGGTGCTGTCGATCGAGACGTATGTGCGCGAGGATCAGATAAAGCTGTTCGGCTTCAGAAGCGACATCGAGCGCGAATGGTTCCGCCTGCTGCAGACCGTGCAGGGCGTCGGCGCCAAGGTGGCGCTCGCCGTGCTCGGCACCCTGCCGCCGGCCGATCTGGCGAATGCGATCGCGTTGCGCGACAAGGCCGCGGTAACCCGCACGCCGGGCGTCGGCCCCAAGGTCGCCGAGCGCATCGTCACCGAATTGAAGGACAAGGCGCCGGCCTTTGCCAACGTCGATCCGGCGCTGGTGCATCTGTCCGGCGCGATCGACGACCAGCGCGCGCCGCGTCCGGTGACAGACGCGATCTCGGCGCTGGTCAATCTCGGCTACGGCCAGCCGCAAGCCGCGGCCGCAATCGCCTCGGCCTCGCGCTCGGCCGGTGAGAACGCCGAGACCGCGCAGCTCATTCGGCTGGGCCTGAAGGAGCTGGCGAAGTGACCACGCCCTCCCGCATCGTCACCCCCGAGCGCCGCGCCGACGATGTCGGCGACACCGCGCTGCGCCCGCAGCTATTGTCGGAATTCGTCGGCCAGGCGCAGGCGCGCAAGAATCTCTCGATCTTCATCGAAGCCGCGCGGAAACGTAACGAGGCGCTGGACCACGTGCTGTTCGTGGGGCCCCCGGGTCTCGGCAAGACCAC
The DNA here is from genome assembly GCA_963831585.1 of uncultured Alphaproteobacteria bacterium. Taxonomy (GTDB): domain Bacteria; phylum Pseudomonadota; class Alphaproteobacteria; order Rhizobiales; family Xanthobacteraceae; genus Bradyrhizobium. The sequence goes on along the minus strand of CAWHRA010000017.1, from coordinate 136,523 downwards.
GCTGGCGCAGATCGTGGCGCGCGAGCTCGGCGTCGGTTTTCGCGCCACCTCCGGCCCGGTCATCGCCAAGGCCGGCGATCTCGCGGCGCTGCTGACCAATCTCGAAGAGCGCGACGTCCTGTTCATCGACGAGATCCATCGCCTCAGTCCGGCGGTCGAGGAAGTGCTGTATCCGGCGATGGAGGATTTCCAGCTCGACCTCATCATCGGCGAGGGACCGGCGGCGCGCTCGGTCAAGATCGAACTGGCAAAATTCACTCTGGTCGGCGCGACGACGCGCGCGGGGCTGTTGACCAATCCGCTGCGCGACCGTTTCGGGATTCCGGTGCGGCTGAATTTCTACACCGAGGAAGAGCTGGAAAAGATCGTCACCCGCGGCGCCCGCGTGCTCAAGATCGGCATGACGCCGGACGGCGCCAACGAGATCGCGCGCCGCGCCCGCGGCACGCCGCGCATCGCGGGTAGGCTGTTGCGGCGGGTGCGCGACTTTGCCTCCGCCGCGGACGCCGCCTCGATCGACCGCAAGATCGCCGATCATGCGCTGAGTGCGCTGGAAGTCGATGCCGCCGGCCTCGACGCGATGGATCGCCGCTATCTCACCACCATCGCGATGAATTACGGCGGCGGCCCGGTCGGCGTGGAAACCATGGCCGCGGCGCTGTCGGAGCCGCGCGATGCCATCGAGGATATCATCGAGCCGTTTTTGATTCAGTGCGGCTATCTGCAGCGCACTCCGCGCGGAAGGCTTTTGACCTCGCACGCGTTCCGCCATCTCGGCCTCGCCGAGCCCGCGCGCGATCCGGCGCAGTTCGGATTGTTCGGGCAGGGCGAGGAGGACGAGCCGTGATCGATGCCGGTCCGCCGATGACGGCTCATCTCGACGGCGCGATCCGCGGCGGCCGCCATCACATGCAGATCCGCGTCTACTACGAGGACACGGATTTTTCCGGCATCGTCTATCACGCCAATTATCTGCGCTTCATGGAGCGCGGCCGCACCAATCATCTGCGGCTGATGGGCGCCGAGCAGCACGCGCTGTTTGCGGAAGCCGAGGCCGAAACCCCAGGCTTTGCCTTCGTGGTGCGGTCGATGCACCTCGATTATCTGAAGCCCGCGCGGATGGACGACGTGCTCGACGTGGTGACCTGGCCGGTCGCGGTGAAGGGCGCCTCGATCACGCTGGCGCAGGAAGTGCGGCGCGGCCACGATCTCCTGGTCAAGGCCGAGGTGCGCGTCGCCTTCATCAGCGAGGGGCGGGCGCAGCCGATCCCGAAAGCGCTGCGCACGCTGTTGAAAGCTGATCTGTAGGATCGATCGCGTTTTCAAATTGCCCGATCGGATTTGGATCTCCAACGATCGGCTGATCGACTTGACCACCCGAAGCGATAGAGTTGCGGTTTCTCCAGTCACCGAGGCCATCATGTCGCGTCCGCCGCTGCCGCCGTTCACCCGAGAAACCGCTGCCCAGAAAGCCCGCATGGCCGAGGACGCCTGGAATTCCAGGGATCCGGAAAAAGTTTCGCTGGCCTATACCGAGGACAGCCGCTGGCGTAATCGCTCGGAATTTCTCGAGGGCCGCGCGGCGATCGTCAAATTCCTCACCCGCAAATGGGAGAAGGAGCTCGACTATCGCCTGATCAAGGACCTGTGGGCGTTCGACCGCAATTTCATCGCCGTCCGGTTTCAGTACGAATGGCATGACGCCGCCGGGCAGTGGCATCGCTCCTACGGCAACGAGCAGTGGGAGTTCGACGAGAACGGCCTGATGCGCCGTCGCGAAGCCAGCATCAACGATATCGAGATCGCCGAGAAGGACCGCCGCTTCCATTGGGCGGCGCCCGGACCGCGGCCCGCGGATGTTCCGGGGCTGGGCACGAGCCCGTTTTGAAAAGTCAGGAGTCGTCCGCGCTTTCGCAGGGACGACTCCGGGAGAGATGACGCTTAAGCCGCGGCCTTGTGCCGCGCGAGTTCGGCCTGGTACAGCTTGAACTCCTCGGCGAGTGCTCGCGCGATGCTCGGCCGCGCGCGAAGGCGTTCGTAATAGGCCTTCACCGTCGGCCACTTTGCGAGTTCGATCGGCGGCGTCGCCATGGTCCAGTTGATGACGGTGACCAGATAGCCGTCGGCGACGCTGAAATGGTCGAGCAGGAATTCGCGGCCCTTCAGATAGTTCTCGAGATAGTCGAGCCGCGACAGACCCTTGCCGAGGATGTAGGTCTTCATTTCCGGCGGCGAATTCCGGTCCAGCACCGGCACGAACAATCCCTTGTGCAGTTCGGTGCCGATGAAGCAGAGCCATTGATGCAGACGGCTGCGCTCGATGCCCGGGCCGGTCGAGATGCCGGCCTGCGGAAAGCGGTCTGCGACATATTGCAGGATCGCGGCGTTCTCGGTCAGCACCTGCCCGTCATCGGTGCGCAGCGCCGGGACCAGCCCGAGCGGGTTCACGTCGAGAAAATTCGAGCCGTCGTTCTGCACCTTCTTGGTCTTGGGATCGACCTCGAGATAATTGGCCTCGGCGCCGGCCTCGTAGAGCGCGATGCGGGTGGCCATCGAACAGGCGAGCGGAGAGAAATAAAGGTCCATCGGTGCCTCCTTGGTTGATTTTTATACTGTTCCGCATAATATAAATCGCGTCAAGGAATAATTTGCGAAATGGTACAAAAAAGTAAGAAGCCGCCGGCGAAGCTGGATAGTGCCGCACCGAAACGCCGCGGCCGGCCGCGCGCCTATCAGCCCGAGATCGCGCTCGGCAAGGCGCTCGATTTGTTCCGCAAGGACGGATTTGCCGGGACTTCGCTCGACGATCTCAGCGCCGCCACCGGCATGAACCGGCCGAGCCTCTATGGCGCGTTCGGCGACAAGCGCGAGCTCTACATCAAGAGCTATGCGCGCTACCGCGCCGATGCGCGCGCGGCGATGCAGGAGATTTTCCGGGACGAGATGCCGATCCGTAAACGGCTGGCGCGCATCTACGCGGTGGCGCTCGACATCTATCTCTCCGGCGAGGCCGGCCCGCGTGGTTGCTTCACGGTGATGACGGCGGGTTCGGAAGCGGTGGCCGATCCGGAAATCCGCGGCATGGTGCTGGAAGGCTTGACTGAACTCGACAAGGCGTTCGCCGCCTGCTTCCGGCTCGCCAGGGAGAAGGGCGAAATACCTGCCACAGCCGATCCCGTGGTGCTGGCGCAACTGGCGTCGGCCACCGTCCACACCATTGCGATTCGTGCCCGCGCCCACGTGCCGCGCAAGGAACTGGAAGCGATCGTGAAGGGCGCAATCGATGTGATGGTGGGGGCCTGACTCTTCGCGTCGGCCCTACGCCGCCCTGATGTGGGCGAGGAAACGGTCCACTTCATTGCGAAGCGTGCTGGACTGCTTGGCCAGTTGGGCGGCGGAGTTCAGCACCTCGTGCGCGGCGGTGCCGGTCGCCGCGATGCCGGAGCTGACGCCTGAAATGTTGCGGGAGACGTCGCCGGTTCGCGCGGCCGCCTGCTGGACGTTACGGGCGATCTCCTGCGTCGCCGAGCCCTGCTGTCCGACGGCAGAGGCGATCGCCGAGGAGATTTCATCGACCTCCTGAATGGTGCTGCAGATCGAACGGATGCTCTCGACCGCGCCGGTTGTTTCCGCCTGGACTGCGGCGATCTGGCCGCGGATTTCCTCGGTCGCCTTGGCCGTTTGCGTCGCCAGCGTCTTCACTTCGCTTGCCACCACGGCAAATCCCCTGCCGGCTTCGCCCGCCCGCGCCGCCTCGATAGTCGCGTTCAGCGCAAGCAAATTGGTCTGGCTGGCGATTTCGTTGATCAGCGACACCACTTCGCCGATCTTGCTCGCCGCGGCGGCCAGGCTCTGCATCCTCGTGTTCGACTGCTGGCCATCATCGGCCGCTTTGCCGACCACGGTGGAAGCGTGCTCCAGCCGGCGGCCGATCTCGTTCATGGACGACGACAGCTCTTCAGCCGCGGTCGCAACCGTCTGGACGTTGTCGGAAGCATGTTCCGACGCCGTCGATACCGCAAGGGTCTGCTGCCGCGACTGTTCGACGATTGAGGACATCGACTGCGCGGTCGCCTGCATCTCGGTGGCCGCCGCCGACACGCTCTCGACAACTCCGCGCACGCTGGCTTCGAAGCTGTCGGCCAGCGCCCCGAAGGCGCGCCGTTTTTCCTGCTCGGACTGCGCCTGGGCGGCTTCCTGATCCGCCTGCAGGCGGTTGATCCGGATCGCGTTGTCCTTGAACACGGCGACGGCGCGGGCCATTTCGCCGACCTCGTCCTTGCGCTGGTGGGCGGGAAGGTCGACGTCGAGCTTTCCGCCCGCGAGATCGCGCATCGCGCCCGTGATCGCCAGGATCGGCCGCGAAATGCCGCGGGCGATCAGCAATCCGGCCGCGACCGCGATGGCGAGGCCCAGCAGGGCCATGCCGATGGCAAGGAGGCGCGCGCGGTCGAGCGAGCTCACATACTCGGTGTTGTCCATCACGATCTCGACGGCGCCGATCGAACTGCCCGAGAAATCCTTGATCGGTCCGAGCAGGGCAGCGACCGGCGTGGTGCCGAGTTTGCCCTGGTGGACGATGAAGCCGCCGCCGCTGGCGCGGCGATAGTCGGTCGCGTCGAAGAAGCTGCGGCCGTCCAGCGTGCCGCCGAACAGCTTGAATTCGTTGTTCTCCGCGAGCTGAAACGCGACATCGATGCCGCGCGTTCGCTTGAACTCGTCGAAGAACGCCTGGCCGAAGGTCAGGCCGAACTCCACCGACCCGAGATGCTTGCCGCCCAGCGCCACCGGCACGACGCCGCGAATGCCGAGACCCGCGACGCCGCCCTCCAGCCCGACGATCGCCTTGTGCTCGGTATTGGCGGCAACCACGGTCTTGCGAAACCCGGAAAGGTCGTCGCCGAATTTCTTGGGCTGATGAACGCGCAGGTAGGAAATCGCCGGCGGCGTATGGAACTGGAACTGGTCGACGCCGTAATCGGCCTTCAGCGACGCGAAACCGGCGCCGAACAGGCGCATCAGCGCGTCCCGATCGTCATGGGCCATGGCTTCCTGCACGGCGGGGATCGCGGCGACGACCGCGCTCATGGCGGCCGCCCGGCGCGCCTCCTGCCCGAGCCGCGACTGCAGGGCGTCATAGTGGCTGCGCAATTCGCGTTCATCGGCGCGTTCGACGATGCCGGAGATGATCCACATCGCGCCCAGCAACACGAAAATTGCCGTGGTCGCGGAGGCAAACGCCAGAGCCGCGATGATCCGCGTTCTCAGGCCGAAACTCATGTATCGGGAGGTCATGCTGCTCGCGGGGGCACTCATTCCAACGCAAATAGCAAAATCTTCCTAACGTAAAATGAATACCGCGCCTTGGCGTGGCCTAGCAGAACCGCGTCCAAAGTCCTGGTCATCGGCTCGGAGTCCTAGTACCCGCGCGCGGGATCGACGACGTTTTCGAGCGCGCCGCCGGCCTCGAAACGCGCGATCTGGCCGGCCACATATTTCGAGATCTCGTCGGGATCGGTGTCGGCGGCGTTGTGTGGCGTCAGGACGACCTTCGGATGGCTCCAGAACCGGCTTTCCACGGGCAGCGGCTCCTCGGCGAAGACGTCGAGCGACACGGCGCCCAGCGTGCCGTCATCGAGACAGCCGAGAATGTCGGCCTCGTTCTGCAGGCCGCCGCGCCCGGCATTGATCAGCACCGGTGCGCCCATCGGGCCGTTGCGGCTGAGTTTTGCGAATAATCCGCGGTTGAGGATGTGGCTTGTGTCCGGCGTGAGCGGCAGCAGGCAGACCAGGATATCGGTCTGGCCGAGAAACGCATCGAGCTGCGCGCCGCCGTGAAAACATTTGATGCCGTCGATCGTTTTGGGGCCGCGGCTCCAGCCGGAAACGCGAAAGCCCAGATGCCGCAGCGCCCCCGCGGCGTTCGCACCTAACGTACCGAGGCCCATGATCCCGACCGAGACGGCGTTTGCCGGCCATTGGGATTTCGGTGCCCAGCGCTTCTCGCGCTGGCTGGCGCGCAAATAGAGCTCCTGCCGGTGATGCATCAGCACGTGCAGGACGACATATTCCGTCATCCGACCGGTGAGGTCGCCGACCGCGACCCGAACCAGCGGCACTTTCGGTAGGCCCGGGTCCGCCATCAGCGCGTCGACGCCGGCGCCCAGATTGAAGATCACCCGCAGCTCCGGGAACCCCGCCAGTTCGCCGGGCCGGGGCTTCCAGACCGCGGCGTATTGGATGTCGGCGGGATCGAATCCGGTATCGGGCAACTGGATGACGCGCCGGTCCCCGCACACCTCGTCGAACCGCTGCTTCCACCGCTGCGGCGACCAGTTTTCGGTGCCACCGTGAATCAGCAAAGCGAGGGCGCCCTTTTTCATCGGATTTTCTTGCCTCAGCCGTTCGGAATCGGAAGGGAACACTACCGGCTTGCGTTTGCCGCGCAAAATACTTCCGCTATCCTGTCGGAACCACCGGCGCTCGTTCGTCTTCGATCAAATAGGGACACCTCCGCATGCTCTATGCCATCCTTTGCTATCACGATGAGGACCTCGTTGGCTCCTGGACCAAGGAGCAGGACACCGCGGTCATGAAGAAGCTCGCCGTGGTTCAGGACAAACTGGCAAAGCAGGGGCGTCTCGGGCCGGTGGCGCGGCTGCTGCCGACGACGTCGGCGACCACGCTGCGCAAGGACGATCCTCCGGTCGTGCTCGACGGCCCATATGCCGAGACCAAGGAACAGCTGCTTGGGTTCTACCTCGTCGACTGCAACAATCTCGACGAGGCGGTCGATGTCGCGCGCGATCTCGGTGCGGCCAATCCGGGTGGTGCCTACGAGATCCGTCCCGTCGGCCTGTTCCAGCCCGGAGAGGTGAGGAAATGACCGACACCGCCTGGATCGACTCGGCGCTGACCTCGGCGCGTCCCCAGGCGGTCGGTGCGCTGCTGCGCTATTTCCGCAATCTCGATACCGCCGAGGAAGCGTTCCAGAACGCCTGCCTGCGGGCGCTGAAGAGCTGGCCGCAGAACGGCCCGCCGCGCGACCCCGCGGCCTGGCTGATCATGGTCGGGCGCAACGTCGCGATCGACGAGGTACGCCGCAACCGCAAGCAGGAGCCGCTGCCCGAGGACGAGGCGATCTCCGATCTCGACGACGCCGAGGAGAAGCTTGCCGAACGGCTCGACGGCTCGCACTACCGTGATGATATCCTGCGGCTGCTGTTCATTTGCTGCCATCCCGAGCTGCCGGCGACGCAGCAGATCGCGCTGGCGCTGCGCATCGTCTCCGGCCTGACGGTGAAGCAGATCGCGCGCGCCTTCCTCGTCAGCGAGGCGGCGATGGAGCAGCGCATCACCCGCGCCAAGGCCCGCGTCGCCGATGCCGACGTGCCGTTCGAGACCCCGGGCGCGGTGGAGCGCGCCGAGCGGCTCTCGGCGGTTGCCGCGATGATCTACCTGATTTTCAACGAGGGCTATTCGGCCAGCGGCGACACCGCCGAAATCCGCGGGCCGCTGTGCGAGGAAGCCATTCGGCTGGCGCGGCTGTTGTTGCGGCTTTTCCAGGGCGAACCCGAGATCATGGGGCTGACGGCGCTCTTGTTGTTGCAGCACGCCCGTGCGGCGGCGCGCTTCGATGCCGACGGCGCGCTGGTGCTGCTCGACGACCAGGATCGCAGCCTGTGGAACCAGCAGCTGATCGCCGAAGGCCTGGCGCTGATCGACAAGGCGATGCGGCACCGCCGCAGCGGACCTTATCAGGTCCAGGCCGCGGTCGCCGCACTGCATGCCCGCGCCGCCAAACCCGAGGAGACCGACTGGACTCAGATCGATCTGCTCTACGGCGCGCTCGAGGTCATGCAGCCGTCGCCGGTGGTGACGCTCAACCGCGCGGTTGCGGTGTCCAAGGTGCGCGGGCCCGAGGCCGCGCTGGAAATGATCGATCCGCTGTCGTCGCGGCTCTCGAACTATTTCCATTACTTCGGCGTGCGCGGCGCCTTCCTGATGCAGCTCGGCCGCAATGATGAGGCCCGGATCGCGTTCGACCGCGCCATCGCACTCGCCAATACCTCGGCCGAAGCCGCTCACATCCGCATGCATCTCGACCGCCTGATGCGCGACAGCGCGCCGCGCGGCACGAAAGCAGCGAAATAGCGGCACAACGCCGCCGGGCCGCACAGGATCGCTGCGCGGTTTCACGACATTTGCATGAACGGCGGTCAGCGACGCGGCATCAGCCGCGTTCGGCGACGCTTTTGAGCACGAGATCGGTCAGCCGGACCACGAGCGCGCGCAATCGCGCGTTTTCCTCCAGCAGCGATGTCACGCCGTCAGAGTGGTCGTCGTCCGCGTAGTCTTCGTCGTGGAGCGGTGATTTGTTTAAGTATTCCAGTTCATCGCGAAATTCTTGTTTGCGATCCGGCGGATATGCGGGTCCCATGACTAATCCCCTAATTCAACGTCGCCGAACGTACCCCTCGTTCTGCTGCGCAGAGTGATTTGAGTCGGGGGCGAATTTGCGACCGAAATTAGGACGCGCGACGACACAACTTTTTTCCGTGCCGACAGATTCAGCACAGCCCCAGCGTGAAATGCGGAAGAAATCATCATCGCAGTTGTCGAATGACGTGCCTCCCGTTCGTCTAGTGATCATGCGTCAGTCATTCGAACGGAGGAGACGTGCGATGAACATTCAGGGCAGGGTCAGCGGTAAGGATATGCCGACCGTGGCGGTGCCGTCGCCGGTTCCGAGGTCGGCGCGCTGGCTGGGGCGCGGTCTCAGCGGTCTCGTCATCCTGTTTCTGCTGGTCGACGCCGCCATCAAGCTGGTGCCGTGGCCGGTTGTCACGGAAACGATGGACCGGATCGGCTATGGATCGAGCGAGACGCTGGCGCGAGCCCTGGGCGTCATCACCGTCGCCTGCACCGTGCTCTATGCGATCCCGCCGACTTCGATCCTGGGCGCGATCCTGTTGACCGATATCTCGGCGGCGCGATGGCCTCGCATCTGCGGATCGGCAGCCCGCTGTTCACCCACACGCTGTTCGGGTTCTATCTCGGGCTGATGGTGTGGGGCGGGCTGTGGTTGCGCGACCGAAAATTGCGGGCCTTGATGCCCTGGCGACATTGACTGAAATATTATTGCCACCTTGTCGGATCGCGCCTTTGCCGTTCGTCCTCGGGGCTGAGTTATTGGGCCGAACGATTGAAATGTGACAGCGGAGTACTCAATGTTTGAAACCATTGCCGTCATCGCCGCCGTGCTGGTGCTCGCGATTGCGATCATATTGATCCTCGCCGCCACCAAGCCAGACCGATTCAGCGTGCAGCGCGCCACGACCGTGAAGGCGCCGGCGGAAAAGATCTTTCCGCTGATCAATGATTTTCGTCGGTGGGGAAGCTGGTCGCCCTACGAACACAAGGATCCCGTGATGAAGCGCAGCTTCAGCGGGGCGGCAAGCGGCAAGGGCGCGGTCTATGCGTGGGACGGCAACAAGAATGTCGGTTCCGGCCGCATGGAAATTCTCGACGCGACGGCGCCGGCGAAGATCGTCATCAAGCTCGACTTCTTCACGCCGTTCGAGGGCCACAACACCGCCGAGTTCACAATGCTGCCGCAGGGCGACGGTACCAATCTGACGTGGCTGATGCACGGCCCGGCGCCGTTCATGGCGAAGATCATGCATGTGTTCATGAACATCGACCGCATGGTCGGCAAGGATTTTGAGATCGGTCTCGCCAATCTGAAGCGGCTCACCGAGCAATAATCATAGCCTTCGATGGCAACCACCAAGGAGCAAACGATGCAGGTCAATCCCTATCTGTTCTACGACGGCAATTGCGAAGCGGCGTTCAAGTTCTACGAAAAGGCGCTCGGCGCCAAGATCGAGATGCTGCTGAGAAACGAGGAGGCACCGGAATCGATGCCGACACCGCCGGAGCGAAAGAAGAAGATCATGCACGGCCGGATTTCGATCGATGGAGAAGTGCTGATGGCGTCCGATGCGCCTCCGGATCACTTCCACAAGCCGCAAGGCTTTTCGGTCTCGCTCACGGTGGCCGAACCTACCGAAGCCGAGCGCAAGTTCAAGGCGCTGTCGGAAGGCGGCAACGTCAACATGCCCTTCGGCAAGACTTTCTTCTCCAAGGGTTTCGGCATGTGCGTCGACCGGTTCGGCATTCCCTGGATGGTCAACTGCCCGCTCGAACAATGACCGGGCTCTACCGGCACCGCGGATAGATCGCCGCGAGTTCGCGCCCGCGCAGCAGCAACAGGCGCGAACTCAAACCGCCGCGGCGGAGAATCCAGCCGCGTACCGCTTCGGGATAGGCCTGTAACACCACGCTGGATGCTTCCGGTTCGGCATACATCCGTCCCCGCCGGTCGACCGAGCGGGCGGCGTGGAAGCCAAGGACCGCGCGGCGGGTGACGCAGATGCGGTCGCCCGGAACCACGTCCAGCACCAGCGTGCAGGCCGACAGGCACGGCCCGTCGATCACCACGCGCTCGCCCGACTGACGCACCCGCTCGAAAAGATCGAGGAACGGACCGACTTCGCCGCCGGGACTGGCGAGAATGCGGATTTCGGCGCCCGCGACACCCGGAACGGCCGCGCAGAGCAGGCTTGCGAGAAGGATTGCTTTCAAGGCCGCTTTTGCCATGAGCGGGCTCCTGGTTGCGGTGAAGGCATTAGGTAATCAACGGCAATTCGTCCGGCAAGGTTCCGTCATTTGTCCGCGCCGGAGACGCCAGCCTCAGCGAAGGTCGCCATCCCGGCGTGGCAGGCGAGCGCCGCGCGCACGAGCAGGATCGCGACGCCGGCGCCGGAGGCCTCGCCGAGCCGCATGTCGAGATCGAGCAGCGGATCAAGCCCGAGCTCGCCCAGCAGGGCGCGGTGGCCGGATTCGGCCGAAACATGTCCCGCGCGGCAGTGATCCAGGATGCCTTCGCCGAGGCGCGCCAGCGGAACGGCCGCGGCGGTGGCCACGAAACCGTCCAGCAGCACAGGAATTTGATGACGGCGCGCCGCCAGGATCGCGCCGGTGATGGCGGCGAGTTCGCGCCCGCCCATCGCCGCCGCGACGCCAAGGGGATCGCCAAGCACCGCGCGATGAAAGTCGAGCGCCGCCTCGATCGTCGCGCGCTTGCGCGCCAGCCCGGAATCGTCGATTCCGGTGCCCCGGCCGGACCAGCGCGTAGCGCCGCCGCCAAGCAGCGCCGCGCACAGCGTCGCTGCCGTCGTGGTGTTGGCGATGCCCATCTCGCCGACCACCAGCAGATCGCCATCCTCCGGCACCGTCCGATAGCCGATATCGACGGCATCAAGGAATGCGTCGGCGTCCATCGCCGGGGCGACCGTGAAGTCGCGCGTCGGGCGATCGAGTTCGATCGGCACCACCTTCAGATCAGCGCCAGCAAGCCTTGCGATCTGGTTGATCGCCGCGCCGCCGGCCGCGAAATTCGCCACCATCTGTGCGGTGACCGCTTGCGGGTAGGCCGAGACGCCGCGTGCGGCCACGCCATGATTGCCGGCAAAGACTGTTATCGTGACATGATGGAGCTGCGGAATTTCGCGGCGCTGCCAGCGCGCCAGCCAGATCGCGATCTCTTCGAGGCGGCCGAGGCTTCCCGGCGGCTTTGTCAACATTTGCTGACGCCGCGCGGCGGCCCCCGCGGCGTCGGCGTCACCGGCGGGCAGGTCGCGACAGAAGCTGCTTATATCGTCTAGACTATCGAACTGCATGCGATTCCCTTGCCGAGCCACCTGATTCTCTTCCGGATTCTCTATCATGAATGAATGGCTCGACGATCTCAGAACAGCGGTCGCCTTTCTGACGCGCCTGCCGATGCCGCACCCGGCGGGGCCGATGCCGCAGAATTTCGTGCGCGCGCACCGGCTGTTTCCGGTCGTCGGCGCCGTCATCGGCGCCGCTGTCGGTTTCTTCTGTCTCGCTCTGCGCGCGATCGGTCTGCCCGATCTCGCCGCGGCGGCGCTGGCACTGGGCGCGGGCGCGCTATTGACCGGCGCGCTGCACGAGGACGGCGTTGCCGACGTCGCCGACGGTTTTGGCGGTGGCCGCGATACCGCGGCGAAGCTCGAGATCATGCGCGACAGCCGGCTCGGCACCTATGGCGCGCTGATGTTGCTGGTGATCTTCATCGCCAAGGTGTCTGCGCTCGCGGTGCTGCCGGATGCATTCGTCATGCGCGGCCTGATCGCCGCGCATGCTTTGGCGCGCGGTGTGTTGCCGTTGATGTCGATGGGCCTGCCTTACGCGCGAAAGGATGGGCTCGCCGCCAGTGCGGGCCAGCCGGATTTCGCGACGGCGGCAACCGCGGCGGCACTTGCGCTGATCATTGCCTGGCTGGCGCTGCCCTGGCGCGAGGCGTTTGGCGCGGCGCTGGCGGCGGCGGCGTGCGCGGCGGGCATGGCGTGGCTGGCGCAGCGCCAGATCGGCGGCCAGACCGGCGACGTGCTCGGCGGCGCCGAGCAACTCGGCGAGACCGCGATCCTGCTGCTGCTCGCAGCGACGCTGGCTTAGCGCGATGAGCGACGAGACCAATCTCTGGCTGATCCGGCACGCGCCGGTCGACGGCCCCCGCGGCGTCATCCACGGCCCGGACGCGCCGGCCGACGTCGGCGATGCCGCAGCCTTCGCCGCGCTCAAGGCGCGATTGCCGGCAAAGGCTTTTGTCTGCTGCAGTCCGGCGCGGCGGACGTTTGAAACCGCTGTTACCCTCGGGCTCGATCCGGTCAGGCAGCGGCTGTTTCGCGAGCAGGATTTTGGCACCTGGACCGGACGGCGGCATGACGACCTCGTCGCCGAACTCGGCGAAGTCTACCGCGATTTCTGGAAATCGCCGGCGAGCAACGCGCCGCCCGGCGGGGAAAGTTTCGTCGATCAGATCGGCCGCACCGTCGACGGCCTCGCATCGTTGCCTGCGGGAGATGTTGTGCTCGTGGTGCATTCCGGCACGATCCGCGCGGTACTGGCTGTTGCGCTGGATCTTTCCCCCGACGCCGCTCTGCGCTTCGTCATCGATCCCCTGTCGCTGACGCGGATCGACCGGCTGGAAAGCGGCTGGCGGGTGGTTGCAGTCAACCGGCGCGGGTAGGGAGCTTCCTCAAACCTCCCCCCGCGTGCCGGGAGAAGAGACACTAACCATTCCGGCGCTGGCCGCGCAGCGTTGGCAGGCCGATGCCGGCGGCATCGAAGCCGCCGTCAACCGCCAGAATCTGCCCGGTGATGTAGCTGGCGCGGTCGCTGCACAGAAAGAACACGGCTTCCGCCAGTTCTTCCTCGAGGCCGTAGCGGTTGAGCGGAATGGCGTCGTGATAGTCGGCGCGGATCTCGGGGGTATGAACGGCCTTCGCCATCGCGGTCTCAACCGGCCCGGGCGCGACGCCGTTGACGCGAATGCCGAGCGAGGCAAGTTCGACGGCGAGCTGTTTGGTGAGATGCGCAAGCCCCGCCTTGCTGGTGCCGTAGGCCGAACGCAGCGTGGAGGCGCGCACCGCCGAGATCGACGTGATGTTCACGATCGCGCCGCCGCCCTGTTCGCGCATGATCGGAACGGCCGCCTTGGTGCACAGGAACGGTCCCGTCAGATTGACCTCCAGCACCCGGCGCCAGTCTTCGCTGGAGGTCTCGAGCAGCGGCGCGAACACCGCGATCCCGGCGTTGTTGACGAGCACATCGAGCCGGCCGAAGCGCCGCTCGATTTCGGCGAACGCGCTTCCCACCGCGCTCGCATCGGAAACGTCACAATGCAGTCCCAGCGTATGGCCGGCCGCGTTCAGTGCCTCCACGCTCTTCCACAGGAGTTCGCCCTCGATGTCGAGCAGCGCCACCCGCCAGCCCTCGGCGAGAAACTTTTTCGCGACGGCAAGCCCGATGCCACGCGCGGCGCCGGTCACCAGCGCGACTTTTTGAGGGGCGGTCATGCGTCCATCCATCGTTCAGCAGGGTCTGAGCCTTGCGTGGTCCCTAGCACGAAAGCGAAGGGTCTGCTTTCCTATCCGGACCGTATCGGCAACGCAAAGGGGCGAATTTCATGAAGATCAGCGACATCAGGGATGCCTCGCCCGAACAATGGCGGCCGGGAGTGGAAACGCGCATGCTGGTCGCCGCGCGCAACGGCGCGGCGCAATTGTGCATCTTCGAACAATGGGTCGCCCCGGGAACCGGCGCGCCGACGCACTCCCATTCGGTCGAGGAGGTGCTGACCGTGCGCGAAGGCGAAGCCGAGATGTGGATCGGCGAGCAGCGCGTCACGGTGATGGCGGGCCAGTCCTTGATCGTGCCGGCGGGGCAAAAGCACGGTTTTCGCAATTCCGGCCCCGGCACGCTGCATCTGCATGCTGTGCTGGCGTCGCCGGTTTTCGAAGCGACGCCAGAAGGCGCCACGGAACCGGTGCGAAGGTGGCAGGCAGGATAAGGGAGATGTCGGGCTGATAAATTTTCGGCCGAAATGTCGGTCCGGCCCTGTTTCGTTCGTCGTCTCCTTGTTTGGCATTGCTAGGAACGGAGGACATGAAATCGACATGACAGCCCGAACCAAGGCGGAAATCATCCGCGCGCTCTTTGCCGCCTATCTGTCGAATGACCGCAAGTCCGTCGAGGACTCGTTCGCCGACGACTTCCGGTTTACCAGTCCCTATGACGACCGGATCGACAAGGCGACTTATTTCGAGCGCTGCTGGCGTAACGGCGACTGGATCGAACGGCATGAACTGGAGCGAATCCTGGTTCAGGGCGATGAGGCGTTTGTGACCTACGAATGCGTGGCCAAAGGCGGCAAGAGCTTTCGCAACACCGAGTTCTTCGCTTTCGCGGGCGACAGGATCAAGCGCATCGACGTCTATTTCGGCGGCAGCTACCGGAACGGTGCCTTCGTCAAACAAGCCGAAAGCTAATTGGAGTTGTTCGCATGTCGCTGACGCTGCATTTCCACCCGCTGGCCTCGTTCTGTCACAAAGTGCTGATCGCGCTGTATGAGAACGATACGCCCTTCACGCCCAACGTCGTCGATCTCTCCAGCGAGGCCGAGCGGGCGGCGCTGCTGCAGATGTGGCCGATCGGCAAATTCCCGGTGCTGCGCGACGCCGCGCGCGAACAGACCGTCCCCGAGTCGACGATCATCATCGAATATCTCGACCGCCATTATCCGGGCACGACGCGGTTCATCCCGGCCGACGCCGACCGTGCCTGGCAGACGCGGCTGCGCGACCGGTTCTACGACCACTATGTGCATGAGCCCATGCAGAAGATCGTCGGCGACCGGTTGCGCCCCGAGGGCAAGAAGGATCCGCATGGCGTCGAGGAGGCCCGTGCCCGGCTGCGCATCAGTTACGGCATGATCGATCAGGAAATGACTGCGCGGCGCTGGGCGATGGGCGAGGAATTCAGCCTCGCCGATTGCGCCGCTGCGCCTGCGCTGTTCTTTGCCAATGAGGTGATGCCGTTCGGTGATGGTCATGGCAACGTCGCCGCCTATCTCACGCGGCTGAAGGCGCGGCCGTCCTACGCCCGCGTGCTGCAGGAGGCGGAGCCATACTTCGCCATGTTCCCAAAATAGCTGCGATCCCACCGGCAATTATTTCCGAAATAATTCCACATGCCGTGTCGGTGCCGCAAAACCCTGTTCGTCTTGTTGACGAGCGCTGGTTCGCAACCGGCCTGCTACACCAAAATCAAAACGGAGCATGACGATGCGATTCATGATGCTGATGATCCCCAGGGGTTACGAGACGGCGGCGCCGGGCACCATGCCGCCCGCCGACGCCGTGGCCGCGATGATGAAATACAACGAGGCGCTGAAGGAGGCCGGCGTGCTGATCACGCTCGACGGGCTGCATCCGCCGTCGATGGGCGCGCGGGTTTCCTTCGCCGGCGGCAAGCCGTTGGTCACCGACGGCCCCTTCGCGGAATCCAAGGAAGTGCTCGGCGGCTACTGGATGATCGAGGTGAAGTCGAAGGAGGAGGCGATCGCCTGGGCCAAGCGCTGCCCGGCTTCCAACAACGAGGTCATCGAAATCCGCCAGGTCCAGGAATTCGAGGATTTCTCGCCCGAGGTGAAAGAGGCCGCCGCGGGATTTGCCGAGATGCAGGCGGGAACCAAGGGCTGACAGGGGTTAAGGGGTTAACAAACGTTAAGCCCGCCCGGCCGCTAGTGACCTTTGCGGTCGGCTCATGTAAAAGTCATTCACATGAGCTGGCGCAAGGAACAACGCCGCGCCGAGCGCGGCTATCATCACGGCAATCTGAAGGAGGCGCTGCTGCAGGCGGCGCTTGGACTGATCGCCGAGAAGGGCGCGGCGGGCTTCACCTTCGCCGACGCCGCGCGGATGGCGGGCGTCAGCCCGGCGGCGCCGTACCGGCATTTCCGCGACCGTGACGAACTGTTGTCGAGCATCGCCCAGCGCGGATTCGAACAGTTCGAGGCGGCGCTGACGCAAGCCTGGGATGACGGGCGTCCCGACACGGTCACGGCGTTCGAACGGGTCGGCAAGGCCTATCTCGCCTTTGCCCGCAACGAACCGGCGTTCTATTCGGCGATGTTCGAATCAGGGCTTCCGGTTGACTTAAATCCTGCATTGCAGGCTGCCAGCGAGCGCGCTTTCGGCATTATCAGGGCGGCCGCGGAGCGGCTTGCCGCGCTTGCGCCGCCCGGCACGCCGCGCCCGCCGGCGCTGATGATGGCGCTGCACATCTGGTCGATGTCGCACGGCGTGGCCTCGCTGTTCGCTCGCGGCGATGCGGCGCGCCGCAAGCTGCCGATGTCGGCGGAAGATCTGCTCGAAGCGGAAGTGCTGATTTATCTTCGCGGTCTCGGCTTCCCGACCGACCGGAGGCCCACCGCCCCGAACGGACCCGCCGAGCCAAAACCGGCCGGACCGCCACCGGTCCCCCCATCGGGTCCCTGGGGAACCCCAAAATAAATTCGCAGGCACTCCTTGCGCCCGGCTTGACAAAAATCCGGGATGGTTTAGGTATGTAAATGTTATTTACATTCACAACGGCGTGACGCCGTCATGGAGAGGGAAATGGCCTACACCGC
The DNA here is from genome assembly GCA_963831585.1 of uncultured Alphaproteobacteria bacterium. GTDB lineage: Bacteria > Pseudomonadota > Alphaproteobacteria > Rhizobiales > Xanthobacteraceae > Bradyrhizobium. The sequence goes on along the minus strand of CAWHRA010000017.1, from coordinate 119,461 downwards.
AGATGTCAATCGCTGGCGCGGTCCCGCTGAAGAGCCCTACGACCGTCCCCCACGTATGCTGGAATCTCCCTGGCACCCCGGCTGGATCGCCGTCACCGTGCTCGGCTTCATCATCTGGTGGCCGATCGGCCTTGCCCTTCTCTTTTTCACACTCGGGAGCAGAAAAATGGGTTGCTGGAGTCATCAAGACCGCTGGTCGAACAAGATGGAGCGGATGCAGTACAAGATGGAGCGGATGAAGAGCCGGATGGAGCGCCGCGGCTTCCCGTTCGGTCCGCCCTCGAGCGGCAACCGCGCCTTCGACGAGTACCGCATGGAAACCCTGCGGCGCCTGGAGGAAGAGCAGACCGAATTCAAGGAATTCCTCGACCGTCTGCGCCACGCCAAGGACAAGGAAGAGTTCGACCAGTTCATGGCCCAGCACAAGCCGCGCCCGACGCCGCCCCAGGACGGCCAGCCCCAGGCCTGAGGCGCCAGAAAGTCAAAGCCGCAGGCCGACTGCCCCCAGAGCGCCTGATGGCAACAGTACCGCCCGTTTGCGAAAGCAGACGGGCGGTTTTGCTTATGTGCCGGAAGGAGTCATTTCCGATCAATTCCGCGGTTCCGGTGGCCGCATTTCAGGCCGGCAAAATCCCCTTTGGTAACCGGGTATTAACCATGATTAGCGTCTGGTTGGGGGCGTTATGACGCGCCGATAGCCCTCGTTTTGACATGTTGGCACGGGAAGCAGGCCCCGGCTTTGGACGGGCCTCCCATGTGACAGAGATCAGGGCTCACGCGCTGGCGTTTACGCCGCGCCCGCCGCGCGGCTGTCGAACCGGCAGCCATTTGCTCCCGGAGGATTTGGGACACTTGCGTTGAGAGGATACCGCTTATGAATCCGGCCGACGTGGCTCAATCAGCGTTGCCGATCGCATCCGCCGACGTATCGCTGATCGCCCTGTTCCTGCAGGCTCACTGGATTGTGAAAGGCGTCATGCTCGGGCTGCTTTCCTGCTCGGTCTGGGTCTGGGCGATCGCGATCGACAAGATGATCCTGTATTCGCGCACCAAGCGGGCCATGGACCGCTTCGAACAGGCGTTCTGGTCGGGCGAGTCGATCGAGGAACTCTATCGCGCGCTCTCGGCCAAGCCGACCCAATCGATGGCCGCCTGCTTCGTTGCCGCGATGCGCGAATGGAAGCGCTCGTTCGAAAGCCATGCGCGGTCCTTCGCCGGCCTTCAGATGCGGATCGAAAAGGTCATGAACGTCTCCATCGCCCGGGAAGTCGAGCGGCTGGAACGCCGGCTTCTGGTACTGGCGACGGTGGGCTCGGCGGGCCCCTTCGTCGGCCTGTTCGGCACCGTCTGGGGCATCATGTCGAGCTTCCAGTCGATCGCCGCTTCCAAGAATACCTCGCTGGCGGTGGTGGCCCCCGGCATCGCGGAGGCCCTGTTTGCCACCGCCATCGGCCTGATCGCCGCAATTCCGGCGACTATTTTCTACAATAAGTTCACTTCCGAGGTGAATCGGCAGGCCCAGCGGCTGGAGGGGTTCGCCGACGAATTTTCAGCGATCCTGTCCCGTCAGATCGACGAGCGGGCGTAAGTGGCGGTATAATGCGAAGCCCAACATGAGCACCCGATCATGGCGATGAACATGGCAGGTTCGTCCGGCGGCGGCGGCCGCCGCGGCCGGCGTCGCCCCGTGATGGCGGAAATCAACGTCACGCCGATGGTGGACGTCATGCTGGTGCTGCTGATCATCTTCATGGTTTCGGCGCCGCTTCTGACGGTCGGGGTGCCGCTCGATCTGCCGCAGACCCAAGCCAAGAGCCTTGACCAGGACAAGAACCCGCTCACGCTGTCGGTCAACCTCAAGGGCCAGGTCTTCCTCAACGAAACCGAGATCGGGATCGAGGAACTGGTGCCGAAGCTGAAGGCGATCACGGATGCTCGCGGCGGGCTCGACGAACGCATTTTCGTCCGGGGCGACAAGAAAGTCGACTACGGTACCGTGATGAAGGTGATGGGACGGCTGTCGCAAGCCGGCTTCCGGCGCGTGGCGCTGGTGACGGAAGTGGATCAGGGGTAGCTGCGAAGGTGAAGGTCGACAAGACACTCATTGCGTCGGTCGCACTCCACGTCCTCGTGCTCGGATGGGGGCTGGTTTCCTTTTCGGCGCGCTCGCTCGAAGCGCCGCCGCCGGAATCGATGCCGGTCGATATCATTTCGGCCGATCAGCTCTCCAAGATCACCGCCGGCATCAAGACCGGCGAAAAGGACAAGCCGAAGCCGATGGTCGAAAAGGTCGCCGACGCGACGCCGGTCGAGGATGCCGTCGGCAAGATCACCGAGAAAAAGGAAATCGTGACGGCGTCGGCGCCGGAACCGCCGCCGAAGCCGGTGGAAAAGCCGGTCGAGAAGAAGCCCGACCCGCCGAAACCCGTTGCCGAGGCCAAGCCCAAGGAAGAGCCGAAGCCGATCGAGAAAAAGCCCGATCAGCCCAAGGTCGATCCGATCGCGGAAGCGCTGAAGTCGGAAGAGGCCAAGAAACCGCCGCCGAAGCCGCAAGCCAAGGCGGCGCCGCCGCAACCGCCGAAGCCGAAGCAGGAACGCACTTTCGATCAGGCCAAGATCGCGGCTCTGCTGGACAAGCGCGATCCGACGCGCCAGGCGATCACCGGGGCGGCGCTGAACTCCTCGGCATCGCTCGGCACCACGCGCGGCACCGCGGCCACCTTGTCGCAGTCCGAACTTGACGCCATGCGCGCGCGGCTCGCGAGCCTGTGGAACGTCCAGCCGGGCGTCGAGCATCCCGAAGAACTCTACGTCACGGTGCGGATCCGGCTGACCCCGGATCGGCGCCTCGCCGCACCCCCGCAGGTGGTCTCGACCGGAAGCTCGCCGCGCTACCAGGCCGCGGCGGATGCCGCGGTTCGCGCCGTCCTGCAGGGCCAGCCCTACACGATGCTGCGAGACGAGACCTACGACCAGTGGAAATACATGGACATCGATTTCGATCCCAAGCAGATGTTCCACAGCTGACGACTTGATCCTTGGAAATGAGCCCGCAATGTCCGTGACGTCGTTTTCGCTTCCTCCGTTGCCGCTCTCCCGCCGTCACGTCCTGATCGGCGGCGCCGGCGCGGCTGCGGGTTTGCTCTTGCCCTCGCTCGCCGGCGCGCAGACGAAATTGCAGATCACCGAAGGCAACGTCGCGCCGCTGCCGATCGCGATCCCGGATTTCGTGGCGGGCTCGCCGTCTGACGGCGAGGTCGGCGTCGGCGTCTCCCAGGTCATCACCAACAATCTCAAGCGCAGCGGGTTGTTCGCGCCGATCGATCAGGCGGCCTTCATCGAGAAGATCACCAATATCGACACCGCGCCGCAATTCCAGAACTGGAAGACCATCAACGCCCAGGCGCTCGTCACCGGCCGCATGACCCGGCAGGGCGACGGACGTCTGAAGGCCGAATTCCGGCTGTGGGACGTCGCCTCGGGCCAGCAGCTCGCCGGCCAGCAATATTTCACCTCGCCGGAGTACTGGCGGCGGATCGCGCATATCATCTCCGACCAGATCTACGAGCGCCTGACCGGCGATAAGGGCTATTTCGACAGCCGCGTGGTGTTCGTCGACGAAAGCGGCCCCTCCGAACGGCGCGTCAAGCGGCTGGCGCTGATGGACCAGGACGGCGCCAACGTCCGTTATCTGACGCGCGGCAGCGACCTGGTGCTGACGCCGCGCTTCTCGCCCTCGACCCAGGAAATCACCTACATGGAGTTCGGCCAGGGCGACCCGAAGGTCTATCTGCGCAACATCGAGACCGGACAGACTGAGATCGTCGGCAACTTCCCGGGCATGTCGTTCGCGCCGCGCTTCTCGCCGGACGGCCAGCGCGTGATCATGAGCCTGCAGCAGGGCGGCAATTCGAACCTGTTCGTGATGGACCTGCGCTCGAAGTCGACCACGCGCCTCACCGATACGCCGGCGATCGATACCTCGCCGTCCTATTCGCCAGACGGCAGCCGCATCTGTTTCGAGTCCGACCGTGGCGGCCGGCCGCAGATCTACGTGATGGCGGCAGGCGGGGGCCCCGCGCAGCGCATCTCCTTCAGCAAGGACGACACCAACGGCAGCTACTCGACCCCGGTCTGGTCGCCGCGCGGCGACTACATCGCCTTCACCAAGCAGGGCGGCGGACAGTTTTCCATCGGCATCATGAAGCCCGATGGCTCGGGCGAGCGGATTCTGACGTCGGGGTTCCACAACGAGGGGCCGACCTTCGCCCCGAACGGCCGGGTGCTGATGTTCTTCCGCGATCCCGGCGGCAACAGCGGGCCCTCGCTGTTCACCGTCGATATCAGCGGACGCAACGAACTGAAGGTGCCAACCCCCGGTTTTGCGTCCGACCCGGCGTGGTCGCCGCTGCTGTCGTAAAAATCGACCTAATTTTTCGGATTGCCTTAACCAGTGCGTGACGTTGGTGCGCCGCCGCGCGTCGCGTCGGCATGGTCGGCAAGGCCTGCCTAGCCTGCTGAATTATCGGGCAAATTCTCGCTCCCCCCACGACGAAAACAACGTCTCGGTAACGATGTTCCCTCAGAAAGACTTCACCTGCGAAGGGTAGAAGTACGGACCGAAAAGGACGCCTACGGCCAACATGCAGCTCGCAACCCAGAGCGATGAACCCGATCAGAGGATATCGCCGTCGATTTACGCGGCGCTGATCGATTCGCTTTTCCAGAATCCGGCGCCGTTGTTCGCGGGCGCGATCATGGTCGCTTTCGCGGCGGCCATGACCGCGTTGAAGACCGGACAAGTGCTGCTCTGGCCATGCGTTGCGTTCCTGGTGCTGAGCGGCGCCGTTCGCGCGCTCGATATGCACTGGTACAAGACGCGGAAATCCGAGCTGACCGCCGAGGAAGCTGCGCGGTGGGAGCTGCGCTATCAGGTCCTGGCGATGGTCTATGCGGTCGCGCTCGGCGTGTGGTGCACCGTCACCCTGCTGAGCAGCGACGACGCCGTGGCCCACATGATCTGCGTGTCCGTCACCACCGGCTACGTAGCGGCGGGTGCCGGCCGGACCTATGGCAGGCCATGGATATTCCATGTGCAGATCGCGCTCGCCTGCGGCCCGACCGCGATCGCGCTGGCGATGCGCGGCACACCCTATTACATCGGCATGGCATTCGTCAGCGCGGTGTTCTTTCTGGCGCTGAAGCAGATCTCGACCAATCTGCAGAGGATTTTCGTCCAGGCGCTGGTGGCGCGCGAGCGCGAGGCGGCGCTGGCAGGGCAATTCGATACCGCGCTGAACAACATGCCGCACGGCCTGTGCATGTTTCGCCCCGACGGGCGGCTTGCGGTGATGAATTATCGCTTCAGCGAGATGATGGACCTTTCCGATGATATCGTGAACGGCGGTGTAAGCGCATCCGACATCATCGCGGCCTGCGTCAGCGCCGGCTCGATCTCTGCGTCGAGCGGCAGGATGATCCTCGCGGAAATAGAGAACACGCAGACCCGCGATATGATTACGGCCGATCCCGATCTGGCCCGCGGGCGGTCCCTGTCATGGACATTCCAGCCGATGAACGGCGGCGGCGCCGTCGTGCTTCTCGAAGACATCACCGAACGCCGCAACGCCGAAGCCAGGATCACCCATCTGGCGCGTTACGATGAACTGACCGCGCTTCCCAACCGGGTCAATTTCCGCGACGAGATCGAGCGCCTGCTGGCGGTGCCGTGCGACGGCGAGCAATTGTCGGCGCTGCTGTTCATCGACCTCGACCAGTTCAAGCAGGTCAACGACACCCTGGGCCATCCCTGCGGCGACCAGCTGCTGTGCGCCGTCGCTGACCGCCTGCGCAACATGCTGCGCCCGGAGGATTTCGTGGCGCGGTTCGGCGGCGATGAGTTCGTGGTGTTCCAGCAGAACATCAGATCGAACGAGGACGCCGCCCATCTCGCGCGGCGTATCGTCGACCACCTGAGCGAACGTTATCAGATCGACAACCACCTGGTCGAAATCGGCGCCAGCGTCGGCATCGCGATGACGTCGCCGCATGTCAGCGCCGACACGCTGTTGAAGAACGCGGACATGGCGCTGTATCGCGCCAAGGCGGACGGTCGCGGTACCTATTGTTTCTTCCGCGACGAGATGGCCCAGACCGTCGAGGCGCGCCGCATCCTGGAGCTGGATCTGCGCAAGGCGCTGGCCAACGAGGAATTCGAGCTGTTCTATCAGCCGCTGGTCAATCTCAAATCGGGGCGGATCGGCACCTGCGAGGCGCTGCTGCGGTGGAATCATCCGGTGCGCGGCACGGTTTCCCCGGTCGACATCATCCCGGTCGCCGAGGACATGGGTCTGATCGTCGATCTCGGCCGCTGGATCCTGCGCAGGGCCTGCATGGAATGCATGAAATGGCCGGAAGGCGTCAGCGTCGCGGTCAATTTCTCGCCGCAGCAGTTCCATCAGCGCGACGTGCTGAGCGAGGTTCGCTACGCGCTCGAGGTCTCCGGCCTGTCCGCGGACCGTCTGGAAATCGAAATCACCGAATCCTCGCTGCTGCGTAATACCCAGCTGACCCATGACGTGCTGTCCCAGTTGCGGACCCTCGGCGTGCGGATTTCGCTGGACGACTTCGGAACGGGTTATTCGAGCCTGAGCTATTTGCACAACTTCCCGCTGCAGAAGGTGAAGATCGATCGCTCCTTCCTCGAAGGCATCGACACCGATCGCCCGCTGACCCTGTTGCGCGGCGTGGCGCGGCTCTCGGCCGATCTCGGCATGTCGGTCGTGGTCGAAGGCATCGAGACCAACGAACAACTTGAACTGATCAGCGCCGACGGAACGGTGACCGAGGCGCAGGGCTACCTGTTCAGCCGGCCGGTGCCGGCGGTGCGGGTACGCCAGCTGCTGAACGCCTCGCATGGCCGCCGCTCGCCGGACGGGCAACTCGTCTCGCTTCCCACCCGCTCGATCGCATAAGGCATTCCGTCGGCCGTCCGCCGGGGGATTTTCCTGCCCTTCAGGCCACCCGGAACGATGTTCGGCTTGCCAAGAGGTTAACCCTAACAAAGCGATGCGTTTGCTTTTCGTTAAGAAGCTGTTAATCTTTTAATCTACGCGTGCAAGTTGCTGGGAAGTTGTAAGGAGTACTGCATGAGGTCCACGGCCCAACCGTCCATTGTGGCTCGTGTTCAGAATCCGGACCTGTTGGATCAAGTCGATTACCGCCTCGCGGAGACGCCCGCGGAAAAGGAGGAGATCTACAACCTTCGGTATCGGGCTTATCTTCGCGAGGGTGCGATCCGGCCCTCCGCCGACCAGCGTGTCGCCGATCAGTTTGAAGACGCGCCCAACGCATGGACCTTCGGCGTTTACTTTCACGGCGAGCTCTACAGCTCAATTCGCGTCAGTGTGCTGACGTCGGAATGGCGGATGTCGCCGTCCGTCGAATTGTTTGGCGACGTCCTCCACCCTCAGCTCGACAAGGGGCTGATCTTCATTGATTCAACGCGTTTCGTAGCCGATCCCGAAAAAGCGCGGAACTTCCCGGAACTTCCCTATGTGACGGTCAGGCTGGGTTCGATGGCCGGCGTCTATTTCAACGCGGATTACGGGTTGGCCATCGTTCGTCCCGAGCATCAGGCGTTCTATCGCAAGGTGTTCCTGCAGGAGACCTGGTGCGAGCCGCGATTGTACCCGGGCCTCGTGAAGCCGGTTGGCTTGATGGCTGCGCATTTGCCGACCGTCCGTGAAAGGGTGTTGGCCCGCTATCCGTTCCTGCGTTCCAGCGCATTCGAACGGCGGATGTTGTTCCAGCGGTCCAATGAGCGCCGTGCGTCGCCGGCCGTGGTGATGTCCCCGTTTGACCACGCCTCGATCGTCCCGCAGCAGTCCTGAGCAACCCGGTCCGGGTTCCCCCCTGGGATCATCGGATCTGCCCAATTTGAGGCCTGCCCGTTGCAGGGACAGGTGTTGCCGATAGGCGTCGGACTGCTCCTAAAATCGGTGGGCTGAGCGCCGCATCGGCTTGCCTTCACCCTCGCGCCACATTTACAACTCATTAACCATCGCGGGTGCTTTTCGCCGTTCGTCGGCATTTGATCGGGTCCGGCAACATCTCATCAAGGTTGACGGAACGTTCGCTTAACCATCGCCCTGTAGACCGGATGACAGTCTAGAACGTGAGCGTGGAGGCTCCGGAATGAAATATCAGATGCGTATCCTCCAGGGATTGAAGCTGGCCGCGGTGCTCGCGGTGGCGCTGTCTATGGGTGCCTGCGCCAACAAGAACCTCGGCGCCGACGCGATGGCCAATGCGGCCACCCCGGGCAGCCAGCAGGATTTCGTGGTCAATGTTGGCGATCGCGTCTTCTTCGAGAGCGACCAGACCGATCTGTCGCCGCAGGCGATCGCGACCCTGGAGAAGCAGGCGCAATGGTTGCAGACCTACAGCCGCTACGCTTTCACCATCGAAGGTCATGCCGACGAGCGCGGCACCCGTGAATACAACATCGCGCTGGGTGCGCGGCGTGCCCAGTCGGTGCGGACCTTCCTCGCCTCGCGCGGCATCGACCCCTCGCGGATGCGAACGATCTCCTACGGCAAGGAACGCCCGGTCGCGGTCTGTAACGACATCTCCTGCTGGTCGCAGAACCGCCGCGCCGTCACGGTCCTGAACGCCAGTTCCTGAGGCGCGACGGTTTTTCGGAAAGTCAGCCGCCGGCGCCTTCGGGCGCCGGTTTTGTTTGGCGCCGTTCTGCGGGTTCCGGGCATTTGTTTCAGTCACATTTTTGGCGTACTCCCTCTCTCAATGTGTTCCGCTTTCGATGTCACGTCGTCAGGCCAAAATGTCATCCAGGTTTCATAGAACTGCCCGCGCCGTGGCGATTGCCGCGACGCTGACGCTGGCGTCCCAGGCGTTTGCGCAAACCGGCGCCGTCGACCCGGAAATGCGCATCGAGCAACTTGAGAATCAGTTGCGGCAACTCACCGGCCAGAACGAGGAACTGCAATACCGTAACCGGCAGCTCGAGGAGCGCCTGCAGGCGCTGCAGGGCGGTGCGCAAACCGCCCCCGGCGGACCGCCCGCTATGGCCCAGCCCGGCGTCGCCCAGCCCGGTATGGCCCAACCTGGCGTCCCCCAGCCCAGCGTCGCCGCGGCGCCTCCGGTGCAGCTGACTCCGAACTATCCACAGCCCACCTATCAGCAGCCGACCTATCAACAGCAGCAACAGGCCGCCGCGCCGGCGCCGATCGTGCAGGAGCCGGCTGGCGTGCCGCAGGGGGGCCGGCGGCGCGGCGACGCCTTCGATCCCAACCAGAATCCCAATGCCCCGGGCGCTCCCCGCGCGCTCGGCGGTGGTCAGCTGCCGATTCCGGAAGGCGCGGTCGGCGCTCCCGGCGGGCGCAGCCCCGGCGAGCCGCTCGATCTCGCCAATACCGGCGGTGCGGCCAATCCCGCGGGCACAGCACCGCTTCCGGCGCCGCGCGCGCCCGGCGCGGGCCCCATGCTGACTACACTGCCGCCCTCGGCCACCCCGAAGGACGAGTTCGACCTCGGCATCGGCTATATGCAGCGCAAGGATTATGCGCTGGCTGAAGAGACCATGCGCAACTTCGCGGTGAAATATCCCAGCGATCCCCTGATCGCGGATTCGCAATACTGGCTGGGCGAGAGCTATTTCCAGCGCCAGAAATACCGTGACGCCGCCGAAGCCTTCCTCGGGGTGACCACCAAATTCGATAAATCGGCGAAGGCGCCTGACGCGCTGCTGCGGCTCGGACAATCGCTGGCGGCCCTGAAAGAGAAGGAGGCCGCCTGCGCCGCGCTTGGCGAGGTAATGCGGAAATACCCGCGCGCCTCCGGCGGCGTCAAAGCGGCCGTCGATCGCGAGCAAAAGCGGATCAAGTGCTGACGCGACGGTGGCCGGGGTCGCGCGGCGCGTGACGTTGTGGTCGGAGCGCGTCTTGCGCATAATCCGGCCCCGACATAAGCCGGCAACGCCATGCCCAGCGACGACCATTCCCCGATTTCGGCGAGCGAGGCAAAACGCCTGTTCGCGGACTGGAAGACGGCGCCCGCGCTCATCCTTGCGGTGTCCGGCGGTCCCGATTCCGTCGCGCTGATGTGGCTTGCTGCGCGCTGGCGCCGCGCCCTGGCGCGCGGGCCGCAGCTGATCGCCGTCACCGTCGATCATGGTTTGCGTCCCGAGGCGGCGCGCGAGGCGCGCGAAGTCAAGCGCCTGGCGCAGAGCCTCGATCTGCCGCATCGTACGCTGCGCTGGACCGGCACCAAACCGCAAACCGGATTGCCGGCCGCGGCGCGATCGGCGCGGTATCGCCTGCTGGCGCAAGCGGCGCGGCAGAGCCGCGCGACCCATATCCTCACTGCGCATACCCGCGACGACCAGGCCGAGACGCTGTTGATGCGCCTGCTGCGCGGCAGCGGCATTGCCGGTCTTGCGGCGATGGCGCGGGAGACCGAGCGCGACGGCCTGCGTCTGGCGCGTCCGTTGCTGGATGTCTCCAAATCGCAGCTGATCGCGACGCTCGAAAAGGCCGGAATCGACTTCACCGACGACCCGACCAACCGCGACGTGAGTTTCACCCGCCCCCGTATCCGCGAGGTGATGCCGGCGCTCGCGGCCGAGGGCGGCGACGCGCGTAGCCTGGCGCGGCTCGCCTCCAGGCTGGCGCGGGCCAACGCCGCGGTGGAGGTGCTGGCCGAGGGCGCCGAGCGCTACCTCGCGCTGAGGGATCGCCAGGGCGAAATCGATGCCGGGGTCCGCAATGCCAAAACCTTCGACATGGCGGCATTTGCCGCCATGCCGGAGGAAGTCCGCCTGCGGCTTTTGCTGCGCGCGATCAATCGGTTCGGCCACGAGGGGCCGGCTGAGCTCGGCAAGGTCGAAGCCTTGCTCGCGGCGCTGGACCGGACCGCCGCCGAAAGCGCCGGGAGAAGCCGGCCGAAATCGGGCCAACCAAGGCTGAAACAGACCCTTGCCGGGGCACTGGTCAGCCTGGCCGGTGGTCGGATACGCATCGAGCCCGCGCCGCCCCGACGCCGGACCAAGTGACGCGGGGACGAATTACCGGCCCCCAAAAGGAGTGCTTTGGGCGTACCTTGGCTAGATTCACTCGGGGACTCTTAACCACCCCCGAGGACCCCCGGATTTAGCGCCATTATTTGAACGGGAATCTCGCTAGGATGGGCTAAATAGTCCCGTGTGGTTCCCTTGGCATGGACCGGGGTGGCACCTAGATTGTAATGCAGTCCACCGAGGGATTCCCTCGCATCTGCCCAAGGACACGACCCAAGGACATAAGGCCGCGATCCGCGCGACCACGAAGGAAGATCGATGAACGCCAATCTGCGCAACTTCGCCCTCTGGGTCATTATCGTTTTGCTGTTGTTGGCTCTCTTCACGCTCTTCCAGAACCCCGGTCAGCGCACGTCCTCGCAGGACATCTCCTTCTCGCAGCTCCTGACCGAGGTCGATCAGGGCCATGTCCGCGACGTCGTGATCCAGGGCCCGGATATCCACGGCACCTTCACCAACGGCTCGAGCTTCCAGACCTATGCGCCGAACGACCCGACCCTGGTGTCGCGCCTGTATAACGGCAAGGTTCAGATCACCGCGAAGCCGCCCGGCGACAACGTGCCGTGGTTCGTGTCGCTGCTGGTTTCCTGGCTGCCCTTCATCGCGCTGATCGGTGTCTGGATCTTCCTGTCGCGGCAGATGCAGGGCGGCGCCGGCAAGGCGATGGGTTTCGGCAAGTCGCGCGCCAAGATGCTCACGGAGGCCCATGGCCGTGTGACGTTCGAGGATGTCGCCGGCGTCGACGAGGCCAAGCAGGACCTGCAGGAGATCGTCGAATTCCTGCGCGACCCCGGCAAATATCAACGGCTCGGCGGACGGATTCCGCGCGGCGTGCTGCTGGTCGGCCCTCCCGGCACCGGCAAGACGTTGATCGCGCGCGCGGTCGCCGGCGAAGCCAACGTTCCCTTCTTCACCATTTCGGGCTCGGATTTCGTCGAGATGTTCGTCGGCGTCGGCGCCTCGCGTGTCAGAGACATGTTCGAGCAGGCCAAGAAGAACGCGCCCTGCATCATCTTCATCGATGAAATCGACGCGGTCGGCCGTCATCGCGGCGCCGGCCTTGGCGGCGGCAATGACGAGCGCGAGCAGACCCTGAACCAGTTGCTGGTCGAGATGGACGGCTTCGAGGCCAATGAGGGCGTGATCCTGATCGCCGCCACCAACCGGCCCGACGTGCTCGACCCGGCGCTGCTGCGTCCCGGCCGCTTCGACCGCCAGGTGGTGGTGCCGAACCCGGACGTCGTCGGCCGCGAACAGATCCTCAAGGTTCACGTCCGCAAGGTGCCGCTGGCGCCGGATATCAACCTGAAGACCATCGCCCGCGGCACGCCCGGCTTCTCCGGCGCAGACCTGATGAACCTCGTCAACGAGGCCGCCTTGACCGCCGCGCGCCGCAACAAGCGCATGGTGACCCAGGCCGAGTTCGAGGAAGCCAAGGACAAGGTCATGATGGGCGCCGAGCGCAAGTCGCTGGTGATGACCGAGGAAGAGAAGATGCTGACCGCCTATCACGAGGGCGGCCATGCCATCGTCGGCCTCAACGTGATCGCGACCGATCCGATCCACAAGGCGACCATCATTCCGCGCGGCCGTGCGCTGGGCATGGTGATGCAGCTGCCCGAGCGCGACAAGCTGTCGATGTCGCTCGAGCAGATGACCTCGCGCCTTGCAATCATGATGGGCGGCCGTGTGGCCGAGGAACTGGTGTTCGGCCGCGAGAAGGTCACTTCGGGTGCCGCATCGGATATCGAGCAGGCGACGCGCCTCGCGCGCATGATGGTAACGCGCTGGGGCCTCTCCGAGGAACTCGGCACCGTGTCCTATGGCGAGAACCAGGACGAGGTGTTCCTCGGCATGTCGGTGTCGCGCACGCAGAATGCGTCCGAGGCCACCGTGCAGAAGATCGACAGCGAGATCAGGCGGCTGGTCGAGGAAGGCTACAACCAGGCGACCAAGATCCTGACCGAGAGGCGGGCCGATCTCGAAGCGCTGGCCAAGGGCCTGCTCGAATACGAAACCCTGAGCGGCGACGAGATTCAGGATCTGCTCAAGGGCAAGAAGCCGAACCGCGAGTCGGTGCTGGAGCCGACCACGCCGCGTGCCTCGGCGGTGCCGCCGGCCGGCAAGCCGCGCCCCCGCCCCGATCCGGATCCCGGCCTGGAGCCGCAGCCGCAGGCGTGATGCGCCTGCCGTTTCCGAATTGAAAAACGCGGCGGTGACGCCGCGTTTTTTTATGCCGCCGGCGTTTTTTGCTTCTGCTTCAAAATGATTATGATTGGCGTCCTTCCGCCCCCCATGGCATGTTTTGCGGGGAGCGCGGGCCAAACCGCGCCTGAAGCGGCCGCCATCCGAGCGCGCCGGCAAAAAGGGGAGGGGTGTCGATGCGTCTCGTCACGAAACTCGGCGTTGCCGGCGCGCTTGCGTTGCTGGCGTGGCCCGCGGTCTCGATCGCGGCCGACATGCGCGGGATTACGGCGACCGAAATCAAGATCGGCCAGACTATGCCGTACAGCGGCCCGGTCTCGGCGTTCGGCGCGCTCGGCAAGGGCGAGGTCGCCTATTTCAAGATGCTCAACGAGCGCGGCGGCATCAACGGCCGCAAGATCAATCTGATTTCGCTCGACGACAGCTACGCGCCGCCGAAGACGGTGGAGCAGACCCGCCGGCTGGTGGAGAGCGACGAAGTCGCGCTGATCTTCTCCTCGATCGGCACCGCCCACAACAGCGCGATCGCCAAATACCTGCAGAGCAAGAACATCCCGCAATTGTTCGTTGGGTCCGGCGCCTCGAAATTCGCCGACATCGCACAATACCCGCAAGCGACGCTCGGCGTGCAGGGGCCGTTCCGCTACGAGGCGCGGCTTTACGCGCGCTACGCGCTCGCCAGGAATCCGGATGCGAAATTCGCCGTCATCTCGCAGAACGACGATTTCGGCCGCGATTATCTCCTGGGCCTGAAGGACGTGCTCGGCGACAAATACGATTCTGTGGTCACCGCGGCCACCTACGAAGTCCAGGATCCGACCATCGACTCCCAGATCGTCAAGCTCAAGGCCTCCGGCGCCGACGTGCTGGTGATTGCGGCGACGCCAAAATTCGCCGCGCAGTCGATCCGCAAGGTCTACGAGATCGGCTGGAAACCGTTGACGTTTCTGTCCAACGTCGCGGTGTGGATTTCCACGGTCATGCAGCCGGCAGGCCTCGAGGCCGGAACCGGCATTCTCTCCACCGCCTACGTCAAGGACCCCGACGATCCCGCCTGGAAGGACGACGCCGGCGTCAAGGTGTGGCGGGAATTCATGGTCAAATACGCCCCCGACGCCGATCTGCACGATACCAATTATGTCAACGCCTACAACAGCGCGATGGCGATGGAGCACGTGCTGAAAGCGTGCGGCGACGATCTGTCGACCGAGAATATTCTGAAGCAGACCTATGCCATCAAGAATCTGGAACTGCCGATGCTGCTCCCCGGCATCAAGATCAACACCTCGCCGACCGATCACGTTCCGGTCGACCAGATGCAGTTCATGCGCTTCAACGGCAAGACCTGGGATCGTTTCGGCGAATTGCAGACGGGCAATTGATACGCCCGTCGTCGTGTCGGCCGGCGCCGGACCCGCGCAACCCGCCACGGGCGGGCAAACCTTAAGATTTCCTCAAGGCTGTTGGCCTTATGAATTGGGCCGGTGCGTCGTCTTCTCTCGATGTGCGCAAAGGAGCCTGCATGGCCGCGTCCATACCCGCCCCGACGATCCCGAGCGAGCACAGCGCGATCCCCGCAGCGCTGTTGAACGTCTGTTTCCTGCTCGCCGTCATCAACATCTGCTACTTCCCGGCGGCGTATTTCTCGCACAGCTGGATCTGGGATCCGGACGGCCTCGGAATCCCGACCGATTTCGTCAACGTCTGGGCCGCCGGACGCCTCGTGCTCGAGGGCCATCCGGCGCAGGCTTACGATTGGGATATCCAGCGGCAGGTCGAACTCGCGCTGCTGCGCCAGGATTTCCCGGGCTATTTCGCCTGGCACTATCCGCCGCCGTTCCTGTTCGTCGCGTCCTTGCTGGCGCAGTTTCCCTACGCCGCAGCCTTCATCGGCTGGGTCTCGGCGAGCTTCGCGCCCTATATCGTCATGATGCGCGCGATCGTCGGCCGCAACTTCGGCTGGCTCCTCGCAGCAGCCTTTCCGATGGTGTTCAACAACACGCTGGTCGGGCAGAACGGCTTTCTCACCGCGGCGCTGGTCGGCGGCACGCTCTATCTGATCCCGGTGCGGCCGATCCTCGCCGGCGTCTGCCTCGGGCTTCTGAGCTACAAGCCGCAATACGGCTTGCTGTTTCCGATCGTGCTGATCGCGGCCTCGCAGTGGACGGTTTTTTTCAGCGCCGCCGTCACCGCGATCGCAATCGCGTTCGCATCCTGGCTCGTTTTCGGCACTGAAAGCTGGCAGGCCTTCTTCCACTGGATGCCGGTGTTTTCGCAGGCCTTCCTCACCGAGGGCAAGGCCACCTGGTGGAAGCTGCAGAGCCTGTTCTCGCTGGTGCGTTATTTCGGCGGCACCGAACACTTGGCATGGGCCTTCCAGTGGGTGCTGACCGCGTCGGTGGCGGTGGTGGTCGCACTGATGTGGCGCAGCCGGATCAGCTACACGTTGAAGGCTGCGGCTCTCGCCGTGGGCACCTTGCTGACGACGCCCTACCTCTTCATGTACGACATGATGGTACTGGCGGTGCCGGTGGCATTCCTGGTCCGCATTGGGCTGAAAGAGGGCTTTCGCCGCTATGAGCTGCCGGCACTGGGTTGCGCGCTTGCGTTATTCTTTGTGTTCACATTTACCGGCACCCCGGTCGGACTCGGCATTACGCTGATCGTGGCCACCCTGGTGATGCGCCGCGCCGGTTCCTGGTGGCGGCGCGAGCCGGCGTCGGCGATGGAGGCTGCCGGCGCGCCCGCGTGAGACGCCGTCCTGGCTGGGCATTTTTGCGTCTTGTCATTCGTCCTGAATAGTTGTTCAGTTCTTCAAAGCGATTTTTCCGAGATCGCCAGAAATAGCGAACACGCGTGCTTCCCGGCTGGGTCCGGACGACCCCGGAAGCGCGTTGAAGGACGAGAAACGCGGCCATGGTCTACCGACGGACCCATCAAGTCGTAAAACGCCTCGCGGCGCGGCGCAGCGCCATCCTGGCGGCGGCGCGCGACGCCGCTGCCGAGGGCGGCATGTCCGCAGTGCAGATCGCTCCCGTTGCGGTCCGCGCCAATGTCGCCGCCGGCACCGTCTATCGATATTTTCCGTCCAAGGCGGATCTGATTTCCGAACTGATCGCAGACGTCTCGCGCGATGAACTGGCCGCGATCCGGCGTGCCGCCGACGCCGCGCCGGGGCCGTCTTCGGCGCTCGCGGCCGCCGTCACCACGGTGGCGGTACATGTGCTGTCGCAGCGCAAGCTCGCCTGGGGCATCCTGGCCGAGCCGGTGGACGTCGACGTCACGGCCTCGCGGCTGGCAAGCCGCCGCGAGATCGCCGGCGAGATCGCAACCCGCATCGATGCCGCGGTCCGCGCCGGGCATCTGCCTGCGCAGGACACTGCGCTCGCCGCGACGGCGCTGCTAGGCGCGCTGCATGAATCGCTGGTCGGGCCGTTGGCACCGGACAATCTGGATGATCAGGCGAAACTGCGCGACGCCGTGCAGACCGTGACGTTGCTTGCGCTGCGCGCCGTCGGCGTAATGGACGCCCGCGCCCGCGGCCTCGTGGTGCAGGCGGTGCTGCCGGCGAAGACGCTGGTGGGTGCGTAAGAACAGCCATCACGGATAAGCGCCGTTCCATAGCGACCTCGTGAATTGACATCCTCCGCCGATTTGGTCGGCTGAAGCCGTTACCTGTTCAATTCATCCCCAGGAGTGTTCGCATGACGACGACGTTCGGATCGGCCAAGTGGCAGGGCGGCATCAAGGACGGCAAGGGCGCCATCTCGACCAAGAGCGGCGCGCTGAAGGATTACCCCTACGGCTTCGCCAGCCGCTTCGAGGGCAAGCCCGGCTCCAACCCGGAAGAGCTAATTGGCGCTGCGCACGCTGCCTGTTTCACCATGGCGCTGTCGCTGATCTTGGGCGAAGCCAAGCTCACCGCGGAGCAGATGGAGACCAAGGCCGACGTCACGCTGGAAAAGCAGGGCGACGGTTTTGCCATCACCTCTGTGCATCTCACGCTGAATGCGAAAATTCTCGGCGCCGACAAGGCGAAGTTCGAGCAGCTCGCGGGCATGGCCAAGGCCGGCTGCCCAGTGTCGAAGCTGCTGAATACGAAGATCACGCTGGACGCGACGCTGCTCTGAGTTCGTCATTCCGGGTTCGATGCTCCGCGTCGCCCCCGAATGACCTTGGCGTTCTCACATATCCGCGTCGCTGTCGGAGCCGACGGAGGCGATGCGTACCATGTTGGTGGTGCCGGGGATGCCGAGCGGCACGCCGGCGACGATGATGACGCGCTGGCCGGCGCGAGCAAAACCGTCGCGGAACGCGATGCGGCCGGCGCGGCTGACCATGTCGTCCTGGTCATGGGCATCTTCGGCGACCACGCAGTGCACGCCCCAGACCACGGACAGCTTGCGCCCCGTCGAGAGGGCCGGCGTGATCGCTACCACCGGCGGCTTCGGCCGCTCGCGGGCGACCCTGAGCGCGGTTGATCCCGAGCTGGTCCAGCAGATGATCGCCGACAGATCGAGCGTCTCGGCAATCTGCCGCGCGGCGTCGGCGATGGCGTCGCCGACGGTGGGCTCGGGCTCGGCCCGCTGCGCGTTGAGGACGCCGCGATAGGTCGGGTCGCGCTCCACTTCCTCGCCGATGCGGTTCATGGTCGAGACCGCTTCGACCGGGAATTTGCCGGCCGCCGATTCCGCCGACAACATGATGGCGTCGGCGCCTTCATAGACCGCGGTGGCGACGTCCGAGACCTCGGCGCGCGTCGGCACCGGACTCTGGATCATCGATTCCAGCATCTGGGTTGCCACCACGACCGGCTTGCCGGCGCGGCGCGCGAGCCGCGTCATCTGCTTCTGCAGGCCCGGCACCCGCTCCAGCGGCAATTCGACGCCGAGATCGCCGCGCGCCACCATCAGGGCGTCCGAGGCTTCGATGATTTCGGGGAGCCGGTCGATCGCCTGCGGCTTTTCAATCTTGGCCATCACGGCGGCGCGGCCGCGGATCATCTTCTTGGCCTCGATGACGTCCTCGGCGCGCTGCACGAAGGAGAGCGCGATCCAGTCGACACCGGTCACCAGCGCCGCCTCGAGGTCGGCTCGGTCCTTTGTCGTCATCGCCGAAACCGGAAGGTCGGTGTCGGGCAGGCTGACGCCCTTGCGGTCCGACATCTTGCCGCCGATCACGACCCGCGTGACGGCGCGGTCGGGCGAGGTTTCCTCGGCGATCAGCCGCACCTTGCCGTCGTCGAGCAGTAGCGCATGGCCGGGCCGCAGCGCCGCCAGAATCTCCGGATGCGGAAGCTGGACGCGGGTGTTGTCGCCGGGCGTCTTGTCGGAATCCAGCACGAAGCTCTCGCCGTTATGGAGCTGGACCGCGCCTTCGGCGAACGAGCCCAGCCGGAGCTTGGGGCCCTGCAGGTCGACCAGGATCCCGATCGGCCGGCCATAGCTGCTCTCGACATTGCGGATGGTCTTGACCAGCTCCCGCATCTTGTCGTGCGGGGTATGGCTCATGTTGATGCGGAACACGTCGGCGCCGGCCTCGAACAGACGGCGGATCATCGCGCTGTCGGAGGAGGCGGGGCCGAGCGTGGCGAGAATCTTGATACGGCGAAGACGTCTCATGGCTTGGGTCCGGGCGCTGCGGCTGGCGGCAGACCAGACGCGCCCGGAGCCGTTCCGGCCGGCGGGTTGGTGATGCCCGGAAGGTTTCCGGGGCCGCCGGGGCCAACCGTTCCCGGAATGCCCGGCACCCGCTGCGCGGGTTGGGTTTCATTGGATTCTGTCAGTTGCACCGTCCAGGCGCGCTGCTCGCCGGTGTCGACCTCGAAGAAGCCGGTGCGATCGAAACCGCGCGTCAGGCAATTGTCAGTGCCCTTGATGGTGAATTCCTTGTCGCGCGAACACATGAAGGCCTGGCCCGACCATTCGCCGCCACGGTCGTAATCGAGCGCGTAGATGTAATAATACCGTGCGACCAGCGTGCCTTTCAGCAGGGTTTCGCAGGCCCGCGACGACACGTTCCACCAGCCTTCCGTGGTCCAGCCCTCGGCGTCCTTGTAGCCGAGCGCGATGCCGACCCGGCTCGAGGTGTTGTTGCAGAGGCGGAAGTCGGCGGCCGCAGGGTTGGTCCACAGGCACAGGAAAACCAGCGCCAGCGCCGGCAGCAAACCGGCGGTCAAGCGTGCAGCGAAGGACCTGGGACGATGGGGATTGGTCGAGATCATTCAGTGAAGCTATATCAAATCATTGACGATTTCGCGTGAGCCGGCGGGGACTGTCAACGGCCAAGGCGGCATTTTCGGGAAGGCGCCGCCGAAATCCCGCTCGGTTGGGGCAATTTGCCCTGCGATATGGCAAAATCTGTGACAACTCCCACCTAATAGCCTTAAGGTTTCGCAAACCACGAGAGTGCAGTCATGGCGATCGATGACAAGACCAGAACGGAACTTGAAGCCGCCACCTTCCGGCGCCTGGTCGAACATCTGCGCTCCCGGACCGATGTGCAGAATATCGACCTGATGAATCTGGCGGGCTTCTGCCGCAACTGCCTCTCCAACTGGCTCAAGGAAGAGGCCGACGCCAGGGGCGCCGCGATGTCCAAGGACGAGAGCCGCGAAGCCGTCTATGGCATGCCCTACGAGACCTGGAAGCAGACCTTTCAGGGCTCCGCCAGTCCCGAGCAGCTGGCTGCGATGAAAAAGGCCCAGAGCGGCCACTGAGCGCAGCAAATTTGCAGTCTCCGCTTTCTCCTGTGGGCGCGCTGTGGATGAGCGCGATGTTGCCTTGACGGAAAGCGCGCCACTCTTGAGGGTCATTTCGGGATGCGGTGCGTGATGAAGCGTGCGGCGCTTCCACGTTCCGCCTCAACCCTTCAGTTCCACTCAGGAGTACCCGATGGCCACCTCTGCTGCCGCCGTCAAGGAAGAGCCCTCGACGAGTTTCGCCAAAGACCAGCTCAAGGCCATCATCGAGCGCATCGAACGGCTGGAAGAAGAAAAGAAGACGATCTCCGACGACATCCGCGACGTCTATGCCGAGGCCAAGGGCAACGGCTTCGACGTCAAGGCGCTGCGCACCATCGTCCGCCTGCGCAAGCAGGACGCCAACGAGCGCGCCGAGGCGGAAACCATCCTTGAGACCTACATGCAGGCGCTGGGGATGCTGTGAGGCGCGCTGGCTAGCCGCGCAGCCCCAATCTATCGTCGTCCCGGCCAAGCGGTGCGCGAGCCGGGATCCATGACGACCGGCGGTCAATAGGTGCGCGGAGCTCGCTCCAACTCTCACCCGAGAGGGCTGTGGTTATGGGTCCTCGCTTTCGCGAGGACGACGCCGAATTTTGCGGAAGTGATTTTCTTCTGAAGCCCGACGCTCAGCGCAGCGAGGCGGTCTGCATCACGAAGGATTGCGTCGCGAGCTTCGCGGTGGCCGATCCCGAGAAATGGTCGGTGACCGTTCCCATCTGCGGATCGTCCGAGAAGGTCATGGCGATCGCGGCCGGCGGCTTGACGAAGTAGACGCGCATCATGGTCATATCGGCGTCACCGAGCACGGTGGCGTTCATCGACCTGCTTGCGCTCGGCGCCAGCATCATCACCCGCATCCAGATGTTGGTCCCCGCGGCCGCCGCGAGCCGGGTCGAGGTTGCAATCACATTGCCCTGGCCCTGCGTCCCCTTGGCGACGATGGTGTCGATGCCGGTGGCCGGCGCGGCATTGCGCGAGGTTAGCGGGCGAACGCTGCGCGGGATCGGCGCACTGGCGGCAACGATGTTCGCGCGGTCGACCGGTGAGGAGGCCGCCGGCGCGTAGGCCAGCGCCTGCAGGGCCGAAACGCTTGCGGTCGGCTGCGGATCGGCGGCAGCCAGCGCCCGGCGGGCGCTGATGGCGGCGACCTGCGCCGGGGTGGCCTGTTTCGGCGTCGTCGCAACGTCGTCCCAGAAGCCGCGGGCATTGATGATATCGGCCGGCGTCTGCGGTTTTGCCTCGACGGCTGGAGCCGGCTGCTTGCCTTTCGCCGGCTCTTTGGCGGCCTGCACCATTTGCGCGTCAGCCGAGGCCAGCTGGAACGCGGCCGCGATGGCGGGCTTCGCACGCGGCACCGGCACGGCGTCGGTGGATTTGGCGGCAACGGCCGTCAGCTTTGCAGGTTTATCTTCAACCGCAGCGGTGACGCCTTCGTCCTCATCGTCGCTATTGGACTTGCCCTTGAACAGGGCTGCGAACAGACCCGGCTTGGTCCTGGTCAGGGCCTCGTCGCCATTGTCGCGTTTTTCGATGTCGGCGCGGGCGAGCTCATAGCCCTTCAGCGGGACGCCGTCCGAGGGGACATGCACGGTGCGGCCGTCAGGGAAGACGCGGGCCAGCTGGTCGTGGGTCATGCGCGGCCAGTGCCGGATGCTGCCGACGTCGAGATGCACGAAGGGCGATCCCGAAGTCGGATAGAAGCCGACGCCGCCGCGCTGCAGGCGCAGCCCGGCAAAGCGGATCTGCTCGAGCGGAACGTCCGGGATGTACATATCCATGGCGTGGCCGAGCATATGCTGGCTGAAGCGCGCCACGCCGGAGGAACGGCGGCGGAGCATGGCGTTGGTGGCGGGGGAGCGATAGGCGGAAATGATCTGGATCGGCTTCTTGCCGTCGACGTCGCGGTAGACCTCCCAGAGGATGTCGAACAAGTGACGATCCATCACGGTCTGGTCCTGGCTGCGCCAGTCGCGGAGGAAGTGATTGAGCTCTTTCAGCGCCGCTTCATCGTAGCGGCCGTCGCGCTTGAAGGTGACGGTGAGGTCTTCGCCGGAATGGGTGTGGTGGAACGATAGCGTGCGGGTTTCGTTCAGCGCGGCCGCGTCATGGACCGATCCCGCGCCCATCAGGAGCAACAGCGAACTCAGGCCGAGATGATACCCGGCCTTCGGCAGCGACAGCGATTTGAATTGGCGTGCGAAACCAGTCAGCAAGAATGAGCCCACCCAGAGGACGACCGATCAATGAACTCTTCCGCTACCCCGTGTGGCGAAAGAGGGTTAACGCAGTCTTAACACTGGGTGGAATTTTAAATCCCACCCCCCAAGTCGGCCTTAACCTAACCCGCGGAGTGTGGCGAAAAAGTGCTCTGGTTAAATTCGGGTGGAGAATGGTTAATGAAAAAGGCCCTGCCTTGCCGGCGGGGCCTTTGATTTTACTCTGGAATTTCGTTCGTTCCGCCGTGGGCCGGTGAACGATCACCGGGTGAAAAGCCGCCGTTGCTGTTGGCGGCCGATGGGCGCCGGCGGGGCAGTCGGCGGCCCGCCGAACAGCCGTTCGAAGAACGAGGGTCCGGAAGAATAGCCAAACGAGCTGTTGTCGCTGGCGAAGCTGACGCCCGCTGGCAGGCTGCCGACCGGACGCGAATAGCTCGGCTGCGAATGGGCGACGACGTTTTCCAGATCCTTGCCTCGCGCGTTCTTCAGGAGCGCGATCATGGTGGCGTCGCGGCCATAGACGTCCCGGCGGAACTGCAGCTTGCCCGCGTCGTCCACGAACGCGGTCTGGTAGGTGATGTTGACCGGGATCGGCGTCGGGAACTTCAGGTCGATCTCGCTCGAGCCATACATGCTGCGGATTTTCTCCGGCGTGTAGTGCGCGTTCGGCTCCGTGATGTTGAGCAGGGTGGCGGCGTACTGGTCCGGATTCTGCACCCGCATGCAGCCATGGCTGAAGGCGCGGTCTTCCTTGGCGAATAGCTCCTTGTTCGGCGTGTCGTGCTGATAGACCAGGAACTTGTTCGGGAAATTGAAGCGGATGCGGCCGAGCGCGTTGGCCTCGCCCGGCGGCTGGGAGATGTGGATCGAGCCGTCGCGGGCGCGCTCGAGCCTCAGGCCCATGCGCTGCAGCACGGTCGGATCCTGCTGTAGCGCAGGCAGATATTCATTGTAGATGATCGACGGCGGCACGTTCCAGGTCGGATTGACCGTGATGAACTTCATCGTCTCGGTCAAAAGCGGCGTCGCGTGAATGCCGGGCTGGCCGGTCACCACCCTGGTGGTCCAGACCTGGGCGCCGTGCTGCATCACCTTGAGCGTATAGTCCGGGATATTGAGAATGACGTAGGCGTCGCCGATCGCGGCCGCGCCGAGGTCGCGCGGCAGCCAGCGCCAGCGTTCCATGTTGACGATCACGGTGTCGATCTGCTTGTCGCGCTTCGGGCTGTTGATGGCCCTGACGGTCCTGTCGTCCAGCACGCCGGTCGGCTTGAGGTCAGCGCCTTCCTGGAACTTGCGCACGGCCTCGGCGACCTTGGCGTCGTAATGGGTGTCGTCGGCATTTTCGGCGATGCCGAGCTTGGCGCGCAATTGCGGCACGCGGGGATCTTCCACCACGACCGCGGGCTGCTTCTTGCCGCGCGCCGGGGTGAATTTCAGCGCCGGTCCGTCGTCGATCTGGACGACCGGTGCATCGCCCTGGCCGCGCAGCTGGGCGAGCTTCGCCTTCAATTCACGATAGAGCTTCTGCGGCGGATTGTAGCTGTCGAGCGCCGCCGAGGCGTCCTTGG
Source organism: uncultured Alphaproteobacteria bacterium (assembly GCA_963831585.1). Classification (GTDB taxonomy): domain Bacteria; phylum Pseudomonadota; class Alphaproteobacteria; order Rhizobiales; family Xanthobacteraceae; genus Bradyrhizobium. Next base: position 95,632 of record CAWHRA010000017.1, on the reverse strand, counting down.
CGGTGGTGACATTGGCCAGCACTTCACTGGGGTCGATCGGGTGTTCCGGGTACTGGATATCCCCGGAGACCTGGGAGTAGTGCATCCGGCCGCTCTGCGCCTGGCGCGCATAATCCATCATGCTCGCGGTCAGTTTCAGATCGGCTTCCGCCAGCGTGTCGGGGGTGGAGGCGGCGGCGAAATCCGGCACCGGATAATCGGCGGGATTGAGCCCGTCGGAGGCGGCGTCCTTCAGCCGCGCGATGACGCCCTTGCCGGCCGCGGTCAGCGCACCGGCCTGCGTCCACAGCGGCGCAAATTCACGCACGGTGTAGAATTTCTCGATCGCGGCCCGTTCGGCCTTGCGGTCGAAATAGCGCGCCGATTTGCCGCCCAGCAAATCCTTGAGCCTGTCGGCGACCGGCTGGTCCGCGGCCGGCACATTGCTCGCGGCTTTGACCGGCTCGGCGGCGGGCGTCGCGGTGGCGGCCGCCGGAGGCGGCGCGGCAGCGTTGGTGGTCGCCGTATCCTTCTTGACCGTGTCGGCCTTGTTGGTGTCGGTGGCCGGAGCAGTGACGACGTCGGCTGGCTTTGCCTCGGGCGTCTTCTCCGCCGCCTTCGGCACATCCGCCCTGGCGGCGTCGGCCGCCGGCGCAACGCCGTCCAGCTTGAAATCGTTGACGGTCGGGGGCGGGACGTTGGCGGGTTCCGGACGCGGGATCGCCGCATCGATCGCAAGTTCGGCGGCGCTGTTGCGTGCCGGATCGGCCTGGGCCATCGCCGAGGTCGCGGACACCGTGAGGAAGGTGGCGGCCACGGCCATCAGCACACGGTCAAATCCGGTGCGCCTAGTCAAACAGTCTCGCATCTTCACACCCCTTGGGCGAAACTGCCCCGCCATGGAACAGTTCTTGGCTTCGTCCGTACAGCTTTTGCTAAAAGCCCGGCCTCATTTTGAAACGTCATTCGGTCAACGTTTGCAGTCGACGTTTGGTTCTTCCTTGAATGCGTTCCAAATCTCACTCGTGGCACGCCTGCACGCTACGATTTTGACGCAGACGATACACGTGCCTCAGTCATGCAGCCAGCGCCGCGCAGGGCGGCTCACGACAAACTGACTTCAAAGGACCCGCTTTGCAACGGATTGCGCGCTTTTGCCACGCGCTTTTGCTTTTGTCTGTCACCGCAACGCAACGGTTCAAGGGTTCGCGCAAAGGTCCGGAAAAGACCGTCTGCGGCCGCTGACACCGTAGCGCCATAATCCCCCTCTGATGCCTAGTGTGCGTCCTCGGCACCGCCGGCCGTTGAATCGTCGGCGGCGGCCTCATCGAGCTTGCGGTAGAGCGTCGACCGGCCGATCTTCAATCGGCGCGCGACCTCGGACATCTGGCCGCGATAATGCGAGATCGCGAAGCGGATGATCTCCCCCTCCAGCTCCTCGAGCGGCCGCATCTCGCCGGCATGGGTCAGCATCGCCAGCGAGCCCGCGGAGGGCAGCGGCGCAATAGGTATCTCATTACCCGAAACCATGGCCGGCACGGTCGAGTGGAACGCTGCGGGCGCGACAACCAGCGGCTCGCCATGGGCTTCCGGCATCGCTGGCGATTGCGCGGCGGCGAGCGGAAAATCCGCAAGATCAAGCTGGTCGCTCTCGCTCATGACCACGGCGCGATAAACCGCGTTCTCGAGCTGCCGGATGTTGCCCGGCCACTCGAGCTGCGACAGATGCGCCATCGCCTCGCCGCTGATGGCTGTGATGTGGCGGCTTTCCTCGGCGCAGAACCGCGCCAGAAAATGCCGCAGCAGATGCGGGATGTCTTCCCGGCGCATCCGCAAGGGCGGGATCGTCAGCGGCAGCACGTGCAGGCGATAGAACAGGTCTTCGCGAAATTGTCCGTTCTTGACGAGGTCGAGCAATCTGCGGTTGGTCGCGGAGACGATGCGGACGTCGACCTTGACCGGCTTGCGCCCGCCGACCGCCTCCACCGCGCCTTCCTGCAGCGCGCGCAACAGCTTCACCTGCGCTGCGAGCGGCAATTCCGAGACCTCGTCGAGGAACAGCGTGCCGCCGGAGGCTTCGACGAACTTGCCGGTGTGGCGCTCGGTGGCGCCGGTGAAGGCGCCTTTCTCGTGGCCGAACAGGATCGATTCCACGAGATTGTCGGGGATCGCGCCGCAATTGACCGCGACGAACGGCTTGGCCTTTCGTTCGCCCGAGCCATGGATGGCGCGGGCGAACAATTCCTTGCCGACGCCGGATTCGCCCTCGATCAGCACCGGAATGGTGGAGCCGGCCGCCTTCTGCGCGGTGCGCAGCACGCCGGCCATGGCCTCGCTGCGGGTGATGATGTCGGCGAAGGTCAGGCGCCCCTCGCGGCTGTGGCGGATGCGCTGCAATTCGCCCTTCAGCGCGTGCGCGTTGAGGGCGTTGCGCAGCGACACCTGCAGCCGCTCGATGCCGACCGGCTTGACCACGAAATCCTGGGCGCCGGCGCGCATTGCGGACACCACATTGTCGATGCCGCCATGGGCCGTCTGCACGATCACGGGAACGTTGAGGCCAGCTTCGCGGATCCTGGCCAGCACGCCCATGCCGTCGAGGCCCGGCATCACCAGATCCAGCACCATGGCGTCGATGACGGGCGCATCGGGGCCGGTGAGGGTAGCGATCGCCGCGTCGCCGGACTCGACGACGATGGCCTCATAGCCGCATTTCTGCACCATGTTCTCGACCAAGCGGCGTGCGACCGCGTCGTCGTCGACAATCAAAATGCTGGCAGCCATGGCTTTCCCCGCGCGCTACAACTATCTGTCTCGAATCGGGGCACTCTCGCCGATGCCGATTAACGCACTCTTAAACGTTACCGTCCCGCGCTCGTTTCGCACGCACAGCCTCAATGATTGAAAACAGGTTTCGAACAAGATGACCTCGCGCTCCACATCCGCCCTCCGCAAGCCGGCCGCTCAACGCAAGGCGGCGCCCAAGAAATCCGCGACCAAATCGGCGGCCAAATCCAAGAGCGGCGACAAGGCCGGCAAGCTGCCGGAATGGAACCTGGCCGATCTTTATTCCGGTATTGATGCGCCGGAAGTCATCCGCGACCTCGACAGGATGGATGCCGATTGCGTCGCGTTTGAGACCGACTACAAGGGGAAGCTTGCCGCGCGGACGGCGGAGCAGGAGGGCGGCGCCTGGCTCGCCGAAGCGGTGCGGCGTTACGAGGCGATCGACGATCTCGCCGGCCGTCTCGGCTCCTATGCGGGGCTGGTTCACGCCGGCGACAGTGTCGACCCCGCGATCTCCAAATTCTACGGCGATGTCTCCGAGCGGCTGACCAACGCGTCGCTGCACCTGTTGTTCTTCGCGCTCGAGCTCAACCGGATCGACGATGCCGTGATCGAACGCGCGATGCAGACCGCGGCGCTGGCGCATTATCGGCCGTGGATCGAGGATCTGCGCAAGGAAAAGCCGTATCAGCTGGAGGATCGCGTCGAGCAGCTGTTTCATGAAAAATCTCAGAGCGGCTATGCCGCCTGGAACCGGCTGTTCGACCAGACCATCTCGGGGCTGCGCTTCAAGGTTGGGGCCAAGGAGCTGGCGATCGAGCCGACGCTTAGTCTGCTCCAGGACCGCGACGGCGCAAAACGCAAGTCGGCCGGGCAGGCGCTGGCGAAAACCTTCAAGGCCAACGAGCGCACTTTTGCGCTCGTCACCAATACGCTCGCCAAGGACAAGGAGATTTCCGACCGCTGGCGCGGCTTCCAGGATGTCGCGGATTCGCGCCATCTCAACAACCGCGTCGAGCGCGAGGTCGTCGATGCGCTGGTGAGTTCGGTCCGCGCGGCCTATCCGCGGCTGTCGCATCGCTATTACCAGCTCAAGGCCGGCTGGTTCAAAAAGAAGAAGCTCGCGCATTGGGACCGCAACGCGCCGCTGCCGTTCGCTGCCTCCGGCAGCATCGCCTGGCCCGAGGCGAAGAACATGGTGCTGACGGCCTATCGCGGCTTCTCGCCGGAGATGGCGAATATCGCCGAGCGTTTCTTCACCGATCGCTGGATCGATGCGCCGGTGCGGCCCGGCAAGGCGCCGGGCGCGTTCTCGCACCCGACGACGCCGTCGGCGCATCCCTATGTGCTGATGAACTATCAGGGCAAGCCACGCGACGTGATGACGCTCGCCCACGAGCTCGGCCACGGCGTGCATCAGGTGCTGGCGGCCAGGAACGGCGCGCTGATGGCGCCGACGCCGCTGACGCTTGCCGAGACGGCGAGCGTGTTCGGCGAGATGCTGACTTTCAAGCGGCTGCTGGCGGAGACCAAGAGCGCCAGGCAGCGCCAGGCGCTGCTCGCCGGCAAGGTCGAGGACATGATCAACACCGTGGTGCGGCAGATCGCGTTCTATACGTTCGAGCGCAAGGTGCACACCGAGCGGAAGAACGGCGAACTGACCGCCGAGCGGCTCGGCGAAATCTGGCTCAGCGTGCAGGGTGAGAGCCTGGGCCCCGCGATCGACATCCGTCCGGGCTACGAGAATTTCTGGATGTACATCCCGCACTTCATCCATTCGCCGTTCTACGTCTACGCCTATGCGTTCGGCGATTGCCTGGTGAACTCGCTCTATGCGGTCTACGAAAATGCCGCGGAAGGGTTTGCCGAGCGCTATCTGGCGATGCTGGCGGCCGGCGGCACCAAGCATTATTCCGAACTGCTCCGGCCGTTCGGACTGGACGCCAGGGATCCCACATTCTGGGACCGCGGGCTGTCGGTGATCGCGGGCATGATCGACGAGCTGGAGGCGATGGGCTGAGCGGCTGGAAGGCTTTTCAGTATTTTTGTCTATCCAGATCCGGGATTTTGCCGGGGTCGCCGCCGGGGCTGGCCTCATCATCCCCCTCGATCCCGGATTAACGGCCGGCGGAGGCCCGCTAGTCGTTCGCAAAGGCAGCTGGTGAACAAAGCGCCCCGTCGCCGTTGCTCTCCCGGTTGGATTGCGGTAATTCCACGGCGAGACGAACAGTTACTGGGGACACCGATGGCAGAGCATAACGAAGTTGCCTACACGACCGCTGACGGCAACGATTATCCAGCGCATGAGCAGACCTATGAGGGCTTCATCATGCTGGTGAAGTACGGCTCCGCCGCCGTCATCTTCATCGTCGCCATGATGGCGATCTTCCTGACCTGACCGTTACAGCGATCGCGCCGCCGCCCGGCGGCGCGAAGAGACTGCTCCGGTCGCAAAACCGGTATCTATCTGTGCAGAATCAGCGCAAGTTTGCCCGCGCGCGTTGCGCGCCGCCGGAGGCTTTATGAAGATTGCCGTCGCCAAGGAAATCGATCCTTCCGAGCCGCGGGTCGCCGCATCGCCCGATACCGTGAAAAAATTCAAGGCGCTTGGCGTCGATATCGCCGTCGAGCCCGGCGCCGGCATCAAGTCGGGCCTGCCGGATTCGGAATTCACCGCGGTCGGCGCCACCGTCAGCGCCGATGCGGTCAAGGACGCCGACATCGTCATCAAGGTGAAGCGGCCCGAGGCGTCCGAGCTTGGCAGGTACAAGCGCGGCGCGCTGGTCATCGCCATCATGGATCCCTACGGCAACGACGCCGCGCTGAAGGCGATGGCCGATTCCGGCATTGCGGCGTTCGCGATGGAACTGATGCCGCGCATCACCCGCGCGCAGGTGATGGACGTGTTGTCGAGCCAGGCCAATCTCGCCGGCTACCGTGCGGTGATCGAGGCGGCTGAAGCCTTCGGCCGCGCCTTTCCGATGATGATGACCGCGGCAGGCACGATTCCGGCGGCGAAAGTGTTCGTGATGGGCGTCGGCGTCGCCGGCCTGCAGGCGATCGCGACCGCGCGGCGGCTCGGCGCCGTCGTTACCGCGACCGACGTGCGGCCTGCAACGAAAGAGCAGGTCGAAAGCCTCGGCGCCAAGTTCCTCGCGGTCGAGGACGAGGAATTCAAGAACGCCCAGACCGCCGGCGGCTACGCCAAGGAAATGTCGAAAGAGTATCAGGCCAAGCAGGCCGCGCTCACCGCCGAACATGTCAAGAAGCAGGACATCGTGATCACGACGGCGCTGATCCCCGGCCGGCCGGCGCCAAAACTCGTCAGCGCCGAGATGGTCAAATCCATGAAGCCGGGCTCGGTGCTGGTGGATCTCGCCGTCGAGCGCGGCGGCAATGTCGACGGCGCAAGGCCGGGCGAAGTCGTCGATCTCGATGGCATCAAGATCGTCGGCTACACCAATGTCGCCGGCCGGGTCGCGGCCTCGGCCTCGGGGCTCTACGCGCGCAACCTGTTTTCGTTCATTGAAACCCTGATCGACAAGCCCAACAAGGCGCTCGCGGTGAACTGGGACGACGAACTGGTCAAGGCAACTGCGCTGACCAAAGACGGCGCCGTCATTCATCCGAACTTCCAGCCGAAGCCTTAAGGAGAGCCGCCATGGAACATATCGCGCAGGCCGTCGATCCCTTCGTGTTCCGGCTGTCGATCTTCGTGCTCGCCGTGTTCGTCGGCTATTTCGTGGTGTGGTCGGTGACGCCGGCGCTGCATACGCCGCTGATGTCGGTGACCAACGCGATCTCCTCGGTCATCGTGGTCGGTGCGCTGCTCGCGGTCGGCGTCGGATTGGTTTCGAGCGGCAGCGGCTGGGCGCGGGGCTTCGGCTTCGTCGCGCTGACCTTCGCCTGCGTGAATATCTTCGGCGGCTTCCTGGTCACCCAGCGCATGCTCGCGATGTACAAGAAGAAAGCCAAGTGAGCGGCGTGCACCTCGTGGTGGCGAAGACAATGGGGGCCTTGAGATGAACGCCAATCTGTCTGCAATCCTGTATCTGGTGTCAGGTGTTCTGTTCATCCTGTCGCTGCGTGGGCTGTCGAGCCCGGCATCAAGCCGACGCGGCAATTTCCTCGGCATGGCCGGCATGGCGATCGCCATCGGCACCACGCTCGCAAACCACCCGCCGGGTGATGCCAGCGCCTGGTTCCTGGTCGTGCTTGGTGTCGCCATCGGCGGCGGCATCGGCGCCGTCATTGCCCGCCGGGTGCCGATGACCTCGATGCCGGAACTGGTGGCCGCCTTCCACTCGCTGGTCGGCATGGCCGCGGTGCTGGTCGCCGCCGGCGCTTTCTACGCGCCCGAGGCGTTCGACATCGGCACGCCCGGACACATCCATTCCCAGAGCCTCGTCGAGATGTCGCTCGGCGTCGCCATCGGCGCGCTGACCTTCACCGGCTCGGTCATTGCGTTCCTGAAGCTTTCCGCCCGGATGAGCGGCGCGCCGATCATTCTGCCGGCGCGCCATATCATCAACATCGTACTCGCGCTCGCGCTGGTGTTCTTCATCGTCCATATGGTGATGTCCGTCAGCGCGCTCGACTTCTGGCTGATCGTGATCATTGCGCTCGCGCTCGGCGTTCTCATGATCATCCCGATCGGCGGCGCCGACATGCCGGTCGTGATCTCGATGCTGAACTCCTATTCCGGCTGGGCCGCCGCCGGCATCGGCTTCACGCTCGGCAACTCGGCGCTGATCATCACCGGCGCGCTGGTCGGCTCGAGCGGTGCGATCCTGTCCTACATCATGTGCCACGCGATGAACCGCTCCTTCATCTCGGTCATCCTCGGCGGCTTTGGCGGCGAGACGGCCGCCGCCGGCGGGGCTGCGGCCGAAGCGCGGCCGGTCAAGCTCGGCTCCGCCGACGACGCCGCCTTCATCATGAAGAACGCGCAGAAAGTCATCATCGTGCCCGGCTACGGCATGGCGGTAGCGCAGGCCCAGCACGCGCTGCGCGAGATGGCGGACACGCTCAAGAAAGAAGGCGTCGAGGTGAAATACGCCATTCATCCCGTTGCCGGCCGCATGCCCGGCCACATGAACGTGCTGCTCGCCGAAGCCAACGTGCCCTATGACGAGGTGTTCGAACTCGAGGACATCAATTCGGAATTCGCCCAGGCCGATGTCGCCTTCGTGATCGGCGCCAACGACGTCACCAACCCGGCAGCCGAGGAAGACAAGACCTCGCCGATCTACGGCATGCCGGTGCTGCAGGTCTGGAAGGCCGGCACGGTTATGTTCATCAAGCGCTCGCTGGCGTCGGGCTATGCCGGCATCGACAATCCCCTGTTCTACCGCGACAACACCATGATGCTGCTCGGCGACGCCAAGAAGATGACCGAGAACATCGTCAAGGCGATGTAACGCCGGCCGGCCGGGCCGTGAGCGTCCTGAAGTGGCTCGTCGTTCTCGCCGCAGGGGGCTATCTCGGCGGTCTTGCGGTCCTGTTCTTCGCGCAGCGGTCGTTGATCTTTCCGATTCCGGAAACCGTACGCACTGCTCCCGAAGCCGCAGGCCTGCCGGAGGCGGAAGAACATGTCTTGACGACGGCGGATGGCGAAAAGGTCATCGTCTGGCACGTGCCGGCGAGACCGGGCCTAGCGGTCGTGATCTATTTTCCCGGCAATGGTGATTTCCTGGCGGCGCTCGCCGGTCATTTTCGCAGCATCACCGCCGACGGCATCGGGCTCGTAGCGCTGTCCTATCGGGGCTATGCCGGGTCGAGCGGGCGGCCCAGCGAGCAGGGGTTGCTGCGCGACGCCGCGGCGGCCTATGCCTTCGCGGCGGCACGCTACGCCGCGGAACGGATTGTGCCATGGGGATTTTCGCTGGGCAGCGGCGTCGCGGTGGCGGTGGCCGCTGATAGACCGGTTGGAAAGATCATCCTGGAAGCGCCCTACACGTCGCTTGCGGACGTTGCCGGTTCGCTGTTCTGGTTTGCGCCGGTCCGCTGGCTGATACGGGATCCGTTTCGCTCCGATCTGCGCATTGTGCGCGTCATGGCGCCGCTCCTGGTCATGCATGGCGGGCGCGACGCCACCATTCCGATCAGGTTTGGCGAGCGATTATTCGCGCTCGCCCGCGGGCCGAAACAGTTCGTGCGGTTTCCCGAAGCGGGCCACAACGATCTCGCCAATTGTGGCGCGATCGAAACGGCACGGCGCTTCATCGATGCTGCAAGAGGCTGACGGCCGCCGCGGTTTGGCGCATAATTCATTCCCCGACGTTGAGGATGAGGTCATATGAGTGCGCACGGCCCGGTGCCGCGATCGGCGTGGATGTTTCCCGCGGTGGCGGTGTTGTTTTTCGCGAGCGCCACCGCGCTGGGCGTTACCTTCACGCCGTCGGCCGCCGGAGTGGTGTTCGCCGCCGTGCTGCTGGTGATCCTGTTCGGCACCGTATTCGCCGCCGTCCATCATGCCGAGGTGATCGCGGAGCGGATCGGCGAGCCCTACGGCACGCTGCTGTTGACGCTGTCGGTCACCGTGATCGAGGTGGCGCTGATCGCGACCATCATGCTCGGCGAAAAGCCGGTGCCGACGCTTGCGCGCGACACCGTGTTCGCTGTGGTGATGATCGTTTGCAACGGCCTGGTCGGAATCTGCATCCTCGCCGGCGGCTTGCGCTACCGAGAGCAGGACGTGCAAGTCTCGGGATCCAGCCTCTATCTCAGCGTCCTGATCGTGCTGGCGACGATTACGCTGATCTTGCCCGATTACACGCTGACCACGCCCGGTCCGGTCTATTCCGCCGCCCAGCTAGGCTTCGTCAGTATCGTCACGCTGCTGCTCTACGGCGTGTTCCTCTACACCCAGACCATGCGTCATCGCGGCTATTTCATCGGCAAGGACCACGCCCCCGGCGAAGGCGGGATCCCGCTGTCGAACCGCATGCTGGGATTGAGCATCGTGCTGCTCCTGGCCTCTCTTCTGGCGGTCGTGCTGCTGGCGAAGAAATTCTCGCTGGTGGTGGATTTCGCAATTGCCAGGATCGGTGCGCCGCCGGCTTTTGCCGGCGTTTTGGTGGCGCTTCTGATCCTGTTGCCGGAGAGCGTCGCCGCCTTGGCCGCCGCCCGCAAGAACGACCTGCAGAAGAGCATCAACCTCGCGCTGGGCTCGTCGCTGGCGACCATCGGGCTGACGATCCCGGCGGTAGCTGTGGCGGCCTACGCGCTGGACAAGCAACTGGTGCTCGGGCTCGGCGCGCAGAGCATGGTGCTGCTGGTCATGACCTTCGTGCTGAGCATGCTGACCTTCGGCACCGGCCGCACCAACATCCTGTTCGGGCTGGTCCATGTCGTGGTATTTGCCGTATTCGTATTCATGGTGTTCGTGCCCTAGGGGCCAAACCAGAGGCTTGGCCGGCCCGAGAGAGCCGGGCCCAAGGGAAATGACGAAGGAATGACCATGCTCAGCGCCAAATCCGACGTTCAGGTCGATACAGAGGAAGTCCGCGTCACCGAGTGGCGGCTGGCGCCGGGCAGCGCCACCGGCCATCACATCCACGGGATGGACTACGTCATTGTGCCCGTCACCGCCGGCGAAATGACCATCGTGGCGCCCAGCGGGGAGCGTTCCAAGGCCCCGCTGGCCGTCGGCAAATCCTACTTCCGGAAGGCCGGGGTGGAACATGACGTGCTCAACGAGACCGCCGCCGAGATCGTGTTCCTGGAAGTCGAATTGAAGCCATAACTGATAACGCGCCTTAACCGATTGCCACCGATCCGTCGCAGTTGATCCCTCAATGTGCCTCAAAGTTTCCGCATCAAAACGCTGCGGGGAGTGGCCGGCATGCTGAAATACCTAGCTAAATTTGCGATGGACATCTTGCCCTCGGTCGTTGCGACGATCATCGGGGCCTACATCGTCAATCATTACATCGTCTCCAAGCCCGATGCCCCCGCCGCCGCCGTGGCGTCCTCTACCGATCCCAAGAAAACGGACGTCAAAACGGACGCCAAGCCCGCTGCGAAGCCGTCCGCCAGCGTCGTTGGCGGCCTCCCGCAGCCGGGGGTCACGGCCAAGGGCATCTCCGAAAAGGCCATCCTCGAACAGACGGCGGCCGAAAAGCCGGCGGCGGCCGAGAAGCCAGTGGCGGTGGAGAAGCCGGCGGAGAAATCCGCCGACAAGCCGGCGGAGACCGCAAGCATCCCGGCCGAGACCCGTCGTCACACGCCGGTCCCGCGCGAAAAGGTGATTGCCAAGCCCGCCGCGGCGCCCGCAGCACCGACCGTGGCCGCCGCCCCTGTCGTCGCTGCGCCCGCTGCCGCCGAAGCAGCGGCCGCACCGGAAGAGCGTCGTGACGCCAACGAACTGGCGCGCGCGGCCATCGAGCGGCTGCGTGGCGAGGGGGCGCCGCGCCCGCAGGAAGCCGCCCGCGTCACGGAAACACCCCGAATCGTATCAGCGCCGGCGGTGGCCGCGCCTGTCGTGTCGGCCCCGGCAGTTCGGCCGTTGCCGCCCCCGATCATGGTCTCCACCCCGGCGCCCGAGAGCCTCGGCACGCCGACCGGAGCCAACCCGGTCAGTCCCTCGGGCATCGACGGCCCGCGCCGCCCGGTCCCGCCGGCCGACATTCCGGAGGCGGCTCCGTCGTTCTCGCTACCGTCCCCCTCGGGACCGCTGGATCTGCGTGCCGAGGCCGGAGAGCCGCAGCGGCGCGAGCATACCAATGTCGCCGAGGACATGCTGCTGGCGGCGAAGTCGGTGTTTCACGCGGTATTGCCGAAATAGTTGAAGCGGTTTTCGTCTAGGTCTTGCCGCCAACGCGCGCCAGGCCGGATCGTGCGGCATCGTCCTTTGGACGCAGATTGATCGCCCGGCCGTATGATTCGGCGGCCTTCGCCTTGTTGCCAAGGCGTTCGTAGGCTTGTCCCCGGGCATTCCAGATCTGCGCGTTCTGCGGATCGGCCTGCGCCGCTTCGTCGAGATCGGCGGCGGCTTCCTTGAACTTGTCGAGCGCCAGGTAGCTGACCGCGCGGCCCAGCAGCGGCTCCGCCTGTTGCGGTTTCAGGCCGTTGGCCGCGGTGAAGTCGTCGATCGCCTGCTCGTCCTGTTTTTCGCCCTGATAGAGCAACCCACGGCCGTACAGGGCCTGTGCGTTGTTCGGATCAAGCTCGATGGCCCGATTGAACTCCGCGAGCGCCTCCGCGGTTTTTCCCGACTTTGCCAGCACCTGAGCGCGCGTGGCGTACACCTGCGCCTGGGCCACGGCGGCTCCCGCCGGAGCAGGTTTTGCAGACTCGTCCTTGTCCGACCCCGTTGAAAATGATCCCAGGTCGAAAGAGCAGCCGCTGAGCGCGATCGCGGCCAACAGAATCGGCACGGACGCGCGCCAGCCAGCGCGTAAAACTCCGGAGACAGAAGACGGGACCGGAATGGCCATGAGATGCGGAGGACTCGCGCGGGCTTGCATCGTATTGTTAGCCCGACGCGCCCCAAAATGCATCGGTCAAAACAGCGACCTGCAGCGTTTTCGAACGAAACGAATTCCGGTTCGCGTGAAGAAAACGCTTCAATAGAAAAGATAGAACCTCGGTTCTGATTCAAGACAGAACCGAGGCTCCAAAAACAACGACGCGGACCTCAAGGCCCGCGTCATCGAACTCAATTCTGCAAAAATCGCCGATCAGCGCGGGCCGCGCGGGCCCGCACCGGGACCGCCACGACCGCCCGCACCACCGCGCTCCGCGCCGGGACCGGCGCCGAAAACCGGCTTCGGCTTCATCGGCAACAGGCCTTCGCGCTGCAGTTTCTTGCGGGCGAGCTTGCGCGCGCGGCGCACGGCTTCGGCCTTTTCGCGGGCCTTCTTCTCGGAGGGCTTTTCGTAGTGACCGCGGAGCTTCATCTCGCGGAAAATACCCTCACGCTGCATCTTCTTCTTCAGCGCCTTGAGGGCTTGATCGACGTTGTTATCGCGAACGAGAACCTGCACGCGGCATCCTCTTTCAATGGGTCGGATTGGAATTCTGGTAAAGTAAAGGGCCGGCAAAAGGCCTGGCCCTTAACCCTGAGCGCGCGGATGTATCAGACAAAGCCGCCAATGTCCACCGGCGGCTCGTGGATTTATGCCGAAAATGGCCCGAATCGCTTGAGAGAACTCGCCCGGAAATTGGTTTCCAGCCTTCAGTGTCTTTTTGCGTGTCTTGCCTGGATTTTCGCTCAAAAACGGAGGGAGAGGGCCATGAATAGGAAGAAATACGCTGCTGAGGCGATCGGTACGTTTTGGCTGACTTTTGCCGGGTGCGGCAGTGCGGTGATCGCAGCGGCGTTCCCACAGGTCGGAATTGGACTGCTCGGGGTGGCTCTGACATTCGGGCTGAGCGTCGTGACCATGGCCTACGCCATCGGTCACGTGTCCGGATGCCATCTCAATCCGGCGGTGACCGTGGGCCTCGCCGCCGGTGGCCGTTTTCCGGCCGGACAGATCGCGCCCTATGTGATCGCGCAGTTGATCGGCGCCGTAGCTGCCGCCGCGCTGCTGTACGTGATTGCGAGCGGGGCTCCCGGCTTCGACGTCAGCAAGGGCTTCGCCTCGAACGGCTACGGACCGCATTCGCCGGGCCAGTACAGCCTGGTCGCGTGCTTCATCACGGAAGTCGTGATGACGATGATGTTTCTGTTCATCATCATGGGCGCCACCCATGGCAGGGCGCCCGCAGGTTTCGCGCCACTGGCTATCGGACTGGCGCTGGTGATGATCCACCTGGTCAGCATTCCCGTGACCAACACGTCCGTCAACCCGGCGCGCAGCACCGGCCCGGCGCTGTTTGTCGGCGGCTGGGCGCTGGCGCAGCTATGGTTATTCTGGCTGGCGCCATTGATCGGCGGAGTGCTCGGCGGAGTGATCTATCGCTGGCTCAGCGAAGAGCCGGAAGGCGTCGTCGAGGGCCGCGCCCCGGCATGATGCGGAAGGCGGACGGCTATTTTTCGCGCGGCGATACCTGCGTCACGTGGCCCATCTTGCGACCGGGCCGCGGCGCCCCCTTGCCGTACAGGTGGACAGTGGCCCCGGGGACGGTCAGCCATCGCTCGTAGTCGTTGATATCGTCGCCGATCAGATTGGTCATGGTGACCGGGCCGTGGCGGACGGCCTTGCCCAGCGGCCAGCCGGCGATGGCGCGGATGTGCTGCTCGAACTGCGAGATCGATGCGCCGTCGAGCGTCCAGTGTCCGGAATTGTGCACCCGCGGAGCGATCTCGTTGACCAGGACTTTCGGGCCGCCCTCGGCCTGCACCACGAACATCTCGACCGCGAGCACGCCGACGTAATCCAGGGCGCTGGCGATCTTTTCCGCGATGGCGCGCGCCTCGTCCGCCAGCGCGTCCGAAATATTGGCTGGCGCCCGCGAGATCTTCAGGATGTGGTCGCGATGCTCGTTTTCGGTGACGTCGAAGCATTCGACATCGCCGTCCGCCGAGCGCGCGGCAATCACGGAGATCTCGCACTGGAAGGGAATGAAGGCCTCGAGGATGGCGGATCGGGTGCCAAGCTCGTCCCAGATCCTGTCCGGGTCGTCGCCCGCGCGGATGATCGCCTGGCCCTTGCCATCATAGCCGAAACGGCGCGTTTTCAGCACGGCCGGCAGCCCGATGCGGGCGATCGCGGCGCGCAGGCCCGCGGCCGACGAAACATCGGCGTAATCGGCGGTGCCGATGCCCAGTCGTTTGACGAAATCTTTTTCGGCCAGGCGGTCCTGGGTGGTTTCCAGAATCTTCCGTTCGGGCAGCACCGGGCGGCGCGCGCCGAGGATCATCGCAGCGGCGGCCGGCACATTCTCGAATTCATAGGTGATGACGTCGACATCGCCCGCGAACAATTCCAGCGCCTCGACATCGGCATATTCCGCGCAGGTGGCGTTCAGCACAACATCGAACGCCGGCGAATCCGGATCCGGCGAAAACACCTGGCAGCGCAGGCCGAGCCGTGCCGCCGCCATGGCCAGCATCCGGCCCAGTTGTCCGCCGCCGAGAATTCCGATGGTGTCGCCGGGCTTCAGCTTCACCTGCCGTGGAGAAGTCACGCCGGGTCCTCCGGGCGCTCGCCAACCGCATCGGTCTGCGCCTTGCGCCAGGCGGCAAGCCGGCCCGAGAGCAACGGATCGTTCAGCGCGAGCACGCTTGCCGCCAGCAGCGCGGCGTTGATGGCGCCGGCCTTGCCGATGGCCAGTGTTCCGACCGGAACGCCGGCCGGCATCTGGACGATGGAATAGAGCGAATCGAGACCGGACAGCGCCTTGGATTCGATAGGAACGCCAAACACCGGCAGGTCTGTCAGCGACGCCGTCATGCCCGGCAGATGCGCGGCACCTCCGGCCCCGGCAATGATGATCTTGAAGCCGGCTGCCTTGGCGCCCCTGGCAAAAGCGAACATCCGGTCCGGGGTGCGGTGCGCCGAGACGATGTGCTTCTCGCAGGCAATCCCGAGCACTCCAAGGGTTTCGGCGGCGTGGCGCATGGTGTCCCAGTCCGACTGGCTTCCCATGATGATGGCGACGGGGGCGGGCATGCGGTTAATTCTTTCAGGAATCCATAAACATAGGCCGGATTATAGGATCGGCTCAGGGCTCGGCAAGGCGTGGCAAGGGGTCCGGAATGGACTATCCTGTCTTGGTGAATTCCGGCAAGCCTTCTTAGCGCATGATTCCGGCCCCGGGGGCCAGTGTCCGCGCAAACTGGTCGCCGATTTGAGGTGTCCATGAGGAAGAAAACAGGGCCGGTCGCCCCCAGGGCGGCGAAAACGCGCCGCAAAGGCGGGGTTGGCAAGCCTAAGCCCAAGCCTAAGCCCAAGCCCAAGCCCAAGCCCAAGCCCAAGCCCAAGCCCAAGCCTAAGCCTAAGCCTAAGCCTAAGCCCAAGGCCATGCCCGGGCGCGAGGCTGCCTCGCTGCGGCCCCAGCCCGGCAAAGCGCCGAAGCCGGCGTCCCGGCTACCGGTCGCGCCCGGCGCCGCCAGGTCGGCGAATCGCAAGCTGCGGACCCAACTGGCGCGGGCGCTCAAGCGGATCGGGGAGCTGGAGGCGTCGGCGGATACCGACTTCCTGCTGGACATCCCGAACCGGCGCGGCTTCGAGCGCGAGTTCCATCGCGCAATCGCCTACATCAAGCGCTATCAGGCGAGCGGCGCGCTGATCGTGCTCGACGTCGATCGACTGAAGCCGATCAACGACGCTTTCGGCCACGCCGCCGGCGATGAGGTCTTGAAGGTCGTCGCGGCCACGCTGGTGCGTCAGGTGCGTTCCTCCGACGTGGTCGGTCGGCTCGGCGGCGACGAGTTCGCGGTCCTGTTGTGGAACCTGACCGAGACCGATGCCAGGGCGAAAGCGGCCTCGCTGGAAGAAGCCATCGACCGGCTCACCTTCGCGTTTGGCGGCCGCAACGTGACTGCGGGCGCGTCCGCCGGCGTCGCCGTTCTCGGCCCGCATGCCGAAGCCGGCCGCGCATTCGAGGAAGCCGACAGCTGCATGTATCTGCGCAAGGCGCAGCGCCGGCATGAATCGTGATGCTTACAGGCTGCTCAGATCGTCCGGCACATTGCCGAACTTCCGGAGCAACTCGGCGTCGCCGAATTCGCCGATCATGGGATCGCCGCTGCGTCTGAAGGCGACCGCGCCGATGCTGCCGGGGCTCCGCGACAGGACTTCCGCGCGCCGCAGCGCCGCCGATGAACTCTGGCATTCCTCCGCGGCGCCCGCGACCGGCGAGCCGGCCTCGTCCTGCAGGAACGGCATTGCGACGTAATAGGTGACATCGGCCATCGTGTTCGCTCCCTTAGAGCTCCCCAGCCATGGTTCGGTCGATCAGGCTGCGTCGCTGTTCGACAACCCCGCAGGCACGCAGCCGCAGGAAACCGCCACCTGCAACTCCAGCAGTTCATTCTCCAGATATTCGTTCGCCATGATCAGCGCCTTGATCGTGCTGCGCAAATTGCCATCGCACATGGCAATCGCCTGGTCGCAGGCCTGCTCGTAACGGTTGCTGTCGGAACGTGGACGGGCTTCGGACATCGCGGTACTCCGGTTGGCTCGAGGGCTGGCAGTATGTTCCTCTTTTGTTCTAGTTGAGTCAAGACCTCCGCACGAGCGGGCTCGGCGGATTGCACGGTTCGACGCGGCGGCAGGCGGGCCCCGCGCATGGACCGAACGGGGACGGTGCGAAAGGCTCGGCCGGGGAACGAAAACAACATCCGGGGCTTAATGCCTATTCGGAGGGGAGTGGGTAATGGGTCTTGTTGAGTCCAAGAGACCCGTGGTGTTGGTGGTCGAGGATGAGTTTCTGCTCCGGATGGATGCGGTCGACATGATCGGAAACGCCGGGTTCGAGGTCGTCGAGGCCGCGAACGCCGATCAGGCCATCGAAATCCTCGAAGCGCGCCGGGACATCACGGTCGTTTTCACCGATATCCAGATGCCGGGTTCGATGGACGGGTTGAGGCTCGCACGTGCGGTGCGAGGCCGCTGGCCGCCGATCAAGATCGTCGCGACCTCCGGCCACGTCGGCGTGCGGGAAGCGGACCTGCCCGAGGGTGGGCGCTTTCTGCCCAAACCCTACAGTTCGATCCAGGTAACGGGCATGTTGCGCGAGCTGGTCGCGGGCGCGTGAGTTTCAACGAGGCGTTGTTCCGCGCTCGTTGATTTCACGCGCGCCCGCAATGACGAAAGCTACGCGATGATGTCAGGCGTGATCTGGTCTTCGATGAAGGCGATACGGTCGCGCAATTGCAGCTTGCGCTTCTTCAGCCGCTGCAACCGTAACAGGTCCGGGGCGGGAGACTGGTGCAAGGCGTCGATCGCCGCGTCGAGATCGCGGTGCTCCTGCTGCAGCCGTGCGAGCTCGTTGGCGAGTTCGCGCTCATCTTCGTCGGTCATGATGTACGTTAGCTGAAAAACGCGATGAGATTGCGAGATGTTCTGGAAACGGCTTGATGGAATATCGTCCTTGCCGGGTCGGCGCGCAAGCCGGCGCGGGTTCCGTACTCACGATTCGTTACAGATGTGGGCGGAAAAATGAGACCGGCATTTTCGTTACCCATCGACAGATTCGCGTACTCGTGTACACTCCCTTGTCCGGATCGAATCTGAGGTCTCAATCAACCGAGGAGGTTTGGTATGGCAATTCAGGCGCATCTCGTTGAACTGGAACGCAAACACAAAGTTCTTGAAAACGAATTGCATGAAGCTCTCGTGCACCTCTCAACGGACGACCTGCAAATTGTCGAACTGAAGCGCCGGAAATTGATGGTCAAGGACCAAATCGAACGGTTGAAAAATACCGCGGGCGAAACACTGCACTAGCTTTCGCCACTCCCAAACTCCCGCAATCACCACCACCACCACCACCACCTCGCCGGGACGAACGTCAACCGCGTTCGTCTCCGAGGTGTGCGTTTCAGTCGCACCCGCAGGCAGTGCAGCTGGCGTGACGTTCAGACGCCGGCCAGCTCACCGACAAAGTCAGCGATCGCCAACGACGACGTCAGTCCCGGCGACTCGATCCCGAACAGATTGATCAGCCCGTCCACGCCGTGCTCCCGCGGTCCCTGGATGAGGAAGTCCTGCGTGGCGACCGCCGGCGGTACGATCTTCGGCCTGATGCCCGAATAGCTCGGCATCAGCGCGCCGTCCGGCAGCGTCGGCCAGTAGCGCCGGATCGCCGGATAGAACCGCTCCGCCCGCGCCGGGTCGACCGCGTAATCCACTTTCTCGACCCACTCCACGTCGGGCCCGAACCGGGCCTGTCCCGCCATGTCGAGGGTGAGGTGCACGCCGAGCCCGCCGGGCTCGGGCACGGGATAGATCAGATGCGAGAACGGCGCCCGCGCGCTGCAGCTGAAATAATTTCCCTTGGCGAGATAGGCCGGCGGTATCTGCTCGAGCGGCATGCCGTCGATGTTGCGCGCGACCGCCGGCGCGCCCAGCCCCGCGGCGTTGACGAGCAGCCGGCATTCAAACGACATCGGCGCATCGCCACCGGCGTCGAGTTCGAAGCGGCCCGCCAGCGCCCTTGCGTGCAGCAGCGGCGTATGAAAGGCACACACCGCGCCGGCGTCTTCGGCGTCGCCGCGCAACGCCAGCATATAGGCATGACTGTCGATGATGCCGGTGGACGGCGACAATAGCGCCGCGTCGCAGTTCAGCGCCGGCTCCAATGCACGGGCCTCGATGCCGGAAAGGGTCTTGAGATCGTCGACGCCATTGGCCTCGGCATGCGCCCTGATCGATTGCAGCTTCTCGGTTTCCTTGGAGGTGGTCGCGACGATCAGCTTGCCGCAATTGCGGTGCGGGATGCCGTGATCCCGGCAATAGTGGTAGAGCGCCCGCTTGCCGCCGACGCACATCCGCGCCATCAGGCTGCCCGCCTTGTAGTAGATGCCGGCGTGGATCACCTCGCTGTTGCGGGAGGATGTCACCGTGCCGATCGCCTCGGCCGCCTCCAGCAGGATCACCTCGCGGCCGGCCGTCGCCAGTCGCCGCGCTACCGCGAGACCGATCACCCCTGCACCGATAACGACGCACTCAACCTTGTCCATTCGCGCCTTCAGGCCCACGGATCCGGGAACTTCGATTCAATGTGCGTCTCGTTAAGTGGCCGCTCGTCCCGGGTCAATCGCGCCCGCGTCCTATCGTGCGGTGCGCAACGATCTTTTTCGACAACGCTGCGGGGCTCGTTTCGCGATGCTTTCCGGGCCCGGATCGCATTAGGGAATCATTAATCATGTCAGGGCAATTGCCGTAATTTGAGTCACATTTTTGGGTTGTAAGGGTAGGCGTTTACCCGATCCAAACGCGTCCGGTCAGAAACTCCGCCCCGAAATGCGCGGGTGACTGATGGCTGGCAAGAACTGGCAGGCAGGTAGCAAGAACTTGGTTCCTGCGCAGGCCCTTTTGTGCCTGATCGTCACGGCTGCGCCGGTGCGGGCCGGCTGGGCCTCGTCGGATAATTTTGCGCCGCCGAGCTATGTCGGCTCCGCCGACCCCAACATGCTCTGGGAAATCCTGATCGGCGGCATCGTCGTCTGCTCGTTCCTCGCTGCCGTCGCGCTGTGGATCCATTCCGCCTTGCGCAAGGTCAAGCGTTCGCAGTTGCGCCGGAACGCGTTCGTCAGTTCCGCGCTAAACAATCTCAGCCACGGCGTGGTCATGACGGATGCGCAGCGACGCATCGTGTTCTGCAACGACCGCTATCTGGCGATCTATGGCCTGACACGTTCGGACATTTCGCGGAAGATGACCGGACCGCAACTGCTGGAGATGCGGCGCAAACGCGGCGTGCTCGACGTCGAGGTCGAGAAATTCTACGAGCTCGCCACCCGGCCGGAAGGGCTGGTTACCGAGCTGCCCAACGGGCACTCGGTTCTGGTCAAGCACTTCATTCTGCCGAACGGGGGTTCGGTGGCGACCCACGAGGACTGCAGCGAGCAGCGCCAGCTTTCGCGGCAGCTGGCATCGACCAAGCAATTCCTGGAATCGGTGCTCGACAACGTGCCGGTGTGCGTGGCTGCCAAGAGCATCGAGGACGGCCGCTATATCTTCGCCAACCGCGCCTTCGAACGCTTCTCGCGCTTCTCCCGCGACACCATCGTCGGCAAGCGTGCCGACGAGATCTTTCGCCCCGAGACGACGGCGAGCATCGAGGCGGCCGACCAGGCGGCGGTCAACTCGCCCGATGGCCAGTTCCGCACCGAACTCGTGGTCGAGCGCGGCTCGCAGAAGCGCGTCCTGTCCAGCGTCCGCGTCATCGCGCGCAACGACAGGAACGAGCCCGAATTCCTGATCGCGCTGTTCGACGACATTACCGAGCGCCGGTCGTTGTCCCAGGAGCTCGAGAACACCAAGAAATTCCTCGAGCTCGTGGTCGACAACATTCCGGTCTCGTTGATCGTGGAGCGTGTCAGCGACGGCCGCTATCTGCTCGCCAATCGCAGCGCCGAGATCATCCTCAACCGGCGCCGCGAGGACGCCACCGGCCTCACCGCCGCCGATATCTTCAATCCCCGGGAAGCCAAGCTGATCATTGCCCGCGACGAGGCGGCGATCAAGAAGCGCGGCCTGCTGGTCGAGGAACATCCGATCAGCACCAAGGAGGGATTGCGGCTGTTCCTGACCCGCCGCATGACGGTGCTCGACGAGGCCGGCGAGCCGCAATATCTGATCAAGACCCACGAGGATGTCACCGACCGCCGCCAGACCGAATCGCGCATGGCGCATATGGCCTATCATGACGGCCTGACCGACCTGCCGAACCGCGCCGCCTTCCTGCAGGCGCTGGCGCAGATGATCGAAGCCTGCGAAGGCACCGGCGAGGAATTCGCGGTGCTCTCGCTCGACCTCGACGGGCTGAAGGAAGTCAACGACGTGTTCGGCCACGCCACCGGAGACAAGCTCCTGATCGAAGTCGCGCACCGTCTGCTGGCCTCGGCGCGCGGCGGTGTCGTGGCCCGACTCTCGGGCGACGAGTTCGGATTGATCATCGACGGCAAGCAACCCGTCGCCGGCATGCTGTTGGCCGAGCAGCTCGCCGAGGCGCTGACCAGGGAATTCCAGATCGACGGCAAATCGGTCCGCACCGGGGTTACCACAGGCATTTCGGTATTCCCGCACAACGGCGCCGACGCCGCGTCGCTGCTTGCCAATGCCGGCGCGGCGCTGTTCCGCGCCAAGGCCAAATCGCGCGGTTCGATCAGCATCTATGAACCCGAGATGGACCAGCAGATCCGCGATCGCCGCGTGCTGCACCAGGATCTCTCGCTCGCGATCAAGAACGGCGAGCTGTCGCTACATTACCAGCCGCAGGCGATGTCGCGCCACACGGTTGCGGCCAGCGAGATCATCGGCTTCGAGGCGCTGGCGCGCTGGATGCATCCGGTGCGCGGCTTCGTGCCGCCGAGCGATTTCATTCCGCTCGCGGAGGAAAGCGGCCTGATCGTCGAAATGGGCGAATGGATCCTGCGCGAGGCCTGCCGTGAAGCGGCTTCCTGGCCGTTGCCGCTGCAGATCGCGGTCAACCTGTCGCCGGCGCAGTTCATGCATGGCGACGTCGTCAGTCTCGTGCATTCGATCCTGCTCGAAACCGGGCTTTCGCCCGGCCGGCTCGAGCTGGAAATCACCGAAGGCGTGCTGATCGAGGATTTCGACCGCGGCCTGGCGCTGCTGCGCCGGCTGAAGGCGCTCGGCGTGCGCATTTCCATGGACGATTTTGGCAGCGGCTATTCGTCGCTCTCCTATCTGCAGGCGTTTCCGTTCGACAAGATCAAGATCGATCGCGATTTCGTCATCAATCTCGGCCGTAATCCACAATCGGCCGCGATCATCCGCGCCGTCATCGGCCTCGGCCACGGCCTCGAAATGTCGATCGTCGCCGAGGGCGTGGAGACCCAGGAGCAACTCGGCTTCCTCGCCGACGAGGGCTGCGACGCCGTGCAGGGCTATTTCATCGGCAAACCGCTGCCGATCGGCCAGTACGCCGTGCTGGTGGGCCGCAACGGCGTCGACGCCGTCGCGACCGCGCGCAAGACGGGCTAGGGCGTTTTCGAGCGAAGTGGAAACCGGTTCGCGTGAAGAAAACGCGTCAAAACAAGAAATCTAGAGCTTCGGTCCTGATTCAATCAGAACCGAAGCTCCAGGCACGATTCAATCGGGTTGGATCATTCTCTCACCTTATTCCTGTTCGAGCATGATCCCTCGGTAAACGCCTTGCCTCCAGCCTGAGCAAAAGCGGTTTCGGCTTTTACGGATCATCCCCTGGACGTCAGACGTCGCGCATGGCGGACTACGATCTTGCGATCATCGGCGGCGGCCTGAACGGCGTCAGCATTGCGCGCGACGCCGCAGGACGCGGCCTGCGGGTGATCCTGCTGGAGCAGGGCGACCTCGGTTCCGGCGCATCAGCGGCCTCGCCGCGGCTTGTTCATGGCGATCTCGCGATGCTCGAGCGCCGGGGCCTGCGCCGCGTGCGCACGGCGCTTGCCGAGCGCGATATCTGGCTGAAGATCGCGCCGCATCTGGTGCGGCCGATGCGGTTTGCGATCCCCGCCCATTCCGACGAGCGTCCGCCCTGGCTGTTGCGAACCGGGTTGTGGCTCTATGACCGTCTCGCCTCGCCAAGCGGTCTGCCGGGTGCCGCAACCGTCGACGTCACCCATCATCCGCTCGGCAACGCGCTGAAGCGGCCGTTCGGCACCGCCTTCGAATATTCCGACTGCGTGGCGGACGATTCGCGGCTGGTGATCGCCAACGCCGTCGATGCGGCCGAGCGCGGCGCCGACATCCGCACCGGCGCACGCTGTGTTCGCGCCGACCGGCTTGAGATCTGGCGGCTGGCGGTGATCGATCGCGGCAGGCGTCAGGAGATCACGGCTCGCGCGCTGGTCAATGCAGCGGGCGCCTGGACCGCGTCGGTGGCGGAAACCGTCTTGCGGCTGCCGCCGCCGCGCGCTAGCGCGATGCAGCTCAGCCAGATCGTGGTCCGGCGCCTGTTCGAGACCGACAACGTCTATGTTTTCCAGAACAGCGACCGCCGACTGATCTTTGCCAGCCCCTACGAGCGCGATTTCACGCTGATCGGTACCGTCGGCCACGCGTTCAAGGGTGATCCCGCCGCAGTGTCGATGGTGGCCGCCGACGTCGCCTACCTCTGCGGCGCCGCCAACCGGTATTTTCGCGAGCGGGTCGAACCGTCAGACGTGATCAGGACGGTTTCCGGCGCCAACCTGGCCGTGGACCCCGCCAGCCGTCAGGCCGCGCGCGACGGCGCCATGACGTTCGACGCGCGGCGCCAGAAGGCTCCGCTGCTGACGGTGTTCGGCGGCGACGTCACGACCTCGCGGCTGCGCGCAGAGCGGGCGGTCGCGAAGCTGTCGCCGTTCTACCCGATGTCGCCGCGCTGGACCGCGAACGCGCCCCTGCCGGGTGGCGATTTCGCATGGGCCCGCTTCGACGCGGAGGTCGATCGCGCGCGCGAGCGCTGGCCCTTCCTCGGCGAGGCCGAGATGCTGCGCCTGGTCGGCGCCTACGGATCCCGTCTTGCCGTCGTGCTCGGCGACGCCAGGGACCGCGCGGACCTCGGCCCGGCGTTCGGGCCGGAACTGACGGGGGCCGAAGTCCGCTATCTCATGACGAAGGAATGGGCGCGGTTTCCGGATGACATTCTCTGGCGCCGCTCCAAACTCGGCCTGACCATGACGCCGGCCGATCGTGACGCGCTGGCGGCATATATGGCGAAGGCGATGTCAGGGGGCGCCGACGATCCTGGGGCTGCGCAGTGGCGCGGTTGAGCCGGAACCGATCCGCCGCTAGCCTGCCGTCACGATTGGGCTGGCGAGGAAGATGGCCGAGGAATACCCGCAAGGCGAACCGCGAGCCGACGCAGCGGTGGACATGCCGCTGCTGCGTATGGACGCGGTGGTGAAGAATTTCGGCAACGTCCGCGCGGTGGACCGGCTTTCGCTCGACATCCGGCCCGGGGAGTTCTTCGCGCTGCTGGGCCCAAGCGGCTGCGGCAAGACCACGCTGTTGCGGATGCTCGCCGGATTCGAGACGCCGGACGACGGCCGCATCCTGCTCGATGGCAAGGATATCGCGCAGGTGCTGCCGCACCGGCGTCCGGTCAACATGATGTTCCAGAACTACGCGCTGTTCCCGCATCTTTCCGTGCGCGACAACATCGCATTCGGCCTGAAACGCGCGGGCATGGCGCGCACGGAAATCGAGACCCGCGTGGCCGAGATGGTCGCGCTGGTCAGGCTCGACGGGCTGGAAAGGCGCAGGCCCGACCAGCTCTCCGGCGGCCAGAAGCAGCGCGTGGCGCTGGCGCGCTCGCTGGCGCGGAGGCCGCGGCTGTTGCTGCTCGACGAGCCGCTCGCCGCGCTCGACAGGAAGCTGCGCGAAAGTACCCAGCTCGAACTGGTTGAACTGCAGCGCCGGCTCGGCATGACCTTCGTGATCGTCACCCACGATCAGGAAGAGGCGATGACGGTGGCCGACCGCATCGGGGTGATGGATGCGGGGCGGCTCGTGCAGGTTGCCAGGCCCAGGGTGCTCTATGAGGAGCCGGCGTCGCGCTGGATCGCCGAGTTCGTCGGCGACGTCAACATCTTCGAAGGACAGCTCGAAAGGCGGGAAGCCGGTCGGCTGCTGATCGCGACCAAGGACGCCGGCACGCTCGCGGTGACCTCACCGCGCGAGCCCGTGACAAAACCTGCGGTGTGCGTCGCAGTCCGCCCCGAAAAGATAAAGCTGTCGCGCCGCGGCCCCGCGTCCGGCGATGCCGCCGGCGCGCATGCGATCAACCGGCTGGAGGGGGTCGTGACCGACGTCAGCTATCTCGGCGGAGTCACCAGCTACAAAGTGAAGCTCGATTCTGGCGCGGTGCTGCGCTCGTCGATTGCCAACACGGCACGGATCGAGATCGACGCCTATCAGGCTTGTCATCGCGTGGTGGCGTGGTTCACGCCCGACGACTGCGTGGTGCTCGAACAATGAGCGCGCGGCGCATCTTCACCCAGCCGGCGCGGCTGGCCGCGATCGCGCCCTATCTGTGGATGGTGCTGTTCTTCCTGGTGCCGTTCGGTTTCGTGCTGAAGATCAGCCTGTCGCAGACCGCGATCGCGCAGCCGCCGTATACGCCGGTGCTCGATTTCACCCAGGGTGTCGGCGCGCTGGGATCCGCGTTCGCGGCGCTGTCACTGGATAATTTCAGGCTGCTGGTTTCCGACGACCTCTATGTGCTGTCCTATTTGCGCAGCCTCGTCGTTGCCGCGGTCTCGACCTCGATCCTGGTGGTGATCGGCTATCCCATTGCCTACGGCATGGCACGCCTGCCGCAGCGCTGGCAGCCGGTCGCGATGATGCTGGTCATCGTTCCCTTCTGGACATCGTTCCTGATCCGGATCTATGCCTGGATCAACATCCTGCAGCACGACGGCCTGCTCAACAAGATCCTGCTCGCGCTGCATCTGGTGTCGGCGCCGGTGGTGTGGCTTTCCACTGGCAGCGCGATGTATCTCGGGATCGTCTACTCCTATCTGCCGTTCATGATCCTTCCGCTCTACGCGACGCTGGCCAAAATGGATCCCGCCCTGTTGGAAGCGGCAGCCGACCTCGGCTCTTCTCCGCGGCGGGCGTTCTGGCTGGTGACGTTTCCGCTGTCATTGCCCGGCGTCGCCGCCGGCGTCTTGCTTTGCTTCATCCCGATCGTCGGCGAGTTCGTCATCCCCGACCTGCTCGCCGGCTCAAACTCGCTGATGATCGGCCAGACCCTGTGGCTGGAATTCTTCACCAACAAGGACTGGCCGGTGGCGTCGGCGGCTGCCATCATGCTGCTGCTGTTGCTGGTCGTGCCGCTGATCCTCTACGACCGGCTGCAGCGCCGGCAACTCGAGGATTCGCGATGATCGCGGGCGGGCTGAACCGGCTGACCCGATTCAACGCCGTCTCGCTCGCGCTGGGGCTTGCCTTTCTGTACCTTCCGATCGTGATCCTCGTGATCTATTCGTTCAACGCCTCGCGGCTGGTCACGGTATGGGGCGGCTGGTCGCTGCGCTGGTACTTTGAATTCTTCCATGACCGGGCCATGCTGGAGGCGGCGCTGATGAGTTTCCGCGTGGCGGCGACCTCCGCCTCGATAGCGACGCTGCTCGGCACACTGGCCGCCGTGGCGCTGTCGCGCGGCGCGCGGTTCAGGGGACGCACGCTGTTCTCCGGCATGCTCTATGCGCCGCTGGTGATGCCGGAAGTCATCACCGGGCTGTCGCTGTTGTTGCTCTTCGTCGCCGTCGATGCCGAGCGCGGTTTCTGGACCGTGACAACAGCCCATACCTCGCTGACCATGTGCTTCGTCGCCGTGGTGGTGCAGTCGCGGCTCGGCGTGCTCGATCGCAGCCTGGAGGAGGCGGCGATGGATCTCGGCTGCGGTCCGCTCCGCGCCTTTGTCGCGGTGACGCTGCCCTTGATCCTGCCCGCGATCGCCGCCGGCTGGATGCTGGCGTTCACGCTGTCGCTGGACGATCTCGTGATTGCGAGCTTCACCACCGGCCCCGGCTCGGCGACGCTGCCGATCCGGATCTATTCGGAGGTGCGGCTCGGCGTAAAGCCGGAGATCAACGCCATCTGCACGCTGGTGATCGCCTTGATCGCGGTGGTCATCGTGATCGCATCGCTGGCTTCGAAACTGTCGAGCGCGCGAGGCGAGAGCGCCGCGCCGTTGTAGGGCCGTCCGACCCTCGAAAGCCTCGTCGTGCATGCGACACCGGTTTCAGTGCTTCTCGAAGCCGGTCACCCCTTTTCTCGGATTTTAATTTCATTCGACGCGAGTTCAGTCGATCGTCGCGCATTCTCCATGAGGCAACAACGAAACGGGGCAACAACGAAGCACGGATGCTAAAAATTGCAGCAGCGGGTACGGGGACAAATAACGGTCGAAGTTGGCCTGCATTCAGGAAAGGCAGGCGAATCCTGCTGTCGACTCCGTGGCAAAATAAGGGAACCAGAATGCTCCCGGTGTCTTGATTGTATTAACCGGGCTTTTATCACCCTTCAGATAGGAATTCAGCGCGGGGGTCAGGGTACGAGGCAGATGGAAGAATCAACGCTGGCGACCGCTTCAAGCCATATCAGAGTGCCGGAAGTCCGCGACATCCGCGCCCGCATTTTGCCTAACCTGTTAATTTCGTTTGCGGCTCTCGTCGCAGCTTTTGTTTTGGCATCAAATCCGGATCTGTTCGACAGGCCGCTGGTCGCGATGATCAACAGTGCCGTGGGGCGCTCCGGCGTTTTTGATGATCTGGTATTTTCCGCTTATGCCGCGCCGACTTTTTCCGGCGTAATCCTTGTATCCCTGATCTGGTTCTCCTGGTTCGACAATCCCGACGCCGAACGTCGCTCACGACTTCTGGTTGGAACGCTTGCATCGCTCGCAATCGGCGGCGCCAGCCGCTTGCTGCAGCATGTATTACCCACTCACCCGCGGCCGTACTACGACCCGGCGATTCACTTCCGGATGCCGCCGGGATCCCTTCATTTGCCGCTCAATACGTGGAATTCATTTCCGAGCGACCACGCCGTGGTATTTTCAGGCCTGGTCGTCGTGATCTACATCGCGCGTTCAAGATTTGCGCTCGCCGCGATCATCCTGACGACCGTCGTTGAGCTGTCGCGCATATATTACGGGGCGCACTATCCGTCGGATCTGCTGGGTGCAGCTGCCCTGGCTTCGATCGCGGTTTGGGCGGTACAAGCGCCGGTTTTCGTTTCGCTCGGGCGGCTGGCCACAAGTTGGGAGCAAGCGCGGCCATCATATTTTTACATGGCCGCGTTCTTCGTGAGCTACCAGATCGCCACGCTTGCCAGCGACATAAGGTGGGTGGCGAGCGTGCTGAGGGCGGCCAGCGGGTTGGGGCGGGATTTTTGACCAGGCTGCGGCGATCGCTTCACGCCGGCGTATAGATGACGAGCTTCAGCGCCGGGTTGTCATTGGCCTGGAAACTCGCATGCTCGAAGCGCAGCAGGCCCTTGCTGGGATGCTTCAGCAACTTCCGGCCGCCGGCGACGCTCTTGATGTCGTGCGCCTCCCACCAGCCGGCGAATTCGGCGCAGCCCTGCCGCAGGCGCTCGAGGAGTTCGAGAAACGCGGGATCTCCGGCCCACAGGTCATGGGTGGCGCGAAACTGCGCCACCATGCGCCTCGCTTCATCCGCCCAGCCGGCACCGAACAGGCGCCGCGTGTGCGGATTGGTCAGCACGAGAACGAGGCTGTTGCGATCCGCTTCAGCCAGCCGGCCGAATGCAAAAATATCTTCCGCAGCCTTATTCCACGCCAGAATGTCCCAGCGGCGGCCGGTGATATAGGCGGGCTGATTGAGGCCCTCGACGAGGCGCCGCAATGCGTCGGGCACGATCTCGCGGACGAATGGCCGGCGATCGGCATCGCGCGCCAGAGCCTGTAGATGGCTGTGTTCGGCCTTGCTCAGCCGCAGCGCCCGGGCCAACGCGTCGATGGTAGTGACGGAAGGGCTGACGGTGCGGCCCTGTTCCAGCCGGATGTACCAGTCGACGCCGATGCCGGCGAGTTCGGCGACTTCCTCGCGCCGCAGGCCAGCGGTCCGGCGCCGGCGTCCGACCGGAAGCCCCACCGCCTTTGGCGTCAGCTTCTCGCGACGCGACCTCAGGAAATCGCCGAACTCGCTGCGCCGCGGATCCGTCATCACACACACTCTCTCTCCCGGCCAAACGGGGATTCTACAGTCCTAGGATAATACCAGGCCTTCTTAGGCGGGGGAAGGCTGCCAGAATGGTGATCCTTCGCAAGGGAGAAGAATGACCATGAAGGCTGCTGTACTGAAGACGTTCGGATCGCCGCTGACGATCGAGACCGTACCCGACCCGGTGCTGGGAACCGGCGAAGTCATCGTCGACGTCGTGGCGAGGGGCGTCCTGTCCTATACCCACGAGGTCTTCAGCGGCGAACGCAAATATCTCCTGGACCTGCCGGTGGTGCCGGGCGCGGGCGCGATCGGGCGGGTGCGCGAGGTCGGACCCGATGCGACGCGTCTCGTCAAGGGCGACTGGGTCTATTGCGATCCCACCGTACGTTCGCGCGACGACGGGCTGTCGCCCGACATCACGCTGCAGGGCTTGAGTGCCCGCGACGCCGGCGGCCTGCGGCTGCAGAAGCATTTCCGCGACGGTTCATGGGCCGAGCAGATGCGCGTTCCCACCGAGAATGTCAAACGGATCGGCGCGATCGACGAGACGG
The DNA here is from genome assembly GCA_963831585.1 of uncultured Alphaproteobacteria bacterium. Taxonomy (GTDB): domain Bacteria; phylum Pseudomonadota; class Alphaproteobacteria; order Rhizobiales; family Xanthobacteraceae; genus Bradyrhizobium. The sequence goes on along the minus strand of CAWHRA010000017.1, from coordinate 66,067 downwards.
ACGCCGCTTCATGGTGCAAGCTCGGCACGCTGCTGGTGCCCTATGGCGGTTTCCTCGCGGCGAAACTGCAACCCGGGGAAACCGTATTGGTCTCCGGCGCCACCGGCAATTTCGGCAGCGCGGCCGTGGCGGTCGCGCTCGCCATGGGCGCGGCCCGCGTCGTCGCACCCGGCCGCAATGAAACGATTTTGCAGGAACTGACACGCCGTTTCGGCGACCGCGTGCGAACCGTGAAACTCGGCGGCAACGAGGACGATGACCGCGAGCGGATGAAGCGGGCAGCGTCCGGTCCTATCGATTGCGTGATCGATATCATGCCGCCGTCGGTCTCGACCACCACGGTGCGCGCAGCGCTGATGACGGTGCGGCCTTACGGCCGGGTGGTGCTGATGGGCGGCGTCGGCATGCTGGGAGGAAGCGGACTGGAATTGCCCTATCCCTGGATCATGCGCAATTGCATCTCGATCCACGGCGCGTGGATGTATCCGCCGGAAGCGGCCATCCGTCTGGTCGGGCTGATCCGGTCCGGACTGTTGAGGCTGGACGGTTACGAGATCGTGACCTTCGATCTCGACCATGCCAACGAAGCCGTCGCGCATGCCGCCGCCAATGCCGGTCCGTTCAAGATGACCGTGATCGGGCCGTAATCCTGGCGCGGCGAGCTGTCAATAAGCGGCCGCGAGGCGAGGATGCCGTCCGCAAGTTGCGGCGAACGGAACAGTCCTAGCGCACGGGCATCGGCGGCCGCGGCACCGATGCGAGTTCCGGATCGGTCAGCGTCACGCCCGTGTTCTGCGGCGGCGGCTCGATCTGCCGTGGCGCGTAAGGCGCGGGCGCTTGCGGCAAGACGGGAGCTGTCGCCGCCTGCTGGAGCGGAGGCGGCGGCATCGGCTTGTGCGCCCGCGCGATTGTCCGCGGCGGATGCGCCGGCATCTTCGGTCGCAGACTTTGTTCGCTGGGTCTGACCTCTGACGTCCTGGCCTCGGGCGCCCTGACCTCCGGAGAAGCCTTGGCCATGTCGCGGGACATTTGCTGCTGGCTGGCCTTGAGCTCCTCGATGTTGGCCTTCAGCTGCTCGATCTCCTGCCGCGCGTTGGCGAGCTGGTTCGCCATCGAATCCTGCGACGTCGCCGTTTCGGCCGATGGCGCGGCGGCGGCCGGTGCGACGCCTTCCGCCGTGTTCGGGGCGGCAGCCCCCGTTGGCGCGGGGTCAGCGTTCGCGGCGGTTGCCTCGACGGCAGGCGGAGCCGGCTGTTGCGCGTCCTGCGCCGGCTTCTCCAGCGGCAGCAACGCCAGCACGCGCTGCGGCGCCCACCGCGCGATCATCGTCTCGGCGGCGTCGCCATAGGACTGCCAGGTGATGGTAGTGGCGCCCGCGCATGCTGCCAGCAGCAAGGCGGCCGCGAACGCGCGCGCCGCCCGTCCGCCCGTCGTCGGCCGCCGGGGGACCTTCACGTCGCCGACGGCGGCGGCGCGAAACGTCGTATCGACCGGCGGGACGGTTGCGGCCGGGGGAAGGTCGGTCTCGGTGGGAGCCTGCGGATACGGAGGATGCCGCAGGCTGCGCGCCAGCTTGGAAAGCTCTTCATCCGTGGGCACCATGACGGCCACACCCGGCGCTACCACCAGGACATCGTGCGGATCGTCGGTCGGCTTCGGGTTCAGCTTGGTCTGCATAGGGCGCTCCGTACTCGGTCCAATGTCACGGCATGGCCGCGGATTTCCGTGAGATGAACGTCGCTCCCGCCCCAGACTTCACCGCGGTTTGACCAAAGCAAGGCGGTACGATGGAGAGGTTGGGGCCGCTGGCGGCAACAGCCCGCTGGGAACCCTGTCTAAAGGAGGAGGCCAACCGGCTGGCGCGTCATTGCGATCCAGCGCCTTCGCGCAGGAAAGGCGTCGGGCGGCCGGTCACCGTACGTCAAGCCTGCCGCCGGTTGCTTGGGCCTGGCGCAGCAGGGGGGTGGCGTCCGCAAGCGTGTGACCATTTTCGAGCCGGACGATGCTGGATTGGTCGCGCGGGAGACGGTACTCGAGCGAGTAACATACGCACAATGCGAGGCTCGCCCAGACCGCCGCGCTGAAATACAGCGACATCCAGACAATCTCGTCCTTCCACTCGGCAAGGTCGTGCGTCACGATCCAGCGCGTGCTCACGTCGCGCAGACCCTCGAGCGGTCTCAGAAGCTTGCTGCCATCGGCAAGCCCGGCCCGCCATCGGCTCAGGTACATCGGGACATCGATGGTCATGAGAAACGCCAGATAGCCGGCAATCCCCGTTATCGCGACGACGAGCACCACGCGAGCCTCGCCATCGAACTCGGGCAGCAACCGGCAAAGGCCGACCCCGACGATGAAGAAGGCAACCGCCCATATCGAGTTCTCGATGGCGTTGCCCAGATAATGGGTGGTCAGCACGGCATACCACGAGAAGCATTCCGCAATCAGGATCAACGGCACGATCACCCAGGCGGCGTTCAAGGTGGTGTCCGCTCCCGTCACCGTGCCCAGCCGGTGCAGGATGATCGCCCACTGCGCCGCAAAGCAGATCTCGGCCACCGTCGCCACCGAGCGGCCGACCACGACGCTCGACAGCCAGTGGTCGAACAGGCAGATCCGCTGCACATCCGCGCGCGGAAGCAACGACCTGAAGGCGCAGCCGAACACATAGGCCGCACAGAGCAGGAGCATGAGCCCGATGCCGGACGCGTTGCCGGGGCTGCCAGCCGGCTGTTCCTGGAGCTGCCGGTACAGCACGAACCAGACCGCGATGTTCGCGCCGCTGACAAGGGTCAGCAAAGCCCACCACCAGGCCAGGGGATTTGACCAGGCCAGCGAACCCGACCGCGCCCGCCATTCCAAACTCATCGACCGCTCCGCATGTAACCGAACCGACATTCGACTGTAGTAATTCTGTCACAGAATCAGGGGCGGTCGCGACAAAAATATGTGTCCGGCAGGAGCCTTGGGCTGGGGGGACGGTCCGTGGCCGCAACCGATAGCTTGGGGGGTCTGCTCCAGGACGAACCGGCCCGGCGATCGACACCCCCCGCCACTCCGGCCCCCTTGAATCAGACTTCATGCTTTGTTGGGGTGACTTTGTCTCGATTATGCCGCACTCTTGGCTCTCAAATGGGATCGGCCGGTCGACGAATCCTCGCGGGGGCAGGTGCCCCGCGGAGCAGACCGGGGGTAGTGGCTCTTGGGGACTTGATGGCTTTCGATGCCGCGATAGCTGAGGGGCTGTTGTCGCGCCGCCGCGTGGGGCGGTCGGAGGCGGTTGTGCTGGCTCTTGCCGCCCTCGCTTTGGCGCTCGGCGCGGCTGCCTGGATTTCGGATTCCGAACAGACCACGGCGCTCGCATCGGCGGCTTTGCCGCGCGGGCCGGATCCCATCTCCTTCAGCGAACGTTTTTCTCCGTTGTCTTCTTCTCCGCTCGCGGCGTCCGGATCGCCCGCCACGGATTTGAAGTTCCGCCTCGCCAGGGACACGCTTGCCCGACAATTGATGTCCCCGAACTGGCGTAGTGGCTTTGTCCAGCAGGCCAGCCTCGACGGGGGCAGGGTCGACCAGAGCACGATCGACGCAAGCAGGGTCGAGGAAAGCAAGACTGACGAGAGCAGGCCCGATGACGGCAAGGCTACCGCCGCGACCGGCGTTCCCTTGCCCAGGGCGCGTCCCGCTATCGCGGATCTGGAATCGCGGCCCGGCACGGTCCCGGCCCTGGCCGACAACGCGCCCGGGCCGGACGATCGCACGCTCCTGCAAAAACTGTCCGACCTGCTGCCGGGACGCATCAAGCTGGCCTCGCTTGCGCCGGACGGCGGGCTGTTCCGTCAGGGGCCGGATCTCGCATCCCTCGGCTACGACAGTCTCACCGCGGTTTACGACATCTCGGCGCACGCCGTTTACCTGCCGAACGGCTTGAGCCTGGAGGCGCACTCGGGAATGGGCAGCCTGAAGGACGATCCCGAGCACGTCAGCGTGCGGATGGCCGGGGCGACGCCGCCGGCCATCTATGAACTGAAGCCGCGCGAACATCTGTTTCACGGCGTGCAGGCGCTGCGCATGATTCCCACCGAGGGCAGCAGCACCAACGGGCGCTCCGGGCTGCTTACGCACAGCTACATGCTCGGCCCCGATGGCGATTCGAACGGCTGCGTTTCGATCAGGGACTACGATCGCTTCCTCAAGGCCTTCAACGACGGAGAGATCAATCGCCTTGTCGTCGTCCCGAGCCTGAGCGGCGCGACACTGGCCGCTCAGCACTCCAACACGTCGTCATGAGCGACGCGTCCGTTTGCGAAACCCCGCTGCGAACGACGTTCAAGATCAAGCTGAATGGCAAAGCCGTATCGATTGCGACCGTCGGCGAGGCCTATCGGTTCCTGACCAATGTCAGTTCGATCGAGTGGATGGAATTCCGCTCGTTGCACTCCGACGCCGTCAGCCGGCTCGAGGGCGCCGCCGATGATGCGATGCTGACCGTGCCCGCAACCGACGCCGTGCGCGCGCTGTTCGTCAGGGCGAAGGTGCTTTGACGGCCGCAAGCGCCATCGTCGCAGGGCAAGGCTAGCGCTCCGGCACCGATCCCGGCGGGCGGAGCGCGGACCGTGACGAGTGGCTGGCAGGAGGTGACGGCTTCGCCGCCGTGTCCCGCGACTTGCCGCGCCGAGGGCCGTCGACGGATTCCAGATAAGAGGCGAGCGCCCAGGCCGAACTTGAACTGCTCGAATAATGGTCCTGCAGGAACAGGAAAAGCGTCAGTCGAAAGCGGCCCTTGGCAAGGCCGCGCGGGCTGTGATGACACGTCGTGCAACTGTCGGCAAACAGCTTGGCGGGCGACTTGCCCTGGTCGAGATTTTGCGCCTGTGCCGCGCTGTCGATCAGCAGCGAAATGGCGCCAAGGGTGAGCAGGCTGAGCCAGCGTTTTAGCCGCGGGGCACGTTCCGACGCCGAATGCATGCCGCTATCGCCCCCGATACCGCGCCGGCATGTCGACAAATGGCGGCGCTCCCAACCCATCATTCCAAGCTGCCATAGGGGCCAACAGCGACAAAAAGGCGGCGGAGCAATCGGCCAACATCACAGGCGGTTGCCACCTCAGTTGGTCTTGTCAGTTGGTTTTGCCGTCGCCCTCCGCCACCGGCGCACTTGCCGGCGCCGCTGCGGCCGCGTCCGGCGTCGCCGGTTTCGCGCCACCGCCCGTCAGCCGCTCCAGCACCGACTTCACGGCGTCGCGGGTCTTGCGGTCCTTGACCGCGTCGAGCAAGGGCGCCGAGGCCGGCGAACGGCGGATCAGGCTTTCCGGATCGGGAAAGATCAGGGGATCGTCCCACGGCCCCTGCACCACGAACGGCAGTTCGAAGCCGGGCGCGCCGCCCGGCGGCGCATTCAGGCTTGCCACGCCTTTCATGTCGTATTCGCGCGCCGGCACCGAGGCAGTGCCGGTCAGGGTGAGGTGCGCGGCTGGACCCTCGACGCGGATATCCTCGGCGGTGGCGATGCCGTCGGCGAACTTTACCGCGATCGTCAGCTTGTCGTAGGGCGTCGAGCCGGAGCGGAAATTGCCGCCGCCGGACAAGGGGCGACGCTCCAGCCGCTTCAGGAGTTGCTCGACATTGAAGCCCGAGATCGCACCGTCATGACCCGTCACGGAGGCGGTGCCGTCGAGCGATGACGCGAGTCCGAATGGGCTCGAGCCCGCCGCCACCAGCGAGACGTTGAGATTGCCGCGGCCCGACAGCTTCGTGACCCCGAACAATTCGCTGGCGCAGGCCTGCAGATCGACGTCGGTGAACTGGAACTGCGCCTTGACGTCGGCGATGGCGTCGGAGCGCGCTATCCCGAACGAACCCCTGGCGATGCCGCCATAGACCTGCGCCTCTCCGACCGAGAGCGCCAGCGCGCCGCCGCGCAAGTTCGCGCCGAACGCGGTGCGGCCCAGCCGCGTCGGGCCGATCGTCACCCGCGCCGCCGACAGGCGCATGTCGAGATCGGTCGAGGACAGTGCGTTGAGATCGAATGCCTGCCGGTTCCAGTCGCGCGCGCCGGCGGCGAGAAGGCGGAACGTGGAGATGTAGGGCGTGAAGTCGAGGTTGCCGGCGGCCAGCGTCGCCTGCAGCGTCTGGCGGCCGTTGTTGGCGTAGGTCATGACGCCCTCGGCGACGTTGCCGTCGAGTTCGACATTGACGTTGGTCAGCGCGATCGAAGGCCCGACCACATTGGCGCGCGCCTTCAGGGCAAAGCGGCCGAACCCGCCGGTGCCGGGCGGCGCTCCGCCCATCCAGCCCATCGCGCTGCGCAGGGACGGGCTGTCGATGGTCAGCGTGCCTTCCATCATCATGCTGGTGCGGTCGGCGACGCTGCCGTCGAACGCCACCTTCAGGGGCGCGCTGGACAGCCGCGCCTTCAGGCCGGAACGGTCGCCCGACAGGGCGGCGAGAAAGTCGCTGGCCGAGATTGCGCCGTCGACGCGCTCGCCGCGCCAGTCGAATTGCCCGGTTGCCGCGAACGACCGTGAGATCGACGGCCAGGCCAGGGAAAGATCGATGTCGTCGAGCTTTTCGGACAGGTGATTGGCGGCGTCCTCATAACCGAGCACGCCGTCCTGGATCCGGATTTCCGAGAACGACACCGGGTTGTCGGCGCCGGGCTTCATGGTGCGGGCAATGGTGTCGATGAACGGGGTCCAGTTGCTCTCGCCATCGGGCGTCCGCACCACGCGGATATGCGGGCGCAGCATCATGACATCGGCGATCTCGAACCGCTGCAGCAGCAGCGGCAGCAGGCGCAGATTGGCGGTCAGCACGTCGACCGAGAGCGCGGGGTCAGTGGCGGCGGCGCCCTTCAGCCCGACGTCGTGAAAGGAGACGTAGCTCGCCGGGAATACCGAGACGTCGATGGAACCGTGGATCACCAAATCGAGGCCGGTCACGGCCCGGATCTGCGCCTCGACCGCCTGGCGCAAGGCATCCCGGTTGAGAAACCAGGACGTCGCGACCAGGCCGATCAGCGCCACGCCAAGCAACGCCGCTATCGGCGTCCCCAGGCGCTTCATTCCTTGGGCCATCGTCAATGACATATCCAAGTCTGCTTAAATCCAGAATCTGCTTAAACCAAGTCTGGTTGAACCGTAACCGGGTCGAAGGTGGGGTCTCTATTGAAAAAGGGGCCGCGGCAGGGTGCCCGCCCATGCCAACTTCGGCAACTTGAGGGGTTTTCTTGACGCTTTCAAGGCCGTCTTCAGGGCGGTGTTGAACACGGTTCTCAAGACCGTTTTGACGGCGGTTTTGGCGATTCGAACCGCGCCGAAAGCCCAAGAGGCCTCTCATTGACGCATTGCGAAGATTTCGCCTAATAATCCCCCATTCGTCTAAGGCCGTCAGCGCCTTGTCCTCCATTCAGGTCGCATTTCATGAACAAGGTCTATCCCGACGCCAAATCGGCACTCGAAGGGCTCTTGAGGGACGGCATGATGATCATGTCCGGCGGGTTCGGGCTTTGCGGCATCGCCGAGGCCCTGTCGGACGCGATCCGCGACTCCGGCGTCAAGAACCTCACCGTGGTCTCCAACAATGCGGGCGTCGACGGCATCGGACTGAGCCGGCTGCTCGAGACGCGGCAGATCAAGAAGATGATCTCGTCCTATGTCGGCGAGAACAAGCTATTTGCCCAGCAATTCCTCGCCGGCGAGCTCGAACTCGAATTCGCCCCGCAGGGCACGCTGGCGGAGCGCATCCGCGCCGGCGGCGCCGGCATTCCGGCGTTCTACACCAAGACCGGCGTCGGCACCCTGATCGCCGAGGGCAAGGAAGTGAAGGAATTCGACGGCGAGAAATACCTGATGGAGCGCGGGCTGTTCGGCGACCTCGCCATCGTCCACGCCTGGAAGGGCGACACCGCCGGCAACCTCGTCTACCGCAAGACCGCGCGCAACTTCAATCCGATGATGGCAACGGCCGCGAAGATCACCGTGGCCGAGGTCGAACACCTCCTGCCAGCCGGCCAGATCGATCCCGACCAGATCCACACGCCCGGCATTTTCGTCAAGCGCATCGTTCAGGTCGGAACCGGCAACAAGCGCATCGAACAGCGCACCACGCGCAAACGCGAGGCGGCCGCCGCCGCCGGGGAGGAAGTCTGATGGCCTGGACTCGCGAGCAAATGGCGGCGCGCGCCGCCAAGGAATTGCGCGACGGCTATTACGTCAATCTCGGCATCGGCATCCCGACGCTGGTTTCGAACTTCATCCCCGATGGCGTCGACGTCGTGCTGCAGAGCGAGAACGGCATGCTCGGCATGGGGCCGTTTCCGTATGAGGGCGAGGAAGACCCCGACCTGATCAACGCCGGAAAACAGACCGTCACCGAACTGCCCTCGACCAGCTATTTCTCGTCAGCCGATTCCTTCGGCATGGTGCGCGGCGGGCATATCGACCTGTCGATCCTCGGCGCGATGCAGGTGGCGCAGAACGGCGACCTCGCCAACTGGATGATCCCCGGCAAGATGGTCAAGGGCATGGGCGGCGCGATGGACCTCGTCGCCGGCGTCAAGCGCGTCGTGGTGGTGATGGAGCATTCCGCCAAGGACGGTGCGAAGCTGTTGAAGAAGTGCAACCTGCCGCTGACCGGCGAGCGGGTGGTCGACATGGTCGTGACCGATCTCGCGGTCTTCACCATCGACAAGCACGGCAAGGACGGCATGGCGCTGATCGAGCTCGCCGACGGCGTCACGCTCGACGAGGTGAAGTCGAAGACCGAAGCCGAATTCCGGGTCGCGCTGAAGAACGTGTGAGGCCTGCATGGGGCGGTCGCAGCCGACGATCCGGCCCGCACGCCCCGAAGACGCCGGCTTCATTGCCCGCAACATCCTGGCGGCGCAGCGCGGTCCCCGGCCGCGCGGCTGGTTCGACATCGCGCTCGGCTGGCCCGAACCGCAGTGCCTTGTCTTCGTCGAGCGGCTCGTCACCGCCCAGAGGCCGTCCTGGTGGCATTTTTCGCAATTCATCATTGCCGAGGTCGACGGCGAGCCGGCTGCCGCGCTTTGCGCCATGCCCGCGGCCGGGACCCTTGTCGCCGCGCGATCGGCGATCGCGGAAGTAGCCAAAAAGACCGGGCTAAGTGCCTCCGATCTGGCGGCGATAATTCAGCGAGGTGCTTATGGCGCGGGGTGCTGGGTACAGGGCGGCGAGGACGACTGGCTGGTCGAACACGTGGCGTCGCGGCCCGCGTATCGCGGGCGCGGACTGGTTCAGGCCCTGATCGACCGCGCGCTCGCGGCGGGCAAGGCCGCGGGTTTTGCGCAGGCGTCGATCACATTCCTGATCGGCAACGATCCCGCGGAGCGATGCTACGCCAAGGCCGGATTTTCGTTCGCCGAGGAGAAACGCGATCCGCAATTCGAGGCGCTGACCGGCGCGCCGGGCTTCCGCCGCTTCGCGCGCGCGATCTGATTGACTATTCGGCCATGCCCGGGACAGGCCCGGGCATGGCCGGCGTGGGATTCGCGCCCATCACGCCTTGGCGACCGCCACATCCTCCAGCCCGCGATTGCGCGGCTCGACGCCCCAGGCCCACACCACCACGATCTGGATGATCACAAGGCCGATCATCAGCCAGAGCACGCCCGGCAGCTTGTAGGATGCCATCAGGGATCCGACGATGAAGGGCGAGACCACGGTGGCGCCGCGTCCGAGGGTGTTGCAGATCCCGTTGGCTCGCAGGCGGATCTCGGTCGGGAACAGTTCCGGCGTGTAGACGCCGAACAGGATCGCGGTCTGGACATAGATGGCGACGATCAGCACGAAGCCGACGGATAGCACGATCGCCGGATCGGAGGCCGCGTCGAAGCGGGCATAGAGGTAGCCGGAGACGATGGTGACGAGCGACGCGCCGATGATGCTCCAGCGCCGCCCGACCGCGTCGGACACATAGGCCCCGAGCGCGCAGCCGAACAGCGATGCGATCGACAGCACCAGCGTATAGGCCAGCGAATTGGTGATGGTCAGCCCCTGGCGCAGGAAGAACTGCGGCAGGAACAGCACGAAGCCGAAGATCAGCGTATTGATCGTGATCAGCACCCAGGATCCCACGATCATGCGCTGCAGCAGCGGCGGCTTCAGCATGTCGGACGCGCTGACCTGGGCGACCGGAGCCGGCACCACCACCGGCGGCAGCGGCTTGCCGCCGGAAGATTCCATTTCGATCGCCTGCATCAGCGTTTCGGCTTCCTCGTTGCGGCCCTGCAATTCCAGCCAGCGCGGCGATTCCGGAAGGTTCTTGCGCAGGTACCACACGATCAGCGAGCCGATGCCGGCAATGACGAACATCGGGCGCCATCCGAAGGCCGGAATGATGAGATAACCGAGCAGCGCGGTCATCGGGAAGCCGGCGACCACGATGAACACCATCATCGACAGCCAGCGCCCGCGCGTCTTCGGCGGCACGAACTCCGTCAGCGTCGAATAGCCGACGACGATTTCGGCGCCGAGGCCAAGCCCCTGCACAAAGCGGCAGGCGATCAGCTGGTTGATGTCCTGCGCGAAGGCGGCGGCCAGCGACGCCAGCCCGAAAATCAGGAGATTGATTTGATAGGTGAAGCGCCGGCCCATCTTGTCGCCGACAAATCCGGTGATCAGCGCTCCCAGCGTCATGCCGACGAAGGTCAGCGAGATGAATTGCAGGTTCTGCGGGATGGTCGAGAATTTGGTCTGGACCGCGGCCGCCAACACGCCACCCGCGACATAGAGATCGTAACCGTCGAAAAACATGCCGGCGCCGACCAGCCAGAATACCCGGTAGTGAAACGACGAGATCGGAAGCCGGTCGAGACGTGCGCCGGCGTTTACTGCGGTAGCCATAGGAAGTTCCCCCCTTTTGTCGGTTTGTCCGCGGCTGCCGGTTTGATCTGATGCAGCCGCGCTATTTTCGTTAATTCAGGCGTCGTTGGGTCGCCGTGTCGCGGTACCAGTCGAACGGCTGGTCGTGGGTCGCGACCATCACGCTCTTGACGTTGAAATGGTCGTCGAAGCTTTCGGTGCCGAATTCGCGCCCCACCCCGGAATCGTCGACGCCGCCCCAGGGCGAGGCCGGGTCGAGCCGGTGATGGTCGTTGATCCAGACGATGCCGGCCTTGACGCCCGATGCGAGCCGATGGGCGCGGGCGATGTCACGGGTGCGGATCGCGGCAGCCAGCCCAAACGGCGAGTCATTGGCGAGGCGCAGCGCGTCCGCCTCGTCCTTGAACGGCGTCACCGAGGTGAAGGGGCCGAATACTTCTTCCTGGAAGATGCGCATGTTGGACTTCACGTCCGCGAACACCGTCGGCTGCACGAAATAGCCGTTCTCGTGGCCGGGAACTCTGGCGGCGGCACCGCCCGCCACCAGCCGCGCGCCGTCGTCGCGGCCGAACTGACAATAGGACAGCACGCGGTCGCGCTGCCGCGCCGAGATCACCGGACCGAGCTGGGTGGACGGATCGAAGGGATCGCCGATGCGGATGGCTTGCGTTTTCGCCTTCAGCTTCTCGACGAACTCGTCATAGATCGAGGCCTGCACGATGTGGCGCGAGGCGCAGACGCAGGTTTGGCCCGCGCCGATGAAGGCGCCGAACGCCGCGTAGTTGACGGCCTGGTCGACATTGAAATCGTCGAACACCATCACCGGCGTCTTGCCGCCGAGTTCCATGGTCTGGTGCGCGAACACCTTTGACGCCGCGGCGCCGGCGATGCGGCCCGCCTCGGTGCCGCCGGTCAGCACCAGCTTGTTGATGTCGCCGTGTTCGGCGAGCATCCGGCCGGTGGTCTGGCCGAGCCCGAGCACGACATTGAACACGCCGTGCGGCAGACCCGCCTCCGTGAAGATCTGCGCCAGCCGCAACGTCGTCAGCGGCGTATATTCCGACGGTTTTACCACCGTGACGCAACCGCTCGCCAAGACGGCAGCCAGCGATTTGCACATGATCATCAGCGGATGATTGAACGGCGTGCAATTGGCGACGATCCCGATCGGCGTGCGCAAGGTGTAGTTCAGATAGGAGCCCTCGACCGGGATTACGGAATCGCGGCGCGCCAGCGCGAGGCCGGCGAAATACCGGAAAAAGTCCGGCAGCCGCGACAACTGGGCGCGGGTCTCGTTGAGCGGCCGGCCGTTGTTGAGCGTCTCCAGCCGGTACAGTGATTCCAGATTGGCCTCGAACGCGTCCGCCAGCCGGTTGACCAGCCGCGCCCGCGAACGGACGTCCATGCCGCCCCAGGCCTTGCCTTCGAAGGCTGCGCGCGCGCTTTTCATGGCGCGGTCGACGTCGGCGGCGGTCGAGTTCGGAATCCGCGCGATCACCTCGCCGGTGGCGGGGTTGCGGACATCGAGCATTTCGCCGGTTGCGGCCTCGATCTTGCGGCCATCGACGAAATTGCCGTGGATCTCGACCTCGGCGGCGGATGGCCTGGCGGAAATATTCATCGTCTTCTCCTTTTCGATCATGACCGGAAGCGGATCACGCTTCGACGATCACGGCGTTGCGCTTCAGCGCGGGCAACACGCGTTTTTCGGTCTGGCCGATATGGGCCTTGATGATCCGGGAGGCGGCGCGTCCGTCCCGCCGCTGCATCGCCTCGATCAGGGCGACGTGTTCGGCAACCAGCCGCGCCGGATCATGGCCCCTCACATTGGCGACGCTGACGCGCACCAGCCGGTCGGCCTGACCGATCAGGTCGCACAGCGCCGCCGCCATGCGGCGGTTGCCGGAGGCGTGCGCCAGCGCGGAATGAAAGGCGCGGTTATAGGCGATGAAGTCCTCGTGATCGCCGGCGAAGCGCCTGAACTCGTCGAGCCCCTTCAACACATCATCGGCCGCATGCTCGATCGCCTCAGTGACGCAGGCCGGCTCCAGCGCGAAGCGGAAGCGAAGCAGGTCGCGCGCGTCGGAAAGCGAGATCGGATTGACGCGATAACCCTGGCGCGGCTGCACCGTGACGAGATGCTCGCGCTCCAGCCGCAGCAAGGCCTCGCGCACCGGCTGGCGGCTCACGGCATAGCGCTCGGCGAGTTCCTGCTCGCGCATATCATCGCCGGGCGCCAGGCGGCATGTCAGAATATCAGCCCTCAGGCTTTCATAGACATTATCGCGCAAAAGCATCGGATATTCCTTGGATCGCGGCCTCAATGTTGCAGCCGTGAAATATCACGTCAAGTGACAAAGGCTTGAAAAGTCTGAATTTTGATTTATCAAGAGGGGCCCATCCACCGCCCGCTGCCAAAGCGGGCGCTTTGCAATCGCAACCAGAGAGACAGGCATGGATCGACTTTTCGCCGGGGGAACGGTCAACGCAGCGGTTTCAGGTCAAAGGGCAGCGCCGGCGCTTTTCCTGTTTCATTCGCTGTTGTCGGACCGCGCCAGTTTCGATGCCGTCGTCCCGGCGCTGTCGCGCTCGTTCCGGGTGATCGTTCCCGAATTGCCGGGTTTCGGAGCGTCGAAGGCCGTCGGCACCGGTCTTGCCGGTGTCGCCGACCGCATGGCGGAGGCGGTGAGGGATGCCGGCGGCGGCGAGAGCATCGTGCTCGGCAATGGCTATGGCGGCTTCGTCGCGCTGCAGATGGCCATTCGCCATCCCGGCATCGCGAGCCGGCTGATCCTCGCCGATTGCGGGGCCGCGTTTTCGGAAGAGGGGCGGCAGGCCTTCCGCAACATGGCGGCGGCGTCGAAAGCCAAGGGGCTCGCCGCGATCACCGACGTTGCGATGCGCCGGCTGTTCGCGCCGGAATTCCAGGCGCAGCATCCTGATTTGATGCGCGATCGCCGCGAGGCGTTCTTGCGCAGCGATCCCGAAGTGGTTCAGGCAGCCTGCCTGGCGCTGGCCGGGCTCGATCTGCAGCCCGAACTCGGTAAGGTGGGGGTGCCCGTGCTGGTGCTGGTCGGCGAACATGACGAGGCGACACCGCCGCCGATGTCGCGCGAACTGGCCGCTCTGTTGCCGAACGCGCGGCTGAAAATCATCGATGGCTGCGCCCATGTCCCGCAATTGCAGGCGCCGGAAAAGTTCCTGGAGGCGGTCGGCGATTTCCTGCCGCAACCATCTGCGGTGAAGTGAGACCTTCCGCAAGATTACGGATATCATCCAACATGGGGTGTGGTTGCGCCCGCGGGCGTCGCCTGGCCTAGGGTCTGTACTCAATAGGGATTCCATCTGAAATTAGATTGTGATTCAAGCTTCTCAGCGGAAGGGAGGCTTGAATGGCAAAGCAGGTCTACTGGCTCAGCGATGCGGAATGGCGGCGGATTGAGCCGTTGTTGCCGCGAGGGCGCAAGGGAGCGCATCGGGTCGATGATAGGCGCGTGATCAGCGGCATTATGCACATGCTGAAATCTGGTTCGCGCTGGCGCGATTGCCCGGAAGTCTACGGCCCCTACACGACGGTCTACAACCGCTTCAACCGCTGGAGCCGACAGGGGATTTGGACGGACATTTTTTACGCGCTGACCGGATCGACGGGCATGTACGGATCGATGTCGGTGGATTCCAGCTACGTCAAAGCCCATCGCTCCGCGGCCGGCGCAAAAGGGGGGCCTTCAACAATGCAATCGGCCGCTCGCGCGGCGGGCAGACCACCAAAATCCACGCGCTGACCGACGATATCGGCCGTCCGCTTGCCTTCCTGATTACCCCGGGCAACACCCATGACTTGGTCGGTGCACGCGGTTTGATCGGCATGGTCCGCAACCCGCGCCGTCTGCTGGCCGATCGAGCCTACGACGCCAGGAGCTTGCGCGACGAACTGGCCGCACGCCGCATCAAGGCCGTGATCCCGCCAAATCCGACCCGCAAGCATCCGCATCGCTACGATAAAGCCGCTTACAAAGGCCGCAACGTCATCGAGCGGATGTTCTGTCGTCTCAAGGACTTCCGACGTATCGCAACCCGATATGACAAGCGCGCAGACATCTTCCTGTCTGCAATCCTTCTCGCCGCCGCAGTCACTTGGTGGATCAATTAAGTCCGGACCCTAGAGCAATTTGACGGCGAGCCAGACCGCTGCCCACAGGGCCAGCGACAGGAAGCCGATCGATACGACGGCGGCGGCCAAAACCCGCATCAGCGTGCCCGTCCTGGCCGCGAATGACGATCCGCCTTGGCCGACCGGGAACCCGTCAAGTTGCGGGATGTGGCCGCGAATTCCGAAAACCCAGAGAACCGCGTCCAGGACGACATTCAAGATGACCAGGCTCATTGCCTCCTCCAATTTGTCGCTCAATAACTCATGATGGCGCAAAACCGGGAGCCGCACTTTGCGCAAGCGCAAATCTTCAGTCGTTGTTTACGAATTTTTCCGGCGCGACCCGCATTTTCGATGCGGCTGTTTGAGCCAGCGCAAGGCGTCGTGCCTTCGTCTGTCCTAGAAAATCACTCACGTGGGGTGCGGCGTAGGCCCCGATAGCGGATTGATTCATTCGGGGCGCAGGTGAGGAGATGAAGCAGGATCTTGCGGCTGGCTACGGGCAGGAGCGGCTGCCTCGCTACACGAGCTATCCAACCGCTCCGCATTTTTCGAGCACCATCGGTCCTGACGTCTATGCCGAATGGCTGAGGACCATTCCGACGCACACGACCGCGTCGCTTTATCTGCATGTCCCGTTCTGCCGGTCGATGTGCTGGTATTGCGGCTGCCACACCTCGGTCGCCCACCGCGACGAGCCAATCGCCGTCTACGAGTCGGCACTCCGCTGCGAGATCGATCTGGTGTCGCGGCAGATCGACCGCCGCCTCAAGGTCAACCACATCCATTTCGGCGGGGGTACGCCGACCATCATGGCGCCCGAGGCCTTCACGGATCTGATCGGATCGATCAGGCACGCCTTCTTCGTGCTGCCCACCGCCGAGATCGCGATCGAGATCGACCCGCGCACGCTTCGCCAGCCGATGATCGACGCGCTCGCCCTTGGCGGGGTGAACCGCGCGAGCCTCGGCGTGCAAAGCTTCGACCCCATCGTCCAGCGCGCCATCAACCGCATGCAGAGTTTCGACGAGACCGCGGCCGCGATCAGCGGCCTGCGGCGGGCCGGCATTGCCGGCATCAGCTTCGATCTGATCTACGGGTTGCCGCACCAGACCGTTGCCTCCTGCCTCGACACCGTCAGGCGAAGCGTCGAGCTGCGCCCCGACCGCTTCTCCGTGTTCGGTTACGCGCACGTGCCTTCCTTCAAGAAGCATCAGCGCATGATCAAAGAGGCGTGGCTCCCCGACAGCCCCGAGCGGCTCGACCAATCCAGTGCGATATCGAACGCGCTGATCGAAGCCGGATATATCCAGATCGGGCTCGATCATTTCGCGCTTCCCGACGACGAGATGGCGGTGGCGCTGCGGGAGGGCAGGCTGCACCGGAATTTCCAGGGCTACACCACGGACGCCAGCGACGTCCTGCTCGGCTTCGGCGCCAGCGCCATCGGACATCTGCCGCAGGGCTATGTGCAGAACGAGGTTCACACGCTGGCGTATTCGGAAGCCATCGCGGCTGGCCGGCCGGCGACCGCCAAGGGCTATGCCCTCACGGACGACGACCGGCTGCGCGGCGAAATCATCGAACGCATCATGTGCCAATTCGGCGTCGATCTCGGCGAGGTCTGCGCGCGGCATGGATCGGTTCCGGAACAAATGCTGCTGTCGTCGCCCCGGCTTCAGGACCTGATCTGCGACGGCATCGTCGAAGTCGAGGGCGCTTCGCTGGCCCTGGTGGACGATTCCCGCTTTCTGGTGCGCAGCGTCGCAGCCGCCTTTGATGCGCATCTCGATGGATCGAAGCACCTGCATAGCCGCGCGGTGTAGGGAAGCTGCGATCAGCCGTTGGAATGATAATCGCGTATTTCGCCGCCTCGCGGTTCGAGACGCGCGGCATTGCCGCGCTCCTCACACCATGAGGGTCCAAGACCTCATTCTGAGGAGGCGCTAACGAGTCCGCGCGAAGCGCGGCCCGATGACAGGCTCCGCGCCGTCTCGAAGGATGAAGGCCCGGAACTGGAAATGCGAACAACGCTCCCAAAGTTTGTGCCGGGACAAACAGCGACCGCGCCATCGGCGTTACCGTTCAATGGGGAATGGAGGCGCGCATGCCTATTCGCTTTGACGATCTGGTCGACGATGTGATGCGCCGCTCGCCCGAGACGATCGGCGTGTTTCTCCAATTCAGGATGCGCTGCGTCGGCTGCCCAATCGCCTGCTTCCACACCGTCGACGATGCCTGCCGCGAGCATGGCGTCGACCGCGAAGCGTTTTTCAGGGCGCTTGACGCCCGCGCATGACGCCGGGCAGGGCCGGCGTTACGGCCGGACCGGCGGGATGCGTTCGTCGGGCGTCTCCTCGGCCAGCACCAGCAGCTTGTGTGGCTCGCGCAGCACGATGCGCTGCCGGCCACTCTCGATCAGGCCGCGCTGTTCCCAGCCCGACAAAGTGCGGCTCACCGTATGCAGCGTGGTGCCGGTCATCTGGGCGATGTCCTGCCGGCTGATTGGAAAGTCGATCTCGACGCCGCCTTCGACCTTGCGCCCGGATTGCCTGGCGAGCCGCAGCAGCGCGTGCGCGACGCGCTGCTCGACCTGCTGCGTCGACATCTCGACCACGCGGGCGTGGGATTCCTGCAGCCGGCTGCCGACGGTCTGCAGGGTGTTGACGGCCAGCGCTGGAAATTTCGCCACCAGGCGCGGCCATGCCGCCGACGGCCAGGCCAGCGCGACGCTGTCATCGACGGCGGTGGCGGTGGCGGGGTAGCGCTGCAGCCCGATCGCGGTCGCAACTCCAAATGTCTCGCCGGGCGCGACATAGCGCACCACGATCTGTTCGCCTGATGGCGTGGTCTTGCTGGCGCGGACATGGCCGTGCAGCAGCACGAAAAAGGAATGCGCGTCTTCGCCCTGCTCGAATACCGCGCTGTTCTTCGCAAAGCGCAGCGAGCGGGCCTCGCGCAGGATCTCGCCGAGTTCGTCCGCAGCGAAGCCCGAAAACAGCGGCAGATCGGCGACCAGCGATGGGTCGAGTGTGGCCATGTTTTCTCCAGAGGCTGCGTCCTGGGGTGAATCTAGACTGCGATTGGGCCGCCCGATCAAGCCAAAGTTTGCGCTGGCACAACATTGCCGCGCTGTCTTGTCTCTAGATTGGCGAGCAAACCAGCCCCACCAGCTCTTGAGGAAAAGCCATGACGAGCGTTCCCACCCGGCAATCCTATGATGGTCCGGTGCTGTTCGCGAACGGCTTCCGGCCGTTCTTCCTGCTGGGTGCGATCTATGCGGGCCTTGCGATCCTGGTCTGGCTGCCGGCCTTCCATGGCGAGATCACCCTGACCTCGGCTTTCCCGCCGCGCGACTGGCATGTGCACGAGATGCTCTATGGCTATCTGCCGGCTGTGATCACCGGGTTCCTGTTCACGGCGATCCCGAACTGGACCGGACGGCTGCCGATCAGGGGGATGCCGTTGATGGTGCTGGTGGCGGTCTGGATCGCGGGAAGGCTTGGCGTGACGTTTTCCGCCGAAACCGGCTGGTTTCCGGCGATGCTGATCGATGCGAGTTTCCTCCTGCTGGTGGCGCTGGCCGCGGCCCGCGAGATCGTCGCCGGCCGCAACTGGCGAAATCTCGCCGTGGTGATGCTGGTGCTGCTGCTGCTTGCGGGCAATATCGCCTTCCATCTCGAGGCGCATTTCCAGGGAAGTGCCGACATCGCCATCCGCGCCGGCATCGCGGTGGTCGTGCTGCTGATCGCGCTGATCGGCGGCCGCATTGTTCCGAGCTTCACCCGCAACTGGCTGGTGCGCGAAAACCCTGGCCGCCTGCCGGTGCCGTTCGGCCGTTTCGACACCGTCGTCGTCGCGATCGGCGCGCTGGCGCTGGCGGCATGGGTTGTCGGCCCCGACAGCCGATACACCGGCATTGCACTCGCACTCGCGGGATTATTGCACGTGGTGCGGCTCGGACGCTGGGCGGGAAACCGGACGTTACGGGAGAGGCTGCTGCTGGTCCTGCATGTCGGCTATTTCTTCGTGCCACTTGGCTTCCTGTTGAACGCGGCGGCCGCGTTTGCGCTGGTGCCGGCAGGCGCGGGCATCCATGCCTGGATGGCGGGCGCGGCCGGCATCATGACGCTGGCGGTGATGAGCCGTGCAACGCTCGGGCATACCGGCCAGCAGCTCACCGCGTCCTGGGCCACGCAGGCGATCTATGCCGCGATCATCGTCGCGGCGCTGGCGCGCATCTGCGCGGTGCTCGAACCTGCTTACAGCGAGCCGTTGCTGCATGTCGCCGGCTTTGCGTGGGCGATCGCCTTCATCGGATTCGCGGTCGCCTACGCGCCACTGCTCGTGGGCCACGATCCGCGCCTGAGGCGGAAAGCGGTTGCCTGAGCGCGCCACGGCAGCAGCTTCGGCTGATGCCGACATTTTGGGCAGGCCGGCTGAATTATCCGTTCGACGACAGCAATCCCGATGCCTAGTCTCGCATGGGCGATTGGGGAGTTCGAATGCACACGGTTCTCGACTATTGCTCCGGAGGAGTTCAGCGAAATTTCCCGGCGGGAACGACCATCATCCGTGAGGGCGGTACGACAGGCCATCTCTATGTCCTGATCGAGGGCCGACTCGAGGTCGTCAAGGGCGAGACCGTCGTCGCCAGTATCACTGAGCCCGGCGCGGTGGTCGGAGAAATGTCGGTCCTGCTCGAGAAGCCGCATACCGCGACGGTGCGCGCGGCCGCGGATTCGACGATTTACGAGTTCGGCGATGCGGCTGCGTTTCTGCGCGACCAGCCGGCGGTGGCGCTGCTGATCGCCCGGCTGCTGGCGCAGCGGCTCAATGTCGCGACCACCTATCTCGCCGACATCATGCAGCAATATGCCGGTCACGGCGATCACCTCGCGATGGTCGGCGAGATACTGCAAAGCATGATCAACCTGCCGCCGATAAAGGTCTCGCCAGGCTCGGATCGGCAATCCGATCCAAGAATGTAAGCCACTCCGGCGGCTGGATGACCGGAGAAGCCGGCCGCTGCAGCGGCGCATTGAGGTCGATGCATTGGGCGTCGCCGGCCGGCAGCCAGAACGCCTTTCCCTCGTCGATATCGAGCACGATGTGGACCGGCGGGCGGCCGGGCTGCAGGCCGGTGTTGAAGACCCAGGTGTCGCCGAGCCGGTCATACCAGGAGCCGTCGGGGATGAAGGGCGACTGGTGCACATGACCCGAGATCACCATCGAGGGCCGATGGGTCTCGATCCATTGCACGAGTTCGACGTCGCCAAAGAAGCGCTTGCCGCCCCAGCTCGTCGGAGAATTCGCCGGCGGCGCGTGATGCGCCCAGATCCATCGCTTCAGCCGCCGCGCGGCCGCCTCGCGCAGCTGGTCGTCGATCCGCTGCTTGACCCTGGGTCCGTCCCACCACGGACAGACCGTGAATAGCGTGTCGCCGATAGAGAGGCTGTCGCCGTCGCAGGCGATGCCGAGTTCGCGCACCTCGCCGATCCATCGCGATATCTTTTCGCCCTCGGGGCTGCGCTCGTCGAGGTCGTGGTTTCCCGAACAGAGAATCACAGGCGTGATCGCCGACAGCAGCGCGAGGTATTTCTTCACCACCACGATCTGGGCGCGGAAATCGACCGCCGATCCGACGTCGAGCGCGTCGCCGGCGAAGATCACGAGGTCGAATTGCGACGCGGCGCTGAGCAGCCAGTCGAACTGCGGCAGCGAATAATGCAGATCCGCGACGACCAGGCAGCGCATTCAGATCAATCCGATTGCTCAAGAATTGGGCGGCAGGCCAGCGCCTGCATTCAATCCGCCAATACAGAGCAAAGATTGTGCCGTGCCGCGCCGGCCGGGCGCGACAGATTCCCGCACCGATGTCAGGCTTTGCAGGAGCCTGTCAGGTCTTGGCCATCTCCGGCGAGAACACCACTTCGACCAGTGTGCCCGTATGCGCGCCGGTCTTGATGTGGAATTGCGCGCGATTGGCCTCGACCAGCGCCTTGGTGAGCGAGAGGCTGACGCGGGGGTCGTTGGCGGACTGATCCGAGGGGCCCTGGGTGCGGAACGGCTCCAGCGCCGCGGCGAGCTCGCTGTCGTTGAGCCCCTGTCCGGTATCGCGCACCCGCAACACCACGTCGCCGAAATCCGACAGCGCGGTGGAGACGATGACCTGGCCACCGGCATTGGCCAGATGGATCGAATTGCCGATCAGATTGAGCGTGATCTGGCGCAGCGCGCGGGCGTCGGCGATGACCGGCGGCAACGCATGCGCGAGCGAAGTGCGGATGATGATGCGCTCGCGGTTGGCCTGCGGCTGCATCACCGCGACGCATTGCTCGACCACGTCGTTGAGATTCTGGTTGGCGAAGGTGAGATCGAGTTTGCCGGTCTCGATTCGCGACAGATCGGTGAGGTCGTTGATGATGGCGATCACGCGCTCGCCGGCGGCGCGGATGTCCTTCATGTATTCGACATAGCGCTCGCTGCCGAGGGTGCCGAAACGTTCGCCGATCATTACTTCGGCAAAGCCGATGATGGCGTTGAGCGGCGTGCGGACCTCGTGGCTGATCCTCGCGAGCAGGTCGGCCTTGGCGCCGGCGGCGCGATCGGCCAGCCGCCGCGCCTGCTGCAGCTCGCTTTCGCTCTTCCTGGTTTGCGACAGATCGCGAAACACCGCGAAGAAGTTCGGGCCGTCGTGGCGGGTCCGTCCCATGGTCATCGACAGCGGCAGGATGCCGCCGCGGTTCCCGCGGCCGAGCACGTCGCGGCCGTGCTCGAGCAGGCTGGCGACGCCGGCGCCCTTGATGCTTTCCAGATAATCCATCACCACCCGCTGGCTTTCCGGCGCGAACAGGTCGGAAAGATTGCGCTGCACGAGTTCGTCGCCGTCATAGCCGAACAGTGCCTCGGCGCTGCGATTGCACGAATTGAGGTTGCCCTCGGCATCGAACATCACGATGCCATCGGCGGTGGTATCGAGGATGGCGCCGAGTTCCTCGGCATTGGCCTGGCCGGCGGGCGACGGCTCCGGCACGGCCGCAAGCTCCGGCACGGCAGAAGGCTGCGAGATCGCGGCGGCGATATCGGCGCTTTCCACCGCGGTGCCCGAGAAGATCAGGGCCAGCGCCTGTTCGCCGTCCCAACTGATGGTGTAGAGCCGCGCATCGATCGCCGAGGACGGCGTGTGTTCGCTCGAGGCGTCGGGAGCGGAAATCCTCACCGGCGTGCCGGTGTCGGAGGTGCTGCTGGCGTTCGAGACGCCCGGCTCGACATAGAGCGCGTCGAGACCGCCGGCGTCCTCCAGCCCGTGAAGGTTCGCATAGCCCATCCGCCTGAGGAACGCGGCGTTGGCATAGACCAGCCGGTCGAGCCGGTAGATCAGGACGCCGATGGGCAAGAGGTCGAGCAGAGTCCGGTCGCGCTGGGCCTCGCCGCGCGGCGCCGGTTCAGGCTCGATCAGCCAGCCGGCCTGTTCGCCGGCATCTGGCGTTTCCAGCACGGCCAAAAGCTCGATCGCGGCCACGGGCAGTTCGGATGGTACCGGGGTGGCGGGCGCGACGCCGGCTTCGCTATCGAGCCGCGCCGACAATTGCCGGGCGAGTTCGTTGAAGGCGCTGTTTTCCACCGACGTCAGGGCCGGCGATTTCGATTCGCCCGGGGGGCGAAACGGCAGGACGTTCTTTGGGATCTCCACGGGCGTTTCCACAGGGGTTTCCAAACCGGTTGGTAATGAAGTCCCGACGGCGATCGGGGCAGGCCAATCAGCCGCGCCAGTTCCCGTATCGGGAACCTCGGGCAAATTCGCGGCGAAATCTTTCGTAGGATCGGTCTGAACGGTGTCAGCCGAAGGCGTTTGTGGCGCCGGCGGGGCGCTGGACAAGTCGAGGCGGCGCAGCGCCTCGAGCCGCGTCAGGGCCTCGAGATCGCGGCAAACGCCGAAGCCCCGATAGCCGGCGAAATTCCGCGCCTGGTCGTAGACCGGCAGGCCCGACAATTCGACCGGCAACCGGCCGCCGCCGTCGACGGGCCAGTCCAGGGTGATGCCGCTCCAGGTGTTGCGGGTTGCGATTGCCCTGAGGATGCGGCCTTCGGGGTCGAGCCCGAAAGCTTCCGCGATTTCACTCCACAACCGGCCGAAGCCCGCGGCCGTGCGCGCGCCGATCAGGCGGATGAATTCCTCGGAACCGAGCGAAAAACGACCTTCGGCGTCCATTTGCCACAGGAAGCGCAGCGGATGGTGGCGCTCGGCCGGCGCCGGGGCGTCGTGCCATGACGGCACTTCGGCTGATGGCGGCGAAGGCTCGTCGGCAACGGCTTCGACACAGGGAGAAGGCTCGTGGGCGAAGGAGTGGCTCTCCGTCGGCGCGGCGCGCGGAGCCTCGGCGGGAAGCGGTTCGACTGCGGATACCGCGGCCTGTTCGCAAGCTTCCTCGATCAAGACGAATTCGGCCGGGGCTTCGCCGGAATTGGCCGGCAGCTCGTAGTCGGGCATCGGTTGCTCCGCGGCCGGAGCGACCGGCTCGGGAGCGGGCTTGGGGGGTGGAGCCGCCGCGGTCTCGGGCTCATCGGCGAACTCGTCGACCAGCACAAACTCGGCCGGGGCTTCGCCTGAAATCGCCGGCTGTTCGTAGTCGGGCATCGGCTCCTCCACCGCTGGTGCGACCGGCTCTCGCACGGGCTCGGAAGGTGCTGTCTGCGGCGTGGCCGGCGCGACCTCTCCGGGATACACGGCCGCTTTTGCGTCCGGCGTGATCAGCCCGACCAGGCCGACATCGGCACCGGTGCCGACGCGCTGCAGCACCATGCGGCCGAAGCCCAGCGCCATTTCGGCGCGGCCCTGCCTGAGCGCGTTGTCGCGCGCGTCGTCGAGGCCGGCCTCGGACAGATTGCTGAGGGAGCCGAGTAGCGGATGTGCGGCCTCGCTGGCGCCGACGAACATGCCGTCGCGCGTGAAGGCGGCGATCGGTTGCTCGATACCTTCGACCAGTCGTCGCAACCGATCGAGCAGCGGCATCGGGCGACCGACCGATTTGGCGGCGGCGATCAGGATGCCGCGGTTGCCGTCGGCGAATTCGAGCCGGGCACAGCCGCAGGTGACGAGCATGTCGAGCGCCGAGCCGAAGCCGCGCAGCCGCTCCAGCCTGAACGCGTCGCTCAGCGGCAATCTTCCCGAAAGCTGGGCCACCTGGCGCCGGTGCGGGTCTGCCGGACCGAAGCGCCTCTCGGTGAGCGCCCCGCCATTGGCCGCGCCGAACAGTTTCGCGCCGACTGGATTGGCCCAGAGAACCCGCGTGCCATCCACCGACCAAAGCCAGGCTGGGCGGATGCTTGTCGCATGGACCGCCAGCCGCGGATCGCCGACGCCTCGCAACTGGAATTCCGCATTATTCATCGCAACGACATGATCCGGCTGGCGAGGCGTTTGCCCGGTGATGGCTTCAGGCACCGGCGGCCAAACGCTGGCAGCCCTGGTGAACCCCCAGTATCGCCCGCGGGCGAGGGCAGGTCCACGGCCTGGCGGCTCCGGTCTGCCCTCCCGCCGCGATAACCTTAATCCGGCTGAACCCGATCAGCGCCTGCGGCGTTGGGGTTGTTGCAAACGGCGATCGAGGGCTCGCGATGGGGAACCGGCAGCCGCCGTAGCATGCCAGCGAAGCCACTTGTCGATAGTTTGATTTGAGCGAACGGGAAAGCGGGGATTGTGGACGGCACCTCGCGATTGCGCAAACAGGAGTGGACCATGAGCGAAGAAGGGGACGACCGTTTCGAGATTCCAAAGGAAATGCGATCGATGGCGGAGGCGAGCTTCGATCAGGCCCGCAAGGCCTTCGAGAAATTCGTCGCTACCGCGCAGGCCACCGCGGGTTCGATGGAGGAGCGGGGAGCGACGGTGCGCGCCGGCGCCAAGGACATCGGCGCGAAGGCGATATCCTACGCCGAAAAGAACGTGCAGGCTTCGCTGGACCACGCGCAATCGCTGCTGCACGCCAAGGATCTGACTGAAATCATGAAGCTGCACGGCGAATATCTGCAGGCGCAGATGCGTTCGCTGGCCGAGCAGGCGAGCGAAATGGGCCAGATCGTCAGCCGGGCGGCCATGGAAGCCGCCAAGCCGAAGGCTTGAGGCGCAGACCCTCTCTGGCGATGGTGGTTTGGGGAGCGAACGCCGGAGAGGAGCGTTGCTTCTCCTCCGGACCGGCCATGCAGTATTGCCACTTAAAATTGCGCCTCATTGTATTGCATTGCACAAAATTGACATTATATGGAAATACAAGCGTCGGGTGTCCGACACTTGACACTCCCGCAGCGTGATCCAAGTCGACGTTCCCGGTATTTTGGCCGCCGGGCGCGCAAGGGGTCACATCAGTTCACCCCTGTCCTGAAGGATTCATGCCATGGCAAGTTCCGATCCTTTCTCCTCCTCCGTCATTCCGTTCGAGGTCCCTGAGCAGATGCGCGCGTTCGCGGAAAAGGGCGTTTCGCAGGCGCGTGACAGCTACGCGAAATTCAAGGATGTCGCCGAAAGCAACAACGGCACCATCGAGGCGGTTTTTTCCTGCGCCAGCAAGGGCGCCAGCGAATATTCCGCCAAGCTGATGGAAATGATGAAGGCCAACAGCACCGCGACGCTGGACTTCGCGCAGGAGCTGCTCGGCGTCAAATCGCCTTCAGAGGCAGTCGAACTGTGGAGTTCTCACACCAAGAAACAGTTCGAGACCATTAGCGCCCAGGCCAAGGAACTCGCCGAGCTGGCCCAGAAGGTCGCCACCGAGACCGTCGAGCCGATCAAGACCAACGCATCGAAACTGTTCAAGCCGGCCGCCTGATCGATCATCGTTCCGCCAGGAGGCCCGGGCCGACCGCCCGGGCCTCCTGTTTTTTGCCATCTACCAATGGCCGCGGATCGCGCGATGGAGGGCCCCGTCGGCCTTGCCAAAGACCGGCGTTGCACCTAGTTTCCGCCCCGTTCGGTACCCCCCTTTTTCGGGGGCGCGGAAGGATGCAGTTGTAGCTCAGTTGGTTAGAGCGCCTGTCTGTGGAACAGGAGGTCGGTGGTTCGAGCCCACCCAACTGTACCAAGAGCATCAGACAGTTAGCAAAAAAATCCTCGATTTAGTGGAGCGCCTTAGCTACCACGTAGCTACCACCGTGCGCCAACGTTTGACTGAGACCGAGATGACTCCATTGTGATCGCTGGCTGATGGCGAGCGCTAGGCTCACAGCGCGTCACCTGCCGCGCTCTCTCAGCGTGAGACTACGAATTTGGGGGTCAGGAGTTCGAATCTCTTCGGGCGCGCCACTTCGGTACAGAACTGGGCACGCCAAAACCCGCCGTTTTTGCGCTTTCCGCGGCGACGAGCGTGCGCAGAAGCGCGCTTTTCGATCCCATGATGCGCAGCTCTTTCTGGTCGACTTCGACCCGTTGGGCGAGCGCGCGAAGGTGATCTCGGCGGTAGCCTCCGCCATCGACCCGCATGCGCTTGCGGGCGGTCCTGGCAAACGTCTTGAGGGTCTGTGGCGTGATGGTCGGACCGGCGCGATCAATCGCTTCCTCGGCCCGCTCTGCGTCAAGGCGGGCCTGGTCACGCGTGGCCTTCAGTTCAGCGATGCGGTCCTTCAGCATGGGGTCGGCTAGATCGGCGATGCCGTTCTCGATGGCGTCGTAGAGTCGCTTGAGTTTAGCATCCGCCTCGGCCGCGCGCTTACGTAGGTCGGCAATGTGCGTCCTTCGTCTTTCGGCGCGCTCGGTGCGGCGATCGAGTACGTGCGACAAAATCTGCTCAAGACGCCTGGGCTGTAACAAGCGCTGCTCGATGTACTCCGCGACCAGGTTGTCGAGCTTTTCCATCGGGACGGTACGACCGGGACAGCCGGTCTCCCCTTGCCGGGCTTTCGTGCAACAAGTGTAGTAGCGGTAACGGCCGCTCTTTCCGGTCCGCAGGGTCATCGCTCCACCGCAAGCAGCGCAGAAGCAGATGCCGGTAAGGAGCGTGGGGCCGCTGACGACTCTTGGTGGCGTCATCGCCGGGCTTCGGCTCTTGAGCAGCATTTGGACGACCTCAAATTCATCCTTGTCGACGATTGCTGGCACCGCCATTTCCACGATTTCAGTCTCCGCCTTGCGCTCGCGGGTCTTCCAGAACTTGGTATTGAAACGGTGCAGGCCAATGTAGGTCGTCCGGGTCAGCACCTTGTGGACCGCATCAATGCCCCACTTTCCGCCGTCGCGGGTCCGGATGCCGACGGCGTTCAGGTGGGTGGCGATGGATTTGATACCCATCGGCCCCGAGCTTCCGTTGCCTTCGCGGGCGAGGCGGAAGATCAGGCGCACGGTCTCGGCCTGAACGGGGTCGATCTCCAAGGTCTTCTTGGTGCGGTGTCCCCGCTGCTCGGATGCTTCCACGATCCGGTAGCCGATCGGCGGTAGCGCACCATTCCAGAAGCCCTGCCGGGCGTTCTCCTTCATGGCCCTAAGCGTGTGCTTGGCGTTCTCCTTGGACTGGTACTCGTCGAACAGCGCCATGATCTGGCGGATCATATTGCTCATGGGATCGTCGCCGAGCGCCTGGGTGATCGAGACCAACCGTACGCCGGCCTTGGCGAGCCGGCGGACGTAGAACTCGAGCTGAAACTGGTCGCGGAAGAAGCGGCTAAAGCTGTGGACCAGGATCACATCGAACGCCGACGGCTTGGTGGTCGCCGCGTCGATCATGCGCTGGAATTCCGGCCTTCGGTCATCGGTGGCGGACAAACCGGGCTCGACATAGTCAGCGACGATCTCCCATCCGCGCGACGCGCAATAGGCCTTGGCCTGGCGGCGCTGGTCGGGGATGGAAAGATCGTTCTCGGCTTGCCGGCCGGTCGAGACTCGCAGGTAGAGGGCAGCGCGAACCGGCGTCGTCATGGCGATCTCCAAAGCAAAGGGGTCAGTGGCGGCTCGAAAACAATTCGTCGAACAGATCGCCGAACCAGGCCTCGAACACCTCGATCTCGGCCTCGGTGATCGGCACTTCCTCAGGCCAGTCGTCGGTCACGGTCCAGTCAGATCGTTTTTTCCTTGCCGGGCGGCCCCTTCGTCGAACTGGTGGCCGCGAATGGTCGTAGAGGTCGTCGGGCAACGGACCCAATGACCGCGTTCGTCTCGGCCGGGATTTTTGATGATGAGCCATGTCGCCCCTGCGGCAAGCAGACTCCATCGAGAGAGCGGCACAAATTTGTCCGCCGAGTCATTTCGATAAGGAGCGGCATATCGCTCGCGCTGAGCCATCAGCGCGTGGCGGTCAAACGCCGGGACAGACGAGGCCCGTCAAGGCCGTCAGCCGGCGGAGCCGGGCGCGCGAGCCGCGAGCCTTGACGGGCGTCGGGTGGTCCGGCATCGGCTCGATACGGCGCTGATATCTCGGCAACACACATTGTGCTGACCTGTTGAGCGCAAAGGAGAACCCCTATTCTTGCAATGTGCGGCTAAGCCAGAAAAATTGGGATAAGCTTCTGCACTGTCTGACGATCAACCGCGGCGCACCTTGCGCCTTTTATCCTGCCATCGCTCGGTCGGCTGTCTCCTCCTCACGTCCCTGCGCCATCCTTCGCTAAGCTGAGATCGGACAAAAGAACAAACAGAGCACCCAGCAGCAGATTCCGCGCAGGTTCGTTGCGGTCGATATGCCGAATTGTTGGTGACCGCGAGTGCGTCACGTGGCGCCAGATCGAGCGAAGCTAGGACGCAGGAGCTGTGGCGGTTGTGCCGGTTCTTTGCAGATCGGACGCAGGAAGGCGACAGGCAGAGGGT
The DNA here is from genome assembly GCA_963831585.1 of uncultured Alphaproteobacteria bacterium. GTDB lineage: Bacteria > Pseudomonadota > Alphaproteobacteria > Rhizobiales > Xanthobacteraceae > Bradyrhizobium. The sequence goes on along the minus strand of CAWHRA010000017.1, from coordinate 37,282 downwards.
ATCGGTTGGACGTGAAGCGCGCGAATTGACCATTGTGCAACTAATCTCGTCCCGCGCCATTCCTAACATCGGATGGGGTCGCATTGTAGCGACGGCGAAACGCCCTGTTGAAGTACGACAGGTCGTTGAACCCGAGTTCGAAGGCCATCGTGCTGATCGCGCGGCGCGCGTGGAGCGGATTTTTCAAGATACCGTAGGCCCGCGTGAGCCGTTGGCCGAGCACGAATTCCGAGTAGGTGATGCCTTCGCTCTCGAACAGCTTGTGCAGATAGCGCACCGTCACGCGATGGCGCGTCGCAATCATCGTGGCACTCAGATTGCCGTCATGCAGGTTGGCGACGATGTCGACCTTGATCGCCGCCAGCCGCACCGCGCGCACGCTGCCGGTCTCGGCTAGCCCATTGCCGTCGCTTGTCGCCCCGAGCGCCAATGCGGCGAGGTCGTAAATGTGGCTGATGATGAGGCGTTGCGAGGTGGGCGCCGCCAGCGCCTCACTGTCGGCTAGGACGTCAAGGTACTTTCTCAGCAATTTCAGGCCGCTTGCATTCCTCGGGATTCGGCGCATGACCGCATCGTCGAGCTTGGGAACAAGCGGCGCAAGTGCAGACGGCGGCAGCCGCACTCCGGCGATGTTCACAGTGGACGGCGAGGCAAGGGTCCAGGCGGCCTCTTCGCTGGTCATCAGTACTGCATCCCCATCACTCAGAACCATCTCCCGGGCGCGCCAGCTCACTACGCTGGTCCCGGCCAGGGTCATGCAAAGATAGAGATGGCCGCTACCTTGCTGGCCGGTCTTGTCCGGCACGGCCTCGCGGCGGACACCAGCATAGGTCGCCGTAAGGATACGGAGCCCGGGCATGCTGCGATTAACAAAATCGACGTGCGGCAGGGCTTCGCCATAGGGCGCGAATTTGAACCCCAGCAGGCCGCGCTCATGCAACTCGTCCATCGCCCTGCCGCGCCCCTGCTCCGGCAAGGCGGCGGTCGAGAACCGAGCAACGGTGTAGTTCGGTGTCGAAGTTGCCATCAGCCATCCTCTTCCAAAGGCCGGCATGGACGGTTTCGCCAAACACGGTTCTACCAAGCCAGGGCACTTTAGTCCAAGCCGGTGTTCCCTCGGGTCCAAGACCTTTAGTCCGGGTGGATCGTAGAAAACTCCGGAACGGTTGAACTGGGGTCAACGGCCTACGAACGCTCAGCGCCATTTTCATGGACCGGCAATCGCAATGCCAAAAATACTCGGCCGACACGCGATAGTGGTTGGAGCTGGCATTGCCGGCCTCGTCGCTGCGAAGGCTTTGTCGTCATACTTCGGAATAGTGACCGTGCTTGATCGTGATGACTTGCCTTCCGAGCCGATCGCACGCACCGGCACCCCACAGGCGCGGCAAATTCATGTGCTCCTCAGAGGCGGCCTCGACGCGCTTGTCGATTTTTTCCCGGAACTTGAAACAGAACTTGAGCGCGCAGGGGCCGTTCGAGTGCGGGTCGGCTCTCAAGCTCTGCTCGAATTGCCAGGCTTCGATCCGTTTCCGCGGCGCGATCTCGGCTTCGATTTTCTGTCCATGACGCGGCCCCTCCTGGAATTCGTGGCGAGGCGCAGAATCGAAAAGCAGAGCAATATTGCACTGAAATCGCATTGCCGGGTCACGCAATTCCTAAAATCACCCGACCGAAGCGCGGTCACGGGGGTTCGTTACGACGATGCGGACGGGCGAGGCAACGAGCTCGCGGCCGACTTCATCGTCGACGCATCGTCGCGCGGCGCGTTGACCCTCGCATTGCTGGACAAGATAGGCTTGCCAAGACCGCTAGAAACGGAGATCGGCATCGATCTAAATTATGCAACCGCCATGTTCCAGATTCCACCTTCCGCGCCCCGCGACTGGCGCGCGGTGCTCCACCGGCCGTTGTCCCAGAGCGGCCGCGGCGGGTTGCTTGTTCCGGTCGAGAACAATTGCTGGCAAGTCAATCTTACCCACATGGATGGTGGAAGCGTGCCGGAAAACGTTGGGGATTTTGTCGCATTTGCCAGGACGTTGCGAACGCAGACGATCCATGACGCGATTGACGGTGCCGTGTCTGTCGGCCGAATCTTACCGATTCGCCTTTCCATCAAGCATTCGCCGACGCTTTGATGCGCTTGACCGTTTTCCGGACTATCTGCTGCCGCTCGGCGATGTGATCTGCCGATTCAATCCGGCATTCGGCCAGGGAATGAGTATCGCCGCGCAGGAAGCAGGCGCTTTGAGGCGGCTTATCGACGCACGAATTTCTGATGCCGAACCGCTCAAGGGCCTTGCGCGGTCTTTCTTCGCGGCCGTTCAAGACTTCCTCGCCGCGCCGTGGGCAGTGGCCGAAAGCGACTTCATTTACGAAAAGACGCGCGGGCAGCGCCCGAGTGATTTTCACCAGCGTATAAGATTTAACTCGGCGCTGCAGCGGGTCGCGGCCGAAGATGCCACGGTGCATCAGATCATGAGCGAGGTAACCCACCTCGTTAAGCCGCCCAGTGCGTTGCGCGATCCGCTGATCCTCAGCCGGGTGACGGCTCTGATGGCTGCCTCAGCTTGATCCTTGGTAATTCCAATGGTGGTGCCGGGATACGACGCCACGTCCGAATGTGGCCCGTCACGTCGGTCCCGGGATTGATCGAGAGGGCCGTTATCGAAGGGTAAGCGGACCACCCCCCAAAATCGAAGGCAGCTCCGTGTAGCGCGTCGCTGGCGAGATGCAGATACCCCAATTGGTAGGGAGTAGAGGCGGCATGTCCGGTCCAGGCGATGGATGCGATAAGGCACACCGCCGCCGCGAGCGCGAGCCGGCGCCCCAAAGCCGAGCCTTCGAAGGTCAGACAAATCGCCAGCACGATCGCGAGCGCCAAGCGGACCTGCGACACCAATCCAAATTGCGTCAAGTTGAGTACGTCCCGCAGCGCCCCTGACATCACCGCTTCGCCAAGGCTCTCGTCACTCAATGACATCGTCAGCAACAGCACCCAGGTCAGTCCGGAGACGACGGTGACGGCGAGCCCGAGCCAGGCCACCGCGTGGACCTGCTTATCCACGAGTGGGGCCGCCGACGGCGCCCCGCGCAAGGCCGGTCCCGCGACCAGCCCGCGGAAAATCAAGGCTCCCGCCGCGGACGCTGCGGCGGCGAATTGGATCATCCGCGTCACGACCATCGGGCCGTCAATCTCGGCCCCGAACCAGCTCATCTTTCGCTCCCGCAAAGCCTCACTGCCCGACCTGGAACGTGAAATTCCCATTGGTCGTATGGGTGTCCACCGAGAGCACGCGCCAGTTCACGTGATACGTACCGGTGCCTCCCGGCCGCAACGACACCGACATTTGAGTGCCGCTAACCCGGGCCTTGCCGGTATCGACCCGCTGTCCGGCGGCGTTGGTCACGGTGACGCTGCTGAAGGCCGGCTCCAGCTTTTGCGTGAACCACAGCGTCACCTCGTGCGGAGGCGTTGCGACCTTGTTGCCGACGCGCGGGTCGGCATGGTCGAGGAACGCGTGCGCATGGGCTGCGCCAGTTTCAAGCACAAGCAAGAGCGGAACGATCGAAATCAGAGATAAACGCCGCATGATTCAATTACCTTGGAAAGGGGCTGGCTGGTTGAACGGGGCCGCCGAACAGCGGCTTGCCGATGCCGCGCGGATCGATGTCGTCGAGGTAAAGATGCAGTTGCGCGACCACCCCGACATTGCTGCCGCTTTGCCGGTTGATCGGGATCAGCGCCTCGACACCGACCTGGAAATAATTGCCGACCCAGATCACGCCGGGCTGGATGGTGCCCGTAGTCAACGTTCCCGAGGTCAAGGTGTTCGACACCGGCGTCTGCAGATTGGCCTCGACCAGCGGAATCAGGTGATTGATGAAATCCGGCAGGCCAAGATCCATCACTGCGGATTTCAGATAAGGCATGCTGTATTGAAGCGTTCCGCCCCACTGCAGCACGCGCGGATGGAATTCAGTATCTGAGGTCAGCTCGCCGGTATCGGGATCGATGGAGAAGGTCGTCGTGAAGTTCCTTGCAGGGATCGCATAGCCGACCTGGCCGGTGATCGCGACCGGTCTGATCCAGGACAGCGTGTCCGGAAGATCGCCGAGCCCTTTGCCGAAATAGATCGTCGGTGTGTAGGTGTTGAAGGGATCAGCACCGACGCTTGCCGCACCAGTGCCGCCCCACTCGACGGTGAGCCCGGCCGAGAACACGAACTCATGCTCGGGGTTCTTGTAGACCCGATACTTGAACGTCGTTTCGAGGTTTTGGAAGCCGTTGGCCCCAGCCGCCGTCGGATCGATCGGGCCGAGGAAGGTATAGGTCGTGCCAAACGATATCGCAAAATCTTCGGTGATCCGCTTGGAGAACTCGGCGGAGATGTCGCGCTGTCGGACCGGCGGAACGTCGCCGGTGTTGAAACTGTCGACAGTGGGAAGCGACAGCTCATCATTGACGCCGGGGTCGTCAATCGAGAGCGTGGCCGGGAAAAAGCGATTGCCGACGATTTCGTGAGCGACGCTTTGATTGAAGGGGACGAGCATGATCGCAAGCCCTGGCAGGCCCGCACGCCAAAGACGGATAGACATGAAAATTCTCCGCAAATTTCAAGTCGCGAACGCCTGAGGGCGGCCGATGGCCGCCAAGTTCACGTCAACTGCGGTGGCGCGCGCGCCTGGGTGTTCGAGCCAACCCGCAGAATCGGCATCGCCTCTGCAGCTTCCAACCATGAGACGCGCTGGTAGAGACGCTGCAGGCTTACAAAAATGAACGGTGGCGGATCGACGGAAGCGGCGGCGCCGTGACCGGCCGCGCAAAGCATGCAGCAATATCCATGATCGTGCTGAGTGTTCGCCGGTGGCGTCTGCGTATCCGTGGAAGCCGCGCTGTCGTGGCAAATCGAGGCTGCCAGCACGGGATCGGAGGCAGCGAAAGCGACCATGCGAAACGCCACGATCGGCGCAAACAATTGCACCAATATCGAGAGCAGCACGATTGGAATGAATACTTCCAGCCGCCGTCGCATGATTTTCCCCGAAACGCCTTGGGTTTCCTACCACTCGCATCAACCCCTGTCGAGAATACCTGCAGCGCACGGCACAATTGGTCTCACGTGTTATTTTTCTGCACCACAGGGGCGCAGTGGGAATAAATTCGAATTACCCGCTTGTTGTTGCGGACACTCGCGTCTCGGCAACCAAAAAGGGGAAGGTATCCCTCCAGCCGAGCGAGGAGATCTGCGAGGGTGTGGTCGCGTCTCGGCCGCGAGCATCGGCGCAGGCTCCTGTCGTTTCTAATCTTGCCTCCTGTTCCTCGGTGTCCTTGCTGCGCGGCAAAATGAATTCCGTCGCAACGGCGAGAGCGAGCAGGGCGAGGAAGGGGCCTACCCGGGGCCGCTCGACGGGTAACTTCTTTGATGCCAATTCTGCGGCCTTGTCCTTGACCATCTGTCTTCAGTCGATCCGGCTTCGCTACTAGGAGAACGAGCTCCCGACCGACAAGGTTCCACCTCGCCCGGAGACGAGAACTTTTTCACTTTGAGAAACTTGGATGCGTCGGGAAAAATAGGAAACTTCCGAGGACAGCGTGAGTTGCAGTCCAGCGGTCACTCTTGGTGGAGCTAGAAATGGTCGATGATGGTCCCCTACGAAAGGCGGTCGACACGGCTTGGACCGTCTACCTGGCGACGCATCGCGACGTCGACGTTGCGGACGGCCGACGATGTCTACTGGAGCGGCATTTGCACGGGAGGTTGGGGACCAGCCAAAGCGGGACTGATGAACTCGCGTGTTCCGGACTTGCTTATCTCGACCGGCTTCCCGAGGACGAATGGTGAAGGGGATGGAGCTACTGATCGCGCGAGGCCTGATTGGACGTTGCTCGCCCCTTCGCGGCGCAATCTATAAGTGGGTGAGCCTTCGCTCGGGTTTCTCAAGCGGTCATAGGAACAAGGATCAGCCCGTCATCGGTACCCATCGCTCATTCTGCAGGTCTTCATGCGTATCGCCCAAATCGCGCCTTTAGCTGAGAGCGTGCCTCCCAAGCTCTACGGCGGCACGGAGCGGGTGGTAGCATGGCTGGTCGATGAACTAGTCGAACTCGGTCACGCGGTCACTCTTTTTGCGAGCGGCGATTCGCGGACACGCGGCAGGCTTCACGCGGTGTGGCCTCACGCGCTGCGCCTTGGGCGGCAGCGGACCGACCCGATGGCTGCCACCGCTCTCTTGCTTGAAGCGATTTCGCAGCGGGCAAAGGATTTCGACGTCATACATGCCCACATCGACTGGCTGCATCTCCCGCTGCTGCGTCGACTGGGTGTGCCGCATCTCACGACGATGCATGGTCGGCTCGACCTGCCGGGACTACCGGATGTAATCCGGGAATTTCCCGAAGCCAGCTTCGTGTCGATCTCCGACAATCAGCGCCTACCGCTTCCGGACGCGAATTGGTGTGGCACGGTCCAGCACGGGCTGCCCACGAACCTGTTTCGGCCATCTTACGGCAAAGGATCATACCTGGCTTTTCTCGGTCGCCTCACGGCCGAGAAGGGGCCCGAAAAAGCCATTCGCATCGCACGCGCCGCCCGGATGCCCTTGCGCATCGCCGCCAAAATACCGCGCGCCGAAACCGCGTACTTCAAGAAGCATCTTGAGCCCCTAATCGATGGCGAGGACGTCCGGCTCATCGGGGAGGTCAACGATACGACCAAACAGGGATTTCTCGCCCAGGCCGCCGCCCTGCTGTTCCCAATCGACTGGCCGGAACCGTTCGGGTTGGTCATGATTGAAGCAATGGCGTGCGGAACGCCCGTTATTGCCTATCGCTCAGGTTCTGTGCCGGAGGTGATCGACGATAGCGTGACCGGCTTCATCGTCGAGAGCGAGGAAGAGGCCGTCGACGCGGTCAAGCAACTCGCGCGATTGGACAGAAGAAAGGTGCGGAAGCGCTTCGAAGAGCGCTTCTCAGCGCATCGCATGGCGCGAGCGTATGAGAGCAATTACCGGCAAATAATCGACGGGACCAGCATTGAGCGGTTGACTCCGACGCTTGGCGCGTTGGGGGATCCGCAGGCGTGTCCAATTTCAGTGACGAAGCCTTGCGAATGACCGGGAAAAATCTGTGGTACGTTCCGGACTTAGGAACTTGACACACCGTCGAACGTTCTCGCTCGGTTGGCACAGAAACGGACTCTCGGCATGGCGCTCCTCGCGAAGCGAGTGTGCATCGGCTTCGTCTTCTCGCTTTCGGCGAATTCGGCGTCGGGCGCGGAGATGAAGCCGGACGCGGTCAACTCCGCCGAACCATCGGTGAAGGCTTTGTCGAACGAGAAAGCGACGCCGTTCGGCATTCGCTTCCAGGTGCTTCTGGATCGTGCGCACTTCTCCCCAGGCGAGATCGACGGCAAGCTCGGAGAAAATGCCAAGAAGGCTCTGCGCGCATACGCAGAATTCCAGCAGTTGCCCGGTTCAGACGTGGTGACCGGCGAAGTCTGGAAGAAGCTGGTCGCGGACGATCGGCCCGTGCTCGCCGACTACTCCATAACGGAAAAGGATGTCTCCGGACCGTTCCTGCAGAAGCTGCCTTCCAGGATGGAAGACATGAAGGACATTCCGAAGCTGGGCTTTACCGGCCCGCGAGAGGCGCTTGCCGAGAAATTCCACATGAGTGAGTCACTCCTCTCGGCCCTGAACCCGGGCCAGCATTTCGATCGCCCGGGAGACAAGATCATCGTCGTCGATATAAGCGGCGGACAGACGGGGGATCCCGCCAAGGCCGATAGGGTCGAGGTCGACAAGAGCCGGCAAACCGTCAAGCTTTTCGACAAGACGAATGCTTTGATCGGCTTTTACCCTGCGACGGTCGGAAGCGAAGAGAAGCCTTCACCCTCTGGAAGCCTGAAGGTGACCGAGGTCAGTCGCAATCCGACCTACCGCTACAATCCCCATTACCACTTCAAGGGCGTTCACTCACGCAAGCCCTTCACAATCAGACCCGGTCCGAACAACCCGGTCGGCACGGTGTGGATTAACCTCTCGGCCGAGGGTTACGGCATCCATGGCACACCTTTGCCGGGGAAGGTTTCCAAGGCGGAGTCGCACGGCTGCGTCCGACTGACGAATTGGGACGCCGAACGCGTCGCCGACCGCGTGGCCAAAGGCACTCAGGTCGCCTTCATTGACGGCCAGCGTTGACGCCGAGCGGGCGAAACCGGCAGCAGCTCAAATACAGCGGCTGCTGACTTCCGCTCCCCTTCAACTCCCCCCTTCGATCTCAAACGGCGATTCTAGTTTTAGTTCAACAGCTATTTGCCGTCGGCCCTAACCTTGAGAAGGTTCGGCCCTCATACGTAAAATGGACGCCGTTTGAATACTACTTCACGCCCACATGTATTGTCCGGTCACGAGTTGCAAGAAGCGGCGGGGAGGACCGGAAGTGAGCGGCGCCGGTCGACATGACGCGACTAGCCCATTCCTGGCTTCAGAGAAGCTGAGTTAACGATTAGCGGCACTTCCGAGGCTTCCGCTACTGCGGACCTAGGCTCAGAGAGTGGATCTAAACCTTCGTAGATTAGCGGCGGCTGCTGGACCTCATCGCTCATGGCGTCAGCATCCGGACCTTTCACTCAGTCAACCAAGGGACGGGATTCGGCGCATCCTTTACGAATGAATGGACACGATAGAACCGAACCCTATTTTTGCTGCGCGGAATTATTTGCGCCGGCCTGAGGCTTGTTGGCTTCGTGGTGACCAATGGCACATCCAGCAGCTGCGCCGACTTTTCCGTGTCCCGCCATGTGACCCGCGATCCCGCCAACTATCGCGCCCTTTATGCAGCCCTTAGCTTGGGCAGCAGGCGACAGGGCAAGCCCGCAAATGGCGGTGCAAAGTAGCAGACGTTTCATTAGTCTTCTCCGAGAGTGAGCGATTTGTACTGGTTATCGGCCTGCCCCACTTCAGTTCGGGATATAAATTCCCGCGGTTACAATAAAGCAGCGAGGGCGCCGTTACCGCCAAGGCGCTCGTACGGGAACGATGCCCCAGAGGATTTGTCCGAATGCGCTTATCGAAGGCCAAAGAATGACAAGATAATCCCTACAACGACAACCAAGCCGACCAGATAAATGAGACCATTCATGCTGTGCTCCTCAGTACCCTGCATCATTTTAATTAACGGGTCTAAGGAAGGTTCCAGTCCGGCAGATCAAAACTTGAAAATCACTCTCGAGGCAATCTGAAGCGCGCGATGACTTTTTGGCTTGGCGTTGTCCTATGTTGTCATTCGGCTTGCAATATTGACCCCCTGAGCCGGGGGATCGGCGTCCAAAATTGACCCCCTGTAGATTGGTCTGTTGCGCTGCCTGCTTTGTAACGAAGCAGGTGGTCGGGGATGCTGATCGTGGAGACGATTGCGCGGATACGGCGCGAGCACTTCATCAAGGGCAAGACGATCAAGGAGATCGCTCGTGACCTGAAGGTGTCGCGGAACACGGTCCGGAAGGTGCTGAGGTCGGGAGAGACCTCATTCGAGTACGAGCGTGTTGTGCAGCCGCGCCCGAAGCTGGGACGATGGGCAGCAGAGCTCGACGGATTGCTGGCGGCGAATGCGGCCAAATCCGCTCGTGAACAGCTGACATTGATCCGGATCTTCGAAGAACTGCGCGGGCGTGGCTATGACGGCGGCTACGATGCCGTGCGGCGTTACGCCAGACGGTGGAGCAAAGAACGCGGACAATCGACGGCTGCGGCCTACGTCCCGCTGAGCTTTGCACCGGGGGAAGCCTACCAGTTCGACTGGAGCCATGAGGTCGTCCTGCTCAATGGCGTGACGGTAATGGTGAAGGCCGCCCATGTCCGGCTCTGCCACAGCCGCATGCTGTTTGTGCGGGCTTATCCACGCGAGACGCAGGAGATGGTGTTCGACGCCCACGACCGAGCGTTCGCCCTGTTCAAGGGCACCTGTGGGCGCGGCATCTACGACAACATGAAGACGGCGGTGGAGACGATCTTCGTCGGCAAAGGACGTCTCTACAATCGCCGCTTCCTGCAGATGTGCAGCCACTATCTCGTCGATCCGGTTGCCTGCACGCCGGCGTCGGGCTGGGAGAAGGGCCAGGTCGAGAATCAGGTCGGGCTGGTCCGCGAACGATTCTTCACGCCACGGCTGCGGTTCAAAGCCCTCGACGAGTTGAACGCCTGGCTGCTGGACAAGTGCATCGCCTACGCGAAGGCGCACCGGCATCCGGAACTAGCCGAACAGACGGTCTGGGAGGTGTTCGAAGCCGAACGGCCGAACCTCGTTCCCTATGCCGGCCGGTTCGACGGATTCCACGCGGTGCCGGCATCGGTCTCGAAGACCTGCCTGGTGCGCTTCGACAACAACAAGTACTCGGTCACGGCCAGCGCCGTTGGGCGGCCGGTCGAGGTTCATGCCTATGCCGACCGCATCGTGATCCGCCAGGACGGGCGCATCGTTGCCGAGCATCCGCGCTCATTCGGCCGCGGCGAGACGACCTACGATCCCTGGCATTACGTGCCGGTGCTGGCTCGCAAGCCTGGCGCCTTGCGCAACGGCGCTCCCTTCAAGGACTGGGTACTGCCGGCAGCAATTGAACGTGTACGGCGCAAGCTCGCCGGCGCCGACGACGGCAATCGGCAGATGGTCGACATCCTCAACGCGGTTCTGACCGACGGTTTGCCGGCCGTCGAGGCAGCCTGCGCCGAGGCGATCGCTCACGGCGTCCATTCCGCCGATGTCGTGCTCAACATCCTGGCCCGCCAGCGTGATCCTGCACCGCCAGCCAACATCCTCACACCGGCTGCACTGACATTGCGCCATGCCCCGATCGCCGACTGTGCCCGTTACGACAACCTCAGGAGAACTATCTGATGGAACGTACTCAACTGTTCGACCTCATGGGTGAGCTCAAGCTCTACGGCATGAAGGCCGCCTTCGACGAGATCATGGCGACCGCAGTCAAACGCCAGCACGAACCCCAGCGCATTGTCGGCGACCTGCTCAACGCCGAGATCAACGAGAAGCAGGCCCGCTCGATCAAATACCAGCTCACCATCGCCAAGCTGCCGCTGGCCAAGGACCTTGAGGACTTCCAGTTCGAGGGCACCCCCATCAACCAGACGCTGGTCAATGATCTCGCCGGCGGTGGCTTCATCGCCCAGCAACGCAATGCCGTGCTGGTCGGCGGGACCGGCACCGGCAAGACCCATCTGGCCATCGCCATTGCCAGAAGCTGCATCCGATCCGGGGCCCGCGGTCGCTTCTACAACGTCGTCGACCTCGTCAACCGCCTGGAGATCGAGACCCGCAACGGACGGCAGGGTCGTATCGCCGAGCATTTGACCAGGATGGACTTCATCGTCCTCGACGAACTCGGCTATCTGCCGTTCGCCCAATCCGGCGGCCAGTTGCTGTTCCATCTCGTCAGCCGGCTTTACGAGCGCACCTCCATCGTCGTCACCACCAATCTCGCGTTCGGCGAATGGCCCAGCGTGTTCGGCGATGCCAAGATGACGACCGCGCTGCTCGACCGCCTGACCCACCATTGCGACATCGTCGAAACTGGCAACGACAGTTGGCGCTTCAAAAGCCGCGACGACGATTACACAGCCCGCGCTCGCCACGTCTCCGCAACCCCGGCCAGCTCCGACGAGGCGAGCGCTACCGTCAAAACCCGCCGCTCAAAGGGGTCAAAATTGGACGCCGATACGGGGTCAAATTTGAGCGCCGATTGACAGTTACCTTCTTGTCAGAGATGCTCAGCACCGAAGCGCTACCATTGCGGTGATAAAAGTATGCGCTCTTGTTGTTGGAGCCGGCGAGGATCATCGCCACCGCAACATCGCCCTTGGGCGAAATGGCCAACCCCTCTGGCCCATCACCTACCACGACCCGATTAGTAATACGCGGTGGATTGAGCTCGAGATCGACCACGCTCACGGTGTCGACGCTACCGTCGGAATTGCCAGCGTTGCCGTTGTCCGCTGTAAGCGCAATTTTGCCGCTTGGCGCCACGACGACATTGTACGGGCATAGGCCGGTCGGCAAATCGAGTTTACTGTAGGTCACCTTATCGCCATTGACGTCAAGCAAGGAAACCTTGTGGTCGTTGAACTTGGTCACCAGTGCGTGCTTGCCGTCGGGTGTGAACACCGCTTGCGAAACAATGCCGCCCATATCGATGGTGTCGATAACTTTAACGTCGGTACCCTTAATCGACAGCACACTGACCGACTTGTCGGCGCGATTGGTGACGAGGGCAAGATTGCCTTCCGCATTGAAGCTTAAGCCGGAGGGCTGCTTACCGAGGGTGAGGGTGCTTGCGAGTTTCGGCGGATTAGCCTTGAGATCGATGACGTAGACCTTGTTGTCAGGACCCATCTTGAGCTTGTCGCCATCTTGCGTGACGTCGATCGAGTCCGCCACCAGCGCAATCGAATTGGTGGGGGCAAGATTAACCGGAGGTCCGATAACCGAGTTTTTCAACGGCAGGGTGGCGATGACTTTTGGATTTTCCGGGTTGGCGAGATCGAGGATCTCTACCGTGTCTTTTCGGGCTGGGTGAATTACCGGAGCCCCCTTGTCATCCCACAGCAGTTTTTCATCATTGCCAACGATCAGGTAGGGGGCGGCGGAAGCAATTAAAACCGACAGCGGCCAGAAAAGCGGCGGCACCTAGTGACGAAAGTAACGTGCGTTTTCCTTGCATGGCAGCGCTCCTCCCACTAACTTGGATTTTCTTCGCTTTCTTATGCAGTATTATTATGAGCCGTTTCTTTCTTCGTAGGCAATCTAGATTTGCTCCGATATCGGCGTAGTCCAATCTTGGCGCATTGGCGGGTAAAAGCGGCGTGCCCGGAAATCGCGGGATGTCAGCCCTTTGCCCAATATCGCTTCCCATCCCAGCTTTGAGGCTGCCGTTTCCAGCCGAGTTGTTCGAGCGCGGTGGCGGTGCGGGACCTGCGCACCATATCTGCGGCCAGTTCCGGTAGCCACTCAAGTCGCCCGTCAGCCCAGCGATATTCAATTTTTATAAGGGGCTGAAACACGCGTCAAAGCCATATCCGCAGTGCGCAGCCGATGTCGCTTGTGGGTCAATCTCGACCGCAACGCGCTATCCGTGCCATGTCCGGGTTTAGATCACTCCAAGCGATGCTGCCCATCGCGAATCCCGCCTAGTCCACGCAGTGGTGGACCTTCGAAGTTACAAGTTGGCTAGACAAAAGCCCTAGCCGCTCGATTCCTCGCTTTCCCTCGCTAACATCGCATCAATCTCAGCCTTGCAGTGGGCAATAGCCTGTTCGTGGGTCGCTCGCACCTGCCCAACAAAGGTCAGGTCCCATGGCGTTCTGGGCAAAAGGGTCCAGCGCCACGTGTCCACACCCAAGACGTCGACCTCGAAACTGACGTTTCTATATTCCATCGGAGCTCTTTCCCTTCTTGCCCAACTAAAACGTAAAACGGGAAATCATAGCTGCGACTCGCGCGCAGACGCCTTCCAACCGTTTGCTGGGAACGCTCGCCGCACTGTCACTATTTGAATAGTGGTGTCGCTATCTGAGTATTCCTGACTAACGACCGCGCCCCGGACCACAGCGGCACGCACACTCAGCCTAACGATTCTTAATCGAATTATCCCTAAACTAACCTCAGGATCCACACTCTCTGGCGAACTGTCCATTTCCTTGAACCGCGAGCCCGACCCATGCTTTTTCACAAGCTAACGAACTTCCGCATAGGGACGAAGATATACACCATCGTCGGCCTGCTATCCGTCGTTTCTATTATTATTGCCGTCCTGGCCTTGCTGGCGCTGACAAATTACAATTTGCGGGTCGGCGAAATGCAGAATGCCTCGCAGCGTTCTTTTGTTGGCGAGCAAATCAATTCGATGATTTATGCAGTCGTCATGGACTCACGCGGTGTCTATATGGCGCGCGACGCTGCCGAAGCAGAAAAGTTCGGCAAGCCGCTGTTGAAGAACCTACATGAAGTCAGAGAATTGATAGCGGCCTGGCGTGAGCTTCTGCCCCAGATGCGCAAGAATGAAACCGATAAGGCGTCGGCTAATATCGAGAAATTCATAGAGTTTCGGACCGAAACAGTGCGCCGAGGCGTAGCCAGCGGCGGTCCTGCTGCTCGAGAGTACGGTGACAACGATGAAAATCGTGCGAATAGACAGGCTCTAAACAAGGAAATCGAAGCTCTCGCCAGATCGACCAACGCCGAGATCACGACGTTAAAGAGCGAACTCGATGCATTTTACCGCAGCAAGATGTTGCAGCTGATTGCGTTGGCTGTAGTGGGCGTAGCTGTGTCAGTATCTTTGTCAATGGTGACCGTGATCCGGTTCATCGCGCGACCCATCGCTTCTCTGACGCGAGTGATGAGAAAGCTCGCCGAGGGTGAGAGCGATGTCGTTGTCCCAGGCACCCAACGTGGCGATGAGCTTGGAGAGATGTCTCGGGCCGTGCTGGTATTTCAGGAAGGCATGAAACGAGAACAGGAACTCAAACAGAGCAGCCGCATCGAGGAAGAGACGAAAGATCGCCGCCGCAGAGCGTTAGAGACACTAATTAGCGATTTCGGCAACGAGATTGACAAGGTGGTGCGCGCCGTCGGTGGCTCGGCGCGGGAGGTGAAGAGCACCGCCGAAAAACTTTCGGTCACTGTAGAAGAAACTGCGCTAATAACCGGCAAGGTCGCTAACGCCGCCGATGAAGCTTCAGGGAACGTGCAAACTGTGGCCGCTGCTTCCGAGGAACTTCATGCATCCATCGAGGAGATAAGCCGACAGGTCACCCGGTCGGCGCAGATTGCTCAGAAAGCCGTGAGCGAGACGGCCGCAACCGACACGAGTGTTGCGGCGCTGTCTGCCGCTGGACAAAAAATAGGTGAGGTTGTTCAACTTATTCAGAACATCGCCAGCCAGACAAACCTTCTCGCCTTGAATGCGACGATTGAGGCGGCGCGCGCCGGCGACGCCGGCAGGGGCTTCGCCGTGGTGGCATCGGAAGTAAAATCGTTGGCAACACAGACCGCAAAAGCTACCGAAGAAATTGCTGAGCAGGTCAGTGCAATTCAAGGAGCGACTGGCTCGGTTGTCGCAGCGTTTCGCAGTACCGGAACAACGATCAGCGAGATGAACGAAATCGCAGCAGCAATTTCGTCCGCGATCGAGGAACAGGGCGCGGCGACGCGCGAGATCGCCGGCAACATCCAGCAGGCTGCCTCCGGCACGAATCAAGTCTCGAATAATATTGCCACAGTCCAAATGGCAACAAGCGGAAATGGCGAGACGGCCACCCAAATGCTTTCCACGGCAGTTACACTCTCTTCGGAAGCCGAAACCTTGCGTCATCGCGTCGATGAGTTTGTCGTCGCTGTGCGCGCGGCCTAGCGCTTGCGGGTGGGCGTTTCGCGATGCAAGTTAGTTTCGCGCCATAAGCGGACAAATGTACCGTACAAAGAGCCACTATAATCGCGTCGTCGGTGCGGCTCTAAAATAAAAAAGGCCGTCAAAGGAGACGGCCAGTATCCGTTCGTAGGATAAAGTCTCGGAGCGTTACGTCGGCTCAGAAAAACTCGAAACCGAAGTCTACGCCGCAGATTATAAAAAGAAACGTCACAAACAATCCAGCGCTGCAGAAGAGCGCGATCGATTTGAACGGAGATTTGTCGGATGGTATTGCAGGAAGAGCGCGGGTAAAGCTGTTGATGATCGCATCCATGTAACACTCTCCAAATGTGGTCGGCTCAATAGGATGATAGCTAAACCGGAAAGTCCGTAGATTTGATGCGAAAATGCCGTAGCAATTGAATAAATTCGTCGGGATTGCGCGCCGCAGGCTCTGTTGCTGCGCAGGTTCGGAGCCGTTAGACGGCAACTGCGGCCTCATAGGAAACGAGCGGCGCAAAGCCTCAAGATGGCGTGTGTCTTTCTCAATTCCACCTAGGTGCCGTCGGCAAGATGCAACGAATAGGCAGGCCTACGGCGCAACAACCGGATTACGACCGGCGTCCTTCGAGGTAAAACGCAATGTCTACCCGGGCCGGCACTATGCCGCCCTGGCGGTGCGGCTACACACAATTTGCGGCGCCAATGTCCCCTAAGGGGATGGACCGGCTGCTTCTCCCGCGGGGATAGAATCTCTTACCGTCTCCCTCGATGCCGGCAAGCGTCAATCGAACGGCTGCTCTTGGCGCGAAGCGGCCATTCGTCAGAAAATGCGGGTCGATACCCTAAGGGGATATACGGAGGGGGCGGAAGGGAAGCCGCTCAATTGCGTCGCAGCCGCGCAAAGCCGCCAGACCCGCGGTGTCATTCGTACATGTCCTTAAGCAACCGACCGGAATTTCGAAAGCAGGCTTCTTGCGATATGAGAAGAGCACGAAGACGTTGATCGCGCCCACCAGTAGCGGGTTAGCTCAGGAGGCCAGTATGATCTCGACGCTTTCAAGTGCCCTCAGTATGCAAAGCAGCTCACACACTGACATGGATCGTCTGTTCTTGAAGCGGCGGTTCGTTAATCTTGACCTTGATCGATCTCGCGCCTCTCGTCACCGTCATCGGGTTCTTTCAAGCGCCAGAAAGATGGCTGCATTGTTTCACCACGAAATTAAAGCTCGCCAGAGCCGCCACTAGGAAGCGCCGCGATCGGCCATATCACGTCTGACCGCTCGAAGCGCTGGCTGAAGACAAGGAACAGGGCGCACCTTGCGATGAGCTCCGAGCGGTTATAGGAGAGGAAGCGACCTAGGAGGTGACATGAAAAAGCCTCTGACGATGCCTGAGGAGACCCAGCCCGGAAATATCACGCGCGCCGACCTTGTTCTGACCGAGGGGTTTGGCCTTGAAGTAGACGGCCGGATGAAGACGATATTTCCAACGTATCAAGCCGCTGAGAAAAAGGCTCGGGCCCTGAAAGGCGAATTTCCGATGCTCCAAATCAAGGTCTATGACGCTGCGGAGAAGACCAGGACGCTGGTGGAGTTGCCACCGGGTAAAGCGATCCCCACCGAAGAAGGAAGCTAGGACGGAAGAAATAGGAGACCGCGATGGTTGTCCTGGGCGAGGTCTTAGTGATTGGAGGGAGCGCGCTGGTCGTGTGCAGCGCAATTCTTTGGGCCTGGTCGGCCATCAAACAGAAACGCTTGCGGGAACCGGATGAGGCTTTGGGCCAGCCGCCGGAAGTCCCGTGATGATGATGATGAGCCTCAGCATGGTTCGTGGACATGTGGGTGCTCCTTGTTCCATTTAGCTTCATCGCGCCCTCCATGGACGCAATGATGGTTCTCGTTCAATGCGCCGCGCCGCCGCCGGCTTTTGTCTTGCGCGTCAGCGTGACGGCGATGGCGGCAAGGACAAGGACCACGCCGATCACCGCAAAGGTGTCGCTAAAACCCATCACCAGCGCCTGGTGCTTGACCGCCTTGCCAAGCGCGATAATGGCCTGCTGGCGGGCGGCCGCCGGATCGGGCACGCCGTGCGCCAGGAAGAAGTTCGTCGTCTCGGCAATCCGGGTGCGCACTTCCTCGCGGCCGAGCGTGACCGACTGGCCGATGATGTTGGAGTGGAACTGCTCGCGCTTAGTGACCACGGTGGCCAGCACCGCGGTGCCGATCGCGCCGCCGAGATTGCGCAGCATGTTGCTGATACCGGATGCCGCCGCGGCGTCCTGCGGCGCGGTGTTGCCCGTCGTCACCGAGGTCAGCGGGGTCAGGACCATGGCCTGGCCGATGGCGCGCACGATGTTGGGAATCCAGAGCTGGTCGCCGGCATAGTCGGGGGACATCGCCGTGTTCATGAAGCAGCTATAGGCGAAGATCAGCAGGCCGGTGATGGCGATATAACGGGCGTCGAAGCGCTGCATCAGCTTCGGGATCAGCGGAATCAGCAGCAGTTGCGGTAGGCCGGTCCAGGCCAGCACGCCACCAATCTGCTCGGCATTGTAGCCCTGCGCCTGACCGAGATAGGCCGGCAGGATATAGACCGATCCGAACAGCGCGAATCCGAGCAGCGTCACCGAAATGGTGCCGAAGCCGAAATTGCGCTGCTTCAGGAGCCGCAGCCGGATCAAGGGCTTATCAACCGTCAGTTCGATCCAGACGAATAGCGTCAGGCTAACCAGTGCGACCAGCGCGAGACGCAGGATGAAGGGGGAGGCGAACCAGTCGTCCTTGTTGCCTTCCTCGAGCACGGTCTGGAAGGCGGACAATCCGATCGCCATGGTGAAGATGCCGGCCCAGTCGCCCTCTTTCAGAAGCCTGAGCTGCATCGGCTGCCGCTCCAGCGTGAAATAAAGCGCGGTCACCATGACGATGGTCGGCACCACGTTGACGAAGAAGATGGTCTGCCAGCCGTAATTTTCGGTGAGATAGCCGCCGATGGTGGGCCCGATCGCCGGCGCGAAGGTCACCGACAGCGCGAAGATCGCCAGGCCGACTGGCTGTTGCGGTTTCGGCAGTTTTGTCAGAACCAGCGTGAATGCCATCGGGATCAGGACGCCGCCGGCGAAACCCTGCAATCCGCGCATCGCGATCATCGACGGCAGATCGTGGGTGAAGGCACAGGCGACCGAGAAGATCGCAAACAGGGCCGCGCTGACCAGCATGTAGCGGCGGAACGAGAACACCCTGGAGAGATAATCGGTCAGCGGAATGACCACAATCTCGCCGATCAAATACGAGGTCGAGATCCAGGAGCCGTTGTCGACGCCGGTGCCGATGCCGCCTTCGATGTTGAGCAGCGAGGCGTTGGTGATCTGGATGTTGAGGATCGCCATGAACGAACCGATCATGGCCGCGAGAACGGCAACCCAGACCGCCGTGCTGGCGCGGTTGGGATCGGCGGCGGCGCGCTCCGGTATTGAGACGGAAGCGGGGAGCGCCGGAATCGAGGCTGCGATTGCAGAACTGGTCATGACACTATCCTCCGGAAACCCTGGCGGACGCCCGCAACGCGGCGGCGGCCTGGCGAATGCGGGCTTGCGATTTGGTCTCGACGGTCGGAATCACCGACATCCCCGGACGCAGTTCGACGGCTGAGCCCTCGTCGGGGTCGAGCGCGATCTTCACCGGAATGCGCTGTACTACTTTTGTAAAATTGCCGGTGGCGTTATCCGGCGGCAGCAGCGCGAATTCCTGGCCGCTGGCCGGCGCGATGCTGTCGACATGTCCATGCACGATCTGGCCGGGGAAGGTGTCGACGGCGACCTCGACCGCCTGGCCCTTGCGGACGTCGGTCAGCTGGGTTTCCTTGAAGTTTGCCACCACGTAGACGCGGGCCACCGGCACCACCGACATCAGCTGGGTGCCGGCCTGCACGAACTGGCCGACGCGCAGGCTCCGGTTGCCGACGACGCCGTCGATCGGCGCGACGATCGAGGTGTATTCGAGATTGAGCTCGGCCTGGTTCTGCAGCGCTTGGGCGCGCGCCAGTGCGGCATTGGCCTGAACGATCTCGGCCTTGAGCAGGTCGACCTGCTTCACAGCGGAGGCAAGGTTGGCGGTGTCGCGCGCGATCGCGGCTTGCGCGCCGGCGTTGCGCGACTGCGCCTGCTGCGCGTTCTGCACGCTGCCAAAGCCGGTCGCCGCGAGGTCGGTGTAGCGTTTGTTCTCCTGCGCGGCGAAAGTGACGGTCGCCGTGTCGACGTCGACGGTTGCCCTGGCGGCATCGATCACCGCCTGTTGAACGCCGAGCTGCGCCTGTTTGCTGGCGATCGCCGCATGCGCTGCGGCGACGTCGGCCTTGGCCTGGTCCAGCGCGACGTTGAAATCGCGCGCGTCGATCCGCGCCAGCACCTGGCCGGCCCTGACCGGTTCGTTGTCGGCAACGAGGACTTCGTGGAGGTAGCCCGAGACCTTGGGCGCGACGGTGGTGCTGTCGGCTTTCACATAAGCGTCATCGGTGGAGACGAGGTAGCGGCCCACCGTCCAATAGTCGAAGCCATACCAGGCCGCACCGGCCAGCACCGCCACCGCGGCACCTGCCATTAACAGCCTGCGGAAATTGAATTTTTTTGACAGGAGGGGCGCGGGGGCCATCGCGGCCGTGCCGGAATCATCAGGTGTCGCAGACCGCAGTCCCCTGACTGCTTCGCCGACGGGAACCGGGCGCTCGATCTCGAATGCGGAGGAATGCTGGGTCATGACAGTTGCTCCCAATAAGGAAACTTGATATTTTCCAAAATAGAACCCAGATAGAAACTGTCAATGGAATGACAGGTATCATGTAAAAGCATGGCTGAAATCGAAGCAAACCAGGACCCCACCGATGACCGGCGTGGCCGCGGCCGCCCGCAGGTCCGTCCCGACGACGAAACCCGCGCCATCATCTACGAGGCCGCCCGGCACGAGTTCGCCGCCAGCGGCTTTGCCGCCACCGGCATGGAGGCAGTGGCGCGCCGCGCCGGCGTCTCCACCAAGACGCTTTATCGGTTGATCCCCAACAAGGCGTCGCTGTTCGAGGGCATGGTGTCGGACCGGCTCGACCGCACGCTCGCCAGTGTCGATCTGCAGGGGATCGATCACGCCGAAATCGAACAGGCGCTTCACGCCGCGCTGATGGCGTGTTCAGAACTCACGCTCGACGAGGAAGTGATCGCGCTGCAGCGCATGGTGCTGCAGGAGACCGGCAATTCTTCCGACATCGCCGGAATGTTCTATCGAAACGGAATTGCGCGTATCACCGCGGCGCTGGCGGATTGGCTGCGGGTACAGATGAAGCGTGGCTTGATCGAGCTCGACGATGCCGACGAGGCCGCCGGCATGCTGCTCGGCATGCTCGCTTCGGCGCCGCGGCGCGCCGCGATGTTCGGCGGCCTGCCGCTACCGTCGCGTCTAGAAATCGAATCGCGGGTGCGGCGCTGTGCGGCGCTGTTCTTGCGGGGATGTCAGGTAGGCAAGAGGAATTCCCGCTTGCTGAAGTAGAGTCCAATATCGTCCACATTGGTTGTGCGAACGCATTGAACCCAGAGCCGGCATTATCGAAGCTGGTTGGGCTCACCTGCTTTACGATGTCGTCGTGAAGGTAGTCGAACATCAATCGGACGTTGCGATTCGGTTGGCCGGTTGCCGCGGACAGTTTAGTATCGTGAAGAGGTCAAGGCGGACATTGACCCGACGTTCCTTCAAAGTCCGCCCGGGGCCACAAGCCACGTTTGTGGAAGGGCCGGTTATGGCCTATCGCGGGGCACCGCCTGTCGGCGAGCGCGCCGCGTTGATCAATACAAACGCCTCGGTTGGGCCCATGACCGCGATCATCTATTTTGGCGAAATGCTGGTGGCGTCCTTGCTCGCAATGGTCATGCTCGAGCTGTCGCATGTCGGAATGAGTTCTAACTCTGCCCTCTTCGTCGGTGGCATGGTCGCATGGACGCTTGCCGAATATTTGGTGCATCGCTTTGTGCTGCATGGTTTCGCGCCCACCGAACATCGGCTGCATCATGCCAATCCCGACAGCGCGGTCCTCGCAATTTTTTGGCAGATATGGATTTCCTTCGCGCTGTTCTACTTGATAGCAGGCGGTGCTTTCGTCGCGGGGGCGCTAGTCGCGTACGCCTGGTATTTGCTCGTGCATCATTGCGCGCATCACAGTCCCGATACCTTGATAGTGCCGCTGCTCAGGCACCATCGAATCCATCATCGATTCGCGACGCGAAACTACGGGGTCAGCACAACTCTTTGGGATCACGTATTCGGGACGGTGCTGCGATAGCGTTCGGTTGGCCGTCATCCGAAACTGTGACCGGCGGTCAAATTTGCTTTCGATGAAAATATTAGAGCGTTACCGCAAGTAAAGTGGACGCGAGCACGTAGAAAATCATGACGTCAATGTTTGGATGTCCTTCCACTACAGCAAACATTTTTCCAAGCCAGAAGGCTTACAAACACCGGGACTGCCGATTTCGTTGCTGGGATGCTGGGAGATCTTTTGCGTCGTGGCGCCAGCCGGCCTCCGCTATGCGTCGAGCACGCGCGTGAGAAACCAATAGCTGCCCAGCACGGTAATAAGCGCCGACAGCGCATAGACCAGAGTCGCTGTTCTCGCCGGTTTGGCCCTGTCGACGGCCATCAGACGATCCAGCGCGATCAGCGCCGGAACGACGATGGCGACGATTGCCACCTGTCCGATCTCGACGCCGATGTTGAAGGCCGCAAGCGCGGTGATGACAGCGTTCGTCGGCAGGCCGATCTCCCGGAGAGCGCCCGCGAAGCCGAAGCCGTGAACAAGGCCGAATGCAAAGGTGACCCGCCAGCGGCTGTCAATATTGCGTGTGAAGAAGTTTTCCAGCGCGACATACACGATCGACGCCGCAATGGCGGGCTCCACAATCGCGACGGGGATTACGATGACGTTGAGCGCGGCAAGCGAGAGCGTGATCGAATGGGCGATCGTAAACGCGGTCACGATCTTGATTACCGGCACGAGTCGCCGCGCCCACAGTACGACGGCGACCAAAAATGCGATGTGATCGTAACCGAGGAAGATGTGCTCGATGCCGGTAACCAGATATCGATCCAAGGTCGAGAGCAGTGACGGCACGGACGCCGAGAGTGTCACGGTGGTGTTGGCGCCATCGAGCAGGGCCTGCGGGGCGTTGTCACCTTCGCCGATCAGCACCACCTGGCGGGCCGCTGGATCCACGTCGGTCAGTACCGTCGAGCGATAGACGATATCGCCGCCGACGGCACGACACGAAAAGCGGTTGCGAAAGATCACACCGTCGCCGTCGGACACCAGCGTGGCCGCGCCCGGCAGGCAGGCGCTGCCATCGGCGCCGGTCACGGCGATATGCGCGGTGACGTAGGCGATGATCCGTGCGCTCGACGCTGCAACCAGCGCCGGGTCGACCCGGTCGCGCTGCGCATCGAAAATCCGGGTTCCAGCGAGACGGTCGGCGTCGCTGCCCTTCAGCCCGACCTCGACGCTGACGCTGCGATCATCGCCCAACATCACGCGCGCGGTCGACAGGTTGATCTGGTGCGCCTGCGCCGCGGCCATGGCGCCGAGTGCAATTGCGCCTGCAAGCAGCACGCGCTGCGAGCTCACGACCCTGCTCCGACGGCCTTGAGCAACTCGGTCAGGCGCCTGGGCTCGAACTCCGCAACGGTGACGACCGGGCCATCCGGCGCCAGCCGGGCATAGCGATCGAGCCCGTTGGCCGGCGCGCCGAATTCGAGCCGCGCCAGGGGTGTTGAGCTGTCGCGGGCGTAAAACAGCACGATCAGCGCCGGCAATGCGAGGCCGAACCGGGCGAGATGCGACGCGTCGGCAGGCCCGACGCGGGTTTCCGCCGCAGCCGCATCCAGGGCGCGGAACGCGGCATCGATGATCGCCGCCTGGACGGGATCGGCGGCATGAACATCGCCGGCGGCCGCGTGTGTGTGCTGACCGACGTGCCTGAACCATGCGCCTTTCGCGTCGCGCTCGAAACGCGTGAGCTTGCCGCCGGCAACGATCTCGATGGCCCATACCTGCGCCAGCGAAACCGGCAACAGCAGGTCCGGGCCACGGTCCGCGACGGCAGAGCCGGCCTTGCCGTGCAGCCGCCGCGCCATGTCGAACACCAGCCGCCACTCTTCCATCACATGACGCGGTATCAGATAGACCGTCGGCGCGCCGCCCAGCCTGACATAGTGCGACGTGCCCGCCGGATTGATCGTCCCGAAGTTCACCGTTGTCGCGACGGCGGAATGGGTTTCGAGCACGGCAACCTCGGATGGCGGATCAAGCCCGAACGCCGCAAAGCTCTCGACCGCGAGTTCGCTCCCCGGAATCTCGCGCGACGGCTGGCTGACCCTGAGGAACTTCAATGCCATATCGACGTGCGAAGCAAGCTCTGGCGGTGCGGCACCGTCTACGCCTTCGATTGTCCATCCGCCCGGCTGGCGGCGCAAAGTGATGCTGCCTGCGCCCGAGCGAATGTCGACGCGTTCAATCTCGTTCGTCGCGATGGCGACGAGGCCTTTGGACGAGGACGCCAGCTTGCCGCGCAACTCCGGCCATTGCCCGGAAAGAACCAGGGCCAGAAGAATCGCCAGCAGCACGGTGACGGCGAGCGGCAGTTTCCATCGCGCAACCGCACGCATTGCCGCCGGGCCTGTCAACGCCGCCTCCACCACATCGCAACGCCGAAAAGGGCGGTGCCGAGCGGCAGCAAGATCTCGAGCGCGATAAAGGTGTCGCGCATCTGGGCGCTCGTCAGCACGATTTCAGGCAAATTGTAGGTCCGCGGCGCGAGGTTCGGCGACGCGTCGTCCTCGGCAAGCCAGCGCATGATGGCGACCGCCAGGGCGCCATTGGAGACGTAGGAGAAATATTCGTTGGTCGCGAATTTGCTGGTGCCCGTCATCACGAACCGAAAGTGCTTGTCAGTTGGGGCGCCGGGAAAGGCGCCTTCAAGCGCAACGGCGAGCGGCTGGGCGCCGTGCTCGCCTTCAGCGGCCGCCGGTCCACCTGCCGTGTTCGTGATGCCGCCGGCCGCTGAAGGCGGCCGCAGGTAGCTGTCCTGGCTGCTCGCGGCAAGCACACTGCCCCTTACCCCCGCCGGTGGCTGGCCGACATGGATGGGCCGCGCCTGGGCAAACACCGTGAGCGCGAGACGCGCGGTGATCGGATGCGGTGGATAATAGGGCACCGCGATCTTGTCCGGGTCCGTGCGGAAGTGATTCAGAGGATCGATGATGATGGCCGGTTCGCTCGACAGGCCCAGCGGAGTAAGCAGACTGCGTTGCAGGTCGGCCTCAAGGGGAAACTGCGGATCGATCAGCATCACGAGCCGTCCGCCACCCCTGAGATAGTCGGCCAGGAGATCCGCTTCGCCCACCGCCAGCGCCGTTCCAGGACCGATCTCGGCAACCACGGTGCAATCGGCCGGAATGGCGCTTGCCGTGGCCATGACGAGCGAGCGCATCTCGAAACCGATCTCCTTGAGCGCCAGTTGAAGCCGGTCGAGTTGTTCAGGTTCTGCGACCAGCACGTCATCGGCGCCCGGTGTATCGTGCCCCCTCAACGTCTCGACGTGACTGAAATGGTAGTGGCCCAGCATCGGGCGGAATGTCTCGCCATGGCCGGTCACGAAGCAGACCGTCTCGTCGCGCTGCCGAAGGACGCGCAGGGCGGCGTAGCCCAGTCGCGCGGCGTCGGTGACGTTTTCCACCAGCACCCTGCGCTCGCCGGCCTGCAACACCGCCGTATTGTAGGAATGCACGCCGTTGTCGCGCGCAAGCCCCGGCTCCTTATCCAGATCGATGGCACGGAACGCCAGCAGCGGATGGTTGCGTGCTGCGATCTCGATCATGTCCCGTACGGCGATCGCGTTTGGATCGCCGGCGTTGTAGAAATAGGTTAGCGAAAGCGGAGAGCGGAGCTCGTCGACAACGTCGGTAAGCTGCTGCGGCGGGGTGTTCTGTCCTTCGCGGGTCGCGTCGAAATGCAGGTCGTGGCGATAGAGGGCGACGTTGGCGGCAATCGTCACGCCCAGCGCACCGCAGACGATCAGCGCGTTTGCGGCCCAGGCCGTCCACCGTGATCCGCGGCCGCGCAGCGGCAGGCGGACCGCGAGTGCGAACAGCGTCAGCAGGGTAAGCGACCAAGCCGCGAACAACAGACTGCCCGAGATCCTGTCGCTCAATCCCGCGAAGCCGAGCGCGCCGAACAGGATCGCGGCGGCGATGAGCGCAGCGACGATAAACCGCGACATTGGTCTCTCCTACCGCCGCGCCAGAGCACGGACGGTCAACAGCAGCGTCAGCAGCGTGACGCTAACAAAAAATCCGACGTCCGAGAGGTAGATCGAGCCAACCGCAAAGGGGCGGAAATGCACCGCGAGCGACAGGTTCACCACCAACGTGTCCGCCGGGCTCGGCAGCAGCCAGCCGAAATTATCGATGATCCACAGCAGCATAAAGACGCTGAGCGAGCTCAGCGCCGCGATCACCTGGTTGGCCGTGAGCGCCGATGCCAGCAGCCCGGTCCCGACCAAGGCCGAAGCGAACAACAGCAGGCCGAAATAGCCGCTGTAGATCGGTCCGAAATCGGGATCGCCGAACCAGGCCAGCGTCGCCGCGTAGCAGCCCGAGAGCAGCAGCATGACCACGATCAGGCTCATGCTGGCGAAATACTTCGCCAGCACGATGGCGACCTCGGAGACCGGCGAGGTGAGCAACACTTCCATGGTCCCCAGCTTCCGCTCCTCCGCCAGCAGCCGCATGGTGATCAGCGGCACGGTCAGCATGAACAGCACGAACATCTGGAAGAAGACATGCACCATGCTGGGCTGATGGCTGATGAACAATGTGAGCGTGAAGCTGTAGCCCATGATGAGCAGGAAAACGGTCATCACGGCGTAGGCGATCGGGGAGGAGAACAGCGCCATCTCCTCCTTGCGCAATAGGACCGTAAAACTTCTCATGCGGTCGCCCTCGACGACCGTCGCGTCAGGTCGAGGAACACGTGCTCGAGATCCGCGCGGCCCTCGGTCAGCTCCGATACGGCGACGCCGGCCCCGACCAGCGCCGCGACGATGTCCGGAGCAACAGACTGACTTGAGTCGGCCTTGATCAGATAATGCATCGTTCCCGAGCCGGAATCCGGTTCGACGGCGATGTCGTGCACGCCGGCGACGGCGCAGACGACGCCTCGGACGGCCGCTTCCGGAGCGGCCGCCGCAAGCCGCAACATTGTCCCGCCCGATATTCCCTTCAAGGCATCGGCGGTTAGAAGCGTGCCGTCGAGCAGGATCATGATCCGCGAGGCGATCTTTTCGATCTCGGGGAGGATGTGTGAAGCAATCAGCACGGTGTGGCTTTCCGCGAGCGACTGAACGAGATCGCGAAAGCCGATAACCTGGTACGGATCGAGCCCGCTGGTCGGCTCGTCCAGCACCAGCACCTGCGGAGTTCCTAACAGTGCCTGCGCGATCGAGACGCGCTGCCGGAAGCCACGGGAGAGCTTGCCGGTCAGGAGCGGCATGACGCGGGTAAGATCCAGCCGCTCGGACGCGGCGTCCACCGCGGCCACTGCCGCAGCCCCGCGCAATCCCTTGAGGTTGGCCATGAAGTGAAGAAACTCGCCGACCCGCATGTGATCGTAGAGCGGCGCGTCCTCCGGCACATAGCTGATCACGCGGCGAACCGCGAGCGAGTCGGTTACGACGTCATGGCCGGCGACCTCGATGCGGCCGGAGGTGGGCACGAGATACCCAGTCAACATGCGGAAGATCGTGCTCTTGCCCGAGCCGTTGGGCCCAAGCAGGCCGACGATCTCGCCCCGTTCGATGGCAAAGGACACGTCGGTAACCGCGCGGCGCGGGCCGTACCATTTGGTGACATGCTGCGCCAGCACAAGCGGTGACATCAACTTACAAGACCCAGATGCCGCAAACAATGCCTCGCTGCGTTCCGCCCGAACACAATCCCGGGCGCGATACCCGGGATTGCGAACCGCTCACCGCGCGGCGTTCGGTCACTCGTAGAATTCGGGCGAATGCTTGTGAGCTTTGTAAACGTCCGGATCGTGCGCGTAGATGATGTCGCCGCCCTCGGCGTCGTGGACTCGCCTGACCCAGGCATAGGCGTCGAGCATACCGACGGGATCGTAAACGCTGCCGACGCTCGGCAGGATGTTCTTTTCGAGATTTTCCTGCAGATAGATGGCATCGCTGGTCAGCACCACCGTTCCCGTCTTGGGCAGACGTACGACCAGGATCTGGCTGCCCGGCGTATGCGACACGGAGCGATGGATGTAGACGCTGTTGTCCCCGAACAGGTCGAGGTCGCCGTCGAGCTCGATGGTCTTGTACTTGCTCGGCATCGGCCCGCCGACGCCGTTGCGCAGCATGGCAAAATCGTCAGTAATGAAGAAGGTGGCATAGCCCGGTGCCGGCCAGAATGCATTCCTGATCTCGTCGCGCTGATATACGAAGGTCGAGTCGAGGAACTTGCCGATATTGCCGGCATGGTCGACGTGGAAATGCCCGAGCACGACGTACTTGATGTCGGCCGGCTTGACGTTGATCTTGCTCAGCTGGGTATCGATGGCGATGTCGGGCGAGCGGCCCGGATCGAGTGCCTTCACGAACGGCCCCCAATAGTCAGCATTGGTGATGATCTTGTCGTTATTGCCGCAGTCGAACAACACGTCTCCCTTGGGATGACGTATCAGGAAGAAGCCAACCGGGATCTGGACCTTGCCGCTGGCGCCGTTTTGAATCACCGATTTATCGAGATTGAGCGCGCCTGAGCTGAAGACATAGAGCTTCATCTCTTTCGGTGGCTCGGCCGCCATCGCGCCGGCCGCTGTCAAAAGCAATCCTACGGTCAACGAGCCAAGGAATCTCGCACTACGCTGCAGCATGTGGTCCTCCCTGTTAAATTTAACGCAAATCTTCTCGTCCTCCCTGGTTACCACAAAATGCGCCGATTGTGCAGAGCCCCGTGCGGCACGCACACGACAAAAGCGCGTTGCCTGCTGCATCGCAACAATATGAGGATTGATCGGGCCAACCTCGGGGCTCAGCGCAAACACAGGGTAAGATATCGCGGGCGAATGTCTCACTCGCCTTCAGCTCGTTTACCGATCGAATGCGCGGATCGACATCTCACAACGACGGAAGTTTGAGTTGGTAATGAGAAAAGTGAGAATTAGTAACGCGCCGCCTCCGCCAAACTCCACCCTTTAGCGGGAAGTCGCTTTTTGGCACGTTGGAGACATTGCGACCGATGCTGCCGACGTCTTTTCACAGGTCAAGACCGGAAGTCATCGGCGCAGCTTAAAACTGACGCGATTGACCCAAAGGCGACTTCAAAAATTTAGAAAGGAATGTTTCTATCGTATCGGTGTTTAGTCTTCAAGAGCGAGCGCTGGTCGGCTGGTGAGGCACATGATACAACGCCGGAAATTCCTCGTGCTTTTGAGCACTTCGGCTATTTGCTCGCAAGTTGCTGTAGGTCAGCGCTTAGAACGTCGACTCTGCATTGTCCTCGCGATAAAGCCCTCGACAGAATACCAAAACGCCCTTGAGGCGTTCGATCAAAGGTTGGCTTCGCTTGGCTGGAAAAGAGGCGGTAACCTAAGAGTAGATCAATTCTGGTCTGCAGGTGATCAGGGGTACGAACACGCCCTCGCCGTGGCGAAGGATGTCCTTGCTCTTAATCCGGATATAATTCTTGCACAGTCAGCCGTCGTAGTGAGCGCGCTTCACGCAAGGACGCAGTCCATTCCTGTTGTTTTTGTGCATGTGGCAGACCCGGTTGCCAGTGGGATCGTATCAAACATTGCGAGACCGGATGGCAATATTACCGGCGTCACCAATACAGTGCCCTCCCTTGGAGGGAAATGGCTGCAACTGCTCAAAGAAATGGTTCCAAGCCTCGGGCGGGCAGCGATGCTGGTATATCCGCAAACTCAACAACCGGATCGGGCCTTTTTCCTCAACCCCTTTGAGGAAGCCGCTCGTTCCTTGAATGTAAGCATCGTCAAAGGCGAGGTTACAAACATTCAGGACATCGAATCCGTTTTTGCAGGCTTAGCAGCATCCGGGGTACCCGGAGCTGTCGTCGTTACCCCTCATTCCTCTTTTGCCAACCAAAGCCGGGAGATCGTCGCGCTAGCGGCGCGTTTTAGAGTTCCGGTATCGTATCCCTACCGCTACTACGCCGGACAAGGTGGATTGATGTCTTATGGCGTCAACAACGTCGATCTTTTTAAGCAAGCCGCTCCCTACGTAAATAGCCTTCTGCGAGGAGCAAAGCCCGGCGATTTGCCGGTTCAGCAACCCACCCGATTTGACCTCGTCATCAATAACAAGACCGTCACCGCACTGAATCTGTCCATCCCTGCAACTTTGCTCGCAAGTGCCGACGAGGTGATCGAATAGTGCGCTGATTGTTGCCGCGCTGCATGAGTCCGGAATTGGCACGAATGCGAGTGCCCACTGTACTGACCAATGTCCGCCTTTAGGGGTGACGCGGAAGACATCTGATCAGACTGAGTTTTTCTGAGTTTGACCCGAAGCGGTCCTCAGGCGCTCTTCTGGCTCGTGCGATCTAAGCTGATCTGGTAACGTCCAGACAGTCATCTGGGGTTGGGCATGCGACGACGCGAGTTCATTATCACAGTCGGAAGCACTTTGCTTTGGCCGCTTGCCGCCTTGGGGCAAAAGTCACGTTCGCGAGTTGTAGGTGTCCTTGGATTTGGCTCACGTGAAGGTACGCAGAAAGGTTTTGCGCCGGTCCAACGTCAATTAGCGGATATGGGCTTTATCGAAGGGCGCAATTTGATTGTTGAATACCGTTGGGCAGACAGCCAAGAGGCGCGTCTACCCGAGCTGGCCACCGAACTGGTTCAGCGTCAAGTTGACGCAATTGCGGTATTCGCGGGTCAATCAATAGTAGCAGCGAAAGCTGCGACCACATCTATCCCGATCATATTCTTCACAGGGTTTGATCCCGTCGCGGCTGGGTTCGTTGCTAGCCTGAACCGACCGGGCGGAAATGCCACGGGGATCTCCGTTCTCAACATAGAGGTACTGACCAAGCGTCTAGAGATGCTTCGGGAGCTA
Organism: uncultured Alphaproteobacteria bacterium; assembly: GCA_963831585.1. GTDB lineage: Bacteria > Pseudomonadota > Alphaproteobacteria > Rhizobiales > Xanthobacteraceae > Bradyrhizobium. Next base: position 6,691 of record CAWHRA010000017.1, on the reverse strand, counting down.
GTGCCGACGGCGAAATTGATCGCTTTCCTCTACAGCCCAACAGGTCTTGTAACTGGGACTGACCTTATTGGGAAAACTCTTCAGTCGGCTGCTGATGCTATGGGTGTGAAGCTGCTCTTTATCGATGTAAGCCGCTCGGCCGATTTGGAAGGAGCTTTCGAAACAATTGCAGACGCACGGGCGGACGCGTTGTCTGTCTCGGCTGATGCGTTTATGTTTCAAAATCGAGAGGCACTTGTCGGCCTAGCGGCTCGACACAAGATAGCAGCGATATATCCAATCCGCGAATTTGCGGTCGCTGGCGGTTTGGTGAGCTACGGAACGAATTACCCTGAAGCTTACCGACAAGTAGGGGTCTATCTTGGTCGCGTGTTGAACGGCGAAAAGCCAGAAGACCTACCGGTGGAGCAGGTCACCAAACTCCAACTTGTAATCAACGGTAAGACTGCGAAGACGCTCGGCCTTGAGTTGCCGGCAACTCTCCTTGCCCGCGCCGACGAGGTTATTGAATAATGGTGCCATGTCGCCTTCTGGCACTTTTGAGACATGCTGGAGCGGTCTGGCGACGTCCGTTCAGAGGATACTGTTGCAAAAGTCGAAAGTTGCATCAGTCCGAATTTTTGGTGAATCCTTAAAACGCGAGGCGATCGACGATTCGGATAACCTCAGTCGCGTTACCGAAGTCGCCTATGAGTTTAGCGTGAGGCGATGAGGTCCCTCAGATCTCTACACGAAAATCGCGCCTGCGGCCCTCAGAATTTTTGACACCTTCGGCAAAACGACGTTTGCAACACTATCGAGGGTGAAACGGACATCAGCGTCACCCTCTTCGAGGTCCGAGTTTGACCCCGACCTGACATAAGCTCTGGTCCTAGGTCAACTTTCTATACTTTGATTTGCCGGACGGATCGACCGATGCCGTTTCGCTGAACCTAAGCGAAACAGCGCTAACTCGATCCCTTTGTCATGGGGACGATCTTCGCAGCGATTCCTTGCTTCGCCGCATACATGATCGGTCAGTGGTTGGCCCTCAAGTAAGCTTGAACCGAGATGAGATCCTTACGAAAGATGGGGGTTGTCCGTTGCCAAGGACGGCACCGCGAGGGCTCCATCAAATTCGACGAATGGTCCTGAGAATTCATCCTCGATCTTGATAATGAATCGGGCGTTACCCTCTGCACTCGCAGGCTAATTGCCAAGCCTCCGATCAATGGAGAAACGACCCGCACCTGTGACGAAAATCACCACCACACCTCCGAGAATCGAGATATTCTTCACAAAATTTATATACTGGCCGACCTGCTGCGGACCCGCAGGGTATTCCCAGTAACGGTGTCCTATTGCAGTAGCGACAACAATAAAAACGGAAGTCAGAATTGCGCCATACCGCGTGCCAATGCCCAAGATCAAGCTGCCCGATATTGCAAGTTCAATAAGGAGATTCACCCAGGTGAACAGCTCAGGCGCGGGAAGGTTCATCGACCTAAAATACCCTAGCGAGCCGCCGAAGTTAGTAATTGCTCCGTACGCGCTCGCTAGGAAGGCCCACGCAAGCAAGATGCGCCCGATCAGAATCAAAGCGTCAGCGCTTCTAGCGGCGAACTCGTCGGCCCGAGACAGAGCCCCGTGAGAACTGGATGGCATAATGACTTACCCCCCAAAGTAACCGTTTTTGTCCGACACGCATCGATACTTAGACGACGCGAGCGTAAAGCTACCACCATTGACCACTCCCTTGAAACGGGCTCAGGGCGAGAAACTTGTTGTTTGTTCTTGGCCATACCCACGAATCCAGCGTTCGTTCACGCGAGTGTGGGCGGGCCGAATTGCAGCCAAAGTTCGAAGAGTCACGCAGAGGTTAAGATTTCTATGACGATGCTCTCCTGGTTGCAGGACCAGCCGGGGCGGGCTTTTCTTTCGGCAGGGCGCGGGCTAAGCTTAGAATAGTTATTGCTGTGTTTCGGCGTTCAAAGCCAACAAGACTCCTGCTAGTTATGGCATGTGAGCAATTTCAAACAGCCCAGCTAGAGCAGGCTTAAGTGCCGGTTGGAAAGTTGAGTGTTTCCGGTTGAAGAATGCAACTGATCAGCCATTTGAAAAAGGAATTACTTATGATTGAAGCCAACACTAATGCCGCTGACAGCGGTGTTAAATCAACTCCTTCGCGGCTCCTGTACTTACTCGTTGCTGTATTGGTGGCTTTTGGTTTGTACTCTGCTTTAGTTACCGCACCTGCGATGCGCGCGAACGCGCGAACCGATGTCGATCGCGCTATAGCAAGTGAAAACCTTGCGTTCTGCGAAAAGATCGGAATGCGCGCCGGGACCAGCCAATTTGATGTGTGCACCCAAGAGCTGGCAGTTATTCGACAAAAGCAAACTGAGCGGGACAGGGCGGAGGCGGCCGGTCTTCTTTAGGAGACCTCCAAAGCGCTTGGCCGCCAAACCTGCTCGCGACCGCCGACGAGGTGATCGAATAGCGAAGTTATTTGCTGCGGCGCATATGTCGCTTATTGACACAAAATGGACATGCCAACCGCGTGGCGCAATGTCCGCTATCGGGTGAGGGGCGGAAAACATCTGCTCGCAATGAGTATTTCCGGCTTTGACCCTGGCTGTGTGAAAACGCTGTGCTGCTGCTATGATTCTCTCGTGATTCTGCGGGGGAATTGATGAGGCGCTTCATTGAAGAGGCGGATCGTGGGCAATGGACGCTATTGCCCGAATGCCTCGATGATTTCATTGACGAGAGCAACCCCGTTCGGGTGATCGAAGTGTTTGTCGGTGCTCTCGATTTGGCTGAGATGAGCTTTGAGGGGGCGGAGCCGGCGGCAACCGGTCGGCCATCGTACCACCCCTCGGTTCTCCTTAAGCTTTACATTTACGGCTATCTGAACCGGGTTCAGTCGAGCCGGCGGCTCGAACGAGAAGCCGGCCGCAATGTCGAGGTCATGTGGCTGCTGGGTCGGCTCGCACCTGATCACAAGACGATCGCGGACTTCCGCAAAGACAATGGCCTGGCGCTACGCAAGGTATGTGCGCGCTTCGTCGAACTCTGCCGTGAGATGGGCCTTCTCGCGACGGCGAGCGTCGCCATCGATGGCAGCAAGTTTAAAGCCGTGAACAACCGGGACAAGAACTTCACACGGGCGAAGGTGGAACGGCGGCGTGCCCAGCTGGAGGAGAGCGTCGCGCGCTATCTCAGCCAACTTGACACGGCCGACCGGCAGGAGCCGACGGAGGCGCTGGCCGCGAAGGTAACAAGGCTTACCGAGAAGCTGACGAAGCTGAAGGAGGAGATGGGCAAGCTTGCCGTCTACGAGAAGCAGATGCTCGCTTCGCCCGATCGGCAAATCTCGCTAACCGACCCCGACAGCCGCTCGATGGCGACAAGCGGCCGCGGTTCCGGCGTCGTCGGCTACAACGTTCAGGTCGCCGTCGACACCGAGCACCATCTGATTGTGGCGCACGAGGTAACCAACAGCGGCTCAGATCGGGCACAACTTGCTAACATGGCCAAGCAGGCAAAGGCTGTTCTGCGGACGGAGACGCTGGAGGCCGTTGCCGATCGCGGCTACTTCAGCAGTCCGGAGATCCTTGCATGCTACGAGGCCGGCATCACCGTAACGCTACCTAAGCCGCTGACATCGGGTGCCAAGTCGGATGGTCGCTTTGGCAAGCAGGACTTCGTCTATTTGCCCAAGGAGGACGCCTATCGCTGTCCAGCTGGGGAGCGCTTGCCGTATCGCTTCACGAATGAGGAAGACGGCAAGAGGCTGCGCCGCTACTGGACCACAGCCTGTCAAGATTGTTCGCTCAAATCCCAATGCACGACCGGGCCAGAGCGGCGGATTACGCGCTGGGAGCATGAGCAGCTGCTCGAAGCTGTGCAGCAGCGCCTCGATGCAAACCCACAAGCCATGCGCCAGCGTCGAGAAACAGTCGAGCATCCCTTCGGAACGATGAAGGCCCGCATGGGAGCGACACACTTCCTCGCCAAAACGCTTCCAAAAGTAGCCGCCGAGATGGCACTCTCGGTCCTGGCTTATAATCTGACGCGGGTCATGAACATCGTCGGGGCCAAGCCGCTGATGGCTGCGATCGTGGCCTGAGACCGAACCGGTCTCGGCTTCTCACCGACGTCCCTGGGAAGGGGTTTTTACACGGCCAAGACCCGAAGCCGACCTTGCGCCGATGCTACCGGAGGCGCGGTGCGGGCTCGAAAATAATTCGTAGGGCATGTCGTTTTGGCGGTCCGCCGTTCGACTAGGTGTCGGCGGAGCCACTTCGGTTGTGGCTGGAGCTCACAATGTGACTGGATCTTACGGAGGTTGGCAATGACGATCTCGCATCGATTTATCGAGACAAATGGCATTCGAATGCACCTGGCCGAAGCAGGGAGCGGCCCCACCGTGCTTCTCTGCCATGGCTTTCCGGAGTGCTGGTATTCGTGGCGGCACCAATTGGAAGCGCTCGCTGCCGCCGGATATCGCGCCATCGCGCCCGACATGCGTGGTTACGGGCAGACGGACAAACCTGATGCGATCGATCAATACACTCTATTGCATTTGACCGGAGACATGGTCGGATTGCTCGACGCGATCGGCACGGATCAAGCAGTCGTTGTCGGACATGATTGGGGAGCGCCGGTCGCTTGGCGCTGCGCTCTGTTCAGACCGGATCGATTTAGGGCCGTCGTTGGCTTGAGCGTGCCGTTTCAGGTGCGTGGTCCCAACCGACCAAGCACCGTCATGCCGAGGACCGAAAAGCAGCGCTTCTATCAACTGTATTTCCAGACGCCGGGCGTTGCCGAGGCAGAACTCGAAAAAGACGTCCACAACGCAATCAAGACGACATTGTTCGCCCTATCTGGCGATGCGCCGGTTGAAGATCCTGCGTCGCTCACGATGCTTCCTAGTGAGGGGGGTTGGCTTGATGGGAAGCCTACAACCCAATCATTGCCGACGTGGCTCACGGACAGTGACATCGAATTTTACGTTGAAGAGTTCAAGCGCACCGGCTTTGGAGGAGGTTTGAATTGGTATCGCAACATTGATCGCAATTGGGAGTTGCTCGCACCATGGTCCGGCGCAAAGGTTCAGGTCCCGGCACTCTATGTCGTTGGCGATCGAGACGGGGTTTACAGATCGCCGAGTTGGAGACCATCTCGTCCCTAGCCTGAAACAGTTCGTGCCCTTGCTTCGCGAGACAATAGTCTTGAAAGGTTGCGGTCATTGGACTCAGCAAGAGCGCGCCAAAGACGTAAGCAATGCGCTCCTGGAATTCCTGAAACAGTTATAGATCGCGAACGGGGACTTGCGTAGACGCGGAAAGCAACGCAATGTCGCGTTTTGTGCATTGGCACAAAGCGTCAGTTTGCGCGGTGCGAGGCCATGTCCGTAGTTGGCACGAACCGGACCAACCGGGTCGATCAGATGATGTCCGGTCTTGGGGTGCCGGCTCAACCCGTCGACGCAACACAGGCATTAAATCTCTCTGCTGGCGTTTCGAATTGCAAGGTCTCACGCGGCCGTTCGTTTAGCTGACGAGCCACCTTGTTCAGATGGGCTTGCGAATGCACCGACAAGTCGGTGCCCTTTGGAAAGTACTGTCTCAGCAGGCCATTGGTATTGTCGTTCGACCCCGCGCTGCCACGGGCTTTGCGGGTCGCAAAAACAGACATCGATGTTGGTTGCCATCGAAAAGCGCCGATGATCCGTCAGTTCCTTGCCCCGGTCCCAGGTCAGGGACTTATACAGTTCTTTTGGTAGCTTCTTCGCCTGCTTGATGAGCGCGTTGACTACAGTCTGGGTGTCCTTGCCTGCCACCTTGGCCAACATCACGTAACGCGTTTGACGCTCGACTAAGGTCGCGATGTAGGTGTTGTTCGGCCCGGACAGCAGATCGCCCTCCCAATGGCCAGGCACCGCCCTATCTTCAACCGCCGCCGGTCGCTGACGGATTGAGACGGCATCCTTCATATGTCCCCGTCTATCGCCATTCGGATCAACCGGTCTGGAGCGACGCATCGAGCGCTTCGATCGAAGATGGCGAAGCAGCTCTTTCTTGAGCACGCCGCGCGCTTGGACAAACAGGCTGCGATAGATGGTCTCGTGTGACACCTGATTATACTCGTCTTCAGGATGCGTTCTCTTCAGCCAACCGGCAATCTGCTCGGGTGACCAATCCAATCTGAGCTTCGCTGCCACGGCCTGCCGAAGCCACGAATTGATCGCCAATTTACAACATTTTGGACGACGCGATCGTGCCCAGGCATTCTCGTCCGCAACTGTAGCCCAGTAGCGATTACAGCCGCCATTGCGGCTCATTTCACAACTCACCGTCGAGGGCGAGCGGCCAAGCAGTTTGGCGATAGACCGGGCCGATTGACGTGCCGTAACGCCTCTGGAAATCACCTCGCGTTCCGCAAGCGTCAATGCCAACCTGGAGCGACGCCGCTCCGCAGGACGAAACCCTCCATGCGGGGCGACCAGAAAATGGATCGCAGTGACTCCTTACCAAAAGCTCGCCCGATCGCCTTCGTGAACCCCCGCGCTTCCAACGGTCCCATAATTCGGTCTTTTCTGCCGCGGTAAAACCTCTATGAAATCTCCCTTCCATCCTACACTCCATCTTTTCCCTTTAAGATAAAGTGTTGCGTCGGTCGGTTGAGACCGCCCCTCAACGACGGA
>CAWHRA010000016.1:0-263142 GCA_963831585.1 uncultured Alphaproteobacteria bacterium | reverse complement strand
AAGGTCACCTTCGCGAAGGCCGCGGAGTGGAATTCGTTCTGTGCTTCGGGTTGAAGCCCACCCGCACCTTCACGGGGAGGGCGCGCCCGGCGCTGAGCGTGCGCTTGCCCTTGATCGACACCGGCACCTTGATCGTGACGACACCCGGGCCGCCGACCTTGCGGAACGTCGTGTGCAAGCCGGGCGATTTGACGCTCAGGCGACCGGCCGTGAATACCCGCACGCGCAAAATCAGCTTGTGGCCCTTGATCTTGTGGCTGAGCAGCTTGATCTTGCAGCTGCCGATCGACAGGTGCAGGTTCTGTTTGGTGACGGTGCCGCTCTGCGCTGTGATCGTCGTGGGCATGTACAGCGGCTTCGCGCAGAGGCTGCCGAACGAGCCGAGCGCAGAGTTCGGTCCGGTCGGCAGGCTCAGTTCGAACCCCGATACGGGTACGTCGGGAATCGAGGGGAACGACGAGGTCGTGATCCCGTTCTTGATGTTGGTGGTTCCTTCGATCACGACCTTGACCCCGTGGTCGCCTTCGAGCACCAGGTCGAGGTTCGGGAACGCGGCTCCACCGTGCGATACGAGGTAGGCGGGGCCCGTCAGCTTTTCGGGCAGCACCGGGGTCGTCACGGTCACTGCGCCGACTTTCGAGCCGGCCGGGCAGCTCTTGTAGTTGTTGCCGCCCGCCCAGGTGGCCTCCGGGCAGGCGTTGTGGAGCGTCGTCAAGCGTGACGGCAGCTCCTTGGGCAGCGAGGCGACGACCGACTTGATGTTCGCCTGACGGTTGGGCTGGGTGTAGCTGACGGTCAGGCTCGCGCCGTTCGCGCGGGAGGGCGCCGTCGGGCTTGCCGCGGCGAACACCGGTTTGAACGGAAGGCTGGTGCAGGCCGTGACCGCGAAGGGCGTCGCGGGACTGCTCGTCGCGCCCTGGATCGCGCTCAACAGCGAGTTGGTCGACAGCGGCCCGCAGTTGGACGGGTTGAACAGGAAGTTCGGCTTGTTCACCGCGACGTTCAGCCCGCGCAGATGCAACGGCACGCCGCCAACGATCCGCGGCAGGTTCGCCGTAGCGATCACGCGGCCGGTGTACTCGTCGACGCCGATCGCCACCCGTGTCGTGACGCGGCCGAGGTCGAACGGGCCGGCGGCCGCCTCGATCGGGATCGAGAGGCCGTAGGGCTGGCCTTCCAGTCGGACCCGTCAGGTACACGGGGCCGGAGAACGTGAACGGTTCGCCGCCGACGCCGGCGCTCGCCGTGGCCGTTCCGATCTGGCTCGTGGCGGCGCAGGACCCGGCGGCCGCCTGCGGGTCGTTGCAGAGTTTGACCGTCGGGATCAGGCCCACCAGGCCGGCCGGCAGCGTCGTCTGGACGCGACCGAGGTTCTGGTTGCCGTCGGGGCGGTTGAGGTTGAAGTTGAAGGAGGTGAACGCGCCGGCTTTGTTGGTGCTCTCAGGCGTCGCCTGGGCGACCGAGAACGGCACGGCCGGCGGGCAGCCGGTGGTGACGAACGGCGTCGAAGCCGTGAACGCCGCAAGACCCGTCCACGGAGTGAACGTCGAGGCGGTCGTCGCGGCGCCGCATGAGAGGCCATTCGCGAGCGGCGCCCGCGGGCCGCCGTTGAGCGTCAGGAGCAGGTCGCTGAAGGGCAGCTGGGGATTTCCGAGGAAGCTCACTTCGAGGCGCCCCGTGGTGGGGTCCGGGACGGCCTGGCCTTCGAGCCTCACCGAGACCCCGTAGACGCTCTCGGCGTCGAGGAAGATCAGGTAGGGAGGACCGGTGATCGCTCCCGTGCCGTTGGGCTTGCCGAGGTAGACGTTGCCGGTCAGGCTGCCCGCCGGTAGGTCCGTTTCGATCGTCACGGCGCCGATCCGCGAGCCGGCCGGGCAGGCGACCGGGTTTTCGGTGTGCTCGCCCAGCTGTTCCTGTGTGCACGCTTCCAGTCCGTGAGCGGCGGAGGGGTTGAGCGTCAGCCCTTCAGGCAGCGTGACGTGCGCGTCTTTGATGTCCGCCGTGTTGGGCGAGGAGGTGAACTGCGGAACTCTCACGTCCGTCGTGGCGCCGTCGGGAGAGTCGTACTGCGACGGTTCAGGTTTCATTTCGGTCGTCGGTTTGAACGGGACTTTGTCGCAGCCGTCCACGCCGACTGGGGTGTGGGTCGCCGTGTGCGAGATTTCGTGACTGTACGATTCGACTTCGAGGAACGACGTCGTCGTCGCGGAGCATTCGCTCGGCAAGGTGAGGAAGTTGCCGCCTTTCGTTCCTTCGAAGTTGAGTTGCGAGCTCTCGATCTTGAGGGTGGCCGCCAGTTCCAGCGGACCGACTTTCACGGTCGACGTGGTCGGCACGTTGTCGATTTCGAAGTACTCGTGGTAGTCGCTCGCCCAGGCGACGTGGCCCTTGAGCAGCAGGTGCACGGGCGTGATCAGGGCGCCGGCGGGAGCGACGGAGATCCCGAACAGCAGCGGCAGCCCGGTGCTGGCGTTGCCTGCCCGCTGGCCGAGGTTGTAGACCTCGCCCGTGAGGCCTTCGAGCGGCACCTTCGCCAGGCCGAGCGGTTCCGCCACCGCGCTCAGTTCGGTCGTCCCCGCTTTCGAGCCGACCGGACAGGTTTCGCTTTCGAAGGCGGCTTCAGAGCAGGTTGCGAGCGCCTCCGGGTTTGCCGCCAGTCCCTTGGGGATTTCGACGCGGATCCGTTTCAGCGGCGCGCCTTCGACTTCGCTGCCGCTGTGGTTGAGGGTGAACTTCGTGATACCCCAGAGGGGGTGTCCCGCCGCCTGGGTGAAGAACGAGCCGCCGTTGGAGTATTTGCAGTTGCCCGGCAGCGCTTCCTTGCACGTCCCGGCTTCCCAGTTCGCTTCTTCGACTCCGAAGCCGGCGTGCGCCGACGGGGCGACGAGCGCCATCATCGTCAAGCAGCACGACAGGGTCAGCAGCACGGACCGGCAGGACGTCTTCATGCGTTCGAGCCTCTTCTTCCCTCGGATTGCGTGCGGACGCAGACGCGCCCGGCCTGTCCAAAGATCTACCCCGAACCCTCAGCCGCTACTCAGGCGAACCGCGCGAGCGGACGTCCGTTGGCCGCTCGCGCAGCCCCCGGTGGGCCGTCCGTCAGCTCTCGCGGGGGATGTACGGCGCGAGCTCGCGCCGGGCGATCGACAGCTTGTGGACCTCGTCTGGGCCGTCGGCGAGGCGCAGCGTCCGCAGGTGTGCATACGCCGAGGCGAGCCCGAAGTCGTCGGAGACGCCGGCGCCCCCGTGTACCTGGATCGCCCGGTCGAGCACCTTCAGCGCGACGTTCGGCGCGGCGACCTTGATCGCCGCGATCTCGGTGCGGGCGTGGCGGTTGCCGACGGTGTCCATCATCCAGGCCGCCTTCAGCGTCAGCAGCCGCGCCATCTCGATCTCGATGCGCGACTCCGCGATCCAGTCCTGGACGTTGCCTCGCATCGCGACCGGCTGCCCGAACGTGACGCGTGAGACGGCCCGCTTGCACATCGCTTCGAGTGCCCGCTCGGCCGCGCCGATCGCGCGCATGCAGTGGTGAATGCGACCCGGACCCAGCCGCGCCTGGGCGATCATGAAGCCCTCACCCTCCCCGGCGATCAGGTTCGAGGCCGGGACGCGCACGTCGGTGAAGTCGACTTCACCGTGGCCGTCGTGGTCCGTGTATCCGAAAACCGGCAGCTCACGGACCACGGAAACGCCGGGCGTGTCCATCGGCACGAGGATCTGGCTCTGCTGCTTGTGGACGGGCCCGTCGGTCTGCGTCTTGCCCATCACGATCATGATCCGGCAGTTCGGGTGCATCACGTTGGTCGTCCACCACTTGCGCCCGTTGAGTACGTAGTCCTCGCCGTCGCGCTCGATCCGCAGCTGGATGTTGGTCGCGTCGGAGCTGGCCACGTCGGGCTCGGTCATCGCGAACGCCGAGCGGATCTCGCCCTCGAGCAGCGGCTGCAGCCAGCGCTGCTTCTGCTCGTCGCTGCCGAACTGGTGGAGCACCTCCATGTTGCCGGTGTCGGGGGCTGAGCAGTTGCACGCCTCGGAGGCGATCGATGCGCGTCCGAGCATCTCCGCGAGCGGGGCGTAGTCGCTGTTGGAGAGACCGGCGCCATGCTCCTCGTCGGGCAGGAACATGTTCCAGAGCCCAGCCGCGCGGGCCTTCGCCTTCAGCTCCTCCATGACCGCCGGCTGGTGGTGCGGATCGCCCGCCTCGCGCCGCTGCTGCTCGTACACGGCCTCGGCCGGGTAGACGTGCTCGTCCATGAAAGCGCCGAGACGCTCCTTGAATTCAGAACAGCGCTTGCTCGGCTCGAAGTCCATCGGTCCTCCCGGTTGGCTGCAAGGTCTTTAGGATCATCGCGGATGAGCCCAGAAGGCGCCAGCTACCGCGCGGCGGGAGTCGATTACGACACGCTCGACGCCGGCAAGCGCCTGGCGCTGAGCAGCGCGCTCGCGACCTCGCCGTTGCTCGCGCAGCGTGGCGGCCGGGCGCTCGACGCCTCGCGCGGTGAGCCGGCCTTCGTCTTCGAGCTCGGGGAGCGCACGCTCGCCTTCGTCGTCGAGGGGCTCGGAACGAAGGCGATGATCGCCCGCGCGGTGCTCGAGGCCGGCGGCGCCAATCGCTTCGCCGACGTCGCCTACGACACGGTCGCGGCGATCGCCAACGACCTCTGCTGCGTGGGCGCACTGCCGCTTGTCATCAACGCCTATTTCGCGACCGGCTCATCCGACTGGTACGCGCAGGGCGAGCGCTCGCGAGCGCTCGTCGAAGGCTGGCGCCGTGCCTGCGAAGACGCCGGCGCGACCTGGGGCGGAGGCGAGTCGCCGTCGCTGCCGGGGCTGCTCGCCGAGGATGAGATCGAGCTGGCCGGCGCGGCGGTCGGTGCCGTACCCGAGGGGCGCGCGGCGATTCTCGGCCAGGACCTCGCGGCGGGCGATGAGATCGTGCTGGTCGCGGCCAGCGGGCTGCACGCCAACGGCGCCTCCCTGGCGCGTCTGATCGCCGCCAGGCTGCCGGACGGCTACGCCACGGAGATCCCCGGCGGGGAACGTTTCGGCGAAGCGCTGCTCGCGCCGAGCGTGATGTACGTGCCGCTCGTCGCGGCCCTGCTCGAACAGGGCCTGCCGCTGACCTACCTGAGCCACGTGACCGGCCATGGGCTGCTGAAGCTGATGCGGCCGCAGCGCGAGCTGACCTACCGGATCGAGCGCCTGCCGCCGGTGCCGCCGGTGCTGGCGTTCCTCGTCGAGCGGGCCGGTCTCGACGCGAGCGAGGCGCACAAGACCTTCAACATGGGCAGCGGCTTCGCCGTGTACTGCGAGGCCGGCGCCGGCGCGGGGGTCGTCGCGGCCGCCGCCGAGGCCGGCCTGCATGCAGTTGTCGCCGGCCGGGTAGAGGAAGGGCCGCGGCGGGTAGTAGTCGAGCCTGCCGGAGTCAGCTACGAGGGCGCGGAGATGGAGCTCTCCGCCGAAGACGAATCCTCAGGCTGAGCCTTAGACTCATGACGGAAGCAGATCAGAAGAACTTCGAGCAGGGATGCCGCACGGCATGAAGGCAAGCGCCGTGTTGGCTGCCCGTTCGATCTTGAACGCTTCGCAAACTGCGGTTAGTGTTCCGCTCGAAGACGCCACTGTTCCCCCCGCGGGGATCTCGATGTCGCCGGACCGCCATGGCTCCGGAGCTACCCGGATCGAGGCGGACCTGTCCATCAACAGAGGAGAGAAACCTGATGCGTAGAGCATCCTGCTGTCTTGCCGTTCTCGGCCTCGCCGTCCTTGCGCTCGCACTTCCCGGCGCGGCCTCGGCGACGCCCACGGTGACCTTCAAAGCAAAGGCTGTGCCGATCCCGGGGTTCCCGCACACGGGGAACATCTTCGGTGCCGGCGCCGCCGTCGAAGCGGAATACAACATCTCCGGGACGGAATACGGCGGGTTCCCGCCGCCCCTGACCCACGTCAACTTCTACCTGCCGGCGGGCACCAAGCTCCACCCCAGTGGGTTCCCCACCTGCGCTCCGTCGGTGCTCGAACCGAGCGGCAAAGGCCCGAGCGGCTGCCCCAAAGGCTCCGCCGCCGGTCCGAAGGGAACGGTCCAGGGGTTCGTCGCGTTCGGCACGGAAATCGTGCCTGAGACGGCCTCGATCGAATCGTTCTACGCCCCCGGCGGCGGCCTGACGTTCTTCACGTTCGGTCACTCCCCGGTGCTGCTGGAAATCCTCTCGAAGGCGCACTACGTCAACTCGAGTGGGCTCTACAGCAAGAAGCTCGAAGCCGAAGTGCCGCTGGTCGAAACGGTTCCCGGTGCGCAGGACGCGTCGGTCAAATCGATCAAGGTGAAGGCCGGCTCGGCGATCAAGAAGGGCGGCAAAACCATCTACTACGGCACGCTGCCCACCTCGTGCCCGAAAAAATACCTGCCGGTCAAGACCGAACTCACGTTCGCCGGTCTCGGCGGTCTCAAGAAGAAACGGTGACGGCCGAATACAAGGCGCCGTGCCCGCGCAAGAAGTAGCGCAAGCGGCGAGTTTTGCCCCTTGAGGGCGTAAGCTCCCGGCAGCAATGTTGAGGCGGGCGACCTCATCGAAGCAGATGAGGTCGCCCGCCTCGTTGGAGCAAGCGAGGGAAGATTCGGTGAGGAAGGAGACCGTTGGGCGCAAGGGATTCGCGGCGGCGATCGCCGCGGCGTGCCTGATCGCCGCCGTGGTGCTGCTCGCGACCTCGGCCGGTGGCTCCAACGGCAGCTACACCGTGCGTGCGATCTTCGACGACGCGGGCAACATCATCCCCGGCGAGGTCGTCAAGATCGCGGGCGTCAAGGTCGGCAAGGTCGGCTCGGTCACGCCCACGCCGAACGCCAAGGCCGCGGTCACCCTGGACATCAGCAACCCGGGCTTCCAGGACTTCCGTGCGGACGCCAGTTGCGAAGTCCGCCCGCAGGCGCTGATCGGCGAGAAGTACATCGACTGCCTGCCGACCGCAGCCGCGCGTCGAAGGCACGCCGCCGCCGCCGCCGCTGAAGAAGATCCCGTCCGGCGTGGAAGGCTCCGGCCAGTACCTGCTCCCGGTCAAGCAACACGAGCAGCCCGGTCGACGTCGACCTGCTCGGCGACATCAGCCGGCTGCCCGAACGCGAGCGACTGACGATCATCATCAACGAACTTGGAGCGGGCCTCGCGGGCCGAGGCAGCGACCTCAACGCTGACGCAATCGCTGGTGGCGGATTGGATCGCGGTGACCTGGCCGGCGATCTCCTCGGTCGCCTTCGCGGTCTGGCTGGCCAGTTCCTTGACCTCGGCCGCAACCACGGCAAAGCCCCGGCCGGCTTCGCCGGCCCGGGCCGCCTCGATGGTGGCGTTGAGCGCCAGCAGATTGGTCTGGCTGGCGATGGCATCGATCAGGCGCAGCACGTCGCCGATCTTCTCGCCGGCGGCGGTGAGGCCGGCGACCATTTCGGTGGTTCGACCGGCCTTGACCACGGCGTCGTCGGCGACGCCGCTGGAATGGGTGACCTGCCGGCCGATCTCGGCGACGGAGGAGGCAAGCTCTTCGGTGGCGGCAGCGACGGTCGAGACGCTGGCCGAGGCCTCCTCGGAGGCGGCGGCCGCCGCCGCGGCGCGCTCCGATGTGCCGTTGACGCTGGAGGTGATCTCGCCGGCCACGCGCTGCATGTCCTTGGTGGCTTTCGCAACCGCGCCGACCACGCTCTTGACGTCGGCCTCGAAGCGGTCGGCCATCTGGCGCTGCAGCACCTTCTTCTCGAGTTCCGCCTGCGTCTTGGCGGCTTCCTGCGCCTCGCGCATGGTGTTGGCTTCGATCATGTTGCGGCGGAATACGTCGACCGCAATGGCCATGGTGCCGAGCTCGTCCTTGCGGTCGCCGCCGGGGATGGTCACGTTGGTGTCGCCGCTGGAGAGGCGGTTCATCACCGCGGTGATCGCCGTCAGCGGACGCGACATGCCGCGGCCGAGCAGGAACGCCAGCAGCGCCGCGAACGCCAGAATGGCGAGGGTTGCGAAAATCAGGCTGCGCTGCGAACTCGCCGCCGCTGCCTCGTATTCGGTGGTGTCCTTGATGACTTCGAGGACCGCGACCGGCGCGCCGACATAGTTCTTGATCTGCCCGACGTAGAGCGCGGCAGGATGGCCGCCGAAGCTGGCGTCGCGGTGCAGCGCCGCGCCGTTCAAGACGCTCTTCAACTCTTCGGGGGTGGCGATCACGGTGTCGCCGAAGGTCGAGGACAGTTTCCTGAATTCCTTGCCGTCGAACGAATGCACGGCCAGGTCGATGCCGAAGCGTTTTTTGGCGCGATCGACGAATTCCTTGCCGAAAGCGGCGCCGACGTCGGTGTTGCCAATGACCTTGCCGTCGCGCAGGACCGGCGTCATGCCGAAAATGCCCAGCGCTTCCCGCCCCGGTTCGACGCCGACGATCGGCTTGCCGGTCTTGATCGCCTCCACCACCGTGTTGCGGCGTGCCGAGATGTCGTCGCCGAAAACCTTCGGCGCGTGGACCCGGTATAGGACGAGCGCCGGCGGCACCTGGAACGTGATCAGCGGGATGCCCTGCTCGGTCAACGCCTTCATCGGGGCCCCCAGCAGCGTGGCGAGCCCGTCGCGGTCGCCTTTGGCGATGGCGTCACCGACCGGCGGCAGCGCGGCGACCACGGCACTGACCGCGAGCGCGGCGCGGCCTTCATAGTCGACCGCGGCGATGACGCTGTCATATTGCAGCTTCAGTTGCTGTTCGAGCGCGAGCCGCATCATCGAGCGCTGCTGCAAAATCGAAAAGGTGCCGAGAATTCCGCAGGCCACCGCCACGGTCAGCGAAATAGCCAGAATCAGGCGGGCTGAGATCGATCGAAGCTTGAACATGGGGGGTACCGAAACTCCGCGGGAGGAAGAATCGGAAACTCCCAGAAACTGTTTAAGACGAGATTATGCTTGCCCGTAGTACTACGTAAGCCGGCCGCTTTGAGCGGTGCGCGGCGTGGGCCGCCTTAGGCCGTCGGCCCGCGCGGGATGGCGCTCGCGCTCAGGATCATCCTGCCGACGTCCTCGTAGTGGGTGTCCCGGCCCTGGATCTGCTGAGCGATGGCGTGCATGTCGCGAAACCGGCGCTCGAATTTGTTGGCCCTGAACACGGCGGTGGCGCCGGCCATGTGGTAGGCGGCATCGACCACCGCGGCGGCCTGATGGATGGTCCAGGTCGAAGCCAGCCGAAGCGCGGCCCGGTGCTCCTCGGAGAGCTTTCCCGTCTGCGTGAGATCGCGCCAGGCTTCGGCGGCCGATCCGTAGATATAGGCCCGCGCCGCGCGCCAATTGCCCTCGGTCCGGCCGACCAGCCCCTGGACGGCATGATTCTCGCGCATCGCCTTGATGCCGACGGACGCCTTGCCGCGCGCCAGCTCGATCGCCGCGTCCAGCATGGCGCGCGCAACGCCGAGCGAGATCGCGGCGAAGCCCAGTCCGAACATGGTGAAGGTGGTGATCCCGTAGAGCGGCCCTTTTTCCCGCAGCGCGCTGAAATTGTCGCGCTGCGCCGCGAATTTTTCCGGAATGAACAGGTTGTCGACCGAATAGCTGTCGGTTCCGGTGCCGGAAAGGCCGATGACGTCCCAGACGTCGTACATGGTGGCGCTCGTCACCGGGAACAGGATCGTGCGTATTTCCGGCGTCCCGTTCGGGCCCATTCGCCTGGTGCCGTCGGCCTCGACGACCTGGACATGGGCGCCGAGCCAGCTCGCCTGGCGCGAGCCGGAGGCAAAATCCCAGCGCGCGGTGATCCGGTAGCCGCCGGGAACCACGCGAACCTCGTTGGCGATCGCGCCCCAGGCGAGGATGCCGGGCGGCGTGTTGAAGATTTCGTCAGCCGCGTCCTTGTCGAGATAGGCGGCCGTCATGCCGCAGACATTGCACTGGCCGAGGCACCACGCCGTCGAGGCGTCGGCTTTTGCGATTTCCTCCAGCATCTGCATGAAGATTTCCGGCGCCGCCTCGGCCCCGCCGAGGCTCTGCGGCAGCAGCGCCCGATAAAGCCCGTTTTCGATCAGGGCGGACACCACGGGGGCGGTCAGGCGTCGCGTCCGCTCGATTTCGTCGGCCTCGCGCGCGATCAGTGGCGCCAGCGCCTGTGCGCGCTCGATCAGTCCGAAACCGGGAAGCTTGTTCATTGCATTTCCTCGCCCTTTTTTGGGTTTTTTGGCTGGCGAAGACGCAATGGTGATCCATCTGGTGGCGCGGATCAAGATGGGGGAGGGCAGATCATTTCACGATCCATCCCGGGGGCTCGGCCGCCTGCGCGAACCCGGAAATGTCGGGGCAAATCTCAGCTATCCACCTTCAGCGCGGCGATGAAGGCTTCCTGCGGGATGTCGACCTTGCCGAACTGCCGCATCTTCTTCTTGCCTTCCTTCTGCTTCTCCAGAAGTTTTCTCTTCCGCGTGATGTCGCCGCCGTAGCATTTGGCAGTGACGTCCTTGCGCAGCGCGCGCACGGTTTCGCGCGCGATCACCTTGCCGCCGATCGCGGCCTGGATCGGGATCTGGAACATGTGCGGCGGGATCAGTTCCTTCATCTTCTCGACCATGGCGCGGCCGCGGCCCTCTGCGCGCGTCTTGTGCACCAGCATCGACAGCGCATCGACCGGCTCGTTGTTGACGAGGATCTGCATCTTGACGAGATCGGCCGGCTTGTAGTCGGTCAGGTGATAATCGAACGAGGCGTAGCCCTTGGAGACCGACTTCAGGCGGTCGTAGAAATCGAACACCACTTCGTTGAGCGGCAGTTCGTACTTCACCATCGCGCGGTTGCCCACATAGGTGAGCTCCTTCTGCGAGCCGCGGCGGTCCTGGCAAAGTTTCAGGACGCTGCCGAGATATTCGTCGGGGGTGAGGATCGTGGCCTCGATCCAGGGCTCCTCGATCTCGGCGATCTTCACCACGTCGGGCATGTCGATCGGGTTGTGGATCTCGATCATCTGCCCGTCGGTCAGGTGCATCTTGTAGATCACCGACGGCGCGGTCGCGATCAGATTGAGATCGAATTCGCGGGATAGCCGCTCCTGGATGATTTCCAGATGTAATAGTCCGAGGAAGCCGCAGCGGAAACCGAAGCCGAGCGCGGCGGACGTCTCCATCTCGAAGGAGAAGCTGGCGTCATTCAGCCGCAACTTGCCCATCGCCGCGCGCAGCGTTTCGAAATCGTCGGCGTCGACCGGAAACAGGCCGCAGAACACCACCGGGATCGCCGGCTTGAAGCCGGGCAGCATCTCGGTCACCGGCTTCCTGTCATCGGTGATGGTATCGCCGACGCGGGTGTCGGCGACTTCCTTGATCGCCGCGGTGATGAAGCCGATCTCGCCCGGGCCGAGCTCGTCGATCTGCGTCATCTTTGGGGTGAAGAAGCCGACGCGTTCGACGTCATAGGCCGCGTTGGTGCCCATCATGCGGATGCGCTGGCCCTTCTTCAGAACCCCGTCGACAATCCGCACCAGCACCACGACGCCGAGATAGACGTCGTACCAGCTGTCGACCAGGAGCGCCTTCAGCGAGGCGTCGCGGTCGCCCTTCGGCGGCGGCAGCCGGTGCACGATGGCTTCCAGCACGTCGTCGATGCCGAGGCCGGTCTTGGCCGAAATCATCACCGCATCGGAGGCATCGATGCCGATCACGTCCTCGATCTGCTGCTTGACCTGGTCGGGTTCCGCCGCCGGCAGGTCGATCTTGTTGAGCACCGGGACGATCTCGTGGCCGGCATCGAGCGCGTGATAGACATTGGCGAGCGTCTGCGCCTCGACGCCCTGGCTGGCATCGACCACCAGCAGCGAACCTTCGCAGGCCGCCAGCGAGCGCGAAACCTCGTAGGCGAAGTCGACATGGCCGGGAGTGTCGATCAGATTGAGGATGTAGGTGTTACCGTCCTTGGCCTTGTAGGTCAGCCGCACGGTCTGGGCCTTGATGGTGATCCCGCGCTCGCGCTCGATATCCATGGAATCGAGCACTTGTTCCTTCATCTCGCGTTCCTGCAGCCCCCCGGTTTTCTGGATCAGCCGGTCGGCCAGGGTCGATTTGCCATGGTCGATATGCGCAACGATGGCGAAGTTGCGGACGTTGGAAATAGGGATGGATGTCATGGGCGCGAGATAGCACTCGCACCCCGCTGCGGCAACCATAATGCGCTGTTTTTGCGGCACATCTTCACGCCAAGCTGATTCCACTTGCCCTCAAAACGCGCTACGCACAGCCCCATGACAACCACGTCGTTTTTGCCCGCCGTCACGCGCGCGCGCCGCAGGCCTTCGCTCCGGCGGCTGGCGGCGTGGCTTGTGGCACGTGCCAGCGATCCCAGGTCGGGGTGGCGGCTGGTGACCGGCTTCGCAGTCGCCCATGCCGTGCTCTGGACCTTCATCCTGATCAACCTGAAGGCCGCGCAGGACGTCCATATGGACGTCGCCGAAGCATTCGCATGGGGCCGGAAATTCCAGCTCGGCTACGGCAAGCACCCGCCGCTGTCGGGCTGGGTCGCGGGTCTCTGGTTCAGGGTATTTCCGGCCGCGGACTGGGCGACCTATGCGCTCGCGATGGCGACGCTCGGCTGCGGGCTCGTGATCTGCTGGCTGATCGCCTTGCGTGTGGTCGATCGCCGCCGCGCCTTCTTCGTCGTGGTGATGCTCGCGCTCTACCCGATCTTCAATTTCAAGGGCTTCAAATATAACCCCGATCTGCTGCAGCTCGTGACCTTGCCGCTGGTGGTGCTGGCCTATCTGAATGCGTTCGAGAAGCGCAGCGTGCGCGCAGGGCTTTGGCTCGGGCTCGCCGGCATGCTGGCGCTGATGACGAAATACTGGGTGCTGACCATGATCGGCGCCATCGGCATCGCCGCGCTGGTCCATCCCGACCGGATGAAATTCCTGGCCTCGCCGGCACCATGGGTTGCGATCCTGACCCTCGTCGTCACCATGATTCCGCATCTGGTCTGGCTGAAGGAAGTGGACTTCGTGCCGCTGACCTATGCCGGCGACGTCTACAGCCTGTCGAACCGCGCCCAGGTTGCGCAGCTCGTGCTCGGCTATGTCGGCCACAATCTGGCGCTGCTGCTCGCGCCGGTGGCGCTGGCGCTGCTTGCGCTGGCGCTGGTACCGCGGTGGTGGCGGACACCGCGGGCGCTGGTCACGCGCCCCTGGTCGCGCGAGCCGAATCCGGGCGTGAACTGGTCGCAGGCGCTCAACGTCTGGATCATCCAGCTCGTGGTCGCGATCGGGCCACCGCTCGGCGCGCTGTTCTTCGACGTCTATATGAAGACCGATTGGGGGATTTCGCTGTTCTTCCTGACGCCGCTGGCGCTGGTCGCGATCCCCGCGCTGCGCCTGCAAGGGATGGCGTTGTTCAGTATCGCCGCGATCTGGCTCGTCGTCACGCTCGGTACCCTTGCGGGGTCGGGCGCCATCGCCGTGCACGATATGGCCGCAAATCCCAACGGCGCGTCAGTCTATGCAGCGCGTTCGCAACTGGCCCGTGAATTGACCCAGGACTGGCATAATCGATTCAACACAAAATGGGCCGTGGTCGCCGGCACCACGGACATCGGCGAACCCATGACCTTCTACAGTCCCGATCATCCGGCGCCGTACACCCCCGGTGAACTGTGGTCGTCGGGGCTGACCTCGCTGGAAGAGGCCAAGCGGCTCGGCTTCATCGGCATCTGCGATACCACGGACTGGCGGTTCAAGACTTGCATCGCGTGGATGGAAGCGAACGCCGGCACCGCCGAGCGCCTTACCGTCACCACGCAGCGCTTCTTCCACGGCCATCCGGGTCCCGCGGTCAGCTGGAACGTCTACATCGTACCGGCGGCGAAGTGATTGTTCCTCACCTCTCCCCGCAAGCGCGGGGCGAGGGAGCGCACCCGCAGTGCGGTGTGCCAGCACGCCATCCGCTTGGGATCACGTACCTTCTTCGTTGAACTTGCTGGCGACGAGTTCGGTGATGGCGTCAATGGCCGATTGCGCGTCGGGGCCGATGGCGGAGACCACGATCGAGGTTCCCGGTCCGGCAGACAACATCATCAACCCCATGATCGAGGTACCGCCGACGGTTTCGGCGCCCTTGGTCACCCAGACTTCGGCATTGAAGCGCTCCACCATCTGAACGAATTTCGCCGAAGCGCGCGCGTGCAGGCCGCGTTTGTTGATGATGGGAAGTTCGCGGGACACCGCGTCCGCGGGAACAGCTGGCCCGGCCTCGTTTGCAGGCTGCGGGGCGTCGTCCTCGCTCATTTGCCGGCGAGGACCCGGCTGGCGATCGTGACGTATTTGCGGCCGGCTTCCTGGGCCATCGCGATGGCGTCGGGGAGCGAGCGCTCTTCGCGAACCTTCGCAAGCTTGACCAGCATCGGTAGATTAATGCCGGCGAGCACTTCCACCTTCGGACGGCTCATGCAGGAGATCGCAAGGTTGGAAGGAGTGCCGCCGAACATGTCGGTGAGGATAGCGACACCGTCACCAGAGTCGACGCGGTTGACCGCCTCGATGATGTCGCTTCGACACAGATCGGAATCGTCCTCGGCTCCGATCGTCACGGCTTCGATTTGCTTCTGCGGGCCCATGACATGTTCGAGCGCCGCCTTGAACTCGTCGGCAAGGCGCCCATGGGTCACAAGTACTAGACCAATCATCGGAAACTCCTCGCGGGTGCTTTTTGGTGCACCGCACGAACGCGCCACTTTGACCATCCAGAGCCCCCGCGCAAGAGGGGTTCTTCGCGATTCTCCCTGAAATTTAACAGTAGAGGGGGAGCCTGCGCCGGTTATTCTGTGGCGATAGTGGGGCTTATATGGTTACCAATCCCCTTCGAGCAATCGGCCAAAGGTTGTGAAGATGATGAACTCGCGGTCATGGTCAGTGCAGCCACCACGAGTGGGAACGCAGCAAAGCCTATCCCGACGGGTATTCTTGGTATTTTGATACCCGAAATTTGGGTCCGGAGTGCTTCCGGCGGGGGCAGGCGCTCGGCATCGGCAGCGGCCAGGTCGACGACCAGGTCAACTACGGCCTCGTCAACAAAATCGCAGCGACGAATCCCGAGCCCGCGAATTTCGATCAACCCTGCCAGTTCGATTGCTGGCCGGACCATCAACCGTCCCTGGCTCGCCGCGAGATGGACGCGGTCGTCGCCGACCAGCACGGCCGCAGCGATCTGCCCGGCGCGTCCGGCCAGGATGAGATCGAGCGCAAGACGCGATTTGCCGGCCCCCGAGGGGCCGCGGATCAGCACCGCGCGATTTCCCACCAATACGGCGGAAGCGTGCACGCTGGCGCCGCCCTCCGTCATGGTACCGGCAGCCTGACCACGAAGCGCGCGCCCGCGACCGTCGCTTCGCCATCCGCGTTGACGGGACCGGCGCGATTTTCCGCCCAGATGCGTCCGCTATGCGCCTCGATGATCTGTTTGGAGATCGAGAGCCCAAGGCCGGAGTTCTGTCCAAAGCCCTGATGCGGCCGGTCGGTATAGAAGCGCTCGAAGATCCGCTCCAGCGCATCCTCGCGGATTCCCGGCCCGTCGTCGTCGACCACGATCTCGATTTCCGATCGCACGCGGCGGCACACGATCCGCACCTTGCCGCCGGGTTCGGAAAATGACTGTGCGTTGGAAAGCAGATTGGAGATCACCTGTCCGAGCCGCGAATTGTGACCCGGCACCGAGAATGTGTCGTTGGGGCCGCGCCCTTCGAAGCGCACTTCGACGGCGATATTGTTGCCGCGCCTGGTTTCGTTGGCGACGCTCGTCAGCGCATTGAGCAGCCGCCGGAGATCGACCGATGTCATGTCCTGCCGCTGCAATTCGGCGTCGAGGCGGCTCGCGTCGGAAATATCCGAGATCAGCCGGTCGAGCCGCTTGACGTCGTGCTCGATCACCTCGAGCAGCCGCGCGCGGCTGTTCTCGTTGCGCGCCAAAGGGAGGGTCTCGACCGCGGAGCGCAGCGATGTCAGCGGGTTCTTCAGTTCATGGGCAACGTCGGCGGCGAACATCTCGATCGCCTCGATGCGGTTATAGAGCGACTTTGTCATGTCGCGCAGCGCGCCGGAAAGATGCCCGATCTCGTCGCGGCGGCGGGTGAAATCGGGAATTTCGACGCGGGTGCGGATGCGGCGGCGGACGCGCTCGGCGCTGTCCGCGAGCCGGCGAACGGGTCCGGCGATGGTGCTCGCCAGCAGCAGCGACAGCATGATCATCACGGCGGAGGCGACGCCGCCGACTTTCAGGATCGCCAGGCGTTCGGCGGTGACCATCTGGTCGATGTCGTCGCCCTGGGTCGAGAGCATCAAGGCGCCGTGGATGGCGCGGAACCGCTGCACCGGCACCGCGACCGAGACGATCACTTCGCCGCGGTCGTTGACGCGCACCATGCTGTTCTTCTGGCCCTTCAGCGCGTCGGCGACCTCCTGATAGCCGTTGCCGTTTTCCGGCCCCAGTTCGCGATAGAGCGGCAGGTCGCCGCGATTGAGCCAGGTCCGGATCGCGATCGTCATCCGTTCGAAGAAGCCGGGCTTCTCGACCGAGGGCGGCGGCAACTCGAAGCGCAGCACGTCGCCGCGGCCATAGAGGCTGCGGCTGTCTAGAATGAGTCCGCCGTCGCGGTCGTAGATCCGGGCGCGGGTCTTGGTCGGCGAAATCAGCCGCCGCAGCACCGGGGCGACGCGTTCAGGATTGATCGGAAAATCCAGTCCCGAAGATTCATCCGGCGCGCCGTAGGTTTCACCGGGCTTCAGGTCCTGCAGCCGGTCGGGATCGATGGTGATGGTGTTGGTCTCGACGGTGGCAGAGGCCGCGATCGCGCCGCCGATGATCTCGGCCTGGACCAGGAGGCTCTGCGCCCGCGCGTCGATCAGGCCGGCGCGGAATTGCGAGAGATAGAGAATGCTCGCCACCAGCGCGACCAGGCCGGCGAGATTCAGCGAAACGATACGGCGGGTGAGGCTCGAGAAGCTGAGCGCGAAGAAGAACTGGCCGGCCCGGCGCAGCCAGCCGAGCGGCCGCTGCCAGCCCCGCAGCTGCGGGCTGTCGACTACGACGCCATCGAGCGCGAGAGCGGCCGAGACACCCTCCGCATTCAGGCTTGGATCAGGCTGCGTTCGATCGAGCAATGGCCAAAACTGCCGGTTGTTTTCGATGGCGCCTTCGGAAGAGACACCTTGCCCGTATCCTACCCCAGACGGGCGTCGGCGTCAGTTAACAATGGGCCTGCAAGAGGCGTTCAAATCAGGTTTCCTTGAAGCGATAGCCCACCCCGTAAAGGGTTTCGATCATCTCGAAATCGTCATCCACCACCTTGAACTTCTTGCGCAGCCGCTTGATGTGGCTGTCGATGGTGCGATCGTCGACATAAACCTGGTCGTCATAGGCCGCGTCCATCAGGGCGTTGCGGCTCTTCACCACGCCCGGGCGCGTCGCCAGCGCCTGCAGGATCAGGAACTCGGTCACGGTCAATGTCACCGGCTCGTTCTTCCAGGTGCAGGTATGACGCTCAGGATCCATGCGCAGCAGGCCGCGATCCAGCGCCTTGGCGTCGGTTTCCTTAGGCACGGCGGTGGGGTCCTTCGGCGCCGAGCGGCGCAACACGGCCTTGACCCGTTCGACCAAAAGGCGCTGCGAGAACGGCTTGCGAATGAAATCGTCGGCGCCCATCTTGAGGCCGAACAATTCGTCGATCTCCTCGTCCTTGGAGGTGAGGAAGATTACCGGGAGATCGGATTTCTGCCGCAGCCGCCGCAACGTCTCCATGCCGTCCATGCGCGGCATCTTGATGTCGAGGATCGCGAGGTCCGGCGGGGAGGTGCGGAAGCCGTCGAGCGCGGAAGCACCATCCGTGTAGGTCATGATGCGATAGCCTTCGGCTTCCAGCGCGATCGAGACCGATGTGAGGATGTTGCGGTCGTCATCGACCAGGGCGATTGTGGGCATGAGCCTGCTTTCAGATACTGGTACGAGGTGACTGAAACGGCGAGCGATTCGGTGATGCGCCGTACAAGTGAGCTTCGAACACGGTCAACGAGCAATGCAAGCTGGGCTGAAGTGTGACCAAGTTCCGCAAAACACCCGGGCCAAGCCCGGTGTCCCTGCCTATATAGCTATCGGTTCTGCCCAGAAAAGGCCTTTATTGCAAACATCTGCAAACATCTGACGAGATGACCAATGCAGCCCACCCCTGATTTCGACGCCTCCCGGCTCACCCGGTCGCTGTTGCGCCGCAGCCGGCAAGGCGCTTTGGCGACCCTGATGGTCGGCAGCGGCGATCCCTATTGTTCCCTGGTCAATGTCGCCAGTCATGCCGATGGTTCGCCGGTCCTGCTGATTTCACGCCTCGCCGTGCACACCAAAAACATCCTCGGCGACCCCCGGGTCTCGCTGATGCTGGACGAGCGGGTCGAGGGCGACCCGCTGGAGGGCGCCCGGATCATGTTGTCGGGCCGGGCCGAAGAGGCCGAAGGCGCCGACCAGGAAATCGCGCGACGGCGCTATCTGAACGCCCATCCGTCCGCGGAAGCCTTTGTAAATTTTACGGATTTTTCCTTTTTCGTCGTGCGGCCGAGCGGCGCCCATCTGGTCGCCGGTTTCGGGCGGATCCTGGATCTGAAGCCGGGGCAGTTCCTGACCGATATTTCCGGAGCGGCCTCGCTCCTGGAAGCCGAGCAGGGCGCCGTCGATCACATGAACGCCGATCACCGTGATGCGACTAACCTCTACGCGACGAGGCTGCTCGGCGCTGGGCCAGCGGACTGGCGCTGCACCGGGTGCGATCCCGATGGGATCGACCTTGAGGCCGGCGCCAAAACCCTGCGGCTGGATTTCCCGGAACGCGTGACCAGCCCGGGGGAACTGCGAAAGATGCTGGTCAGGCTGGCGGACGAGGCGCGGGCGAAGGGATAGCCGGACCTCGCCCGGCGCACAGGCAAGTGCGAGGCGAGAGCATGAAGTCCGGCAATCGATGGGCCCTGATGGTGGCATTGGCGCTTGGCATGAGCGCCGGCCTCAGCGCGCCGTCGCAGGCGCAAAAGGGCGAAGTGGCGGCAACCAGCGCCAGGATCGGCGAACTCAACCGGGCCGGCAAATATGCCGAAGCGATACCGCTGGCCCAGGCACAGCTGGAAAGCCTCGAAAAGAAATACGGTCCGTTCAACAGCGATGCCGCGGGCGCGCTGAACAATCTCGCGCTGCTCTATGGCAATCAGGGGCGCGATGCCGAAGCCGAGCCTCTCTACAAGCGCGCCATCGCGATCCTGGAAAAAGTTCGCGGCCTCGACGCCGCGGAGATCGGACCGGAATTGAACAATCTGGCCGCGCTGTATCAGCGCCACGAACGCTATGCCGAGGCCGAGCCGCTGTTCAAACGCGCATTGGCGATCCGCGAGAAGTCGCTGCCGCACGGTCATCCCGACATCGGACAATCCCTCAACAATCTGGCGACCCTGTATGAGAAGCAGGACCGCCACTCCGATTCCGAGCCGTTGTTCAGGCGCGCGCTTGTCATCTACGAAAAGGCTGGTGGTCCCGAGCATCCCGCGGTCGCGACGCTGCTGAACAATCTCGGCCAGGTCGCCAAGGTGCAGGGCCGCTACGCCGAGGCCGAGCCGGAGATCAGGCGGTCGCTTTCGATCCGCGAAAAAGTGCTCGGCCACGACCATCCCGATGTGGCGCGATCGCTGAACAATCTGGCGGACCTGTATGAGCGGCAGGGCCGGCTTTCCGATGCCGAACCGCTCTACCAGCGCGCCGCCGCGATACGCGAGCAAGCCCTTGGTCCCGATCATCCCGACCTCGCACTATCGCTCAACAATCTGGCCCTGCTCTATCAAGGCGAGGGACGCAACGCGGACGCGCTGCCGATCGTGGAGCGAATGATCGGAAGCGGACGCGCGCAGCCGCGCGTGGCGCTCCCGGTGCTGTTCGCCGCGCAGCGGGATCAAGCAATGGCCACCGAGAAGGCGCTCGATGACGCGCTCAACGTGGTCCAGCACGGCGCGCAATCCTCGGCGGCGTCGGCCGTGAACAAGCTTGCAGTCCGCCTGGCCGCCGGCAGCGACAGGCTGGCGGAACTGGTGCGCCGGGATCAGGATCTCGCCACCGAGGCCGACGTGCTGGACAAGTCGATCATTGCCGCCGTCTCCAGGGACAGGTCGAAGCGCGACGCGGCGGCGGAGAGCCGCGGCCGCGAAAGGCTGGTCGCCATTGCCGCCGAGCGCGGGACATTGCAAAAAACCTTCGCTGCCGAATTCCCCGACTACGCTGCTCTGTCGAACCCCCTGCCGATGACGGCGAGGGAGGTTCAGGCGCTGTTGTCCGGCGACGAGGCGCTGCTGCTGTTTTCGGTGGCCGACAAAGGGAGCTATGTCTTCGCGCTGACGCGCGAGAGTTTCGACTGGCAGCCGCTGCCGCTTGGCGCCGAAGCCCTGTCGCAGAAAGTCGCCGCATTCCGCCGCGGTCTGGATGTCGGCAAGGCGCGCGATGCCTCCGGCAAGTCCGGGCTGTTCGATCTCGCGCTCGCCAACGAACTCTATGCCACGCTGCTGGGGCCGGTCGAGACTTTGGTGAAAGACAAGCGCAGCCTGCTGGTCGCGCCATCCGGCACGCTGACGGCGCTGCCGTTCCATCTGCTGGTGACGGAGAGGCCGCCCGCCGCGATTCCGGAAACCTTCGCGGGCTATCGTGATGCGGCCTGGCTGATCAAGCGCCAGGCGATTTCGGTGCTGCCGTCGGTTGCAAGCCTCAAGGCCCTGCGGGCCTTTGCGCGCAACGATCACGCCACCAGGCCGATGACCGGCTTCGGCGATCCCGTGTTCAACCCGATGCAGGACAATAGCGGCGATAATCGCGCCGCCGCAGCGACAAAAACGGCTTCGCGTTCGCTGGTGACCTCGGCCTATACCGAGTTCTGGCAGGGCGCCGGCGTCGATCGCGCGAGACTGGCGCAGGCGCTGCCGCAACTGCCGGATACGGCCGACGAACTGAAGGGCGTTGCCGGCGATCTCGGTGTCGCCGCTTCCGACATTCATCTCGGTGCCGACGCCAGCGAGACCACCGTCAAGCGCGCGAAACTTTCCGATTACGGCATCGTCTATTTCGCCACCCACGGCCTGGTGGCGGGTGACGTGAAGGGCCTCGCCGAGCCGTCGCTGGCGCTGAGCATCCCGAAACAGCCGTCCGAACTCGACGACGGCCTGCTCACCTCGAGCGAAGTCGCGCAATTGAAACTCAATGCCGACTGGGTGGTATTGTCCGCCTGCAATACCATTGCCGGCGACAGGCCGGGGGCGGAGGCCTTGTCGGGCCTGGCGCGCTCGTTCTTTTACGCCGGCGCCCGCGCGTTGCTGGTTTCTCACTGGGCGGTGGATTCGGAAGCCGCGACCCGGCTCACCATCGCCACCTTCGACCGTATCAAGGCCGATCCGAAGATCGGCCGCGCCGAGGCACTGCGGCAGGCGATGCTCGCCTATCTGAACGACGTCTCGTCGCCGAAAAACGCCTATCCCGCTTTCTGGGGTCCTTTTGCGCTGATCGGCGAGGGAGCGGCGCGATAGCCCCTTATTTGTGCGCCGCAACAAGATTCTGGGCCTGATAGGCGTGAAGTCGCGGCGGATTGTCGCGTCAGGCCATGTCGCGGCGATTCGGATGCCTGTGAATGGTCCCTGCGCTGCAGCAAGGATTTGAGTCGCATCCAGCGCCGGCCCCGGAATAAACCAAATATCACGGGATCGGCTTGGCAAGCCCAGCGTTCATGAGTATTAGGTCGCCGGACCGGGGTCGCAGCGCTAATATAATATCGACGGTCACCGCGACAGAGGCGTGCTTGGCAACAGCAGCGCGCGATCGAGATACGCGGGTTCGAGGAGGTCTTTTCGGTGCAAGAAACGGGTATACGTAACGGTGCCTTCGGTGCCGACAAATTCGGCTTAAAAAATCTCAAGCGGGTGCACTGGAATCTCGGAGCGCCGCAGCTCTACCAGTATTCGCTTTCAGCCGGAGAGGCGGTGCTGTCCGCCGACGGCGCGTTGTGCGCCGACACCGGCGACTTCACCGGCCGCAGCCCGAAGGACAAGTTCACGGTCCGCGACGCCTCGACCGAAAAGATGTGGTGGGCCGGCAACCAGTCGATCACCTCGGAGCAGTTCGAAGCGCTCTACCAGGACTTCCTCAAGCACGCCGAAGGCATGACGCTGTTCGCGCAGGACCTCTATGGCGGCGCCGATCCGAGCTTCCAGATCAAGACGCGCGTGTTCACCGAACTCGCCTGGCACTCGCTGTTCATCCGCACGCTCCTGATCCGGCCGCAGGCGATCGAGCTTTCGACCTTCGTGCCTGAACTGACCATCATCGATATCCCGAGCTTCCGCGCCGATCCCAAACGCCACGGCGTGCGCTCGGAGAACGTGGTCGCGATCGATTTCGCCCGCAAGATCGTCCTGATCGGCGGGTCTTATTATGCCGGCGAGATGAAGAAGAGCGTGTTCACCACGCTGAATTATTATCTGCCGGCCAAGGGCGTGATGCCGATGCATTGCTCGGCCAATGTCGGGCCCAAGGGCGACAGCGCGATCTTTTTCGGCCTCTCCGGCACCGGCAAGACCACGCTGTCGGCCGATCCGAAGCGCACGCTGATCGGCGACGACGAACACGGCTGGGGCGCCGACGGCGTCTTCAATTTCGAAGGCGGCTGCTACGCCAAATGCATCAAGCTGTCGAAAGAGGCCGAGCCCGAGATCTATGCCGCCAGCAAGCGCTTCGGCGCGGTGCTGGAGAACGTGGTGCTCGACGAGGACACCCGCGTGCCGGATTTCGACGACGGCTCGAAGACCGAGAACACCCGTTCGGCCTATCCGCTCGATTTCATCCCCAACGCCTCGCGCACCGGCCGCGCCGGCCACCCCAAGAACGTGGTGATGCTGGCGGCGGATGCGTTCGGCGTGCTGCCGCCGATCGCGAAATTGACGCCGGCGCAGGCGATGTACCACTTCCTGTCCGGCTACACCGCCAAGGTGGCGGGCACCGAGCGCGGCCTCGGCAATGAGCCGCAGCCGGAATTCTCCACCTGCTTCGGCTCGCCGTTCCTGCCGCTCGATCCTTCCGTCTACGGCAACATGCTGCGCGAGCTGATCGCCAGGCACAATGTCGATTGCTGGCTGGTGAACACCGGCTGGACCGGCGGCAAATACGGCACCGGCTCCAGGATGCCGATCAAGGTGACCCGCGCGCTGTTGACCGCGGCGCTCGACGGCAGTCTGCGCAATGTCGAATTCCGCACCGACAAGTATTTCGGCTTCGCGGTCCCGACCGCGCTGCCGGGCGTGCCGAGCGAGATCCTCGATCCCGTCAACACGTGGAAGGACAAGGCCGAGTTCGACAAGACGGCGCGCGCGCTGGTTGGCATGTTCCAGAAGAATTTTGCCAAGTTCGAAGCCCAGGTCGACGCCGAGGTCCGCGCCGCCGCGCCCGATCTGAAGCTCGCGGCGGAATAGGCGTCAACGTCATTCCCGGGCGCGTTGAGAAACGCGAAAGCTGAAAATCCAGAACGAACGAAGGCCCGGGTGGCTCACCCGGGCCTTTTTCGTTTCTGTTTGTTGCTGAACGAGCTTAGGCAATATCCAGACAACCTGCTTAGGACCCGCTTAACCTGACTTGCCCGTACTGCCCATCAGGGAAATCGTCAGCGCGGGGCATCGGCATGTCGGACATCATGAGCATTATCCAGTCGGCCTATGCATCGGCGCCGACGGTGCCGGCGAACACCAAGTACACCGCGGTCGATCCGGCGAGCTTTCAGGGCTCCTGGAGCGGAACCTATTCCAACAACCAGAAGTTCGAGCTCACGATTTCCAACGTCAACGGCTTCCGCGCCCAGATCAAATACCAGAGCGGTTCGACTGTGCAGTACGGACAAGTGCTGATCGGGAACGGAACGTCGTTCCGCATCGGCGACACCAAATTCCTGCTGACGGGTTCGGGCAAGGCCACCGTCGCGAACGCCGTCACCGATCCCGTGACCGGCAACACCAGTCTGGTCCAGGGAGCGGCGACCCAGGGTTAATCGATCTACGCCGCCAGAGTGCTTTCCACATGATGGAGCGTCCCGTGGCCTCGTGGTTCGAGACGCGCGGCGTTGCCGCGCTCTCCACCATGAGGGTCGAAGACCTCATGAGCATCGCAAAGCGATGCGTCTCGAAGGATGATGCCACCGACCTGGCAAACGTCTTACGCCTTGAAATAGGCGATCTGGCTGGTCGTCGCGAGCAGCCGCCCGTTCGGAGACCACAATTCGCCGTGCTGGTCGCCGTAGCTCTTGTGGAAGATCCTGGCGTCGGCGACCGCGAGCACGCGGCTGATGTCCTCGGCCGCGAGATCGCTCACATCGGTGTGGAAATAGGTGGTCAGCGACACCGTGCCGAACGGCATCATCTCGCGCCTGGCATGAAAGATGCGGGCGAAGAATGCGTCCGACATCGACATCAGCGACAGCATGTCGATTTTCCGCGGCGCGCGGTCGGAAATCCACAGCTTGGAAAAGGCGCTCGCCGGCACCTCCTGTTTCGAACCGCTGAGATCCGGAAAACCTTCGACGAAACGGAAATCATACTGGTTGGCCCAGGCGGCCTTGATCCTGGGATAGGGCCGGATCTGGTCGAACGGCTTGGCTTGTGGAAACTGCGCCGGCTGGTGTGACCATGACGGGCGGCGCTCGGCGAACACGGCGGTGGCCAGTGTCGCCACCTCGCCGCCGCCTTGTGAAAGCTCGACGCACCAGTGCTGCGACGAGCGGTTGGCCTTGACCAGGCGGACGTCGAGGTCGAAGGCGCCTTCCGCGATCGGCGCGCAGTAATTGACGGTCAGCGCCAGGGGATCGCCGGCGCGTTCGGGATGCTCGATCAGCGCCCGCAGGATGGTGGCGGCAGTGGCGCCGCCGAACGGGCCGACGAAGGCCCAGTAATCCTCGCTGGTCCGGCCCTGCCAGCGGCTGTCGCCGGCGGTCACCCGCGTGGCTTCGTCGAAAAGGTGCTGCGTCGTGGTGAGCATGTCAGTATTTTCCGTCATTGCGAGCGAAAGCGAAGCAATCCAGAGGCCATAAAGCAAGTCTGGATTGCTTCGTCGCTTCGCTCCTCGCAATGACGCTCTTACCGTCTCGCGTAGTATCGCGGCATTCTGCCGGATTCAATGACGCCGGAGGTAATGGTTTCTTTGGCCTAGCGTGTGGCCCCGCGCTGCACGCCCGGCTCGAGCGCAGCCGAGGCCGCGCCACCGCGCACCGGCACGTTCCAGATTTCGCCGGCGTATTCGCGGATGGTGCGGTCGGAGGAGAACCAACTCATCCGCGCCACGTTGAGGATCTGGGCCCGCGTCCACGCCGGCACCACCTGCCAGCGTGCGTCGATGCCGCGCTGGGTCGCGTAATAGGAATCGAAATCGGCGCTGACCATATAATGGTCGAGATGGCGCAGCGCGTGCGCGATCGATTCGAACCGGCCGGCGTCGCCGGGCGAGAATTCCCCGCCGGCAACCGCGTTGATGGCGCGCGACAGCTGCGGCGATTTCCGGATCACGTCGGCCGCATCCAGCCCCTGCTTGCGCCTTACCATCACGTCCATCGCTTCCATGCCGAAGATCGCGATGTTTTCCGCTCCGACATGATCGCGAATCTCGATATTGGCGCCGTCGAGCGTGCCGATGGTCAGGGCGCCGTTCAGCGCGAGCTTCATGTTGCCGGTGCCGGAGGCTTCCATGCCCGCGGTCGAGATCTGTTCGGACAAATCGGCGGCGGGAATGATCACTTCCGCGAGGCTGACATTGTAATCGGGCAGGAACGCGATCTTCAGGCGTCCGGCGACAACGGGATCGTTGTTGACGACATCGGCGACGTCGTTGATCAGCTTGATGATTAGCTTGGCGTAACGGTAGCTCGCCGCCGCCTTTCCGGCGAAGATTTTTACCCGCGGCACCCAGTCCTTTTGCGGATCGTCCTTGATCGCGTGATAGAGCGCCACCGCTTCCAGGATGTTCAGCAGCTGGCGCTTGTATTCGTGGATGCGCTTGATCTGGACGTCGAACAGCGCAGTGGGGTCGACCTGGATGTTGAGGCGTTCGCCGATCAGCCGCGCCAGCGCCAGCTTGTTGTGCTGCTTGACGGCGCGGAATTGCTGCTGGAACGCGTTGTCGCTGGCGTGGGCCTCGAGCTTTTCAAGCAGCGTGGGATCGTCGAGCACCGCCTCGCCGCAGGCCGCGCGCAACAAATCGGTCAGCTTGGGATTGGCCAGCATCAGCCAGCGGCGGAAGGTGATGCCGTTGGTCTTGTTGTTGATGCGGCCGGGATAGAGATGATTGAGATCGTGGAACACAGTCTCCTTCATCAGGTCGGAATGCATTGCCGAGACGCCGTTGATGCTGTGCGAGCCGATGAACGCCAATTGCCCCATCCGCACCCGGCGGCCGGACTTCTCGTCGATCAGGGAGACCGAGGCGCGGAAGTCGACGTCGCCGGGGCAGCGTTGATCCGCCAGCGCCAGATGGCCGACATTGATGCGGTAGATGATCTCCAGATGCCGCGGCAGCAGCCGCTCGAACAATTCGACCGGCCAGGTCTCGAGCGCCTCCGGCAGCAGCGTGTGGTTGGTGTAGGACAGCGTCGCCACCGTGATTTTCCAGGCTTCCTCCCAGCGGAAATTGTGCAGGTCGACCAGGATGCGCATCAGTTCGGTGACGGCGAGGCTCGGATGGGTGTCGTTGAGCTGCACGGCGGCCTTTTGCGCGAGGCTGCGAAGCTGGCCGTCGGACGCTAGATGGCGCCTGACCAGATCCTGCAGCGAGGCGGAGACGAAGAAATATTCCTGGCGCAGCCGCAACTCGCGGCCCGCCGGGCTCTCGTCGTTCGGATAGAGGAATTTGCAGATCGATTCCGCGCGCGCTTCCTCGGCGACGGCGCCGATATAGTCGCCGGTGTTGAAGACATCGAGCCGGAGCGGGTCGGGCGAACGCGCCGACCACAGCCGCAGCGCGTTGACGTGCTGGCCGCGCCAGCCGACGATCGGGGTGTCGTAGGCCACCGCCTGCACGGTTTCGGCCGGATGCCAGATCGTGCGGTCGCGGCCCTTGTCCTCGACATGTTCGACGCCGCCGCCGAAATGCACGTGATAGACGACTTCCGGCCGCTGGAATTCCCAGGGGTTGCCGAAGCTCAGCCACTCGTCGGGATATTCCTGCTGCCAGCCCTGTGCGATGATCTGGCGGAACAGGCCGAAATCATAGCGGATGCCGTAGCCGATCGCGGGGATCGCGAGCGTCGCCATGCTCTCCATGAAGCACGCCGCCAGCCGGCCGAGACCGCCATTGCCGAGCGCGGCATCCGGCTCGCATTTGCGCAAATCCGCAAGGCTCACCCCGAGGTCGCCGAGCGCGGTCTCGAACACCTTCAACAGCCCCATATTGTTCAGGGCGTCGGTGAACAGACGGCCGATCAAAAATTCGAGTGAGAGGTAATAGACCCGCTTGGCGCCGGCGTCGTAGCTCTTCTTGTCGGCCGTCAGCCAGCGGTGCACGATGCGGTCGCGCAGCGCCAGCGCGGCCGCCTTGTACCAGTCGTGCCTTGTCGCCATGCCGGCGTCCTTGCCGATCGCCAGCCTGAGCTTAGTGAGGATTGCGCTCTTGATCTCGGCCAGCGCCAGCTCGTCGACGGGCTGATCATGTGCGGGAAAGTTCGTCGGGAGCGATGGATCTGACAATGTGGGCATCCCTCAACTCGAAGCCTGCTGAATCATACGCGCTCAATGCCGCGATCGAAACCCGCCGGGGGTCCCGATTGTGCAATGCATGCATGGTTTTTATGCAAGGACCGGGCCGGATTTTGTTCCTCTCCGAAAGTCGTGCGTTCGGTGATAGAATGCCATCCGTACATCCGATGTCACGTATCCTGGAGGACCGGACCATGAGGCTGACCATCGAGATCGCCGCCGCCACATTCCTTTTGTTCTGCATCACCGCATCCAGCGCGGCCTTCGCCGCCGGCGAGGCCGGCAGAAGCGCCGACGGGCTGAGTTGCGCCTTCAGCGTCCCGGCCAATGCGTCGCCCGCCGCCCGCTGCGCCGCCATCAAGCGGCAATGCGGCGGAAAGTTTTTTGCGAATTACTGCGGGGACAAGCTGGTGTCGGGGATGTGAGGTCGTAAACCTTGACGTCGTCCCGGCGCGTGCCTCGCTTTCGTAGGGACGACGATGGAGCCTCTATAGGCACGCTTGCGCTTTGTTTACCCCACGCCTGCTGAAGCGACGAGGCGAATACTGAGACTGCTTCACTTCGTCGTCCCACGATGAACGTGGTATCTTCTAAAATAAAATAGCCAACCGGCAGCCCAGCCAGCGGCCCAGCCCGCAATGAAGATCGCCGAGACAAGATAAACTAACACGGGCTGACGATGAGATATCCCAAGCTGCTGCAAGAGCATCATGAGCAGCACGCTGACGACTGTCGCAGCCAGTACGCCCAGGCCCGACCCTGCGCAGACATAAAGGAATTTCTTCATCGTCAGGTTGTGGACCGCAGCTTCCTAAAGCTCCGTAAAGCAGCCCGTCGATTTCAGAGCGCGTAGGAACAAATTAAGAACACTTTAGCAAGTCTTTGATATATCATAGTGATTCGGCGCGTGCCGCCACAACATCTATGGTCTGTCCAAGCCTGCGAGGACTACATGTCCACCATCGCCTTCGATCAATTCGCGCTCACCCGCATTGCCGACTTCGCCCGCTCGCTGTCGCGGCTGCATCAGGCCTCGCGCCGGCAGGCCGTCGACGACGACCAGATCGACCGCGAATTCAACGCGGTCTGCATGTCGGTGTGGGGCTATACGACCGACGATTTCAGCGACGATCTGTTCTCCGACGCCGACCACGTCTTTCTCGATTCACTGGATGAGGCGCATGCGCGCATCTTCGCCGCCGAACAGGGCTACGACCTTGTCGATGACGAGGGCATGCTGACGGACTGGTGGGGCTATTGCTGGATGATCCTCGCCGAAAAACGCGGGCTGCTGACGCCGGAAAATCGCGCCGCGGCGCGGGCTCGAATCGAGGAGAAATATCTGTCGGCGCCGAACGTGATCGGCGTCATCGTCGGGCGGTAATTTTGCTCCGGTCCTCATCCTGAGGAGGCGCGCAGCGCCGTCTCGAAGGATGGTCGCGGGCTCCTGCGTGGCCTCATGGTTCGAGACGCCGCTGCGCGGCTCCTCACCACGAGGGTCACGACATCACCTCAATCCGCTTCGGCCCGCTTCGCCCGCGTCGAAAGGCTCTTCGGCGCCGTCGCCACGGGCAGCACGACGTCGCGGCTCGCCTCCGGCGACACCGCGTCATTGGCGATCATCTCGGCGCGCACCGGCGCCACCTTCATGCCGCCAA
Source organism: uncultured Alphaproteobacteria bacterium (assembly GCA_963831585.1). Classification (GTDB taxonomy): domain Bacteria; phylum Pseudomonadota; class Alphaproteobacteria; order Rhizobiales; family Xanthobacteraceae; genus Bradyrhizobium. Next base: position 233,728 of record CAWHRA010000016.1, on the reverse strand, counting down.
GCCGCGCGCGCACGTCGGGGGTCAGGCCCGCATAGGAGGCGACCGGCGTGAATTCGGCGGTCTGTGCGTCGCCGGTCTTGGCACCGGAAAAGGCGACGAGCCCGTCGGTGGTGGCGATCACGTCGCCGGGCCGCAAGGATGGGTCGAGCGTGAGGTCGACCGGGGCGAGGCCTGCGGGATCGCGGCCGTTGCAGGTGCAGTCGGCGCGCATCGCCCTGCGATAGGCATAGGCGTTCTCGCTGTCCGCATAGCGCTCGCCTGTCGCCGACGCCGCGCCGTCGATGTTGCTGCCGAAGAACACTTTTGTCGGGCTTGCCGGACAGAACGCCTGGCACAGCTGGGCCGGCGAGGCGTTGCGCGCGGTCAGCGGGAAATAGCGGCCATCGCAGCTGCGCACGCAAAAGGCCGGGGCGAAGCCGGAGGCCACCGGCCGAGGCGGCGCGGGTTGCTGGTTCTGGCCGAACGGATCGGCGAAGAAACTGGCCAGCGGCGCGGTACGCTGCTGTTTCTGGAAGCCGCCGAAGAACAGGTCGAACAGACCTTCGGCGGATGCCGGGCTGGGGATAGCAGCGCAGCCCGCGAGCAAAGCGGCGGCGACAAGCATCACGCGGCGCCGCAGGCGCTGATGGCACAACTCGGTACGCAACGCTTACTCCACCCCGGGTCGAAAGAACCGCCGGGGCGAGTCGTGCCTCGGCACGGTAACCTTAATGCGCGATGGTAAACGGGGGGTGACCGCGAGGGCGGAGAGCGCAAAAGAAATGCGGGCGCTCTTTATCTCGCCCCGCGAAGAGCGGGGCGAGGGAGAAGAAGCCGATCAGTCCTTCAGGAACTCGCCCGCCTTGTAGAGCGAGCGGAAGGGAATGCCGGCTTCGGCAAAGGCTTCGGTGGCGCCTTCCTCGCGGTCGACCATGGTGAACACCAGCGCGATCTTGCCGCCGGCATCGCGCACCGCTTCCACCGCCTTCAGCGCCGAGCCGCCGGTGGTGGTGACGTCCTCGACGATCACCACGCGCTTGTCCTGCAGGCTCTCGCCTTTCGCGAGCCCTTCGATCGCGAGCTTCGCGCCATGCTCCTTCGGCTTCTTGCGCACGAAGAACGCCGCGATCGGATGGCCCTTGATCCAGGACAGCTGCGCAATCGCGCCCGCGAGCGGCACCGCGCCCATTTCAAGCCCGCCGATGTAATCGAGCCCGTCGTCCTTCAGCGCCTCATAGGTCAGTTCCGCCAGCAGGGAAGCGCCTTCGGGATCGAGCATGGTCGGCTTGAGGTTGAAATAGAAATCGCTCTTGCGGCCCGACGCCAGCGTGATTTCGCCGCGCCCGAACGAGCGCTTGCGGATGATCTCGGCGAGGCGGGCGCGGGAAGCTGATTTGGACAAGGCGGTCTTCTCTTTTCAAGGGCGGGCGCAATCTATCGGCGGACGAGCGCACATTCCAGAGCCGATGGCCGGCCGTCAACAGTCCCAAAGACGCTCGCTGCCCCGGCCAAGCCAACGGGTCGCGCGAATGCGCGTCCGATGACAGGCTCCGCTCGAGCCGGGAGCCACCAGCGTACGTATTGCGTCCAGTTGGCTCGGGCTACAAGCCAACAACGTAGATCAGGGCTTCTGGGTCCCCGCTTTCGCAGGGGAACGACCCGCGGAAAGGCCGGTTGTACCGCCGTCGGGTTCCGGGGTAGGGGATATCAAAGCTTTTGCGGGGGGATGACAAGGAAATGACGATCGAATTCCACACCTGGAACACGCCGAACGGCCGCAAGATCTCGGTCGCGCTGGAGGAGATGGGGGTGCCGTACAAGGTGTTTCCGGTCAACATCAGCAAGGGCGAGCAGATGGCGCCTTCGTTCCTCGCGATCAGCCCGAACAACAAGATACCCGCGATCGTCGATCCGGACGGCCCCGACGGCAAGCGCGTCAGCGTGTTCGAATCCGGCGCCATCCTGCTCTATCTGGGCGAAAAGACCGGCAAATTCCTGCCGAAGCCGCTGGCCGGCCGCATCCCGGTCTATGAATGGCTGATGTGGCAGATGGGCGGCTTCGGGCCGATGCCGGGGCAGGTGCATCACTTCATCGCGCTGGAGAACGAGCAGGAGCGGGCCTACGGCCTCAAGCGCTTCATGGCGGAGACGCGCCGGCTCTACGGCGTGCTCGACCGCCGCCTGGCGGATCATGAATTCGTCGCCGGTCCGTTGTCGGTCGCCGACTTCGCCATCCTCGGCTGGGCCTGGCGGCATCCGCGCCACAAGGTCGAGCTGTCGGATTTCCCCCATGTCAAACGCTGGTACGAGGCGCTGATGGCGCGCCCCGCCGTCAAGCGCGGCATGGAAGCGAAGCTGGATTGAGGCGGCTACGCCCGTCGCGTTTCCAGCGCCATCCGCAGCGCCAGCCCCGCCAGCACGGTGCCCATCAGCCAGCGCTGCAGCAACAGCCAGGTCGGCCTCGTAGCCGAGGAACAGCGCGATCGAGCCGGCGGCGAGCGCGATCATCGCATTGACGGAAACGCTGATGACGATCTGGATCGAACCGAGCGCCAGCGATTGCGTCAGCACGCTGCCCGCCGCGGGATCGATGAATTGCGGCAGCAGCGCCAGGTACAGCATCGCGATCTTCGGGTTGAGCAAATTGGTGACAAACCCCATCGCGAACAATTTGCGCGGCCCGTCGACGGCAAGCTTCTGTACCTGAAACGGCGAGCGGCCGTTCGGCCTCACGGCCTGCCATGCCAGCCATAACAGATAGGCGGCGCCCGAAAGCCGCAGCACGTCGTAGGCATACGGCACCGCGAACAGCAGCGCGGTGATGCCGAACGCCGCGCACAGCATGTAGAACACAAAACCGAGCGCGACGCCGCCGAGCGAAACGATGCCGGCCGCGGCGCCTTGCGTGATCGAGCGCGAGATCAGATAGATCATGTTGGGCCCCGGCGTCAGCACGATGCCGAGAGAAACGAGCGCAAAACCGAGCAGAGAAGTGAGGTGGGGCATGGGCGACTCGCGAGCGGAACTTGCGAGTTATCTAACGCGCTATATGGCACGACGCCATTTCGAAAAATGCCCGACGGTTGGTTGAAAATTTCAGGGGCAGCGCTTCGACGATCGCTGTCTACTCCCTCGCCCCGCTCTTGCGGGGAGAGGTGAAGAAACTCCGAGTTCGCCTCAATGCGCCTCGTCCCAATTGTCCGCGGCCCGCGCATCGACATGCAGCGGCACCGAGAGCAGAACGGCCGGGAACGGCGCGTCCTGCATGACGTGCTGCACCACCGGCAGGGTCGCCGCGACCTCGTTGTCGGGCACCTCGAAGATCAGCTCGTCGTGCACCTGCAGGAGCATCTGCGCCGACAGCTTCTTCTCCGCCAGCGCATCCTCCATCCGGATCATGGCGCGGCGGATGATGTCGGCGGCAGTGCCCTGCAGCCGTGCGTTGATCGCGGCACGTTCGTTGAAGGAGCGCACCGAGGCATTGGAAGCCTTGATGTCCGGATAGTGGCACTTCCGGCCGAACAGGGTCTCGACATAGCCGTGGCTGCGGCAGAAATCCCGCGTCGAATCCATGTAGGCGCGGATACCCGGGAAGCGCTCGAAATATTTCTTGATATAGGCGGAAGCTTCCTCGCGGGCGATGCCGAGCTGGTTGGCTAGCCCGAACGCCGAGATGCCGTAGATGATGCCGAAATTGATCGCCTTTGCGCGGCGGCGTACCTCGCTCGGCATGTCCTTGATCGGAACGCCGAACATCTCCGACGCCGTCATGGCGTGAATGTCGAGCCCGTCGCGGAACGCCTGCTTGAGCACGGGAATGTCGGCGATCTCAGCCAATAGCCGCAGCTCGATCTGCGAGTAATCCGCCGACACCAGCTTGTGGCCGGGCGAGGCGATAAACGCGCGGCGGATCTTGCGGCCGTCCTCGGTGCGCACGGGAATGTTCTGCAGGTTCGGTTCGTTCGACGACAGCCGTCCGGTGGTGGTCGCGGCAAGCGCGTAAGTCGTGTGGACGCGATGGGTCTGCGGATGCACATAGGTCGGCAGCGCGTCGGTATAGGTCGATTTCAGTTTCGAGACCTGCCGCCATTCCAGGATCTTCTTCGGGAATTCGTGGCCCTGCTCGGCGAGCTCGTCGAGGATCTGCGCCGAGGTCGACCACGCGCCGGTCTTGGTCTTGGTGCCGCCGGGAATTCCCATCTTGCCGAACAGGATGTCGCCGATCTGCTTGGGGCTGCCGACATTGATCGGCTCGCCGGCGATCTCCTGTAGCTCGGCCTCGACCCGCGCGGCAGTCTGGGCGAACTCGCCCGACAGCCGCGACAGCACCTGGCGGTCGATCGAAATGCCGCGCCGCTCCATCCGCGCCAGCACCGAGATCAGCGGCCGTTCCAGCGTTTCATAGACCGACGTCATGCGCTCGGCGACCAGCCGCGGTTTCAGGACGCGCCAGAGCCGCAGGATCACGTCGGCATCCTCGGCCGAATAGGCGGTGGCCTTGTCGATCGCCACCTGGTCGAAGGCCAGCTTGCCCTTGCCGCTGCCGGTCAGTTCGCCATGGCTGATGGTGGCATGGCCGAGCCAGCGCTCGGCCAGCGCATCGAGCCCGTGGGCGTTGCGGCCGGCGTCGAGCGCGTAACTCATCAGTTGCGCGTCGTCGTGGTTGCGCAGGGTGATGCCATGCTGGGCGAACATCACGGCGTTGAACTTGATATTGAAGCCGATCTTCAGAATGCCATCGGATTCCAGCAGCGGCCGCAGCGCGTCCAGCGCTTCGCCTGTTTTGATCTGGTCCGGCGCCAGCCCGGCGTCGAACAGCCCGACACCATCGCCGGATTGCTTGTGGGCGAGCGGAATGTAGCAGGCGTCATTGGGCGCCAGCGCGAGCGCAATGCCCGACATCTCGGTCTGCATCGGATCGATCGAATTCGCTTTGGCCTCCAGCGCAAAATGGCCCACGTCGTGCACCCGCGCGATCCAGGCTTTCAGTTCGGAGAGCGCGTGGATCGTTCGGTATTTGCTGCGGTCGATCCGCGTCTGGCGCGCCTCTTCGGCGCGCGCCGCGGCAAGCGCGTGCGGCGTGAGCACGACATTGGATTTCTCCGGCTTGCCCTGGCCCCTCGCGACGGCTGGCGTGCTCGCCCTGCCGCTGGCGGCGCCGGGCGCGGCCGGAGCGTCCACATGCCCGAACAGGTCGCCGCCCGCCGCGCGCGGAGGCGGCGGCGAGCCGGCCGACTTGCCGCTCGCGCCGCTCTTGTTGGCAGCGTCGGCTTCCACGTCCGCCGGATCGATCTGCGAATACTCGCTGACGCGGCGGGTCAGCGTAGAAAATTCCATCGCCTTCAGGAACGCGATCAGCTTGCGCGCGTCGGGCTCGTGCACGGCCAGATCGGCAAGCGGCACGTCTAACTTGACCTTGTCGTCGAGCAGCACGAGTTTTCGCGAAATCCGCGCCTTCTCGGCATTCTCGATCAGCGCCTCGCGCCGTTTCGGCTGCTTGATCTCGCCGGCGCGCTTGAGCAGCGTTTCCAGATCGCCATATTCGACGATCAGTTGCGCGGCGGTCTTGACGCCGATGCCGGGCACGCCGGGCACGTTGTCGGTGGAATCGCCGGCCAGCGCCTGCACCTCGACCACCTTCTCCGGCGGCACGCCGAATTTCTCGATCACTTCGGGAATGCCGATGCGGCGGTCCTTCATGGTGTCGTACATGGTCACCTTGTCGGTGACGAGCTGCATCAGGTCCTTGTCGGACGAGACGATGGTGGTGGTCGCGCCGCGCTCGCCGGCCTCGCGGGCGTAGGTCGCGATCAGGTCGTCGGCCTCGAAGCCGCCTTGCTCCAGGCAGGGCAGGTCGAAGGCGCGCACGGCCTCGCGGATCAGCGCGAATTGCGGGATCAGATCGTCCGGCGCCGGCGGCCGGTGCGCCTTGTAGTCGGGGTAGAGCTTGTTACGGAAGGTGATTTCCGACTTGTCGAACACGATGGCGAGATGCGTAGGACGGTTGTCCGGCGGCATGTCGCGCAACAGCTTCCACAGCATGTTGCAGAAGCCGAGCACGGCATTGACCTGCAGGCCGTCGGATTTGCGGTTCAGCGGCGGCAGCGCGTGGTAGGCGCGGAAGATGTAGGAGGAACCGTCGACCAGAAACACATGGTCGCCCTTGGCGGGCGCCTTGGCGGCGACGGGTTTTGGAGCGGCTTTTGGGGCTGTTTTCGGCATGGCTGAAATTTAGGGATTTTTGCCCGGGATTGACAGCCTCCGGGACCGGTTGTGCCGGGATTTTTGCCTGCCTTGAGCTGTTTCCGGAATGGGTTGCATCGGCGGCTGTTCCATGAACCTCCTGCGGGGAGGGGCGGACCGAAAGGACAGACATGACCGCGCAACTGGATGAGCTGACAGCGAAGCTGCGATCGGTCGAGGCCGAAATCGAGGCCGAACTGGCGAAGCGGCGGGAAGAGCTGCGCTTCCACCTCGAGAACCGCCGGATCGTGTTCGAGCGGGAGGTGCTGCGGATTCACCGGGAGCTCAAGACCCGGGCGACGCGCTATCTGATCGACGCCAACCCGCTGATGATCCTGAGCGCGCCGGTGATCTATTCGCTCATCGTCCCGATCGCGCTGCTCGACCTCTGGGTCATGGCCTACCAGGCGATCTGCTTTCCGATCTACAAGATTCCAAAAGTGCGCCGGCGCGACTATCTGGTGTTCGACCGCCACCATCTCGCTTATCTCAACGTCATCGAGAAGTTCAACTGCGCCTATTGCTCCTACGCCAACGGCGCGGTCGCGTTCGTGCGCGAGGTGGCGTCGCGCACCGAGGTCTATTGGTGCCCGATCAAGCACGCCCGCCGCATCCTCGGTCCGCACCCGCATTACCAGGGCTTTGCCGATTTCGGCGACGCCGAGGGATTTCGCGCCCGGCTGAAGCAGATGAAGGATGGCGTGAAGATCGAGGGGACGGCGTGAGAGCGGTGGGGAGCCGCATCCTCTGATCGTCGTCACCCGCGAAGGCGGGTGACCCAGTACGCCGCGGCGCCTGCCATTCAAAAGCCAGTCTCTGGAATACTGGGTCGCCCGGTCAAGCCGGGCGATGACAACGAATATGTGTCGCGAAGCCTACTCCGCCGCTTGCAGCGCCGGCCGGACCTTCTTCGGCGCGATCCAGAACGCAAGCGGCCGCTCGAACAGGAAATTGGCCCCGACAGCCAGCGCGCCGCGCCAGATCGCCAGCGCGCCGAGCACGCCGGCGATAGTGACCAGCAGCGAGATCGTGCCGATATCGTGGATCGGTCCCAGCCGCAGCAGCAGCGCACGCGTCGCGGCCATCGGCAGGAAGAAGGCGAGATAGATGACGATGGAATGCTCGCCGCAGAAGCGCAGGAACTCGAGCCAATGCGCACGCGCCAGCAGCGTGCCTGATATGATGATGGCGCAGGCGCCGGCGAGTCCCAGCATCAGCGATACCCCTGGCCATTCGCTGAAACCGAACCAGACCAGGCCGCCATTGACGAGTGCCCACAACGCCAATCCGGCAAGCGCCAGCGAAGGCCGCGCCCGCGCGCGATCCGACAGCGCAAACACATAATCCGCGCAGAGATAGCCGGAATAAAAATAGACGAACCGCGCGCTGAATTCGTCGATCACGGTCCAGCCGGTTTCGATATGCGCGGCTTCCAGCAGCGCCAGCACGGCCCAGATCGCGAGTGGCGGCAGCTTTCGGGTTGCCTTGGTGACGACGAAGAAGATCGGCAGCAGATAGATGAACCAGAGCGTGCCGAACGGCTCGATGAAGGATTCCAGGTACAGATAGCCGGTATGCGCCCAGCCCGATTCCGCGGCGAAGGCAGGGGCCTTGAAGCCGAACTGGATCGTCACCCACAGCACGTAGAAATAGGCGAAGTGCACCACCTTGCGGTCGAGATAGGTGCGCCAGTCGCGCTCGATCACCACCGACAGGAACAGGCCCGAGATCAGGAAGAAATCCGGCATCCGGAACGGTTTGGCGAAGGCGACCAGCACGTGCATGAAGCCAGTCTGGTCGGCGGCCTTTTCGACCCCCAGCACCGAATGCATCATGACGACCATGACGATGCAGATGCCCTTGGCGTAATCGACCCAGTCGACGCGCCCCGGCGCTGCCGGCGCGGGACGCCCGGCGACGGCGGATGTGCCTTTTCCTGTCATCGCTGTCCCTTTTCGGCGCGGTATGGCCGCATCATCGGTCCCTTGGGTTTCATTCTCCTTTATTCATCCAAATGTCATGCCGGTTTTCGTCAACCTTCCCCTTTCCCCCCGGCGGCAAAATGCTTTAAGACCGCGCGAAATCAGGCTGAAAATTAACCATCATCGACGGGTTGTTTGAAATGCGCATCGCCATGATCGGCACGGGCTATGTGGGGCTGGTTTCCGGCGCCTGCTTCGCCGATTTCGGCCACCAGGTCACCTGCGTGGACAAGGACGCGGGAAAGATCGAAGCCCTGCGCCGCGGGGAAATCCCGATTTTCGAGCCCGGGCTCGACGCGCTGGTCGCCTCCAACGTGAAGGCCGGAAGGCTGGATTTCGCCATCGACCTCAAGGCTCCCGTTGCGGAAGCCGACGCGGTGTTCATCGCCGTCGGCACGCCGTCGCGGCGCGGTGACGGTCACGCCGATTTAAGCTACGTCCATGCCGCCGCCCGCGAGATCGCCGGCGCGCTTTCCGGTTTCACCGTGGTGGTCACCAAATCGACCGTGCCGGTCGGCACCGGCGACGAGGTCGAGCGCCTGATCCGCGAGGCCAATCCATCGGCCGACGTGGTGGTCGCCTCCAATCCGGAATTCCTGCGCGAGGGTGCGGCGATCCGCGACTTCAAATTCCCTGACCGGATCGTGGTCGGCACCTCGGACGAGCGCGGGCGCAAGGTGCTCGGCGATATCTACCGCCCGTTGTCGCTCAACCAGGCGCCGCTGATGTTCACGGCGCGGCGCACCGCGGAGCTGATAAAATACGCCGCCAACGCGTTCCTCGCGACCAAGATCACCTTCATCAACGAGATCGCCGATCTCGCCGAAAAGGTCGGCGCCGACGTCCAGGAAGTCGCGCGCGGCATCGGGCTCGACAACCGCATCGGTTCGAAATTCCTGCATGCCGGCCCCGGCTTCGGCGGCTCGTGTTTCCCCAAGGACACCCGCGCGCTGGTGAAGATCGCGCAGGATCACGATGTCGATCTGCGGATCGTCGAGGCGGTGCTCACGGTCAACGACAACCGCAAGCGCGCGATGGCGCGCAAGGTCGCCAGCGCGTCCGGCGGCAGCCTGCGCGGCAAGACCGTCGCCGTGCTCGGCCTCACCTTCAAGCCCGACACCGACGACATGCGCGAGGCGCCGTCGATCCCGCTGGTGACCGGCTTGCTCGACCTGGGTGCGAGGGTTCGCGCGCACGACCCGGTCGGCATGGAGCAGGCGCGCCGCGAACTGCCCGACATCGAATATTGCGACGACCCCTATGCCTGCGTGCGCGGCGCCGATGCGATGGTGGTGGTGACCGAATGGGTGCAGTACCGCACGCTCGATCTGGAGCGCCTGAAAAGCGAAATGGCCCATCCCGTGGTCGTCGACCTCAGAAACATCTATCGCCCGGAGGACATGGCGGCGCACGGTTTTGTCTATGAAAGCGTCGGCAGGGCGGGCGATCCGCGGAAGTGATCTCTCTCACCTTGCCCCGCTTGCGGGGAGAGGTCGAAATCGAGCGCAGCTCGATTTCGGGTGAGGGGAACTCACCGCGATTGAGATGTCAGAATTCGTGGATGGCGGCCCCTCACCCCGACCCTCTCCGCGCAAGCACGGGGAGAGGGTGTTAGAGACGACATCGGATTAACTCTTGCGCTCCTTCGATACGCCCTTACCCATCGACGTCGTCCTCGACGAGCTTGCGCGCACGCTCGCGAGCCGCAACGCCGCGGTGCTCGTTGCGCCGCCGGGCGCCGGCAAGACTACGCGGGTGCCGCTGGCGCTGCTCGACGAACCCTGGAGCAGGGGCAAAAAGATCATCGTGCTGGAGCCGCGCCGGATCGCGGCCCGCGCCAGCGCCGAACGGATGGCGAAGACAATCGGCGAGCGCGTCGGCGAGACCGTCGGCTACCGCGTCCGCTTCGGCTCGAAAGTGTCGCGCGCGACGCGGATCGAGGTCGTCACCGAAGGCATCTTTACCCGCCAGATCCTCGATGATCCCGAGCTGAACGGCGTCGCCGCGGTCCTGTTCGACGAGTTTCACGAACGCTCGCTCGACGCTGATTTGGGCCTGGCGCTGGCGCGCGACGCGCAAACGGGCTTGCGCGAGGAGCTGCGCATCCTCGTGATGTCGGCGACGCTCGACGGCGCGCGGGTGGCAAGGTTGCTCGGCGAGGCGCCTGTGATCGCCAGCGAAGGCCGCGCCTTTCCGGTCGAGACGCGCTATCTCGGCCGCAAACCCGATGCGCCGCTGGAGCGGCAGATGGCGGATGCGATCGCGCTCGCCTTGCGCGCCGATCCCGGCTCGGTGCTGGCGTTTTTGCCGGGGGCCGCGGAAATCCGCCGTACCCAGAATTTTCTCACCGAGCGCATCCACGACGCTGCAATCGAAATCGTGCCGCTGTTCGGCGCGCTCGAAGCCTCGGTGCAGGACCGCGCCATCCAGCCGGCGCCGAAGGGCCATCGCAAGGTGGTGCTGGCGACGTCGATCGCGGAGACCTCGCTGACCATCGAGGGCGTGCGCATCGTCGTGGATTCCGGCATGGCGCGGGTGCCGCGCTATGAGCCCGACATCGCGCTAACGCGGCTGGAGACCGTGCGCGCTTCGCGCGCCGCGGTCGACCAGCGCCGCGGCCGCGCCGGCCGCACCGAGCCCGGTGTGTGCTACCGGCTGTGGGACGAACCGCAGACCGCCTCGCTTGCCGCCTACACCCAGCCGGAAATCCTGAGTGCCGATCTGTCCTCGCTGGTGCTCGATCTCGCGCAATGGGGCGTCAGCGATCCCGCCGCGCTGGCGTTTCTCGATTCCCCGCCGGCGCCCGCATGGAAGGAGGCAAAGAGCCTGCTGCGCGAGCTCGGCGCGCTCGACGCCGACGGGCGCATCACGGCGGAAGGCAAGCGCCTGCGCGCGCTGGCGCTGCCGCCGCGGCTGGCGCGCATGATCGTGGATTCGCATACGCTGGGCGCGGGCGAGGAAGCCGCCGAAATCGCTGCCGTGCTCACCGAGCGCAGGCTCGGCGGCGACAGCGTCGATCTCGACGTCAGGCTCGACCAGTTCCGCCGCGACCGCTCGCAGCGCGCCTCAAGCGCACGCACGCTCGCGCAGCGCTGGGCCTCGCAGGTGGCGGCCACCGTAGGCACGACAGGCGAGGACGGTGCACCCTCCACCGGTGTCATGCTCGCCTTCGCCTTCCCGGACCGCGTCGCGCGCAATCGCGGCAATGGCGGTTTTGTGCTCGCCAACGGGCGCGGCGCCGCTGTGGACCAGGCGTCCGCGCTGGCGCGCACGCCCTACATCGCGGTGGCCGAATTGACCGGCACCGCGGCCAACGGGCGCATCCTGCTGGCGGCGCCGATCACGCAAGCCGAGATCGAAGCACGCTTTGCCGATCACATCGAAACCACAGACGAGATTTCGTTCGATCGGGCCGCAATGGCATTGCGCGCGCGGCGAAAGAAGACGCTGCACGCTATCACGCTGTCCGAAGCGCCACTGGCGCTGCAGCCCTCGGCCGAGACCGCACGGGTGCTGGCCGATGGGCTGATCCCGGTCGGGTTCGATAGATTGCCGTGGTCGAAACCCGCCAAGCAATGGCGCGACCGCGTGATGTTTTTGCGCAGGGCCGAGGGCGATTCTTCAGAACATTTCTGGCCTGATCTGAGTGACGATGCGCTGGCGGCGCAGCGCGAGAGCTGGCTGGTGCCCGCGCTGTACGACAAGACCTCGCTGAAGGAATTTTCGGCGGGCGACCTGTCGGAGGCGCTGATGACGCTGTTGCCCTGGGAACTGCGCGCGCGGCTCGAGCGTGAAGCGCCGACGCATTTCGAGGCGCCGACCGGCACCCAGCTCGCCATCGACTACGAGGCCGAGCAGGGCCCGACCATCGCGGTGAGATTACAGGAGCTGTTCGGGCTCAATACCCATCCCTCGATTGCGAACGGCAAAATCCCGCTGGTGCTGGAACTGTTGTCGCCGGCGCATCGGCCGGTGCAGGTCACGCGCGACCTGCCGGGCTTTTGGCGCGGCAGTTACGCCGCCGTGCGATCCGACCTGCGCGGGCGCTATCCCCGCCATCCCTGGCCGGAAGACCCGGCAAGCGCGATGCCGACCCGGCGGGTGAAGCCGCGGGGGACGTGAGGCTCTCTCTCGCTCGCCCCGCAGGCGGGGCGAGGTAGGCATCCCCGTTAACGCTTCGCTCATCCTTTTCGTCAAAATGGCACCCTTCGCGGTCGGCGACCGGTCGCGGTTTTGCGGCCGGCGTGGTGATATCGGGGGTCTGATCGGATGTGGCGTGATGCGTAACCTGATGATCTTTGCCGCGTTGATGGTCGTCCTCGGCACGGCAATGGCGCAGATGGCGGACAAGATGACGCCCGGGACGCCCGCGCTTGCCAATGCCAGCGTGCGAAGCGCTTCCACCGAGACTGTCGGCCAGTCCGGAACCCGCAGCTTCATTATTCCCCGCGATGCCAGAGGTCATTTTCTCACGGAGGGACGGATCGAGGGCCAGCGCATCGGCTTCATGGTCGATACCGGCGCCTCCGTCGTCGCCCTGAACGAGACCTCCGCGGCGCGGTTCGGCTTGCGCCCCTCGCGCGGCGAATACACCGCCACCGTCACCACCGCCAACGGCACTATCAAGGCGGCGCGCATGCGCATCGCCATGCTCGATGTCGGCGGGCTCGTGGTGCGCGATGTCGATGCCATGGTGCTGCCGGACGAGGCGTTGTCGGAAAACCTGCTCGGCCTGTCGTTCCTGTCGAGGCTGAAGCGCTTCGAATACGCCAGGGGCCAGATGGTGCTGGAGCAGTAAGGCTCCGGGCAATTTGCCGCAATTAATCTAATCGCCCCAAACCGGCCGTTCTGTCTTCCGTTGGGCCCGCGCATTCGCTATTGCTGCGGTGCATTCCCTTTCATTTCACGACAAGGCCATTTGAATGTTTCCGAAGCCGAAAGCCGTGCTGGTTCCCAATACCTATGCCTATAAATCCGAGCCGATGGTGAAGGCGACGGGTTTTCGCGAATACGACGCGCGCTGGCTGTTCGGCAAGGAAATCAACCTGATGGGGATCCAGGCGCTGGGCATGGGCCTGGGCGCGCTGATATCGGAACTCGGCGTCAGGCAGGAAGTCGTGACCGGGCATGATTTCCGCGGCTATTCGGCCTCGATCAAATACGCGCTGATCTCGGGGCTGCAGGCCGCCGGCTGCAAGGTGCACGACATCGGCCTGTGCATGACGCCGATGGCGTATTTCGCGCAGTTCGAACTCGACGTGCCCTGCGTCGCGATGGTGACGGCGTCGCATAACGACAATGGCTGGACCGGCGTCAAGATGGGCGCCAACCGGCCGCTCACCTTCGGCCCCGACGAGATGAGCCGCCTGAAGGAGATCGTGCTCAATGCCGAGTTCAGGAACAAGGCCGGCGGCTCCTATCAGTTTCACGAGAATTTTCCGGCGCGCTACATCGCCGACCTGACCAAACGTCCGAAGCTCAAGCGCAAGCTGAAAGTGGTGGTCGCCTGCGGCAACGGCACCGCGGGTGCGTTCGCGCCGCAGGTGATGGAAGCGATCGGCTGCGAGGTGATCCCGCTCGACACCGAGCTCGATCATACCTTTCCGAAATACAATCCCAATCCCGAAGACATGGAAATGCTGCACGCCATCCGCGACGCGGTGCTCGCGCACAAGGCCGATGTCGGTCTCGGCTTCGACGGCGATGGCGACCGCTGCGGCGTGGTCGACAATACAGGCGAGGAGATCTTCGCCGACAAGGTCGGCGTGATGCTGGCGCGGGACATGTCGGCGATCCACAAGAATGCGCAGTTCGTGGTCGACGTGAAATCGACGGGATTGTTCGTCACCGATCCCGTGCTGCAGAAGCAGGGCGCCAAAACTACCTACTGGAAGACCGGCCATTCCTACATGAAGCGCCGCACCTTTGAGCTGGGCGCGCTGGCGGGATTCGAGAAATCCGGCCATTTCTTCTTCAACAAGCCGTATGGCCGCGGCTATGATGACGGCCTGATCTCGGCGATCGCGGTCTGCGACATGCTGGATCGCGCGCCCGGCAAGTCGATGGCGGACCTGAAGGACGCACTGCCCAAGACCTGGTCGTCGCCCACCATGTCGCCGCATTGCGCGGACGAGACCAAATACGGCGTCGTCGATGCGGTGGTGAAACATTTCGAGGCGATGCAGAAGAAGGGCGAGCAGGTCGCGGGGCAGAACATCCGCGATCTCGTCACCGTCAACGGCGTCCGCGTCACCGTCGAGGACGGCAGCTGGGGCCTGGTGCGGGCGTCCTCCAACAAGCCGGAGCTGGTGGTGGTGGTCGAAAGCCCGGCCTCGGAACAGCGGATGCACGATCTGTTCGAGGCGATGGATGAGGTTTTGCGCACCCATCCCGAAGTCGGCGAATACAATCAGAAGATCTGATCGGCGGCGTCTCGTCGTGTCCCGGGCGCCAGCGCAATATGAGCGTGGCGAAATAGTGCGCTGCTGAACCGGGACCCAATCTGTCCATAGGTCCCGGCACTGCGTCGCGTCACTCTGTGCCGCGCCGCGTCCGGGATACGATACTGTTCTAGGCCGCCGCCGGCACCGGCAGTGCCGTGACCGACTTGATCTTCTCCATCGCAAAGCGCGAGGTGACATTCTTGAGCGGCACGGCGCTGATCAGCTTCTTGTAGAACACGTCGTAGTTCTGCATGTCCGCGACCACGACGCGCAGCATGTAGTCGACATCGCCCGCCATCCGGTAGAATTCCATCACCTCGGGCATCGCGCTGACGGCGTCGGCGAATTTCCGCAGCCAGGCCTCGGAATGGTCCGAGCTCTCGACCGAGACGAACACGGTAATCCCGAGCCCGATCTTGTTCTGATCGACCAGCGCGACCCGGCGCAGGATGACGCCGTCGGCCTCCAGCCGCTGGATCCGCTTCCAGCACGGGGTCGAGGACAGTCCGACCCGGTCGCCGATCTCGGCGACGGAGAGCGAGGCATCCTCCTGAAGGACCGTCAGGATCTTGCGGTCGATGGCGTCGAGGCGGCGATTGGGCTCATGGAGCTGAACGGCGAGATCGGTCATGAGAAGAACTTTGTTCCATTTATGGGGTTGAACACCCTCATATATAGAAAATTCTTCTATGGCAAGCCCCTATTGGCCGCTCCGGGCGGGGTCGGCGGGCTGGTCCTGGCTCAAAAGCGCTTCAACTTCAGCACGTTGTGGGGCAGCGAAGGCGCCACCGAACCGGGTGCATTTCAGCGCAGCGGCAGCGGAGGCGAAGCGCAACGCGGTCGGAATGTCCTGGCCCTCGGTAATGGCGAGAGTGAATGCGCCGTGGAAGACGTCGCCGGCGCCGAGGGTATCCACGGTATGGACCGGGAAGGCCGGCGTCTCCTGCAACTGGCCGTGCGGGTCGAGCCAGATCGTGCCTTTCGGCCCGCGCGTCCCCGCCAGAAATGACGGCGTCAGCTTCGCGATCTTTTTCAGCGCCTGGCCGTCGTCGGTGACATCGGCGGTTTCCTGCAGCGGTTCGCTCGAGAACACCAGGTGGGAAGAGGCGTTGAGCAGCCCTTCCCGCAGCGACATCGCGCGGTCGACGTCCACGACCACGGGAATCCCGCGCCGGCGCGCCTCCGCGCACAAATCGGTGCAGAAACCCGCGCAGCGGCTCTCGGTGAGGATCGCGGCGCAATCCCCCAGCAGCGTCTCGGTGCTGGGTAGGCGGACCTTCCACAGGTCGGGATCGCGGAAGGTGACGATAGTGCGCTCCCCGCTGGGATCGACCATGACGGCGGAAAGCGGCGTCACCAGTCCCGGCATGCGCATGAGGTGCTTGGTCTCGATGCCTTCATGGGCGAGCTTTTCGAAGATGAAGCGGCTGGAGGTTTCGCGGGCATCGCCCATCGGGCCGCAGATCGAGGCGCGGCCGCCGAGGCGGACAATGCCGATCGCCGCGTTGAGCGCGTTGCCGCCGCAGATCTCGTCGAAATGCGTGGCATTCTCCTTGGAGCCACGGCCGGGAACACCGCTGACGCGAAATGTCAGGTCACGCACGGGTATGCCGACGCAAAGGATACGCGGCGCAATCCTGGGTGCGGTGGTGTGGAAATTCATGGCGGGGTCCGTCATGCCGGTTCCGCCTTCTGCCGGAACCAGGGTCCGGTACTAATCGACTGAGCCATCGGCCAGTTTCCCGCTATGCGCGCGCGCCGTCTCCCCCATGCAGCCAGCGTCCGAGCAGATGATGGGCGATGGCAAAGGGATGCGGTCCCGCGAGGCCGTCCGGATGCTGCCGCTTGATCATCAGGCTCGCTTCCGCGCGGTCGAACCAGCGGGCATCCTCCAGCTCGGTGCGATCGACCACGATATCCTCGCTGGTGGCGCGCGCGGTGCAGCCGATCATGAGGGACGACGGATACGGCCAGGGCTGCGTCATGTAGTAATTCACGTCGGTGCAGCGGATGCCGGATTCCTCGAAGATTTCACGGCGGACCGCGTCCTCGATGGTCTCGGCGGCCTCGACGAAGCCGGCAAGGCACGAATACATTCCCGCCGGGAATTGCTTCTGGCGCCCCAAAAGCACCTTGTCGCCGAGCGCCACCAGCATGATGACGACGGGGTCGGTGCGCGGAAAATGCTCGGCCTTGCAGTTCGGGCATTCGCGCTTCCAGCCACCCTCGCGCATCCCGGTGCGCGTTCCGCAATTGGCGCAATAGCCGTGGCGCTGATGCCAGTTCACCAGCGATTTCGCCATCGCGATCGCCGAGAGCTGACCGGGCGGCACCACACCCTGCATCGCCATGCCGCGCAGCTCGCTGACCTTGACGTCGTCACGCGGCAGCAGGCTCTCCACCGCCGTGGCCGAGATACCCATGCCGAACAACGGGGCGCCGTCGCGCAATCCGAGAAAGATGGTGCCGGGATTGGCGCCGAATTTCAGCGCTTCGTCGATGGTCAGAAGCACGCGCGGCGCGTCGGCGTCCTGCTTCACCACCAGCGAATCGCGATGCACCACATAGGCGCGGGCGTCGCGGCGGCCTTCCAGCGCCATCAGCTTCGAATCGTCACCTCGCAGATGCGCGGCGCGATCGAGAATATCGGTGACGAAGGCGGGCTTTCCCAGGGGAAACGAATCGAATGCTGTCATGTCCTAACCAAGCCAGATCTTGCGGCGCAGCGCGCTGATGAAATTCTGCACTTCCTCGGCGTCGTGCGCCAGTGGCGGCGCCACCCCCCAGACCGGACGCGGCCAGGCGACGTCGGAGGTGCGGCGCGCGATCACATGCACGTGCAGTTGCGGTACCGCGTTGCCGAGTGCCGCGATATTCAGCTTGTCGCATTTGGTGACCTCCTTGAGCGCGCGCGCGGCGCGGCTGATCTCGGTCATCAATTGCGCCTGCTCGACCTCGTCGAGGTCGATGATCTCCACCGCCTCGGGGCGGCGGGGCACCAGCAGCAGCCATGGAAAATGCGCATCCTTGATGACCAGCACGCGGCACAGGGGCAGGTCGCCGATGTCGATGGTGTCTTTCTTGAGCTGTGAATGCAGCGACCAGGCGGGAGCGTCAGAAGGCATGCATGTTTCCTCATCATGGCCGGCATGACGGCAACTAAAGCCTTTCCGCGTTTCCGCACAAGTCCCGCCGGACCCGCTCCGTCCCGCTTGCTTTCTGACCCTTTTGGCCCCAAATAGGGGTCGGGAGATTGGCGGTGGACGAGCCACTCGCCAACCGGGTCAGGTCCGGAAGGAAGCAGCCCTAACGAGGTCCGGATCGGGTCGCTCGTCAGTCTCCTACCTGTTTTTTCGGGCGAATCGCGCAAGGCGGGATACCCCCATCCTGCGCTGGAATTTGTTCCCCTTCCGCAAGCCGGCTTCGAGAGACAATCAGGGTTGCGGATCGATCGATGACCGACGCTGGCGCTCCGTTGATGCCCCCGAACGATCCCCCAAGTGCCGCTCCGGCGGAAGCCGGCAAGCCCTACCGCGTGCTTGCGCGCAAATACCGCCCCTCCAGTTTCGAGGATTTGATCGGCCAGGACGCCGTGGTCCGCACCGTCTCGAACGCGTTCGAGACCGGGCGGATTCCGCAGGCCTGGATCCTGACCGGGGTGCGCGGGGTCGGAAAGACCACCACCGCGCGGATCCTCGCCCGCGCGCTGAATTACGAGCTGCCTGACGGCTCGGTGAAGGGCCCGACCATCCACATGCCGGTGCTGGGCGTGCATTGCCAGGCGATCATGGAAAGCCGGCACATGGACGTGCTGGAAATGGACGCCGCGTCCCATACCGGCGTCGACGACGTGCGCCAGATCAACGACAGCGTGCGCTACGCGCCGGCCAGCGCCCGCTACAAGGTCTACATCATCGACGAAGTCCACATGCTCTCGACGGCGGCGTTCAACGCCTTCCTCAAGACGCTGGAAGAGCCGCCGGAGCACGCCAAATTCGTGTTCGCCACCACCGAAATCCGCAAGGTTCCGGTGACGGTGCTGTCGCGCTGCCAGCGTTTCGACCTGCGCCGGGTCGAGGCCGACGTGCTGATGAAGCATCTCGGCAATATCGCGGCAAAAGAAAACGTCGAAGTCGAGCCGGAAGCGCTCGGCATCATTGCCCGCGCCGCCGAAGGCTCGGTGCGCGATTCGCTGTCGCTGTTCGATCAGGCGATCGCGCATGCCGCGGGGCCGGTGCGCGCCGATGCGGTGCGCCAGATGCTTGGGCTCGCCGACCGCACCCGGGTCATCGACCTCTTCGATTCGCTGGCGCGCGGCGATATCGCCAGCGCGTTCGGCGAGTTTCGCGAGCAGTACGACACCGGCGCCGACCCGATCGTGGTGCTGTCGGATCTGGCCGAATTCGTCAATTTCGTCACCCGCGTGAAGATCGTGCCGGCGACCGCCGACAACGTCGCCTACAGCGAGACCGAGCGGGTGCGCGCGCGCGATTTCGCTGCAAAGCTTTCGATGCGGGTGCTGTCGCGGATGTGGCAGATGCTGCTGAAGGGCATCACCGAGGTGCAGGCCGCGACGCGGCCCGCGGCAGCGGCGGAAATGGTGCTGGTACGCATCGCCTATGTCGCCGACATGCCGACGCCCGACGAGGCGATCCGGATGATCGAGCAGGATGGCGGCGCTTCGCCGGTTGTCGGCGGCAACGCCGCCCCGCGCGGCGCGCCGGCCGCGACCGTGTCGATGGCTCAGCCGTCACCGCCGCGCATGTCGGCCGCACCCCGCAGCAATGCGGAACTGTCGGCGCGGCCGCAAATGGCCGCGCCCTCGCCGGATGCCGCGCCGACGGCGCGCCGGATTGCCAGCTTTCCGGAACTGGTGGCGCTCGCCGCCGAGAAACGCGACCTGCTGACAAAGGCAGCGCTGGAGGCCGACGTGCGGCTGGTCCGCATCGAAGACGGCCGCCTCGAGGTGGCGATGGAGCGCAGCGCGGCGCGGACGCTGATCAACGACCTCTCGCGCAAGCTCGAGCAGTGGACAGGTCGGCGCTGGACCGTGATCGTTTCCAACGAGGCCGGGGAGCCGACGCTGCGTTCGCAGAACGAGGTTGCCAGGAACCAGCGCGAGCGCGCCGCCGAGGCCGACCCGCGGGTGCAGGAGGTGCTGGCGCGTTTTCCCGGCGCCAAGGTGGTCGAGGTGCGCAGGCTTGCCCCGGAGCCGCCGGAATCCGATGCTAGCGGTGAAGACCCAGCCGAGAGCCCCGACAACGACGATTGATAGCGACAGACGAGGAAGCGTTCATGGCTGATTTTCTCGGCATGATGAAGCAGGCGGCACAGCTGCAGTCGAAGATGCAGGCGATGCAGGAAGAGCTCGGCCATGTCGAGGTCGAGGGCATTTCCGGCGGCGGCCTGGTCAGCGTGCGCATGACCGCGAAGATGGAAGTGAAGGGCGTCAAGATCGACCCGAGCCTGATGAAGGCGGACGAGCGTGAGATCCTCGAGGATCTGCTGGTGACCGCGCACAACGATGCCCGTCGCAAGGCGGAAGCCGCGATGACCGAAAAGATGCAGTCGCTGACCGGCGGCCTCGGCCTGCCGCCGGGAATGGGCCTCACCTGAGATGGCCACTGCGGTTGCCGGTCCCGAGATCGAACGCCTGATCCAGCTCCTGGCGCGGCTGCCCGGGCTCGGCCCGCGCTCGGCGCGGCGCGCGGCGCTGCACCTGATCAAGAAGCGTGAGGCGCTGATGACGCCGCTTGCGGGCGCGCTGCAGGTTGCGATCGACAAGATCCAGGTCTGCAAGACCTGCGGCAATATCGACACCCAGAATCCCTGCACGGTCTGCGCCGATCCCAGGCGCGACCCCTCGATCATCGTCGTGGTCGCCGACGTCGCCGATCTCTGGGCGCTGGAGCGGGCGCACGCGACCGGCGGGCGCTATCACGTGCTGGGCGCGACCTTGTCGCCGCTCGACGGCGTCGGTCCGCAGGACCTGACCATCGACGCGCTGGTGCAGCGCGCGCACGACCCGCAGGTGAGCGAAATCATCCTTGCCCTGAATGCCACCGTCGACGGCCAGACCACCGCGCACTACATCACCGACCTTCTGCAGGACGCGAACGTCAAGGTGACGCGGCTCGCCCACGGCGTGCCGGTCGGCGGCGAACTCGACTACCTCGATGAAGGCACGCTGTCGGCAGCGATGCGGCAGCGAACCCTGTTCTAGCAACCAGATACGGAAATGTTCGACATGACGAAACGACGATTCGGCATACGGTTGGCCTTGGGCGTGATCCTCGCGGTGACATCGGCTGCGCCCGCCGTTATGGCGCAGCAGGCCGAGCCTTCGCCGAAGGCAGGCAAGCCGATCCATGCCGGCGAAGTGCTGTCGGGCGAACTCAATGCACTGCGCGTCCGCGGCGACAAGAAGGGCAAGCGCGTCGCCACCTATCAGCTCACCAGCGAGCCGCGTCGCCTTCCCCCGCCGAACGGGCTGTGCGGCCTGGAAACCGGCCCGGAGACGTTCCAGATCGTGACCAACAGCGACGCCCAGGCCGCGCAGTTGAAGGCGTTTCTCGGCAAGGCAGTCTCGCTGAAGGTCGACGAGGTCGCCTGCGCGCAGGACGCCGGCGAGATGAGCGAAGCCATCGTCACTAAATGGAGCGTGGTGGCCAAGCACTGACTTGCCGCCGTCCCTGCCGCAAACAATACTGACCCCCGCCCATTTCATCACGAGACAAGATCATGGCTGAATATCGCACCGTCAAAGCCGATTCACTGACCGGCGTGGTCCGCAACATCGTCAAGGCCGGGGGGTCGTCCGACCGCGAAGCCGATCTGGTGGCGACGAATCTGGTCGAAGCCAACCTGAAGGGCCATGACTCGCACGGCGTCGGCATGGTGCCGCGCTACATCGAAGCGATGAAGGAAGGCGGGCTCAAGATCAACCAGCATGTCGGCGTGGTGATGGATGGCGGCGTGATGCTCACCCTCGACGGCAATGTCGGCTACGGCCAGGTGATGGGTTACGAGGCGATGGAACTGGGCGCCGAGCGTGCCAGGCGCAATGGCGTCTGCGTGGTGGGGCTGTCCAACTCGCACCACATCGGCCGCATCGGCCACTGGGCCGAGCAGTGCATCGCCCATGGCCTCGTATCGATCCATTTCGTCAACGTGATTGCGCGACCGATCGTCGCCCCGTTCGGCGGCCGCGACGCCCGACATGGCACCAACCCGTTCTGCGTCGGCATTCCGCGCCCGGGAAAGGATCCCATCGTGCTGGATTTCGCCACCAGCAAGATCGCCCAGGGCAAGACCCGCGTCGCCTACAACAAGGGCGAGCAACTTGCCCCCAACACCATCATCGACAACCACGGCAATCCCTCCACCGACCCGCGTTTCACCGTCATCGAGCCTTCGGGCGCCATCCTCCCCTTCGGCGAGCACAAGGGCTCGGGCCTTGCCCTGATCTGCGAACTGCTGGGCGGCGCGCTGTCGGGCGGCAAGACCCTGAGCGGGAAGCTCGACGGCACCCGCAAGGTGATCAACAGCATGTTTTCGATTCTGATCGATCCCGCCAAAATGGGCACCGGCGAAAACCTGGCGCGCGAGATGGAAGATTTCGTCGCCTGGCACATCGCTTCCCCGCCGGCCGAAGGCGTCGACCATGTGAAAATCGCGGGCGAGCCGGAGCGTGAATGGAAAAAGAAGCGCCTCGCCGAGGGTATCCCGGTCGATCCCGCCACCTGGCAGGAGATCGTCGCGGCCGGCGCCAAGGTGGGACTGGACAACGCGGCGATCGACAAGCTGGCGAGCTAGAACTCGCTGAGCGCCAGGCAAATGCTGTCATCGCCCGGCATAGCCGTCCGAAGGACGGCGTCGCTTCCGCTCGCCTATAACCGGGCGATCCAGTATGCTGCGGCTTCTCAATTTGATTTCAACTTCGGTGGAATACTGGATCACCCGCCTTCGCGGATGATGACAGCCGAGGGTATTGCGCGACTGCGCTTCAATCCATCGAGTTTCTACTCCTTCGCCGTCTCCAGCGCCGCGAAATGTCGGCGCCGCTGCAGCCAGGCCAGCAGGATCAGGCTCGGCACGGCGACCACGACGCAAATCATGAAGAACAGCGGCCATCCGGTCGCCTTCGCGACGAAGCCCGCGCCCGACGACAGATAGGTACGCCCGACCGCGGCGAGCGCGGTCAGCAACGCGTATTGGGTCGCGGTGTGCAGCGGGTTCTGGCACAGCGCCGACAGGTAGGCGACGAAGATCACGGTGCCGATGGCGCTGGTGAAGTTTTCCGTCGTGATCGCAAACGCCAGCGCCCACTGATTGGTGCCGACCAGCGCCAGCCATGAGAACGACAAATTGGCGACCGCCTGCAGCACGCCGCCGATCCACAGACTCGCCGCCAGTGAATAGCGCCGCGCGACAAAACCGCCGGCGAAGCCGCCGATCAGGGTCGCGGCCAGCCCAACGCCCTTGACGATGGCGGCATAGTCGTTGCGGGAAAAGCCGAGATCGATCACGAACGGCGCGGTCATGGTGCCGGAAAACGCGTCGGTGAACTTGAACAGCACCACGAAGGCGAGCGCGGCAAGCGCATCCTTGCGCACCAGGAATTCGGAGAACGCGCCGACCGCCGCGTTGAGCACGCGTGTCAGCGCGGTCTCGGTGCTGGTCGCGGCTTCCGCGCGAGCCGATTGCTCCGGCTCGGTGGCGGCGAGCGCCGTGACGGTTCCGATCAGCACCAGCGCGGCCATCGTCACATAACCCCACATCCACGCGGAAGCGCGCGGAATGCCGGTGCCTTCATAGGCGCTGACCAGGAACAGCGCGCCCGCGGTCGAGACCAGCATGCCGATGCGGTAGGCTGCGACATAGGACGCCATGCCGGCGGCCTGCTCGCTCTCGGGCAGGCTTTCGACGCGGAAGGCGTCGACCACGATGTCCTGGGTCGACGACATCGCCGCGACCAGAAGCGCGCCGAGCGCCACGAACAGCGGGGAGCGCGCAGGGTCGGTCAGCGCCAGCAGCAGGATCGAGATGATCAGCAGCAGTTGCGAACACAGCAGCCAGCCGCGGCGGCGGCCGAAGGCTCGCGTGAACAGCGGCACGTGCAGCGCATCGGTGAGCGGCGCCCACAGGAATTTCAGCGTGTAGGGCGTGCCGACCAGCGCGAACAGCCCGATGGTGCCGAGATCGACGCCGGATTCGCGCATCCACACCAAGAGCGTCGATCCTGACAGCGCCAGCGGCAGCCCGGAGGAAAATCCGAGCAGCAGCACGATCAACACCCGCCGCTGCAGATAGACCGCGAGGCTGTCGCGCCAGGAGGCGCGGGGCGCGGCCTCTTGTGTTGCCGCAATCGGTGGCTTGGGCAGACTGTCGGGGGCACTGGTCATGCCGCAGTGCTAGCAGGATTCGCGCGGCGGTGCCTGCCTCCGCCACGCTGAAAACTCGTCACCGGAGATATCCTGACGGAGGTTCCCCGGATTACCCGCGTATGACCCGGTTGGCTGCCGACTTACTCCGCTTCGGACATGGCAGCCAGCGTCGCCGCTTCGGCACGGTAGGCGTGCTGCGCGACCAATCGGGCCACCTCGGCCGCATGGGTGGCGATCATGAAATGCGCCGCGCCTTCGATGGTTGCCAGCGTCGCCGCCCGAACCATGCGCCAGCCGAGAATCTCGTTGACGCGTTGCATGGCGGGGTGACTTTCTCCACCCCGGATCACCAGCGTCGGGACCTCGACTTGCGCCAGCACCTCCACCGTCAGCGGATAATCGAACGCGGTTTCCCAATCGAGGATGTTGACCGGCGTCGTCGCCATGGCATAGGCGCGAACCCGCGGCGGCCACGAGGCAAAGGTGCCGGCGCCGGCGAAAAAGTCGATCAGCGCCTCGATCGCGTCGGCCTTGCCAGCCCTGAAGGCGGCGAAATAGCGCGCGGTCATCTCGCCGAATGCGCGGATGTGCTGAGTTTCCCCGCTTCCGTCCAGCATCATCACGGCCGGCGCCTCGACGATGGTAAGGCTCGCAAGCCTGGCGCGGCCGCGCAGCGCCACGGCGAGCGCCACCAGGCCGCCGAAGGAGTGGCCGACCAGGTGGACGCGGGTGCCTGCTTTTCGAATGACCGATTCGAGCGCCTCGGCTTCAAGCGAAATCGACGCATCGCCAAGTGTACGCCGCTCCGCGGTTCCGCCATACCCGGGCAGGCTGGTGGTGACGCAGCGAAACCGGTTCTCCCAGGCGGCGATAACAGGCCGCCACGCCGCGCCGGTGCTGCACGATCCCGGCACAAGCACCATCGTCGGTCCGGTGCCTGTTTCCTCGTAGTCGATATTGCCGCGGGCTTCTTCGATCATGACATGATTCCTCTTGTGCGGCGGACGCCGCGGGGCGCGGCGCCGGCCTGGTCCGGCGCCGCCGTGAAACTGGAATGGATTGAGTGGCTCAGTTGGATTTGCGCCAGGGCACCAGCATCGACACGCGTTCCCGGTAGCGTCGATAGTCGTCGCCGAAGAGATCGATGAGATCGCGCTCCTCGAGCAGGATGCCGACAAAGATGTAGGCCGTCGTGACCGCGGCGAACAACAGGTGCCCGATCGTCATCGTCGGTGTCGCCCAGAATGCGATGACGAAGCCGAGATAGAGCGGGTGTCGTACGATTTTGTAGTAAAGCGGCGTGCGGAAGCGCGGCGCGGGCATCGAGCGACCGGTGAGATTGTTGGCGACCTGGTGCAGTCCGAACAGCTCGAAATGGTTGATCAGGAAGGTGCTGGTGAGAACGATCAGGAAGCCCAGCAGCGAAATGCCGGTTACCGCCATGGCGATCTGCGGATCGTCGATTTGCCACAGCACGGTCGGGATCGGGCGCCATTGCCAGAGCAGCAGAGCCAGCGCGACGGTCGAGAACAGCACATAGGTGCTTCGCTCCACCGATTTCGGTACGAACTGCGTCCACCATTCCTTGAATTGCCGGCGCGCCATGACGCTGTGCTGGATGGCAAATATCGACAGCAAAATGAGGTTGACGACGGCCGCCTCCGTCGCCGGCCCGGCCGCGCCGCTGTCGATGGTCTTCGGAACCACCAGGCCGCATACGAACCCGATGGCGTAGAGGAATGTGACGAAAAACACGGAATAGGCGGCGATTCCGTAAAGAAATGCGATTATTCTGGCTATTGGATTGCTCCGGGAATCCGGGCTGAATGCTTGGGATTGGGTCATAATATCCTCCGATCGGACGATCCTGACGACCGTCCTGGAGGGTAGAGGATGTGGGGAGCGCCGCCGAAAGACTTTGCTTGGCGCTTGATTTGTCCTTGAGATGGTCTTGATTATTCCTTGAGAGCGGCGGCGTGGTCCGGATTTGAGGGTGCCGTGCAATTTTTCTTCGACGATCATGCGCTCGATACCGACCGCCGCGAGCTCCATCGCGGCCCGGAGGCGGTAGCCGTCGAGCCCCAGGTGTTCGATCTCCTGGTCTTTCTGGTGCAGAACCGCGACCATGTCGTCAGCAAGGACGACCTCATCGACGCGGTCTGGGGCGGCCGGATCGTGTCGGAATCGACGCTGACGAGCCGCATCAACGCCGCACGCCGGGCGGTGGGCGACAGCGGCGAAAACCAGAAACTGATCCGCACCATCCCGCGCAAGGGCCTTCGCTTTGTCGGCGCGGTGCGAACCCAATCCGGGAGTAACGGAGAGGCGATCGAGCCGCCGCATGAAATCCACGAGCCGCCGCGCACCGTGCTGCCGTTGCCCGACCGGCCCGCCATCGCCGTGCTTCCGTTCGCGAACCTAAGCGGCGATCCGGAGCAGGAGTATTTTTCCGACGGCATCAGCGAGGACGTCATCACGGCGCTTTCCAAGCTGCGCTGGTTCTTCGTGATCGCGCGCAACTCGTCGTTCACCTACAAGGGCAGGCCGGTCCCCATGAAACGGGTCGCCGAGGAACTCGGCGTCGGCTATGTCGTCGAAGGCAGCGTGCGCAAGGTCGGTGACCGTGTGCGCATCACCGTTCAGCTCAGTGACGCCGCCACCGGCAACAACATCTGGGCGGAACGCTACGACCGCGCCCTCGCCGACGTGTTCGCGGTGCAGGACGAGATCACCGAGGCCATCGTCGCCGCGATCGAGCCGCAGCTCTATGCCGCGGAAACCTTTCGTTCCCGGCGCAAGCCGCCGAACAGCATGGACGCTTGGGATCTGGTGATGCGTGCGCTGTCGCATTTCTGGCGGGTGACGCGTCAGGACTATCTGGTGGCGCAGGCGCTGCTCGAGAAGGCGACCACCATCGATCCGAACTACGGCCAGGCGCTCGGCGTGCTCGCCACCAGCCAGACGTTCAGCGCCCATATGGGTTGGTCGGATATGGCGGCGGTGGTGCCGGTGGCAGAGCGCGCGGCATTGGCCGCGATTCTGGCCGACAGCGAAGACCCCTGGGCGCATAACGCACTGGGTTCCGTCTATTTGTTTGCGCGGCGTTTTGAGGATTCGCTGGCGGAACTGGAGCTCGCGCTTCGGCTCAATCCGAACTTCTCGCTGGCGCAAGGCTATTACGGTCTGGTGTTGTCCTATGCCGGGCGCTGGGAAGAAGGCAGCGTTGCCGCACGGCGCGCGCTGCGGCTGAGCCCGCGCGATCCGTTTTCTGCCGTGTTTTGCGGCATTGCCGCCTACGCGGAGTTCGTCGGGCGCAATTACGACGAGGCCATTCGGCTGGCGCGCGAAGGCCTCCGGCAGCGCAGCGACTTCGTCGGTGCCCATCGGGTGCTCACGGCGGCCGCCGGCATGGCCGGAAAGGACGATATCGCCGCCGCCGCCTTGCAGGAGCTTCGGCGCGCGCAACCCAATGCATCGCTCGCCTGGATCGCAAACCAGATGCCCATCATGCACGAGACCGAACGGGAGCACTATCTGGAGGGTTTTCGTCGCGCGGGGCTGGAGTAGTTACTGCATCGAACGACGGCGCTTCGGTCTTCTTCCCCTCTTCTCTTGTGGGAGAGGGTGGCTCGAATGAGCGCAGCGAATTCGAGACGGGTGAGGGGTCTGTCTCCGCGGATAGAGACCCCTCATCCGGCGCGCGTTGCGCGCCACCTTCTCCCACAGGGGGAGAAGGGAAGGAGAGCCGGGCATAACCCTGGAGTCTACTCTCCCGCCTGCAGCTTGCGCGGCAGCGGGAACAGTTCCGGGGTTTCCGGCTTGACGAGGCGCGGCGCCTCGGCGGAGGCCGGCGGCTCCTTGCTGAAATCCAGCTCCTCGATCCGTCCCGCGCGCTTTTCGATCTTGTCGGCGGAGATCAGGATCTGGCGGACGTCCTCGTTGACGTCGCCAAAATGCTTCTGCAGCTTCAGCACACGCTCGCGCAGGCGCGTAAGGTCGTCGCCGAGGTTGAGCACTTCGGTGCGGATCTGGTCGGCGGCATCCCGCATCCGCGCGTCCTTCAGGATCTGCTGCATCACCTGGATCGCCAGCATCAGAAGCGACGGCGACACCAGCACCACGCGGGCGCGATAGGCCTTCTGGATCACGTCGTCAAAACCGTCATGGATCTCGGCGTAGACCGATTCCGACGGCACGAACATCAGCGCGGTATCCTGGGTCTCGCCGGCAATCAGGTATTTTTCCGCGATGTCGCTGACATGCTTCATGACGTCGGCGCGCAGCCGCTGCGTGGCGATCTTCTTTTCCTCGTCGCTGCGGGCGTCGTGCAGCGCGGTCATCGCTTCCAGCGGGAATTTCGCGTCGATGCAGAGCGGGCGTGCGTCGGGCAGGAACACCACGCAGTCCGGCCGCTTGCCGGTCGAGAGCGTGAACTGGAATTCGTAGGAGCCCTTCGGCATGCCGTCCTGGACGATCGCCTCCATCCGCGCCTGGCCGAACGCGCCGCGCGACTGCTTGTTGGCGAGCACGTCGCGCAGCGTGGTGACTTGTGACGTCAGGTCGGTGAGGTTCTTGTGCGCATTGTCGATGATGCCGAGCCGCTCATGCAGCACGCGCAGGGAGTCCATGGTGTTGCGGGTGGTCTGTTCCATCGACTGGCCGACCCGGTGGGTCACCGAATCCAGCCGCTCGCTGACGGCGCGCGCCATCTCGACCTGGCGGCCGGCCAGCGCCTGGCCCATCGCATCGACGCGGCCGGTGGCCTCGCTCTGCGCCCGCATCATTTCGGAAAGCCGCTCTTCGAGTTCGTCGGCGCGAATCGCCTGCGCCATCGCAAGCGCGGCGCCGCGCCGGCCGGAGCGCGCGATCACCACCGCGATGGTCAGGAGCAACAGCAGCGCCAGCGCGCCAAAGCCGATCAGGGCGGCCCCGGTTCGGACCGGCAGGTCGTCGACCATGAAAAGAATCTCGTTCATGGGAGACCTTGTAGCCGATTCGGCCTTGAACGCGAACGAAGAGGGAACATTTATGGTGAATCGCGGGTAAATTTTTATGGTTAACCCTTCGCTAAAATTCATGGTTAACCGAAGGTAAACAGGCCCGCGCTTCGCATTGACCCCGGCAAGTCAGCAGCTTAAATCGCCCGCCAAGCTATCCAGAGAAATCATGGCACTCCGAGAAATCATCATCCTGCCGGACAAGCAGTTGCGGCTGGTCTCCAAACCGATCGAAAAGATCACCTCGGAGATCCGCAAGCTCGCAGACGACATGTTCGAGACTATGTACGACGCGCCCGGCATCGGGCTGGCGGCGATCCAGGTCGCCCAGCCGCTGCGGCTGATCACCATGGATCTCGCAAAGAAGAGCGAGGACGGCGAGACCAAGCCGCAGCCGCGGGTTTTCATCAATCCGGAGATTCTGTCGTCGTCGGAGGAGACGTCGGTCTACGAGGAAGGCTGCCTGTCGATCCCCGAATATTACGAGGAAGTCGAGCGCCCGGCGAAGGTGAGGGTGCGTTTCACCGATCTCGACGGCAAGGTGCATGAGGAGGACGCCGAGGGCCTGTTCGCCACCTGCATCCAGCACGAGATCGACCATCTCAACGGCGTGCTGTTCGTGGATTATCTGTCGAAGTTGAAGCGCGACCGTGTGCTGAAGAAATTCGCCAAGGCCGCGAAGCGGGCGGCGGAGTAGCGGTTTTCTCTCAACTGTCGCGCCCGGGCTTGTCCCGGGCATCCACGCTCTTCTCGCAGACACTCAAGCCGTGGATGGCCGGGACAAGCCCGGCCATGACGAGTAAGCTAGATATTTCCAGGGTTTTCCGAACCATGCCGCTCCGCCTGATTTTCATGGGCACGCCTGATTTTGCGGTGCCGACGCTGCTCGGACTCGTGGCCCATGGCCATGAGATCGCCGCCGTCTACACCCGCGCGGCAAAGCCCGCCGGGCGCGGCATGAAGCTGCAGCCCACACCGGTCGAGCAGGAGGCGCGGCGGCTCGGCATTGCCGTGATGACGCCGAAGACCCTGAAGACGCCGGAAGCGCTGGAGGAGTTCCGCGCCTACGGGGCCGATGCCGCCGTCGTCGTCGCCTACGGCATGATCCTGCCGCAGGCCATTCTCGATACGCCAAAGCTCGGCTGCTTCAACCTGCACGCCTCGCTGCTGCCGCGCTGGCGCGGCGCGGCGCCGATCAACCGCGCCATCATGGCGGGCGATGCGGAAACCGGGGTGATGGTGATGAAGATGGACGCCGGCCTCGATACCGGCGACGTGGCGATGGCGGAGCGCCTCGCGATCACGGATGCGATGACCGCAAGCGATCTGCATGACGCGCTGGCGCGGCTCGGCGGCGACCTGATGGTGCGCGCGATCGGCGCGCTAGAACGCGGCAAGCTTCAACTCACCAGACAGGACGAGCAGGGCGTCAGCTACGCCGCCAAGATCGACAAGGCGGAGGCGCGGATCGACTGGAGCAGGCCTGCGCGCGCGGTGTTGCGGCATGTTCACGGGCTGTCGCCGTTTCCCGGCGCATGGTGCGAGATGCCGATCGAGGGCGAGCCAATGCGGGTCAAGGTCCTGCGCTGCGCGCTGGCCGGGGGCAGCGGCGCGGCCGGCGATCTGCTCGACGATCATCTCACCATCGCCTGCGGCGAAGGCGCCATCCGTATCCTCGAGCTGCAGCGCGCCGGCAAGGCGCCGATGAAGGCGGAGGAGTTTCTGCGCGGCACGCCGCTGAAGCCGCCGCTGCGGCTATCCTGATGCCCCGCTACAAGCTCACCATCGAGTATGACGGCGCGCCGTTCTGCGGCTGGCAGATCCAGGAGAACGGCCCGTCGGTGCAGGGCGCGCTGGAGGACGCGATCAAGGCGATCTGCGGCGAACAGGTCCGCGTGCACGGCGCCGGCCGCACCGATGCCGGTGTGCATGCGCTGGCGCAGGTCGCGCATTGCGATATTGCAAAACACTTCGTGCCGGGAAGATTCCGCGACGGGCTGAACGCGCATCTGCGCCCGCATCCGGTCGGCGTGCTCAGTGCGGATATCGTGCCGGATGATTTCGAGGCGCGGTTCTCCGCGAAAAAGCGGCACTATCTCTACCGGATCGCCAATCGCCGCGCCAATCTCGCGCTCGACATCGGCCGCGCCTGGCGGCTGCCGCGGCGGCTCGATAGCGACGCGATGCACGAAGCCGCGCAGAAACTGGTCGGCAAGCACGATTTTACGACCTTTCGCGACACCGAGTGCCAGGCGAAATCGCCGGAGCGAACGCTTGATCAGCTCGACGTCGTGAGGGACGGCGATGCCGTCAATATCATTACCTCGGCGCGCTCGTTCCTGCACAGCCAGGTGCGCTCGATGGTGGGCTCGCTGGTCTGGGTCGGTGACGGCCGCTGGAGCCCCGACGATCTTGCCGCGGCGCTGGCCGCGAGAAACCGCGCCGCCTGCGGCCCGGTCGCGCCACCGGAAGGGCTTTATCTGGTGCGGGTGGATTATTAGCCGCAGACTTACTTCACCTCGCCCCGCGAGGGGCGGGGCGAGGGAGCCGCGGCTCACCCGAAATACCGATCCAGTATCCCGCGATAGATCCGCGTCAGCTTCTCCAGATCCATCACCGGCGTGCGCTCGTCGATCTGGTGCATGGTCTGGCCGACCAGGCCGAACTCGATCACCGGGCAATAGCTCGCGATGAAACGCGCATCCGACGTGCCGCCGCTGGTACTCAATTCCGGCTTGCGTCCGGTGACTTCCTCGATGGCCGACACCGCGAGGTCGGTGAAGGGACCGGGCTTGGTCACGAACACGTTGGAATTGCACGGCTCCCAGACGATGTGGGCGCGAATGCGGTTGCCCGCGGCCTTCGCCAGGCGCTGTTCGACCAATTCCCGCAGCGTTTCCTGGGTGTGGAGATCGTTGAAGCGAATGTTGAATTTCGCGCGCGCCTGACCGGGGATCACATTGCCGGCCTTGTTGCCGACATCGACCGAGGTGAATTCGAGGTTCGAGGCCTGGAATTGCGCGCTGCCGTGATCGAGCGGCTCGTCGCTGAGCGCCACGATCAGCCGCGAGATATCCGGCACGGGGTTGGCGGCGCGATGCGGATAGGCGACGTGGCCCTGGATGCCGTCGACGTACAGCATGCCATGCAGGGAGCCGCGGCGGCCGATTTTGATGCAGTCGCCGAGTTCCTCGACATTGGAGGGCTCGCCGAGCACGCAATGGTCGAATTTCTCGCCGCGCGCCGCCGCCCATTTCAACAGTTTGATCGTTCCGTTGACGGAGATGTCCTCCTCGTCGCCGGTGATCAGGAACGAGATCGAGCCCTTGCCGTCCTCCCGAGGCTTGCCGCCATGGGCGGCGAGATAATCCAGCACCGCCGCGACGCTGCAGGCGATGCCGCCCTTCATGTCGACGGCGCCGCGGCCGTAGAGAAAACCGTCCTTGACGTCGCCGGAGAACGCGCCGTGGCTCCAGGCGCTCTCGTCGCCGGGCGGCACCACGTCGGTATGGCCGGCGAAAGTGATGTGCGGCGCGCTGTCGCCGAGGCGGGCATAGAGATTGTCGACATCGGCGGTGCCGGGCTCGCCGAAGGTGACGCGATGCACGTCGAATCCGGCTGCCTTCAGCACGTTTTCGAGCACGCCCAGCGCGCCGGCGTCAGCCGGGGTCACCGAGGGGCAGCGGAGGAGATCCTGGGCAATGGAAAGGGCATCAGTCATGCCCCCGCTTAACATGCTCGCCCGGCGATGGGCCAGCGCTGTGCGGAACAAATTCCAGTTCGCGAAGCTGGTCCCAGGACGGCCCGGTTTCCAACGGCGTTACCGGCGGCGCCAGCGGGTCGGGACCAAACCGGTTGGGTCCTCTCGCGCCGCTCAGGCAGAACAGTTCGACAAAGCACCAGAGGCTTAAACCGAAACCGAGCGCGCCGACCAGAGACGCCAGGATTGGATTGTCCAGCCAGTCAGAGAGCTTGCTGAGCAGGCCTGAAGCGATGAAGAACGGAGCAACCCACCAGCCACTCTTGCCGCGATCGTGAAGCCGTTTGATGGCGGTCGCGGCAAACAGCCAAATGCCGACGACGAGCAAGGGAAAGCCGAGCAGATAGAACGCCGGATGCATCGTGCTGGTGGACACAAAATGGAGATCATGTCCCGTCGCACGGAGGATGCCGGCAATGACCCACAGCCATATCGTCATGAACGAAAAGACGGTGGCAAACCAGATGAACGCCGCGAGCCAGATTTTGGCGCGGTTGATGCGGCCTTCGAAGCTGAACAGAAGCCAGTTCCAGTCCATCTACAAAACTCCGGGCGGCGCGATCTGCCCTCTTTTAGGTCATGCGCCTGCCGGCGGGCCGGCACGGTGCGGCACGAACTCCAGTTCGCTGTGCTGGTCCCAGCTCGGTGCGGCCTCTCGGGCGGCCAGCGGATCCGGACCGAACCGGTTGGGCCCGTTGGTCCCCTTCAGAAAATACATCTCGACCAGGCCCCAGAGAAAGCCGATGTACACCACGATTCCGACCGCGACGGCGGCCCACGATCCGCCAAGCCGACCGCCGAATTCACTGTAGAGGCCGGTGACAACGATGAACGGGACCATCCACCAGCCGCTCTTGTTGCGGTCGTGAAGCCGCCTGATCGAGGCGGCGGCATAGAACCACGCGAATATCAGCGTCAGCAGAATGTTGGCGATGTGCGGAAACAGTCCGGCCTTGACTGCCACGTCGTCGTCGTCAAGCTGGAACGAGGCGGAAATGCCGATGACGTTGATGTTGAGCGGGCCGGTGGGAATGCCGAGGCCAAGGCAGATGCCGGCCAGCAGCGCCAGCGCCGAGATCATCGAGGCCAGGATGATCAGCGACGCGAGCAAGTACCTGCCGCGGCCGATGCGGCCCTCAAAGCGAACCAGGATGCGTCTGTAGTCCATCGCGGCCTCCGGAGGGCCGGAAAAAAGGCCGCTCTTCCGCCTATTTGGTCGCAATCGATCGGTTGTGGTTCGATCTCAGCCGCGCGTCGCCGGCGGCGCGCCGGCGCTGCGCACCAGAAAGGCCGGAATGCTGCGCTCCTCCGGGCGCCAGTCGGTGGGAGCGCCAGGTGCGGTGTTTGACAGCGGATCAGGCCCAAACCGGTTGCGCCCATCGGTCCCCGTCAGGAAAAACAACTCGACGATGATCCAGGTTTGCAGAAGGCAGAGGGCAACAGCCAGCATCACCAGCAGCAATTCCCTGGTGGCAGAAATATCGACGCCGAAAGCGAGTCCCAGGAACAGACCGTAATAAATGTAGGAGAGACGATTAACGATAAAAACGGCGATCGCCCACCAGCCGCTCCGGTCACGATCATGGAGCCGTTTGACGGTCGTGGCCGCGTTGATCCAGACCATCGCGATTGTGACGGCCCAGTCGATATGCAGATCCGTCCATTGCGACGAAATGCGAAACGGGAGTTCGAGCCAAAGTGCGAGCCACAATGCGAGGAGAGCCAGCTGCACGACGAGGTACCTGGCGCGGTTGATTCGGCCCTTGAACCTGACAAGTAACCAGACGTAGCCCATCGCAATCTCCGGACAGCGGAAAGCGCCTCCCGATCGTCCGGTAGATTGGTCGCAGCCGAGGTATTTTGGTTCGAATCCAGGGCGTTTTCGAACGAAGCGGATCCCGGTTCGTGTCAAGAAAAACGCGTCAAAACAGGAATCCAGAGCTACGGTTCTGGTTCAATCAGAACCGATTTCGCTCTAGGGTCCGGACTCAATTGATCCACCAAGTGACTGCGGCGGCGAGAAGGATTGCAGACAGGAAGATGTCTGCGCGCTTGTCATATCGGGTTGCGATACGTCGGAAGTCCTTGAGACGACAGAACATCCGCTCGATGACGTTGCGGCCTTTGTAAGCGGCTTTATCGTAGCGATGCGGATGCTTGCGGGTCGGATTTGGCGGGATCACGGCCTTGATGCGGCGTGCGGCCAGTTCGTCGCGCAAGCTCCTGGCGTCGTAGGCTCGATCGGCCAGCAGACGGCGCGGGTTGCGGACCATGCCGATCAAACCGCGTGCACCGACCAAGTCATGGGTGTTGCCCGGGGTAATCAGGAAGGCAAGCGGACGGCCGACATCGTCGGTCAGCGCGTGGATTTTGGTGGTCTGCCCGCCGCGCGAGCGGCCGATTGCATTGTTGAAGGCCCCCCTTTTGCGCCGGCCGCGGAGCGATGGGCTTTGACGTAGCTGGAATCCACCGACATCGATCCGTACATGCCCGTCGATCCGGTCAGCGCGTAAAAAATGTCCGTCCAAATCCCCTGTCGGCTCCAGCGGTTGAAGCGTTTAGACCGTCGTGTAGGGGCCGTAGACTTCCGGGCAATCGCGCCAGCGCGAACCAGATTTCAGCATGTGCATAATGCCGCTGATCACGCGCCTATCATCGACCCGATGCGCTCCCTTGCGCCCTCGCGGCAACAACGGCTCAATCCGCCGCCATTCCGCATCGCTGAGCCAGTAGACCTGCTTTGCCATTCAAGCCTCCCTTCCGCTGAGAAGCTTGAATCACAATCTAATTTCAGATGGAATCCCTATTGAGTACAGACCCTAGTCCCGCAGCAGTTCGTTGATGCTGGTCTTGGCGCGGGTGCGCTCGTCGACCCGCTTGACGATCACGGCGCAGGCGGTCGACGGACCGGGCTGGCCGTTCTTCAGCGGCCGGGCCGGCAGGGTGCCGGGCACCACCACGGCGTATTCCGGCACCTCGCCGATAAAGGTTTCGCCGGTATCGCGGTCGACGATCTTGGTGGAGGCGCCCAGGAACACGCCCATCGCCAGCACCGCGCCCTTGCGCACGATCACGCCCTCGGCGACTTCCGAACGCGCGCCGATGAAGCAATCGTCCTCGACGATCACGGGCTCGGCCTGCAGCGGCTCCAGCACGCCGCCGATGCCGACGCCGCCGGAAATGTGCACGCGCTTGCCGATCTGGGCGCAGGAGCCGACCGTCGACCAGGTGTCGATCATGGTCGCTTCATCGACATAGGCGCCGAGATTGACGAAGGACGGCATCAGGACGACGTTCCTGGCGATGAAGGCCGAGCGGCGGACGATGGCGCCCGGCACCGCGCGAAAGCCGGCGTCGCGAAAGCGATTCTCGCCCCAGCCCTCGAATTTCGACGGCACCTTGTCCCACCACGAGGCCTTGCCCGGGCCGCCGGCGATCGCGCTCATGTCGTTCAGCCGGAACGACAGCAGCACCGCCTTCTTCAGCCACTGATTGACCTTCCATTTGCCGCTCGCCTCGCGCTCAGCCACGCGCACCTCGCCCTTGTCGAGCAGCTCGAGCGCGGAATCCACGGCGTCGCGCACCTCGCCTTTGGTCGCGGTCGAGATTCCATCGCGGGCGTCGAAGGCGGCGTTGATGGTGGATTCGAGGGCGGGCAGGGACATCGCGATTTCCTTGGTCGATTTCGTCGGCGAGGAGCTTTGTCGGGATTTGGGGAGGCGGAGTCAAGGCACTCCAGACGTCGTCCCGGCGAAGGCCGGGATCCATGCTCCGCGGCAGCTATTGCTGGGCACATTGGTCGATGGCTTCTGCCAACAACAGATGACCGGGATTATGGGTCCCGGCCTTCGCCGGGACGACGAAACTTACCGCGCCACCCCCTGCAGAAACCCGGTCAGATCGTCGGTGACATGATCGACATGGGCAGCATCCCGGCCTTCCAGCTCCCAATCCTCGCGCACCACTTCCTTCGAGCCGTCGGGCACCACCAGTACCGTGGTCATGCCGAGCTGGTGCGGCACCACGAGGTTGCGCGCGAGATCCTCGAACATCGCCGAGGTCTTCGGGTTCACGGCGTGATCGCGCAGGAATTTCCGGTAGGTCTGCGGCGCCGGCTTCGGCTCCAGCTCAGCGGCGATGATGTCGAACACCGCCTCGAAATGCACCCCGATGCCGAGCCGTTGCAAGACCTTGTCGGCGTGGTCGGTCGAGCCGTTGGTCAGGATCAGCTTGCGCCCGGGAAGTCTGGCGATGGCGGCTCCCATCGCGGGGTTGGGCTCGAGCGGCGAATGGTCGATCTGGTGTACGTAAGCGAGATAGTCGTCGGCGCGCACGCCATGCTCGGTCATCATGCCGCGCATGGTGGTGCCGTAGCGGCGATAATAATCCTTCTGGATCACGCGCGCTTGCTGTGCGGACACCTTGAGCCAGGCACTTACGAATTCGCCGATCCGCGCATCGACCTGCTGCCACAGATTGACGTGATGCGGATACAGCGTGTTGTCGAGGTCGAACACCCAGGTGTCGACATGGCTGAAGGGGCGGGGCCTTGGTTTCATCGTGCTTTCACCGTCGTCCCGGCGAACGCCGGGACCCATACGCCGCGGCGGATACGAGAGAGGCAGTGCTCGTTGCCTTTCTTCGCCGCGCATCGCAACAACAAACATTTGGGGTTATGGGTCCCCGCGTTCGCGGGGACGACGAGAGAGTTTGTTGGACGACGATGGAGTTCATCACGGCAGCGCAAAGCGCAGCGTCTTGCCGCCGCTCGACATGTCGACGGCCGCAAAGCCGGTTACCGCGAGGCCGCGGTTGCCGCAGTCGCTTTGCTCGTTGATCTCGAACTTGCTTTCGCGGGTGCAGAGCTCCTTGGCGCCGCCCCAGTTCAGCGGCTTGTCCCTGACCTTAAGCGTGCGGTTGTCGGCATCGACGGCCTCGGCGAAGCTGTAGACCTGTTTGGGCTGCCCGGTGACGTCGGGATGCAGGCATTTGCCGGGATCGACGCGGTACCAGCCGCGGCTTGTCACGGTCTTGCCGTCATCGGTGGCGACCGCGGCCATGACCTTGTGCGGCGTGTCATTGCACCAGGTCAGTCCGGTGGCCGAGGGCGCCTGCACGGCGGCGATCATCATGGTGAAGAAATTCGGCGCCTGCGCGATATCGAGCGGCATGCCACGGGCTTTCAGGAACGCTGCAAGTGCGGCTTGCGTCTTCGGGCCGTCGACGCCGTCGATCGGCGCGGCATCATAGCCCGCGATCACCAATAGCCGCTGAATGCCGGCGAGTTTGGCCTGCTCGTCGTCATATTCGCTGTCCTCGGCGAGATAGGCAACCAGATTGCCGTCGTCGCCCGTGGTCGGCGTGATCTGGGTAAACGGCGCGGGCGTCTGTCCGCTGCGGCACTGGCGGGCGGCGGCGATGACGAAATTGCCCGGCGCGACGCACAGCGTATCGCCGCCGTTTTGCGGGATCGGCGAGGAGCCGTAGAGGCCGAGCGCATGCGCGTTCAAGAGGATGCGGTCGGCGGTCAGCGTGCCCTGCACCGCGACGCGGCAGGCCGCCGGATCGATACGGAACCAGCCGCGCGTCGCAGTGGCGGACTTCTCGTCGATGCCGATCGCGACCTCGATGACATAGCTCATCCGATTGCAGATCTTCAGATCGGCATGGGCCGGCTGCGCCGAGGCGAAAACTGAGATGACGGCGACGGGCAGCGCGATGAGCAGGGATTTCAAGAGAAACGAAAGAACGCGCTTCTTTTTCAAATCGTCATGCCCGGCCGGTAGACGCGAAGCGCCGCCTTGGCGCCAGGCTACCGCGCCCGGCCATGACGATGAATGGTCGTATGTCGTCACTTGTGGATCAGCGTGCCCGTGCCCTGATTGGTGAACAATTCGAGCAAGACCGCGTGCTGCGTCTTGCCGTCGATGATGACCACGCCCTGCACGCCCTGCTCGAGCGCGTAAATGCAGGTCTCGACCTTGGGGATCATGCCGCCGGAAATGGTGCCGTCGGCGATCAGCTTGCGGGCATCCTTGACCGACAGTTCCGGGATCAGTTTTTTCGACTTGTCGAGCACGCCGGGAACGTCGGTCAGCAGCAACAGCCGTTTTGCCTTCAGCGCGCCGGCGACCGCGCCGGCGAATGTGTCGGCGTTGACGTTCAGGGTCTGCCCGTCACGCGAGGTGGCCAGCGGAGCCAGCACCGGGATCAATTCGTAGCCGATCAACTGGTTCAGCAGCGTCAGGTCGACCTTGTCGGGGTCGCCGACGAAGCCGAGGTCGATCGCCTTTTCGATGTTGGAATCCGGATCGACCATGGTGCGCGTCGTCTTCGACGCCCTCACCATGTTGCCGTCCTTGCCGCTGAGGCCGACCGCCTTGCCGCCGGCCTCGTTGATGTAGCCGACCAGCTGCTTGTTGACCGAGCCCGCCAGCACCATTTCGACGATCTCGATGGTCGCCGCATCGGTGATGCGTAGGCCCGCGGCGAATTCCGACTGGATGCCGAGGCGCTTGAGCATGGTCGCGATCTGCGGCCCGCCGCCATGCACCACCACCGGGTTGATGGCGGTCTGCTCCAGCAGAACGATGTCGCGCGCGAACGCCTTGGCGGTTTCCTCGGCGCCCATGGCATGGCCGCCATATTTGATGACGATGGTTTCGTCGTCATACTGCTGCATATGCGGCAGCGCCTCGGACAGGATGCGGGCCTGATCGAGCGGACTGATATTCGACACGTCGGTCATGAAAGGGGTCTCGCGGTCAGCGGGGTCGGGCGGTTTCTATCCGATTGCCGGGCACGGCGCAAAGGACTGCTTTTCCCTCTCCCACAGGGGGAGAAGGAAGAAGTTTCGCTTACCCTTGCCTCGGCCAGGCCGCCGCCACCGCGAGCGCGAGCCAGCTTGCGATCAGGAGCGTGCCGCCGGTCGGGGCGGCCATCGGGAAAAGGCTGTGGCCGGCATATTGCCGAAGCGCCAGGTCGGTGGCGAACAGCGCGGCTGCAATGACAAAACCCCACGCGGCCACGGTCCCGATCCGGGCATGGACGACGCCGCGCTCGGTCAGCGCCACGGTGGCGAGCACCGCGCAGGCGTGAAACAGCAGCATCGAGGATGCGGCTCCCAACCGCGAGGCATCCGCCTGATGCGCCGACGCCGCGGCCAGAATGACGCCGTCGGCGCCCATGATTCCGGCGAGACCGATCAGGATGCGTTGAACGCGGGAGACGGCCATCAGCGGCGCTCCCCGAGCAGGCGCACCATCGCGGCGCGCAGTTCCGGCATTCCGGCCCCCGTCCGCGAGGACGTCACCAGCACTTCCGGAAAGGCCGCGGGATGTTTAGCCAGCGCCTGCCCGACATCGGCGATGCGCTGGTCCAGTTCGCCTGCCTTCACCTGGTCGGCCTTGGTCAGCACGACCTGATAGCTGACGGCCGATTTGTCGAGCGTGGTCAGCACGTCGAGGTCGACCTCCTTGAGGCCGTGCCGGGCGTCGATCAGCACATAGACCCGCGCCAGATTGCTGCGGCCCTGCAGGAATTTGTGGATCAGCGCGGTCCACGACGCGACTTTTGCCTTCGGCGCGGAGGCGTAGCCGTAGCCGGGCATGTCGACCAGCCGGAAACCGGCATCGGGGGGGCCTTCGAAGAAGATCAGTTCCTGGGTCCGGCCGGGCGTATGCGAGGTCCGCGCCAGCGCGTTGCGGCCGGTCAGCGCGTTGATCAGGCTGGATTTGCCGACATTGGAGCGTCCGGCGAAAGCGACCTCGATGCCCGCCATCGGCGGCAGCGTCTCGATCGAGGGCGAGGCCCAGAAGAACTGCCAGTCGCCCGCGAACAGTTTTCGCCCGTCCTCGATCAGCTTCGCATCAATGTCGGCGGTCATGCGAAGGGATTCCATTCGTCACCGCGTCATCGCGAGGAGCGAAGCGACGAAGCAATCCATTCTGTCCCTTGCGCGGCAAGGTGGATTGCTTCGCTCCGCTCGCAATGACGGCAGAGGGCGTCGTCACGTCTTCGATTCGGCTTTCTTGGACCCGAACGTGGCCTTGAGATTGTCCAGCAGCTCAACCTTCACGCCGTTGCGGCGCATGATGAAGCTCTGCTGCAGCACCGACAGGGTGTTGTTCCAGGCCCAGTAGATCACGAGGCCGGCCGGGAAGCCCGCCAGCATGAAGGTGAAGATCAGCGGCATCCAGGTGAAGATCATCTGCTGGGTCGGGTCCGGCGGCGTCGGATTGAGCTTCATCTGGAACCACATCGTGATGCCCATGATGATCGGCCAGACGCCGAGCGCGAGATAGTGCCCGAACAGCGGCAGCTGGGTCGGGTCGAAGTGCAGCAGGCCGAACAGCGTAAACAGGTTGGTCGGGTCGGGCGCCGAGAGGTCCTTGATCCAGCCGAAGAACGGCGCGTGCCGCATTTCGATGGTGACGAACAGCACCTTGTAGAGCGAGAAGAACACCGGAATCTGCAAGGCAACGGGAAGACAACCGGCGATCGGGTTGATCTTCTCCTTCTTGTAGATTTCCATCATCTCCTGCTGCTGCTTCACCTTGTCGTCGGGATACCGCTCCTTCAGCGCGGCCAGCTGCGGCTGCACCGATTTCATCTTCGCCATCGAGGCGTAGGACTTGTTGGCGAGCGGGAAGAACAGCAGCTTCACCAGCACCGTCACCAAGAGGATCGAGATGCCGAAATTGCCGACCAGGTGGTAGAAGAAGTCGAGCGCCAGGAACATCGGCTTGGTGATGAAGTAGAACCAGCCCCAGTCGATCAAGAGATCGAAATGGTTGAGCGAGAGCTGCTGGTTGTAACCGCCGAGGCCGGCCAGCGGAAAATTGATGCCGACGACCCTGGCTTCCTTGGCGCCGGCAAACAGGCGCGCGTTGGCGCTTGCCGAGCCGCCGATTGCGATGGTCTGGGGATTTTGCAGATAGTCAGCCTGGTAATTGTGCGTCGCGCCGACCTGGTTGGACGAGAATCGCGCCTGCAGCTCCGCATTGGTGTCGGGCAGCAGAGCCGAGGCCCAGTATTTGTCGGTGATGCCGAGCCAGCCGTCGGTGGCCTTGAAGCTGACCGCCTTGGCGTCGTCGATCTTCTTGTAGGTATATTCCTGCAGGCCGTGCTCGCCGAGATAGCCGATCAGGCCCTCGTGCAGGATGTAATAGCCGGAAACCTGCGGGGTGCCGTGCCGCGAGATCAGCGCGAACGGATACAGCGTGACCGGGGCGTTGCCGACATTGCTGACGTCGTCCTTGATGGTGAAGAGGTAGCGATCGTCGATCGAAATAATGCGGCGGAAGGTGAGCCCCTCGCCATTGTCGTATTTCAGCGTCACCGGCGTCGAGGTCGTCAGGCTGCCGGTGCCCTCCTGCTGCCAGACGGTG
This sequence comes from uncultured Alphaproteobacteria bacterium, assembly GCA_963831585.1. Lineage (GTDB taxonomy): Bacteria > Pseudomonadota > Alphaproteobacteria > Rhizobiales > Xanthobacteraceae > Bradyrhizobium. Next base: position 191,549 of record CAWHRA010000016.1, on the reverse strand, counting down.
TTCTGGTCGGGAATCCTCGCCGTGGAGCCGGCGGCGCCGACCCAGCCGAATTCGGCGTAATAGGGGTTCGCGGTGCCCGAGGGAGAGTACAGCACGATCGGCGGCGACGACGGATCCACCGTCTCGCGGAACTGCACCAGCGACAGATCATCGACGCGTGCGCCCTTCAGCGAGATACTGCCGGTCAGGGTGGGGGTATCGATCTTGATGCGCGGGCTGGCCGCGATCGCGGCATCGCGGCTGACGACGGCCGTCGTCGTGGTCGATTGCGCGGGAGCATTGGCGGTGGGTGCCGCGCCGGTCTGCGGCGTGGCCTGCGGATTTGCCGGGTTGGCCGCGGGCGCCGCGGACTTGGCCAGTTCGCTCTGGGCCTGCTGCGCGGCGCGCTGCTTCTCCATCGCCGGGACGTTGTAGAAATATTGCCAGGCGATCAGCACGAGGCCGGACAGAATGACGGCGAGGATAGTGTTGCGATTATCGGACATCGTTCAAGGTCTCGTCATTCAATTCGGTTGGCGGCGGTCGCATCACGAGGCTTCGCGGGTCGCTTGTCGGGCTGGCGGTCGAGGCGATGCAGTGCCGAGCGGAGGTCGTCGAGCATGGTCGCGAAATCACAGGTCAGGGCGGCACGACGGCCGACTAGCACATAATCACTGTGCGGTCGCATTGTTATGACGTCCACCCGCTTCACCAATTCGCGAAGCCTGCGCCGGATGCGGTTTCGCTCGGTGGCGGTGCCGTGCTTCTTGGTAACCGTGAAGCCGACCCGGATCGGCCCGTCATCGTCGCGGGGGCGGCGCTGGAGCACGAAGGCGGCGCTGCCCGCCCGCGCGCCATTGGCAACGGCGAGGAAGTCCGCCCGCTGCCTTAGCCGATCCATGATGCTATCTCCGGGAAGCCCGGCTCAGGCGCTCAGACGTTTGCGGCCCCGGGCGCGGCGGGCGGCGAGGACCTTGCGGCCGCCGGTCGTCGCAAGGCGGGCACGGAAGCCGTGACGGCGCTTGCGCACCAGTTTGCTGGGTTGATAAGTCCGCTTCACGGGTCGTTCTCCGCTGACCGGGCAAAAATGCCTGATAAATGAGGTAAGTCCGCGGATGCTGGCAGGCCCAAAGCGGGCCATTTCCGGCCCAAAAAGAGCCGCCCCGGTTGAACCGGGTCATCGCGGACAATTGGCGCGGCTTATACGGGAGCGACCCGTTTTCGTCAATCTGGCCACTCGCCGCAATTAAGGCGTTGCCGGAGGCCTTGGAAAGGCCGGGTTCCGCGCGAATATAGCGGAATTGACGGTGTTTTTTATCGCCGGGATGGCAGCGTGCCGGCTTGCGCATTAGATCACGGGGACCGCAGACATTAGCGATCCGTAATTTGACCGCTTCGGGAGCCGGTCGCATCCTCAACGATCAAGAGGACTCGAAGGCAGATATTGTGTCAGTGACCGAAGAACCGCCTTCTGTCGAAACGCCGCGGCCGAGGCCGCCGCGCCGGCTCGGGCTGTCCGGAAAGCTCCTGCTGCTGACCATTCCGCTGGTGGCGATCGCCGGAATGATGATCTACGTGCCCGCCATCGCCAACTTCCGGATCAACCGGCTGAACGACCGGCTGGCGGCGGCAAACACCGCGGCGCTGGTGCTGGATGCGGCGCCCTTGGGGATGGTTCCGGATTCGCTGGCGCGGCAGATCCTCAAGAGCATCGGCGCCCGCGCGGTGGCGATCAAGATGGGGCAGCAGCGCCGGCTTCTGGCCAGCGCCGATCTGCCGGCGGCGATCGACCACGATGTCGACATGCGCGACATGACGGTGTGGTCGGCGATCATCGATTCGTTCGAGACCATGCTGGAAACCGGCGACCAGACCATCCGCGTGGTGGGGCCGGCTCCGGGCGGCGCGCAGTTCATCGAAGTCGTGATCGACGAGGCGCCGTTGCGCAAGGCGATGTACCGGTTTTCCGGCAATCTGCTGGTGGTCTCGTTGGGCATCGGGGTGCTCACCGCGGGGCTGGTCTATCTCGCCTTGCATTACATGTTCGTGCGGCCGATGCGGCGGCTGACCGCGAGCCTGGTTGCCTTCCACGAAAATCCCGAGAGTTCGGCGCGAATCATCGTGCCCAGCCAGCGCGGCGACGAAATCGGCGTCGCCGAGCGCGAATTGTCCGACATGCAGCGCGACCTGGTGTCGATGCTGCATCAGAAGAGCCGGCTCGCCGCCCTTGGCCTGGCGGTCTCCAAGATCAACCACGATCTGCGCAACCTGCTGGCGTCCTCGCAGCTGTTGTCCGACCAGCTCGCCAGCGTACCGGATCCGCGGGTGCAGCGTTTCGCGCCGAAGCTGATGCGCTCGCTGGAGCGCGCCATCGCGTTCTGCCAGTCGACCCTGTCCTACGGCCGCGCCCAGGAGGCCGCGCCCGACCGCCGCATGATGCTGGTCGAGCCTGTCGTCGCCGAGGTGCGCGAATCCGCCGGCCTTGCCACGGAAGCCTCGATCACCTGGATCGCCGCGATCGAGCGCGGCCTCTCGATCGATGCCGACCCGGACCAGCTGTTCCGCGTGCTGCTCAACCTCGTGCGCAACGCGGCGCAGGCCCTGGAGAACAACCCCCGCAGCGGCGCGGCGACCCAGATCCGCATCACCGGCCGGCGCGAGGGCACGGTCGCGATCATCGAGGTGTCCGATACCGGCCCCGGCGTGCCGCCCAAGGCCCGCGACCATCTGTTCGAGGCGTTCCAGACCTCCGGCCGGCCCGGCGGCAGCGGGCTCGGCCTTGCGATCGCCGCCGAACTGATCCGGGCCCATGGCGGGGAGATCAATCTCGTCGAAGGCACCATCGGCGCCACCTTCCGGATCGCCATCCCCGACCGCCCGGTGGAACTCCTGAGCGTACGCAACGAGCGCGCCAGGGCTTAAGCTCTTGGTAAGCTTTGCGCTTTTTATGAGGGCGCGGGCGGATCGGCCGGCATAATAGAGGCGCGTATGCCGCGTTGCGGAGCTTGCCAAGCGGGGCCGGAGCCGGTAGCTATGGCGCGCTTTCGCGACCTCTCGACATGCCTCGATCACGCATGTGGGCGTTTAGCCCTGGATGCCTAGCGAAACACGCGCCCGTAGCTCAGCTGGATAGAGCACTAGACTACGAATTTAGGGGTCAGGAGTTCGAATCTCTTCGGGCGCGCCATTTCGAAATACGCTCCGCCATAACAGCCATTCGCTTCGAGGCCGCGGCGATCAATCTCGCCAGTTGCGGCGTGACCGCCAGAACGGCTGGCGTATCTCGTAGTCGACGGTGCCGGGGTCGACGCCGATGTCGCGCAGGGTCCGCGCGTCGAGCCTGGCAAGTTCGCTGCGCTCGGCGCTTCGGCGGCGCCAATCGCGCAGCGTCGCGACGATCGAGCCCAGGATCAGGCGCCAGCGCGCATGCGGCGCCTCGGCCGGGCAATCGGCAACGGCGGCCGCCGGCTCGGCTCTGGCCGATGTCCGCGGGGTCACGCGCTGCGTCGGTACCTGGTCCCGAAGGTTCGGCGCGGTGATGGGTTGATGGCGCTCCTGCAAGAGTGTCGACATGATCGCCTCCTTGTCATTCAATGGAGATAGTATCGCTATTTCAAAGTCTTATGGCGTTTTCGGCCAGGCTGTGACGGCCTCGGCGATGGCTGCCTTGGTTGTACGCCGGCATACCTGCCAACATGTGTCAGGTATTTCTGTTAGGCTGCGAAAATGCGCGCGAGCCGGCTGTTGTCGATTCTATTGCTCTTGCAAGCCCGCGGCCGGATGACGGCCGAAGCGCTGGCGAGCGAGTTCGAGGTTTCGGTTCGCACCATCTATCGCGACGTCGATCAACTCAGCGCCGCGGACGTGCCGATTTATGCGGATCGCGGCCCGAGCGGCGGCTTCCAGCTGCTCGACGGCTATCGCACCAGGCTCACCGGGCTTTCGCCCGCCGAGGCCGAGACGTTGTCGCTTGCCGGCCTGCCCGGACCTGCGGCGCAACTCGGGCTCGCGGACGTACTCACGGCGGCCCAATTGAAACTGAGCGCGGCATTACCCGAACGCGCGCGCGCCAACGCCGGCCGCGTCGCCGCGCGGTTCTACCTCGATCCCGTTGGCTGGTTCCGCAGTGCCGATGACGCCAGGCTGCTGCCGACGATCGCCAACGCGGTGTGGAACGAAAAGTGCCTCGACGTGCACTACCGGCGCGCCGACGGCGCGGTCGAGCGCCGGCTGCGGCCGCTCGGCCTCGTGCTCAAGGCGGGCGTCTGGTACCTCGTCGCGCAGGTCGGCGACCAGCCGCGCACCTATCGAGTGTCCAACATCATCGACCTCGCAGTGACCGAGGAGCCGTTCGAACGGCTGAAGGATTTCGACCTGGCGCGCTTCTGGGTCACTTCGTCTCGCGCCTTCGAGACCAGCGTCTACCATTCCAGCGCGACGCTGCGCGTGACGGCGCGCGGCCTCGCCAAGCTCGACGTCCTTGGCTCACTCGTCGCGCAGGCCGCCACTGAGACGGCGACACCGCCGGATGCCGACGGCTGGGTCAGCGTCACGATCCCGATCGAATTGGTCGAGCGGGCCGCATCCGGTCTGATCGCGCTCGGCGCCGAAGCCGAGGTCGTCGAACCCCCGGAACTGCGTCAGTGCCTCGCCGCGACGGTAAAGGAGCTCGTCCGCCTCTACTTCGAGTGAGACATGAACCGGTTCGAATGCCGCCGCGAACGCGACATGCGCTTGCTTGCGTCGAAGGACGCGGGATCGGTCTGAAAGACCTTGAAGCGGAATGATGGCGCCTGCACGCGCCGGGTCGGAGCATGCGCACGCAGTTCTGCAAATCACCGACAGAAAATCGCGGGGCTCGCGCGCCACAGTCTGACGCCGGATTATCGATCGGTCTCGTCGCGGGTTCGACCGCGCAAATCCGTAGGGGTCGTGCCGAACTTTCTGCGAAAGCTCCGGTTGAAGTAGGAGAGGTCGCTGAAGCCGGCTTCGTAAGCTATCGAACTGACCGGCTTGTCGATCTGTCGCGGGTCTGTCAGCAGACGGTAGGCGAAAGCGAGCCTTTGCGTCAGCACCATTTCGGTAAATGTCGTGCCGGCTTCCGCCAGGAGCTTGCTGACATAGCTTCGCGAAATTCGCTGGCGTTTCGCGACGTCATCGAGCCTCAGGTCGTGCTGGGCGATATTGCCAATGATATCCGTCCTGACGGCATGAAGTCGCGCGGCTCGCACGCCGTCCGCTCGCGACAGCACATCGACATCCTGCTCAAGCGTCAGCGTCGCGAGTTCGTGGACGTGAGCGACGATCGAACGGCCTAGAGCGGCCGAGTTGATCGCATTCTCGCTGTCCAGCAGTTGGGCGTAGCTCAGCATGTGGCTGAGCACGGGGCTTGTGGCCGGGATCACACGTCCCAGTGCGTCGTCCGGCGCCGGTATGCGCGCCGCCATCATGTCGCGGCTCAAGCGAAAAGCGACGTTACTCGACCAGCCCCCGAAAAACGTTCCGACTTCGCCAGCCGTCGTCAAGACGGCCTCGCCCGGGCCGATGGTGCCTTCACGCTTCGCGTGTTGAAAACAGCGGCTGCCGGACGTCATCACGACGAGGACAAAATCGTCGCTATCGATCAGGGAGGTGGTGTGCTCGTTCCTGGTAGGCGAGGATCGACAGAAAGCGACGCCGAGGCCCGGCAGCGAACGAAATCTCATGTCGACGTCCAGCGGAACTCCGTCGGTTGGGTTGATCTCGAGCCGCAGGATCACGCGTCCATGGGTCTCCCGAAAAGCATCGAGCGCATCCGGCCCATCGAACCCCCGGTCGAAATCCTGAAGCTGCTGACGCAGTCGTCCATCGATCGTTTGCTCCCGAGAGAAATGGTGATCCGACGATATCTGTCGCGGCTTTGCAACAGCGGGTTCAAAAAGCAGCGGCGAGTGCGCAGCAGTCCGTGCCGCGTGCTCCCCAGTCCAAGCGCCATTGGACTGGGCCGGTTAGGTGACGAAGCAAGTTCGTTTCGTCCCGAGAGCAAGGATATGCGTGGCGATGAGGTCATATTTCCCAACTGATCGCCAGCCGCAAGCGCGGACGACCCTCGGCAGCTACTTTGCGCGCACGCAACAACCGCAGTCTTCGGGCTCCCGTGCGGCGTCCCTCGCGGCCTTGTTCATCGGCTCGACCGCGCTCGCCGGCCTTGCGCTGCCGACATCCGTGCGAGCCGGCACTCCGCAATGGCTCGGGACGACATCGACCGACTGGTTCACTGCGGGCAACTGGAGCCCGGCGGCGGTGCCGACCGCGGCCGACGACGTGACCGTGGACAGCACGTCGCCACATCCAACGGCGATCAACGGTGGCGCCGCCGCTTCCCAGCAGCTCTTCGTGGGCGCAATCGGCGCTGGCAATGTTGCCATCACCAACGGCGGCAGCCTCAGCACCAGCGGCTTCGGCTATCTCGGCTTCTTCGCGAACGGTGCCGGCGTCGTTGCGGTCGACGGCGCCGGCTCGAGCTGGATCAATACCGCGGGCCTGAAGATCGGGTATTTCGGATCCGGCACGCTGGCGATCACCCATGGCGGCACGGTGACGACCACGGGAACCATCAGTATCGGGACCAATGCCGGCGCATCGGGCAGTGTTGTGGTCGACGGCGCGGGCTCGGGCCTTGGCCTGAACTCGAACGCCAGCTTTTATGTCGGTGACAGCGGAACCGGTACACTCACCATCACCAATGGCGGCACCGTCGTCGACGCCAATGTGTTTGTCGGCAACTCGGCCGGCGCGACCGGTTCTGTTCTCGTCGACGGCGTCGGGTCGAGCTGGATCACCACCAATGGGTTGGTGGTCGGGCACTCCGGCCAAGGGACGCTGGTGATCAGCAACGGCGCGACCGCAACGAGCTCCTTTGTCGCGGTTGGCGGGATAACCGCCGGGAGCGGCGGATCGGTCGTGATCGATGGCGCCGGATCGTCGTGGACCGTCAACACCATGTTTCTCGGTGACAACACCACAGGCTCGCTCGCCGTCGCGCATGGCGGCAGCCTGACCACCAACGCCACGCTGATCGGCAACGGCATGGGCTCCAACGGCCGCATCACCATCGACGGCGCCGGTTCGTCCTGGACCAGTTTGTCAAACGTCTCGATCGGCGAGTTCGGCACGGGCGCGCTGACGATCTCCAATGGCGGTGCGGTTTCCGTGGGTGGCCAGCTCCTGATCGCCAATCAGGCCGGCTCGAACGGTGCGCTCAATATCGGCGCCGCGCCAGGGGCCGCCGCAATGGCGCCGGGCACGCTCACCGCCACCTCCGTTCAGTTCGGCGCAGGTACCGGCGCGATCAACTTCAACCACACCTCTTCGGCCTACCTCTTCTCGTCTGACATTACCGGCGCCGGTGCCGTCAATCAGCTTTCGGGCCATACCATCCTGACCGGCAACGAGTCCTACACCGGGGCGACCGGCGTTTCGGGCGGCACGCTGTCGGTGAACAGTTCGATTGCATCCTCCAGTCTGACCACTGTCGATACCGGCGGCACCCTGGGCGGCATCGGCACCATCGGCAACACCTTGGTCAACGGCGGAACGCTGGCGCCCGGGAATTCGATCGGCACGCTGACGGTTCAAGGCAATCTGGTGCTGACATCAGCCGCGACCTACATGATCGAGGTATCCGGCACCGCCGCCGACAAGACGGTCGTGACCGGCACCGCGCAACTCGACGGCAAGGTGCTGGTCGCGCCGTCGACGCGGATCGCCACGAGCACCAGCTACACCATTCTGACCTCGTCCGGCACGACCGGGACTTTCGGATCGGTATCGGTCAGCAATCCGGCGCTGGCGCGGGCTAAATTGAGCTATGCCGGCAACAACGTCGTGCTGACGCTTGATCCGGGCCTGTTGTTGCCGGCCTTGCCAGGCTTTTCCAGCATCAACCAAAGAAACGTCGCGGCCGGCATCGACAACGCGGCGCTCGGCGGTGCCAGTCTGCCGCCCGGCTTCAACGCGCTTTTCAATCTAAGCGGTGTCCAGCTTGGCAATGCGCTCACGCAAGCCTCCGGTGAGACCGCCACCGGCGCGCAGCAAACCACGTTCGATGCGATGGGGCAGTTCGTCAACACGCTGCTGGACCCGTTCATCGGCGATCGGCGCGATGCGGGCGCGCCGACTGCGGGGGCGCCACAGTTTGCCGAAGATAATGCCAAGGGAATGGCGGGCGGGCCGCGCGCAAACGCCGGCCATGATGCCTATGCGGCAATTTCCAAAGCCTCCGCCGCCGATCCGCTGACGCAGCGCTGGAGCGCGTGGGCTGCCGGCTACGGTGGCTCGCAGACCACCGACGGCAATGCGGTGGTCGGGTCGAACACGGCCACCAGCCGGATCTACGGCGTTGCGGCCGGCGCGGATTATCGGCTGTCGCCGAACACGCTCATTGGTTTCGCGCTCGGTGGCGGTGGCACGAACTTCAGCGTCGCGAACGGCCTTGGCGGCGGGCGCTCCGATCTGTTCCAGGCCGGCATGTTTGCGCGGCACACCGTCGGGAACGCCTACGTCGCGGGAGCGCTGGCCTATGGCTGGCAGGACATCACAACCGACCGTACCTTGACCATTGCGGGTGTTGACCGTCTGCACGCCCGGTTCGATGCCAACGCGCTCTCGGGCCGCGTCGAGGGTGGTTATCGCTACGCAACACCCTGGCTGGGCATCACGCCGTATGCCGCGGCCCAGGCCACCACGTTCTATTTGCCGGGCTATGGCGAACAGTCGCTCGCAGGAACCAATACCTTCGCGCTGAACTATGCGGGCAAAGACGTCACCGCGACGCGCGGCGAACTCGGGCTGCGCGCCGACAAATCCTATGCACTGCAGACCGGAATTCTCACGCTTCGCGGCCGCACCGCGTGGGCTCACGACTTCAATACCGATCGTGCGATCTCGGCCACGTTCCAAACCTTGCCCGGTGCAAGCTTCGTGGTGAACGGTGCGGCGCAGGCAGCCGATGCCGCGCTTGTTACCGGCTCGGCTGAAGTGAAATGGCTGAACGGCTTCTCGCTTGCCGGCATATTCGAAGGTGAATTTTCCAACGTCACCCGCAGCTACGCCGGCAAGGCCGTCGTACGGCATCAGTGGTGACCCGCATTGCGCTCTGCGGTAAGCAATCCAGTCCGCGCGAGGGCCGCGCTGTCGGGCGCCTTGATGATTCTCTGACTGCACGATCTCCGTGGGCCTAACTTTTCGGCTTGAATCCCGGCCATGAAATCAGTATTGAACTGAATTCAATTTAGGCGCCGGAATGGCCACACCGATCAGGACACGGGAAAGATTGGTCCGGGCGGCCGAAGCGGAGCTCATCCGAAGCCATGGCCATCTGGAAATGCAGGCCGTTGCGAAGCGGGCGAAGGTTTCGGTCGGGCTCGCCTATCACCACTTCGGATCGAAAGCGGGCCTGATCGCCGCCGTTGTCGAAGCGTTCTACGACCGCCTCGATGAGGTGGTTTTCAACGACGCGAAGCGCGCTTCCGAAAGCTGGGCGGACAGGGAAAGGCGGCGAATAGCCGCCTATATCGCCTTCCACTACGACCACCCCTTCGCTCCCCTTGTGATCGGTGCCCTGAGCCGTGCGCCCGAAGTGCTGGATGTCGAGCGAGCGTTCACCAACCGGCAGCTCGCCGCCGGCGCGCGCATGATCGAGGCGGCACAGCGCAACGGCTTCGTCCCCGGTCATATCGCGCCACATCTGACCATCGCGCTGATGATCGGCGGAATTCGCCAAGCCCTGATCGGTGTCCTGACCGGCGACGAACGACCCGATCCGGAGAAACTCACGGATGAGATCTGGGCCTTCATGGCCGGAGCCCTGCGCCTGACGGCTGGCCCTCGCATCGAAAAAAGCCGCCGCGACAAGATCGCCTGACGTTCAAACAACCGCCAGCCAAACACCGAAGGATATAGCCTTGTCGAACCCTCGCGACTTTCACGTTCCGCAATCGTCCTACACCAAGGAAGATCTGCTCAAATCGAGCCAGGGCGGCTATTTCGGCCCGGGCAATGCCCAGTTGCCGGCGCCGCCGATGCTGATGATGGACCGTATCACCGAGATCAGCCTGGACGGCGGCGAATTCGGCAAGGGCCATGTCGTTGGTGAGCAGGATATCACCCCGGACCTCTGGTTTTTCCACTGTCATTTTCCCGGCGACCCCGTGATGCCGGGATGTCTTGGTCTCGATGCCATGTGGCAGATCATCGGCTATTGGCTTGGCTGGTCGGGCTCACCGGGCAAGGGCCGCGCCGTCGGCGTCGGCGAGGTCAAGTTCCGGGGCGATATCACGCCAGCCACCAGGCGCGTGCGCTACGAGGTCAATATGCGCCAGGTGAGGCGCGGCAAGCTGGCCGTCGGGATCGCCAACGGCAGCGTGTTCGCCGACGACGCATGCGTCTATCTCGCCAGGGATATGAGGGTCGGACTGCTAGCATCCGCAATCTGAGCCGCGGTTCGGGGAAGACGTTCCCGCGTGCCGTTCATTTCTGTTTTCCGGCGCCTGAGCGCTTCAATTCATCTGGGATGAGCGATGCCGGCGCCGTGGCGGACAGGCGCAGGCTCTTCGTGCAAGGGCACGCCCGCCATGCTCTCGAAGACGCCATCCCGTCGCACCAAAGCATGGAACAGCGCGGCGGCGAGATGCAGCAACACCAGCGCGAAGAAGGCGAAGGCAAGGTAGAAATGCGCGTTCCAGAGCAGCGTATGCAGCGCGTCGCTTTGCGGAGCGATGGCGGGCAGCCGCAGGCCTCCGTACAGCACAACCGGATAGGCGCCGGCCGACAACATCGCCCAGCCGATCAAGGGCATCGCGATCATGAGGGTATAGAGCGCGTAATGCGACAGGATTGCCGCGAGCTTCATCGGCTCCGGCAGGTCAGCGGGAAGGGAAGGCGCGCCGTAGCGGGCGCGCGCGCCGAGACGGATCAGCGCGAGCACGAGGATGGCGATGCCGAGCGTCTTGTGCGTCGCCAGCAGCACAACGTATTTGGGCATGATGGTCGACACCATGCCGACCCCGATGAACAGCATCGCCAGGATGCAGGCGGCCATCAGCCAGTGCAGGGAGCGCTGAAGAAGCGTGAATTGCGTACCGGCGCTGGTCATGGTTTTGCACTCGTCGCGGTTTGATAGGGATAATACTTAACCTCCGACGTGCGCAGGTCGTACGATTTCGCGTAGGCGGATGACCGTGCGGCCGGGAACGGATCGTCGGACAGCTTGATGCCGCTCGGCAGAATGGTCGGATCGAAGTTGATGTCGCGGCACGGGCCGTCGCGTTCGGGTTCGATCCGCTGCACGACGAGCGTGCCGACCTCGACGGTGCGCCGTCCCTCCGGCCAGGCCTTGCTCGGATCCGAAGTCGGATCGCCCGGATTGGCGATCGTCACCACCAACGTCCAGCGCTGCGGCGCCTTGGCGATCCGATCCTCGATCTCCTGCTCGAGATGATTGGGGCCGAGCTTGGCGAGATCGTCGTCGCTGATCGGCACGACTTGCGCCGACGGCAACAGCGACCATCGCACCGCATGCTCGGCGCCGGCATCGTCGACGAAAATGAAGGCGTTGAGGCTGTGGTACGGTTCTTCCGCGTAGCTCGCGGTCCACGGCGCGCCCTTGGCCCACTCGCCGAACACGGCGAACTCCGGATGCGCGGCGGCGAAATTCTTCTCGGCGTCCGGATCCTTGCTGCCCGACATCCGCAGCATCTCGTAAAAGGCCTGCGGCGTCGCGACCGGAAAGAACGGAAGATTGATCATCGCGCTGCGCCACACCTCGCCGTCGGGCGTCGAGATCTGCAGGCCCATGCCCCGCACCCGGACCTTCGCATCCGGTTCGTTCGGATCGGGCGTGCCGAGATTGAAGCGGCCGAGCACCGGATATTGTGCATGTGAGAAAACCTGCGCCCGCGACAGTGTGGCGCCGTTGCCGTTGGATTCGAACACGCCCGTGAAGCAGATGCCCTTGGCATGATTGCGCCGGTGGCCGAGCGCCGGTCCAGACGGAGGCGCCAGGGCATCGACGAGTTTCGTTGGCGTCAGGCGGTCGGGAGACAGCCATCCCCCCGTATAGGCGAAGATACCCGCGCCGACGGCGACGACGGCGGCGATCAGCACCAGCGATCCGAACGCGGGACGCGGCGATAAAGGCGGCTGGGGCATTCGACATCCTCGGTGGGCTCGACCTCCCTGGCGATCAATGGCGGCGAGCCGGCAGCAGGGAGAGTGGTGTAGTCCTCCGCCCCTGGATGTTCTTTCGAATAGCGCCGCACGTTTTCTGGGATCGCACGACAGCAACGTGACCAATAGGGCAGTCCTGTATCCGCGGGGAGGCCAGCTAGCGTCCACATATTGGACAGAGTGGCGTAAAAGGAGCGATTTATTGGACATATAGCCGAAATTGGTCCATTAAACGGGCATGACGACAACCATCCAGCGCCACCCGGCCTTCATTCCGTCCCCGACCGCCGAATCCGTGCTCGCCGAAAGCGCCGGCGATGCGGCTTTCGCCACCACCCTTGCCAAGGGGCTGGTGGTGCTCGAGGCCTTCGATGCCGATGCCCCCATGCTCGGCAACATGGAGGTCTCGGCGCGCACGGGGATTCCGCGGCCGACGGTCGCGCGATTGACGCACACGCTGGCTGAACTCGGCTACCTCCGCTACGACGAGGACCTCGCGAAATACCGGCTCGGCGCGCGGGCGTTGCGCATGGTCCGCCCGCTGCTTGCCAGCATGAAATTCCGCCAGGTCGCGCGGCCGCTGATGCAGGAACTCGCACAGAGCGTGCGCGGGACGGTGTCGATCGGCGTGCTCGACGGCACCGCGATGATCTACGTCGAGTCCGCGCGATCGGGAGACGTCGGACCGCACACCCCCGACATCGGCCTGCCGATTCCCGTCATCCTGACCGCGATGGGGCGCGCCGCGGCGGCGATCCTGCCCGCCGACCAATCCGCGCTGCTGGAAGCGCGAATGAAGGCCGACAGCGCGGATTCATGGTCCGCCTATTCCGGCAAATACCGTGACGGTGTCCGGCAATGCGCGGAGCGGGGCTTCTGCACCTGCTTCGGCGAATACATGGCTTCCATCCACGCGGTCGCCGCTCCGCTGTTTCACGCGGCAAGCCTGAAGCAGTCCTTTTCGATCAATTGCGGCATTCCCGCCTTTCGATTGCAGTCCGGGCAGCTCGAAGCCGAAATCGGACCGCGCATCAGGGCGCTTGCCGCAAGCATCCGCTCGCTCGTCAACGAGGCCGATCCCGAGATCGAGGCTCGCCAACCACCGAAAAAGAAGGTCACCAAATGATCCGCAATCACGCCGCGCTGGCCGGCTGAGCACGACACCGGCGCGCGTCCACGGTGACAACAAAGAAGTGCGGGCGCGCAACAACTGGAAACACAAGGGAGGAGAGCCATGCTGGCATCAAACCGATCGGCCGGTGCGCGATTGCGCATCACGCGCCGGACCCTGCTCGGCTCCATCGCCGCCGGCCTTGCGGCAGGCTCCGGCGTCTCTGCTTTTGCCGAGGGCGACTGGCCCACGCGCTATGTCCGGATGATTTCGCCCTACGGGGCCGGCGGGGCCAACGACATCTCGCTGCGCATCCTCGCCGAGTATCTCGGCAATCGTCTCGGCCAGCAGTTCATTGTCGAGAACAGGCCGGGCGCGGGCACCCGGCTCGCCAATGAATTCGTCGCGCATGCCGCGCCCGACGGCTACACCTTCCTCTTCGCGGCGGCGCCCTACGCAACCGCCGAAGCGCTGTTCGGGAAACTCACCTACGCGCGCAAGGACCTGCAGCCGGTGGCGATGGCGGTGCTGGCGCCGATCTTCCTGATCGTCAACGCGGAGGCGAGCTTCAAGAACCTGGCCGAGCTGATCGCCTACGGCAAGTCGCGGCCCGACGGTCTCACCTTTGCGTCGCCGGGCGTCGGCTCGCAGCCGCATCTGGCCGCCGAGCTGTTGTTCCGGGACGCCGGCGTCAAGGGCCTCAACATTCCCTTCCGCGGCGATGCCCAGGCCTACACCGAGCTTCTGGCCGGCCGCGTCGACGCCACGTTCACCGCGATCACCACCGCGTTGCCCTATATCGAGAGCGGCAAGCTGCGCGTGCTCGGCGTCGCCTCCGCCGAACGCAGCGCCATCTACCCGCCGGCCGCCACCTTGCGCGAGCAGGGTTTTGCCAAGGTGGTCGCCTCCGGCTGGTACGGCTTCATGGCGCCGGCCGCGGCGCCGGCCGCGATCACGGGCCGGTTGCAGCAGGAAATCGGCCGCGCGCTGGCCGATCCCGAGGTGAAGCAGAAGCTGCTGGTCCAGGGACTGGAAGCCCATGGCGGCACCGCCGCCGAGTTCTCAGCCTTCATCGACGACGAGACCCGCAAATGGGGCGAACTGATCCGCGAGGCGGGCCTCAAGGGCGAATAGCGATTCCTGATCAACACACACGAGGACAGAACAGTATGAGTCACAGCATTCTCAATCTGGCGGCCGCATCCGCGATCGCCGTCGTCCTGTCGGTTTCCCCCGCCGCCGCGCAGAAGAAATACGACGCCGGCGCCACCGACACCGAAATCAAGGTAGGACAGACCGTGCCGTTCTCAGGACCAGCCTCGGCCTATGCCACGGTCGGCAAGGCGCAGGCCGCCTACATGAAAATGATTAACGATCAGGGCGGCTTGAACGGGCGCAAGATCAATCTGATCCAGTATGATGACGCCTACAGTCCGCCGAAGACGGTGGAGCAGGTGCGCAAGCTGGTCGAGGGCGACGAGGTGCTGCTGACGTTCCAGATCATCGGCACGGCGCCGAATGCAGCCGTCCTGAAATACCTCAACGGCAAGAAGGTGCCGCAGCTTTTCGCCGCCACCGGCGCGTCCAAGTTCACCGATCCGAAGAATTTTCCGTGGACGATGGGCTTCAACCCTTCTTACTTCGTCGAGGGCCGGATCTACGGCCAGTACATTCTGAAGGAGCATCCGGACGCGAAGATCGGCGTGCTCTATCAGAACGACGACCTCGGCAAGGACTATCTTGGCGGGTTGAAGGCCGGCCTCGGCGACAAGGCCGCGAAGATGATCGTGACGGAAGTTTCCTACGAACTGACCGAGCCGACCATCGATTCGCAGATCCTCAAGATCAAGGACAGCGGCGCGGACCTGTTCTTCAGCGCCACCACCCCGAAGCAGGCCGCTCAGGCGATCAAGAAGATCGCCGAACTCGGCTGGCATCCCCTGCAGATCGTCGACATCAACGCCAACTCGGTCGGCGCCGTGCTGAAGCCGGCCGGCCTCGATGCGGCCAAGGGCCTCATCAGCGTCGGCTATGTCAAGGATCCCTCCGAGCCCGCCAGGGACGATCCGGGCATGCAGCGCTACCTCGACTTCATGCAGAAATATTATCCCGACGGCGACAAGGCCTCGAGCCTCAACGTCTACGGCTACATCACCGCGCAGCTCATGGTGCAGGTGCTGAAGCAGTGCGGCGACGAGCTGACCCGCGACAACGTGCTGAAGCAGGCCACCAATCTCCACAATGTCGAGCTCGATCTGCTGCTGCCGGGCATTTCCGTCTCGACCTCGCCGACCGACTACCGCGTCAACAAGCAGCTGCAGATGGTGAAGTTCGACGGCGAGCACTGGCAGCCGTTCGGGCCGATCGTCACGGATGCTGCGAAGGAGTAGGGCGGCGTTGCAGCGATAGCCCCGGCCGGCGCGAGGGGCAAGGTTCCTGCAAACCCGGGCGTTTTCGCGCGGCGTGAAGGCGGACGCGTGTCTCGCGACGTCATTGCGAGGAGCGGAGCGACGAAGCAATCCAGCTTTCTTTCTGCTGCGCTATGGATTGCTTCGCTCCGCTCGCAATGACGATGCCCGAGTTGAACCGGCAGGCGCACCGTGCAAGTCTGGCCCCCATCCCCACCGAGCCCCGCCATCCCATGACCCCACCCTCTGTCACACCCTTGCAAATCCGCTGCGCGCTGTTGCTGCGCGAGGAGATCGCGCTGCTCGATCTCAGGCACGAGGCAGGCTTCGCGACCGGCCATCCGCTGTTCGCCGCAAACATGGCGGCCGGCCGCATCGCGCTCGAAGCCGAGACGCGGCTGCCGCGCAAGGATGTGCCGATCGTGATCTACGACGCCGGCGAAGGGCTGGTTGCGCAGGCCGCGGATCGCCTGCAGGCGCTGGGATACACCGATGTGCGGCAGCTCGATGGCGGGCTGCAGGCCTGGCAGGCGGCTGGCTATGAAATCTTTGGGGACGTAAACTCCTATGCCAAGGCGTTTGGCGAACTGGTCGAATCCCGCCGGCACACGCCCTCGCTGCCCGCCGGCGAAGTCGCCGCGTTGATCGCGCGCAAGGCCAATATCGCGGTGCTCGATGTCCGGCGGTTCGACGAATACGCGACCATGAACATTCCGGGCTCGGTCAGCGTGCCCGGCGCCGAACTGGTGCTGCGCGCGGGCGGCGTCGCGCCGGATCCGGAGACGACCATCATCGTCAACTGCGCCGGCCGCACCCGCTCGATCATCGGCACCCAGTCGCTGATCAATGCCGGCATCGCCAACAAGGTGGCGGCGCTGCGCAATGGGACGATCGGCTGGACCCTTGCAAGCCAGACGCTCGAACACGGCGCCGACAGGCGGGGCGGCATCGGCCCGTTCGAGGGCGCGGCGGCAAGGGCCCGCGAGGTGGCCTATCGCGCCGGCGTCCGGCATCTGGACGAAAGGGAAGCGCGGGTGCTCGAGGCGCAGCGTGATCGCACGCTCTATCGCTTCGACGTTCGCGATGCCGGGGAATATGCGGCCGGCCACCTCAGGGGTTTTCGTCATTATCCGGGCGGGCAGCTCGTGCAGGAGATCGACATGGCCGCACCCGTGCGCGGCGCGCGGATTCTTTTGACTGATGACAGGGGCGTGCGCGCCGACATGACCGCGTCCTGGCTCGCGCAAATGGGCTTTGAGACCTATGTGCTCGACGGCGGCTATGACGGCGCGCCGGAAATCGGGCCGCCGAAGCTGTTGCCGAAGCCCGATCCGTCGCATCGTTACCGGCGTCCCTATGAAGGCACCGATGTCGATTCCGGCGCGATGCAGGCCTATCTCGATTGGGAATACGGGCTGGTGGAACAGCTCCGGCGTGACGGCACGCACGGGTTCTTTGTCATCTGATGCAGCATGAAGGCCAAAAGACGCGCGCAGATAATTTCCCCCGGCGCAGTTGAAAAGCTGCTGGGTGAGTTCACGTCGGGCATCTGAGCGAGGCCGTCCGCGCTTTCAGGGCTGATGCCGTTTGGTGATCGCGATCTGGGCCGCCTGGGCATAGAGGCTCGACAGCAAATCCAGCTGGACGCGCGTCGTCTCGGATTTCGCCGGCCAGCCGTCCAGCGCGTCGAGCATCGGCGGCAAGGTGGCGGCGCGCAAGCCCGCGTAGGCTTCGGTGACGGAGCGCCCGGTCGCGGTCGCCCGGTAACGCGTTTCCTTGCGCGACGAATGGCCCTCGGTTTCGATCAGGCCCGCGCGAACGAGCTTGCGGGTAGCGTATTGAAGATTGGGGACATCGACGCGGTTGAGCAACTGCCCGATCTCGGAAAGCCGCTTCGGTTCGTCGCCCATCCGCACGACATTGAGGACGGCCACATCGTCGCCGGTGAGCGGCACGTCGCAGACGGCGGCAAGGCACGCCGCCTTCCAGCGATAATAGGCCTGCGCCAGCCGCTCCAGCCCGAACTCGAAATCGGACAGCAGCCGCTCGGTTTCGGTGCGCGCCAGATGCCACGATCCCGGCCGCTCGGCGGTGGCAGGCGGGGGCTTGTGAGGCGGCTTTCTGGGCGTCGTCGTGTCGCCGGTCTTCCTGACCGCGGTCTTCTGGGTCCTCTTCAAAACAGTCTCCCGATATCGCGAGCGCTCAAGGCGTAGGCAAGCTCTGCTCAATCTATCCTATTTACATTCGCGATTCTTACATTAAAAATTCAATTAAGAAAGCACCATGAAGTGGCACTGCCGACGCGGCGTGGCGTTTGGGACGGGGGTCAGTAGCGTGGCAGGACAATGGATCGATATCGCGGCCGCTGATGGCGGCACCTTCAAGGGATATCTCACTGTTCCGGCATCGGGGTCGGGCCCCGGCATCCTGCTGCTGCAGGAGATCTTCGGCGTCAATTCCTCGATGCGCGAGGTCGCCGATTATTATGCCGAGGAAGGTTACGTCGTGCTGGCGCCGGACCTGTTCTGGCGCCTCGAGCCCGGCATCGAACTCGGCTACTCCGAAGCCGATTTCAACAAGGCGTTCGGCTATTACCAGCGCTTCGATGCCAATCAGTCGATCAAGGACGCCGCCGACGCCCTGAAGGTGCTGCGCGCGCGTCCCGAATGCGTCGGCAAGGTCGGCGCGCTCGGCTTCTGTCTGGGCGGCAAGCTCGCTTATCTGACGGCGGCGCGCACCGACGTCGATTGCGCCGTCAGCTATTACGGCGTCGGCATCGAGGCTGATCTCGGCGAGGCCGCCAGGATCAAGGGGCCGATGGTGTTTCACTTCGCCGAGCTCGACAAGTTCGCGCCGGCGGAAGCGCGCGAACAGGTCAAGGCTGCCTTCGCCAGCCGCCCCGACGTCGAACTGTATCTTTATCCCGGCTGCGACCATGCCTTCGCCGCGCCAGAGCGCGCGAGCTTCAACAAGCCGGCGACCCTGATGGCGCATTCGCGCTCGATCGCGCTGTTCCGCAAGGTGCTGGGCCCGCATTACGATCTCTCCGCGCTGTGGGACCGGCATACCGAGCTGGAATTCGCAACGCGCTCGGCCGAGCAGACCATGGCGACGATGGTGGCGGAGCCCTACGTCAATCACATTCCGACCATGACCGGCGGCGTCGGCTACCGCGACCTGCTGCGCTTCTACGCCAACCATTTCATTCCGAAGACGCCACAGGACACCAGGCTGATCCCGATCTCGCGCACCATCGGTGCCGATCGTGTCGTCGACGAGATGCTGTTCTGCTTCACCCACGACATCGAGATCGACTGGATGCTGCCCGGCGTGGCGCCGACCGGCAAATACGTGGAAATTCCGCTGGTCGCCATCGTCCGCTTCCGCGGCGACAAGCTCTACAACGAGCACATCTACTGGGATCAGGCTTCGGTGCTGGTGCAGATCGGATTGCTCGATCCCGCGCTCCTCCCCGTGGCCGGCGTGGCGACCGCGAAGAAACTCGTCGACGAGACGCTGCCGTCGAACACGTTGATGACGCGCTGGGCCGAAAGCGCGCCGAAGGCCGCCAAATAATCGCAATCAGTCAGCGGCGCCCGCTCCGGGCGTCGTTCTCGCAGTTTGATGGAGTAATTGTCATGGTGTCTTCCGCGCTTTCCCGCCGCAGCGTCCTTCAACTGGCAGGCGCCGCGGCGCTGCCGCTCTCCACCGGAATGCTCGGCCGCCCGGCGCAAGCCGCACCGGCGGGAACCCTGACCATCGCCTACAATGTCAATCTGCCGTCGTTCGATCCGACCGTCGGATTGTCCGCGGTCAATCCGACCATCCAGTCGATCTATCAGGCGATCTTCGATCCCTATATCGGCCAGGCGCCCGATCTGTCCTTCAAGCCCGGCCTGCTGACGAAATGGGGCTGGAACGCCGACCACACCAAGATCACGCTGGAGGTGCGCAAGGGCGCGACCTGGCACGACGGCTCGCCGGTGACGCCGGAAGACGTGGTCTGGTCGCTGCAGCGCGCGGCCGATCCGAAAAGCGGCAACCCGATCCAGTTCGTGTGGTCCAAGGTCGGCAACTACAAGATCGACGGCAACACCATCACCGGCGACGTGATCGAATTCGAACCGACCTTGTTCAAGTGGATGGCCTTCCTCACCGGCTATGTCCTGCCGAAGGCCTATTTCGAAAAGGTCGGCGCCGAAGGTTTCGAGAAGGCGCCGATCGGTTCCGGTCCGTACAAGGTCGATGTCTTCGAGCGCAACGCCTTCCTGCGGCTCAAGGCGCACCCGGGCTATTGGGGTCCCAAGCCTGCCTTCGATACCGTGGTGTTCAAGTTCGTCACCGATCCCACCAGCCGCGTCGCCGAGATCGAGTCCGGCGGATCGGATGTCACCTTCGAGATTCCTTACGAGGAATTCGATCGCCTGAAGTCAAAGCCGGGACTGGTCGGGCAGACCAAGCCGGTGTCCGACATCGCGATGATCTTCATCACCGATATCGACCCGATGCTCGACCGCAATGTCCGTCTCGCCGCCAATCACGCGATCGACAAGAAGGCGATCGTCGACCGGCTGCTGAAGGGCTACGGCGTTCCGATCTCGACCCTGGAAGCGCCGGGATATGCCGCCTTCGATCCCTCGATCAAGGTGTCCCACGATCCAGACCTGGCCAAGAGCCTGCTGGCCAAGAGCGGCTTCTCGCCGGAGAAGCCGGTCAAGTTCACGATCCAGACCACGCGCGGCTTCAAGCCGAAGGATTACGAGATGATCCAGGCGATCGTCGGGATGTGGCGCAAGGTCGGGATCGAAGCCACCATCGAGGTCTACGAGATCGCGCAGCATTTCGAGCTGCGCGCGCGCCACGCGCTGGCGCCGGCCGCGTTCTACAACTGGGGCAACGCGATCGGCGATCCCTCCACCTCGACCGGCTTTGCGATGTTCGGCCCGTCGCCGCATTGCGCCTGGAAGGGCAAGGACCTCGTCGAGCGCATCGGCCCGCTATGGGGCGAAAAGGACGAAGCCAAGCGGATCGCCGGCTACAAGGCGGTCGACAAATACATCGCCGAGGAAGGCGAGGTGATCCCGCTGTTCCAGTATGTGCAGCCGATCATCCACAAGAAGGGACTGAAGATCGTGCCGCAGGCCAATGGCATGATTCTGCCGCAACTGATCACGCCGGCTTAGGGATTCAGAGGCAGGACGACCACGACGATGCGCTGGGGCGAGATCATCAGGCGACTCGTCCTCATACCGCCCACACTTGTTCGGCGTGGCGGTGATCGTCTTCGTGCTGCTGCGCGTCGTGCCCGGCGATCCCATCGCCATGATGATTCCGCCGGGCGCCACGCCTGCCGACATCGACCGGCTGCGGGCGTTCTACGGGCTCGATCAGCCATCCCCCAGCAATTCGTCACCTGGCTTGGTCAGGCGTTGAGCGGCAATTTCGGACGTTCCATCAGCCTGCACCAGCGGGTCTTCGAACTGGTGCTGTCGCGATTGCCGGCGACCCTCGAGTTGGCACTGCTGGCGACGCTGATCGCGGTCGCGCTGGGTCTGGCCGCCGCCCTGATCGGCATCCAGCTTCGCGGCCGGCGCGCGGAATGGGCGGTCGACGGCGGCATCGGTGTCCTGCTCGCTATTCCGGATTTTCTCTGGGCCCTGATTCTGCTGCTGCTGTTCGGCGTGCTGATCCCGCTGCTGCCGATCTCAGGGCGCGTCGACCCGCAGATCGACGTCAGCTTTCACAGCAATTTCTATCTGATCGAAAGCCTCGTGACCGGGCGCTTCGACGTCGCCGCCGCGCTGCTGCATCACATGATCCTGCCGGCGCTGGCGCTGGCGCTGCCATTCGCCGCGCTGGTGGCGCGGATCCTGAAGACCTCGCTGGCCGAGGCCGAGGATCAGGACTATGCGCAGATCGCCCGCGCCCGCGGCTTCTCGCGTCCCGCGATCCTGCTGCGCGAGGTGTTTCCCAACGCGCTGATCCCGACCGTCGCGCTCGGTGGCGTCCAGGTCACGCTGCTGCTCGGCGGCACCGTGCTGGTCGAGCGCATCTTCTCCTATGAGGGGATCGGCAACATGGCGATCGACGCGGTGATCAATCGCGATTTTCCGCTGATCCAGGGCCTGATCCTGACCTTCGCCGTGCTGTTCATCGCGCTCAATCTTGCCGTCGACCTCGTGGTCACGCTGCTCGATCCGAGGTTGCGCCATGGCTGACCTTGCCCTCGATATTCACCGCCACGCGCCCGTCGCGATGGATCGCCGCGCTCAAGCGCGGCGGGGCGCGGCTCTGGCTCGGCGCGCGCTGGTGGGCGTCCTGGTCCTGGTCGCGCTGCTGGCGCCGCTGATCGCGCCGCACGATCCGATCGAACAGGATCTGATGTCGGCGCAGTTGCCGCCGACCTGGATCGCACGGCGGCGATCCGGCCTATCTGGCTCGGCACCGACAGTCTTGGCCGCTGCGTGTTGTCGCGGTTGATCTACTCGGCGCGGACCGCCGTGGCCGTGGCGCTGATCGCGGCGTCGCTGGCGGCGGCTATCGGCATCGCCTTCGGCCTGATCGCCGGCAGTTTCGGCGGCTGGGTCGATCAGTTCACTCACGTCTGATCGATGTCTGGATGGCGTTTCCCCCGGTGCTGCTGTCGATCGTGCTGGCGGCGGTGATCGGCGCCGGGCTGACCTCGGTAATCGCCGCCATCGTCGTCGTCGACTGGACCCGTTTTGCGCGCGTGGTCCGGGCCGAAACCATGGTGCAGCTGCAGCGTGACTATGCCGCCGCCGCGCGTGCCATTGGCCTGAGCCGCGGACGAGATCCTGCGGCTGGAGATCCTACCCAATCTGATTCCGCTGATTGTCACGTTGCTCGCGGTCGAGATGGGTATCGCAATCCTGGTGGAGGTGATCCTGTCCTTTGTCGGCATTTCGGTGGCCGGCGACACCCCGACCTGGGGCGGCATGATCGCCGAGGGACGCCAGATCGTCTATCAGGCGCCGTGGATCATGGCGCTGCCGATCGGCTGCATCATCCTCAGTGTGATCGGGTTCAACCTGCTCGGCGACGGTCTGCGCAAGCGCTCGACCCGGTGCAGCGCCGATGACGTCAGTGCTTTCCGTCCAGGACCTGCACGTCGCGATCGGCAAGGGAGCGAGTTCGGCCAATGTGCTGCGCGGCGTCAGCCTCGAACTGCGGCCCGGGCGAAGTCCGCGGGTCTGGTCGGCGAATCCGGCGCCGGCAAGTCGATGCTGGGACGTGCCGTGCTTGGGCTGCTGCCGGCCAACGCGACCATCGCGGGCGGCCGGATTGCGTTCGAGGGACGCGATCTCCTCGCGATGCCGGAGCCGGAACGGCGCAGCCTGCTCGGCCGCCGCATCGCGCTGATTCCGCAGGACCCGATGACCTCGCTCAATCCGGTGAGGCGCGTCGGCGCGCAGATCGCGATGCTGCTGCGGCATCACCTTGCGTTGTCGAAGCGCGACGCGCTGGGGCGCGCGGCCGATCTGCTCGCCGAGGTCGCGATCCGCGAACCGCGGCGGGTGCTGGAACTCTATCCGCATGAGCTCTCCGGCGGGATGCGTCAGCGTGTGCTGATCGCGATGGCGTTCGCCTGCGATCCGAGCCTGGTGATCGCCGACGAGCCGACCACCGCGCTCGACGTCACGGTGCAGCGCCAGGTGCTGCAACTGGTCGAGCGTCTGCGACAGCGCCATGGCGCGGCGGTCCTGTTCGTCACCCACGACCTCGGCGTGGTCGCAAAAATCTGCCGCACCATGACGGTGCTGCATGCCGGGCGCGTGCTCGAGGAGGGCGAGACCGCCGATGTGCTGGCGAGGCCGCGCCATCCCTATACGCGCGCGCTGCTGGCGGCGACGCCGCGCGCCGACCGGCCGGCCGAAGCGCTGCGTCCGGTGCCGCCGGCCCTGATCGACAGCCTGTGGGCCGAAGCGCATCGGCTCGACCGGCTTGCCGCGGTGGCAACGTCATGACCGAAATTCTGCTCCGGACCGGCGACCTGAGTTTTGCCTATCCGGAGCGCGCCGGGCTGTTCCGCCGCCCGGTGCTGCGCGACGTGGTCAAGCGCGTCGATCTTGCGGTGCCGCGCGGCTCGGTGCTCGGCCTGGTCGGCGAGTCCGGCTCCGGCAAGACCACGCTCGGCCGGCTGCTGGTGCGGCTGCTGCAGCCGACCTCCGGCGGCATTCAGTTCGACGGCGTCGAAATCGGCGGTCTCGGTGAGGCCGAGATGCGGCCGTTGCGCGCGCGGATCCAGATGATCTTCCAGGATCCGCAATCATCGCTGAATCCGCGGCTGCGGCTGGGTGTAACGTTGACGCGTCCGCTCAAGGTGTACGGGCGTCTGAAGGGGCGACGCGACCAGCGCGACCGCGCGGCGGCGCTGCTCGATCTCGTCGGGCTGCCGGCCGGCTTCGTCGACCGCTATCCGCACGAACTTTCGGGAGGCCAGCGCCAGCGGGCAGGGATCGCCCGGGCGCTTGCGCTGGAGCCGGACTTCATCGTCGCCGACGAGATCGTGTCCGGCCTCGACGTGTCGACGCAGGCCCATATCCTGCTGCTGCTCAGGGAACTGCGCGCCCGGCTCGGCCTCACCATGGTGTTCATCAGCCACGATCTGTCGGTCGTCCGCGTGCTCTGCGACGATGTCGCGATCCTGCAGCATGGCGAAGTCGTCGAATACGGACCGGTCGCCCGGATCTTCAACTCCCCGCAGCATCCCTACACGCGGCAGCTGCTGTCCGCGATTCCATTGCCCGACGTCGAGCCGGGCTGGCTGGACGATCCCAGCCCGATTGTCACTTCCTACAGCCAAGGATCAGCCGCATGACCGAGAGCATCAAGGGTTCCGTCGTTCTCATCACCGGGGCCACCGGCGCGATCGCGCAGGCGCTCATAGCGGCGCTGGAGGCCCGCGGCGCAGCCAAGATCTACGCCGCCGCGCGGGATATTTCCGCGCTCGCCGCATCCGCCCAATCTGGTCCCGATCATGATGGACGTCACCAGCGACGAGGACGTCGCCAGGGCCGCGGCGGCGGCGACCGACGTCACGCTCCTGATCAACAACGCCGGCGTCAACCACAACACCAGCTTCATGACCGCTCCCAGACCTGGCGATGGCCAGCGAGGAAATCGAGACCAATTATCTGGCGCCGCTGCGCGTGACGCGGGCCTTCGCGCCCACGCTGATCGCCAATCGCGGCGCCGTGCTCAACATGCTGACGATCCTGTCACGGGTGAACCTGCCGTTCATGGGCTCCTATTGCGCCTCAAAGGCAGCAGCCCTCAGCCTGACGCAGGGGATGCGCGGCGAACTGGCGCCGCAGGGAGTCCGCGTCGCGGCGGCGCTGCCCGGCGCGGTCGATACCCGGATGACGGCGGTGCTGACCGATTCCGAAAATGACGCCGGCCGAAGCGGCGGCGGAGATCCTCGATGGATTCGAGGCGGGCGAGGAAGAAATCTATGTCGGCGAGATGGCGCGCGGCATCGCCCAGGGTCTCGCCCATGATCCGAAGGCCGTCGAACGTCAACTGGCGTCGCCGGGCTGAGCCGCGACGGCTCGAAGTTTTCCAAAACCGCCATCTCGAACCAAAGGAGCGACCATGACCGCCACGACAAGATCCAGTTTGCTGTTCGCCGCCTTCGCCATGCTGGCGATCGGAATGTCGTCCCAGCCGGCCTCGGCGGAGTCGATTCCGGGGCTGCGCGGCCACGATCACACCGGCATCACCGTGCCGGATGTGAAGGCCGCCACCGCGTTCTTCACCGACGTGATCGGCTGTTCGCATGCGATGTCGTTCGGGCCGTTCTCCGATGACAAGGGAACGTTCATGCAGGACGTCGTCGACGTCAACCCGCGCGCCGTCATCGACGAGATCAGCATGGTCCGCTGCGGCTATGGCTCCAACATCGAGCTGTTTCAGTATCAGGCGCCTGACCAGGCCAAAACCCTGCCGAAGAACAGCGATATCGGCGGGCACCATATCGCGCTCTATGTCGACGACATCGACAAGGCGGCAGCCTATCTGAAGGAAAAGAACGTCAGGACGTTGCAGGGGCCGATTCCGATCAAGGAGGGTCCCGCCGCCGGACAGTCGATCCTGTATTTCTTTGCGCCGTGGGGCCTGCAGATGGAGCTGATCAGCTATCCCAGGGGAATGGCTTACGAGAAGGACGCGAAGTCGCTGCTCTGGTCGACGACGGAGCCGATGAAGTAGGGCATTGGCGCCGGCGTTCATGTTCTGACCGAAAATCCGTTCGTCCCCGGTCAAATGGCCGGGACGAACCCGGCCGTCCGGCCGATAGTCTGGGGCGGATGTAAAGCCCAGTTTCATTCCTATCTTGGATGGATAGGAGTTGCCGATGACCGATCAACCGGACTTTTTGGCCCAGTTCTCGAATGCGCTTGCCGCCCGCGCGGAAGCTGCGAAGAGCGCGGTCGTCGCGATTCGCCTGGCGCATGAGCGGCATATCACCGGCATGCTGTGGCCCGCCGGAGTCGTCGTCGCCTCCGAGCAGTCGCTGCCGCGCAAGGAGGAATTTGAACTCGTTGTCCCCAGCGGCGCGGTCGTGACGGCGAAGCTCGCCGGACGCGATCCCTCCACCAACGTCGCGATCCTGCGGCCTGATGGCCCGATCGCCGCGCCGGCTACTCGAGCGGGCGAGGCGCGAACCGGCGCCATCGCGCTGGCGATCGGCGCCGATGGAACCGGCGGCGCGAGCGCGCGGCTTGGCCTCGTCAATCTCGCCGGTCCCGAATGGCATTCCAGCCGCGGCGGCCGCATCGACCGCCGTATCGTGCTTGATGTCGAGCTTGCCCGCCGCGAGGAAGGCGGGCCGGTGTTCGACGCCACGGGCAATACGCTGGGCATGTCGACTTTCGGACCGCGCGGCCAGGTCCTTGTCATTCCGACCGCAACCATCGAGCGCGTCGTGCCGCAACTCGCGAAGGACGGCCGCATCGCGCGGGGCTGGCTCGGTGTCGCGCTGCAGGCGGTCGCGGTGCCTGACGCGTTGCGCGAGACCGCCGACCAGTCCAGCGGGCTGATGGTGATGTCGGTCATCGAGGACGGCCCGGCGGCCCAGGCGGGAATTCTGCCGGGCGACATCATCCTGAGCGTCGACGGCACGTCGGCCGTTCGATTCCGCAAGATCGCGAGGCATTTCGGCGCCGACAGCATCGGGCGAAAGGCGGATCTCCGCCTGATCAGGAGCGGGGCTGTCATGACGGTTCAGACCACCATCGCAGAACGGAGCGCCGCATGATTGCACTGGCGAGCAGACTGGCGCCCGAGGAACGGCTGCGCGTCGCCGTGCGCGCCGCGGATCCGCAGCGCCGCATGGCCCTGGGCAAAGTGGTCGCCGAGGCCGGGCACGTGGTCGTCGGTCCGCAGGATTCAGCCGACGTGGTTCTGGTCGACGGCGACAATCCGCCGGGCGAAACCCGCCCGGTCGTCAGCCTCGGCGGCGCCGATGACGACTTGCCGGGCGTGCTGGCCGGCGATGCCGACGCCAACCAGATCGATGCCGCGATACGGGCGGTCGCCGCCGGTCTCGTGGTCCGCCTGCGAGGGGCGCGGGAAAATGGCTTCGGTGCGATGCGCGAGACGCTTGGTCATGCCCTCCTGACGCCGCGCGAACTCGAGGTGCTGGCGGCGCTCGCCGAAGGCATGACCAACAAGGCGATTGCGCGCCGCCTCGACATCTCGCTGCACACGGTGAAATTCCACGTCGAATCGCTGTTCCGGAAACTGGGCGCGCGCACGAGGACCGAAGCGGTGGCGAAAGCCTCAGAACGCCGCCGGTACGAGACGATCACGATCTAGTCCGCGGTCCCGCGGCTACCGTCATCCCGGTTGCGGGCGGTATTTCGGTCCTAAACCGACGCCGGCTTGATCAAGCGCAAGGTTCCCGTCCCGCGGACGGCTAGATTCCCTGTGGTGGCCGAAGCAGGCCGCGAGGGAGCCGCCGATGTTTCAGGTGCGAATTCACGGTCGCGGGGGGCAGGGGGTGGTTACCGGGGCCGAGATGCTTTCGGTCGCCGCCTTCTTCGAAGGCCGGCACGCCCAGGCGTTTCCGAGTTTCGGATCCGAGCGTATGGGGGCACCGGTGGTGGCGTTCTGCCGGATCGCCGACAAGGAAATAAGGCTGCGCGAACCGATCCTGGAGCCGGATTGCCTGATCGTGCAGGACCCGACTTTGTTCAAGGTGATCGACGTGTTCGCCGGCCTCGCCAGTGATGGTTACCTCCTGGTCAACACCAACAAGACATTTGCCGAACTCCATATCGGCCAGATCGTCGACCGGCTGCCGAAGGGCCATGCGGTCATCGTGCCGGCGACCGAGCTGGCGATGAAACATGTCGGGCGGCCGGTGCCGAACGCGGCGCTGCTCGGCGCCTTTGCGGCGCTGACGCGCTTCATCCGCCTCGACAGCGTCGAACACGCGATCGCCGAGGCGTTCCCCGGCAAGGTCGGCGCCGCCAACATCGCCGCCGCCCGGGAGGCGCATGAATTCGTCCTGATGCAGCAACGCGACAGCGCAGCCTGAGGAAGTCAGATGCTCAAGCAAGTCGAAGGCTCCCATGCCATGGCTGAAGCCATCGCGCTGTGCCGGCCCGAGGTGATCTGCGCCTATCCGATCACGCCGCAGACCCACATCGTCGAGGGCCTCGGCGAACTGGTGAAGGAAGGCACGCTGGTCGACTGCGAATATATCAACGTCGAAAGCGAGTTCGCGGCCTTGTCGGTTGCGATCGGCGCTTCGGCCGCCGGCGCCCGGGCCTATACCGCGACCGCCTCGCAGGGCCTCCTGTTCATGGCCGAGGCGGTCTACAACGCCTCCGGCCTCGGGTTGCCGATCGTGATGACGCTCGGCAACCGCGCGATCGGCGCGCCGATCAACATCTGGAACGATCATTCCGACGCGATGTCGATGCGCGATGCCGGATGGCTGCAATTGTTCGCCGAGACCAATCAGGAGGCCGTCGATCTGCATATCCAGGCGTTCAAGCTGGCCGAGGAATTGTCGATGCCCGTCATGGTCTGCGTCGACGGCTTTATTCTTACCCACGCGGTGGAGCGCATCGACATTCCCACGCAGCAGCAGGTGGACGCCTATCTGCCGCCCTACGATCCGGTGCAGGTGCTCGATCCCGCCGAGCCCGCCTCGATCGGCGCCATGGTCGGGCCGGAAGCATTTACGGAAGTGCGCTTCCTCGCCCATTACAAGCAGACCCAGGCATTGAAGCTGATCCCGGAATTTTCCGCCGAGTTCGCCAAAGGCTTCGGCCGGGAATCCGGCGGGTTGCTGCGCACCTACCGCACCGAGGATGCCGACATGCTGGTGGTGGCGATGGGCTCAGTGTGCGGCACCATCAAGGACACCATCGACGAGATGCGGGACGACGGCATCCGCATCGGCCTCGTCGTCATCATCTCCTTCCGCCCCTTCCCGGTCGAGGCGTTGCGCAACGCGCTCGCCGGCGCCAAGGACGTGGTGGTGGTGGAGAAGAGCATTGCGGTCGGCATGGGCGGACAGCTCGCCAACAATGTCGACGTCGCCTTGCGCAATCTGCCGAAGCCGGCGCGGCTGCACTCCTCGGTCGCCGGCCTCGGCGGCCGCCCGATCACCCGCGCCTCGCTGCATCGTCTGTTCCGGCAGGCCAGCGTGCAGCCCTGGGAAGGCACCAATTTCCTCGACCTGAACGAACGCGTCGTCGGCCGCGAGATTCATCGCACCCGCAAGACCCGGCGGTCAGGGCCGACCGCCGAAAACATCCTGCGCGAGCTTGCCAAGGCCGTTCCCCCGGCCGCCGAATGAGGAACACGCCATGACCCCGCCCGTCACGACGCTCGCGCCGGAAGAAGCCGTGCAGAAGCTGAAATACTACCAGAAGGGCACCTTCACCGTCGGCAACCGGCTGGTGGCGGAAGATCAGCGCGCCGTGCAGGCTTCGCAGGCGCGCTCGAATGCACTGACCTGCGGGCACCGCGCCTGCCAGGGCTGCGGCGAAGCACTTGGTGCGCGCTATGCCATCGACGCGGCGATGCGCGCCACCAACAATAACCTGATTGCCGTCAACGCGACCGGCTGCCTCGAAGTTTTCACCACGCCCTATCCGGAAACCTCGTGGCAATTGCCGTGGCTGCATTCCCTGTTCGGCAATGCGGCGGCGGTCGCCACCGGCGTCGCGGCCGCGATGCGGGTGAAGAAGCGGCCGGAAGTGCGCGTGATCGCGCAAGGCGGCGACGGCGGCACCACCGACATCGGCTTCCAGTGCCTGTCCGGCATGTTCGAGCGCAACGACGACGTGCTCTATATCTGCTACGACAACGAAGGCTACATGAACACCGGCGTGCAGCGGTCCTCGGCCACGCCGCCGACCGCGCGCACCGCGACCACGCCGCCGCTCGGTCCGGAGCCGGGCAATGTGTTCGGCACCGGCAAGTCCGTGCCGAAGATCGCCGTCGCCCACAACATTCCCTATGTCGCCACCGCCACCGTCGCCGATTTGCACGATCTCGAGCGCAAGGTGATCAAGGCGATGTCGATCCACGGCGCCCGCTACATCCAGATCAACGTGCCTTGTCCGCTCGGCTGGGGTTCGGCGTCGCATGACACGATCCAGCTGGCGCGGCTTGCCGTCGAATGCGGGCTCTATCCGATTTTCGAGGCCGAGCACGGCAAGGTCACGCAGGTGCGCAAGATCCGCCGCCAGGTGCCGGTGCAGGATTATCTGAAACGGCAGCGCCGCTTCGCCCATCTGTTCAGGGGCGGTCATGAAGACCCGCGCATCGCGCGGCTGCAGGCGATCTGCGACGCCAATATCAGCGAATACGGGCTGGTCGATCCGACCGCCACGGAGGGGTGAGGGCATCATGGAACATCCGTTCGCCATCACGCTCGACGTCGGCACCTCGCTGATCAACCACACCGGTTCCTGGCGCACGCTGCGGCCGGAATATGTTCACCGCCTGCCGCCGTGCAATCATGCCTGCCCGGCGGGCGAGGACATCCAGGGCTGGCTCGCGTTCGCCGAAAGCGGCGATTACGAGGCGGCCTGGCGCTCGCTGACCGAAAACAATCCGCTGCCCGCGGTGATGGGGCGGGTCTGCTATCACCCCTGCGAGACCGCGTGCAATCGCGCCGTGCTCGACTCCTCGGTCGGGCATCAATTCGGTGGAGCGGTTCCTCGGCGATCTCGCCATCAAGAACAACTGGCGCTTCAGTGCGCCCACTTCTGTGACCGGCAAGAAAGTGCTGGTGGTCGGCGCCGGACCGTCGGGCCTGTCGGCGGCCTATCATCTGGCGCGACTCGGCCATGCCGTGACGATCCAGGAAGCAGGTCCCGCGCCCGGCGGCATGATGCGCTTCGGCATTCCGAAATACCGGCTGCCGCGCGACGTGCTGGATGCCGAGGTCAGGCGGATCGAGGAACTCGGCGTCGTCTTCAAATACAACGTCAAGGTCGCCAATATTGCAGACGCCATGGCGGCCGGCGGCTTCGACGCGGCGTTTCTGGCGGTCGGCGCCCACATCGCAAAACGCGCCTATATTCCGGCCGGCGAAGCCGCAAAGGTGCTGGATGCCGTTGCGGTGCTGCGCTCGATGGAGGGCGAGGAAAAGCCGCTGCTGGGGCGCAAGGTCGTCGTCTATGGCGGCGGCAATACCGCGCTCGACGTCGCCCGTACCGCCAAACGGCTCGGCGCGGAGGAAGCGGTCATCGTGTACAGGCGCACCCGCGACCGCATGCCGGCGCACGATTTCGAGGTCGAGGAGGCGCTCGAAGAGGGCGTGATGATGAAGTGGCTGTCGACGATCAAGAACGTCGAGGCCGGATCGATCACGGTCGAGAAAATGGCGCTCGACGACAAGGGTTTTCCGCAGCCGACCGGCGAGGTGGAAACGCTGGAGGCCGATTCGGTGGTGCTGGCGCTGGGCCAGGATGTCGACCTGTCGTTGCTGCAGGGCGTTCCCGGCCTCGAGGTCAAGGACGGCGTCGTGCAGGTCGGCCCCAACATGATGACCGGGGTGGCCGGCATCTTCGCCGGCGGCGACATGGTGCCGTCCGAGCGCACGGTGACAGTGGCCGTCGGCCACGGCAAGAAGGCCGCCCGCCATATCGACGCCTGGCTGCGCGGCGGCACTTACGCGCCGGAGCCGAAACACGAAATCGCCTCCGCCGACAAGCTCAACACCTGGTATTACGGCGAGGCGCCCAAGACGCTGCGGCCGATCCTGGAAACGGCGCGCCGCACCTCGACGTTCGAGGAAGTGGTCCAGGGCCTCGACGAGAGCAACGCGCTCTATGAGGCGCGCCGCTGTCTTTCCTGCGGCAATTGCTTCGAGTGCGACAATTGCTACGGCGTCTGTCCCGACAATGCCGTGATCAAGCTCGGCCCCGGCATGGGGTTCGAGTTCAACCTGGATTATTGCAAGGGCTGCGGCATCTGCGCCCAGGAATGTCCGTGCGGCGCCATCCAGATGGTTCCGGAAGCGATCTAAAAGCCGCCGCATATCTGTCCGGTCGCGCCGCAATCCGCATGCGCGGTGCGCTGAGAGTCTTGTTTGACGCGTTTGCTTCACGCGAACCGGTATCCACTTCGCTGGAAACGCCATCGATGCGGATCGTCCGGGAAAATTTGCGGCGTCTTGCCCATGGCCGCGGTCCATCCACAGATCAATTTGTAT
Source organism: uncultured Alphaproteobacteria bacterium (assembly GCA_963831585.1). Taxonomy (GTDB): domain Bacteria; phylum Pseudomonadota; class Alphaproteobacteria; order Rhizobiales; family Xanthobacteraceae; genus Bradyrhizobium. The sequence goes on along the minus strand of CAWHRA010000016.1, from coordinate 159,142 downwards.
CGGAGCCGGGTTGCTGAATTGATCGGCGATGGTCCATAAGCATCGTCCCGCGGCCGGCGCGATTCAGCCGCCGCGGCAGCCCCAGGGAAAGATCGCGCGTGGCAAACATCAACCGGCAGATTGCGGAAGAGCTTGGGATTCGTGAACAGCAGGTCGAGGCGACCGTGGCGCTGCTTGACGGCGGCGCCACCGTGCCGTTCGTGGCGCGATACCGCAAGGAAATCACCGGCGCGCTCGACGATGCGCAATTGCGCACGCTTGAAGAGCGCCTGACCTATCTGCGCGAACTCGAGGAGCGCCGCAAAGCGATCCTGGAATCCGTGCGCGATCAGGGCAAGCTCGACGCGACGCTGGAGGCGGCGATCATGGCGGCCGACAGCAAGGGCCGCCTGGAAGACATCTATCTGCCGTTCAAGCCGAAACGCCGCACCAAGGCCGAAATCGCCAGGGAGGCGGGGCTGGAACCGCTGGCTGACGCGCTGCTCTCTCACCCCGAAAATGATCCGCAAGGTTTGGCCGCGCCGTTCGTCAACGCCGAGAAGCAGGTCGCCGATGTCGCGGCCGCGCTCGACGGCGCGCGCGCCATCCTGGTCGAGCGCTTCGCCGAGGATGCCGATTTGATCGGCGGCTTGCGCGAGCAGATGTGGTCGAACGGCGCAATGACTTCCAAGGTACGGTACGGCAAGAAGACCGAGGGCGAGAAGTTCAAGGACTATTTCGATTTCAGCGAGCCGCTGACCAAATTGCCGTCGCATCGAATACTCGCGATGTTCCGCGGTGAGAAAGAAGAAATCCTCGACCTGCAGATGCTTCCCGAGCCGCCAAGCGCGACACCGCCAGCCACGAGTCCCTACGAACTCAAGATCATGAATCGCTTCGCGATTTCCGATCAGGGCCGCCCAGGTGACAAATGGATGCTGGAAACCGTGCGATGGGCGTGGCGCACCAAGATCCAGGTCCACCTCAATGTCGATTTGCGGATGCGGCTGTGGACCGCGGCCGAGCAGGAAGCGATCCGCGTGTTCGCCTCCAATTTGCGCGACCTCCTGCTCGCCGCGCCCGCCGGTGCCCGCGTCACCATGGGGCTCGATCCCGGTTACCGCTCCGGCGTCAAGGTCGCGGTGGTCGATGCCACCGGCAAGGTGGTCGATACCGTCACGATCTATCCGCACGAGCCGGCGCGGCGCTGGGATGAAGCCTTGGCCGTGCTGGGCAAGCTCGCGCAGAAGCACCGCGTCGACCTGATCGCGATCGGCAACGGCACCGCCTCGCGCGAGACCGACAAGCTCGCCACCGAACTGGTAAAACTGCTGCCGGACCGGAAGATGTCGAAGATCGTGGTGTCGGAAGCCGGCGCGTCGGTCTATTCGGCATCGGCCTTTGCTTCCGAGGAACTGCCGGACCTCGACGTCACCCTGCGCGGCGCGGCGTCGATCGCGCGGCGGCTGCAGGATCCCCTGGCCGAACTGGTCAAGATCGATCCAAAGGCCATCGGGGTCGGGCAGTACCAGCATGATCTCAGCGAGGGCAAGCTGGCGCGCTCGCTCGATGCCGTGGTCGAGGACTGCGTCAACGCCGTCGGCGTCGATGCCAACACCGCCTCGGCGCCGCTCTTGGCGCGGGTTTCGGGTATCGGTTCGGGGCTGGCGCAGAGCATCGTCCAGCACCGCGACGCCAACGGCCCGTTCAAATCGCGCAAGGCGCTGAAGGAGGTGCCCCGGCTGGGGCCGAAGGCGTTCGAGCAATGCGCCGGATTTCTGCGTATCACGGGAGGCGAGGATCCGCTCGATGCGTCCGGCGTGCATCCGGAATCCTATCCGGTGGTGCGCAAGATTCTTGCCGCGACCAGGAGCGACATCAAGGCGCTTATCGGCAATGCCGAAATCCTGCGCCAGGTCAGGCCGCAGAACTTCGTCGACGACACCTTTGGCTTGCCGACGGTGACCGACATCCTGCGCGAACTGGAAAAGCCCGGCCGCGATCCGCGCCCGGCCTTCAAGGCCGCCGTGTTCAAGGAGGGTGTCGAGACGCTGAAGGATCTCAAGCGCGGCATGATCCTCGAAGGCACCGTGACCAACGTCGCGGCGTTCGGCGCCTTCGTCGATATCGGGGTGCATCAGGACGGGCTGGTGCACATCTCCGCGATGTCGAAGACCTTCATCAAGGATCCGCGCGATGTGGTGAAGTCAGGCGACATCGTCAAGGTCAAGGTGTTGGAGGTCGAGGTCGCGCGCAAGCGCATCGCGCTGACCTTGCGTCTCGACGACGAGACCGCCGGCAAGAAGAGCGACAAGCCGGCGCAAGCCAAGCCGCGCGACAGCTCCCGCGCCTCGATGACGTCGCAGGCGCCGCGCAAGCCGCAGGAGCCGGCCGGCGGCGGCGCGCTCGCCGAAGCCCTGCGCCGCGCCAGCGAGAAGGGCGGCAGGCCGAAGACTTAAGACGGCTTGCTTGCGCCGAGTTGCGACGGCTGAGGCGAAGGCAGCAAAAATGGGGATTGCTGCGTGCTTGAAAAGGTCAGCATGCATTACCCACTAAAAGTTCCACATGCCGTTTTGTCGCCATTTTTGAAAATCCAAGTGTTGCCCACATGATACGCAATTTGCGGCTGCGACGACCTACAGTGATTTCAGGGTCGCTTGCTCGATTCTCAGGGTCACTTGCTCGGTTCGACTAACATGGGGAAATTACAATGAAGAAGTTTCTACTGGGTACGGTTGGATTAGTTGCGTTGGGCATGGTCACGCCCGCATCGGCGGCTGACCTTGCTGCGCGCCCTTACACCAAGGCACCTCCGCCGATCGTTGCGCCGATCTATGATTGGAGCGGCTTCTACATCGGCGGTAATGGCGGGTGGGGTGAGAGCCATAACTGCGTGGATTTCTTTAACGGGGCTGGCGTAGCCTTCGCTACTGGCTGCGGCACCAGATCCGGAGGCCTCGTCGGCGGCCAGCTCGGTTATCGATGGCAGGCCAGCCAGTGGGTGTTTGGCCTGGAAGCTCAGGGCGATTGGGCGGATCTCAGCAACCAGCGCCTCAGCCTCCTCAATCCTGCGCTCTCGACCCGCACCAAGACCAGCGGCATCGGCCTTTTCACCGGCCAGGTCGGCTATGCTTGGAACGCCTCGCTGTTTTACTTCAAGGGTGGCGCGGCGGTGACGGACACCCGCTTCAGCATCCTCGATACCGCCAGTGGCGTTGAACTGGCCGCGGCAAGCGCGACCCGCTGGGGTGGCGCCGTGGGTGTTGGATGGGAGTATGGCTTCGCACCGAATTGGTCCGCCGGCATTGAATACGACCACCTGTTCATGGGCAACAGGAACAACTCGTTCACGGCTACCGATCCGCGTCTTGTCGGCTTCCTCAACGACCGGATCAGTCAGGACGTGGATATGCTCACGCTGCGCATCAACTACCGCTTCGGCGGCTACGGTGCGCCGCTCGTATCGAAATACTGATCTCGACTATTTTCGATATCTCGAGCAAATGGGGCCGGCAGAAATGCCGGCCTTTTTTGTGGGCCAATATGTCAAGAAAACCCGGGAAGTTGCCGACCGGGTCACGATCGCGTGAGTCCGGGGCGAAGACCCGCTGAATGCGTCCGGCGTGCATCCGGAATCCTATCCGGTGGTGCGCAAGATTCTTGCCGCGACCAGAGCGACATCAAGGCGCTGATTGGGAACACTGAAATCCTGCGCCAGGTCAGGCCGCGGAATTTCGTCGACGGCACTTTTGGGCTACCGACGGTGACCGATATCCAGCGCGAACTGGAAAAGCCGGACCGCGATTCGCGCCCGGCCTTCAAGGCGGCGGTATTCAAGGAAGGTGTCGAGACGGTCAAGGATCTCAAGCGCGGCATGTTCCTCGAAGGCATGGTGACCAATGTCGCGGCATTCGGCGCCTTCGTCGATATCGGCGTGCATTAGGACGGGCTGGTGCACATTTCGTGCGATGTCCACGCGAGCACCGTGGCGCACCAGCCAATCTCGCCTCTCCCGCGTGCGCGCGGCTAATTGCCGAAACCGACGAACACCGCAGCTTCGTCGACAGACTTTCGTTCGGACACGACCGCATTTGCCGGGAAGCTCTCGTCGGGCCAGCCCAGCGCGATACTTTTCATGATGACCTGATCGTCGGCGATTCCGGCGTGCTCACGCACGACAGGCGATTGCATGATGCCCTGGCTGTTAATCACGGCGCCCAGCCCGCGAGACCAGGCGGCATTGACCAGGGCGTTCGCCACAGCGCCGCAATCGAAGGGCGTATCGTCGCTGCCGTCCAGCACGCGGTCGTAGGTCACGATCACGCATACAGGCGCGTCGAATTGACGGAAGCCGCGCAGGACCCAGTCCTGGCGCTTGTCCTTGTCATCGCGCTCGATCCCCATTGCGGAGAACAATTGCTTGGCGACGCCAACCTGCCTGTCGCGGTGCGGACCGGCAAAGGGCCGCCCGGTGCGGAACTCGCGCGACTGCGGTACGCCTGCCACCATCCGCTCGGTGTTGCCGGCGCGGATCCGATCCAGCGGCTCGCCGGTGATGACATAGAAATTCCAGGGCTGGCTGTTCATCGACGACGGAGCGCGCATCGCCAGGCCGATGATCTCCTCGATCAGCGCCTTGGGTACTGGATCGGGTTTGTAACCGCGGATACTTCGGCGACCGAGGATAACGTCATCAAACCGCATTTGTCTGGAATTCCCCGGATGACTCCTGAACCGGCCTGGATATTCGCGGCTTCCCGCCCTTCGTGCAAGATAAACGTGAGCTTCGGACAGCTACCGTCACCTCAAGGCAACCTGAACATGGCCGAGGGGCTGAGCTGGCCGTTTTCGCTCGCATTTGGGCACACTCGTCGCATCTGTTGCTCTTGAAAGGATGGCGTTCCGGCATCCCCTCGTTCAGGCGCAAATGTGCACGAAGCAGCGTGGTTCATGCCGCGGCTGCAAGAAGAGCGACAAGCCGGCGCAGGGCAAGCCGCGCGATAGCTCCCACGCCTCGAAACCGGCGCCGGCGCCGCGCAAGCCGCAGGATTCCGCCGGCGGCGGCGCGCTGGCCGAAGCCCTGCGCCGCGCCGGCGAGAAGAACGGCAGGCCGAAGACGTAAGGGGTGATGGCTTTTGATCGAATTGGTCAGTCCGCGCATCCGGTTCACCTCTCCCCAGCGGGGAGAGGTCGATTTGCGCAGCAAATCGGGCGAGGGGGCGCCGACCTCTCCCGATGGGAGAGGTGAGTTTCCGATGCCGCTCGAATCAAAGGCCGCCCGGAGGCGGCCTCTCAACTTCAATCGGTGTTAGTTCATTAGTCCCCATGCTGCCTTCGGCTTCCGATGATATACAAGCGCGGAACGGCCCGTATCTATGGGATCGTTGCCCATGCGAGGGGGATGCATGACCGATGTAAAGGGTTCGATCATATCATTTGCGGACCTGAGATCCATCGAAGCCTATCTGTCTGCACACGAGGGAAGCCAGAGCGGCTTTTGGCTTAAGCTCGCTAAAGCCGGCGCGCCAGAAGCAACCATCACCAAGGCGCAGGCCATCGAAGCCGCTTTATGTCACGGATGGATCGATGGTCAGCTCGGGAAGTTCGATGAGCATTACTATTTGGTGCGAATGACGCCGCGGCGAAGCGCGAGCCGATGGTCCGCAATTAATCGGGATACGGCGGAGCGCCTTATTCGCGAAGCGCGCATGCAACCTGCCGGATTGAGCGAGGTCCAGAGAGCCAAGGCCGATGGTCGCTGGAGTGCGGCGTATCAATCCCAGGGCAAAGCCGAACCTCCGTCCGATTTCCTGGCTGCGCTGGCTGCAAATGCGAAAGCGGAACGGTCGTTTGCGATGCTCGACCGCGCGAACAGGTATGCCTTCGTCTATCGCGTCAACGACGCCAGGCGGCCCGAAACGCGGAATAAGCGAATTCGCGAGTTTGTAGAAATGCTCGCACGTGGCGAAACCATTCATCCAACCAAAAGCAAGCGGGCTCCAAGGGCCTGACCGAGCAGCGGAGCAGAGAATAAGCGCATTGGGATGGTTGGGGCAAGCAGCAGTACACCCGGCCGCATCCGTTCGTCTTGCTGCGCGCGCCGCCAACGGCCACACCGTCGCATCGCCGATGAGGCCAACAAATGCGCGCCGCTGCATGTCGGCGCCCATCAGAAATAAGGCCCGTGTTGCTGTCTAGACCCGACAGTTGGAAGACGTCGGGGCAGTGAAATGGAAGATCTTTGAGGGTCGCTGAGGTCTGCCGGGGGGCAATCGCGTCACTTTGACCGTACGCCGATGACTTCCGGTCTTCCCCTGCCGGCTCAACCCGTCGACGCAACACAGGCATTAAATCTCTCTGCTGGCGTTTCAAATTGCAAGGTCTCACGTGGCCGTTCGTTTAGCTGACGAGCCACCTTGTTCAGATGGGCTTGCGAATGCACCGACAAGTCGGTGCCCTTTGGAAAGTACTGTCTCAGCAGGCCATTGGCATTCTCGTTCGACCCGCGCTGCCACGGGCTTTGCGGGTCGCAAAAATAGACATCGATGTTGGTTGCCATCGAAAAGCGCCGATGATCCGTCAGTTCCTTGCCCCGGTCCCAGGTCAGGGACTTATACAGTTCTTTTGGTAGCTTCTTCGCCTGCTTGATGAGCGCGTTGACTACAGTCTGGGTGTCCTTGCCTGCCACCTTGGCCAACATCACGTAACGCGTTTGACGCTCGACTAAGGTCGCGATGTAGGTGTTGTTCGGCCCGGACAGCAGATCGCCCTCCCAATGGCCAGGCACCGCCCTATCTTCAACCGCCGCCGGTCGCTGACGGATTGAGACGGCATCCTTCATATGTCCCCGTCTATCGCCATTCGGATCAACCGGTCTGGAGCGACGCATCGAGCGCTTCGATCGAAGATGGCGAAGCAGCTCTTTCTTGAGCACGCCGCGCGCTTGGACAAACAGGCTGCGATAGATGGTCTCGTGTGACACCTGATTATACTCGTCTTCAGGATGCGTTCTCTTCAGCCAACCGGCAATCTGCTCGGGTGACCAATCCAATCTGAGCTTCGCTGCCACGGCCTGCCGAAGCCGCGAATTGATCGCCAATTTACAACATTTTGGACGACGCGATCGTGCCCAGGCATTCTCGTCCGCAACTGTCGCCCAGTAGCGATTACAGCCGCCATTGCGGCTCATTTCACGACTCACCGTCGAGGGCGAGCGGCCAAGCAGTTTGGCGATAGACCGGGCCGATTGACGTGCCGTAACGCCTCTGGAAATCACCTCGCGTTCCGCAAGCGTCAATGCCAACCTGGAGCGACGCCGCTCCGCAGGACGAAACCCTCCATGCGGGGCGACCAGAAAATAGATCGACGATGACTCCTTACCAAAAGCTCGCCCGATCGCCTTCAGTGACTCCCCGCGCTTCCAACGGTCCCATAATTCGGTCTTTTCTGCCGCGGTAAAACCTCTATGAAATCTCCGTTCCATCCTACACTCCATCTTTTCCCTTTAAGATAAAGTGTTGCGTCGGTCGGTTGAGACCGCCCCCTATAAACAGACATGATCACAGCCGGTCGGCGTGTCTCAAAAGTGCCAAACGGAGACATCGCGCCTAATTGCTCAAGCTTTCTAAAACGGTTCAGGTAACCCTTAACCCATCGAGGCCTACTCATCAGCGGGCGGTCAACGGCTAGGCGCCGTGCCCAGTGATATTGAGCCACAATGCGTACAGTAAGGGCCCGGTCGTACACCAAAGGACAAAATAGAAGATCAATCTAAGAAAGCGGCTGTCATTGCGTCGGTAAAAAGAACGATCCGGGCTGGATATCTGCTTCTCCTCCCGGATCAACTTGCGGGCGGCCCATATGAGAGCTGCAGTTCCGACATAGAGCCAAATTTGCAACAGGATGAACAACCAAACCTCCGTACAAACGTGATATCGATCAGAGGTTGTAGTTCAGCATCGTTCCACTGGCCACCACGTTTAGCAAGGTCAGCGCCATGGGAACCATAGCGAGGAAAGAAACGGTGGCGGGTTCGAGTGGTCCGTTGGGCTGTGGCCTTGGCTCAACGGAATTGCCGCATCGTTAGGAAAATTCCGATCAAAACCCAGTTAATCGCACCCACAGAAAAATACGTTTTGGTGCCAACACCACACCATCCTGTTTTTTCAATGCCACGTTTTCGTGCCAGCCAATTGATCAGCGCCAGAGGTATTACCCCCAACAAACCGGTCCAGATGATTGGGTCTACCCACGATGGAAGGGCAGCGCGAAAGTTGAACTCAATGTAGGCAATGGCAAGTCCGATGCTAACGGCAAAGGCCGCTAGGCAAATTGCAAATGCTTGGGTAAACGAAAGAGCCCGCGCAAAACACTTCATGCAAATGGCCCCGACAAGCGCATATGCTAGGATGATGCTCACAATTCTTAGAAAATGCTCGGCGCTGCTCATGCCACCTGCCAGTCAATCTCCACAGCCGATACCCATTAAGCAGATAGCGGACGCCAACATAGCTCAGCTTAGCGTAAACCCTGCGGCATTGCATCACGATGTAGATACAACCTTAACGTTTTCTTGCTCAAAGCGCTTCCCTGCCTCGCCAATGCCCACGGGAAGCAACCCGACGGGCAAATCACCTGGGTGATTATCGGTCCCCCTGTCCAGCCCCTTTTGAAAAAATATTCTGATTTTCCGAAAGCCCAAATCACCTTTATAACCCTCGCCGTCCCGCTCCTTTGGAGGGGCGTTGCGCAACGTCACGAAACGCGGAGCGGGATGCGGTGGACGCCGGCGGCGCGCTTGACGGGCGCGTGCTGCTGGCGGACGGCGAAGGCGTGTGGTCCTGACGCCCCGACGCTGGCGTCAAGTTCTTGAGAAGCAAGCTTCTTGGGGGCGATGGTGGCAAGAAAGCCCGGTCACCAGGGAGAGCGCGCTATAAGCCGTAAAACCATTGCGTGGGGAATGCCGGGTGATTCCGGTGTGACCTGACTAACGCGTGTGCGCTTCTCACACTATCCCTGCACACGCGGCTATCGGGCGCATCGGGCGCCCGGCATTCCCTGCGCCCTCTTTATCGGAGGGACAAGGCTCTTGCATGACCCGGGCGTTTTTGCGTCGCGAGAACGCGGGCGCATGTTTTTTTTGGACCCGGTGCTGGCAGCCCGGCAAAGTTAACTCCCCTCCCTCCACGCGCGCTTGCGCGTGGCGGGGAGGGGTCGGGGGCGGGGGGTCTATCAGCTTGCTCATCTGCCAGCGAGTTTGCCGAGGCACCCCCCACCCCCGACCCCTCCCCACCGCTGCGCGGGGGGAGGGGAGCAGAAACCGGCAAATGAACGTCGGCCTTGAACCTTCAAGTCACAAGTATTTATTAAGCTGTCACTCCCCCCAACAACAGGCATCCCATGACCGTCCACGAGCGCAACATCTCGGCACCGATCGATCCCGTAAAACTCGACCGCCTTGCCGAGGTGGCGATCAAGGTCGGGCTGAACCTGCAGCCCGGGCAGGATCTGCTGCTGACGGCGCCCGCGGTGGCGCTGCCGCTGGTGCGCCGAATCGCCGAACATGCCTACAGGGCCGGCGCCGGCCTGGTGACGCCGATTTTGTCCGACGAGGCGGTGACGCTGGCGCGCTACCGGTTCGGCCACGACGACGGCTTCGACCGCGCCGCGACCTGGCTCTATGAGGGCATGTCGAAGGCGTTCGCCGCCAACACCGCGCGGCTCGCCATCGTCGGCGACAATCCGATGCTGCTGGCCGGCGAGGACCCGGTCAGGGTCGCGCGCGCCAGCAAGGCCAATTCGATCGCCTACCAGCCGGCGCTGGAGAGAATCGTCAATTTCGACGTCAACTGGAACATCATTTCCTATCCGAGCCCGTCCTGGGCAAAGCAGGTGTTTCCGGATGTCGAGGAGGATGTCGCGGTCGCAAAGCTTGCGGACGCGATCTTCGCGGCCTCGCGCGTCGACAACGACGGCGCCGTCGCGGCATGGACGAAGCATAATGCGGTGTTGCGCGAGCGCACCGAATGGCTGAACGGCCAGCGTTTCAGCGCGCTGCATTATTCCGGGCCGGACACGGACCTCACGATCGGGCTCGCCGACGGTCATGAATGGGAAGGCGGCGCTTCCACTGCCAGGAACGGTATCACCTGCAACGCCAACATCCCGACCGAGGAAGTGTTCACCACGCCGCATTGCCGCCGCGTCAGCGGCCACGTCGTCAGTTCCAAGCCGCTGTCCTACCAGGGCTCGCTGATCGACAACATCGCGGTCAAGTTCGAGGAAGGCCGCATCGTCGAAGCCAGGGCCTCGCGCGGCGAGGAAGTGCTGAACAAGGTGCTGGATACCGACGAAGGCGCGCGTCGGCTCGGCGAAGTGGCGCTGGTGCCGCATTCCTCGCCGATCTCGAAAAGCGGGCTGTTGTTCTTCAACACTCTGTTCGACGAGAACGCCGCCTGCCACATCGCGCTCGGCCAGTGCTATTCGAAATGCTTTGTCGATGGCACCAAGCTGACGCCGGAGCAGATCGCCGCGCAAGGCGGCAACAAGAGCCTGATTCATATCGACTGGATGATCGGCTCGGACAAGATCGACATCGACGGCATTCACGCCGACGGCCGCCGCGTGCCGGTATTCCGCAAGGGCGAGTGGGCCTGAGACATCGTTAACGGGCGGCTGCAACGGGTCGCGCGAATGCGCGCCCGATGACGGATTCCACGCCGCCCGATACCGAATTCGGCGGAATTCGTCGCTTAATTCCCTGGGCTGCGGCAATGCTGCCGGTCGTGCATGCAACGATGGCCATGGCGCTTTGGCCGCTTTTGGCCTAAAGCAGCGCCAATTCAATCAAATCCGCCACTCAGCGGCCGTGCTTCTGCCAGGCGCGCAAGCCTCGAACCATTGGGTTCGAGGCTCGGTGCGATGTTCTGGCGCAGATGCCAACCAAGGCTTTCAATTCAGTGACATTCTCGACCACACCTCCGCCGCTCGCCCGAGCCTTGACGGAGCGCAACTACGATCAGGCGACCGCCGTGCAGACCGCCGTGCTCGCGGACGCGGCCCGGGATCGCGACCTCCTGGTTTCAGCGCAAACCGGCTCAGGCAAGACCGTCGCCTACGGGCTCGCAATCGCCGAAAATCTTCTTGGACCTGCCGGGCGGTTCGAGCGGGCGGCCGCACCGCTTGCGCTGATCGTGGCGCCGACCCGCGAGCTTGCCTTGCAGGTGCAGCGCGAACTCGCATGGCTCTATCAATATGCTGATGCGCGCGTCGTTTCCTGCGTCGGCGGCATGGATCCGCGCCGCGAACAGCGCGAGCTTGCCGCGGGCGCCCACATCGTGGTCGGCACGCCCGGCCGGTTGTGCGATCATTTGCGGCGCAATCGTCTCGATATTTCGCAATTGAAGGCCGTCGTGCTCGACGAGGCCGACGAAATGCTCAATCTGGGTTTTCGCGAGGATATGGAATTCATCCTCAAGACCACGCCGGACAGCCGCCGTACGTTGTTGTTCTCGGCGACCTTGCCGCGCGGCATCGTCGCGCTGGCGAAGCACTATCAGCAACAGGCCTTTCGCGTCGAGGTCGCGGGCGACGAAGGCGGCCACGCCGATATCGAATACCGGGCAATCCGGATTGCGGCGGGCGATGTCGAGCACGCGGTCGTCAACGTGCTGCGGTTCTTCGAATCGCCGAGCGCGCTGGTGTTCTGCAACACGCGCGATGCGGTCCGGCACCTGCAGGCGACGCTTCTGGAACGCGGCTTCTCCGTGGTGGCGCTGTCGGGCGAGTTGACGCAGAACGAGCGAACCCAGGCGCTGCAGGCGCTGCGCGACGGACGGGCCCGCGTCTGCGTCGCCACCGACGTGGCGGCGCGCGGCATCGATCTGCCGAATCTCGATCTCGTCATTCACGCCGACATGCCGAACGACGCGGAAGTCATGCAGCATCGTTCCGGCCGCACCGGCCGCGCGGGCCGCAAGGGCGTCAGCGTGCTCTTGGTGCCGTCGTCGCGAAAACGGCGCGCCGAGTTGCTGCTGAATCTGGCGGGTGTCGACGCGGTCTGGGGCACGGCTCCGACAGCGGAAGAAATCCGCAAGCTCGATCAGGAGCGCATGCTGCGCGACGCCCTGTTTACGGAGGAGACGACCGCCGAGGATCTGGTCCTGGCGCAGGCAATGCTCGCCGAGCGGTCGGCCGAGGATATCGCCGCGGCACTGGCGCGGCTCTATCGCGCGCGGCTGCCTTCGCCCGAGGATGTTCTCGATCCTGGCCAGGGCGCCGGCCGCTCGCGGGACTTCGGCGGTCGGGAAAAGGAAGGCCGCACGTCGCGCGGCGAAGAACGCGCCGCCGGGCCGCGCTCGAAGAACGGCAAATCATCGAAGCATCACGGCATGGCGGAAGGCAGCGTCTGGTTCCGCGCCGCGATCGGACGCAGGAAGAACGCAGAGGCCCGCTGGCTGTTGCCGATGATCTGCCGTCGCGGCGGCATCGACAAGCAGGACATCGGCGCCATCCGCATCATGGACACCACCACCGAGTTCGAGATTTCGGAGCGGGTCGCCGAATCCTTCGCCGCCAAGATCCGCCGGCCGGACAAGGAAGACAACATCCGCATCGAGGCGTTGACGGATGCTCCGCAAGGCGAGGCGCGTCCGGAAAAGCGTTCACATCCGCCTCGGCGGGAAGACAGCAATCCCGGTCGCGGCGCCGGTCAGAGCGATGAATTCCGCGATGCGCGAGGGCCGAAACAGCACGGCAAGTCCCACGGCGATAGCGGATCGAAATTCGGCGGTGAGCCGAGATTCAAAAAGAAAAAGCCAAACCCGGATAAATCGGCCTACGCCGGACATCCGCTGCTCGCCGACATGTCCCATGCAAAACGCGGCTTCGCAAAGAAAGCAAAGCAGAAGCGCCGCGGCTGATGCCGGGAGCGCTTATTGCGCCCGTGCGACCAGGCGCAGCATGCTCATCACGCCTCCGAGCACGGCGAAGGCCGCGCCCAGCACCAGCGCGGTGGTCGCGCCTTCGCGGCCGACGAGACCAAAACACAGCGCCGCAAGCGCAGCCCCGCTGGTCTGGCCGATCAGCCGCGCCGTCGCCACAATGCCGCTGGCGCTGCCGCTGCGCCCCGACGGCGCGCTGGACATGATCGCCTTCATGTTGGGCGCCTGGAAGAAGCCAAATCCGCATCCGCACAGCGCCATTCGCCAGACGATGTCGGCGACACCAGGGTTCGCCGGCAACGCCGCCAGAAGCGCCATCCCGAGGCCGAGCAAGGCAAGGCCGAGGCTGCCGAGAATTCCCGCGGCATAGCGATCGGACAACCGTCCCGCAATCGGTGCCATGATCGCGACCACCAGCGGCCACGGCGTCATGAAGAAGCCAGTCTCGACCTGGGTGCGGCCGAGAATGTCCTCGAAATAGAACGGCAGCGAGACGAAGGCGAGGCCTTGGACCGCGAACGAGCAGATCGCAGTCGCCGTGGACAGCGTAAACAGCGGCCGGCGAAACAGATCGATCGGCAGGATCGGCGCCGGATGATCGGCCTGCCGGCGAATGAGCACAAAGCCGAGCCCCACAGCGGCGACCAGTTCGATCGCAATGTAGGCCGGGCGCTCGTGGTGCGCGGCGCTTCCAATTCCCAGCATGAACAGGCCGAGACAGCTGGCGGCCAAGAGCGCGCCGGGGAAATCGAACGCGTGGCTCGCTCGCGGGGTGCGCGGCAATGTTTTCAAGCCGATCGCCATCGCAACCAGGCCGAAGGGAATGTTGACGGCGAACAGCCAGGGCCACGGCCCCAGCGCCAGAATGCCGGAGGCGATCGTCGGGCCGAGCGTGAAGGCGGTCGCGACCACCATCGCGTTGTGGCCGAAGCCGCGGCCCTGCAGCCGCCCGGGATAGACGTAACGGACCAGCGCGGTATTCACGCTCATGATGCCGCTGGCGCCGAGGCCCTGCAGCACGCGCGCGGTCAGAAGGCTCGGCAACGACCAGGCGCCGGCGCAGGCGAGCGAGGCCAGCGTGAACAGCAGAAGGCCCGCGAGATAGATCCGGTGGTGACCGACGATTTCGCCGAGCGCCGCGAGCGGCAGCAGCGTCGCCACCAGGGCGATCTGATAGACGTTCACCACCCAGATGACGTCGGCCGGACCGACATTTAGATCGGCCGCGATGGCGGGGAGTGCGACGTTGGCGATTGCCGTATCGAGCGAGGCCATTGCGAGCGCGGTGAAAATCGCGGCGGCCGCCCAACTTCGGCGCTCCGCCGGCAGGCCATCGATCGCAGCCGGGCTGTTCGCCGAAATTGTTTCCGTCGACATTCGAGGGGGATCTCCAGATGGATGGAGATGTAGTGCGAATGCCGGCCGGCCAGCAGGCAGTTCCCTGCATGCCGCATATGCGCGCCGCATGCCGGCGCGAAGTCCGCTCCGGCCGGGCCCGGTGGCCGCTGCCGGAGGCGAAGGTCAGGCAGATTTCGCCAGGGGTTCGCCGAGCCCCTCGCGCACGAATTGGTCGAACGTCTTCGGCCTGGCGCCGCCGATCTGTTCGATCGTATCGGTCACCGCGAAACGCGCCCGCTCGGGATCGAGGCTGGCGGCGCGGAGCGCCTTCCAGAGCGCGGACAGATGCGCCACCGCGTGCGCATTGTAGCCACGGGCGGTGGCGTCGCTGCGCCACGCCTCGTCCGTGGTCTCCTCGTAGCGCACGTTCTTCCCCAGCACGCGGCCGAAGGTCGCGATGATGTCCTTCAGCGAAATGACGCTGCCGACCACCGGATAAGCGGCATTGGCGGGCAATGACGGGCTGGTCAGCAGGCCGACCGCGACCCGCGCCACGTCCTCGGCCGAAACCAGCGGAAGCACGGTGGCTTCCTTGCCCCAGGGCAGGCGGACGGCGCCTTCCGCCGGCAGGCTCTGACGGACCTGCGAGCCCAGATTCTCGTAAAATACCGTCGCCCTGACATGCACCGCGCCGACACCGGCCCACTCGAACACCTGTTCGGACAGATAATTCTGGCGCATCCGCGGGGTGGGGGCGTCGATCGAGGATTGCAGCATCACGAGATTGACGAGGCGCGAGATGCCGGCCTTGCGCGCGGCGAGCGCCATCGCGGCGGTCGCGTCAAGCAGGCCGTCCTGCACCGGGTAGGCAAAGTAGATGGCCGAGGTGCCCTGCGCCGCACGCTGCACCGCGCCGGCGTCGAGAAAATCGCCCTCGAAGATCTCGGCGCCGAGCGCGCGCAAATGCTCCGAGCGTTCGTCGATGGAGTGGACGAAGGCGCGGACGGGAACTCCGCGTGCGAGCAGCATTTCCGATACGTGCCGACCGGTCTTGCCCTGCCGGCCGCCGGCCGCGGACGTGACGAGAACTGGTTTTGTCATGGCTATGCCTCCTTGTGCATTTCGCCCCGGATGGGTACCATTCGGTACCAACAGGATGAATGTAGGTACCGTTCGGTACCAAGTCAAGGGAGATTCGATGGCGGCGAAATCGACGGCAGACCCGCCCCGGGACGAAACCGATGAAACCCCGGCGCGCCAGCGCATCCTCGATGCCGCCTTCTCGGCCTTCATGGAGCGCGGCTTTGCCGAGACCTCGACGCTGGAGATCGCGACGCGGGCGCGGGTTTCGAAA
This sequence comes from uncultured Alphaproteobacteria bacterium, assembly GCA_963831585.1. Classification (GTDB taxonomy): domain Bacteria; phylum Pseudomonadota; class Alphaproteobacteria; order Rhizobiales; family Xanthobacteraceae; genus Bradyrhizobium. The sequence continues at coordinate 143,530 of CAWHRA010000016.1, read as the reverse complement.
CGCGAGCTTTATGCGCTGGTCGGCAGCAAGCAGGAAATGCTGGCGGCCTGCATCGGCGAGCGCGCCGGGCGGATGCAGATGCCCGCCGGCCTGCCCGAGCCGCATGATCGCGAAAGCCTCGTGCGAACGCTGGAAACCCTGGGAACCCGGCTGTTGCAGGAAATCTCCGATCCGACCGTCATCGCGGTGTTCCGCCTGGCGATCGCCGAAGCGGTGCGCGCACCCGAGGTCGCGCAGGCCCTGAATTCCGGGGGTGTCGAGCCCAGCCGCGCTGCCTTGCGCGACCTGATGACCCGTGCCCGGTCGGCCGGGCTGCTCAACGGCGAGCCTGCCGAGATGGCCGATCGTTTTGCCGGATTGCTGTGGGGCAACCTGATGACGGGACTGTTGTTGCGCACCGTCGAGCGGCCGACCCCGCGCGAGATCGCCCGCCGCGCGACCGAAGCCGCCACTGGCTTGCTGCAGCTCTATGCCAAGCCTGGCCGGACCTCTTGAATCTTGCCAGCCAATCTAACTTCACTATATCTGGCCTTCCCCCTGCTATTCGAGCGAGACCGATATGACGACGGACACTGTTGCCGAGCACAAGCCATTTCAGGCCGAGGTTGCCGAGCTTTTGCACCTGATGGTGCACTCGGTCTATTCGGAGACCGATATTTTCTTGCGCGAACTGATTTCGAACGGCTCCGACGCGCTGGACAAGCTGCGCTACGAGGCGATCGCGACGCCCGAACTGACTGCCGACGGCGAGCCGCCGAAGATCCGCATCGTGCCGGACAAGCAGGCCGGCACGCTCGGCGTGATCGACAACGGCATCGGCATGGACCGCCAGGAACTGATCGACAATCTCGGCACTATCGCGCGTTCCGGCACCAAATCCTTCCTTGCGCGCCTGACCGAGGCCAAGGACGGCGCCGGCCTGATCGGCCAGTTCGGCGTTGGCTTCTATGCCGCCTTCATGGTCGCCGATCGCATTACCGTCACCAGCCGTCGCGCCGGAACCAGCGAAGTCTGGACCTGGACCTCGTCGGGCGGAAACGGTTTTGATATTGCCCCGGCGGTTGACGACGATGCCAAGCGCGTCGTGCGTGGAACCGAGATCGTCCTGCATCTGAAGGAAGATGCAAAAAAATATCTGGAAGCTTACGAGATCGAGCGGATCGTCGGCGCCTATTCCGACAATATCCAGTTTCCGATCGAGCTGAAGCCGGAAGAGGGCGAGCCGCGGCAGATCAATTCGGCCAGCGCGCTGTGGCAGCGGCCGAAGTCGGATCTGAAACCGGAAGACTACACGCAAGCCTATCGCGGAATTGCTGGCGCCTTCGACGAACCGGCGATGACGCTGCACTATCGCGCCGAGGGCCGGCAGTCCTACGCCGTGCTTCTGTTCGCGCCGTCGAGCAAGCCGTTCGACCTGTTCGATGCGACCCGCAAGGGTCACGTGAAGCTCTATGTCCGCCGCGTCTTCATCGCCGACGATGCCGATCTCCTGCCCGGCTATCTCCGCTTCATCCGCGGCGTCATCGACAGCGAGGATCTGCCGCTCAACATCTCGCGAGAGATGCTGCAGAACAATCCGCAACTGGCGCAGATCCGCAAAGCCGTGACCAGCCGGGTGATCGGCGAGTTTGAAAACCTCGCCGAGAAGGAGCCGGAAACCTTTGCAAAAATCTGGGATTCGTTCGGCTCGGTGATCAAGGAAGGCATCTGGGAGGATTTCGAGCGGCGCGAGAAACTGCTGGCGCTGTCACGTTTCACCACCACGTCGGGCGAGAAGCGCTCGCTGAAGCAATATGTCGACAACCTCAAGTCCAACCAGACCGAGATCTATTATCTGGTCGGCGACAGCATCGAGCGGCTGAAATCCAACCCCAAGCTGGAATCGGCAAGCGCCCGCGGCATCGAGGTGCTGCTGCTGACCGATCCCGTCGACGCGTTCTGGACCTCGGCGCCGCTCGATTTCGGCGGCAAGCCGCTGAAATCGCTCAGCCAGGGCGACGTCGATTTCGGCTTGATCCCGCTGCTCGACGACAAGGCTGCGGATGCGGAGAAGCCGGCCGCCGATGAAGCCGCGACCATCGCCGTCATCAAGGATGCGCTGGGCGAGCGCGTGTCCGACGTGCGCGCGTCGCAACGGCTCACTACCAGCGCTTCATGCCTCGTGGCCGGCGGCGCCAGCCACGACCGCGTGCTGGAGAAACTGCTGGCGCAGCAGAACCGGGGCGCCGTGACCAAGCCGATCCTCGAGATCAACATGCGCCATCCCCTCGTCGCCGCCATCGCCGGACAGAAGGATGCCGCCCGCGACCTGTCGCTGCTCTTGCTGGAGCAGGCGCAGATCCTCGACGGCGAATTGCCCGAGGATCCTGCGGCGTTCGCCAACCGGCTCAACGAACTGGTGCTGCGCGGATTGGGAAGGGACAGCGGTTAGGCGGCGCGTATCTTCGCCAGAAAATCGTCGACTTGACTGCGCAAGCGGTCGGTTTGCTGATTGAGTGCCTCCGCGGCCGACTTGACGCCCTGCGCCGCGTGGCCGGTTGTCTTTGCCCCCTCGCTCACGCCCGAGATGTTGTCGGAGACTTCCTGGGTGCGGGCGGCGGCCTGCTGGGTACTGCGTGTGATCTCCTTGGTTGCCGCGCCCTGCTCCTCGACCGCTGAGGCGATCGAAGTCGCAACCGAGCTGACTTCGCTGATGGTGCCGCCGATGCGCTTCATCGCCTGGACCGTGTCACGGGTAACGTTCTGCACCGCGTCGATCTGAGCGGAGATCTCCCCCGTCGCCTTCGCCGTCTGTGTGGCAAGAGATTTCACTTCGCTGGCGACAACTGCAAAGCCTCTTCCGGAGTTGCCTGCGCGTGCCGCCTCGATCGTGGCGTTGAGCGCCAGCAGGTTGGTTTGGCCGGCGATGTCGCTGATCAGCTTCACTACGTCGCGGATCCCGGAGACTACCTCGGCCAACCCCTGAACGGTGACATCCGTCTGGCGCGCTTCGTCGACCGCCCGCCCGGCAATGCTTGCGGCGTTGCTCACCTGGCGGCTGATCTCGGAGATTGAGGCGCTAAGCTCTTCGGACGCTGCGGCCACGGTCTGCACGTTGCTCGATGCCTCGGTGGACGCCGCTACCACCGCCGCCACCTGATCGTTGGTTTGCTCGGCGGTGCCCCACATTCCGTCGGAGGTGCCGCGCATCTGCACCGAGGCTGCAGTGAGCGCCTCCAGCGCGTCGCGGACCTGAGTCTCGAAGGCGGCGATATGTTGCTCAACCGCGCCCTGCCGCGCCGACGCCTTCTGCTGCAGGACGCGCTGTTCTTCCTCGATCCGTCGCTTGTCGATCGCATTGCTTCTGAACACGCCGATTGCGCCAGCGAGGACGCCGATTTCGTCCTTGCGCTCGCTGCCTTCGACCTGCACCGTCAGATCGCCGTCGGCGAGCTTGATGGTCGAGGCCGCCAGCCGGGTGATCGAGCCGCTGATGGTCCGCGACAGAACCACCGTCACCAGGACGGACGCCATGACCGCAGCGATGAAGAGCACGATCATGCCAAAGCGCGCCGTGCCGGCCTGCGCCATCGACGCATCGTGTTTGGCGACCGAATGCCTGCGCTCGAAGTCACGCAAGCCGTCGAGCTGCGTCTGCAGTTCGGCATAGAATTTCTCACCACTGGCAGTCGTCATGTAGGCAGTCGCGGCGTCTGCCGCCGCCATGGTGGCGACCTGACGGACCGCGTCGGTGTAGGCTTTCAACGACTTGCCGAGGTTCGCCACGATCTCCGTCTCTCCCTCGATGAGATCGAAGGAGCGAAGTCGGTCGATCAGCGAGGCTGCTTCGCCGAGCCGCTTGTCCATGTCGGCGACGAGGCGCTTGATTGCGGCCGGATCGTCAGAATTGCTGGCAAGCGCAATCGTGCGGTAGGAGAGGTTGCTGGCCTCGGGAACGGCGCGTCCGAGGGCGGCCATGGTGGCGGCCTTGTCGACCTCGGTCGTCGTCAACTCATCGAGAAGCTTTGCCTGCTGGCCCAGTGAATAGATCGCAAGCGGGGCCATCAGCGAGAGCAGGATGACGGCGACCGCGGGAGCGATGAAGAGCTTCCGCGTAATCGAGAGATTAGCGAGCCATCCTGTCACGGCATATCTCCTTGCGTTGGCGGAGGTATCGCGGGCATGCGGCGGCGGGACGGCCACATCGCGGTCCGCCGCCGAAGCCGGGCTACTGGGTGACGTAGAATCCGCACAGGGTGACGAAGTCGCCAGCCTTTTGAACCCACGTCTGCTTGGGCTCGATCTTCTTGCTCACGGGGTTGGTGAACCTGTAATTTTGCCAGCCCGAGCCGGTGGTCTCGCCGATCTTGATCGCGGCCTGCGTGAACTTGACGCCGTCGGGATCGGTCGATTCCCACATGTTCATGCCGACCAGCTTGGGATTGATGTTGGCGCGCACGACACCCTGGTGATCGAGTACGGTTACATACATGTCGCCCTTCACGTACTCACCCTTCGGATCGCTGAGCAGGGGGAAGGCTTTCTCGCCCTCGGCCGCGATAAGGGCCACTGCTTTCTCGCCGAGCGCTTTCGCCTCCGCGGCCGAACCGGCGCGGGCCGGGCCGATTGCGCCGACCAGGAGTAATGCGAATCCCGCGACGAAGATCGTCTTGCCTAGTTTCAACATCGTTGTTTCCTCTGCCCCTTAGGGCGGTTGACCCCGCCGGCCCATTAGCGATTTCGATGGAGAGGGTTTAGGCCGATTTGATTGTGACGCCCTTAATTTCATCACGGTGGTTATACGGAGAGTTCTCACCGTTGCTTCGAGAATGCGAGTCATATGCAACGATGTTGCTCATGAGATGTGGCGGCATGACGCAGGAGGAGCGAAATCGAGTGCGGTGCATGGGTTGATGCCGATTGCGCAAATCGTTTCTTCGCAGCGCCTTTGCTCTAATTGAAGCCGCGGCGATAACCAAAGCCAAAGGATCATCATTGATTTAAAACGCGCTGGCCTCGAGAGCGACGTGGTTTCTTCCGCGGACAGCCTTACTCTTGTATGTCGACCACGATCTTGCCGGCGCTGTCGCCGGCCTCGACCGCGCGATAGGCGTCGCCGACGCTCGACAGCGCAAAATGCCTTGGATCGACGCGGGGGACGACCTTGCCGGCTTCCAAAAGCCTTGTCGCCTCGCGCAAGATCTCGCCGTGATGCGCGCGGCCTTCTCCCGTCAGCATCGGCAGCAGCGTGAACACGCCGGAATAGCTCGCGGCGCGGAACGACAGGGGCGCCAGCGCATGCGTGCCCCAGCCGAGCGCGCTGACGACGTGGCCGAAACGGGTGACCGCGTTGAACGAGGCGTCCAGCGTGGCGCCGCCGACGGTGTCGTAGACGATGTCGAAACCGCGGCCCTCGCTGTATTTGGCGACGTAATTCTCGACCGACATCGCCCGGTAGTCGATCCCGACCGCGCCGAGCCGCTTGATATAGGCCTGGCTGGCCGCCGAGCCGGTCGCGAACACCTCGGCGCCGAAGGCGCGCGCGATCTGGACGGCGATATGCCCGACGCCGCCGGCGCCGCCATGAACCAGCACCTTCTGCCCCGCATGGACGCCGGCGCGATCGACCAGCCCTTCCCACGCGGTGATGAAGATCAGCGGCAGGGCCGCGGCTTCGCGCATGCCGAGATTGGCGGGCTTTCGCGCCAGCAGGTCCGCGTCAACGGAAGCAAATTGCGCCAGCGAGCCTTGCAGGCCGCCGACACCGCCCGTCATTCCATAGACTTCATCGCCGGGCCGGAAATCCGTTACGCCGTCGCCGACCGCTTCTACCGTGCCCGTGAGATCGATGCCGAGGATCGCGGGCAAAGGCTGCCGCGCATGCGAGGCCTGGCCCGCACGTATCTTGAGGTCGAGCGGGTTGACAGCGCTCGCGGCGATGCGGACCAGCACCTGCCCCGGTTGGGGAGCCGGCCGTGGCACGGGCGCAATGCGGAATGGAGCGCCGGCGGCGTCGAGCATAGCGGCCTGCATGGTCTGGGCTGATTTCATGGTGCCTCCGTCGAAGGGTGGGCAGCGTGATATTTGGCTTGTTTGCAAAATCGCAATAGCCGGGTGACGTCCCGACGTTCCTTCACGAAAATTCCGCGGGCGGCTTTCGGCGTCTGGCAGGCTTGCGAGTTCGCTGCGTTTTGTCGCAGCCGTTCGGTCCGATTGACGCGCCGGCCGTAAGGAAGGATTAAACCATCCTTATTAGCTTGGGCCGAACTTCGCCAAACTGCATCCCTTTGCATTTGCTATCGTTTTTGCAATTTTCCGTTGAGGTCCATGATATCTCGCGCACTCATTGAAACCGGCAATCTGGTCGTCAATCTGACACCCAGTCCGATCGAGCCCTCCTGGATCATCGAGGGCGACCCGGTGGCGCAATCCTGCGCTCTCTCGCACAGCGCGGACGGGACCGCATCGACCGTCGTCTGGGAATGCAGCGAAGGCAAATTCAACTGGTATTACGATTTCGACGAGACGATCCTCATCCTCGAAGGCTCGATCGTTCTTGAAAACGACACCATGGGTCCGACCCGCTACGGCCCCGGCGACGTGATCTTCTTCAGGGATGGCGCCCACGCCAAATGGCACGTCGAGGGCCGCGTCAAGAAGCTGGCGTTCTGCCGCAAGACCAATCCGGCCATGCTCGGCTTCGCGCTGCGGGTGTTCTCCAAGATCAAGCGAACATTGGCTCCGGCCGGCAAGCGCCAGCCCGCGAGTTTGATGAGTGCCGGCTGAGAGATTCCAGCCGGTCTTCGCGCCGCTCACGCGGGTGGATCGAAACGGTTGTCAGTGCCCGATCGCGCCCGCCACCTGCGATGCCAGCGACTCCGCGAGCATGTGGTAGCCTTCGGGGGTCAGATGCTGCCCATCGGGCTGATGCGGCAACCCCCTCAATGCATTGTTCGGAAGCATGATCACCTGGATGCCCCGCGCGCTCAGGCGGCTCTGGATGTCCGCGGTGCGATCGGGACTGCCCTTGCGGCGATCGTTTCCGCCTGGCTGCAGGATCACGGCGCTGACGCCCCTGGAAACGACGCCATCCATCCGCCGCAGCATGCCCTCGGTGGTGTCGCCATTGATGCCGGCGTTGATGACGTGGACGTTCAACCCCTTCGCCCGCAGGATCGCTTCGAGCTGCGCCGGGAAAGCCTGATTGCGCGCCACGCCCTTGCCGTAGGTGTTGCTGGCACCGAGTGCCACGACGGTTGCGGCGTCGGCCGAGGTGGCCATGATCGCCGGTAGCCCCGCAAGGATTGCGAAGCATCCCATGATCTTTAGCCAACTTTTCGATTTCATTGCCACCTCTCCAAATGATTACACCAGCTTCAGCCGGTAAACATCCGTCGCCGTCTTCGAGAATAACGCGGTCTTCTCGGACTCGCTACACGGCGCGGCGATGCGCTTGAAGGCGTTGAAGATCACCTGATAGCTGCACTGGCCCTTGTCCGGCGGGAAATTGCTCTCGAACATGGCGCGGTTGGGGCCGAAGGCCTCGATGCAGGTTTCGATATAGGGACGCCAGGCCGCCGCCAATTCTTCAGAGGAGGGCGGCATCGCTCGTTCGTGGAAATCATAGCCGAGCAGCCGCATCGCCAGCCCGCCGAGTTTGACGACCACGTTGGGGCATTTGGCGATGTCCTGGATCGAACTCTTCCAGCCGTTGAAGATTTCCTCGCGGCGGCCGGCGTAGCTGCCGACGCCGATCGGACCGCCGCAATGGTCGAGCACGATTCTGGTGTCCGGGAAGGCGCGGGCGAGATCGGCAAGCTCGCCGATCTGCGGGTGAAACAGCCAGGAATCGAAACTCAACTTCAGCGGCGCGAGGCAGGCAAAGCCCTTGCGAAAGGTCGCATCGAGCAACAGGCCCTTCGGTCGCAGGGCGTACATGCCGGCGACCTCGGGATCCGCATCCCATGGCGAGGAATGCCGGATGCCGCGGAAGCGCCCGTTGCCGGCGGCGATTTCCGCCTCCAGCACCTCGCGCGCGCCTTCCCCCAAAAGGAGATTGGCGTGGCCGACGATGCCGGCGCAGATCGCGGCCTTGCCATAGCCGCCGCTCGCGCTCATCGCGGCGGCACCGCCCGCGAATTCGACCTCGCCGACCGGGCGCATCGCTTCCGGCCCGCTGGCGCGATACATCGAGCGGGCCTCGACATAGACGGTTGCGACGATGTTGTGGCCGGAGGCGATGTCGGCGGCCAGTTCCTCGATCAGATAATGCTGGCCGCCGCGATCCCAGAGATGATGGTGGGGATCGACGATCGGGCGTCCGGGATCGAGGATTTCCTCCGTCCGTTTTGCGAGCCAGTCTTCGCGCGGATCGGCATAGAGCCCGCTCTTGGAGGCGGGTAGATTGCTGGCCATGGATATTCCTTCCCTGTCTTTTCTTTGTCGAAACCGCGCCGCAGCCGGCCTTCAGTTCGGCAGGCTGCGCACGAAATCGATGATCGCTGCGTTGACCTCGCTGGGACGTTCCTGCTGGGTCCAGTGACCGCAGCCGGGGAGCAGTTGGATGTTGCGAAGCGCGGGGACGAACTGCCTGAGGCCGGCAAGATACTCCGCGGTGCCGGGCGCGGCGAGTACCATGTCATGGTCGCCCGCAATATAGAGCGCCGGGACGGTCACCTTTACATCCGAGAAGGCCGCCAGCAGCTCCCAGTTGCGATCGATGTTGCGATAATAATTGAGGGGGCCGCGAAAGCCTGAGCGCCTGAATTCGCCCGCGTAGAAATCGATGTCGGCTTCACTGAGCCACGCGGGCAGGGTCGCCGGAGCGCCGGGCCCCTGCAACAGTCCTGCGTTTCTCGGCACCATGCCGACGTTTGGCGCAGCGCCCGTGCTCGCCGCGGCGGCGCGCCTTTCGGTAGCGCCCTCGCCCGAAGCGCCGTAGAGCATGTTGCGCACGCTCGCCCGCGGGTCCCGCTCAAGCTCGGCCTCGGCGACGCCGGGTTCCTGGAAATACAGCATGTAGAATTGAGCATCCGCGGTTTGCGGCATGACGCTGGTCGGGCGCACCGGGGTGCGCGGCCGGTACGGCACGCTGAGGCAGGCGACGGCGGGGAAGCGGTCGGGGCGAAGCCGCGCGGCCTGCCAGGCTACGCCTGCACCCCAGTCGTGGCCGACGATGACGGCGGACGGAGATTCAAGCGCGTCGAGCAGGCCCGCCAGATCGCCGACCAGATGGAAGATCGTATATTGATCGATGGCCTCGGGTGCGTCGCTCTTGCCGTAGCCGCGCATGTCCAGCGCCACGGCGTGGAAGCCGGCGGCGGCGAGCGCGTCGATCTGATGGCGCCAGGAGTACCAGGATTCGGGAAAGCCGTGGCACATCAGCACGAGGGGCCCCTCGCCCTGCTCGGCGATATTGAGGCGGATGCCGTTACTCTCGATCATTCGCTGCGTTGGTTTGCTCATGTTTCCCCTCGCGTGAGAGAACCGATCACGGTGAAGATTCCGATGCCTCAGAACTCCCTGCAGAATGATCACGGTCGGCGTCGATGGCAACGCCTCCCGTGAAATCATCAGCGTCCGCTCGGTCCGCGTGTCGATGGCGAATTGCTGTCCGATCTTGCGCATGAATTCGTCGAGCGGGGTCATGAAGCGGTGCATCGGCAGCACCACGGAGGCGCGCAGCCGCCGCGTGATGTCGGAGATGCCGTCGAGCGACATCGTATAGGTGCCGTCGATCGGCACCATCACGATATCGAGCCGGCCAATCGCCGCGAAATGGCTGTCGTCGAGCTGGTGATGGAGGTGGCCGAGATGGCCGATACAGAGGCCGGCGACCTCGAAGATGAAGATCGAGTTGCCGTCCCGGATCATTCCGCCGCTCGAATCATCGCCGAAATAGCGGCGGATGTCGGTGGTGACATTGCGGATGAAGACGTCGCCGACCCGTTCGGCAATCTTCGCCGGCTGCCCGTCGTCGCCCCAGCCGTGCAGCACGTGGGGAATGCGCGGATCCGGAAATAGCGTGTAATGCGTACCGTGCGCGCGATTCATGGTGACGACGTCGGGCAGGCGACCGGTGGTATAGGCGCCGCTGAAATCGGTCGCGATACGGATGCCGCCGGGCGTGTCGATGTAGTAGGTCGAGTGCCCGGCATAGGTGATCGCGACCTCGTCGGGTTTCGCCGCTGCCGAACGCAGGCTGACCGGCACGGCGCGCGGTGCGGCATTGGCCATCGCCAGGCATTCGCTGCGCGGGGCGTCTTGCGCCCAGGCCGGCGCGGCGAGCACGCCGAACAACGCCAGAATGGCCGTAAAGCAGCGCAGCATAGCCAGGCCCGTCATGAGGACGGCACGATTGTATCGCGCATTTCCGCCGCCGTCATCGCCGCATTTTTCGTATCGCGGCATGCCGGCCAGGCGCTAAGGTCAGAAGCAACGAAGTTTGCAGCGGGGGCTTTACATTGACACCACAATCGGCACCTCCGCCACGGGCACCGTCGTCACGCCGGCTGGAGCCGCTCCGGCATATCGATGCCGGCGTCCTCAACATCGCCTGTTACGAGGCAGGTCCGGCGGACGGGCCCGCGGTCATGCTGCTGCACGGCTTTCCCTACGACATCCACTCCTATGTCGACGTCGCTCCCTTGTTGGCGGCACAGGGCTGCCGCGTCATCGTGCCCTATTTGCGCGGCTATGGTCCGACCCGTTTCCGCGATCCGGCGACGCCGCGTTCGGGCGAACAGGCCTCGATCGGAGCCGACCTGATCGCGCTGATGGATGCGATGTCGATCCACCGCGCCGTGTTCGCCGGCTATGACTGGGGCGGCCGCGCCGCCTGCATCGGCGCGGCACTGTGGCCGGAGCGCTGCATCGGTCTCGTGTCGGTGAACGGCTATCTGATCCAGGATATCGCAAAAGCGATGATCCCGGCGAAGCCGGAACGCGAGGTGCCGCTCTGGTATCAATATTACTTTCAGCTCGAGCGTGGCCGGGCCGGTCTTGCCGCCAACCGGCGCGGCATCGCCCGGATCCTGTGGCAGCAATGGTCCCCGAACTGGCGTTTTGACGATCCCTGCTTCGAGCGGACCGCTCTCGCGCATGACAATCCCGATTATGTCGACGTCGTGATCCACAGCTACCGTCATCGCTTCGGCCTGGCTGAAGGCGATCCGCGATATGCCGACATCCAGCGCCGGCTGGCGGCGCTGCCGGCGATTGCGGTGCCGGCCATCACGCTCGACGGCGATGGCGACGGCGTCGCGCCCTCGACCGACGGCACCGCGCAGGCGGCGAAGTTTTCAGGCCCCCGCATCCATCGCGTGATCCCGCGCGCGGGTCACAATCTGCCGCAGGAAGAGCCGGAGGCGTTTGCGGCGGCGGTGATGGAACTGGTCAAGGCTTAGCGAGCGCGCTCACTCCCGCCGCGGGCTCATCTTCCAGGTCGCGGCGACGATGCCGAGCGTCATCAGGCCGCTGACCAGCGCGAAAATGGGGACGGCCAGCGCCAGCGCCGCCGTTGCGGCCCATCCGATCGAGGAGAAGGCTTCCGCAAACGTCGCCAGCCGCGACGAGGTCTGGCGGCGGCGAAACTGGCTGCGCTTGGCCTGCACCCGGAACCAGAGCTGGATCGCGGTGGCGGAGGCGGCCGCGATGATGATGCCGAGCGCGGTAACCGCCGCCTGCAGCGGCGAGGCAAACAGCAGGGCGGCGACCAGTGGTGCGAAGATGACCGAGATTGCGATCAGCACCACTTCGATCTTGGCGCGGGTCAGGCGCGAAGGCGTTAGCGGCGCGGTCGCCACCAGGTCGGCGGCGTCCTCGCCCGAGATCGTCAGCCAGGCGAGACCGCCCGCGAGCTGGCCCGCCGCCATGACGATGACAGGCGTGATCAGCACAAGCGCAAGGCCCGAGTCGGAAAAGCTGCGCCACAGCATCACCGCCGGCGGCACCAGATATAACAGCTGCATCAGGGTCTGCGAGATCAGCCAGGGATCGCGGCCCAGCAGCACGAATTCCTTCCGCCGCAGCGCCTGCTGCCGCGAGCCGGCGCGGAACGCCCGGGCGCGGGCGCCCGGTTGGTTCGGCCGGGCACTGGCGGATGCGAGCACGGCGGTGTCGGCGAACCGGCCTGCGAAGATCGTCATCACCGCGCCGAGCAGCACGAGGCCGCCCGCGAGCAGCAGCAGCAACGCCTCGCCATCGCCGAGCACCGCGCGTGCCGGCCACCACACGATGCTGTCGAGACCGGGCGCGATTGCCGCGGCGGCGTCCGAGGTCAGCACCGCGAAGCGCGACAGCGTGCCGTAGGACAGGATGGCGCCGATCTGCAGCGCGATGACAAAACCGGCGCCGATCACAGCGGCAAGGATTTGCGCCACCAGCCGCGTGCGGCTCGGGCCGATCAGGCGAAACAGCAGGATCGTGACCGCGATCGCCACCGCCGCGGCCGACAGGCCAATGGCGACGACAACGCCGTAAGCCGCGAACCACCGGATGCCGCCGCCGATCACGAGGACGTCGACAAACGGCGTCGAGAACAACAGCGCCATCGCAATCACCGTCAGCGCAATGGCGGCGATGCGGATCGAAAACACGTTTTCCAGCCGGGCCGGCGACGACATGATCAAATCGAGATCGGCGCGGGCGTAGAACACCCGCGTCACCGATTCGATGGCCTGCGACAGCATCAACGCCCACGCCAGGACAATGGTCGCCGTCATGACGATCAGCGAGGACTTGTCGAGCGGGGCCCGAAGATCCGAAAACCGGCCGATCACCGCATAAGCGGGCACGTGCATGATCGCGGCGAATACCATCAGACCGATGACCGCGCGTGTGCGCTTGCGGCGGCCGCCCGTCATCATCGCGAGCCATTCCCGCCATGCCAGCCGGATCTCGTGGCGGGCAAACCAGGTGAGCGCGGTCGCCGAACTCATGCGGCGGCTGCCTCGACATCGACCAGCGCGATGAACAGGTCTTCCAGGCTGGTGTCGGTGTGTCCGTTCTGCTGGCGCAGTTCGGCCAGCGTGCCTTCCGCGACCAGCCGTCCCGCGGCAATGACGCCGATCCGGTCGGCCATCCGTTCGGCGACTTCCAGAATATGCGTGGTCATGATCACGGTGCAGCCGCCGCGGACCCGATCGCCGAGCAATCCCTTGACGTGGCGCGCGGAGACCGCATCCAGCCCGGTCAGCGGCTCGTCCAGGATGATCAGGCGGGGGTCGTGCACGAGCGCACCGGCGAGCGCAACCTTCTGGCGCATCCCCTTGGAAAAACCCTCGCAGCGTTCGTGCAGATGCGGCTCCAGCCCGAGCGAGACCAGCAGAGCATGCGCAGCCGGTTCCGATGTCGGGGGATCGATGCCCCACAGGCCGGCGACGAATTCGAGATATTCCAGCGGTGTCAGCTTGTCGTAAATCATCGGCTCGTCCGAGACCCACGCCATCATCTGCTTGGCGGCCACGGGATCGGACAGCGCGTCGTGGCCGAACACCGCGACGGTTCCGACATCGGGCCGCAACAGCCCCGCCACCATGCGCAATGTCGTGGTCTTGCCGGCGCCGTTGGGGCCGACGAGGGCGTAGAATTCGCCTGATCGCACGGTGAGATCGAGCGCATCGACCGCGAGGCGGTCAAAACGTTTTGTTAACCCTCGCACCTGCAGCGCGGATTCATGCGGTATCATGATGTCTCGACCATCTTCGCGTTGCATCAGGTTCCGCACCATGGACCCAAGAACTTTCGGCCTGGTGAATCGAGAAGCATGAATTGCCGGCGTCGCATCGCGCAATGTTTACGCGGGCGTGGCCAAGCTCACCCGAAGCTCCTCCAGCGTACGCCCAGGCCCAAGTCCATGACCCCGTCGAGCCGACCATCTTCCAACCAGCCGGTGCGGTCGGCATGGAAAAAGCCCCATATCCGCGACGCGGTCCTTTGTCTGGTATTCGCGCTCTTCATCTACGCGGCGGCGCACGTCTTTCAATTGCCGCCCCATTTGCTGCAATTCGGACTGGATCACCCCGATTGGGAGGTGGACGACCTCATCTTCGTCGTCTTCATCGTGAGCGCAGCCGTGATCATTTACGGGATACGCCGCTATCGCGAGGTCGTCCGCGAAAACGCGGCGCGGATCAAAGCGGAAGAAGAAGCACGCAAGCTGGCGCGGCATGATCCGTTGACCAGACTTCCCAATCGCCGCTTCTTCGAGGAGAAGCTTAATGAAGCCCTTCGGACGGCCGGCCCGGGCTTTCAACTTGCGGTCCTGATGCTCGACCTCAACGGCTTCAAGCCGATCAACGACGTTCACGGGCACGCCGCCGGCGACGAGGCGCTGAGCAAGTTCGCGCACCGGATATCGGCCGTGCTGGGCCGCGACGGGTTCTTTGCCAGAATAGGAGGGGACGAATTCGCCATCATCATGCCCGCCATCGCCTCCATCGAGGATGCCGCCGATCTGGCGGCCCGCATTCAGGAGACGGTCGCCGGGCCCTTTGTCGTGGGCCACGCGACGGTGAGGCTCGGAGTAGGCGTCGGCATCGCGATCGCGCCGGACAATGGCATGCGGGCCAACCAACTGGTCAGGCGCGCGGATCGAGCGCTGTATCGCACCAAGGCCGAGCGGCATTCGTCGATTCGCTTCTTCGAGCCGGAAATGGACGAAGTCGCCGACCGCCGTGTTCAAATCGAGCGGGAATTGAGGCTTGCCGTGTCCGCAGATCTGCTGGTGCCGCATTTCCAGCCGGTTACCTCGCTGGATGGCGATCGCGTCATCGGATTCGAGGCGCTGGCACGCTGGCAAAATGCGAGCCTCGGGCTGATATCGCCGAATGTCTTTATTTCCGTGGCGGAAGAAACCGGGCTGATCGTTCCGCTCGGCGATCAGCTGTTGCGCCGCGCCTGTGCTGAAGCGACATCCTGGCCACAAGACCTCACGCTCTCGTTCAATATCTCGGCGGTTCAACTGCACGATCCGACGTTCGGACTGCGCGTGCTGACGATCCTGGCCCAGACCGGGCTGAACCCTCGCCAACTGGAACTCGAGATTACCGAGACGGCGCTGGTCGCGAATATCGCGATTGCGCGGAAAATCGTGGATCAGCTTCGCCAGGCCGGCGTGCGGGTCGCGCTCGACGATTTCGGGACAGGCTATACCGCGATGGCGCAGTTGCTCTCCCTGCACCTCGACAAGATCAAGATCGATCGCAGCTTCGTATCGCGTCTCGCCGAGAGTGAAGAGAGCCGGGCCATCGTCCGCGCCATTCTTTCCCTCGCGAGGGACTTCGGACTGCGGGTGACGGCGGAGGGCGTGGAAGACCACGAGCAGCTCGCCTATCTGAAGGAAAACGGCTGTGAGGAAGGACAGGGATATCTGTTCGGCAGGCCGATTCCCGCCGCGGAAATTGCGGCGTTCCTGAAGTCCAAGCCCTGCCGCTCCGCGGTCGCCTGAATTCCACCGGGCGGGCGGCGGCGCGGTGCGTCGCTACTCCGCAACCCCGGCGCGAGACGGCAACCCCCGCTGTGTTGACAGGCAACGGGGCTTCCGGCTGTATAGCTTCGTTCCCGCGACTTTCGGCAAACGATGCCGAACAGCGCGTGGACACAAGATGCGGCAAAGGCGGTCGTTAGAATCGCTCGCATCGGGGGAGGGATGTCTGCAATGCTGGACTTCGTTCAGCAGTTGGTGAGCGGCGTTGCGCTCGGCTGCGTCTACGGCCTGATCGCGCTCGGCTTTGTGCTGGTATACAAGGCCACCGAAGTCGTGAATTTCGCCCAGGGCGACCTGATGATGCTGGGCGGCTTCTTCGCCTTCACCTTCATCGGCCTTCTCGGCTTCAACTACTGGATCGGATTTGCCTGCGCGGTCGCGGCCATGGCGTTGTTCGGCATGCTGGCCGAGCGGCTGGTGGTGCGTCCGATCCTCGGCTATCCGCAATTCTCCATCATCATGGCCACCATCGGGCTCGGCTATTTCCTGCGCTCGGTGGTCGGCATGATCTGGGGCACCGACGATTTCAAGATCGAGACGCCGTTCAGCCAGGGCGTGCTGCGGATCGGCTCGCTGGTGCTGGCCTATGACAAGCTCTCGGTGATCGCGGCGACCGTCATCCTGTGCACGCTGCTCTACCTGTTCTTCAACCGCACCGCGCTCGGCACCGCGATGCGCGCAAGTTCGGAGAACATGCTGGCGGCCTATTACATGGGCATTCCGGTCAAGCGCGTGGTGTCGATCGTGTGGGCGATCAGCGCCTCGGTCGCGACCTGCGCCGGCGTGCTGCTGGCGCCGATCACCTTCATTCACTCCAATGTCGGCCTGGTATTGGGGCTGAAGGCGTTTCCGGCTGCCGTGCTCGGCGGCTTCGGCTCGATCCCGGGCGCGGTGGTCGGCGGCGTGCTGATCGGCGTGATCGAGAGCATGGCCGGCTTCTATCTGGCGGAGGGCTGGAAGGATGTCGCGCCCTATGTCGTCCTGCTGGCGGTGTTGCTGCTCAAGCCCGAGGGCCTGTTCGGCCTTCGCATCCGCAAGAAGGTCTAGCCATGCGCTTCATGTTCAAGACCGATTATGAAGACGACATCCGGCTGTTTCCGCATAGCGGCTATCTTTTCTCCTACGGCACCTTGCTGGTGCTGCTGGCGATAGCGCCGTTCGTTCTCTCCAGTTACATCGTCAGTCAACTGGTCTTCGTCTGCATCTACGCCACCGTCGGCGTCGGGCTGATGATCCTCACCGGCTTTACGGGGCAAGCTTCGCTCGGCCACGCCGCATTCCTTGCCATCGGCGCGTACACGGCGGCTTATTTGCAGCAGTTCAACGTGCCGTTCCCGGTCTATTTCCTGGCTGCGGGCCTTTTGACGGGCGTGATCGGCGCGCTGGTCGGGTTTCCGGCGCTGCGGCTGCAGGGCATCTATCTCGTGATCGCGACCATTTCCTTTGCTCTGATCGTCGAGGAGATCCTGGCGCGGTGGGAAAGCGTGACCAATGGCAATGAGGGCATGCGGGTCAAGACCATCCAGTTGCTCGGCACATCAGTGCCGCGCGACAGCCCGGCTTTCTATTTTCTCTGTCTCGGCGTCTTGATCCTGACCATCGTCGGCACGCTCAATTTGTTGCGCTCGCCCACGGGCCGCGCCTTTGTCGCGATCCGCGACAGCGAGACGGCGGCGCGCAGCATGGGCGTCAACGTCTCGCTCTACAAGGTGAAATCGTTCGCGATCAGCGCCGCCATCACCGGCTTCGCCGGCTGCCTGTTCGCCCACAAGCTGTCCTTCATCAGCCCGGAAATGTTCACGCTGCAGCTTTCAATCGAGTTCATCATCGTGATCCTGATCGGCGGAACCTTCAGCCTGCACGGCGCCGTGCTGGGGGCGATCTTCATCGTCATGATCGATCCGTTCCTGACCTATCTGAAGGACGATGTTCCCGGCATGGTCGCAGGCGTGGCCGCAACGCTGGGCGCCGGGGCCGAGCGCGCGGCGCATATCCAGGACAGCGTCTCGGCGTTCGCCTCCGCCAACGGACTGAAGGGCGCGATCTACGGTATCATCATCGTGCTGTTCGTGCTGTTCGAGCCGCTCGGCCTGTATGGACGCTGGCTCAAGATCAAGCTCTTCTTCCAGTTGTTCCCACTCTACAAGCGCGCCACCTTCAAGCGGCAGAAGATCTACGTGAAGTCGGAGCGGTACCGATGAGCTATTTCCGCGCCGAAAACCTCTCGCTGCATTTCGGCGGCCTGAAGGCGGTGGATTCCGTCAGTTTCGCGGTGGAGAAGGGTGAAATTCTTTCGATTATCGGTCCCAACGGCGCCGGCAAGAGCTCGATCTTCAACCTGATCTCGCGGATCTATACCCCGACCTCGGGCAGGATCTTCTTCGAGGACCAGGACATCACGGAGGAGCCGGCCTACGGCATCGCCAGATTGGGCATCGCCCGCACCTTCCAGAACATCGAATTATTCGAGAATGCCAGCGTGCTCGCCAACCTCCTGGTCGGCCGGCACCGCCATTCCACCACGCAGCTGTGGCAGGAACTGCTGTTCCTGCCGAGCGTGCGCCACAACGAGAAGATTCATCGCCGCCGCGTCGAGCAGGTCATCGAGTTCCTCGACCTCGAACCCTATCGCGACAAGCTGATCTCGGGGCTTCCCTACGGCGTGCGCAAGGTGATCGAGCTGGCGCGCGCGCTGTGCACCGAGCCGAAGCTGATCCTGCTCGACGAGCCGTCGTCTGGGCTGAATGTCGAGGAGACCGACGACATGTCGTTCTGGATCCGCGACATGAAGAGCGAGCTCGGCGTCACCGTTTTGATGGTCGAGCACGACATGACCCTGGTGAACCGGGTCTCCGACCGGGTGATTGCGCTGAACTATGGCAGGGTGCTGGCGATGGGATCGCCTTCCGAAGTGCAGCAGCATCCCGACGTCGTCGCCGCCTATCTCGGCGCCTAGAAGGGAATGATGGCATGAGCGCCCCCGACATCATCCTGAAGCTCAGCAACATCGAGAGCTATTACGGGCCGATCATGGCGATCCGGGGCATCTCGCTCGAGGTCCCGCGCGGCCGGATCGTGACCCTGCTGGGAGCCAACGGCGCCGGCAAGACCACGGTGCTGAAAACCATCTCCGGCATTCTCGATCCGCAGAAGGGCTCGATCGAATTTCTGGGCAAGCCGATCCAGCGCATGGAAGCCGACAAGATCGTGCGGCTCGGCCTCAGCCACGTGCCGGAGGGACGGGAGGTATTTCCGTTCCTTTCGGTGCGCGAGAACCTGATGATGGGCGCCTATCCGCGGCGGGACCGCGACGCGGTCGCCGACGATCTGGAGCAGGTGTACAGGTATTTCCCGCGGCTGCGGGAGCGGCTCAACCAGCCGGCCGGGCAACTCTCCGGCGGCGAGCAGCAGATGCTCGTGATCGGGCGCGCGCTGATGAATCGCCCGACCTTGCTGCTGCTCGATGAGCCCTCGCTCGGCCTGTCGCCGATCCTGGTAAAGGAAATTTTTGCGATCATCCGGCGCATCAACGAGGAACAGGGTACCTCGATCCTGCTGGTCGAGCAGAATGCCAAGGTGGCGCTCGAGACGGCGCATTATGGCTACGTCCTGGAAATCGGCCGCGTCGTCATGAACGACGTCTGCGAACGGCTGATGCATTCCAAGGACATCCAGGAATTCTATCTCGGCGCCAAGGAGGCGGGCGCCCGGGGCGAACGGCGCTGGAAAAAGAAGAAGACTTGGCGTTGAGCAAGACTTGGCGTTGAGCAAGACTTGCCGTTGAAGAAGCCTTGGCGTTGAAGAAGACTTGGCGTTGAATAGGCTGCTGCTTCGGAAAAAAGACCGGTCAACCGGTGTTCGAAGCGGGTGAGGAGAGGGAGGGAACGGGCATGGCCGGACCGGCAGTGCTGACGGTCGCTGACACGATCGCGAGGAGTTTTCTGCGCGCGGCGGAAACGCGCGGCGAGAAGCCGGCGATCCGCGAGAAGAAGTTCGGCATCTGGCAGCCGACCAGCTGGCGGCAGTGGCTGCTGATTTCGAGGGAAATCGCCTTCGGGCTGCACGCCACCGGATTCCGCCCTGGTGATGTCGCCTCCATCATCGCCAATGCGGTGCCCGAATGGGTCCATGCCGACATGGGCATCCTGTGCGCCGGCGGCGTTTCGTCCGGTATCTATCCGACGGATTCCTCGGTCCAGGTCGAATACCTTATCAATGATTCCGGCACGCGGGTAATCTTCGCCGAAGACGAGGAGCAGCTCGACAAGATCCTGTCGTGCCGCGCACGCTGCCCGACCCTGCAGACCATCGTCGTGTTCGACATGGAGGGCCTCAGCGGCTTTTCCGATCCCATGGTGATGTCGCTGGCCGAATTCATGGCGCTCGGCAGCAACCACATGGTGGGCCGCGAGACGCTGTGGGACGAGATGCTCGCAAGTCGCGGCGCCGATGATCTCGCCATCCTCGTCTATACCTCCGGCACCACGGGGCCGCCCAAGGGCGCCATGCATTCCAACCGCGGCGTCACCCATCAGATGCGCCACGCCAACGATCTCTTCCCCTCCGATGACGCAGAGGAACGGCTGGTGTTCCTGCCGCTCTGCCACGTCGCCGAGCGGATCGGCGGCTATTACACCTCGCTCGCTCTGGGGTCGGTGATGAACTTCGCCGAGAGCCCGGAAACCGTGCCGGATAATCTGCGCGAAGTGCAGCCCACCGCATTCCTGGCGGTGCCGCGCGTCTGGGAGAAGTTCTATTCTGGCATCACGATCGCGCTGAAGGATGCCACCGCGTTCCAGAACTGGATGTACCGCCGCGCGCTGGACATCGGCTATCGCATGACCGATTGCCGGCTGGAGGGCGACAAGCCTTCGCTGTCCCTGCGCCTCGCCAACCGCGCCGCCTACTGGCTGGTATTCCGCAACATCCGCCGCATGCTGGGGCTGGACCGCTGCCGGCTTGCGTTCACCGGCGCGGCCCCGATCGCGCCGGACTTGATCCGCTGGTATCTGGCGCTCGGCATCGACATGCGCGAGGTCTATGGCCAGACCGAAAATTGCGGCGTCGCCACCCTGATGCCGGCCGATCGCGTCAAGCTCGGCTCGGTCGGCAAGGCCGTTCCGTGGGGCGAGGTCGCGATCTCGCCGCAGGGCGAAATCCTGATCAAGGGCGATTTCCTGTTCATGGGCTATCTCAACCAGCCGGAGAAGACCGCCGAGACCATCGACGCCAGGGGATGGCTGCACACCGGCGATGTCGGCGGCATCGATAATGAGGGCTTTGTGAAGATCACCGACCGGATGAAGGACATCATCATCACCTCGGGCGGCAAGAACATCACGCCGTCGGAGATCGAGAACCAGCTGAAATTCTCGCCCTATATTTCCGACGCCGTCGTGATCGGCGACAAGCGGCCTTATCTGACCTGCCTCATCATGATCGACCAGGAGAATGTCGAGAAGTTCGCGCAGGACCATGACATTCCCTTCACCAATTACGCCAGCCTGTGCCGGGCGGCGGAGATCCAGGATCTGATCCAGCGCGAGATCGAGGCGGTGAATGCCAATTTCGCCCGCGTCGAGACCATCAAGAAGTTCTTCCTGATCGAGCGCCAGCTGACGCCCGAGGACGAGGAACTGACGCCGACCATGAAGCTGAAACGGAATTTCGTGAACAAGCGCTACGCCAGCGAGATCGGCGCCATGTACGGCGAACGGGCGGTGGCGTGACGCGGCAATCGGTTTGAAAACGGCGAAGGACCAGTGGGCCCTACCCTTCGCTCAACACGGGCCAAGGAAGAGGAGACTGCAATGTCGAAATCGTTCAAGGCGCTGGGCCTTGCGGTGGGCGCCCTTGCGCTGACCCATCTGCCGGCCGCGGCCCAGACCAAGGTTACCAATGAGGGCATCTCGGCCACTGAACTCGTGATCGGCACCCACCAGGACCTGTCGGGCCCGATCAAGGTCTGGGGCGTTCCGGTTTCCAACGGCATGAAGATGGCGGTGGAGGAAATCAACGCGGCCGGAGGCATCAACGGGCGCAAGCTCAAGATGATCCTCGAGGACAACGGCTACGATCCGAAGAAGGCGGTGCTCGCGACCCAGAAGATGGTCGAGCGCGACAAGGTCTTCGCCATGATCGGTCCGATGGGTTCGCCGACCGTGCTCGCCGCGCAGGACATCCTGTTCGATGCCGGCATATTGCAGCTGTTCCCGCTGACCGCGGCCGAATTCACCTTCAAGTTCGATCCCGCCAAGCCGCAGGAACGGCTGAAGTTCAATAACCTGCTGCCTTACGTCGAGAGCACGCGCGCAGCGGTCAAATACATGATGGAGGCGAAGAATTTCCAGAAGCCCTGCATCATGCATCAGGACGACGAGTACGGCAAAAACGTGCTCGATGGCTTCACCCAGCAGCTCGCGGCGATGAAGGTTACACCGGCCTCCGTCACCAGCTACAAGCGCGGTGCGTCGGATTTCAGCGCGCCGATCGCCAAGATGAAATCCGACGGCTGCGATCTGGTCGTGCTCGGCACCATCATCCGCGAGACCATCGGCGCGATGAGCGAGGCCAAGAAACTCGGCTGGAACGTGACCTTCCTCGGCGCCACCCCGACCAACGTGCTCGAAGTGCCGGCGCTCGGCAAGGACGCGGTCGAAGGCCTCTACGCCGCGTCAGGCTTCGAGATTCCCTACGAGGACACGGCGCAGGGCAAGGTGAAGGACTGGCTGGCCAACTACAAGAAGATGTTCGGTACCGACGCCAACACCCAGGCCATCATCGGCTACAATGCAATCGAGACGTTTGCCTTCTACGCGAACAAGGCCGGCAAGGACCTGACGGGCCAGAAGATGCTGGATGCGCTCGAGTTGGGCGACAAGTTCCTGGATATTTTCAGCTCGCCACCGACGAAATTCTCCAAGACCGACCACCTCGCCAACACCATCACGCAGGTCCAGCAGGTCCAGAAGGGGCGCTGGGTGCTGGTCAAGGACAATTTGATGTTCTGACGATGCAAGCCGGCGCGCGGGCTTCTGCCTCGCGCGCCGGCTCTTTATTTCGCTCGAAGCCTACTTTCCGAGTATCTTCATCCAGACGTCACCGAGGATAACCGGCTCGCGCGGCGGCAGATAGGTGAGCCCGGCCGTCTGAGCGAGCCCGGGGATAGTTCCCGCGGCCTGCAGATCGGCGAGCGCCTTGTTGACGGCGGCAATGAGCGCCGGCTCCGAGGCCAACCCGACATAACCACGATTGACGCCGATCGGATAATAAAAGCCGGAGCCGCCGATCTTGCTGTCGGGATGGGCGGCGCGGTAGGCGTCGAGCCGCCGCAGGTCGAGCAGCGTGGCATCGAGATCGCCGCGGTCGAGCGCGCCGAGCAGGTCATCCCGGCCCGGAACCAGATGGGTGATGTTGTCGATCAGCCGCCCGTTTTCGAACGTCATCAGGATGGCGTCACCAAGGGTCCCGCTTTCGATGCCGATGTGCAGGCCCGCGAGGTCGCCGATGCCGGCCACGCGGTGGCCGCGCGCTCTCTCGATCGTCCTGGCGGACAGCGCGATGGTCAGCGGTGAATAGAGATAGGGCTGGCTTGGCGCCAGCACGCCGAGCGGAATG
This sequence comes from uncultured Alphaproteobacteria bacterium, assembly GCA_963831585.1. Taxonomy (GTDB): domain Bacteria; phylum Pseudomonadota; class Alphaproteobacteria; order Rhizobiales; family Xanthobacteraceae; genus Bradyrhizobium. The sequence goes on along the minus strand of CAWHRA010000016.1, from coordinate 120,447 downwards.
CGGCGACCCCGGCGATCGGCGATGGTGGCGCCGTCGAAATCGGGCAGCTTTGCGGTTTTGACACCCGGCACTACCAGGGAATCCTTGGTTAGGGCGTAGCTGCCGACCAGCGAGCAGCGGCCGTCGGAGAGCAAGGCATTGGCTTCCAGCGCCGGGCTCGAATCTTCGTCGAGCTTGCTTTCGAACCACTGGACCTTGAGCGGCCGGCCGAGCTGTTCCGCGATCGCGCCAGCCAGCGCGACGTCGAAGCCGCTGTCGGGCTTGCCGCGATGATGCGCCGAAAGCGGCGGCAGATCCTCGTCCAGACAGACTTTCAGTGGCTCGCCGGCTGCGGCAGGCATGGTGAAGGCTGCGATCAACGCGGCCGCGGCGCCGAATGGCGCCAGCCAGGTCCTCATGGATTTCTCCGGATCGAGAGATAGGCCCACAGAGAGGCGATCTGATCGTCATTCAGGAGGTCGCCCCAGGGCGGCATCCTGCCGTTCTTGCCCTGCTTCACCGTGGTGAAGAAGCGCTCTCTGTCGTCTGGAAAGGCGCGCAGGTCCGGTGCGACCGTGCCGCCATTGACCATGTTAGGACCATGGCAGTGCGAGCAGTTGTGAGCATAGATGCTCTTGCCCTGGTCGATCGGCGCCTGATCGACGCCTGCTTTTTGTTCTTGCGCGGCGGCGGGCGCAGCCGTCAGCGCGCTTGCCGTGATTGCGGCGGCGAATGCCGCCGCAATCAAAGATGCCTTCATCATTCGTGGAACCACTATTGCGCTTTTACCGCGAACACCCACAGTGATCCGCCGGCCGGCACCTTGGCCAGCCGCTCGTCGCCGGCAAACAGCGAATAGACGCCGCCATAGCCGCTGTTGACGGCGACATACTGGACGCCGTCCTGCTGCCAGGTGACCGGCTGACCCTCGATGCCGGAGCCGGTCTGGAACTGCCAGAGCTTCTTGCCGCTATCGGCGTCGAACGCTTCGAACTCGCCGGTCAACTGGCCGGAGAATACGACGCCGCCGGCGGTCGAGAGCACGCCGGAGAAACGCGGGATGGCGCTCGGCGCTTCCCACTTGGTCTTCCCCGTCATCGGATCGATCGCCTTGAGGTGGCCGCGCGGTTCATCGCCTTGCGGCCAGTCCCACAGGTCCGTCAGGTCCATGCCGAGATACCATTCGCCGGCCTTGTAGGTCGCCGGCTCGGTCTTGTAGTGGCCGCCGAAGGCTAGCGTGTTGGCATAGGCAAGGCCGGTCTTCGGATTGAACGACATCGGTTCCCAGTTCTTGCCGCCGAGAATCGACGGATACACGACGACCTTCTTGCCTTCGCGCGCGTCCTTGGTGACGTCGGTCTCGATCGGGCGGCCGGTCTTCAGGTCGACGCCGGTAGCCCAATTGACCTTCACATAGGGATTGGCGGCCAGCAGTTTCCCGTTGGTGCGGTCGAGCACGTAGAAGAAGCCGTTCCGATTGGCGTCCATCAGGACCTTGGTCGGCTTGCCTTCGACAGTGAGGTCGGCAAGCACCATTTCGGCGACCGCATCATAGTCGAACGGGTTGTTCGGCGAGAACTGGTAATGCCATTTGATCTTGCCGGTCTTCGGCTCCAGTGCGAGCACCGCGCAGGTATAGAGGTTGTCGCCGGGGCGAACCGCGGCATTGAACGGCCCGGGGTTGCCGATGCCCCAATAGACCGTGTTCAGTTCGGGATCGTAGGAGCCGGTGATCCAGGTCGATCCGCCGCCGAGTTTCCAGGTGTCGCCCTTCCAGGTGTCGCCGCCGGGCTCATCGGGGGTTGGTACGGTGTGGGTCCGCCAAAGATGCTTGCCGGTCTCGGGATCCCAGCCGTCGATGAAGCCGCGGGTGCCGAACTCCGCGCCGGAGATGCCGGTCAGGACAACGCCGTCGGCGACGAGCGGCGCCACCGTCATCGAATAGCCTTCCTTGATATCGGCGGCCTTCTGCCGCCAGAGTTCCTTGCCGGTCTTGGCGTCGAGCGCGATCACGTTGGCGTCGAGCGTGGTGCGGAAAATCTTGCCCTCATAGATCGCTGCACCGCGATTGATGATGCCGCAGCAGACGATTCGCGGCGTTTCCGCCGGATACTCGACCTTGGTCTTCCAGACCTGTTTGCCGGTCTTTGCGTCGACCGCCATGGTGGCGGCGTGGGTGGTGACGTAGAGGATGCCCTGGTAGACGATCGGCTGCGATTCCTCGCTGCGGTCGTCGGCCAGGCTGTAGTTCCACACCGGCACAAGGTTCTTGGCGTTTTCCTTGTTGATCTGGGTCAGCGGGCTGAACCGCTGCAGATTATAGCCCATGCCGTAATTGAGGACGTTGGATGTGTCGGTCGCTCCCTTGACCAATTGATCGGTCGTTTGAGCGCTCGCCCCGAACGAAGCGAAAATGACAAGCCCAGCGGCCAGCGCGAAGCTGCGTTTCATGCGTTCCCTCCCATGTGATCTCTAGCGGATCATGATGAGATGCTACCTGAGATCACGACGGCGTCAATCAAAGGTCAGCGCAAAGAAGAAAAGAGAAGATTTGTATCGCCATTATTTCGCCAAACGAAATGTCGCGCGCGTTCCAGACGCACTGCAACATTGGCATACAACGTGAACCGCAACCTTTTGACGAAAGAACGTCGTCACGCAACGGCGACCGCTGTCAGCTGTCGCTCTGCGACCGTTCAATGATCATGGCGACGACGGCGTCGCGTATTTTTTCGATTGCCGCGCGCCGATAGGCCCAGCGCTCGTCGGCGCCGGGCGGGGCGATCACCATGGTTGCGTTGGCTTCGAACAACAGCACGTCGCCATCGGGGCCGACAGCGAAATCCACGCCGGCATAGTCGAGGCCGAGGCAGTCCCGTATCCGCTCGAGCGCGGCCATCGCCTTGCTGCCGAGCGTGGCAGGCATGTCTTCGAGAAAGCTCGCCTCCTCGCGCCGGTGTTCCTCGTGATCGGTCATGTCCGAGGTGAAGTAATGCACCTTCCAGTTTGCGGATATCGCGAGGTGCGACGGATAGATTCTGCCGTCGATCATCATGACGCGGTATTTGCGCGCGTTGCCGTCCGCGCCGCGGGCGTCGAGATATTCGATCACCAGCAGATCGTCGCCGGGAAGACCGGCCGTTGCGGCCGAAAGTCCCGCAGCCGCCTCGACAAGGACAAAATTGTGCCCGGTGTGATAGCCGGGCGAACGCAGCAGCAGCGGAAATACAAGTCCTTCCTTCCCGATCGAATCCACGCCCTCCGGACCTGCCAGCGTGGCGCGGGCCACCGCCAGGGTACGCGGCGTCACCACGCCCGGGATGGCGCGCAATCGTCCGGCATTGCCGATCCGGCCGGTTTTCATCACCGCGCGGGGATCGTTGATGACAGGCGCACGCGCCCGCTCGACCAGCCGCGCGGCCACCTCCAGCGCCGGCTGACACAAATCCGCATCGCCGATCGCGTTGAAGACCAGTTGATACGGTGGCAGCGGGCCCGCGGGATCGAAATAATCCGCAACGATGACGGAGGTCAGGAAGACGCGGTCGTCCAGAAACGGCGTGGTCGGGATGTTGCCGCCGCCCGAGGACACCAGTTGCAGCAGGGCGACCGGCGGCGCGTCTCCGCGATAGGGCAGGTTCGAGACGGCATGGCCGCGAAAGCCCTGCTCGAAATGATGCCGGGCGGCGGTGCGGTCGCCGATATCCGAAAGCACGGCGCCGAGGCCCTGATGCGCCGGCGCATGTTCCGGATCGAGCTTCAGCACCGCTTCGTAATGCGCGCGCGCTTCCGCGTGCCGGCCGGCGCGGAGCAGCAGGTTGGCGAGGTTGACATGCCCGATCGGATTGTCGGGGTGATGGGTGATCGCTTCCGCATAGACGCGGCAGGCGGCCTCGATCGCGCCCATGTTCGTCAGCAGCGTTCCGAACTCGTTGAGCGCGGAAAAGTTCGTCGGCGCCCGCCGCAGGATATCGATGAAGGCGTGCTGGGCGTCCTTTTGCCGGTTGAGCGCACCCAGCAGGACCGCGCGCTCGATCTCGGCGTCGATCGCGGTTCCCCCGGCGGCGTGACGCGCCAGCTCTTCATCGAGCTGCCTCAGCCGGGCTTCCTGCGCCAGCCGGGGCGCCCAGCCGCGATCGGCGCCGTGGATTCGGGGCGGGGACGCCGCGTTCTGCTTCGATCCGGTCACGATGTGGGAGTTCGATCTCGATGGTTTGTCGAACCTAGCACGATCAGCTGATTCGAACCTGCCCGCTCAGGCGGCCGTCTGCAGACCCTGCTGGCGAAGCGGCAATTCGATGCGCACGATCAATCCATGGGGGTGTCGGTCGTGCAGCGAAAGCTCCCCGCCATGCGCCAGCACAATGGCGCGCGCGATGGAAAGCCCGAGACCGAAGCCCGTGACCTCGTCCATGTTGCGGGCGTCGTCGCCGCGCACGAACGGCTCCAGCATGACATCCTTGCGCTCGTCCGAGATGCCCGGGCCGTCGTCCTCGACATCGATCGTCATGCTGTCGGACGCCAGTCGCAGGCGGATCGTGGCCTCCGCGCCGAACCTGACGGCGTTTTCCGCCAGGTTGGTGACGCTGCGATGCAGATCGTCGGGCCGGACCATGGCCATGGCGTGCTGCGGGCCGTCGTAAGCGATCTTTTGGCCCATATCGGCGAACTGGTCGGTGACGAGCTGCAGCGTGCTCGCGACATCGACAAGCGTCATCGCCTCGAGCTTGCGGTCGTTGCGCAGGAAGGAAAGCACGGACTCCAGCATGGATCGCATCTGGTCGAGGTCGTGCAGCATCCGGCCGCGTTGGGATTCGTCCTCGATGAATTCGGAGCGCAGGCGCATCCGGGTGATCGGTGTCCGCAAATCGTGGCTGATCGCGGCCAGCATCTTGGTGCGGTCGTCGATCAGGGCCGTGATCCGCTCCCGCATGCGGTTGAGCGCCTTGGCGACCGAACGGATTTCCTCAGGCCCCCGCTCGGGCAACGGCGCGGCGGCGCCGTTCAGGCTGAAGCTTTCGGCGGCCTTCGCGAATGACGACAGCGGCGCGGTCAGGGCCCGCGCCGCCCACAGGCCGAGCAGGCCGACGCAGATGACGGCGAACAGCAGGGTCGTCATCCACGGTCCCCGCCAGAACGGGCGCTCCCATTGCCCCGGCGGGAGTTTTGCGGAAATCATCGCGCCATCCGGTAGCGCGATCGCGACCCTGCGGCCGTCCGCTCCTTGGGCCAACGAAAAAACCCGATAGGTTCTGCCGAGGTGGCGGCGCAGGCCGTGCAGGTCACCACCCTCTACCTCCTCCGCGGCCGGAATGGCGCCCGGCGCAAGGCCGGCGATGTCCAGTTGCGGAAACGCCCGCGCCGCATCGGCGAAAAGCCGTGCCCGTTCGGCCGGGGGCGAGGCGGCCAAAAGCTGGGCCGCGGCCGCAAGCTGGCTGTGTCCATGGCCGATCGCGGGATCGAATTGATCGGGCCGGTGAATCAGGAAGCTTGCGGTGATGATCAGATGGATGGCGACGATGGAGGCGACCACCAGCGCCGCGATCTGACCGCTGATTCCCCTCAGATTCAGAAAGCCTGACAGCTTCATGGTCAGCTGTCCGTCGCGACCGCTTTCACGGCAGGCGTGAACATGTAACCGCCGGAGCGCACCGTCTTGATCATGGTGGGCTCCTGCAGATCCGGTTCGATCTTGCGCCGGATGCGGCTGACCAGCACGTCGATGCTGCGTTCGAACGAGCCGGCGTTGCGGCCCTGCGTGAGATCGAGCAGGCTGTCGCGCGACAGCACGCGGCCGGGCCGCTCGCAGAAGGTTCGCAGCAGGTCGAATTCGGCGCTGGTCATCGCCACCCGCGCGCCCGCCGGATTGCGCAATTCGCGCAGCCTGAAATCGATCCGCCATCCCGCAAAGCCCAGCGCGACCGCGCCATTGGTGGCGCTGGCCGTCTGCGCGGCTGCCTGCCGCCGCAGCACCGCGTTGATCCGGGCCAGCAATTCGCGCGGGTTGAACGGCTTGGCGAGATAGTCGTCCGCGCCCATTTCCAGCCCGAGGATGCGGTCGACGTCCTCGCCGCGCGCGGTGAGCATGATGATTGGCGTCTGCGATTCGGCACGCACCTTGCGGCACAGGCTGAGGCCGTCTTCGCCCGGCAGCATGACGTCGAGGATCAGAAGATCGACGCGATGGTCGGTCATCAGCCGGGACATTTCACGGCCGTCGTTTGCGGTCGTCACATTGCAGGAATTGGTGCGCAGATATTTCGCGATCAGCGTCCGCGTCTCGCGGTCGTCTTCAACGACAAGAATGTTCGGCGTTGCCATGGCCATGCGGACCTTTGTCAGTGATTCGGGATGATCGGGCGAAGGATTTTTGTTTCCAGATGTTTCTGGACTGGCGGCTGCAACACGGGGCAACACAGCGCAACACGGCAGCAAGGCAGCAACAAGGTCCCGTTAACAGAATTAACCCTAGCTTCGGCGTGTCCCGCAAGAACCCTTCAGGGCACTTTGGAGCCATCATGACCTCGATCTCCGCGCTCTCCAGCACCAGTTACCAGTCGCCCCTGCAGAAGCTGCAGGATGAACTGCAGTCGGAAGTGAATTCCGGCGCGATCAGCTCCTCCGACCAGGGCGCGCTGTCTTCCGCGCTCAACGACATCGACTCCGCGCTGCAAAGCGGGCAGGCGGACGCGTCGTCCGCCAGCGCCAACGCCTCGCCCGGCGACCTGAAGTCGAAGATCGACAGCCTGATCGCGAACGAAGTATCGAGCGGCAAGCTGACCAGCGACCAGGCCACCGAACTGCAGGGCGTTTTCAAGCAGGCATTCGCCCAGGGCGACGGAGCCTCCGGCGCAACGGGTGGCGCCGGGCACGCGCACCATGGCCATCACGGCGGCCATGGCGGTCCGCCGCCCGCCGACGATTCCTCCACGACCGATGGAACGACGAGCACCAGCTCCGCCAGCGATATCCTGCAGCAGTTCCTGCAAGCGCTGCAGAGTTCGCAGTCCGCCTCCTCGCCGTCATCCTACAGCGCGACCGGCGTGTCCGATCCCGGCAGCAGCAGCGCGTCGTTCTCGGCGCTTCTGATCAATTACCAGACCTGATCCGATGCTGGCGCTCGCCGAATTCCGCGGCTCCTGAAGCCTCAGGGGCCGCTCGTCGCGACGCCGAAGTCGACCGGCTGCAGCGAGGTGGTAGTGCAGCGCCAGCCGGCATCGGCCTTCTGGAACGCGAACGCCTTCTCGACCTTCAAGCGGTGAGCCACCCTGAAACTGTCCCGGCTTTTCGGCGCCGGATTTGGTTTGCCGGATTTCGGATCCCAGCAGGTCCCCGTGCAGCTGGAAGCGATCGGACTGCAGACCGCAAACGGCGACAGCACGATCATTTCGACATCGGCCGTCACCAGTGCGCCCTTGTCCGCCACCTCGTTGTCGAGCTGAAGGACGCGGCTGACGGTGAGGAAGTTCTCGCAGGAATTCGCCGCGTGAATCTGGGCGACACAGAGATCGACGGCGTCGGCATCAGGCAACGGCGAGGCGAGGCGCCGGCCAAAGACCTTTTTGGCGTCGCCATTGGCGGCCGCGATCTCGGCGGTCTTGGCGCGCATATATTCCGCCAGACAGCCGGCGGATGACGACAACTCATCCAGCGGCACGTTGTCCTTGCCTACCAGCCCGCATTTCCGGTCGCGTTCCCGGCTCCATCGTTCGTATTCGGAAAAGGCCGCCTTGGCGTCGTCCTCCTTCAGCCTGGCGATCAGCGCCAACGCGCGATTATTGAGCTCGCTCTTGGCCATCGCCAGCACGGGGTCGCTGCATATCAGCGTGCCGGCAGTGGTGTTCGTCGCCAGACAGTCGAAATTCGGATCGCTCAGGATTCCGATTCGTTCCTGCGTCTCTATCAACAAGCAGGCCTGGATAGGTTCGACGTCCTGGTACGAGATGGGCAGGTTGCGCAGGATTCCGCAGCTCGAATCGCGATCCTTGATCCATTCGGCGTTTTCGGCGATCGCGAGGCGGCGGTTGGCGAGCCGGTTGAGGCGGTCCTGGATCGCGGCGTTGAGCTTGCCGGAGATGGCGTTGAGTTCGGGATCGCCGCAAAATAATCGCTCGGCCTGGCTCTTCAATATCGCGCAATGATTCGTGCCATACAGCGGCAGCGCATCGCTGATCGGTCGGCCGGAATCCTCCGGACCTTCGGCGTAGGCCGGGCAGGCGAGGCCAATCTGGACCGCAATGACAGCCAGCACGATTCCGCGCATCGCGATCTCCAACTCCCCCGAGAGTTTTTCGCCTTGTTTGCGGGCGTATCATCGAGGTGCGCGAGGACATGTCAATGCATTTGGACGTCCCGCCCTCCGGCGGGAGCCGCAACTGGCCCTGCGGGCCCGGTCATTCAGTTGGCGGGCGAGACCAGTCCGGGCTGTGCGGCCGCGTTCAGTGCGACCGGGGTCTCCGTCGCCCTGCCCGGCAGGTTCGCCAGCAGCGGGGCATCGGCATACCGCATGGCGCCGTCCTGATTGATGACGAACAGCGGTCGGTAGTTGCGGAGATTGGCGTCCGCGACCATGGCCATGCGCCGATTGTCGAGCAACAGCCAATCGCCGTCGAGCCGCGCGGCCGCGACGGCGTGGTCCTCGCCGCGAACGGTGTCGCGCATGATCACGATCCGCACATCGTCGGGCGAGATTCCAGCCATGCGCAGCGCGACGAATTTTGCAATGGCATAGTCTTCGCAATCGCCGGCGCCATGGGCGAAGGTGACGAGGGGCGAGCTCCAGACGTCGAGTGCGCCGTATTGGGCCTCATCGCTCATCGGACGGATCGAAAGGTTGATCGCGCGATTGATTTCGCCGAGGCGGGCGCGTCCCTCGCGGGCCCGCGCATCGTCCACGATGGCGAGGAAGCGAAGGACGGCCGGTGATGCGCAGCGTTCGCGGTCGCCGTCGCAAAGCGCCAGCTGCACCCGTTCATCGTCGAGCTTGCGCTCGACCCGCAGCCATTTTTCCAGCACGCCGCCTTCGGACAGCGGCGAAGCGAACAGGCCGAACGGCTCGGCGGATTTGCGAATCAGCTCGGATACGCCGGGCGTCATCAGTGTTCCGGCCGACACATAAGGCGCCGGGGCGAACCAGACCATGCTGCAGGCAAGTATGACGGCACGCCACGCGTGCGCACGACCAGGAAATCCCATCTGACGCCCCATTGTCCGGGCATCGGCGAGGCTGACTGCCAGCTCGTGACCGGATCGTTTCGCAGGCGATGATGGGCGGCGGGCGTTTGATTCTGCTTAAAACCGGCCGCCCGCGGCCGGAAAGCGCGAAACAGGCTGAAATCGGCCTAGCCGATTTCCTGAAAATTTTACGCATCGCCGAGTCGGAGGTGAAAACCTGCTCGCGGAAGGCGAAAGGCACGTGCGATGGTTGTGCGGCTGCGGATTTCCGCGAGGTATGGCTAATTGGCCGCAGATTGTGCCGTATGTTATCCAGATCACATTTATAGCTGAGAAAATGCCGCAGTATCGTGCAACACGATGCAGGGGGAAGCTTATGGAAGTATCTGTGACATATCAATAACTTATGATTACACAGATAAACCTGATCTATACATTAAAAACCTGCATATACACGTCGGGTAGGCGCTTCTAATACACAATACCCCAGAAGTTCGGTAGAAAAAACGGCCCGGATCAGGCCGGCCAAGCCGGCTTGCACAGGACTTGCACAAGCAAGAGATGGTTTCGCAATGCTTACCCCGATGATATGCAAGTTTAGACAATTGAAATTCATATAGTTATTAACCTTTTTGCGGTGGCCCTATTGAATTACGCCGGCAAATTCGACGCCACGTTCTCGACCGAGGGCTCGGGTCTGCATCCCCAGGGGCAGGCCCACGTCGAGACGATCACGAAGCACGCAACGCATGCGCCGGCCGATGCCATCATCGTTCCGGACGCGCAGCTTCTGTTCAACGGCGATTTCAAGCGCGCCGGTGTCGACCTGGTCCTTTCCCATGACCACCAGGAACTGGTCCTGCACGACTACTTCAAGGGTGAGAAGCGCGCGGCGCTGTCGTCGCCCGACGGCGCGCATCTCACCGGCGATATCGTCAGCGCGCTGACCGGCCACACCGAATACGCGCAGGCCGACGGCAGCGCGGGCGCCGGCAAGGTGATCGGCCATGTCACCAAGCTTACGGGCACCGCGACCATCGTTCGCAACGGCGTTTCGATCATTCTGAACAACGGCGACAACGTCGAAAAGGGCGACGTCGTCCAGTCCGGCTCCGATTCGACGCTCGGCATCACCTTCATCGACGGCACCGTGTTCGGCCTCTCGTCGAATGCGCGCATGGTGCTCAACGAAATGGTCTACGACCCCAACGGGTCGAACAATTCGTCGCTGATCAGCCTCGTGGCGGGCACCATCTCCTTCGTCGCCGGCGAGACGGCCAAGCACGGCGACATGAAGGTCGACACGCCGGTCGCGACCATGGGCATCCGCGGCACCGCGGTGCTGGTCGAGATCGACTTCCAAATCTCCGGCTCACCTACTTTGCCTCCGGATCCCAACGCCCCGCCCGGGCTGATACAATTGCCCAACGCGAGCTTCCAGGTTCTGGTCGAGCCGGACGGCACCACCGGTTCCTACATCCTGTTCGACAAGAACACGCTGACGCCGATTGCGACCGTCAATCAGGCCGGACAGCAGATCAACATCAGCCAGGGCCAGGTCTCGATCACCAACGCCCCGCTGCCGCCCGATATCCAGAAGCTCATCACCGATGTGTTCTCGCTGAAGTTCACCGACTCCAATCCCAAGAGCTTCGATCACTTCACCGATTTCGGCATCCCGCAGTCGCTGCAGCCGATCTTCCTGCAGAACGGCACGAGCGCGACCCCGATTGTTATCCCCGTCAATGTCACCGACAATACGACCCCGCAGAGCCTGACCACGCCGGGCGACCCCCATAGCCACATTCCCGGGCCGCCGACCGCCGTGATCCGCGATGCGAGCGGCCATCTGACGACCTCTTTTTCCATTACCGAACTCGCGGGCAGGACCCATGCCATCTGACCCGGACAGCGTCTCCGTCAAGGTCAACTGGGTAGATCCGAACCCCGGCGATGTCCCGACAGCCGTGGTGAAGTTCGGTTCGGTCGTTTACCAAAGCGCGGCGCATGCTACGTTGGCCCTGAGCGATCAGCAGTCCAAAGACATCGAACTCAGTCTCGTTCCGGTTCCAACCGCCGGCAACAACAACAACGGTTCGGCGACGATCACGTACAGCCTGCCGGACAACGTTTTCGATTTCCTCGCCGCCGGCGAGAGCGTGACGCTGACCTATCTGTTGGATGTCCATAATAACTTCGCCGCGAATGACGAGGTTAACCACCTTTCGTTCACGATCACGATCAACGGCACCAATGACGCCCCGACGGTCGCGGCAACGAGCGCGGCGGTGGCAGAGCATTCCGGCGCAACCGACCACGCCGGCGGCACCATTACCTTCACCGACGTCGACCTGACGGACCGTCCGGTGGTGAGCACGGCGTTCAGCGCGTTCACCTACAACGACGCGCACGGAAACGATATCGCGCTGACGCCGGCGCTGCAGGCCGAAATCGCCGCCGTCGAGGCGGGCCTGACGCTGAATCCGTCGCTGACCAATGCCAACAACGGCTCGATGACATGGTCGTATAACGTCGCCGACGGCTTGCTCAGTTTCCTCGCCGACGGCGACCTGCTGACGCTGACCTACACGGCGAGTGTCGATGACGGTCATGGCGGGCTGGTGAACACCCCGATCACGGTGACGATCCTTGGCGTCAGCGACGTTCCGTTCCTGATCAGCGAACGTTCCAACGAAAGCCAGCCGAACCCGACCGGTTCGTCCCTGCCCGACACCGCCTCCGGCGCGCTGGCCTTCACCGGCGTTGACCTCAACGCGATCGAGAGCGTCGGCCATTCCCTGATTTCCGTGACCTGGTCGGGCGGCGGCGTGCTGCCGAGCGGGCTCGTGAGTACGCTGGATGCCTCGCTCACGGAGTCGGTGACCAGTTCGGTCGGTTTCAACTTCAGCGCGGCGGACAAGACCTTCGACTTCCTGGCCGAAGGCGAGACGCTCGCCGTCATCTATGACGTCACGGTTACCGACAACCACGGGGTCACCACGACCAGACCCGTGACGATCATCGTCACGGGCACCAACGATACGCCCGCCATCACCAGCGAGACGCAGGCCGGCGCGATCGCCGAACTGTCCAACCCCAGCCAGCCCAACCCGACCGGTTCGGCCACCTTCGACACCGCCACCGGCGCGGTGACTTTCACCGACGTCGATCTCAACGATCACCACACGGTGTCGGTGACCGACGTTGTCGCTTCGGGCGTCACCTCCGGCCTGCCGGGCAATAGCAACGTTCTCGGCTGGCTCTCGCTTGGCGAGCTTACCGATAGCACGGGCACCGGCACCGGCGGCTCGGACACCTGGACCTTCTCGGCGCAGGACGGCAATTTCGATTACCTGGCGGACGGCGAGACCGTTACGCTCACCTATACGGTGCAGGTCGATGACGGCCATGGCGGCGTTGCCACCCAGCCGGTCACGATCACCATCACCGGCACCAACGATACGCCGGTCATCACCAGCGGTGCGCAGGCTGGCGCCGTCACCGAACTTTTCAACGAAAGCCAGCCCAACCCGACCGGCTCGACCGCGCTCGATACCGCCAACGGCACGGTGACCTTCACTGACGTCGATCTCAGCGACCATCACACAGTGACGGTGACCGGCGTTGTGCCTTCGGGCGTCACTTCCGGCCTGCCGGACAATGGTGATGTCCTCAACTGGCTCTCGCTCGGCAAGCTCAACGACACGACGGGTACCGGCCTCGGCGGCTCCGACGCCTGGACCTTCTCGGCGCAGGACCAGAGTTTTGACTATCTCGCCGACGGCGAGACCCTCACACTCACCTACACGGTGCAGGTCGACGACGGCCATGGCGGCGTTGCCACCCAACCGGTCACGATCACCATCACCGGTACCAACGACACGCCTGTGATCACCAGCGAGACGCAGGCTGGCGCCGTCACCGAACTTTTCAACGAAAGCCAGCCCAACCCGACCGGCTCGAGCGCGCTCGATACCGCCACGGGAACGGTGACCTTCACCGACGTCGACCTCAGCGATGTCCATACGGTGACGATAACGGGCGTCGTGCCTTCGGGCGTCACTTCCGGCCTGCCGGACGGTGCAACGCTGCTGACCTGGTTCTCGCTCGGCGATCTCAACGACACCACGGGCACCGGTCTCGGCGGCTCCGACACCTGGACCTTCTCGGCGCGGGACCAGAGTTTTGACTATCTCGCGGCCGGCGAGACCGTCACGCTCACCTATACGGTGCAGGTCGACGATGGCCATGGCGGCGTTGTCACCCAGCCGGTGACGATCACCATCACTGGCACCAACGATACCCCTGTCATCACCAGCGGCACGCAGACCGGCACGATCACCGAGCGGACCAACCCCAGCCAGCCCAATCCAACCGGCTCGACCGCGCTCGACACCGCCAACGGAACGGTGACCTTCACCGACGTCGACCTCAGCGACCACCACACGGTGTCGATCACCGGCGTTGTCGCTTCAGGCATCACCTCCGGCCTGCCGGACAATGCGACCCAGAAGGGCTGGCTTTCGCTCGGCACGCTGACCGATACCACGGGCACCGGTCTCGGCGGCTCCGACGCCTGGAACTTCTCGGCGCAGGACAAGAGTTTTGACTACCTCGCCGCGGGCGAGACGCTCACGCTCACCTATACGGTGCAGGTCGACGACGGCCATGGCGGCGTCGCCACGCAGCCGGTCACCATCATCGTCACCGGCACCAACGATACCCCTGTCATCACCAGCGGCACGCAGACCGGCACGATCACCGAGCGGACCAACGCCAGCCAGCCCAATCCAACCGGCTCGACCGCGCTCGACACCGCCACCGGAACGGTGACCTTCACCGACGTCGACCTCAGCGACCACCACACGGTGACGGTCACCGGCGTTGTCGCCTCGGGCATCACGACCGGCCTGCCCGACAATATGACTCAGAAGGGTTGGCTCTCGCTGGGCACGCTGACCGACACCACGGGCAGCGGCCTTGGCGGCTCGGACGACTGGAAGTTCTCGGCGCAGGACAAGAGCTTTGATTACCTCGCGGCCGGCGAGATCCTCACGCTGACCTACACGGTGCAGGTCGACGACGGCCATGGCGGCGTCGTCACCCAGCCGGTCACGATCACCGTCACCGGCACCAACGATACCCCTGTCATCACCAGCGGCACGCAGACCGGCACGATCACCGAGCGGACCAACCCCAGCCAGCCCAATCCAACCGGCTCGACCGCGCTCGACACCGCCAACGGAACGGTGACCTTCACCGACGTCGACCTCAGCGACCACCACACGGTGTCGATCACCGGCGTTGTCGCTTCAGGCATCACGACCGGCCTGCCGGACAATGCGACCCAGAAGGGCTGGCTTTCGCTCGGTACGCTGACCGATACCACGGGCACCGGTCTCGGCGGCTCCGACGCCTGGAACTTCTCGGCGCAGGACAAGAGTTTTGACTACCTCGCCGCGGGCGAGACGCTCACGCTCACCTACACGGTGCAGGTCGACGACGGTCATGGCGGCGTCGTCACCCAGCCGGTCACCATCACCGTCACCGGCACCAACGATACCCCTGTCATCACCAGCGGCACGCAGACCGGCACGATCGCCGAGCGGTCCAACGCCAGCCAGCCGAATCCGACCGGCTCGACCGCCAATGACACGGCAACGGGAGCGGTGACCTTCACCGACGTCGACCTCAGCGACCACCACACGGTGACGGTCACCGGCGTTGTCGCCTCGGGCATCACGACCGGCCTGCCCGACAATACGACTCAGAAGAGTTGGCTCTCGCTGGGCACGCTGACCGACACGACGGGCAGCGGCACTGGCGGCTCGGACGCCTGGAAGTTCTCGGCGCAGGACAAGAGTTTTGATTACCTCGCGGCCGGCGAGATCCTCACGCTGACCTACACGGTGCAGGTCGACGACGGCCATGGCGGCGTTGTTACCCAGCCGGTCACGATCACCGTCACCGGCACCAACGATTCCCCGACCATCACGGCGGGCTCGACCACGGCGACCGGCGCGATCACCGAGCTTGCGGCGACCACCGGTTCGTCCACAAGCGACGGCGCCAGTGGCAGCATTGCGTTTGCGGACCCCGACCTCAGCGATCACCACTCGGCAATCGCGGCGGCTCCGAGCTTTGCCTGGTCCGGCGGCACGTTGAGTACCGGCAAGATTAACGCCCTGACAGCGGCGAGCACCTTGCTGCTGACCGAGACCGACAGCACCGGCGCCGGGTCTGGCTCGGTGGCCTGGAATTACAGCGCAGCGGACAAGACCTTCGACTTCCTGGCGGCAGGTCAGACGCTGACGGTAACCTATGCCTTGACGATCTCCGACGGTCACGGCGGGAGCGTCGTCCAGAACATCGTGGAGACCATCACCGGCACCAATGACGCGCCCAGCATCGTGGCCGGCTCGACGACGGCGACCGGTGCGTTTACCCATGACGACCACCTGCCCGACCGGGCAAACGGCAGCATCGGGTTTACCGACGTCGACCTCAGCGATCACCACTCGGTGCACGTTAGCGGACCCACCCTTGCCGTCTTGTCCGGATCGCTGTCCAGCTCCCAAAAATCCCTGCTGACCGGCGGCAGCACGATATCGCTCACCGAGACCGACAGCACGGGGAGCGGCATCGGCTCCGTGGCTTGGAACTACAGCCTGACGGACCGCGGCGCCGACGTGCTGGCTCCAGGTCAAAAGGTGACGGTGACCTATACCGTGACGGTTGACGATGGTCATGGCGGCGCCACCAGCCAGGACGTGGTGGTGACCGTCACCGGCGGTTTCGAATTCGAATCGGATCCGGCCGGCGTAGCGGGATCCGAAATCAACCTGGGACTTAGCCAGATCGACGGTGTGAGCAACATGGCCGTTGCCGTCGAGGGCGCGCCGCTCAACTGGACGATGGCCGGCGCCATACACAACGCGGATGGGTCGTGGACCGCGCAAACCAGCGATTTTTCGGCGCTGATGATCACACCGGACGTCAACTTCGTCGGTGCGACGCTGCTCCACGTCACCGAAACCTGGACCAATCCGGACGGAAGCGCCGGCTCGGCTGTCGTGTCGGACAATGTCGAAGCCTACGCGCCGGGCTCGCCGATCTTTGCGGTGGCGGGCGACGATCACCTGACCGGTACCGGCAACGGAAATCTGTTCGTCTTCGGTCAGCCGATCGGCCATGACATCATCTATAATTTCAACGCCGCATCGGACAAGATCGACCTGATCGGCTTCGACAATATCGGCGGTTTCGCCGACATCGCGGGCAATATCGCCGACGACGCCAATGGCAATGCCGTGATCACGCTGGGCGACGGCGAGACGATAACGATTTTTGGGGTTCACGCCGCATCGATCACGGCGAACGACTTTGTATTCAATCAGACGCCGGTCACCCGGAACCCGGGCACCATGCAAATCGGTGACGGCGCTCACCTGGCGCTGAGCGGGACGATCGACAATACCGGCACGATCGAACTGAACTCCACCGGCGACGAGACCGATCTGCTGATCATTCAGCAGGGCATTACGCTCACCGGCGGCGGGCATGTGGCATTGTCGGACAGCGCGGAAAACGTGATTCACGGAACCGCCGCCGGTGTGACGCTGACCAACGTCGACAACACGATCAGCGGCGGCGGTAATCTCGGTGGCGGCCAGCTCGCGCTCGTCAACGATTTCCACGGCATCATCGAGGCCACCGAGGCTTCCAATCCGCTCACGATCGACGTTACTTCGTTCGTCAATCACGGCCTCGTGCTGTCGAACGGAGCGGGCGGCCTGGAGGTCAAGGGGGGCATCGACAGCGACGGCGTGCTGGAGGCAGCCGCGGGCCTTCTCAAGGTCGATGGCGCCTTCATCGGCGGCGGAAGTGCCGTCATCGATGGCGGCAAGATGGAATTCGTTGCAGCTTCCGACGCGGTCGTGCATTTCTCGGGCAACAGCAGCGATACGCTTTTGCTCGACGACGTCTCGCATTTCACCGGGACGGTGACCGGCTTCTCCTACGGCGACACCATCGACCTCGCGGGCATCGATCCTGCCAATGTCAGTATCGGCAATTCCGGTTCGCTCGAGGTTCATTACGGCCCCGGCGCCAACGACTACTTCTCGCTTGACGGAAATTACGATGCCGCGGGTTTCAGCGTCGTCACCGACAACAATGGCGGCACCGACATCGTCTGGAACCACGCGGCGCCGGTCATCGACACCGATCAGGTCAGCGTCATCGAGAACAGCGATGGAACGACGACGATCGCCGGCCTGCAGCTCTCCGATGCCGATCCGGCAGCCTCCGCCGGGACTTTCGCGGTCACCGCGACATCAGGCACGTCCGAATCCATTCACATGGGCAACATCAATACCGCCCTCGAAACGGTCACCGCGCCGTCCGCCGGCAACATCGCCGTCACCGTCACCGACAGTTTCGGCGCCACTGAAACCGTGAACTTCGTCTTCAACGAGACCGGAACGGGTCCGAGCGCGGCGCTGCAGGGCACGGCCGGCAAGGACGTGCTGTTCGCGACCGGCCATTCCGATACGCTGACGGGCGGCGCCGGCCAGGATCAGTTCGTGTTCGCGCCGACGGCGGGATCTGCGGACGTGCAGCATACGATCACGGACTTCACCGCCGGGCTCGACAAGATCGACCTGCGGCAATTCGGCAATATTACGGCGCCGACCGATCTGACCGAAGTCCAGCAGGGCAGCGACACCCTGATCACGCTCGACGGCCACGACAGCCTGCTTCTGAAAAATGTCGCGGCGGCGAACCTGAGCGCCAACGACTTCATCCTCCACCCCGGCAGCCATGCCTGATCGCGGGCGCTGACGGCGGATCGCGGCCGGTGCCGGGCGCCGTCGTTCATTCCGAGAGACAGACGTGCTCAATCCGTCCGGCCGTGATATCGAAATAGCATGAAGCGGCTGAGGATATTGCGGCGTTGGTTCGCCCGGCGGATCGGGTATGCGAGGCTGGTGTGCTTCGTGCTCCTGATCGGTTTTGCGGCGCTGCGCGTTGCCGACCCGGCGCCGGTCGAGGAAATCCGGGTCAGGACCTTCGATAGCTTCCAGCGCCTCGATCCCCGTGCCAAGCTCGCGAAGTCGCCGGTCACCATCGTCGACATCGACGAGGCCAGTCTCGCCAGGATCGGCCAGTGGCCGTGGTCGCGGACGCTAATCGCCGACATGGTGACCGACCTCACCAGGCTCGGCGCGGTCGCGGTCGCCTTCGACGTCATTTTCGCCGAGCCCGATCGGCTCAATCCCGACGTCGCCGCCACCACCTTCCGCAACCTCGATGAGGATACCAGGGCAAAGTTGCGGGCGCTGCCGAGCAACGATCAGGTTTTCGCCGAGGCGATGCGGCATTCGCGCGTGGTGCTCGGCGAATCCGGACTCTCCGAGGCGAGAGCCGATCTCGACAAGTCGCTTCCGGTGACGGGGCTCGCGATGCTGGGCGAGGACCCGCAGCGGTTCATGGTCCAGTTTCCGGGATTGTTGCGCAACACACCGGTGCTGGAAACGGCTGCCGCCGGACGCGCGCTGCTCACGATCAGGCCCGAACGTGACGGCATCGTCCGGCGGGTGCCGATGATCATGCTGGCCCAGGGTGTGACCATGCCGTCCCTGAGCTTTGAAATGTTGCGGGTGATCACCGGCACCGACACCATCTTCATCAAGTCCGATCAGGCCGGGATCAAGAGCATCGGCGTCAAGGGCTTCCAGATTCCGACCGATGCCAACGGCCAGCTCTGGGTTCATTTCGCTCACCGCGATCCCACCATCTATGTCTCGGCGAAGGACCTGCTCGCGGGCGATATCCCGCCTGAAAAGATCAGGGGCAAGCTGGTGCTGATCGGAACCTCGGCGGTGGGGCTCAACGACATCAAGACCACGCCGGTGTCGGCGGCCATGCCGGGCGTTGAAATCCACGCCCAGGTGCTCGAAAGCGCGCTGACCCAGGCGGTGCTCTCGCAGCCGAGCTACGGCATCGCGCTGGAGTTTTTCGCCGCATTGGTGCTCGGGCTGCTGGTGCTCATCTTCGCGCCGCTGTTCGGCCCGGTCACCCTGGTTGCCGTCGGCGCGCTGTTCGCGACGCTGCTGATCGGAACGTCCTGGTATTTCTATGCGCATTACCGGCTGCTGATCGACTTCACCTATCCCTTGCTGTCGACGACGGCGATTTACCTAACGCTGATCTTCGCAAGTTTCGTGCGCGAACAGGCGCAACGAAAACAAATCCGTTCGGCGTTCGCCCAGTACATGTCGCCGGCGCTGGTTGAACAGCTCGCGCAGTCGCCGGAGAAGCTCGTGCTCGGCGGTGAGGAGCGTGAGTTGACCATCATGTTCTCCGACGTGCGCGGCTTCACCACGATCTCGGAGACCTACAAGAACGATCCGCAGGGGCTGACGGCGCTGATGAACCGGTTCCTGACGCCGCTGACCAATGCGATCCTCGCGCGCAAGGGCTATATCGACAAGTACATGGGCGACGCCATCATGGCGTTCTGGAATGCGCCGCTCGACGACAAGGAGCATGAGCTCAACGCCTGCGAAGCCGCCGTGGGTATGCTTGAACGCATCGACGAACTCAACGAGGTGCGCGAACAGGAGGCGAAGGAGACCGGACACGCCTTTATCCCCATCAATGTCGGGATCGGATTGAACACCGGCATCTGCACTGTCGGTAATATGGGCTCGGACATTAAGTTCAATTATTCGGTGCTTGGCGACAGCGTCAATCTGGCCTCGCGGCTGGAAGGACAATCCAAGGAATACGGCTTTCCGATCATCGTCGGCTCGAAGACCGCGCTTGCGGCCAAGGACAAGTTCGCGATTCTCGAGCTCGACTTCATCATGGTCAAGGGCAAGAAGGAGCCCGAAGTCATCTATGCCATCGCCGGCCGCCAGGACACCGCGAATTCCGGGCGTTTCCAGCGGCTGCGCAACCTCACCATCGAGATGCTGGCGTGCTATCGCAGCCGCGACTGGGAGGGCGCGCTTGCGGCGATCGAGCGCGGCCGTCACACCGACGACGCCCGCGCGCTGGAGCTGCTCTATAATCTCTACGAGGCGCGTATCCGGAACTACCAGGCCAACCCGCCGCCGGAAGACTGGAACGGCGCCTTTGCGCTGCTGACGAAGTAGGGCTGTAAGCGAGTGGGGTTCCGCCGTCGCCCACACTCCGTCATTGCGAGCGCAGCGAAGCAATCCAGACTGCCCTTGTGGAAAGATTTTGGATTGCTTCGCTGCGCTCGCAATGACGAGTTTGTTGAGGCGCTTGCGCACTCCCCGCGGTCGTCCCGGCGCAGGCCGCGACGACCGCATTCATTGAGGCGCGTGCACAGCCGCCGCCCTCACTCCATCCCGATCGTCGTCAGATCCTGGAACCAGTGCTGTGCCTGCACGAATTTCTTGACCTTGGGCGACAGCGCGTGCGGGTTGGTGTCGTGCACCACCCACACCAACGCTGCGTCGTCCACGATCAGCGAATGTGCCTGCGCGATCAGTTCGTCCTGCCTGGCGGTATCGAAGGTCTGCTTGGCTTGGTTGATGAGCGCGTCGACCTTCTCGTTCTTGTAGCCGCCCCAGTTGACGCCGACCGGCGCGACCTGGTCGGAGGCGAAGAAGCGCACGATGGCGTAGAGCGGATCGGAGGTCACGTAAGCGATATTGTTGGCGGTGATGCCGGCGTTCATTTCGTCGGCCGCGCCCTTGCGCCAATGCGTATACAGCGTCTCGAGCTCGACCACCTTGAAGTCGATATCGATGCCGATCTCCTTAAAACTCTGCTGCAGGAATTCGTTCATCGGCAGCGACAGCATCTGCCCGGTGCCGCCCTGGGCGATGATGAAGGTCGTCTTCAGCGGCTTCTCCCTGGAGTAACCCGCTTCCTCGACCAGCTTCTTCGCCGCGGCCAGATCGTATTTGAGCTCGAAGGTCGGATGCCCGAACCATGGGCTCGACGGGTCGACCTGGCCCTTGGCGGGTTTTGCCAGCCCGTTCATCAGCCCGACCACCGCGTCGCGGTCGATGGCGAGATTGAGCGCCTTGCGCAGGCGGATGTCGGTCCAGGGTGAGCCCGGCAGCACGCTGAGGTGATAGTTCCAGACATGCGGGGTGATGTTGTCGACGATGCGCATGCCCGCTGATTTGAGCTGCGGCACGGCGTCGGGCGCCGGCGTTTCGATCAGGTCGACTTGGCCGGCGAGCAGCGCGTTGGTCCGGGTCAGCGCTTCCGGCATCGGAATCAGCACCAGTTTGTCGACCTTCGGAATCCGCTTCTTGTCCCAGTAATCGGCATTCTTGGTGAGTTCGGCGAGTTCGCGCGGCACCAGTTTGGTCAGTTTGAAGGGGCCGGTGCCGGACGGTTGGCTTGCGAATTTGTCCCAGTCCTTGCCGACCTTCTCGTATTGCGCGGGGCTCGAGATCAGGAACCAGAGCATCTGGTAGGGAAAGAACGAGTCGACCGTCTTGGTCGTGATCTCGATCGTCGAATCGTCGATCTTGGCGTAGCTCTTGACCGAGGGCAGGCGGGTCTTGACCTGCGCGCTCTGACGCTTGTCGAATTGCGGTGCCTTGTCGTTGAGCACCTTGTCGAGATTCCAGATCACCGCATCGGCGTTGAAGTCGCTGCCGTCATGAAACTTCACGCCCTTGCGCAAGGTGAAGCGCCATTTGGTCTTGTCGGTGTCGTCGACCTTCCATTCGGTGGCGAGCCCCGGCACCAGTTTGCCGGGCCGGTCCGCCACGTCCATCTCCCAGGCGACCAGCGGATCGTAGATGGTCAAACCGGTAAATTGATAGGCGCCGGCGCCGCGATCCGGCTGGCCCGTCGTCAGGGGAATGTCGGCCATCGAGATGCCGTATCGCACCACCGTTTCGGCCCGTGCGGGAAGCGCGGACAGGCCGGCAGCGATGGCTAACGCGATAGCGGCAAGGATCGAGTTTCGGACGCGCATGAACTAAGCTCCATCGGGAAGGGGCTGGAATACGCGTTGGAAGCTGCAAGGTTGATGCCAGATTAGGCATCGTTGCGCGATTCATCGCGGCGCTCCAAGGAGTTGTGTCCTCAACGGCAATCGAGCGGGCAATTCGCTGCCTTGGCACAGCCGTTGCATAAGATTGCATAAGAATTAATCATCGAAATCGAAAAGGATGAGCTGTGATGCGTATCGAAAAAACGGGAAGAAGCCGGACGGCGGCGATGGCCGTGATACTGGCGATATCAGCGGCGGTGGCCTTGCCGCGCATCGCCGGCGCCGAGACGACTTTGCGCATCGGCATGACCGCGGCCGACATTCCGCGCACGCTGGGCCAGCCTGATCAGGGTTTTGAGGGCAACCGCTTCACCGGCCTCACCATGTATGACGCGCTGACGATGTGGGACCTGTCGTCCGCGGATAAGGCGAGCGTCGTCATTCCGGGGCTTGCGACCGAATGGAAAGTCGACGACGCCGACAAGAAGAAATGGACCTTCAAGCTGCGTCCCGGCGTTACTTTCCACGACGGCTCGCCATTCAATGCCGACGCCGTGGTCTGGAACGTCGAAAAAGTGCTCAAGCAGGATGCGCCGCAATTCGATCCAAGCCAGGTCGGCGTGACCGCCTCGCGGATGCCGACGCTCGCCTCGGCGCGCAAGATCGACGACCTGACGGTGGAATTGATTACCAAGGAGCCGGACTCCTTCCTGCCGATCAATCTCACCAACCTGTTCATGGCGAGCCCGGCGAAATGGCAGAAATTCTACGAGGCCGCGCAGGGCGCCGACGCCAAGGCGAAGTCGCAAGCAGCCTGGGCCGCGTTTGCCAGGGACGCTTCCGGCACCGGCCCGTGGAAGATGTCGAGCTTCACGCCGCGCGAGCGGCTCGAACTCGTCAGGAACGAAAGCTATTGGGACAAGGCGCGCGTTCCCAAGGTTGACAAGATGGTGCTGCTGCCGATGCCGGAGGCGAACGCCCGCACTGCCGCCTTGCTCTCCGGCCAGGTCGACTGGGTCGAGGCGCCGGCGCCGGATGCGGTCGCCGAAATCAAGCAGCGCGGCTTTGTCATCTACTCCAACGAGGAGCCGCATGTCTGGCCCTGGCAGTTCTCGCGCGTCGAAGGCTCGCCGTGGAACGACATCCGCGTCCGCAAGGCCGCCAATCTCTGCGTCGATCGCGAGGGCCTCAAGGACGGCCTGCTCGCCGGCCTGATGGTGCCGGCAACCGGCACCTTCGAGCCCGGCCATCCCTGGCGCGGCAACCCGACCTTCCAGATCAAATACGACAAGCCCGCCGCGCAGAAGCTGATGCAGGAGGCGGGCTATGGCCCGACCAAGAAACTCACGGTCAAGGTGCAGACCTCGGCGTCGGGCTCCGGCCAGATGCTGCCGCTGCCGATGAACGAATACCTGCAGCAGGCGCTGGCCGAATGCTATTTCGACGTCCAGCTCGACGTCATCGAATGGAATACGCTGTTCACCAACTGGCGGCGCGGCACCAAGGACCCGTCCGCCAACGGCGCCAACGCCACCAACGTGACCTATGCGGCGATGGATCCGTTCTTCGCGCTGGTGCGCTTCCTGCAATCCTCGATGGCGCCGCCGGTGTCGAATAACTGGGGCTATATCAACAACCCGAAATTCGACGAGCTGGTGACCAAGGCACGCCAGACCTTCGATCCGGCCGAGCGCGACAAGGCACTGGCCGAACTGCACGCGGCCTCCGTCGACGACGCGGCGTTCCTCTACGTCGCCCACGACGTCGCGCCGCGTGCGTTAAGTCCGAAGATCAAGGGCTTCGTGCAGCCGAAGAGCTGGTTCGTCGACTTCTCGCCGATTAGCATGACGCCGTAGCGGGCGGGATCCCTCGCTTCCCCTCTCCCCCTGTGGGAGAGGGTGGCTTCGCGAAGCGAAGACGGGTGAGGGGTTTCTTTCCGCGGAGACAAACCCCTCATCCGTCTTCGATGCTTCGCATCGAAGACACCTTCTCCCACAAGGGGAGAAGGAAGAAAGTCAAGGGTGAAGTGTGCTCGCCTATATCCTTCGCCGCATCGTCTATGTGATTCCGATCGTCATCAGCGTGGCGCTGGTGTGCTTCATGCTGGTGCACATCACGCCGGGCGATCCGCTGGTCGCGGTGCTGCCGGCGGATGCGTCGCAGGAGCTCGCCAATCAATTGCGCATCGCCTACGGTTTCGACCGGCCGCTGCCGGTGCAGTTCGGGCTCTGGCTTTGGAAAGCGGTCAACGGCGATCTCGGCCATTCCATCGCCACCGGCCGCCCGGTGCTGAGCGAAGTCCTGCGCGCGGTCGGCAACACCGTGACGCTGGCGATCGCAGCCGCGATAATCGGCTTCACGCTTGGATTGTTCTTCGGGCTATTGGCCGGTTATTTCCGCGATAGCTGGGTCGACAAGGTGGCGACCTCGATCGCGATCGCCGGCGTCTCGGTGCCGCATTACTGGCTCGGCATGGTGCTGGTGATCATCTTCTCGGTGCAGCTCAACTGGCTGCCTGCCGTCGGCGCCGGCCCCGGCGGTTCAAGCGCCTGGGGATGGGACTGGGAGCACGTCCGCTATCTGATCCTGCCCGCGATCACCACCTCGGTGATCCCGATGGGGATCGTCACCCGCACGGTGCGGGCGCTGACCGGCGATATCCTGAGCCAGGATTTCGTCGAGGCGTTGCGCGCCAAGGGCCTGCGCGAGACCCATGTGTTCCGTCACGTCCTCAAGAACGCCGCGCCGACCGCGCTTGCGGTGATGGGGCTGCAACTCGGCTACATGCTCGGCGGTTCCATCCTGATCGAGACGGTGTTCTCCTGGCCGGGCTCGGGACTGCTGCTGAATTCGGCGATCTTCCAGCGCGACCTGCCGCTGCTGCAGGGCACGATCCTGGTGCTGGCGCTGTTCTTCGTGTTCCTCAATCTCATGGTCGATATCGCACAGGCCGCGATCGACCCGCGCATCAAGCGGAGCTGAAGATGAGCGTCAGCCCCAGCGCGTTGTCGGATACGGCCCTGCAGGCGGCGCCGCCTTCGAAAGCGCGCGGCTATTGGGCGACCGTCGGGCGCAGGATCCTGCGCGACAAGGTCAGCATGGCCTGCGCCCTGATCCTGGTGCTGATCTTTCTCTCCGCGTTGGCCGCGCCCTGGCTGGGCCTTGCCGATCCCTATCAGGGTTCGATGATCCGCAGGCTTCGCCACATCGGCACGGTGGGCTATCCGCTCGGCACCGATGAGCTCGGCCGCGATATGCTGTCGCGCCTGATCTATGGCGGGCGGCTGTCGCTGATCGTCGGCATCCTGCCGGTGATTTTTGCGTTTTGCATCGGCACCTCGCTCGGTCTCGTCGCAGGCTATGTCGGCGGCAAGATCAACACCGCGATCATGCGCACGGTCGACGTGTTCTATGCCTTTCCCTCGGTGCTGCTGGCGATCGCGATCTCGGGCGCGCTGGGGGCCGGCATCGTCAATTCGATCGTCTCGCTGACCATCGTGTTCGTGCCGCAGATCACCCGCGTCGCCGAGAGCGTCACGACAGGCGTCCGCAACATGGATTTCGTCGAGGCCGCACGCGCCTCCGGCGCCGGTCCCTTCACCATCATGCGCGTGCACATGCTCGGCAACGTGCTGGGGCCGATCTTCGTCTATGCCACCGGCCTCATTTCGGTGTCGATGATCCTGGCCGCCGGACTGTCGTTCCTCGGCCTCGGCACGAAACCGCCGGAGCCGGAATGGGGATTGATGCTCAACACGCTGCGCACCGCGATCTACATCAATCCCTGGGTGGCGGCCTTGCCCGGCGCCATGATCTTCGCGGTGTCGATCGGCTTCAACCTGCTCAGCGACGGCATGCGCAGCGCCATGGATATCCGGAACTGACACGATGAACGAGAAAGCCGCATCCATCGACATGCTCGACCCGATCGAAGACCGTGGCGGCGCGGCGCAGCCCTTGCTGCAGGTCGACGGGTTGACCAAGCATTTTCCGGTGCGCGGCGATCTCTTCAGCAAGCGCAAGACGGTGCGCGCGGTCGACGACGTGTCGTTTTCCATCGCCAAGGGCGAAACCGTCGGCATCGTCGGCGAATCCGGCTGCGGCAAGTCGACCACCGCGCGGCTGTTGATGCACCTGATGCCGCGCGATGCCGGCGACATCATCTATGACGGCATGCAGGTCGGTCGGGCGCTGTCGCTGCGCGAACTCAGGCGCGGCATGCAGATGGTGTTCCAGGACAGCTATGCCTCGCTCAATCCGCGCCTGACCATCGAGGAATCGATCGCGTTCGGCCCGAAGGTCCACGGCATGACCGATGGCGCGGCGCGCAAGCTGGCGCGCGAGCTGCTCGGCAAGGTGGGCCTGCGGCCGGAAAACTTCGCCAATCGCTATCCGCACGAGATCTCCGGCGGCCAGCGCCAGCGCGTCAATATCGCGCGCGCGCTGGCCCTGTCGCCGCGGCTGGTCATCCTCGACGAAGCGGTGTCGGCGCTGGACAAGTCGGTCGAGGCGCAGGTGCTCAATCTGCTGGTCGATCTCAAGCGCGAATTTGGGCTGACCTACCTGTTCATCAGCCATGATCTCAACGTGGTGCGTTACATCTCCGACCGCGTGCTGGTGATGTATCTCGGCGAAGTGGTCGAACTCGGGCCGGTCGACCGGGTCTGGGATGCGCCGGCGCATCCCTACACCAGGGCGCTATTGGCGGCGATGCCGTCTTCCGATCCTGATAGCCGCACCGAGACGCCGCCGATCTCGGGCGACCCGCCCAATCCGATCGATCCGCCCTCCGGCTGCCGGTTTCACACCCGTTGTCCGTTTGCCGAGCCGCTCTGCGCAAATGCAACGCCAAAGCTCACCGCGCTGGATAGAATGGGGCATCAGGCGGCGTGCTATATGGCCATTCCGGGTTCGGGCCACAGCCGCGCGCCGGCGAAACAGGGAGATGCCGCATGACGAGACCGACACCCAAGGAGGTCAAGGCCGTGGCCGACGTTGCGGGCGTGCCGGTGGACGCGGAAGTCGCTACCCGCATGGCCAATTCGATCGGGCCCGCATTCGAGGGCTTTGCCGCCATCGCCGGCACGCTGCCGTTCGATCTGGAGCCCGCGACCTTTCTTCTTGCCCAACGCGCGAAGGTTTTGACATGAGCACTGAGCCGGCTCTGCTGTCGCTCGCCGCGGTCGCGCAAGCGATCGGGCAAAGGAAATTCTCCTCGCGCGAGGTGACGCAATCCTGTCTCGACCGGATTGCGCAATGGCAGCCTCGTCTCAATGCCTTCATGGCGATCGAGGCCGACGCCGCGCTCGCGGCCGCCGATGCCGCGGACGCAGCATTGGCGAAGGGCAAACCTGGGGGTGTGCTGCACGGCGTGCCGCTGGCGCACAAGGACATGTATTACGACGCCGGCCACGTCGTCACCTGCGGTTCGAAAATCCGCCGCGATTTCGTCGCCACCACGACCTCGACCGCTTTGCAGCGCCTGAAGGATACCGGCACGATCCGGCTGGGCTCGCTGCAGATGGTGGAATTCGCCTACGGGCCGACCGGCCATAACAGCCATTACGGCGCCGTGCATAATCCCTTCGCGCCTGATCACATCACCGGCGGCTCGTCGTCGGGCTCGGGGTCGGCGGTCGCGGCACGGCTGACCTTCGCGGCGCTGGGTTCGGACACCGGCGGCTCGATCCGGATGCCCGCGCATTTCTGCGGCGTCACCGGGTTGAAGACCACCTATGGTCGGATCAGCCGCGCCGGCGCGATGCCGCTGTCGCAATCGCTCGACACCGTCGGGCCGCTGGCGCGCACCGCCAAGGACTGCGCGCTATTGCTCGGCCTGATGGCGGGGGCCGATCCGGCAGATCCGACTGCGGTCGCAGGTCCCGTCCCCGATTATCTCGCCGCGACGCGCGAACCGATCAAGGGCCTGACCATCGGCGTGCCCACCGCCTTCTATGTCGACGATCTCGATTCTGAAGTGGCAAAGATCCTCGACGAGACGGTTGCCGTGCTCAAGCGCGAGGGCGCCACGATCGTTCCGGTCGAACTGCCGGACCAGCGCCAGCTCACCGCGGCGTGCCAGCTGGTTCTCGCGGTCGAAGCCGCCGCCTTCCACAAGCGCTGGTTGATCGAGCGGCCGGGGGATTACGGCGCGCAGGTCCTGATGCGGCTGCAGAACGGGCTCGCGATACCCGCCGTGTCCTATCTCGAGGCGATACGCTGGCGCGGCCCGGCGCTGGCTGCGTTCAATGCGGCCACGGCCGGCGTCGATGCGGTGATCGCGCCGGTAGCCCCGGTCGCTGCGCCCACCATCGCCGAGAGCGATGTCGGCAACAGCCCGGACGCCGAGGCCGTGATCCAGCGGCTGACGCGCTTCACCCGCCCGATCAATTATCTGGGCCTGCCAGCGCTGGCGATTCCCGCAGGGTTTACCCGCGCTGGCCTTCCCGTCGGCATGCAGCTGATCGGCCGTTCGTTCGACGAAGCCATGCTGCTGCGGATCGGCGCGGCATTCCAGCGCGCCACCGATTTCCACGACCGGGTGCCCAAGTAAGAGCATGAGTAAGCCATGACCAATCTTGTCGACGTCAGCGGCCTCAACATTCGCTTCACCGGCGAGCGCACCGTCCATGCGGTGAACGATCTCAGCTTTTCGCTGGGCGAGGGCGAAGTGCTCGGCCTGCTCGGCGAGTCCGGCTCCGGCAAGAGCGTCACCTTGCGCGCGCTGATGCGGCTGTTGCCGAAGAAGCGGACGCAGATCTCGGGCAGCGTCAAAGTGCTCGGCCGCGACGTGCTGGCGCTCGATGAGGAACAACTGTCGGCGTTTCGCGGCCAAACCGTCTCGATGATCTTCCAGGAGCCGGCGCTGGCGCTCGATCCCGTCTATACCATCGGGGCCCAGATCGCCGAAACCGTGATGCGCCATGAGGGCAAGAGCCAGACGGAGGCGATGGCGCGGGCGCTGGAGATGCTGGAAGTGGTGCGGATTCCCTCGGCCAAACGAAGGCTGGAGGCCTATCCGCACGAAATGAGCGGCGGCATGCGGCAACGCGCGATGATCGCGCTGGCGCTCGCCTGCAAGCCGAAAATCCTGCTCGCGGACGAGCCGACCACCGCGCTCGATGCCACCGTGCAGATCCAGATCCTGCTGTTGCTGCGCGAACTGCAGCGCGAGTTCGGTATGTCGGTGATTTTCGTCACCCACGATATCGGCGTGGCCGTCGAAATCTGCGACCGCGTCGCCGTGATGTATGCCGGAGAGATCGTCGAGCAGGGCACGCTTAGGCAGATCGTGCGCTCGCCGATCCACCCCTATGCGAAGGGCCTGCTCGCCTCCACCGTCCACGGCGCCAAACGCGGCCAGCGGCTGGAGACGATTCCGGGAACGCCGCCCTCGCTCGATCGCGCACCGGTCAGTTGTTCGTTCGCGCCACGTTGTGCCTTTGCGGAGGCCCGCTGCGTCGAGCAACGCCCGCCCAATTTGCGGGTCGGGCCGGACCGGATCGCAAGATGCATCCTGGCTGAACGCCAGGAAATTGTCGCCGCGACGTAATGCCGGCGGCTCGGCACGTCCGCGCTTTCCAGATTGGAATAGTCACACCGGAAGATGTTCGATAGGTTCGCGCGCCGTTCAGCGAATGTCGCGTGAAAACCTGGGGGAGCTGTTCCGATGTATCTGTCCAATGAAAGCCTTCTCGTTATCCTGTTCGTCGGCCTGATTGCGGGCTGGCTCGCCGGCAAGATCGTGCGCGGCACTGGATTCGGCCTGATCGGCGATATCGTCATCGGCATTGCCGGCGCGCTGGTCGCCAGCTTCCTGTTTCCGAAACTCGGCATTCACCTCGGCGTCGGCCTGGTCGCCAAGATCATCGATTCCGCGATCGGCGCCGTCGTGCTGTTGCTGATCGTGCGGCTGGTTCGAACCGGCGGCCGATTTTGACGCTCATTCGGGGCATAAAAACGGGGGCCATCCCGATGGGTGGTCCCCATTCGATGCAACTCGTTACTCGACGACCTGCACGATCCGGTGGGTGCGCGGATCGACCAGCACCGTGCGGTCATTCACGACGGTGTAGCGATACTCGCGCACGCCATATTCCGGCGGCACCTCGTAGTAGGTGACGCCTTCCTCCGGCAGGACCGCGCCGACCCGGACATCGCTGCCGTAGTGATAGGAGGGGCGGTGCTCGCGGACGACATATTCATGAAAGCGCGGGCGTTCATCGACGCCGAGAACCCCGGCGACGCCGCCGACCACGCCGCCAATGACGCCGCCGACCACGGCGCCGACAGGACCGGCGGCTCGCTCGCCGTCTCTCGAGCCCCGCTCAATCCCGCCGGGTACCCCCTTGGGCCTGCGCCACGACGGGCAACGCCACGACGGTGGCAAGGGCGGCAATTCCGATAAGGCAGCGGATCATGATCGCTCCGATGATATTGGCTGGGATATCTGACAAGTCACGGGTGCCGGTTAGGTTCCTATGGGCCCGGTTGCGGTATCCGGCCAGACCGGGCGCTCACAGGGCGGGAGCGACCGTCCGGAACGGTAGTCCGCGTCCTGTTTGGTCGCACCAGTCCCGTTTCGAGGCCCGCATCCGGCCGGGCCAGGACGCCGGAAACGCCTGAATTAGCGCGACTTCCATGGACGTTAGGGGGAAAAATCGGTAAATTAGGAATCGCGCAACCTCGGTAGGTTAGGGTTCGCGTACCCCTTTTGAGAGATCGAATTTAATGGCAGCCGTTCCCGGTGTCCGGCGTTCCGAACTCGGTGATGCGCTGCGCGCCTGCCGCAGCGCCTTCATCGGCGTGGGCGCGATGAGTTGCATGATCAACCTGCTGTATTTGACCGGCTCGCTGTTCATGCTGGAAGTCTACGACCGGGTGCTGCCGAGCCGCAGCGTGCCGACGCTGGTCGGGCTCGCCATCCTCGCCGGTGGGTTGTACATGGCCCAGGGTGTTCTCGACCTGATCCGGGGGCGAATCCTCGGCCGCATCGGCACCTCGCTCGACGAAGCTCTCAACGCCCGCGTGTTCGACACCATCGTGCGCCTGCCGCTGATGGTCGGCGGACGCAACGAGGGCCTGCAGCCGCTGCGCGACCTCGACAATGTTCGCTCGTTCCTTTCCAGTATGGGCCCGGGGGCGCTGTTCGATCTCCCGTGGCTGCCGTTCTATCTGGCGATCTGCTTCGCCTTCCATGTCATGATCGGCGTCACCGCCCTGGTCGGCGCGATCATCCTGGTCAGCCTGACTGTCCTCACCGAATATCTGTCGCGCGCCCCGGCGCGCGAGGCCATGGGTCTGGCGGCTCGCCGTAACGATCTGGCCGCCACCAGCCGGCGCAACGCGGAAGTTCTGGTCGCGATGGGCATGGCCGGACGGCTGACCCGGCGCTGGAGCGAAGCCAACCAGAATTATCTCGCGGGCAATCAGCGCGCCGCCGACGTTGCCGGTGGTCTCGGCGCGATCGCCAAGGTGCTGCGCATGACCCTGCAGTCGGCGGTGCTCGCCGTCGGCGCCTATCTGGTGATCCACCAGGAGGCGACCGCGGGCATCATCATCGCGGGTTCGATCCTGAGCGCGCGGGCGCTGGCGCCGGTCGATCTGGCGATTGCGCACTGGAAGGGTTTCGTCGCCGCGCGGCAGAGCTGGCATCGCCTCAACCGGTTGCTTGAATCGGTCCCGGCGCCGGTGCAGCAGACGCTGCTGCAGAATCCATCGAGCCGCCTGTCGGTCGAAGGCGTCGCGATCGTGCCGCCGGGCGATCAGAGGGTCATCGTCCAGGACGTGACCTTCGCGCTCGTCGCCGGCAATGGCCTCGGCGTGATCGGGCCGAGCGGCTCCGGCAAATCCTCGCTGGTGCGCGCGCTGGTCGGCGTGTGGCACCCGGTGCGGGGCAAGGTCCGGCTCGACGGCGCGGCGCTCGACCAGTGGTCGTCCGACGTGCTCGGCCGCCACGTCGGTTATTTGCCGCAGGACGTCGAACTGTTCGCTGGCTCCGTCGCGCAGAATATTTCGCGCTTCGATCCCGAAGCATCAGCTGATTCCATCATCGCGGCCGCCAAGGAAGCCGGCGTCCACGAGATGATCATCAAGATGCGCGACGGCTACGATACCCAGATCGGCGAGCAGGGCACCGCGCTTTCGGCGGGGCAAGCACAGCGCGTGGCGCTGGCGCGGGCGCTCTACGGCAATCCATTCCTGATCGTGCTCGACGAACCCAATTCCAATCTCGACACCGAGGGCGACGAGGCGCTGACGCGCGCCGTGCGCGCCTCGCGCGAGCGCGGCGCCATCGTGGTGGTGGTCGCGCACCGGCCGATCGGGATCGAGGGCGTCGACCAGTTGCTGGTCCTGAAGGACGGCCGCATGCAGGCCTTCGGCCCCAAGGAAACCGTGCTCGGGCAGGTGCTGCAGCGGGTCGCGCCGCCGACGCCGATCAAGATCGTTTCCGAGGGCGGGGTTGCCAAATCATGATCTGGCGCGGAATCGAGCAGAAGGGAGCGCTGGGGTCGATCCGGCTGCACTTGATCATCGGGCTTGCGATCGTCGTCGTTCTGGCCGGCGGGCTCGGCGGCTGGGCCTCGACCGCGGAAATCTCGGGCGCGCTGATCGCGCCGGGACAGATCGTCGTCGAATCCAACGTGAAGAAGGTGCAGCATCCGACCGGGGGCGTCGTCGGCGAGGTGCTCGCGCGAGACGGCGATCTGGTCAAGGCCGGGCAGGTGGTGGTTCGGCTCGACGACACCGTCACCAAGGCGAACCTCGCGATCGTCACCAAGAATCTGGATGGCTTGTGGGCGCGGGCCGCCCGGCTGCAGGCCGAACAGCAGGGTCTCGACAAGATCGTGTTTCCGAAGATGCTGCTCGACCGCGCCGCTGACCCTGACGTCAAGACCATCATCGCCAGCGAGAGCAAGCTGTTCGAGGTGCGGGTCAACGGCAGGATCGGCCAGAAGGCGCAATTGCACGAGCGTATCACGCAGCTGAACGAGGAAATCGCCGGCCTGACGGCGCAGGAGACGGCGAAAAATCAGGAAATCGCGCTGGTCGAAAAGGAGCTGACCGGGGTTCGCCAGCTCTACGATCAGCACCTGGTGCAGTTGACGCGCCTGACCACGCTGGAACGCGACGCGGCCAGGCTCAACGGCGAGCGCGCCCAGTATGTCGCATCGCGCGCGCAGGCCAAGGGCAAGATCACCGAGACCGAGCTGCAGATCATCCAGGTCGACAAGGACATGGTCAGCGACGTCTCCAAGGATCTGCGCGAGACCAACGACAAAATCGGCGAATATGTCGAGCGCAAGGTGACGGCCGAAGATCAGTTGCGGCGCACCGACATCCGCGCCCCGCAGGACGGCATGGTGCTGCAATCCACGGTGCACACCGTCGGCGGGGTAATCACCGCCGGCGACGCCATCATGACCATCGTTCCGCAAACCGACGATCTCAGGGCCGAGGCCAAGGTCAATCCGCAGGATATCGACAAGCTGCAGATCGGCCAGAAGACGCTGCTGCGGCTGTCGGCCTTCAATCAGCGCACCACGCCGGAGCTGAACGGCGTCGTTACCCGCGTCTCGCCCGACGTCACCACCGACCAGCGCACCGGTCAATCCTATTACACGATCCGCGTCTCGATGCCGCCGGAGGAGATCGCGCGTCTGGGCGACGCCCGGCTGATCCCCGGCATGCCGGTCGAAGCCTTCGTGCAGACCGGCGACCGCACCTTGATGTCCTATTTGATCAAGCCGCTCAGCGACCAGCTGATGCGCGCGTTCCGGGAGAAGTGATTCCCGGCGAACGGTCCCTTCATCCGCTGATCATTTTCCAAACTGCCCGACCACGCCGCGCCACAGGGCAAGGGGCTCGGCAAGGGCGCCCGGCTCGGACGGTTTGCCGCGGACGGCGGTGTGCACCATCACGAGCTTGGAGGCCGGATCGATCAGGATCATCTGGCCGCGGATTCCGAGCAGGACGAAGCTGCGGCGCTCGCCGGGCAGAAGCCACACCTGGTATCCGTAGCCGAAGTAGGGAGTGGCTTTTCCCGGAGCGAGATAGCCGTCGGGCGGCTGCACCGTGGTGGCGTCGAGCAGCCATTGCCGTGGAACCAGCTGACGCCCCTCCCATGCGCCGTCATGGGCAAGCAGCCGGCCCAATCGCGCATAGTCCCGCAACGTTGCGTTGAAGCAGCAGAAGGTGATCTCCTGGCCGGTGCCATCCATCGCCCATGACGCGTCGGCTTCGGTGCCGATCGCCTGCCAAATCCTGTCATGAAGATAATCCGCAACGGGCTCGCCGGTCGCGGCTCGCAATACAAGTCCCAGGATTTCCGTCTCGACGCTGGCGTAGTGCCACTTGGTTCCAGGCGGAACGATGCGGGTGTTGAATTGGGCAACGCTGGCGACGGGATCCTTTCCCGCCCCGCCGAAGAGATCGCGTCCGAGCCGCGCGATATCATCCTGCCCATCATAGTTTTCAGTGAACGCGACGCCTGACGACATGTGGAGCAGGTCGCGAATAGGCGTCTTGCCATATTCCGTATCCGCAAGGCTGGGGACGTAAGCAGAGACCGGGTCGTCGATCGAGCGGATCTTGTTCTCGGAGACGGCGATGCCGATCAGCATCGCGGTGATCGTCTTTGCCATGGATTGCGAAAGAAAGCGGTCACGATCGGTGCGCGCGT
Source organism: uncultured Alphaproteobacteria bacterium (assembly GCA_963831585.1). GTDB lineage: Bacteria > Pseudomonadota > Alphaproteobacteria > Rhizobiales > Xanthobacteraceae > Bradyrhizobium. Next base: position 85,618 of record CAWHRA010000016.1, on the reverse strand, counting down.
ACTGATAATGCTCGTACAGAATTGTATCGTCCTTTGCGATCAAAAGTCCGGTCGTCGGGTTGCGGCCGAGGTAATCGTCGATCGAGCGTCGATCCGATTTGAACTGGTAGGAGATGGCTGGCTCGGGCGCCCGCTTGAACAGCCATGGCGTCGTCGCCCGCCGCACCGGTCGCGCCGAAAACAATTCGTCGAAATGGCTGTAGGTGCTGACGAGATGTTCAAGCTGGCTGGACGTCGCGCGCGTGCCAGGCGGAAAGCCGGCCGCGGCGCCGTAAGCCGCGGCATCGGGGCCGGTGTCCGAAAACACGGGCCCAGGCGCGGCTTCGCTGCGATCGCTCTCCGTTCTCGCCGCTTCCTCGGCGTGCGCCAATGGCAGCCAGCCGGCCAAAGCAAGGACGAGTGGCAATGTGACAGAGCGTGGGCGGCGCATCGCAACTTGCTCCGAAGCGTTGGGCTGAAGGCCCTTGGCGAATGTCGACTTTGCACCAGAAACGGATATTCAGAAACGCCAAATTTTTGTCTAAAGGCACGGCCCGACGCTGAATCGGGCGGTCGACCTGGGTGAGATCTCCGTATACTGCCGATAAACTGGCGGGACACCGCCGACCTCGAGGTCGGGGGGGCATGGAGGCGGCAGGCGCCGCGGGCTGGTCGTTCTTTTCGTGGTCAATTCCGCATAGATCAGGCGTATGGCGAATGGTTTCCTTTGACGGGGCACGACGAAGGGAGCAGGTCCAATGACCGCGTCGGGCCCCGCTCCCGTATCCCAGTTGGTGGTTCAGGACCTGACCCGTGCCGCGATCTTTCTGGTCGTCACGATCAACCCAGGTACGGCAAACCGAGCGGCGGTCCGCTCGTTCTGCAGCGGCCTCCCGGGATTGGTCCGTGCGGTTGGCTTCCGCGATATCGAGGGAAACCTCTCCTGCGTGATGGGGATCGGATCGGACGCCTGGGACCGGCTGTTTGGCCCGCCGCGGCCGGCGGAACTGCACGCCTTTCGGGAGATCAAGGCGGCCTCGCGTCATGCGGTGGCGACGCCCGGTGATCTCCTTTTTCACGTTCGCGCCAGGCGCATCGACCTCTGTTTCGAACTGGCGACCCAGATCATGTCCCAGCTCGGCGGCGCCGTTTCGCCGGTCGACGAGGTGCACGGCTTTCGCTATTTCGACGACCGCGACCTGATCGGCTTTGTCGACGGCACGGAAAACCCGGCGGGGCAGGCCGCGGTCGATGCCGCCTATGTCGGCGCCGAAGACGCTGACTTCGCCGGCGGCACCTATGTGATCGTACAAAAATATTTGCACGATCTGGCTGGCTGGAATGCGCTGTCCACCGAAACCCAGGAACGCATTATCGGCCGCACCAAGCTTGCCGACATCGAGCTCGATGACGCCGCAAAACCCGCTTACGCCCACAACGCGCTCGCCAAGGTCGTGGTGGACGGCAAGGAAGTCAAGATCATCCGCGACAACATGCCGTTCGGCCGCGCGGCCGAGCAGGAATTCGGCACCTATTTCATCGGTTACGCGCGTTCGCCGCGAACCATCGAGCAGATGCTCGAAAACATGTTCGTGGGGAAACCTCCCGGCAATTACGATCGGTTGCTCGATTTCAGCGTCGCCAAAACCGGCAATTTGTTCTTCGTGCCGTCCGCGACCTTCCTGGAAAATATCGCCGCCGACGATCAGCTTGCGGGACTTTCACCAGCGCCGACCGTTGAAGCGCCAAAGCCCGTGCCGAAACGTGACGGTTCGCTCGAGATTGGTTCGCTTAAAGGAGACCCTGCCTCATGAATAATCTTCACCGCGAGCTTGCTCCGATATCCGACGCGGCCTGGTCAGAGATCGAGGAGGAGACGTCGCGCACCATCAAGCGCTACCTTGCCGGGCGGCGCGTCGTCGACGTGCAGGGGCCGGGTGGGGTTGCGCTTTCCGCCATCGGCACCGGACATTTGCGCAATGTCGCCGCGCCGGGAAGCGGAATCCTGGCGCGACAGCGTGAGGTCAGGCCGCTGGTCGAACTTCGCGTTCCCTTTGAACTGGATCGTCAGCAGATCGACGACGTGGAGCGCGGCTCCAACGATTCCGACTGGCAGCCCGCAAAGGACGCCGCGCGGCTTCTGGCCTTTGCGGAGGACCGGGCGATCTTCGACGGTTACCCCGCGGCTGATATCGGCGGCATCCGCGAGGGAAGCAGCAATCCGGTCCTGACCCTTCCGCCCGACGTGCGCGCCTATCCCGACGTCATCGCCCAGGCACTCGGTCAATTGCGGCTCGAAGGCGTCAACGGTCCCTATTCGGTCGTGCTGGGTGCCGAGGCCTATATTGCGCTCAGCGAGAGCAGCGATCACGGTTATCCGGTCATGCGGCACATCAGGGAACTCGTGGACGGCGAGATCATCTGGGCGCCGGCGATCTCGGGCGCCTTCGTGCTGACGACGCGCGGCGGCGATTTTGGTCTCTATCTCGGAGAAGATGTGTCGATCGGCTATCTGGGTGATGACGACAAGACGGTTCGTCTCTATCTTCAGGAGACATTCACGTTCCTCCTGTTGACGACCGAGGCCTCCGTTGCACTGACGGCCGGCGAGAGCAAAGCCAAACCTTGATTGCCGGTTGCGGCATATGGCGAACATCGTGCACACTTTTTGTCGTCCCGGCGAACGCCGGGACCCATACGCCGTGACGCGTGTTGTCGGAGTTGCTGTTCGACGGCTTTCGCGCCACAACGAACGCCTGTAGTTATGGGTCCCGGCGTTCGCCGGGACGACAATCTACCGCGACAGATTCTGCAGCAGCAGATCCAGCGCCGTACTCGCGAACACCCGCATGTTGGCAAGCCGGTCGCTGCTGTCGGTCTCCAGCGTGATCACCTGCGCTTGCGGCCCCGCGACCGCCATGCAGCTATGGCCGGCGGCGTCGCCGTAACGGTTGCCGGTCGGTCCAGTGGCGCCGGTTTCCGACAGACCCCAATCGGTGGCAAGGCGCTGCCTGATCTGGCCCGCCAGCAATTTGGCGTAGGGCTCCGAGGCCGAGCGGATGCCCTTCATCGCGTCATCCGGGATGTCCATCAGGATCCGCCGGGCGTCGCGCGTGTAGATCACGCCGCCGCCGAGGAAATAAGCCGACGCGCCCGGCACCGCGAGCAGCGCGGCGGAGATCAGCCCGCCGGTGGAGGATTCCGCGACCGCGATGGTCTGCCGCCGCTCGATCAGTTTCGCGGCTATCTTTTCGGCGATCACAACCAGGTCTTTCATGTCAACTCAGGTCCTGTGCAGGATTCGTTTCAGCAACGGCGTCTGGTCCGATCTGTCGGCGAGCGAGTGATAGACCACGCGGACGAAATTCTTGGCCGCGAGTTCGGTCGGCGCCCATTTCGCATCGAGATCGGCGAACGGTTTCGCGGCGACCACATCGTCCTCGCTTTTCCCCTCCTTGACCAGTTTCGCCCATGCGGTCGCGCGCGGTAACCAGCATGGTGCGGTAGGCGATCAGCGCCGCCCTGTCGGCGATCGGCCCGTGGCCCGGCACGATGCGGGTCTTGGCGTTGGCGAGTTTGAGATAGGCGTCGGTGGCCGCGATCATGCCCTTGATGTTGCCGCCATTGGCGAAATCGATGTTGGGATAGCGGCCGTTGGTGAAGGTGTCGCCGGTCGACAGCACATTGGCGGTCTTGAACCAGACATAGGTGTCGCCGTCGGTGTGCGCGTTGGCGATATGCTTGAGGTCGGCGACGCGGCCGCGCAGCCTGATCTTGTAGGTCGCGGCATAGGTCTTCGCCGGCAGCGCGTCCGGCGCCACGGGCGGCGTCCTGGCGCCGGTCAGGCCGTTGGTGGCCCCGGCGGCGAGCCGGCTCTTGACGTTCTCCTGGGCGACGATGGTAGCGCCGTCCTTTGCGAAGGGCGCGTTGCCGCCGGTGTGGTCGCCGTGAAAATGCGTGTTGATGAGATATTTGATCGGCTGGCTGGAGACGAGCACGATCGCAGCCTTGATCTTGTCGTGCAGCGGCGCGTACTCGCCGTCCACCATGATGATGCCCTCTTTCGACACCGCCACGGTGATGTTGCCGCCCTGGCCCTCGAGCATGTAGACCTCGTCGCCGAGATCGGTGGTCTTGATCTCGACCTTCGAGAAATCCGGCGGTGGCGGCGCGGCCGATGGCGTCTGCGCGAACACCCCGCCCGACAGCGCCAACATGGCGGCGACGACGGCCAATTTAACCTTGTGCATAGCAGCCCCCCGGATCGATTTGAGGGATGTCCTAGCACAGGATTGCATAGGTGCCGAATAGGGATCGGCGGGCTCGCCGATGGACTGCCGGGCCGGCGGCCCCTATGCTGGCAAGCGAACGACACGCGCCGGATTCAACGGGTGCTGCGATGCGAGGAAACCAGAGGTCATGACGTCACCGATCGCGGGCGGCGTGGATTGCGATCTGCATCCAGCCGTTCCTCACCTGACCAGCCTGCTGCCCTACATGAACGACTACTGGCGCGATCAGGTCACCACGCGCGGCATGACGGACCTGGTCTCGCAATCCTATCCCACCAACTCGCCGATCTCGTCGCGGCCGGACTGGCGGCCGGCGAAGGGTAAGCCGGGCTCGAATCTCAGGGATATGCAGGCGCAGGCGCTCGATCCGTTCGGCACGGCTTTCGGCATCTGCAATCCGCTGTACGGCGTGCAGATGGTGTTTTCCGAGGATATGGCGGTCGCGTTCTGCCGGGCGCTGAACGACTGGCTGGCAAAGGAATGGCTCGACAAGGACGCGCGATTGCGCGGCTCGATCGTGATCCCCGTGCAGAGCGTGGAAAAATCCGTCGCCGAGATCGAGCGCTGCGCGAAGGACAGGCGTTTCGTGCAGGTGCTGATGCTGGTGATGGGCGACATGCCGCTCGGCAAGCGCGCGTACTGGCCGATCTACGCCGCCGCCGAGCGGCTCGGATTGCCGATCGGCATTCACGCCGGCTCGAGCTATCACAATCCGCCGACCTCGGTCGGCTGGGGCTCCTACCACATCGAGGACTACGTCGCGCAGGCGCAGGCGTTCCAGAACTCAACTGACCAGCCTGATCGTCGAGGGCGTGTTCGCGCGGCATCCGAACCTGAAAATGGTGATGCTGGAATCGGGCTTCACCTGGCTGCCGCCGTTCCTGTGGCGGCTGCACAAGTTCTGGCGCGGGATCCGGATGGAGACGCCGTGGGTCGATCGGGCGCCGCTGGAGATTGTGCGCAGCAATATCCGTTTTTCGCTGCAGCCGATCGACGCGCCGCCGGATCCGCAAGTCCTGAATCGGCTGTTCGACCATATGCAGTCGGATGAATTGCTCCTATTCTCCACCGATTATCCGCACTGGCAGTTTGAAGGCAACGCGGCGCTGCCGGAGGGAATTTCGTCCGATCTCGTGCGCAAGATCATGATCGACAATCCCCATGCGACCTACGGCCGGCTCAAGCAAGCGGCGCACCAGGAGACCACGCCATGAACATCCAGTTCCGCGACCGCCCGGAGCAGGCGTCGTCCGTTCATGCCAAGACCGCGATCGCCGATTGCGACATCCATCCGGCGCGCGCGACCGCGACCGAACTCTATCCCTGGCTGGCGAAACGCTGGCACGCCCATCTCGAAACCTACGGCAAGCATGCCTATCAGGGCATGATGGAAGGTCCGCCCTATCCGAAGGCGCAGCCCAACGCCTCGCGCCGCGACGCCTATCCGCCGGAAGGCGGCCCGCAGGGATCGTCGCTGTCGTTCATGCAAGCCCAACACCTCGACCCCAACAACGTCGTGCTGGGCGTTCTCAATCCGCTCGCTACCGGACAGGGTCTCCGCAACCAGGATCTTGCCGCCGCGATCTGCTCGGCGATCAACGACTGGCAGATCGAGAAATGGACCAGCAAGGACAAGCGCCTGAAGGCCTCTGTGGTGGTCGCCAACGAGGACGGAGTGGCCGCGGCCGCCGAAATCCGCAAGCGCGCGGGCGATACGAACTTCGTGCAGGTGCTGCTGCTCAGTCGCAACGTCGAGCCGCTGGGCCAGCGCCGCTACTGGCCGATCTACGAGGCCGCCGAAGAAGTCGGGCTTCCGGTCGGCGTCCACGCCTTCGGCTTCGGCGGCAATCCGATCACCGCCTCGGGCTGGCCGAGCTATTACATCGAGGAGATGGTCGGCCATTCGCAGTGCCAGCAGACCGCGCTTGCGAGTCTCGTTCTGGAGGGCGTGTTCGAGCGCCATCCCAAACTCAAGATGATCATGGTCGAGGCGGGCTTCGGCTGGGCGCCGTCGCTGTCGTGGCGGCTGGACAAGAGCTTCGAGCGGCTGCACAGCGAGGTGCCGCATCTCAGGCGCAAGCCGTCGGAATATATTCGCGACCACATCTGGTGGACCACGCAGCCGATGGAAGATCCGGAAAAGCGCGAACATCTGTTCCAGCTGATCGATTGGATCGGCTGGGACAAACTGCTGTTCGCCACCGATTATCCGCACTGGGATTATGACGAGCCGTCGCGGGTGCTGCCGGCTGGCGTCAGCGACGCCAACCGCGAGGCGTTTTATCTCGGCAACGCATTGAAGCTTTACGGTCTCGCATAGCGTGATCCGAAAAAGTGGAAGCCGGTTTTTCGAACAGATCATGCGTCAGAAAACAACATAACTCGTCACGTCATTGCCCCCGTGGATGAACTGCCGCCGGGCACGCGAAAATTTCTCACCATCGATGAACGCCCGATCGCGATCTTCAATATCAACGGCGAGTTCTTCGGCCTGCTGAACCGCTGCCCGCATCAGGGCGCGGCGTTGTGCGAGGGACCGCTGATCGGGCTCGCGCAATCCTCCGATCCCGGCGAGATCGAATATACAAAACTCGGCGAGATCATCCGGTGCCCCTGGCACGGCTGGGAATTCGATATCCGCACCGGCCAGTCCTATTGCGACCCCAAGCGCTTCCGCGCCAAAGCCTATCCGGCTCACGTCGAGCCGGGTTCGAACGTAGTGAAGGGGCCCTATGTGGCGGAGACCATCGCTGTGTCGGTCGAGAGCGATTACGTGGTGGTGGATCTGTAGGGATTGGCCCCCAAACCGGCATCCCGCCGACATGGCACAATCGACGCGATTGACCCTGGCTGTGTGAAAACGCTGTGCTGCTGCTATGATTCTCTCGTGATTCTGCGGGGGAATTGATGAGGCGCTTCATTGAAGAGGCGGATCGTGGGCAATGGACGCTATTGCCCGAATGCCTCGATGATTTCATTGACGAGAGCAACCCCGTTCGGGTGATCGAAGTGTTTGTCGGTGCTCTCGATTTGGCTGAGATGAGCTTTGGGGGAGTGGAGCCGGCGGCGACCGGTCGGCCATCGTACCACCCCTCGGTTCTCCTTAAGCTTTACATTTACGGCTATCTGAACCGGGTTCAGTCGAGCCGGCGGCTCGAACGAGAAGCCGGCCGCAATGTCGAGGTCATGTGGCTGCTGGGTCGGCTCGCACCTGATCACAAGACGATCGCGGACTTCCGCAAAGACAATGGCCTGGCGCTACGCAAGGTATGTGCGCGCTTCGTCGAACTCTGCCGTGAGATGGGCCTTCTCGCGACGGCGAGCGTCGCCATCGATGGCAGCAAGTTTAAAGCCGTGAACAACCGGGACAAGAACTTCACACGGGCGAAGGTGGAACGGCGGCGTGCCCAGCTGGAGGAGAGCGTCGCGCGCTATCTCAGCCAACTTGACACGGCCGACCGGCAGGAGCCGACGGAGGCGCTGGCCGCGAAGGTAACAAGGCTTACCGAGAAGCTGACGAAGCTGAAGGAGGAGATGGGCAAGCTTGCCGTCTACGAGAAGCAGATGCTCGCTTCGCCCGATCAGCAAATCTCGCTAACCGACCCCGACAGCCGCTCGATGGCGACAAGCGGCCGCGGTTCCGGCGTCGTCGGCTACAACGTTCAGGTCGCCGTCGACACCGAGCACCATCTGATTGTGGCGCACGAGGTAACCAACAGCGGCTCAGATCGGGCACAACTTGCTAACATGGCCAAGCAGGCAAAGGCTGTTCTGCGGACGGAGACGCTGGAGGCCGTTGCCGATCGCGGCTACTTCAGCAGTCCGGAGATCCTTGCATGCTACGAGGCCGGCATCACCGTAACGCTACCTAAGCCGCTGACGTCGGGTGCCAAGTCGGATGGTCGCTTTGGCAAGCAGGACTTCGTCTATTTGCCCAAGGAGGACGCCTATCGCTGTCCAGCTGGGGAGCGCTTGCCGTATCGCTTCACGAATGAGGAAGACGGCAAGAGGCTGCGCCGCTACTGGACCACAGCCTGTCAAGATTGTTCGCTCAAATCCCAATGCACGACCGGGCCAGAGCGGCGGATTACGCGCTGGGAGCATGAGCAGCTGCTCGAAGCTGTGCAGCAGCGCCTCGATGCAAACCCACAAGCCATGCGCCAGCGTCGAGAAACAGTCGAGCATCCCTTCGGAACGATGAAGGCCCGCATGGGAGCGACACACTTCCTCGCCAAAACGCTTCCAAAAGTAGCCGCCGAGATGGCACTCTCGGTCCTGGCTTATAATCTGACGCGGGTCATGAACATCGTCGGGGCCAAGCCGCTGATGGCTGCGATCGTGGCCTGAGACCGAACCGGTCTCGGCTTCTCACCGACGTCCCTGGGAAGGGGTTTTTACACGGCCAAGACCCAGAACGGACCTGCGACCTACTTCGCTGCCGCGTTCATTTTGTGGGAGATCCCGGTCATTAAAGCAGAGCGGGAGCTATGTTAGCCTGCCGTTGCTACACTTTCGCGGACCCGCCCAGGGAGACGACGCTGCCGTCTCTGGGATACTAGGTCGCCCGGTCAAGCCGGGCGATGACGGTGTCATCCTGTGCGGCAAAAGTCGCTGCCATCGCGCAGGGAATGCCGGTGCCTCCGCTGAACCTCACACGATCAGGTCGTGATGCAGCGCATGGAAGGCGGCGTCGATCGCGGCGCGGCCGTCGGCGACATCCTCGTGGCTGGGGAAATGGAAGGCATCCGGCGCCTGATTGGCCGGAGGTCCACCGCCTTCCGGGGAAAACCCGTGCCCTGAATCAAGCGGACCGGCCGCTGCGGAAGGATCGGCCGGCAGAGCGCTCACGCTCGGAGGCTGGAGGCCGGCATCGTCCTTGAACTGGAACGAGGAGGAATTCGCCTGGCGTTGGAAATCGCGGAAATCCTCGTCGGCGCCCTGGATGGTCACGGTCACCGTCTGGGCCGTGCCGTCGATGGTGGTCACCGTGAACGTGTCGGTCAGCGTGTCGCAGGCGTTCAGCGCCTTGACCGCGGGATTGCGCTCGTCGAGCAAATACGTCCACGTGCCGCAGGCCGTCATCGTGAAGCTGCCATAGCCGTGATCGCTCGTCTGCGGACAGGTCACCGCCGCGAACGTGTTGTCCGGGTTGTCGACGTCCCTGTCGGTCAAGGTGCCGCTCGCGCTGGGCGGAGGGTCGCAGGATCGGCTCGGCTCGACCACGCAGCCGTGCGTGTCGCCGCAGATGATTGCTGCGTCGTTGCTTCCTTCGATCGCGATCGTCACCGTTTGCGCGGTTCCGTCGACGGTCTTGACGACGAAGGTGTCGGTGAGCGTCTGGCCCACGTTGAGCGCCTGGACCGCGCAATTGTCGTCGTCGAGCGTGTAGGTCCAGTGTCCGTCGGTAGTCATGACGAAACTGCCGTAGCCGTGATCACTCGTCTGCGGACCGCTCACGGCCACAAAGGTGTTCGACGGGTCGTCGACGTCGGTATCGGTCAATAGACCGGCCGCGGTCGGCACGCCATGCGTGGCGTTGTGGACCCCGCCCGCCTCGACCACGCAACCGTGCGTGTCTCCGGAGATGACGGCCGGATCGTCGGAACCCTGGATGGTGACGGTCACGACCTGGGGAGTGCCGCCTATCGTAGTCACCGTGAAGGTGTCGGTGAGCGTCTGGCCCACGTTGAGCGCCTGGACTGCGGGATTGCTGTCGTCGAGCGTGTAGGTCCAGTGCCCGTCGGCGGTCATGGTGAAGCTGCCGTAGCTGTGGTCGCTCACGTGCGGCGAACTCACCGCCGTGAACGTGTTGGCCGGATCGTCGACGTCGGTATCGGTCAACGTCCCGCTCGCCGACGGAACGCCATGCGCGCCGGCGGCGGCCTCGACGACGGACCCGGCAACGGCTCCGGAAACGACGGCCGCGTCGTCCGTGCCGTTGATGTCCACCGTGAAGGTCTGGCTCGCCGACGCCAGGCCGTTGGAGGCCGTGATCGTGAAGCTGTCCGTGGTCGGCGCCTTCAGCGCGTTGATGGCGTCGTTGTTCGGCACGTAGGCGTAGGCGCCGGTCGCACTGTTCAGGTACAGGATCCCGTACGAACCGGGCTTCTCGACGTCGTAGGTGGCACCGCCGATCAGGACCGGGCCGGCCGCGCCGCTTGCGATGCCGAAGATCGGCGCGCCGCCGGGACCGAAGGTGGCGGAGAAGCTGCCGACGGTCGCGGAGAATTCGTCGAATGCAACCGTGTCGATCTCGACCGGGCCCGACGCCACCGTCAGCGTCGGCGGGATGAGAAGCGTCTCCGGAACCAAAATGGCGGGGACCACGAGCGCGGGAAGGGAGTGCTGCGGCGCAGGCCCGTCCGGCACGACGAAGTTGATCGGCTGCAGCGCCGGATCTGCCGTTTCGCCCGGAGGCGTGCTGGAGCCGTGCGGCCCGTACCCCTTCGCATAGTTGGCGAGCACGTCCTGCTGCTGGGCCTGCAGGTCTTCCATCCGCGTGGCGCTGTTCGCGACCTGGGCGAAGCTGACCGAGGACCCGATCTTGCTGAGGACGACCGTCTGCTCGGGGTCGTCCACGATGATATGGCGCGGCACGGCTTCCTTGGTGACGAGCTCGAAGGAGCCGTGCGCGAAATCCTTGTAGGTGATGGTGTCGTGGTCAAACAGGGTGAGGTCCGGGTCTGCGGCCCGGGCCTCCTTGAGCGCGGAAAGGATCAGCGCGACGAAGGACAGTCCGCCGGCCCATCCGCCGCCCGATCCGTCGGCGCCATGGCGGATGCGGACGGGTGGCGGAAGGCGTTGGCCCGGCATCAGCCGGAAACCGCTGAAGACCCGTGCGAGCGACATACTCCGGCCTCGCATGTTGCCGCTTCCGCCGAAACGGCCGACCGAACTGACTGACTGAATGAATGTAGGTCTGTCCGCGAGGTCTCAGGTTCGACGCGACGCGCCGCACCTGCCATCCCAAGGTACCTCTCACGAAATTTTGATGGGATTCGGCAATCCGAAATGCACCATTTGTTGACAGTGAGCCGTCCGGAAGGAAGGCGGCGGTGACTAAAAAGTCGTAGTCGCGCCGCGCGATCTGGTCCGCCGCGCGCGGTTCGCCATCATTCCGCCGCGGCGGAACCGGGCTTTTTGAACGGGAGAAGATGGATGGAGGGACGCACGATAATCGCGGGTCTTCTGGGCCTCCTGCTTGCGCTGGCAGGCTCTCCGTCGGAACCCGCCCGGGCACAGGACGTCAGGCCGATCGGCAAGGTCGTGACCGCCGTCGGCAAGGTGATGATAGAGCATGCCGACGCCGCGGTCGTTCAGGCCAGACTGTCCGACGACCAGGCCGGCGCGAAGGTCGGCGATCCCGTCTATCGCGGCGACGTGGTCAAAACCGGCGCCGACGGTCGGGTCGGCATCAACTTCGCCGACGACAGCTCGTTCAACCTGTCGAGCAACGCCAGCATGGAAATGAACGAATTCGTCTACGATCCGGCGGGGAAGTCCAATTCGACCTTCTTCAGCCTGGCCAAGGGTACGTTCACCTTCGTCGCCGGCAACGTCGCCAAGACCGGCAACATGAAGGTCGACACCCCGGTCGCGACAATGGGAATACGGGGCACCACGCCTCACATCGAGATCTCCGACGACGGCACTGTCAGGTTCTCCACGCTGATCGAGGAGGGCAAGGACAGCGTCATGAAGAAGCGCAAGGCCGCGCCTGCCGCGGCCCCGGTAAGGGAGCGGAGGGCCGAGCGTGGACTCGGCATCTGCCGCGGATGCTGAGGACCCCGCTCGTCGCGGCACCCGTCCTGGTCCTGCTGCTGCTCGCGCCGGCGACGGCGCAGCCGAAGCAAGGGCAGTTCAGGAACGTCGAACTTTGCAACGGCGCCTCCTCGCCGGAGACGAGGATCGAGGCCTGTTCGGCCTTCATCCAGACCGGCCAGGGTGGACCTTCGTCCCTGGCCATCGCCTACAACAACCGCGGCATTGCCTACGCCGCGAACGCCGAATATGACCACGCCGTCGCCGACTTCGATAGCGCGATCGCGATCGACCCCGCCTTCGTCAAGCCCTTCAACAACCGCGGCGCGACGAGACTGAAGAAGGGCGAATACGAAGCCGCGATCGAGGACTTCGACCGGGCCATCGGCCTGCAGCCGGCCTACGCCGGCGCCTTCGCAAACCGCGCCGAGACCTGGCTGAAGAAGGGCGACTATGCGCGCGCCGAGAGCGACTACGCCGCGGCGACCCGTCTGAATGCGGACATGGAAGGGGCCTGGAGCGGCCTCTGCTGGATCCGGGCGGTGGCCGGCGATCCGCAGGCCGCCATGGAAGCCTGCAACAAGGCGATCGGGGCGGGCGCGCATACGGCCCCGACCTACGATTCCCGCGCGCTCGCCCACCTGAAGGCCGGGCGCCCCGACGCCGCGATCGCCGACTACGATGCCGCGCTGCGCATCGACCCGAAGCTCGCGAACGCGCTGTACGGCAGAGGGCTTGCGAAGCTCCGGCGCGGCAAGACGTCCTCGGGCGAGGAGGACATCGCGGCCGCGAAGGCCGTGCGGATCGATATCGCCGAGGAATTCGCGCGCTACGGCGTGCACTAGGCGTCGCGATCCGGAACAATCGAAGCCGCCCGCGCCCCGAACCCTGCTTAGCGCAAGCCGGGCGGAGACGGAGGCGCCACGAAGAAAGTCTTTCGTGATGTTGTCGGAGGGGGCCTGCGCGGAACGTCCTTGGGACGGGTATCTGCCGGAATCCCTTTGAACGGCCGATGAACGTGGATGGAGCCCATATGAACATGACCGACAAGTACGTGGACGGGTTCGTTATTCCCGTTCCAACCAGGAACGTCGAAGCCTACAGGCAATTCTCCGCGAAAGCGGGCGCGATCTGGAAGGAGCATGGCGCTCTCGAATACATCGAATGCGTCGTCGATGATGTTAAACCGGGTAAGGTCACATCGTTTCCTCAAGCGGTGAAGCTCGAGGGCGATGAAGTCGTGGTGTTCTCGTGGATCGTCTACCGGTCGCGGGAGGATCGCGATCGCGTCAATGCCGCCGTCATGAGCGACTCACGCCTGGGAATGGATCCGCCGGCAATGCCGTTCGACGGCAAGCGGATGTTTTGGGGCGGGTTCAAGGTTCTCCTTGCAATGTGAAAGTTGCCGCACAGGACGGTGTCGGTTTGCGGCGGCGATTTTTACCCAATAGCCGCTTCGCGCCAGAAGCGGCCAATCGGGAGCGGCATTTGGGTGAGATCGCGGCGAATTTTGTGGCTACGATCCGTCGCTCACTATTTGGCGCCGGCCCGTGACGGGACCTTATCGCGAGATGATCGCCATCGGCAATCCTGGATCCCAGAGGTTCGCTCTGGTTGTTTTTCGTGCTAGGCGTTGACGGCCGCGCGGGATTGATCTTCTGCTGTGGAAGCGCGTTCCAGCTATGCGAGGGAGGCGACAATGACGAGTATGCCCACGCACCGCTCTGGATGTACTCTCGCAGCGCGCCTCCTGCTTGGAGTGGGCATATTGCTCACTGGCGTTCTCCCGGATCGCGCGGAAGAGGCGCTGAGTTCGCGAGGCGAAGCGCTCTACCGCACGCGCTGCGCATCGTGCCACGAGGGTGGCGTGGCACGCGCGCCTGACACCAACGCGCTGCGGCAATTCCGGCCCGAGCGGATGAGCTTTGCCCTGATGTTCGGAATGATGAGCCAGCAGGGGCGCGACCTGAGCCAAGGCGAAATTCAGGATATCGTTCGCTATCTTGCCGGGGTGTCGCTGGAGCAGCAGCAGCCTCTGCCGGATTCCAGGTGCGGTGAGCCGGGCCCCGTGCTTGCGGATGCTTCATTGCCACGCTGGAACGGCTGGGGCGTCGACGTCGCCCAACACCGGTTTCAACCCGCTGCCATGGCCCAGCTTTCGCCGGACAACGTTCCGCGCCTGAAGCTGAAATGGGCGTTCGGCTTTCCTGGCGATACCAAGGCCTATGCGCAGCCGACGGTCTGGGGCGGCCGAGTCTTCGTGGGCAGTGCAGGGGGCAAGGTCTATGCGCTGGACGCCAGACTTGGCTGCCAGCGCTGGGTGTTCGACGCTGGCTTCGGCGTACGCACCGCGATCACTATCGGCGAGGATGAGCGCGGCACGACGGCTTATTTCGGCGATCAACGCGGTGACGCTTATGCGCTCGATGCCGAGAGCGGAAAGCTGCTGTGGAAGAGACGGGTCGATGCGCATGCGGGAGCCGTGATCACCGGCGCACCGACATTGGCCAATAACGTGCTTTACGTGCCAGTCTCTTCTGTTGAAGAGGTATTGGCGATCGATCCACGCTACTCCTGCTGCACCTTCCGCGGCCTGATTGCCGCGCTCGACGCCCGGACCGGCGAGGTACTGTGGCGCGGCTATGTCAGCGCGCCGGCCCAGCCAGTCCGCCTGAATGAGATCGGTGTCCAGCTCTTCGCACCCTCTGGCGGCGCGATCTGGTCGTCGCCGACCATCGACCTCAAGTCAAACCGGGTCTACGCGACGACGGGGGATAGTTATCTGGACCCGGCCTCCACGACCTCCGACGCGTTTGTGGCCTTCGATCTCGCCACCGGACGGCTCGCATGGTCGCGGCAGATGACCGAGGATGATTCCTACAATGTCGCATGCAGCGGCCAGTATCGCTCCAACTGCCCCGGCACCAAGGGTCCCGATTTCGATTTCGGCTCCTCTCCGATCCTGGTCGATCTGCCTGACGGACGTCGTGCGCTCATTGCCGGCCAGAAATCCGGCATGGTGCACGCGCTCGATCCGGATCGCGATGGCGCCATCCTCTGGCAACGCCGGGTAGGGCGCGGCAGCACGCTCGGCGGCGTGCAATGGGGCTCCGCTGCGGACGATGCGAATGTCTATGTCGCGGTGTCGGATGTCGGGATAAGGGCCGTGCCGCCGGCCACCGCCGGCGCACAAAAATCGGTCTTTGGGACAACCATGAAGCTCGATCCGAGCCAGGGCGGCGGGCTGTATGCGATGAAGCAGGCGACGGGCGAGATCGTCTGGCACACCGCACATCCCGGCTGCGGAGATCGGCAGGGATGCAGCCCTGCGCAGTCGGCCGCGGTGACCGCGATCCCGGGCGTGGTGTTCTCCGGAGGACTGGACGGCCACCTGCGGGCCTACGCCGCCAAGAGCGGTGAGATCATCTGGGACGTCGACACCATGCAGGACTACGCGACCATAAACGGTGTGTCGGCGCATGGCGGCTCGCTTGATGGGCCGGGACCGGTGATCGCCGGGGGAATCCTCTACGCCAACTCGGGCTACACAAATTACGGTACAGCACCCGGCAACGTGCTGCTCGCCTTCTCCGTGGACGGACAGTAGGCGGATTCGCGCAATCGGCGCGGGATGGGATTTACGAAAAAGGACCGCTTTGCGCCAAGAGTGGCCATAAGCGAGTGTCCTGCCCATGTCTTCTCTTACCTCAAGAGATGGTGTAATCGGCCGGCCCAGCTTGTGGATAGCTGAAGATTTTGGGTGCTGCGCTTCAGGCTGATGGTGAAAACGAGGTCCGTGGTGACGGCCTCAAGCATCAGAAGGAGAAGCGCAGCATGGACCATTTTGGTGGATTGGACGTATCGGTCAAGGAGACCAGCATCTGCATTGTGGATGACACGGGCAGGATCGTGAAGGAAGTGAAGGTAGCGAGCGAACCTGCAGCCCTGCTGAAGGTTCTGGGGAACCCCACCTACCGCTTCAAGCGGATCGGACTGGAAGCCGGACCGTTATCGCAATGGCTGTTCAGCGCTCTCGCCGAAGCCGAGTTACCAGTGATCTGTGTCGAGACGCGGCACATGCAGGCGGTGCTGAAGGCGCAGATCAACAAGACCGACCGCAATGATGCGCGCGGCATCGCGCAGATGATCAGGGTGGGACTGTACCGTCCGGTGCATGTAAAGACGCTCCGCAGCCAAAAACTGCGAATGCTGCTGACCCATCGCAAGCTTCTGCAGTCGAAGGCCATCGCCATCGAGAACGATCTGCGAGGTACTTTGCGCAACTTCGGGCTCAAGGTCGGAATGGTTGGCAAGGTGAGGTTCGAGGCCCGCATCCAGGAGCTTGTCGAGAATATCCCCGACTTGGCGGTATTGGTGGAGCCGCTGCTCATCGTCCGGCGGGTGCTCCGTGAACAGATCGTCATCCTGCACCGCCGCTTGCTGGCTATCGTCCGGGAGGATGAGGTATGCCGGCGCCTGATGACGACCCCCGGTGTCGGCCCCGTGGTGGCGCTGACCTATCGCGCCACCGTCGATGTGCCAGCCCGGTTCCGCAAATCCAAGTCAGTCGGGGCGGTGTTTGGGCTAACCTGCTCCAGGTATCAATCGGGCGAGATCGATTGGAGCGGCAAAATATCGCGCTGTGGCGATGAGATGATGCGGACGATGCTCTACGAAGCAGCTCAGAGCATGATGCATTCAAAAAAATGGTCCTGGCTCAAGGCCTGGGCCATGCAGATCGCCAGGCGCCGCGGGATGAAAAAGGCGATCGTGGCCCTGGCACGCCGGCTGGCCGTGATCATGCACCGCATCTGGGTTGACGGCACCGAGTTCCGATGGACCCGGGAGCAAGCCGTGGCAGCAGCATGAAAGTCGTTCAGGATCAAACCCGATAGGAGAAAACCCGAGCTCCACCGAGCAGTGGAAGGATGTCCCTCGCGGGACGATGGATGAGGTGAGTTCGCATGTCCGCTTGGACCTGCCGTCTTCCGACGGCAAGGTCGCCCAAGAGATTGTTCCGCCTCGTCCTCGAACCCCATGATGGAAGGGCCCGGTGCCAATTCCGAAGAGAAGCACGAGCCCGCGAGCTACATCGACACCGCATTGGTGGATAGTCTGAAAGCGCTTGACCCCGAAGGGCCGATTAGAGAAGCAGACATCGGCCAGTATGCACTCACCGAGAGGACGCTCTCCGTCGCGCGCTACGTCAAAGCCGTTTCATGGTCCCGTCACCAACCACTCGAAGGTCGATCCTGCTGATCAGATCCGAACGGAGCACCTCGGCGGCGCTCATAGCGGCCATCGTCTCTCGCAACGTACTGACGTTCGATCCGAGCGACACGATACCGCCTATCACCACGGCAATCGACCCGATGGCAGTGACCTGATTGGATCCGAGTAGACCGAGCATCGTAACGAGCATCAATGCGACGCCGCCAGCGATTGCCGCCTTGGAAGCAAGTATAAGTTTTCGGCACCGCTCGGAGACCTCGGCAAGCTCATCGAGCCGCGCTTCGATCCGTGAAATCTCGTCGATCGGGTCGTCCTCGTCCATCAGAGTCAAGATCGAGATCCGCATGGTTCACTGTCGGAAGTAGCGGCAGGTCTGCTCATGTCCGCCCTCCCAAATAACAGACATCAATCAGGATCGAAAGGACGTCCGCTAAGCGCCGATATTGTTGAAAAACTCTCCTGTTGAAGCGCAAGGAGTTCGCTGATTCATTCGGTCTCGTAGGCGGGGAGGCCGGAAGCGATGATGGGTCCGCGACAGATTGAACAGGCGGCGCTGTTCTACGAGTTCTCACTTGAGCGACACGTCCCGGCGACCCACTTGCTTAGGTCGATCGACCGCTTTGTCGATTTGTCAGACATTCGGAGCCACCTGGCACCATTTTACAGCTCTACTGGCCGGCCTTCGATTGATCCCGAGCTGCTCGTCCGGATGTTGCTGGTTGGCTACTGCTACGGCATTCGCTCGGAACGTCGGCTGTGCGAAGAGGTTCACCTGAACCTCGCTTACCGTTGGTTCTGTCGGCTTGGCCTCGACGGCGAGGTTCCGGACCACTCGACCTTCTCCAAGAATAGGCATGGCCGCTTCCGTGACTGCGATCTGCTGCGAAAGCTATTCGAGACCGTGGTCCGGCGCTGCATGGCCGAAGGGCTGGTCGACGGGGCTGCCTTTGCGGTCGATGCCAGCCTGATTGCCGCCGATGCCAACAAGCAGCGCTCTGCTGTCGGGTCTGAGGATGTTGACTGGGAGGCAATCGCCAGGACGCGCCGATCCGTCCGGGAATATCTCGATACCCTGGATGAGGCTGCCTGGGGTGCGGCGAGCGAGACGGTACCGAAGTTCATCTCCAGATCGGATCCGGCCGCACAATGGACCGGCGCTCACAAAGGGCACGCCTTCTTTGCCTACGCCAACAACTATCTGATCGACCTGAAGGCGGCGGTCATCGTTGATGTCGAGGCGACGCGAGCTATCCGGCAGGCCGAGGTCCGTGCGGCACGCACAATGATTGAGCGCACCGAAGATTGCCTCGGGCTCTGTCCCGAGCGCCTGGCCGCCGACAGTGCCTACGGATCAGCCGGGATGCTGGGGTGGTTAGTCAACGAGCGCGCGATCGAGCCGCACATTCCGGTGTTCGATAAATCGGGCCGTGCCGACGGGACGTTCTCAAGGGAAGACTTCGCCTACGATCACCAAAGCGACGTTTACATCTGCCCGGCTGGCAAGGCGCTGGCTTCCACCGGCACCCTGGTGAATGACGGGACGACACTGCTCTATCGGGCGAGCAAATATGACTGCGACGCTTGCGAACTGAAGCCGCGGTGTTGTCCGAAAATGCCCTCCCGCAAGGTTCCGCGTTCAATCCACGAAAAGGCTCGAGACGTTGCGCGCGAAATCGCCAAAACCGATGCCTATGTCAGGTCGCGACGCGAACGGAAGAAGATCGAGATGCTGTTCGCGCATCTCAAGCGCATCCTGCGCCTCGATCGGCTCAGGTTGAGAGGTCCGTCCGGTGCTCAAGACGAGTTCCTCCTCGCTGCCACCGTCCAGAACCTCCGAAAGCTGGCAATGCTGATCCCAATGCCGGCCTGAGAGCAAACAAACTCACGCGCGCCCGGTTCCTTCCAACATCCCAAACAGCTGAGCCACCGACTTCTTCAACACAATCCGCCATAAGGGGTCGTTCCGTACAGGCCTCGTTGCGCGCGGCGGTGCGAGACGGCCGGCACCGGTTCCGGCCGCGTTTTATCGATCGAGGCGTGGGGTACGACCGTTTCATGGCGCCCGATCGATCCACCGCCCCAATGTAATCAAGGTTTCTCCTAACTGGCGTCGGAGGCTTTCGATAGCAGAGTACTGGCCAACAGGAACCTGATGCCGTTGGCTTGGAGACATCACCATGGGGACCGATCTTGTTCCGCTCATTCCCTCGGATACCGAAGAACCCGACGTGGCGGGCATGTTAAGAGCGTGGGACAGAGCGGAATTTACATCGCGAATCCTCAAGACGAGTATCTGGTTCGTAACGGCGGGAGCGATCGTGTTCGCGGTTCTGTCGGCGGGAAATCCACTCGTGCTTTTTGCGAAAGCGAGGGCTTCCCTGATTGGCACATCGGCACCTCAGGATGGCGCCGGTCAGCCGACGCCAATGATTCAAACAACCGCTGACCGTCAGGTTTTGCCGCCAACTGCGAGAGACGTGCCGAAGGGCGACGAAATGGCTTCCCCGCGTGAAGCAGCCGATCAGAGTCAGACCGAAGTCCGTCAGCAGCCAGCCGAAGATTTGCTGAAGCAACTCCAGGCCTGGGCGGCCGAGGAAGATGCACGGGCAAAGGTCGAGCCTGTACAGTCTGTAGAGCCCGTACAGTCCGTAGAGTCCGTAAAGCTTGTAGAACCTGTACAGCCTGCACAAGATTCCCGAACACCGGTTGCGCAAGAGCCCGGACCGCAGGTCCGGCACGTGCAAAGGCACCGGCTAATCCGTCCTTTGCAAAATGCGCGGGCAGAGATCCGGCCCGAGCAGAATGCCCGTGCAAAGGCCCGGTTCGCAAAAAACGCCGGAGCAGATGTGCGGCGCACAGCCCCGATCAGAGCAAGCCAGCCCCCGCGTGAACCTTGAATAGCTCCGCGTCGCGCACGTGGCCTCTAAGGGTATCGACTGACTTGTGTCGGGATACGTCCATCATTTTGAAAATCGATACACCTTTGCCAATTGCAGAGGTCAAAAAACCGCGGAATGAGACCAATAAGGATACCGGCCGTGGGTGCGATAAAATAACTCGTCGGGCAAAACTTCGCTTAACCTGTCGGGCAAATCAGTTTTATCAGTTCGCCCAACCCACCCGGCAAGAGGGGCGTATCGCGATCGTCACGAAACGCGGGATGGGATGCGGTGGACGCGGCAGCGTCGGGCGCGCGATGGGATGGCAGGGCGGGCCTCGTGGCTCGTGAGCGATCCTTGGGGCGTGCGGACGGGCGATGCTGAAGCGTACGGCGAAGTCGTGTGGTCCTGACGCCTCAGTGGTTGGCGTCAAGTCTGCGGAAGGCAAATCGGCCCGACCGGGCACGGATACGCCAGTTTTTCGCAGACGACGGAGACAACAAAGCCCGATTCTCCGGGGAGAGCTCGAAGTAAGCCGTAAAGCCATTGCGCAGGGAATGCCGGAGTGCCTCCGCTGAACCTGTATGCTCGTGTGCGCTTTCTTTCGCACAACTTTGCACACGAGACCGCGGGTGCAGCGCGCATCCGGCATTCCCTGCTCCCTCCTTCCGGAGGGACAACGAAACGCAAAGCTCGGGCAAAATCGCGCCGCGAGAATGCGGACACATGTCTGCTGTCTGAAATGCGAATCACGACTCTCAAGGCGTCATTGCGAGGAGCACTTGCGACGAAGCAATCCAGCTTTTGCTGCAGCGAAGCTGGATTGCTTCGCTTCGCTCGCAATAACGTTGATGGACTAAACCGTATGCCCCATCATCCGCCGCTCGCGCGCGTAGCGCACCAGCGCGACGAAGCGATAGAGGCCATGCACGAACTTGCCGTAGGGCATGGTGATGAACAGCGAGAACACCACGCCCAGATGCAGCGCCAGCAGCGGCCCCATCGCCGCCGTATCGCGCAACAGCAACAGCGCCATGCCGGTGAGGCCCGTCAAAAACAGCATCACGATGAAGGCGACATCCATGCCGGTGCGCTTCTCGTCCACCAGCGCCGGGTCGCGTTTTGACCTCTCGGCCAGCAGGCCCAGAGGCCCGATCAGGAGCCCGATGCCGCCGAGCGTGCCCAGCACGACCGGCAGGTCCCACCACGCATAGGGCGCCTCGCGCGCCAGCAGATAGTGATACAGCGTTGCGACGCAGGTGGCGGCGAAGCAGAGGACAAAACCGTAGAACGTCAGATGATGATAGATCCTGCGGTGGTCGGTCGGGCGCTCGTCCTCGTTGAAGCAGCCGACGCCGCCGCCGTCGAGATAGCGCAACTCGCCCGCGTCCCGCGTCGCCTGCCACAGCGAGCCGGGATCGGCGAGTAAGCCCACGGGCTCGCCGATGTCGCGCCAGAACGCGCGCATGCCCATCACCAGCGCCACGATCGCGTAGAGGAACGCCGCACCGAACAACGCCGCCATCGCGTTGTGCGGCATCAGCGCGTAGAACGCCCCGGGGCCGGTGTGGATGCCGAGCAGCACCTGCCGGTCGGTGAACGCCGCGAAGCCGAAGATGAACGCGGCCACGCTCAAGGCCGCGATGACGCTGATCGCGAGGCCATTGCGCGCGAACAGGCCGGAAAACGCGCGCGGCCAGGCATAGGCGGCCCAGGATTCGGCTCGCGCGGCCGCCAGCGTCTTCGGCACATTGACGTTGTATTCATGCGGCGGCGAGAACTGGCAGTCGGTGTAGCAGGCGCCGCAGGCGTGGCAGAGATTGGCGAAGTAATTGAGGTCGCCGTCGGAAAACGCGCGGCGCATCTCCATCGCCGGAAACACCGCGCACAGGCCTTCGCAATAACGGCAGGAATTGCAGACCGTCATCAGGCGGTCGGCCTCCTCGAGCGTTTTAGTTCCGTGCATTTTGCGCCGCTTCCCGTCCCGCGATCCGTCCGAACACGCTGCCGATGGTCATGCCGATGCCGGCCGCATAGCCCTTGCCGAGCACATTGCCCGCCATGATCTCGCCGGCGGCGAACATGTTGGCGGCGGGCTTGCCGTCCGTCATCAGCATGCGCGCCTGTTTGTTCACGCGCGTGCCGAGATAGGTGAAGGTGATGCCGGGACGCACCGGATAGGCGTAGTAAGGAGGCGTCTCGATGCGCCGCGCCCAATGCGTCTTCGCAGGCGTCAGGCCCTCGGTGCGGCAGTCGTCGAGTATGGTGTGATCGAAGGTGCCGGGCCGCACGGCCGCGTTGAAATCGGCGACGGTCTTCTCCAGCACGGCCGCGTCGAGATCGAACTTGCCGGCCAGCTCAGTGATGCTGTCGGCCCTGATCGGCGGAAACAGCGTCGGCATGAAACTGGTGAGAACGCTGGAATCGAAAATGATATAGGCGATCTGGTCTGGTTGGGCCGCGACTAGGCGGCCCCAGATCGCGTAACGCTTCGGCCAGATGTCCTCGCCCTCGTCGTAGAAGCGCAAGGCCTTGTTGTTGACGACGATGCCGAACACCACCGAATCATGTCGGGTGATGATGCCGCCGTCGAATTTCGGCGCGCGCGCGTCGATCGCGACCGCGTGGCACTGGGTGGGATCGCCGACCTCCTGCACGCCTTTTGCCAACAGCATCTTGAGGACGGAACCGCGATTATAGGGCGTGCCGCGGATCAGGAAATTGTCGGCGGCCTCGCCCCAGTACTGCTTCAGCCACTCGATGTTGGCCTCGAAGCCGCCGGCGGCCGCCACCAGGGTCGCGGCGCTTACCTTGGCGCGGCCGTCGCCCTGCTTGAGAACGGCGGAGAG
Source organism: uncultured Alphaproteobacteria bacterium (assembly GCA_963831585.1). Lineage (GTDB taxonomy): Bacteria > Pseudomonadota > Alphaproteobacteria > Rhizobiales > Xanthobacteraceae > Bradyrhizobium. Next base: position 62,626 of record CAWHRA010000016.1, on the reverse strand, counting down.
GAACATGCCGTTGTCGATCTCGAGGTCGAGCACTTCGGCATCATAGAGAATTTCGACGCCGAGCTGCTCGGCGGTCAGATACAGCGCGTTCAGCATCGCCCGGCCGCCGCCGAGGAAGAACGAATTGGTCCGCCCGAGACTGAGCGTGCCGCCGAGCGACGGTTGCCAGCGCACGCCCTGCTTGACGATCCAGTGCAGGATGTCCTTGGACTCGGCGATCATGTGCCGCGCCAGTTCTTCGTCGGTCTGGCCGCCGGTGACGCGCAGCAGGTCTTCCCAGAATTCCGCTTCCGAATAGGGCCCGGTGAGGATGTCGGTCGCCGCATCATGGGCACAGCGCATGTTGCGGGTGTGGCGGGTATTGCCGCCCCGATAGAATTTCGGGGCACCTTCCAGCACCAGCACGGAGGCACCCAGCCGCCGCGCGCTGATCGCGGCGCACAGGGCGGCGTTGCCGCCGCCGATCACCAGCACATCGTATTTACGGGCTAAATCGACCATGCGCTCTTGTTATCGTTGTTTGCATGGAAATCAAACCGGGCCGGGCGAGGGCCTGACCCGGTCGTTTCGGGAGTCACGCGGCAACCGCCTCCCGGATCTCGATGGTCCGGCCGCCGCGGTAGACCGTGAGCGCTGCGATGATGCCGAGCACCGCGGCGAACATCAGCCAGTAGCCGGGAGAGGCCTTGTCGCCGGTCGCCTGGATCAGCCATGTCGAGGCAAACGGCGTGAAGGTGCCGAACAGCGCCGCGGCGAGCGCGAAGGCCAGCGAGAAGCAGGTGGTGCGGACATGCGCGGGCACGATCTCGACCAGGCAGCCCAGCATGGTGCCGCTATAGACGCCGAAATAGAACGAGAACATCATCTGGACTGCCAGCAGCTTGCCGAAGGTCGGCGCGGCCACCAGCCAATGCAGCGCGGGATAGGCCGTCAGCAGCGATAACGTCGCAATCGTCACCAACACAGGTTTGCGGCCAACCCGGTCCGAGATCGCGCCACCGACCGGATTCCAGATGAAGTTGGTGACGGCCACCAGCAGCGTGACGAGCAGGGCGTCATGGCTGGTCAGCTTGAGCACGGTCTTGCCGAAGGTCGGCGTATAGACGGTGACGAAGTAGAACGTCGTGGTGGTCAATATCGCGATCATCATGCCGAGGACGACGATGCGCCAGTTCGCCACCGCCGACGCGAATACTTCACTCGCGGTCGGATGCTTCTTCATGGCGAGGAATTCCGGGGTTTCCTCCAGCGTCCGCCGCAGCACGAAGATGAAGGGAATGATCAGGCAGCCGATGAAGAAGGGAATTCGCCAGCCCCATGCGGCGACGGTGGCCGCCGGCATCATCTCGCTCAGCGCATATCCGATGATGGCCGCGACGAAAATCGCGACCTGCTGGCTTGATGACTGGAACGACGTGTAGAAGCCCCGGTTGCCGGGGGTCGAAATCTCCGAGAGATAGACCGAGACCCCGCCGAGTTCGACGCCGGCGGAAAAACCCTGCAGCAGGCGGCCGATCAGCACAATCACAGGCGCGGCAAGGCCGATGGTCGCATAGCTCGGACAGAAGGCGATCACCACGGTGCCGATTGCCATGATCCCGAGCGTGACGATCAAACCCTGGCGGCGACCGATCCGGTCGATATAGGCGCCGAGCACGACGGCCCCGACCGGGCGCATCAGCGCGCCGAGCCAGAACACGCCGAAGGCGTTCAACAACGCCGCGGTCTCGTTCTCCGAGGGAAAGAACGCCTTGGCGATGGCCTGTGCGTAAAAGCCGAACAGGAAGAAATCGAACTGCTCGAGGAAATTGCCGCTGGTGGCGCGCAGAATGGCGCCGATGCGCGACTTGATCTGTGGCGGCTGTGACATGGGTATTTGCGACATGGCGAGTTTCTCCCCGTTGCGATTGGCCTGTTCGGAGAGGTTTCTCGTCAACCGACCGTACTTTGCTTGGTGCGGCAATCTGCCACGTCCGGGCGGCCCGACCAACCCGGAAAACGCCGATCGAGCCGGTTTTTGGCGCAGAGGAGAACTGCTTCAGACCTTGGCCTGCACGGACGTCTTCAGCCATTGCCGGAACGCCCGCAGCTTCGGCGGATCCGCCCGCGTCTCCGGCGAGACCAGATAGAAGCCGGCGTCCGCCGGCAGCGCGATCTTGAACGGAACCACCAGCCGCCCCTTGGCGATATCGGCCTCGACATAGGAGGTCCGGCCCATCGCCACTCCGATGCCGTCGATCGCGGCCTGCAGCGTCACGAAAATCAGGTCGAAGCTCACGCCGGGCTGCTTTGAGATATTCGCCGGCAGCCCCGCGGCGGTGAGCCAAAGCCGCCAGTCGTCGTCATAGCCACCGCTGCTGTGCAGCAAGGTGTGATTGGCCAGGTCTTCCGGGCAGCGCAGCGGCTTGTCGCCATTGGCCAGCGCCGGACTGCAGACCGGAAACAATTCGTCGGCCATCAGCCAGTCGGCGCGGAGACCCGCCCAGTGGCCGCGGCCGTAGCGGATCGCGGCATCGACGTCGCCGCCCCTGAAATCGACCAGGCTGGTCGAGGTGGTGATGCGCACGTCGATGCCGGGATGCGCCTCCTGGAAGGCGGAAAGCCGCGGCAACAGCCATTTTGCGGCGAGCGAGGCCAGCGTCGAGACCGTCAGCACATGGTCGTCGTCCCGGCGCTTGAGCCGGTCGGTGGCGAGCCGGAGATCGTTGAAGGCGGCGCGGACGCCAGGGAGGTACTCCCTCGCTTCCGGCGTCAGCGCCAAGGCGCGGTTCTGCCGGACGAACAGCTGGATCCCGAGTTCCTCCTCCAGCCGCCGGATCTGATGGCTGATCGCGGTCTGTGTCACGTTCAGTTCGGAGGCCGCGTTGGTGAAGCTCAAATGCCGGGCCGCGGCCTCGAAGGCCCGCAAGCCATTCAGGGAAGGCAGCCGCGCAGTCATGGGTCGATCCAATTCATGAGTTTATCTCATGCGAAGCCAGACAACATGTCGTTTGTCGAAACCCCCAGAAGCACAGATATTGCCTGCAATAGGTTAGCTTTTGGAGGAGTTCATGTCCATCTATTCACATCAATCAATGACAAATCATCATGCTTCGGGGCTTTTTGGGCAGTTCGCCGAGACCCTCCACGTCTGGCGCGATCGCGTTCGCCAGCGCCGCGAATTGACTCATTGGACCGATCGCGACCTGCACGACGTCGGCCTGTCCTGGAGCGATATCGCTCGCGAGGCGGAAAAGCCGTTTTGGCGGGCCTGAAGGCCGCCGTGGCCGGCGCCGCCTCCTTAAGGGGGGTGCCGGCCACCGTCTTTCCCGGACTCGATGGAGCCTGCCATGACGACGTTTCGTCTCGATGACCTCCGGCAGCACTCGGACGTGCTGCGGCTGCGGAGCGGCACCTCGCTGACGGTGCGCTTTCTGGAGCCCAACGACGCCGAGGCGCTGCAGGCTTATTTCCGGTCGCTCACGACGCGTTCCCGCTACAACCGTTTCCTCGGCGCCATGAGCGAGTTGCCGCACAACCTGCTCGAGGATTTCGTCCACGTCGGCGAGCGCGACCGTTTCAGCGTGATCGCGACCATGACCATCGACGGCCGCGAGACCATCGTCGGTGAAGCTCGCTACGCCTTCGACCCCGGCAATGACAGTTTCGAGTTCGGCCTGTCGATCGACGACCGCTGGCAGGGCCAGGGCGTCGGTTCGGCGCTTTTGAACAATCTGGAATGCCGCGCCGCCGCGTTCGGCGCAGCACGCCTGTTCGGCGACACCCTGCGCTCCAACGAAGTCATGATCGCGCTGGCGCGCAAGTCCGGTTTCGCCTTCACCAACAATCCCGACGACTGGAAGCTGGTGCGGTTCCAAAAACACAGCGACCTCGCGCCGAAGAAAACACCCTGCGCCAGCTGGCGGCTGGTAGCCGAGCGGATCTCGCTGCAGCCGGCGGCTTGAGCTCTACTTACCCGCGAACACCGCCTTGCGCTTCTCGATGAACGCCTGCACGGCCTCCCTGTGATCCGCCGTCATGGTGGTGCGGATCAGGCGTTCGGCCTCATGGTCGCGGGCGGTGGCAAAATCGAACAGCAGCGCTTCGTCGAGATTGTCCTTCATGTAGCGCAGCGCGATCGTCGGTCCTTCGGCAAGCGATTTCGCCAGCGCGAACGCCTCGTCCTGCAGCTTTGCGTCCGGCACCACGCGGTTGACGAGGCCGATTGCCTCGCATCGCGCCGCATCCACCTTGTCGGCGGTGAACATCAGCTCGCGGGCCCGTGCGGTCCCGACCAGCCGCGTCAGCAGCCAGGCGATGCCGTAGTCGCCGGAGAGTCCCACCCGCAGATATCCGGTGGATATGAACGCCGATTGCGCCGCGATGCGGATGTCGCAGGCCATGGCAATCGCGAGCCCCGCGCCGACCGCGGGGCCGGGCAATGCGGCAATGGTCGGCTTGCGCACCGAAATCAGCGCGCCCGTGAGCAGGCGCTGGCGCTCCTGCAGGTCGGCGACCTTCTCGTCATAGGACATGTCCAGCTTCTTCTTGTCGCGATGGGCGCCCATGCCCTTGACGTTGCCGCCGGCGCAGAAGGCGGTGCCGGCGCCGGTGACCAGGAGCGCGCCGACGTCCGGATTCTCGCCGCAGGTCCTGATCATGGTGCGCAGCGCCGGCGTCAGATCGTCGGACAGCGCGTTGCGGACCTCGGGGCGGTTCAGCGTGATAACGGCGACGCGGTCGCGGATGACGCAGAGCAGTTCGCTGGTGCCGGTGTCGATGGTGATTTCGCTGGTCATGTTTCCCCCATTATTGTCCTCACCGTCATTGCGAGGAGCGAAGCGAAGAAGCAACCCAGCTTCCTTCTTCGTGTGCTGTGGATTGCTTCGCTTCGCTCGCAATGACGGCAATAGCGGTCAAAACTTCTCCACCCAGGGCCGCAATTCCAGTTCCCAGGTCCAGGCGCTGCGGGGCTGTTGCAGCACGTTCCAGTAGCTGAGCGCAATGGCGTCGGGGTCGAGCATTGAATCCGGGCGGTCGGGGGCTTCCGTTCGCGCGGCACTGCGGATGCCGCCGTCGATGACGAAATGCGCGACGTGGATGCCCTGCGGCGACAATTCGCGCGCCATGCTCTGCGCCAGCCCGCGCAGCGCGAACTTGCCCATCGCGAACGGCGCCGATTGCGCATAGCCCTTGACGCTGGCGGAAGCTCCCGTGAACAGGATCGCGCCGTGTTTGTTCGGCAGCATGCGCTTCGCCGCCTGCTGGGCCACCAGGAAGCCTCCGAACGCGCTGACCGCGATCGCCTGCGCGACATCCGCCGGCACCAGCTCGGTGAAAACGCCGCGCGCGCGCCCGCTGGCGTTGTAGACCACAAGATCAGGCACGCCGATCTCGCGCTCGACCAGGCCGAACAGGCGCTCGACCTCGCCGGCGTCGGTCGCGTTGCAGGCGAAGGCGCGGGCGCCGGTCTCACGACAGAGCGCGCCGAGCTTTTCGATTTGCCGCGCGGCCAGCGCGACGCGGATGTCCTGCCTGGCGAGCAGACGTGCCAGCGAGGCACTGAGCCCTTCGCCGGCGCCGACAATCAGGGCGATCTTGTATTTCGGCATCTCCATGAGCGTTCTCCTTTCGTAGCGTGTTCAGCCGCGCAATCCGGCGAGACAGCCGGCTTCCTGCAGCACCGGATCGAGCGCGGCCTTGTCGGCGGCATCGGCATATTTGGCGCGCAGCATGGCAAGCGAGCGCGCGTGATATTTCTGCGGCTTCTGGGTCCATATCTTGTCGCCGAGCGCGACGCTGAATTCTTCCCTGGTCTCGGCAAGCGCCTTCTCGTTGGCGCAGGTCCAGGGCATGAATTGCGCTCCGACCTGCTGCCGCAGGATCGGCATCAGGGTCGGCGCCAGCGAAGGCCACGCCTCGAACGCGCCTTCCGGCCGCGGCCACAGCATCCGATGCACCCAGTCCAACACATGCGGCGCGCCGCCGCCGATCAACGCGCCCGCGGTCGGGTCGGTCCACATCTCATAAATCTGGCCCCAGAGACCAAAATCGCCATAGGCCGGGCGGTTGCCGAACAGATAAGGCCGCGTCGCCAGATGCGCATCCAGCAGTTCCAGCATGCTGACAAATCCGGCCTCGATCTGTGGCGCGGTCGCGGCGTTGGAGCCGACGAACCACACCCGATCGACCATGCGCGCGCGGACCTGGCCGGCGAAGGCTGCGTGCTTCTCTTCGTCGGCCGCAGGCCCGCGCATCCGCGCGATGCGACCGGCGGACGAGATCTGGTCGACGTCGCGGGCCCAGCGATAATGGAACATCCATTTATTGCCCCACTCGTCGCCGAACTCCTCGATCAGCGCGGAAACGAAATGGGCGATCGTGTCGCCGGGGTGGATCGAGGGTTCCGGAAATAGCTTCTCCATCGCGTCGATGATCGGGGTGGAATCCTGCATGCCAGTGCCCTCGGGCGTCACGACAAGCGGAATGATCGGCATTCTGGCGTGCTTCTCGAATTCCGCCTGGCTTTCAGCATTGCGCAAAACCCATTGATGCGGGATGGCTTTGTAGCGAAAATAGGAGCGCACCTTGACCGAGTAGGGCGACATCTCGGCGCCGATGATGCGATAAACCTCCGCCATGGGGCATTCCTCCTGATATTTTTGTGACGGCTTTATCGCCTGCCTGGCCTGGAATGATCTATATCATCCAAAACATACAACGAGAACACAGGGCGCGGAACGAACAAGAGATGCAAATGCCAGAGCTCGCCAGACAAACTGACGTGACCAGCGCGGCCGACCGGCCGGGACTGCTCGCGCCGGATACCTCGGGGATGAATTTCTACCGCGCCGATCCGGCGCTGACCGATCTCTTGCGGATTCATCTGCCGGACGCGCTGTTTCGCCATATCGAGCCGCATCTCGACCGGCTCGGCGCGCTCGCCGGCGGCCATCTCGACGAGTGCGCGCGGCTCGCCGACCGCCACGTGCCGGTGCTGCATCAGCGCGACCGTTTCGGGCGCGACTCGCAATGGATCGAATATCATCCAGCCTATCGCGAACTCGAGCGCGCCGCATTCGGCGAATTCGGCATTCACGCGATGTCGCTGCGCAAGGGCATCATGGGCTGGCCGCAAGCCTATCCCGTGGTGGCGAAGCACGCCTTTACGTTCCTGTTCAACCAGGCCGAGTTCGGCCTTGGTTGCCCGATCAATGTCACCGACGGCTGCGCCAAGCTGCTGTCGAAATTCGGCAGCGAAGCGCTCAAGACAAAATATCTCGACGGGCTGACGCAGACCGACATGGTCAGGTTGACGCAGGGCGGCCAGTTCATGACGGAGAAGGAAGGCGGCTCCGACGTCGGCACGCTCACCACCACGGCGGTGCGGGAGGGCGACCACTGGCGCCTGTCGGGGGAAAAATGGTTCTGCTCCAACGCGGACGCCAGGGTGGTGATGCTGCTGGCGCGGCCGCAAGGCGCCGACGGCGGCACCCGCGGCGTCGGGCTGTTCCTGATGCCGCGCTTCCTCGATGACGGCTCGCCCAACCACTACCGGATCGTTCGCCTGAAGGACAAGCTTGGCACCCGGTCTATGGCCTCGGGTGAGATCAAGCTCGAAGGCGCGATCGCCTATGCGGTCGGACGGCTCGACCGCGGCTTCGTGCAGATGGCCGAAATGGTCAATTCGTCCAGGCTCTCCAACGGCGTCAAATCCACCGCGCTGATGCGCCGCGCCTATCACGACGCCATGACGGTGGCGAAAAATCGTGTGGTGTTCGGCAGCCGCGTCATCGACCTGCCGCTGGCGCGGCGGCAATTGATGAAGATCATGCTCGCCACCGAACAGGCGCTGTCGATGAGCTTTCTCACCGCCGACGCGCTCGACCGTGGCGAGGCCGGCAGCCAGGACGCCGCCGCGCTGCTGCGCATCCTGACGCCGACTTTGAAATTCCGTGCGACCCGCGACGCGCGCAAGGTCTGCGGCGATGCGCTGGAGATGCGTGGCGGCATCGGCTACATCGAGGAATTCGCCACGGCGCGGTTGCTGCGCGACGCCCATCTCGGCTCGATCTGGGAAGGCACCGGCAACATCGTTGCGATCGATGCGCTGAAGCGCGCGGTCGGCCGTCATGGCGCCGAGGCGGCACTGGCCGCGGACCTCCATGCCCGCCTCGACGACAGCGCCAATGTGCCGCAGGCCTGGCGCTCCCGCTTGCGCGATCTCACCGATCGCGCCATCGGATTTGCGCGCGAGGTGGCATCGCGCATGGACAATGAAGCCGACGCGCGCCGCGCCACCAGCCTGCTCTATCACGTTGCCAGCGCCGTGGCGCTGGCCTGGGAGGGCGGGCGCATTCACCAGATCCGGGGCGATGCGCGAAGGCTGCTGCTGTCGCGGATGGTGATCGATCACCGCGTGCTGGCGGGCGATCCGTTCCGGCTCACGGAAAATTCGGCGCAGCGCGCGATCACGGATCATCTGCTCGGGGACCGCGCCGTCGGCATGGTCGAGGTTGGCGAATTGCTCGGCACGGCGTAGGCTCGCAGCCGAAAGTCGTCAGTTGCTCAAACAAGAACACGAAAATTCAGGGAGTATTCGATGAAGGCCGCCGTCCTGTACGAAGTCAACAAGCCGCTGGTGATCGAGGACGTCAGCCTGCAGAAGCCCGGTCCGCGCGAGGTGCTGATCCGCACCTCGGTCGCCGGGCTCTGTCATTCCGACCTGCATTTCATGGAAGGGCTCTATCCGCATCCGCTGCCGGCGGTGCTCGGCCATGAGTCCGCCGGCGTCGTCGAGCAGGTCGGTTCCGACGTCACCTATGTGAAGCCGGGCGATCACGTCGTCACCTGTCTGTCGGTGTTCTGCGGCACCTGCGATAATTGTACCACCGGGCGGCCGGTGCTGTGCACCGACACCACGGTGAAGATGCTGCCAGGTGCGTCGAACCGGCTGTCATGGGCGCGCTCGGAGAAGCTGAACCAGTTCCTCAATCTGTCGTCGTTCGCCGAGCAGATGCTCGTGCACGAGAACGCCATCGTCAAGATCCGCAAGGACATGCCGCTCGATCTCGCCGCGCTGATCGGCTGCGGCGTCATCACCGGCTATGGCGCGGTGGTGAACACGGCGAAGGTCGCGCCGGGTGAAAGCGTCGTGGTGATCGGCTGCGGCGGCGTCGGCATGGCCGCGATCAACGGCGCGCAAATCGCTGGCGCCGGCCGCATCATCGCCGTCGACACCAATCCCGCGAAACTGCAACTCGCCACAAAACTCGGCGCCACCGATATCGTCGACCCCAGGAACGGCGACGTGGTGCAGCAGGTGCGCGACCTGACCGGCGGCGGCGTGCATCATTCGTTCGAGGTGCTGGGCCGCAAGGAGACCGCCGAGCAGGCGTTTGCGATGCTGGCGCCCGGCGGCACCGCGACCATCGTCGGCATGATCCCGTTCGGTCAGAAGATCGAACTGCACGGCTTTGACTTTCTGCGCGAGCGCAAGATCCAGGGCTCCTCGATGGGCTCGAACCATTTCCGCGTCGACATGCCGCGGCTGATCGAGTTCTACATGCGCGGCCGGCTGCACCTGGAGGACTGGATCTCGGCCAAATTGAAACTGTCCGAGATCAACGAAGGCTTCGCGGCAATGAAAGCCGGCAAGACCGTGCGCAGCGTCATCGTGTTCGACAGCTAGCCGTCGGTCCCGGCGAAGGTGATTACCGCGACACGTGCGCCGCCACCGCGAGCCAGCGGCCGTTCTGCCGCGCCCAGCAATCGGTGTAGCGGCCGTGAGCCTGCTGGCCGTCGGCCGTCGTGTAGCAGGTCGTACCGTGGGTGATCGCAAAATCGCCCATCACGCGAATCCTGACATCATCGGCCACGAGATTCCTGATCGTCACGGGAATCGCGGTCTGTTTGAGAAAGCCGGCACGATCGACGAACGATTTATCCGGATTGGTGCAATAAAACTCCTCGGCGAGGATTTCGTCGAACCGCTTGACGTCGCAATTCTGGACGGAAGCGACGTAGTCGCGGTTCAGGGCTGTCAGTTCAGCGAGGTCGTTTCGCATCGATTCTCTCCCGTCTGTCGTTCCGGGGCGCGCGAAGCGCGAACCCGGAATCTCATGCCATTACTTCCGGATCCCGGGTTCGCGAGTTTCACTCGCGCCCCGGAATGACGAAGCATCAATCATCAAACATCGGCGGCGGCACAAAGCCGCCGAATTCGCGCTCGATCAGTTCGGCCAGTTTCAAGGGTGTGCGATCCTCCAGCCAGGGGCCGACGATCTGCACGCCGACCGGCAAGCCCTCGCCCGACAGGCCAATCGGAATCGCGGTGGCGGGCAGGCCCGGCAACGTTGCGATGCCGGGCCAGGCCAGCTGGTCGGGATACACGTAGTCCTTGCCGTCGATGTTGATGCGGCGTGTCTCCTGATCCTGCGAATGATCGTGCGGATAGGCCGGCGTCGGCATGACGGGGCAGATCACCGCGTCGAAAGCCCCAAACAGCTCTCGCCATTGCGCGCGCAGCCGCGCACGCATGCCGTCGGCCATCACCCAGTCGCGATGGCTGAGCGCGATGCCGCGCAGCCGCTCCGCCGCGAGACTCGTATCGTCCGGCGAAAGCCTGGCCGCCGCAGCCTGCGCGCCGGCATAGATCTCGGGCTGGAACGACGCGGCGAGGAACGACATCAGCATCCGCATATAGAGCCGCGTCGATGCGGCGAAGTCGGGAAATAGCGGACTCTCGCGCGTCACGGTGACGCCGGCCTTGCCGAGGTCGACGGCAAGCTTTTCGATCGCGGCGCGCATGCTGGCCGATGTCGGCATGACAGGGTCGGTCGTAAGCAGCAGGACGCGGAAATCTTTCAACTCGTCATGGCGCGGCGCCGGCAGCTTGAGGCTATAGGCCTTGCCTGATTCGATCGGGTCCGGTCCCGCGATCACGTCGAGCAATAGCGTGAGGTCGGCGGCCGAGCGCGCCATCGGCCCGATTACCGAAAGATCGCGGTCGAACGGCAGCGGCGGCAGCGGCGGCGGGGTATGGCCGCGCGACGGCACCAGCGCGAAGGTCGGCTTGTGCGCGTAGACGCCGCAGTGAAAGGCGGGGACCCGCAGCGAACCGCCGATATCGGATCCCAGCGAGAGCGGGCCGTAGCCCGCCGCGAGCGCCGCCGACGATCCACCGGAGGAGCCGCCCGGGGTGCGGCCGAGATCGTACGGGTTGTTGGTGATGCCGTAGATCTCGTTGTAGCTCTGCCAGTCACCGAGCGAAACCGGCACATTGCTCTTTGCCAGGATGACGCCGCCGGCCTGCTTGACGCGGGAGATCGACAGCGCGTCTTCGCCCGGGACGAAATCCTTCTGCGCCGGCAGGCCCCAGGTCGTCGGCAGGCCGGCGACGTTGTAGGATTCCTTCACGGTCAGGGGAAGGCCGAGCAGCGCGCCGGTCTCGCCGCGGGCGCGGGCGGCGTCGGCGGCACGGGCGGCATCCAGGCCGCGGGCGAAATCGCGCACGCAAATCGCGTTGATCTTCGCATCGTGCCGCTCGATGCGCCCGATCGCGTCCTCCGCCAGCTCGACGGCGGAAACTTTCTTCGCCGCCAGCGCCGCCGACAGTTCGGTCGCGGTCTTGAAACTCCATTGCGATTTGGCCAAGGCGTACTCCCGGTAAGTTTTGCAACTCACCGGATGATGCTTGGTTTTGGCCGCGTCCGCTAGACCGCTATTGCTGTCGCAGCACAGCTATTCCGGCAACATACGTTGCATGATGCGGTCGCGATAGACGAAGAGGTGGGCAAGCGCGGCCGCGACATGGAGGCCGATCACCACCAGCAGCGTCCATTCCGCCGCCTGATGCAGGCCGTCGATGGCCTTTCCCGCCGCCGCATTGTCCGAGGCCAGCATCGGCATCGGCGCGAGAAAAAAGAACGACATCGACCAGCCGCGAAACGAGGCGAACAGCCAGCCGGTGCCGGTCGTGGCCAGCACCAGCACATAGAGAGCCCAGTGCACGATCCCTGAGGACAGCCGCTGCCACGGCGGAAGCGAGTTCTCGGGCGCCACGGGATGGGCAAGCCGCCATGCGAGCCGCAGCACGATGAGCACCAGGATGGTCAATCCGACCGAGACATGGAACGTCATGGCGGCGCCCGGCTTCATGCCGCGATGAACGTCCGGCATCAGCCAGCCGATGAGATATTGCGCCAGCAGCAGCGCCACGACGGTCCAATGAAGGATCTTCGCGGTGGTTCCGTATTGCAGACGAGCGGTCATGAGATTCCCTTAATCGATGTTGGCAAAGGAGACCCAACGCACGAGCAGTTACAGCGTTGCGTCAGGGTTGCGGGAATCGCGCGGAAGGGCGCGCCATCGGATTGACAGGCCCGCTGCGCTCGCCGGCAGCGGGATTGCTTCCGGGGACTGGAAAGGCGTATCCGATGATCGTCTTGACGACCCAGCGGTCGGACGCCGGCGTCAGCCCGTAACCGACGCCGAAATCCACGTCAAAGACGCCGAGCTTGAAGTCGGTCACCGCGAACAGCGTGTGCTGCTGATCTTCCGGCCTGGCGAAATTCCCGATTTCGCCGAAGTCGGAATAGTACTCCAGCCCCACATAGGTGTCCGGCGCGACCTTGCGCGCCAGGCGCGCGGCGGGCGCAAAGTCCGCCTCGCCATATTTGCCGAAGCTGATGTCGACGATCGGGTTGACGATGAATTCCCAGTCGGCGTTGCGAACGCCGATGATGGGGCGGATCTCCATCCCGAATCTCGACTGCGAGAATCTCGGCGTCGTGTTGGAGAATTCGAAATTGACGCCGTAGAAGAAATTGCGCTGCTCGGCATTGGGCGAGACGAAAAGCGTGCGGAGCTTGAAGGCATCCGACAGCAATTGCTGGTCCTTGATTGCGAACGGCAGGTAAAGACCGAGTTCCCACCAGTCGGTGACGCCGTAGGCAAATTCCGGCGTGCCGTTGATGCTGTTGTGGGAGATCAGGCCGCCGGGAAACGGCGGGTCCTTGACGCCGAGCGGGACATAATTGAGGTGTTGCTGAATGGTGAACTGGCCCGGCGCCGCGATCCCGGCGTTGTAGACCTGGATCTCGTCGGTGGCCATCGCCGGTCGCGCCGCCATGGTCGCGAAGGCGACGCCGACCACGAGGCAAAGCCTGCGGCGGATACAATCGGCGCGGCGGCGCTTCATCATCGCTTCCCCGGGCTATGCCGCTCCAATGAGAATGCCGACCGCGAGCACGATGACGCCGCCGAGCACGATCTGGAATACCGCCTGCAGGAACGGCGTGTCCATATAGCGCGCGCGAATATAGGCGATGGCCCACAATTCGAAGAAAACCACCGCGCCCGCGATCGCGGTCGCGATCCAGAACGCATTGGGCCATTTGTCCGGCACCAGGAAGGGCATGGTGTGACCGAGGCCGCCGAGCGTCGTCATCAGGCCGCAGGTCAGGCCGCGCAGCCAGGGCGAACCGCGCCCCGTGAGCGATCCGTCGTCGGACAGGGCTTCGGCAAAACCCATGCTGATGCCCGCGCCGATCGAGGCCGCGAAGCCCACGAGGAAAGTCTGCCAGTTCTGATGCGTGGCAAAGGCCGCGGCGAACAGCGGCGCCAGCGTCGACACCGAGCCGTCCATCAATCCGGCGAGACCGGGCTGGACATATTGCAGGACGAACACGCGCCGCCGCGTCTTGTCTTCCTGCTCGCGTACGTCGGGCTTGAGGATCTTGTCGGTCAGCCTCGCGGCAAGGCTTTCGTGGCCCTTCTCCGCTTCGGCGAGATCGCCGAGCAGCCTGCGGACGCCGACATCCTGGGTCTGCTCGGCCGCCTTCACGTAAAACCGCTCGGCCTCGAACTCCATCGTCTCGGCTTCCTTGCGGATGGTGTCGAGCGACAGGTTCTTGGTCAGCCACAGCGGGCGGCGGCGCAGAAAACCCTTGACGTTCTCGCGGCGAATGGGCGGAAGGTTCTTGCCGAAACGCTTTTCGTACATCTCCAGCAGCATGTGGCGATGGCCTTTTTCCTCCTCCGCCATCTCCTCGAAGATCTTCGCCGACTCCGGATAACGCTCCACGAGGTCTTCGGCGAAGCTCATGTAGATGCGGCTGTCTTCCTCCTCCGCGGAGATCGCAACCGCCAGCACTTCGCGCTCGGTCAAATCGGCGAAATTCTTCATCAAGGCATTCCCAGAACTGCTTTAGAATGATTCTAAACGTATAGAGGCTCACCCGGGTGGGGTCAAATTCACCGCGCAGCGCAACAAAACCGCCTTCGCATGATTTTCGTACCCAGCGAAATGGAACCGTTCCAGCCGGTACCCGTTCGAGTTCCCTAAGGCATTCTCGACCGGAGATCGCATGGACAAGGTCAAATACCGATTGAACGATGCGCGGCTGGCACCGCGCCGGACCAGGCTCGAGATTCCCGGATGGGCCGGAAAGCGCGAACCCCGTGCCAATGGTTCGCGTGAGCAGGTGTGGCATTGCGTGCCGTTTTCGGAAGGCGCGCAATACGGGATCGAACTGTTCTATCCCTACGACAACGAGCTGCACGTCACCACCAGGGACGGCCATTTGCAGTTGGAGGGAGATTGGGGCGAGCCGCCTGACGGCGGGCTGCAGTGGCCGCCGTTCCGGAATTTCGGCGACAGTTTCTACACCTATCAGATCCTGCTCGATCTCAAGGTCGAAAAGGGCATGGCGATCCGGACCGAACCGCATCCGCGATTCTATACCGATCGCACCGACACCGTGCCGATCGCGGTGCCGGCGCTGCTGCGCAACTGGTGGCCGATGATGTTCTTTTGCGTCTTCAAGGCGCCGGCCGAGGGTCGCACCCATATCTTTCGGCCGAACGAGCCGTTTGCGCAGATCATCGTGATCCCCGACGAGGCCAATTTCGAGCTCGAGCGGATGGGCGAGGAAGAATCCGCCGAGCGCGAGCTTCAGGCGCGGCGCATCTACAACAGCCGGCCGACGCTTTCGGCCGGAACCGAATGGACCTCGTCGACCGACACGGTATTCGACGGCACCTATCGCCACCTGCATCGCGCCGCGAAGGAAAAAGCCCGTCAGGAATAGGCTGCAAGATCGGGCGCGCAAAAAAAACAGGACCCTCGAGGGTCCTGCTTTCGCATCGTCCGATGGCGCACGACCTCAGTAGTCGCGGCGGTAGTAGCCGTGGTGATGATGGTGGTGGTGGTGATGGTGATGGTAGCGGCCATATCCCGGCGGCACGATCACCACGCGCGGCGCATAGCGGCGATAGGCGTGATGATGATGGTGATGATGGTGGTGATGTTCGATAAAGATTTGCGCCAGCTGGACGTTCTCGTTCGCTGACGGAGATGGAGCGGATTCATCGACCGCCTGCAGCAGCGCTGCGGCGTTCGGGATCGGCTCCAGCAGGTCGGCGAAGGAATTTGCACGCAATATGTCGCTCGGGGCCGGACTCGGCGTCGGCGCGGCCTGCGCGGCGTTGACTGCCCCGAGCGTCGCTACCGCTCCCAAAAGTCCAGCGATCTTCTTTTCCATAAGTTCTCCTCCAATGGCGCATTGCCCATAGCCGCAACGCGGCCAACCCATGATGGTTCCACCATCGTGGTCGCCGCCGATCGTCCGAAGCCGATATTTGGAGAAGTGGAGTTTAATGCGGTTGCACTGTGGCCTGCTTCAGGAACTGGAGCAGCAGCCGACTGACCTCGGCGGGTTGTTCCTGCTGCACCCAATGGCCGGCACCGTCGATCAGATAACAACCGAGCATGCGGGTGCAGGCGCTCTGCTGCATCGCCTCAAAGACGCCGGGACGCTGATAGGTCCCCCAATCCTGTCTTCCCGAAATGAAACAGCTCGGCACATCGATGCTGCGGCCCGACCAGGTCTGCAACTCCGCGATGAAATCGCCCGATGTGCCGCAGCGATACCATTGCAGGCCGCCCTGGAATCCAGTGCGTTCATATTCGGCGCTGTAGAAGGCAAGCTCACGGTCCGGCAGCCACTGGTTGGCGGCGATCGTTGCCGCATCGGGCATTTCCTCCGCCACGGTCTCGGCCATGTCTTTGGCGAGATCCATCACGTAATAGGTCGGCAGCTTTGCCAGCTCGCCCGCGGACCATGACTTGAGCGGATAGGGCTTGTTGGCTTTCCAGTCCGCGCTCTTGTGATGGTAGTAGGCGCGCAGGAAATCATGCACGCCCTGCGGCGCGCGGTGCATGTCGGCGTTCGCCTCGCGCGTCGAGTAGTACCATTGGTAATGCTTGCGCGGCCGCGGCATCGCCGCGAGCTCGCGATGCACGGGATCCTCGTGCCTCGGTTGCGGCGGTCCATCGACCGTATTGAACGGCAGTTGCGGGGGGCCTGCGAACGGCGCGCTCATCAGCGCCACCGAGCGGAACACATCGGGCCGCACCAGCGCGCACCAGGCCGCGACGGAAGAGCCGAAATCATGTCCGACCACGGCAT
The DNA here is from genome assembly GCA_963831585.1 of uncultured Alphaproteobacteria bacterium. Classification (GTDB taxonomy): domain Bacteria; phylum Pseudomonadota; class Alphaproteobacteria; order Rhizobiales; family Xanthobacteraceae; genus Bradyrhizobium. Next base: position 46,175 of record CAWHRA010000016.1, on the reverse strand, counting down.
CGACGCTTGCGTAGCCGAACGCGGAGACCAGCCCGAGCGCATCGCGCACCAGATTGGTGAGCCGGAATGAATTGAGATCGCCGTCGTAGTTGCCGTCCCAGCCGGTGGTGCGGCCATAGCCGCGCTGGTCCGGCGCGATCACGTGATAGCCGGCCTCCGCAAGCCGCGGCATCACCTTGCGCCAGCTGAAAGCCAGCTCGGGAAAGCCGTGCAGCAGCAGCACGCAGGGCCGGCCCTGTGTCTCGATAGCCGGCCTCCAGCACGTGCATGGAGAGGCCGTTGATGTCGTCGACGAAGCGCGAGCGGATGCCGGGCGGGAGCGGGATCGCGGAGAGGGAAGTCGTTATGGTCATCAAGCCGCGCACTCCTTCTCACGTTGTCCCGGCCAAGCCAACGGGTCGCGCGAATGCGCGCCCGATGACAGGCTCCGCGCGCGCCGGGATCCATAACCACCAATGTGTATGTTGTGGAAGGCTGGGGCGGCAATCCCGTTCACAGCCAATATCGGTGGTTATGGGTCCCGGCGTTCGCCGGGACGATGAAGCCATAGGCAGCGAGTCAAACCCGCGCCGCCGTCTTCGGCCAATATTTGTCGCGCAGATGACGCTTCACCAGCTTGCCGGTCGGCGTGCGCGGCAGTTCGGGCTCGAAGTCGATGCTCCTCGGGCATTTGATCGGCGACAGGTGCTTGCGGCAGAACAGCATCAATTCGGCTTCCAGTTCCTTGCCCGCCTTCGTCATGTCGTGCGGCTGCACCACCGCCTTGACCTCTTCGCCCATTTCCTCGTTGGGCACGCCGAACACCGCGACGTCGGCGACGCCGGGGTGGGTGATCAGTACGTCCTCGGTCTCCTGCGGATAGATGTTCACGCCGCCGGAAATGATCATGTAGCTCTTGCGATCGGTGAGATAGAGGAAGCCTTCCTTGTCGAGATAGCCGACGTCGCCGAGCGTCGACCAGCCCCTGGCGTTATAGGCGCGCTTGGTCTTTTCGGGATCGTTGTGATAGGTGAACACCGGCGCGTCGGCGAAATACACCGTGCCGATCTGCCCCGTCGCCGCTTCCTGGTCGTTCTCATCGAGGATTTTGACCTTGCCGACCACGGCGCGGCCGACGGTGCCGCGATGGGTCAGCCATTGCTGCGAGGTCGACACGGTGACGCCGTTGCCTTCGGAGCCGGCGTAATATTCGATCAGGATCGGTCCCCACCATTCGATCATCCTGGCCTTGACGTCGATCGGGCAGGGCGCCGCGGCGTGGATCGCGCCTTTCAGCGAGGAGACGTCGTAGCGACTGCGCACCTCTTCCGGCAGCTTCAGCATCCGCACGAACATGGTCGGCACCAGCTGCGATTGCGTGACCTTGTGCTTCTCGACCAGTTTTAAAAATTCTTCCGCGTCGAAATGTTCCATGATGATCGAGGTGCCGCCGAGCGTGATCGCCATCATGTTGAAGCGCAACGGAGCTGCGTGATAGAGCGGCGCGGGCGACAGATAGACGCTGTCGGAATTCATCCCGCACATGTCGGCGCAGAGAATTTTCAGGAACGGATTCGGCAGCTCGATCGGATTGTGTTCGGAATCCCGCTTGATGCCCTTGGGGCGGCCGGTGGTGCCCGAGGAATACAGCATGTCGTAGCCGCCTTCCTGGTCCGAGATCGGCGTCGTCGGCTGCGCTGATGCTTCCTTGTCCCAGGAGCGGAAGCCGGGCAGCGGCTCGTCGAGCATGTAGAAAATCGGATCGCCCGGCGCGCCGGTCACAAGTTCCTTGACCTGTTCGGCGCATTTCGGCGAGGTGATGAAGACCTTGGCGCCGCAATCCTTCACGATATAGGCGATCTCGTCTTTCGTCAGGTAGCGGCTGATCGCGGTGTAATACAGCCCCGAGCGCTGCGCCGCCCAGCAGATCTCCATGAACGCGAGCCTGTTCTCGATCAGGAAGGCGATGTGGTCGCCGGTCTTCAGGCCGAGCGAACGAAACAGATGCGCGCCCTGGTTCGACAGCTCGTCGAGTTCGCGATAGGTGATCGCCTTGCCGGTTCCGGCCATCTGATAGGCGATCTTGTTGGGCTGGGTGCGGGCGTGCACCGACGGATGGGTCATGGGAATTTCCTCTGGACGCGAAAAGCGAATGCAAGTGCAAACGGCGAATAGCAAGTAACGAACAAGGGAAGGACGCTGGTCCGTATCCGTTCGTTACCTGCTACCCGCCGTTCACGTTTATTTTATTCTTCTTACAGCCGCTCGACGATGGTCACGTTGGCCATGCCGCCGCCTTCGCACATGGTCTGCAGGCCGTAGCGCTTGTTGCGCTGCTTCAGCGCGTTGACCAGCGTGGTCATCAGCTTGGTGCCGGAGCCGCCGAGCGGATGGCCGAGCGCGATCGCGCCGCCATTGACGTTGAGCCGCGCCGGATCGGCGCCCGTGGTCTTCAGCCACGCCGTCGGCACCGAGGCAAAGGCCTCGTTGACCTCGAACAGGTCGATGTCGTCGATCGACATGCCGGCCTTCTTCAGCGCGCGCTCGGTGGCGTGCAGCGGCGCGTCCAGCATGATCACGGGATCGCCACCCATCATGGTCATGTGATGGATCCGCGCCATCGGCTTGACGCCGAGCGCCTTCAGGCCCCTTTCATTGACCACCACCACGCCGGAGGCGCCGTCGCAGATCTGGCTGGAAGCAGGCGGCGGTGAGCTTGCCGTTCTCCTGCGATCAGCTTGACGCCCTTGATGCCGGCAAGGCTGGCGTCGAAGCGGATGCCCTCGTCGATATGGTGGGTGTCGGTCGAACCGTCGGCGCGGGTGATCTTGAGCGGGATGATCTCGTCCTTGAACTTTCCGGCCTGGGTCGCGGCGATGGCGCGCTGGTGGCTGTTATAGGAATACTCGTCGAGTTCATCCTTCGACAGACCGTATTTCTCGGCCATCATTTCGGCGCCGGTGAACTGGCTGAACACGATGTTGGGATAGTGGTGCTCGATGCCCGGGCTCTTGTAGGTGCCGAAGCCGTTCTTGGCCGGCAGTTGCGAGGCCAGTCCCATCGGCACGCGCGTCATGGATTCGACGCCGGCGGCGATCACGCAGTCCATGGTGCCGGACATCACCGCCTGCGCCGCGAAATGCAGCGCCTGCTGCGATGAACCGCACTGCCGGTCGACCGAGGTGCCGGGCACGCTCTCCGGCAGCTTCGAGGCCATGATGGCGTTGCGGGCGATGTTGTTGGACTGTTCGCCGGCCTGCATCACGCAGCCCATGATCACGTCCTCGATCTGGTCGGGGGCGGCGCCGGAGCGCTCGATCAGCGCGTCCAGCACGGAAGCGGCGAGATCGGCCGGATGCCAGCCGGCGAGGCGGCCTCCCTTGCGGCCGCCTGCGGTGCGTGCGGCGGCGACGATATAGGCCTCGGCCATGAAAGTTCTCCCTGATTGTTTTTGGCTGGATGTTCTGAAGGATGGGCCGGATTTAAGGGGTGCACAGGGATTTAGTCAATCAATCAATTAACTCTTGAGTGCGGTGCCTGCATCGGCTTATCTGCGGCCCTCGGATTTCCCCGACAGGCAGGTCATGGGATCACAGTTGAATACCAGCGTACCGATCAGGCTTCCGGCGAACAAGAATACCACGGCCGAAAAGCTGCTTGTCGCGGCGAGCGGGCTGATGATCGAGCGCTCCTCGATCGAGGTATCCTTAAGCGACATCGGGCAGAAATCCGGCGTCAACGCCGCGCTGGTGAAATATCATTTCGGCAACAAGGACGGCCTGCTGCTGGCGCTCCTGGCGCGCGACGCCGCCACGGAAGTGGCGAACCTCGAATATCTGCTGGCGCAGCCGATTACGCCGACCGCGAAGCTGAAACTGCATATCGGCGGCATCATCCGCGCCTATCACCAGTTCCCCTATATGAACCGGCTGATCCATTACCTGCTGCATGAGAGCACGCCGGAGGCCGCCAACGAGGTGTCGAAATTCTTCGTGGCGCCGCTGCTGGAATTCCATCGCCGCCTGCTCGCGGAGGGCATCAGGTGCGGCGAGTTCCGCGACATCGATCCGGTGCTGTTCTACACCAGCCTGATCGGCGCCTGCGATCACCTGTTTTTCGGGCGCCACGCGATGTCGCGCGCGACCGGGGTGGGACCTGTCACCGAAGAGGTCTGCCGCCAGTACATCCGGCACATGGAAGCGCTGATTTGCGGCGGCATGCTGACGAACAAGGAAACGGCTGCCGCGGCAGCCGAATGAACTTGCTTCACGACGACCAAGCCTAGAGAAGAAACGCCCAAGGAAAGGTTCTATCATGCAGTTGAAAGACGTTGCCGTTCTCATCACCGGCGGTGGCTCGGGCTTAGGCGCCGCCACCGCGCGCGCCATGGCCGCCAAGGGCGCCAAGATTGGCATCATCGACCAGAGCAAGGAAAACGCCGAGAAGGTCGCGGCCGAAGTGAAGGGCGTTGCCCTCCACGCCGACGTCACCGACGAAGAGGCGATCAAGGCGGCGATCGCCAAGGCCGAGGCGGCGCACGGCGTCGCCCGCGTGCTGATGAACTGTGCCGGCATCGGCGGCTCGCAGCGCATCGTCGGCAAGGATGGCGTCTATCCCCTGGCGAAATTCGCCCGCATCATCAACGTCAATCTGATCGGCACCTTCAACTGCCTGCGGCTGTTCGCCGAGCGCCTCGTCACGGCGGAGCCGATCGGCGAAGAGCGCGGTGTCATCATCAACACCGCGAGCGTCGCGGCCTATGAAGGCCAGATCGGCCAGATCGCCTATTCCGCCTCGAAGGGCGGCGTGGTCGGTCTGACGTTGCCGGCGGCGCGCGATCTCGCAAGCCAGAAGATCCGCGTCAACACCATCGCGCCCGGCCTGTTCCTGACGCCGCTCCTGATGGGTCTCAACGAGGAGGCGCGCAAGAGCCTGGGCGCGCAGGTGCCGCATCCGGCGCGGCTCGGCGACGCCTCGGAATACGGCAACCTCGCTGTCCACATCGTGGAGAACCCGATGCTCAACGGCGAGACCATCCGTCTCGACGGCGCCATCCGCATGGCGCCGCGGTAGCTCTCTCTTTCCCTCTCCCCTTGTGGGAGAGGGTGGCGCCTCACGAAGTGAGGCGACGGGTGAGGGGTTCTCTCCGGCTGGCAACCCCTCACCGCATCGAATGCCAGGCTGACGCCGGCGCTGCCCTCCCCCACAAGGGGAGAGGGCACAGCAACGAACGCAGTCATACGGTGAGAGGGAGTCCTTCGTGACCCAACCGCTGCTGATCGAACATGACGACGGGGTCGATTGGGTGACACTCAATCGGCCGGAAAGTCTCAACGCGCTCGATGCCTCGCTGATCGAGGCGCTCAACGCCTATTTCGAAAGCCTGCAGCGCAACCGCGCCACCCGCGTGGTGGTGCTGAGGGGCGCGGGCGCTTCGTTCTGTGCTGGGCTTGACCTCAAGCAGGCGATGGCGCGCCGCGCCGGGCAGCAGGAGCCGCCCGGGGTCACGGAGTCGCTGGACCAGCAGCGCCGGATCGCCGACATCGTGATGCTGATGCGGCGCTGTCCGCAGCCGATCATTGCACTGGTGCAGGGCTCGGCCGCCGGCGGCGGCTTTGCGCTGGCGCTCGCCGCCGACATCCGCATCGCCACCAGTTCGGCCCGGATGAACTGCGCCTTCATCAAACTCGGGCTCGGCGGCTGTGACATCGGCACCAGCTACTTCCTGCCGCGGCTGGTCGGGGTGTCGGTCGCGTCCGAACTGATCCTCACCGGCCGGTTCATTCACGCCGAGCGCGCGCTGGCGGTTGGTCTGGTCTCGGAAGTGGTCGAGGAGGGCGGGCTTGACGCGGTTGCCGCGCCTTATGTCGATGCGATGCTGACGGCCTCGCCGGTGGGGCTGCGGCTGTCGAAGGAATGCCTCAACATGAGCGTCGATGCCGGCTCGATGGAAGCCGTGATTGCGATGGAGGACCGCAACCAGGTCCTGTGCAGCCGCTCGGAAGATTTCAACGAGGGCATCAGGGCCTTTCTTGAAAAGCGAAAGCCTGTCTATATCAGGCGCTAAAGACGGATCCGAAAACGGACCATATTTCGGGAGACGCAATATGAGTGGGAATGCGGCCGCCGCAGTTCTGACCAAGCCGGCCTTTCGCAAGATCGACTGGCTGGAGCGCGATATCGCGGTTGAGCGGCGGCCCGACGGCGTCATCGTGCTGAAATCGCGGATTCCCCTCCAGGCCTATGAGAAGCATATTCCGGCCTCGCTGGCGAAATGGGCGAACGAGGCGCCGAACCGCATCTGGCTGGCGCAGCGCGCGGGCAGCGAGCGGCAATGGCGCAAGGTCTCCTACGGCGAGGCCAAGCGCACGGTGGATGCGCTGACGCAAGCGCTTCTCAATCTCAAGCTCGCGCCCGGCAGTCCCGTCGCGATCCTCTCCGGCAATTCGATCGAGCATGCGCTGATGACGCAGGCTGCGATGCAGGCGCGCTTTCCGGCAGCTCCCGTGTCGCCGGCCTACTCGCTGATGAGCCATGACCACGTCAAGCTGAAATACCTGTTCGACCTGATCAAGCCGAGGGTCGTCATGGTGCAGGATGGCCCGGCCTTCGAGAAAGCATTGAAGGCGCTTCCGCTCGACGGCGTCACGGTCGTTCACGTCGCGCGTCCGTGCGAAGGCGTCGCGAGCGTTGCCTTCGCCGATCTCGCGGCAACGCCGGTGACGGGCGATGTCCAGGATTCGATCGCGGCGATCACACCGGATACCGTCGGCAAGTTACTCTTCACCTCCGGGTCGACCGGCATGCCCAAGGCCGTCATCAATACCCAGGAGATGATGTGCGCCAACGCTGCGATGATGATGCAGGTGCGGCCCCGAGACGCCAGTTCGACATTGCCGACCGTGCTGGACTGGATGCCCTGGAACCACACCATGGGCGGCAACGCGGCGTTCCATCCGGTGCTGGTCGACGGCGGCACGCTTTATATCGACGACGGCCGGCCGATACCGGGCATGATCGAGGAGACGCTGAAAAACCTGCGCGAGATCTCGCCGACCTATTACGCCAATGTGCCGGCGGGCTACGCGGCGCTTGCGGCGGCGATGGAGAAGGACGACGCGCTGTGCCGCAGCTTCTTCAAGAATCTTTCGGTCATGGCCTATGGCGGCGCGCGGCTGCCCGACGATCTCTATGATCGGATGCAGGCGCTGGCCGTGCGCACGTCAGGCGAGCGCATCGTGTTCTATACCGGGTGGGGCTCGACCGAGACCGCTCCGACCTCGACCGGCACCTATTGGGACACCGAGCGCGTCGGCCTGATCGGGCTGCCGTTCCCCGGCGTCGAACTGAAGATGGTTCCGGTCGGCTCGAAATATGAATTGCGGCTGCGCGGCGTCAACGTCACGCCCGGTTATTTCGGAAGGCCCGACCTCACCGAGGCCGCGTTCGACGAGGAAGGCTTTTACTGCATCGGCGACGCCGGCGTGTTCGTCGATCCCGCCGATCCCGTGCAGGGCATCATCTTCGCCGGCCGCGTGGTCGAGGATTTTAAACTGACCACCGGCACCTTCGTCCATGTCGGCTCCTTGCGCACCGACGCCATCGCGGCCGCGACGCCGGTGGTGCAGGACGCGCTGGTGGCGGGGCAGGATCGCCCCTTCGTGGGCCTTCTGGCCTGGCCCAACCTGCATGCCTGCCGCCAGATCGTCGGCAATTCGGATGCGAGCTACGAGGACGTGGTCAGGCATCCCGAGGTGCTTGCGTGCCTGAAGCGCGGGCTCGAGGCGCACAACAAATCGTGCGAAGGCGCCAGCAGCATGCGGGTCGCGCGCGCCATGCTGATGGTCGAGCCGGCCTCGATCGACGGCAATGAACTCACCGACAAGGGTTACATCAACCAGCGCGCCGGCCTCGAGCGCCGCGCGGCGCTGGTCGAAAAGCTTTACGCCGAACAACCCGGCGAAGACGTCATCATCCTGAATTAAACGCAGCACCAACGCGAGTACAGCGCCATGAATTTCGATTTCTCCGACGAACAAAAACAGATGCGCGACGAGGCGCGGAAATTCCTCGCCGAGAAGTGCCCGCCTAAAGCCGTGCGCACGGTGCTGGACGGCGAGGCGCCTTACGACAAGGAATTGTGGAAGGGCCTCGCCGAGATGGGGTTCCTCGGCGTCGCGATCCCGGAAGAATTCGGCGGCGCCGGTGCCGGGCATCTCGAACTCTGCGTGATCGCCGAGGAAATGGGCCGCGCGCTGGCGCCGGTACCGTTCTCGTCGACAGTCTATCTTGCGGCCGAAGCCATCCTGCTCGCCGGCAGTGAGGCGCAAAAGCAAAAGTGGCTGCCGAAAATCGCCTCGGGCGAGGCGATCGGCACGTTGGCGCTGTTCGAGGGTAAGGGCAACCCGTCGCCGCAGGCAATAAAACTGACCGCATCGGGCAACAGCCTCAACGGCGTCAAGAAACCGGTGCCGGATGGCGCCATCGCCGATTTTGCCATCGTCGCCGCGCGTACGGGTTCTACCGGGCGCGATGGCGACATCTCGCTGTTCCTGGTCGATATGAAGGCCGGCGGGGTCGAAGCCAAATCGCTGACCAGTGTCGATCCGTCGCGCGGCCAGGCCGAACTCACCTTCAAGAATACCAAGGCCGAACCGCTCGGGCGCGCCGGCGAAGGCTGGGGCGTGATCTCGCAGGTACTCGACCGCGCCGCGGTGCTGGTGGCGTTCGAGCAGGTCGGCGGCGCCGACCGCGCGCTGGAGATGGGCCGCGACTATGCGCTCGATCGTATCGCCTTCGGTCGGCCGATCGGTTCGTTCCAGGCGGTCAAGCACATGCTCGCCGACATGTACGTCTCGGCGACGCTCGCGCGCTCGAACTGCTATTACGGCGCCTGGGCGCTCTCGACCAATGCATCCGAACTGCCGGAAGCGGCCGCCGCCGCGCGGATCAGCGCGACGCAGGCGTTCCAGCATTGCGCCAAGAACAACATCCAGGTGCATGGCGGCATGGGTTTCACCTGGGAGTTCGATTGCCATCTGTATTACCGGCGCTCGAACGCGATGGCGCTGTCGCTAGGCTCGCTGTCCTATTGGGAAGACGCGCTGATCGATCGCATGCGCAAGCGCAACGCGGCATAAAGGATCAGCCCAATGAATTTCGACGACACTCCGCAGGAAGCCACGTTCCGCGCCGAGGCAAAAGCCTGGATCGCCGCCAACGCGCCCAAGCAGTACGAAGAGGAACTTCGCAAATCCTCGCTCGGCCGCACCCATCTCAAGGGCGCCAACATCCTTGAAGTGGCAAAGGCCTGGCAGAAGAGGAAAGCCGATGCCGGCTGGGCCTGCCTGCACTGGCCGAAGGAATATGGCGGCCGTGGCTCAAGCCCGATCGAGCGCGTGATCTGGCAGCAGGAAGAGGGCCCGTTCGGCAAGCTTTCCGGCATGTTCATCATCGGCCACGGCATGTGCGGGCCGACCATGATGGCGTTCGCCGCCGAAGAGCATAAGCGGCGCTATCTGCCGCCGCTGGCCTCGGGCGAGAATGTCTGGTGCCAGTTGTTCTCCGAACCCGCCGGCGGCTCCGACGTCGCGGGCCTGCGCACGCGGGCGGAAAAGCAGGGCGACGACTGGATCATCAACGGCCAGAAGATCTGGACCTCGGGCGCGCACTACTCGGATTACGGCATCCTGCTGACGCGCACCGATCCCAATGTCGCCAAGCACAAGGGCCTCACCATGTTCTTCCTGGACATGAAGAGCCCCGGCGTGGAAGTCAAGCCAATCAAGCAGGCCAGCGGCCAGTCCGACTTCAACGAGGTGTTCTTCACCGACGTGAAGATCCCGGATTCGCAGCGCCTCGGCGCGGTCAATGACGGCTGGAACGTGTCGCTGACCACGCTGATGAACGAGCGCATGTCGATCGGCGCCGGCGTCTCAACCGGATTTCCCGAACTGTTCGAGTTCTGCAGCAACCTGATGCTGGAAGAGGGGCTCGCGATCGACGACCGCAATGTGCGCTCCAAGCTCGCCAACTGGGCGGTGAAGGCGAGCGGCCTGAAATACACCAGCATGCGCGCGATCTCGGCGCTGTCGAAGGGCGAGCGCCCGGGGCCGGAGAATTCGATCGGCAAGCTGGTCGCGGGCTCGATGGTGCAGGATGTCGCGATGTACGCGCTCGATCTGCAGGGCGCCGCGGGCGTGCTGAGCGGACCCGAAGATGCCGAGGTCGCCGGGAAATTCCAGGCGATGTTGTTGCGTGCGCCGGGCACGCGGGTCGAAGGCGGCACCGACGAGATCATGCGCAACATCATCGCCGAGCGCGTGCTCGGGCTGCCCGGTGATATCAGGGTCGACAAGGACGTGCCGTTCAACAAGATACCGACCAAGGGACGGGCGTGAAAAGAAACGACCTCATCCTGAGGAGCCGCGCGACGCGCGGCGTCTCGAAGGATGGGCCACGGGCCTCATGGCTCGAGACGGCGCAAGCGCGCCTCCTCACCATGAGGGTGAGACACTGAGCCGGGATTGCAAACGTGAGAGGTTCACCATGAATTTCGATGACACCCCGCAGGAGGCCGCGTTCCGCGCCGAGGCCCGCAAATGGATCGACGCCAACGCACCCCGGGAATTCGAGGAAGAGCTCTCCAAATCCTCGCTCGGCCGCATCAAGCTGAAGAAGCACGACATCGTCGAGGTGGCAAAAGCCTGGCAGAAGAAGAAGGCCGAGGGCGGCTGGGTCTGCCTGCACTGGCCCAGGGAATATGGCGGCCGGGGCGCCACGCCGGTCGAACGCGTGATCTGGCAGCAGGAAGAGGGCGTCTATTTCAAGCTGACGAGCCCGTTCCAGATCGGCGAGGGTATGTGCGGCCCGACGGTCATGGCCTATGGCAGCGAGGCCGACAAGCGGCGCTATTTGCCGAAGATCGCCTCCGGCGAGGAGATCTGGTGCCAACTGTTCTCGGAGCCCGCCGGCGGTTCCGACGTCGCCGGTTTGCGCACCCGCGCGGAGAAGAACGGCGACGACTGGATCATCAACGGCCAGAAGATCTGGACCTCGGGCGCGCACTATTCCGATTACGGCATCCTGATCACCCGCACCGATCCCAACGTGCCCAAGCACAAGGGACTGACGATGTTCTGGATCGACATGAAGAGCCCGGGCGTGTCGGTCGAGCCGATCAAGCAGGCCAACGGCATGCAGGAATTCAACGAGGTGTTCTTCACGGATTTGCGGGTGCCGGATTCGCAGCGGCTCGGCGCCGTCGGTGACGGCTGGAACGTCTCGCTGACCACGCTGATGAACGAGCGGCTGACGATCGGCGCGCGGCTCGCGACCGGCTTCCCTGAAATGTTCGAGTTCTGCAGCAATTTGATGACCGAGGACGGGCTTGCGATCGACGATCGCGCCACCCGCTCGAAACTTGCCAACTGGGCGGTGAAGAATTCCGGGTTGAAATACACCAGCTACCGCGCGGTCTCGGCCCTTTCGAAAGGCGAGCGCCCGGGACCTGAAAACTCCATCGGCAAGCTGGTCGCCGGCACCATGCTGCAGGACATCGCGATGTATGCGATGGACCTGCAGGGCGCGGCCGGCATGCTGAACGATCCCGAGACCGCTGAGGCAGCCGGCCAGTTCCAGGCGATGATGATGTCGTCGCCGTCGACCCGCATCGCCGGCGGCACCGACGAGATCCTGCGCAACATCATCGCCGAGCGCGTGCTGGGGCTGCCCGGCGACATCCGCGTCGACAAGGACGTGCCGTTCAACAAGATCCCGACCAAGGGAAGATGACCTGATGGACCTCAAAACCGACACCGCGCCGATCGATATTCTCGAAGACCTGCTGGCGTCGCGATTTTCCTGCCGGGCCTTCAAGTCCGGTCCGGTGCCGCGCGCGACCATCGAGCGGATATTGATGGCGGCGCAGAAGACCGCCTCGTGGTGCAACAGCCAGCCCTGGCGGCTCGAGATCACCTCAGGTGCCGCGACAGCAAAGTTCCGCGACCTGATGTACGGCACCGCTTCCAGCGGCACGCCGAACACCGGCGATTTTCCGTTCCCGCGCGAATATCGCGGCGTCTACCTGGAGCGGCGGCGCGAGAGCGGGTTTCAACTCTACAATTCGCTCGGCATCCCGCGCGGCGACAAGATGGGCTACGCCAAACAGGCGCTGGAGAATTTCAATTTCTTCGGCGCCCCGCATGTTGCCATCGTGCACACCGACGAAGCGCTCGGCGTCTACGGCGCGATCGATTGCGGCGGCTATGTCACGAGCTTCATGCTGGCGGCGCAGGCGCTCGGCATCGCCACCATCCCGCAGGCCGCGCTGGCGTTTCATTCCGAGGTGGTGCGCAAGCATTTCGGGCTTGGCGACGACCGCCGCGTGGTGTGCGGCATCTCGTTCGGATATCCCGACCGCGAGCACAAGGCCAACAGCTACCGCACCACGCGTGCCGCCATCGCCGACACCGTTACCTTCGTCGACGGGTAGCATTCAATAACGTGTGGCATTCAAAAACCCCGGCCGCTGGTCGCGGCCGGGGTTTTGATGTCGGTCTGTTCGATCAGTAGATGTCGTAAGCGCAGACGTTGACGGTGCGCAGGCGCATGCCGTGGCGGGTCTGGACCATCCGCTGCTGATAGCAGTCGGTGACGCCGGTGTTGACATAGATGCCGGGGCCGAAGCCGTAGCCCCATCCGCCGTGATGTCCCCAGCCGCCATGAAAACCGTGCGCGGAAGCGGAGCCGGGAACCAGCGCGGCGGCGCAAAGCGAAGCGGCGGCGATCAGTCCGAGAGTAACCTTGCGAAGCATTGTCTTGTCTCCAGTGTTGGCGCGGAGCCGTTGTTGTGTCCCTGCCCGTCTGTCGGACCGTCCACGCCGTGCGTTCAAGGCTGCGGCCGGGAATCGTGTTTCCGGAGTGTTTCGTGGGGCTGGGGACGACATGAAAAACGCAGCGTTAACTCTGCCTTCATCCTGAGGGGGCGCACTTGCGCCGTCTCGAAGGACGAGGGCGGCCCCATCCTTCGAGACGCGGCCAAGTGGCCGCTCCTCAGGATGAGGCCGGGAGGGTTCGTGCGCCCGTAAAGTTCTCTAAAACCTCGGCGGCCGCTTTTCGGAAAACGCCTTGATGCCTTCCTTGATCTCGTCGCTGCGCATGCTGTCGCGATGGCGGCGGTCGGCGGCTTCCTCGTCGAGCTCGCCGCGGGCGAATTCGTTGATGGCGCGCTTCATGCCGCGCATCGCGGCAGGGGCGTTGCCGGCAAGCACGGCCGCCAGGCGGTCGACCTCTTCGTCGAGCGCTTCCGGCGGCGCCATCGCGGTGAGGTAGCCGATCCGCAGCATCTCCGCGGCGCCGATCTTCTCGGCGGTGAGGAACAGGCGCTTGGCGTTGTCGACGCCGAGCCGCGACACATAGCGCCGGATGCCGCTCTTGTAGTAATGCAGGCCCAGCCGCGCGGCCGGCATGAACATTTCGGCGGTGTCGACCCCGATGCGGAAATCGCAGGCCAGCGCCAGATCGGTGGAGCCGCCATAGACGCCGCCATTGAGCCGGCAGATCGTCGGCACCGCGAGATCTTCCAGCCGGTTGACGACGACCTCGAAGGCGGAGCCCGCGGTCTGTTCCTGCGCATTGGCCGCGCGCTCGGCGATCGAGCCGAGATCGTATCCGGCGGAGAAGGCGCGCCCGGTGCCGGTCAGCACCAGCACCCTGATCGCCGCATCGGCCTCGATCCGGTCGAAGAGTTTCAACAGTACTTCGAGGTCATCGGGCTGCAGGCGGTTCAAATGCTTCGGCCGGTTGAGGCGGATGGTGGCGCGGGCCCCATCGATATCGAGCAGCGGCGTGCTCGCGGGATCGGCGGCCAGGGACAAACGGTCCTGCATCATTTGTTCTCCAGCGCGCGCCGCTGCGCTTCGGCGTCGATGGTCCCGGCGAGATCCGGATGCCGCGCCATCAGGAGGCGGAAATCCACGAGGTCGAGCACCAGCAGCCGCGACACCCGCGTGGTGGTGATGTTGGCGGAGCGCGAATTGTTGCCGAGCAGCGCCATCTCGCCGAAGAACGCACCTTCGCCGAGCCGCACCTTCTTACCCGGCAGATCCACCTCGACCTCGCCGGAGGCGATGAAATACATGCAGTCGCCGGCCTGGCCCTTGCGGATGATCATGGTGCGCGCCGGCAGGTCCATGGTGCGCAGCATATGCGTCACGTCGGCGATCGCGGCAGGTCCGAGTGCGGCGAAGAACGGCACCTTGCTCACGGATTCCCAGGTCTTGAGGAAATTGTCGCGGCGGGTCTCGGCGGCAAAGCCGGTGGCGAGAATACCGGTCCACAGCCCGAATACGCCGAGCCCGCAGATCATCACGAAAGCCGCGACCACGCGGCCGAGCAGCGTGATCGGGACCACGTCGCCATATCCTACGGTGGTGAGCGTGACGACGGCCCACCACAGCGCCGCGGGCACGCTGCCGAAGGTGGCCGCCTGCACGTCGTGTTCCAGGTAATATTCCGCCACCGAGGCCAGCGACAGCACCATCAGGAAGATCACCAGCACGCTCAGGAGCGGTCCGGATTCCAGCACCAGCACCCGGCGCAGTTGCCGCAGCCCGGGCACCCCCGGGACCACCTTGAGCATCCACAATGCACCCAGCAGCCACGCCGATTTGGGATCGGCGCCGAGCACCAGCGCCAGGGGTATGGCGACCGCGGCAACCGCATCCACCAGCCCGCGCCCCGACAGCGCGTAAGCCCATCCGCGCTGCGACCGGAAGGCGTGGCGAAGCCGGACCACCCATTCGAAGATGAAGAAAACCAGGCAGGCCCACAGCGTCGCGTCCACCCAATAGTGAGCTGCTTCATAGGCGGGAGCAACCGTCAGCACCAGCATCATGCCGAAGCCGATGGCGATCGCCACATAGGCCGCCTTGGTCATGTTGCGGCCGGCGGTGGCGGCCGCAAATTGCGCCAAAGCGGGGATGAAAAGCGGCTTGAACATCGGGAGGCGGCGGCCTGTGCTGGTAAAAACCTTAATGGTCATGCTTTGCGCGGGACCGGCCCCAAAGTGCCCAAGCGGGGGGAGATCGTCAACGAGATGCGGAAAACAGCGTTATCGCCGGCCGCCGGTTGCGAGCCCCATGGGCCGCAGCGGACCGGGAATTTTCCGGCCGGGATCAGATAGAATACCCGACAAAACGTTGCCTTTTCCCCGTATATCAGGTGCCGTCGCGGGCATTATGATGCCGGGAGCGCACTGCAGCACGGCCCACGAAACCATTCACCCTGGAAAGTTGGTTAGTCCCCAATGGATACCTCACATCTTGCGGAACACGCCGGCACGGCCGGGCAACTGTTCGCGTCCGTCTTCGTGGTTGCGACGCTCTCGATGCGGACCATGATCCCGTTGCGGGTTTTCGCCATCCTCACCAACATCGTGCTGATCTCGACCGCGATTCCGACCCACAATTATCTGGTGATCGTGGTGCAGTCGCTGGTGCTGGTGCTCAATTCGTACCGGCTGCACCAGATGCTGCAGCTGATCCGCGACGTGAAGAAATCCGTCAACAGCGACCTGTCGATGGAATGGCTGAAGCCGTTCATGACCGAGCGCAAATGCGCCGTCGGCGAAATGCTGTTCTACAAGGACGAGAAGGCCGAGGAAATGCTCTACATCGTCAGCGGCCGGTTCAGGCTGGTCGAATCCGGCATCGAATTGCCGGTCGGCGCCATCGTCGGCGAACTCGGCATGCTGTCGCCCTCGAAGGTACGGACACAATCGCTGGAATGCATCGAGGCCGGCGTCATCCTCAGCGTCAGCTACAGCAAGGTCGAGGAACTCTACGTGCAGAATCCCGCCTTCGGTTTCTACTTCCTGCGCCTGTCCAGCGCGCGGCTGTTCGAGAACATCGGAAAGCTCGAAGACCGGCTGGCGCGGCAGGCAGCATTGGCCCCCGTCGAACCGAAGCCCGCCTGACAGAATCGGAAAAGCCCGAGGTGGCAAGCTTCTTCTCTTCGCTCCGCTATCTGCTCGCCGATTTCATCGGCGACGACGACGCCGCGCCGCCGTTTTTGCCGGAGGGATTGCCCGACAGCGCGGTCGCCGATGTCAGCGACGGCATTCACCTGCTGATCGACTATCAGGGCCCGAGCTACGCCCAGCTCTACGTCGATCGTATCAGGCGCTTCATCGGCAGAAAGGACGTCGACGAGGCGATGCTCGGCGAGATCGCCCGGCTGATGGCCCAGCGCATGAGCTACCAGGATCCGATCCGGATCGCGCAGCTGAAGCTCAATGAGCTGGAAGCGGCCCCCGGCGATCTGCCGCGCGCCCCTGCCGACATGATCGGAAAATTCCGACTCGATGAACTGATCGGCGCGCTTCCGGCGGCGGTCGCCGAACCCGTGCTCGATGCGCTGGAATGGGCGGGCTGGACCCATATGCCGGTCTCGATCCGCTTCAGCGCCAGGAGCCGGTGGGGCATTCGCCGGTTGAAGATCGAAGCGTCGTTGCGCCGCTGGCGGCTGTTCTCGGTGCGCTACGCCAAGGAGCGCGCCTGGGTCGAGCGCTGGCTTCACATGATCAGCCGCAGCCTCGAGAAACAGCCCGGCGCCGCCTCCGCCATGGTGCGGACCGCGACCATGATCGACGGCTTCGGCGCCCGCTATCGCCACGGTCTCGCCGACTGGCACGCCATTATCGACGGCCTGGCGAAACCGTGCTTCGACGGCGTGCTGCCCCTGGCCGATCTCGCCGGGGCCGTGGCCGAAGCGCGCGCCGCCGCCGCGCCCGATGCGCGCCAGGTCGAGCTCAAGCGGGCGATCGCGGAGATCCGGGCGCGGGCGCTCAGTGCCGGCACCCCTGCCGCGGCGGAGTGATTCTCTGCGGGGGACGACTCCGAGTGAAGGTCCGCCTCACGCGCTTTGCGCCGTCTTGACGACCACGACATTGTCGTCGTGGCCCGCGTGCCGCTTCAGGTGATCGCGGCGCATGCCGATCTCGTCGCGGACGAATTCATAGCCGAGCTTGAAGGTCTCGAGCCCGTCGGTCGAAATCGAGCCGTCGCGCAGGCCTATCACCGCGCCGCGCAGGATCGTTTCCAGTTCGTCCTGCAGCGCTTCCAGCGCATCCAGTGAATTGGCGTGTTCGATCCGTTCGCCGATGTCGAGGATGGCGGTCGCGAGTTCGCTGGCCTTTTCCGGCGCGACGCGGGTCACCTTGGTGTAGAGCGCGGCGAAGATCGAGCCGATGATGCTCAGCGCGGCCGCGCCGAGATACATCGCGTCGCTGTAGCGGTCCATGAACGACTTGGTGTCGTCGTTGATATATTCGGCCGCACCCTGGTGGGCGACGATGAATGCGTCCTTGTCGGTATCCGCCGGCTCGATTCGGGAGGCAAAACCGTCATCCAGCGCGAGTTCCGCTTTGTTTTCGTAGATCGCGCGCGCGAGGTCTCCGGCTGTCGTGGTCGACATCCGGGATTGCGCCACCAAAAGCCATTGCATTCCGACGGTGTCGATATCGTCGTCGGGGATGGCGGGCGAGGAGGACAGCATGCCCGTCGCCAGCGTTTCCTCCGATATGCCGGGATTGCGCCGCTCCAGCGCCTTGGCCTCATCGATCGCGTTGATGGTGAAGCCGCCGCGTCTGGCGTATCGCTCGTAGCGCTTGTCCTTCACCAGCGTCGATGCGTGCGCGATGGCGATGACCGCGCCGTAACCGCCGGAGGCGAACAGTCTGTCGAGCGTCGTATTCGGTGGCGCCGCCTGTACGCGCGAACCGGCGTCGGAGCCGTCGGCGATCTCCAGCGCAGTGCGGATGAAGGCGGTGCTGCCGTCGCCGTCGGCCAACACCGCGATCTTCTTCTTCCTGAGTTCGGCGAGCGATTTGATCTTCTTGCTGCCGGGGCTGATCAGCAGCACCAGATCATGCTCCAGTATGGCGAGCGCGCGGGCGCGCGGCGGCACCTTGGCGTCGGTGCGCAGCACTGCCAGATCCGCCTGCCTGCGATCGAACGCGGTGAGCGCCCTGGCGCTGTCGCCGTTGGTCACGATCTTGATTCGCAGTCGCGAGTTGCTGTTCTTGAGCACTGTGGCCAACCCGGCGGCGAAACGGGCCTCCAGGCTGTTGCCGTTGCCGACGGCGAACACCAGCGTCTCGGAATTCCTCAGCCAGGTGCGGCCGCCCCACGCCACCACCATGAGCGTCAGGACCAGTGTCAGTGCTGCGAACAGCAGCACCTGCCGGCGGTTGGTCCTGACAACCTGCGATCGTGGCTTTCCTGCATTCGGTGTTGGGACTTCAGCACTCATGGCCATACCCGCGACCCGCAAGGACAATTTCTCCGCCGCGCCCTCGGCGCCGCAGAACGACCCGATGCGGTCGTAAATATCTAAAAAAGAACAACAATTTTCCAGTTGGCCGATGATATCCGCCCCGGGGCGGATTGCAAACCGGCCGCGCGGGGAACCTTGACCCCGGCGGGCGGTCGGTTCAGCGGCATATCGCTGGAAGGCCACACTTGGCGTTTTTCGAGTTCCCCAAGGTGCATTCCGGCCCCGGAGATGTCATAAAAGGCCAATACCGGTCGAATTGTCCGGACATAAGAATAAGTTGTGCTGCGCCTCCCGTTCTGTCCGTGCCTTTCAGAAGTCAGTCCAAGTGAGGGCGTCAGCTTTGTCGTTTCCCCCCATGTCCTCGTCAGTCCCGGTAGGCATGCTGATCGGCTGGATGCTGCTGCTCACCGTCAAGCACGTCATCGCCGATTTCGTGCTGCAGACTTCCTGGATGGCGATCGGCAAGGACCAGAAGCACGGCTGGGCGCTGCCGCTCTTGGCGCATTGCCTCGTGCATCTTGCAGTTGCAACGGTGCTGATCCTGATCGTCGCGCCGCGGTTCTGGTTCGTCGCGTTGATCGATTTCGTCATCCACATCACGGTCGACCGTGCCAAGGGATTTTGCGCCGCCAATTTCGGCGTGACGCAGGAGAACAAGCATCCGTGGTTCTGGACGCTGATCGGCGTCGACCAGGCGCTGCATCATCTCACCGGGTTCGGACTGTCGATCTTCATGGCGGCCAACGCCTGAGACTGCCGGCCCGCGGTGAACGCGGCGAGGGCGTGCCGCTCGAAGGGCGCACTGTCTGATTCGGCCCGCCGCCACAAGGACACCGGAGGACTACCGGGAGCCGTGGTTAACCCTTCGTTAGAGGGTTGCATTGCATCCTCCGGATCGGGAGATTTGCAAATGTTTTCAAGCCGCGACGCTTTCGAGAAAGACTTCTGCCCGGTCCAGGACGAGTTGCTCGGCGAAATGTACCGCGCCAGCGAAAATGGCCTGCCGCGGCTGGTGGAGAGCGTTTCCCCCGAGGTTCGGGCCATGCTGGCGCTGTTCTGCTATCGCAGAAGCCATCTGCACTCGCTGGCGCTGTCGATTGCAGCAAGCTGCAGCGAACGCGACCTGATGCAGTTCGGCGGCCGCGTCGGTTCGACCCTTTACGCGCTGTCGCGCGAACCTTCCGCGCGATCCGCGCCGTCGGGCTACGGTCATCGCAAGCCGATCACCCTCTCGACCAAACCGCTATCCAGCTACGCGCCGATCGTAGACGAAACCGACGAAGATTTCGCCGAAGCGGTGACGGCGTAATCAGCCGTCGTCCCTGCTTTCGCAGCGACGACAGGCTAAACCAACACCTTCAGCCCATGCCGCCGCCGCGCCATGTCGCATTCGGCGTCGCCGGGCATGCAGGTCCGGCACACTTCGGGCCGCATCGGATAGATGGTGCACGCGGTCGCAATTCCGATCCGGCCCGACAGCGCCGAACAGCGGTCGCCGTCGCAGCGCATGCCTGACAGCCTTTCGTTGACGAATTTCTCCGGGATCAAATCGAGCGCGGCGTCGTCCTCGATGGTGAAGCGCGGCCAGTTTGCCGAATAGGAACAACAGGCGCCGCAGGCCTGGCACGGGCTTTCGGCGGTCGCGGCTGAATCCTCATGGTCCATGGCATCCGTTTAGCGCGGAACGACGCGGACGGCCATCGGATATCCGCCGTCAGACATCCTTGGGCGCCTCCCAGACCAGGCTCCTGCGCCATCGCGCGCGAAGCAGGTCGCGGCGTTCCGGATATTTTTCGTCGTGATACACCGCCTCGACGACACGGTCGGTCCGGAAGCTGCGGAAATCCCGCCGCAGTTCGCACCATGCCGCCAGGATCCGCACTGCCTCGTGATAGCCGATCGCGATCGGCCAGATGGTGCGCTCGCTGCCGCGGCCATGTTCGTCGCGATAGTTCAGCGTGATCTTCTTGCCCTCGTGAATCTGCGTCCGCGTCCGCACCATGTCGATGCGGTCAGGTTCCCGGTTCCAGCCGGGACGCGCCCGGCTCGCGGGTTCCAGCACGAACGGCCGCAGGCGCTCGGGGACGGTGTCGGCGATTTTCGCCATCAGGTCCTGCGCGGCGCGCGCCAGCACCTCGTCGGCATGGCCGGCGACCCATTGCGCGCCGAGTACCGCCGCCTCGATCTCATCGGGGGTGAGCATCAGGGGCGGCAGGTCGAATCCCTTCTCCAGGATATAGCCCATGCCGGCCTCGCCGCGGATCGGCACGCGCTGCTCGATCAGGGTCGCGATGTCGCGATAGACCGTGCGCTTGGAGGTTTCGAGTTCGGCGGCAATCGCGTCCGCCGTCATCGGTTTGCCGGTGCGCCGAAGCACCTGAATGATCTGGAACAGCCGGTCGGCACGTCTCATGGCGCGTCTCGTTCGTCATTTTCAGAAGTTCAGAACGCCGCCATCCGATGCTGACAGCATGTTGGCAGCAGGGGGTCAGTATAACGGAACAACACTCCAACGAAGAGGATTTTGTCCATGTTGATTCTCTACGGCCTCGACTTCTGGACGACGGTTTCGCCACTGCTGACACCACGGTGGCAGCAGGGCCTGGCTAGCCTGAAGCGTCTGCTTAGGAAATCGGGAGCGCTCAATTGATCACCCTTCATGGCTTCGGCCCAGGTTTCGGCTTGCCGGAAAAAAGCCCGTTTGTGACCAAGACCGAGGTCCAGCTGAAGATGGCTGGTCTCGCCTATCGCAAGGAAAAGGCGATGCCGCCCGCTTCGCCCAAGGGGCAATTGCCCTATATCGTCGATGACGGCGAGAGCATTGCCGATTCGACCTTCATCCGTGCGCATGTCGAGGGCAAATACGGCTTCGATTTCGACGCGCCGCTCAGCCTGCAGGCGCGGGCGCAGGCCTGGGCGTTCGAACGGATGATCGAGCATCACGTCTATTGGGCGCTGGTCGGCGCACGCTGGGTCGATCCTGAAAACTTCGCCAAGGGGCCTGCGCATTTCTTTGATGGCGCGCCCGAGCATATGCGTGAAAAACTCCGCGAGGACGCACAGTTCCGCGTGGCCGAGAACTACCTCTTGAGCGGTCTCGGCCGCCATGCCCCGGACGAGGACGTCGACCTTGCGGTCCGCTCGTTGTTTGCGCTGTCGGTGCAGCTTGGCGACAAACCCTATCTGATGGGGGATGCGCCTTGCGGCACCGATGCCACCGCCTTCGGTGCGCTGGCGGGGATTCTGACGCCCTTCTTTACCTCACCGTTGCGCGAGCGCGCCGAACAGTTCCGAAATCTCACTGACTATGTCGACCGGATGATGCTGCAATATTATCCGGAGTTTGAGTGGGCCCAGCAGCGGCAGGCCGCCTGAAGTTCAGCTGACGGAGGCGGGCAGGCCCTTCAACGTCGCCAGCTCTGCCTCCAGCTCCGCGATCCGCGCATCGCGGGCGGCCAGTGCGGCCGCCACGTCGGCGGCGTCGAACTTCTGCGGGATGTGCTGGGGGCAGTTGGTGTCCCAGGCGGAAATCCTGAACAGGATCACCTGCTCGGGGCGCGCCTTGTAGCCCTGCGGCATCAGCGACTGCAGCAGCGCCGGATCGTCGTCGACCACGCGCGCCTCGCCCCAGATCTTGACGCGGCGCCGGTGGGCGTAGTCCATCAGGAAGATGTGGGCCTTGTTGTTTTCGGACAGATTGCCTTGCGTGATGTATTGCCGGTTGCCGCTGTAATCGGCGAACGCCAGCGTGTTCTTGTCGAGCACCCGGATGAATCCCTTGGGCCCGCCGCGATGCTGGATGTAGGGCTGCCCGGAGGCGGAGGCCGTCGCGAAATACATGCTGTTCGCCTCGGCGAGGAACGCCGCGAGACGCTCGTCGATCTCGGTGCGCCAGCCGCCGCGCTCTTCGACATGGGCATAGCCGGCGCGCGACCCCTTGGCCGTCTGGATCGCCTTCACCGCAGGCGTGAACGCGACATCGCTGGAATAGGTGTGGGTGTCTGACATCGGAGGCTCCTTCGAACTCTGCTCATATCAGGACATGCGGCACGTCGGTCGGACGGCGTGCCGCGATGGGCGATCTCACGCGGCCTTGGCGGTAACCACCGGAAAGTCGATCTCGGTTTTCGCCATTTCGTTGACGTAATTGGTCAGCGTGTTCAATGCCACGTGCAGTACGATCTCGATCACCTGTGCATCGGTGTAGCCGGCTTGCTTGACGGCCCTGATGTCGGCCTCCGAAACATGGCCCCGGGCCTTGACGAGTTCGACGGCGAAGCGAACCGCCGCGTCCGCCTTCCGATCCGTCGAACCGCCGTCGCGGTTTGCGGCGATCTCGGCGTCGCTGAGCTTCGCCAGGTTCTTGCCGAGATAGGAATGCGCCGAAAGACAATAGTCGCAACCGTTGATCTCCGCGACCGCCAACGCGATGCGCTCGCGGGTCGGAGCCTCGAGCGCACCCTCAGCGCGCCATTCAGCCCGAGATATCCTTCCAGCGCGGCGGGACTGTTGCCGACCAGACGGAACAGGTTGGGCACCACGCCCAGTTGCTTGTTGACCGCCTGCAGCAACGGCTGCGAGGCGGCCGGCGAGGCTTCGATCGAGGCCGGGATGGGGAGGCGGGACATGGCGTTCTTCCTTCTGCTCTGGTTTGGAGCGAGCGCCTGCTCGCCGTCCGCAGAACATGGCCCCTGCTTATTCTTGGAACAATAATCCATATTGACACTTCATCATTGCGATATATGAAATAATCCCATGGATCGCCTCGACGCCATGCAGGCCTTTGTCGCGGTGGCTGACTTGCAGGGCTTTGCGCCGGCGGCGCGCAAGCTCGGGCTGTCGCCGTCGGCGGTGACGCGGCTGATTGCGGCGCTGGAGGAGCGCCTTGGCGCACGGCTGTTGCAGCGGACCACCCGGCAGGTCGCGCTGACCGATGTCGGCGCGCGCTACCTGGAGCGGGTGCGGCGCATTCTCGGCGATGTCGAGGAGGCCGAAGGCGCCGCCGAGGGCGAGCGCACGTTGCCGAGTGGACGGCTGGTGGCTTCCGCACCGGTCGGCTTCGGGCGCCTCCATGTCAGCCCGGTCATGTCGGCCTATCTGAAGCGCTATCCCGAGGTTTCCAGCGAGCTGCGGCTTTCGGACCGGATGATCAATCTGGTGGAAGACGGTGTCGATGTCGCGGTGCGGATCGGCCATCTCGCGGACTCGACGCTCGTTGCGCGCCATGTCGGCGAGATGCGGCGGATCGTGGTCGCTTCGCCTGCCTACCTCAAGGCGCGCGGCGAGCCGAAGATGCCCGCGTCCATCGCCACCCACGACACCATCCAGTTCGGCGCCACGAGCGCCTCGCCGGACTGGCGCTTTGTCGAGGACGTAGGCGAGGCGCGCGTGGCGCATGCGCCGCGCTTCACCACCAACAGCGCCGACGCGGCGATCCAGTATGCGGAAGGCGGCGGCGGCCTGACGCGGGTGATGTTCTACCAGGCGGCCGATGCGCTTGGGGCAGGCCGGCTCAGGATCGTGCTGGCGAAATTCGAGCAACCGCCGTTGCCGATCCATCTGGTCTATCCGACCTCGCGGCTGCTGTCGGCCAAGGTGCGGGCGTTCATCGATCTCGTCACCGAGACGGCCGACTGGCGGTTTGGCGGGAAATGACGGTTGCTATTGCTTCGGCACCACGCGGAACGTCGCATTGGCCCGCGCGATCACGGTGTCGTCGGCCTTGATGAGGCTTTGCGCGAAGCAGATCGTGCTGCCGGTCCTGATCACGTCGCTTTCCACCGCGAGCCATTGCCCGACCTGCGCGGTGCCGGTGAAATCGACCGCGAGCCCGATCGTCACCAGCGAGGACACCCCGCCCATGACATGCGCGCAGCTGTGGCCCATCGCGGCGTCGGCAAGTGCGGCGATCAACCCGCCGTGAATCAGTCCCCGGCCGTTGGTATGCGGCTTTGCCAGCCGCAAGCCGATGATCACGGCCTTGTCCGTTCGCTTCGAATACAGCGGTTCCCAGGGATCGGTGAGCGGACTCTTGCGGAAGTGAGGCTCGAAGCCTGCGGGGATGTCGGTGTCGATGGCGGTCATGCGCGGGCTCGCGTGTTGCTGATGCTACCGGCATTTAACGCGATGCGCGCGGCAAATTCACCGCCTACAAAGTTTTAAGCATGATTTCAGTGCCTGTTTGAAACGACGCAAAGTGCCGCAAACGATGTGTGGATTGCTTCGTCGCTTCGCTCCCCGCAATGGTGGTGGCGAAATCCCTAATACGGCAAGCCGACGTAATTCTCCGCCAGCGTCGTCGTCGCCGCCTTCGAATGCACGAGATAATCGAGCTCGGCGAGCTGGATGCGCGCGCCGATTTCACCCTGGTCGGGAAATTTATGCAGGATCGTGGTCATCCACCAGGAGAAGCGTACCGCCTTCCACGCGCGCGATAAGGCTCTCTGCGAATAATCATCGATCCCGGCGGTGGATTTCTCGTCGTAATATTCCTGGAAACTTCGCGACAGATAATGCACGTCGCTGGCGGCGAGGTTCAGTCCCTTGGCGCCGGTCGGCGGCACGATATGGGCGGCGTCGCCGGCCAAAAACATCCGCCCGAACCGCATCGGCTCGGCGACGAAACTGCGGAGCGGCGCGATGCTCTTTTCGATCGAAGGGCCGGTGACGAGGCCGTCGACCGCCTTCTGGTCCAGCCGCCGCTTCAATTCGTCCCAGAATCGCGCGTCCGGCCATTGGTCGACGTGATCGTCGAGCGAGCATTGCACGTAATAGCGGCTGCGGCGCATCGAGCGCATGGTGCAAAGCGCGAAGCCGCGGGCGTGGTTGGAGTAGATCAGCTCGTGGCTGACCGGCGGCGTCTCGGACAAGATGCCGAGCCAGCCGAACGGATAGATCCGCTCGAACGTCTTGATCGCGGAGGGCTTCACGCTCGCGCGGCTGACGCCGTGGAAACCGTCGCAGCCGGCGATGAAATCGCAAGTCAACTCGCTGGCGACGCCGTCCCTGACGTAGGTGACGCGCGGATGGTCGGTGTCGAAATCATGCGGCGTCACGTCGGCGGCCTCATAGACCGAGGTCAGCCCGGCCGCCTTGCGCGCGTTCATCAGATCGAGCGTCACTTCGGTCTGGCCGTAGATCATCATGGTCTTGCCGGTGGCCGCCTTGAGGTCGATGCGGTGGCGGTGGCCTGCGAAGGCGAGTTCGACCCCCTCATGGACCAGCCCCTCGCGGTGGGCGCGGCTGCCCGCGCCGGCCTCATCGAGCAGCGCCACCGTGCCTTCTTCCAGGAGGCCGGCGCGGATGCGGCCGAGCACATAGTCGGGCGTCTGGCGCTCCAGGATGACGTTGTCAATTCCGTAGGTGTGAAGCAGCTGTCCGAGCAGCAATCCCGCCGGGCCTGCGCCAATGATTGCTACTTTTGTCCGCAATACTTGCCCCCCTGATTATTATAGGCTTCAACCAGCCGGGGCGAACGCCATCGCCCGTGCTTGCAATGATAATTATATCATATAACAATAACCGCAAAGGGCCATGAAAGCCCGGGCCACGAGGGAGAAGATGTCGATGAGGAAGACGTTCTTGGCGTTGCTGCTGGCCGCCAGCGTGACACCTGCGTTCGCGCAGGAAAAAACCTTCGATCTGAAATTGTCGCACTGGGTGCCGGCGTCGCATCCGCTGCAAAAGGCGCTGGAGGACTGGGGCGCCGCGGTCGAAAAGGAAAGCGGCGGCACCATCCACTACAAGGTCTATCCGGCCCAGCAGCTCGGCAAGGCGTTCGACCATTACGACATGGCGCGCGACGGCATCGCCGACGTCACCTACATCAATCCGGGCTATCAGCCCGGCCGCTTCCCGATCATCGGCGCCGGCGAACTGCCGTTCCTGATGTCGAGCGCCAAGGGCGGCTCGATGGGGCTGGATGCCTGGTACCGCAAATACGCCGAGAAGGAGATGAAGGACGTCAAGTTCTGCCTGGCCTTCATCCACGCGCCGTCGTCGTTCCACTCCAAGGCCAAGAAGATCGTGGTGCCCGACGACATCAAGGGCATGAAAGTCCGCCCCGCCGACGCCACAATAGCGAATTTCGTGACGCTGCTCGGCGGTACCAACGTGCAGTCCTCGGCGCCGGAGGTCCGCGACATCATCGAGCGTGGCGTCGCCGACGCCGTCACCTTCCCGTGGGGATCGCTGGTGCTGTTCGGCATCGACAAGGTGACGAAATACCACATGGACGCGCCGCTCTATGTCACGACCTTCGCCTTCGTGATGAACAAGGACGTCTACAACCAGATGTCCCCCCGTCAGAAGAAGGCGGTCGACGACAACTGCAATACCGAGGCCGCCGGCAAGGTCGGCGAGCCCTGGGGCAAGTTCGAGGACGCCGGCATCGACAAGGTGAAGGTCGAGGAAGGCCACGAAGTCTACAAGCTGACGGCGGACCAGACCGCGCTGTGGAAGAAGGCGTCCGAGCCGCTGGTCAAGACCTGGGCCGACGCCGTCAAGAAGACCGGCGCCGATCCGGACGCAGCGCTCGCCGAACTGAAGGCTTCGCTCACCAAATACAACGCCCTGGCGCAATAACCGGCCGGCGAATTTTCGTTGCGGCGGCGGGATCATTCCCGCCGCCGTTTTCTCCCTTTAATCCCCTTGTAATTCCCCTGGCCCCGTGGAGCGGATATGAAGCGCGCATCGATGGATCGTTTCATCGATACGATCGAATGGATCGCGGCCGGATTTGTCGGCCTCGTCGCCGCCAACATCTTCATCTCGGTGCTGTTGCGCAACCTCTTCAATTATTCGATTCCCGACTCCTTCGACATCGGGCGCCTGATGCTGGGCATCCTGATCTTCTGGGGCATCGCCGCCACCAGCTACCGCGGCACCCACATCACCGTCGATCTCGTCTGGGCCAATGTCGGCCCGAAATACCAGCGGCTGATCGACGTGTTCGCGACGCTGGTGCTGTTGTTCGTCGTCTCCGTGCAGACCTGGACGCTGTTCGACAAGGTGCGCGGCACCTATAACGATCACGTCCTCACCTTCGACATGCACATGCCGACCTGGCCGTTCTTCGCGGTTGCCTGGGCCGGCGACGTCTCCGCGGTGCTGCTGATCGCGATCCGCACCTACCGGCTGATTTTCCACCCCGAAGAGATGCACGACCCCAAGGTCAAGGGCACGGAGTAGACTTGCTATGAGTACCGATGCCGTCGCCGTCCTGGGATTCGTGGCGCTGTTTGCGCTCATGCTGCTGCGCGTACCGGTCGGCATGGCGATGGGCCTCGTCGGCGTCTCCGGCTTCGGTTATCTGGTCGGCGGCACGCCGGCGCTGAAACTGGTCGGCCAGACCTCGATGCGCACGGTCACCGACTATACGTTCGGCGTGATCCCGATGTTCCTGCTGATGGGCACTTTCGTCAGCAATTCCGGCATGAGCCGCGACCTGTTCCGCGCCGCCAACGGTTTTGTCGGGCATCTGCGCGGCGGGCTCGGCATCGCCACCGTGGCGGCCTGCGGCGGCTTCGCCGCGATCTGCGGCTCGTCGGTGGCGACGGCGGCGACATTCTCGGCGGTGGCCTATCCGGAAATGCGCCGCTTCGGCTATCCGCAATCCTTCGCCACCGGCGTGATCGCGGCCGGCGGCACGCTGGGCGCCATGCTGCCGCCCTCGACCGTGCTCGCGGTCTACGGCATCATCACCGAGCAGGACATCGGCAAGCTGTTCATCGCCGGCATCATTCCCGGCCTGCTGGCGATGACCATGTACATGATCACCATCGCGCTGATCGGCTATTTCCGGCCCGGCTTTCTGCCGAAGGGCACCACCACCACCTGGCGCGAGCGCTTTGCCGGCTTGAAGGACATCTGGGCGCCGGTGCTGCTGTTCGTGTTCGTGATCGGTGGGCTTTACGGCCTGCCGTTCCTGCCGCGCTTCACCCCGACGGAAGCCGGCGGCGTCGGCGCCACCGGCGCGTTCATCATCGGCGTGGTCACCGGCCGGCTGGATAAAGAGAAGATCCTGGCCTCGCTGTTGCAGGCGACCCGGACCGCGGCGGCGGTGTTCACGGTGCTGATCGGCGCGCTTATCTTCGGCTATTTCCTGACGGTGACGCAGACCCCGCAGAAGGTCACGGAATTCCTCACCGGCCTCGGGCTCGGCAGCTACGGGGTGCTCGCCCTGATCATGGTGATGTATCTGGTGCTCGGCTGCCTGATGGACGCGATGGCGATGATCATCCTCACCGTGCCGATCATCTTCCCGGTGATCTCCCATCTCGGCTTCGACCCGATCTGGTTCGGCGTCATCATCGTGATGACGGTGGAACTCGGCCTGATCCATCCGCCGGTCGGCATGAACGTCTTCGTCATCAAGAGCGTGGTCAAGGACGTCTCCTTTGCCACCATCTTCAAGGGCGTGATCCCGTTCGTGGCGACCGACCTCGTCCGTCTCGTCATCCTGATCGCCTTTCCGCTGCTGGCAACCTGGCTGCCGCAACGCATGATGCATTAGAGCATGATCCGGAAAAGTGGGTACCGGTTTTCCGAAAAGATCATGCTCAACAAAGAGATCTAGGGAAGGACAGCCCATGGCTCCCGTGCTCGGGACAAAATATGTCTTCAGCCTCGCCATCAAGGTCGGAACGCCGATCGTCGCCGGCGATCTCGGCTACGGCGTCAGGCGGGTGATCGCGATTCTCGGCGGCGAAGTTCGCGGGCCCGGCATCAAGGGCACGATCTTCCCCGTCGGCGCGGATTTCCAGACCATCCGCCCGAACGGCCTCACCGAGCTCGAGGCCAAATACGCCTTCGAAATGGATGACGGCGCCATCATCTATATCGAGAACATCGGCATCCGTTTCGGTCCGAAAGAACTGCTGGACCGGATCGCCAGGGGCGAGACCGTCGATCCCGCGCTGATCTACTTCCGCTCGGTGCCGCGGTTCGAAACCGGTGCGGAAAAATACCGCTGGCTGATGGAAAACCTGTTCGTCGGCGTCGGCGCCCGGTACCCGGATCGCGTCGAACTCGACGTGCACCAGGTGCTGTAACCTCACGTCGTCCCGGCGAACGCCGGAACGACGTGAGGCGGCTTGTTGACTCCCCCCGAATTCGTTATAAAACATAACTATTCTGCACAGGACGTAATTGATCCCATGGGAAACGCCGCCACCGCCGCTGCCGCGGACCGATCCGCGCTGCTCAAGATCGAGATTGCAGGTCCGGTGCTGAGCATCGGCCTCAACCGGCCGGCCAAGCGCAACGCGCTGAATGACGGCATCATCCTAGCGATCCAGGACTGCTTTCTCGCATCTGCCCGGACGGCATCGGCGCCGTGGTCATCCACGGCATCGGCGATCATTTTTCCTCGGGGCTCGATCTGTCGGAACTGACCGAGCAGGACGCCACCGAAGGCCTGCGGCATTCGCAGATGTGGCACCGGGTGTTCGACAAGGTGCAATATTGCCGCGTGCCTGTGATCGCCGCGCTGAAGGGCGCGGTGATCGGCGGCGGCCTCGAGCTTGCCTGCGCCGCGCATATCCGCGTCGCCGAGCCGTCAGGCCTATTTCGCGCTGCCCGAGGGCCAGCGCGGCATTTTCGTCGGCGGCGGCGGCTCGGTGCGGCTGCCGCGGCTGATCGGGGTCGCCAGGATGACGGACATGATGCTGACCGGGCGGGTTTATTCCGCGACCGAGGGTGCGTCCTACGGCTTTTCGCAATACCTTACCGAAGAAGGCAACGCCTATCACAAGGCGATGGAACTCGCCGTGAAGGTGGCCAGCAATGCGCCGTTGACCAATTTCGCCGTGCTCCAGGCGCTGCCGATGATCGCGGAGGCCAATCCGCAAACCGGCCTCCTGATGGAATCGCTGATGGCGACGGTGGCGCAGAGCGACAAGGAAGCGAAACTCCGGATTCGAGCGTTCCTCGACCGCAAGACCGCGAAGGTGAAGCCGACCTGACATGAGCGCGCAGCCCACCATGTCCATGCCGAAGGCACGCAGCGACGCGCCGCTGCGCGCGATCTCGTTTTGCGATCCCGCGGTCAGGATCGAGCGCCGCGACGACGGCACCATCTATCTGCGGCCGAAAATGCCGCTCGGCGACTATCCGCAGCGCCTCACCGACCGCCTGCACCATTGGGCCAAGGCGGCGCCGGACCGCATCTTCATGGCGGAGCGCGACGGCGGCCGCGGCTGGCGGCAGATCACCTACGCGGAATTGCTGACCTCGAGCCGGCATATCGCCTCAAGCCTGCTGGCGCGCGGCCTTTCCGCCGAAAAGCCGGTCGTGATCCTCTCCGGCAATTCGATCGATCACGCCCTGATCGCGTTCGGCGCGCTCTATGCGGGGATTCCGTTCTGCCCGGTGTCGCCGGCCTATTCGCTGGTGTCGAGGGATTACGGCAAGCTGTCCTACCTGATGAAGCTTCTGACCCCCGGCCTCATCTTCGCCGACGATGCCGATAAATTCGCCGACGCGCTGCAGGCCAACATTCCCGCCGGCATCGAGATCGCGGCCGCCTATGGCGCGCTGCCGGGCCGTGACGTGACCATGCTCGCCGATCTCATGGCGACGCCGCTGCGTGGGGACCTCGATGCGGTGCATCAGGCCATCGGTCCCGATACGATCGCCAAATTCCTGCTCACCTCGGGCTCGACCGGCAATCCCAAGGCCGTCATCAACACCCAGCGGATGCTCTGCGCCAACCAGGTGATGATCCGCGAGACCATGGCCTTCCTGAAGGACGAGCCGCCCGTCATCGTCGACTGGCTGCCGTGGAATCATACTTTCGGCGGCAACCACAACATCGGGCTCGTGCTGTACAATGGCGGCTCGATGTATCTCGACGCCGGCAAGCCGATGCCCGGCGGCATCGAGGAAACCGTGCGCAATCTTCGCGAGGTTTCGCCGACGGTATATTTCAACGTGCCCAAAGGTTACGAATCGCTGCTGCCTTACTTGCGCGACGACGCGGCGCTGCGCCGAAAATTCTTCGGCGGCCTGCACGCGATGTTCTTTTCGGGCGCCGCGATGTCGCCGTTCGTCTGGAGCAGCCTCGACGAACTCTCCGTGCAGGAAACCGGCTCCCGCGTGCCGATGCTGACCGGGCTCGGCGCCACCGAGAGCGGGCCGTTCTTCATGTCGGTCAATCCCCGCACCAGCCGTTCCGGCCATATCGGGCTTCCCGTATCCGGCAACGATGCCAAGCTCGTCCCCAACAACGGCAAGCTGGAGGTTCGCGTCAGCGGCCCGAACGTCACGCCGGGCTACTGGCGGCAGCCGGAATTGACCGCCAAGGCTTTCGACGAGGAAGGTTTCTATAAATTCGGCGATGCCATCAAGCCGGCCGACGCCAGCGATTTCGGCGCCGGTTTCGATTTCGACGGCCGGATCGCCGAGGACTTCAAGCTGGCCAGCGGCACCTGGGTCAGCGTCGGCCCGCTGCGGGCTCGATTCATCGCGGCCTGCGCGCCGCTGGTGCGCGACGTCGTCATTGCCGGCATCAACCGCGACGAGATATCGGCGATCGTCGTGCTCGATCTCGACGGCTGCCGCCTGATCAATCCGACCACTCCGCTCGATGATCTGGCGGTCACGGCCGTCGATCCGCTGATCCGCGAAGCGTTTCGCGAGCGCTTCACGAAATTCCTTTCGACCTCGACGGGCTCGTCGACGCGGATCACCCGCGCGGTGCTGCTCGATTCGCCGCTGTCGATCGATCGCGGCGAAGTCACCGACAAGGGCTCGATCAACCAGCGCGCGGTGCTGGATGCGCGCACTGCCCTGATCGAGGATCTCTATGCGCCGTCGCCGCCGGAACACGTGATCACGCTCTAACCGAATTCGAAACGCCAGCCTTACCCAAAGGGGGATATCATGCAGTTGAAGGATCAGGCCGCCATCGTCACCGGAGGCGCATCGGGATTGGGCGCCGCCACCGCCCGCAGGCTCGCGGCAGCGGGAGCCAGGGTCGCGATCTGCGACCTGAACGCAAAACTCGCCGAAAGCCTCGCCGCCGAGATCAAGGGCGTCGCGGTTGTCTGCGACGTCGCCGACGTGGCGTCCGCGGAAGCCGCCATCGTCGCCGCGTCCAAGGCGCATGGCCCGGCGCGCGTGCTGGTGAATTGCGCCGGCATCGGGGTGGCCAAGCGGGTGGTCGGCCGCGACGGCCCGATGCCGCTCGCCGATTTCGAGCGGGTGATCAAGGTGAACCTGATCGGCTCCTTCAACATGCTGCGGCTGGCGGCCGCGGAGATGGCAAAACTCGAGCCGCAGTCGACCGGCGAGCGCGGCGTCATCATCTCCACCGCGAGCGTGGCGGCCTATGACGGCCAGATCGGCCAGTCTGCCTATTCGGCCTCGAAGGGCGGCATCGTCGGCATGACGTTGCCGATCGCGCGCGAACTGGCGCAATTCGGCATCCGTGTGCTGACCATCGCGCCCGGCCTGTTCCTGACCCCGCTCTTGGGCGGGCTGCCGCAGGAAGCGCAGGACTCGCTCGCAGCCGCGATCCCGTTCCCGCACCGGCTTGGCCAGCCCGACGAGTTCGCCTCATTGGCGATGCACATGATCGACAACCCGTATCTCAACGGCGAGGTGGTGCGGCTCGACGCCTCGCTGCGCATGGCGCCGAAATAAGGTCCATCGCATGTTCGTCCACCGCCGCGACGTGCAGATCCAGTGGGGCGATTGTGACCCCGCCAACATCGTCTACTACCCGCGCTACTTCGCGATGTTCGACGACTCGACCTCGATCATGTTCGAGGCGGCCGGCTTCTCCAAGCAGGACATCATCAAGACCTACGGGCTGGTCGGCATACCCATGGTGGACACGCGGGCGAAGTTCTACATCGCCTCGACCCATGGCGACTGGATCACGATCGAAAGCCGGATCGAGAGCTTCAAGCGCTCGAGCTTCGAGGTGACCCACAAGGTGTTCAAGGGCGAGGCGCTGGCGATCGAGGCGTTCGAGACCCGGGTGCTGGTCGGCCGCCACCCGGACGATCCGGAGCGGCTGAAATCGGCGGCGGTGCCGCCGGAAATCATTGCCAGGTTCATGCAGGGCTGAGGCGGCGGGGCTACCCCGCCGTGACACTATGACCTAAAGAAGGGGCTGATTTTACAATCGAATTTTGATCTAGACTGACAACAACACTTTACAGGGAGGAAGCAATGAAGAGGTTCTATCTGTCGGCCGCGGTGGCCGCCGTGGCGCTCGCGTTGCCGGGGTTGCCGGCGCAGGCGCAGACCAATGAGATCACCATCGGCATCTCGATCACGACCACCGGTCCGGCGGCGGCGCTCGGCATTCCCGAGCGCAATGCGCTGGAGTTCGTGGCCAAGGAGATCGGCGGCGTGCCGCTCAAGGTGATCGTGCTCGACGACGGCGGCGATCCGACCACCGCCACCACCAATGCGCGGCGCTTCGTCACGGAGTCCAAGGCCGACATCATCATGGGCTCGTCGACCACGCCGCCGACCATCGCGGTGTCCAACGTCGCCAACGAGGCGGGCATTCCCCATATCGGCCTCGCGCCGTTCCCGATCACCCCGGAGCGCGCCAAATGGTCGGTGACGATGCCGCAGCCGATCCCGATCATGGGCAAGGTGCTGTACCAGCACATGAAGGCGCACAACGTCAAAACCGTCGGCTATATCGGCTACTCCGATTCCTACGGCGATCTCTGGTTCAACGACTTCAAGGCGCAGGGCGTGCCGATGGGCATGACGCTGGTCGATGAAGAGCGCTTCGCGCGGCCGGATACGTCGGTGACCGGGCAGGTGCTGAAACTCGTCGCCGCCAATCCCGACGCGATCCTGGTAGGCGCTTCCGGCACCGCGGCGGGCCTGCCGCAGACCGAACTGCGCGACCGCGGCTACAAGGGCCTGATCTACCAGACCCACGGCGCCGCCAGCATGGATTTCATCCGGATCGCGGGCAAGGCCGCCGAAGGCGTGCTGATGGCGTCGGGGCCGGTGATGGATCCCGAGGACCAGCCCGACAGCGCGCTGACCAAGAAGCCGGGAATGGCGCTGGTCAAGGCCTATGAGGCCAAGTACGGCCCCAACAGCCGCAGCCAGTTCGCCGGCCACTCCTACGACGCGTTCCTGGTGCTCGAACGCGTCATCCCGGTCGCGCTGAAGAAGGCAAAGCCCGGCACGCCGGAATTCCGCGAGGCGATCCGCCAGGCCCTGATCAGCGAACACGACATCGCCGCCAGCCAGGGCGTCTACAACTTCACCGAAAAGGACCGCTACGGCCTCGACGACCGTTCGCGCATCCTGCTGACGGTGAAGGACGGGAAATACGTGCTGGTGAAGTGAGCCAGGCGATTGAGCGCTGAATGAACGTGAGCCGGCCTCTCCCAGGGGGCCGGCTTTCTTCTTAGTCCTCCGGAACGGAGGGGTTATCGTTACGCTGCTCGTCTCCGGACCAATTTTGACTGGCTGGTGTCGCCTCTTTCGAAAGACCCGTTTACACGACTGCATCAAGCTCGTGGGCCGCGATTACTCGTCCAGCACAATGCGTATTTGCAGTCGCATCCGACGATGTCCGCTTCTCTAATCGGCCCTTCGGGGTCAAGCGCTTTCAGACTATCCACCAATGCGGTGTCGATGTAGCTCGCGGGCTCGTGCTTCTCTTCGGAATTGGCACCGGGCCCTTCCATCATGGGGTTCGAGGACGAGGCGGAACAATCTCTTGGGCGACCTTGCCGTCGGAAGACGGCAGGTCCAAGCGGACATGCGAACTCACCTCATCCATCGTCCCGCGAGGGACATCCTTCCACTGCTCGGTGGAGCTCGGGTTTTCTCCTATCGGGTTTGATCCTGAACGACTTTCATGCTGCTGCCACGGCTTGCTCCCGGGTCCATCGGAACTCGGTGCCGTCAACCCAGATGCGGTGCATGATCACGGCCAGCCGGCGTGCCAGGGCCACGATCGCCTTTTTCATCCCGCGGCGCCTGGCGATCTGCATGGCCCAGGCCTTGAGCCAGGACCATTTTTTTGAATGCATCATGCTCTGAGCTGCTTCGTAGAGCATCGTCCGCATCATCTCATCGCCACAGCGCGATATTTTGCCGCTCCAATCGATCTCGCCCGATTGATACCTGGAGCAGGTTAGCCCAAACACCGCCCCGACTGACTTGGATTTGCGGAACCGGGCTGGCACATCGACGGTGGCGCGATAGGTCAGCGCCACCACGGGGCCGACACCGGGGGTCGTCATCAGGCGCCGGCATACCTCATCCTCCCGGACGATAGCCAGCAAGCGGCGGTGCAGGATGACGATCTGTTCACGGAGCACCCGCCGGACGATGAGCAGCGGCTCCACCAATACCGCCAAGTCGGGGATATTCTCGACAAGCTCCTGGATGCGGGCCTCGAACCTCACCTTGCCAACCATTCCGACCTTGAGCCCGAAGTTGCGCAAAGTACCTCGCAGATCGTTCTCGATGGCGATGGCCTTCGACTGCAGAAGCTTGCGATGGGTCAGCAGCATTCGCAGTTTTTGGCTGCGGAGCGTCTTTACATGCACCGGACGGTACAGTCCCACCCTGATCATCTGCGCGATGCCGCGCGCATCATTGCGGTCGGTCTTGTTGATCTGCGCCTTCAGCACCGCCTGCATGTGCCGCGTCTCGACACAGATCACTGGTAACTCGGCTTCGGCGAGAGCGCTGAACAGCCATTGCGATAACGGTCCGGCTTCCAGTCCGATCCGCTTGAAGCGGTAGGTGGGGTTCCCCAGAACCTTCAGCAGGGCTGCAGGTTCGCTCGCTACCTTCACTTCCTTCACGATCCTGCCCGTGTCATCCACAATGCAGATGCTGGTCTCCTTGACCGATACGTCCAATCCACCAAAATGGTCCATGCTGCGCTTCTCCTTCTGATGCTTGAGGCCGTCACCACGGACCTCGTTTTCACCATCAGCCTGAAGCGCAGCACCCAAAATCTTCAGCTATCCACAAGCTGGGCCGGCCGATTACACCATCTTTTGAGGGAGGGAGCGGACTTCGCAGCTCAGCGGCAGCAGGTCTGGCTTTGTCCCCCAACCGGCATCGACATTGGGCCCAGCCTGGCACCGCCAAGCTTTGTGCAGCGCGATTGGGCTTCATGTTGTTGTGTACGTGCGGACAAGCCTTATCCGGTCAGTCATCCTTACCCAAGAGCGATACTCATGGTGGTAACAAGCCCTCCCTCCCAAAGTTGGTGAATTGCTCCCTTGTCACACTGCAAGCGCATGACATACTCGCAGAGCGAATGATTGAGATCGTGCAACGTCTGGGAGCTACCCGTGGTGCAGTCTTGGGATTTTGACCCTAGGCTCGAGTTCTCGCCGCCATCAAGGCGGAGCGAATTCGTCATCGCTTTTCTTGAAGTCGCGGCTGGCGGCTTCGCTTCCTCCCGACGTTGGTGCTCAGGCCGCGCAGACGGCCGCCTGCAGAAAATGAGCCTGCTCAAGCACAACCGGAGGAAAGCCCATGACAATGACAGCTGAGGTACCCGGCCAGGTCCCGTGGTGGAAAGAGCCCACCAAGGATCAATGGATGGCATGGATCGCCGCCTGGCTCGGTTGGACTCTCGATGCGTTCGACTTCACCATCTTCCTGCTGATCATGGTGCCCATCGCGGAATC
This sequence comes from uncultured Alphaproteobacteria bacterium, assembly GCA_963831585.1. GTDB lineage: Bacteria > Pseudomonadota > Alphaproteobacteria > Rhizobiales > Xanthobacteraceae > Bradyrhizobium. Next base: position 9,216 of record CAWHRA010000016.1, on the reverse strand, counting down.
GTTCCACGTTCCGCTGATCGAAGTGACGGCCGTATTCACCGTCACCCTGTGGCTACGGCTGGTGGGCGCCGTTGGCTCCGGCTGGCTGGCTGATCGCATCGGGCGCAAGACGCCGCTGATGATCTCGATTCTCTGGTATTCGGTCTGCAACCTCTTCGCCGGCCTCTCGCCGAGCTTCGCGCTGCTCTTCCTGTTCCGCGCGCTGCTCGGCATCGGCATGGGTGCGGAGTGGCCCGCTGGCGCCGCGCTCGCTATGGAATCGTGGCCGGCTCGCTCGCGCGGCCTGATGAGCGGCCTGCTGCAGGGATCGTGGAGTATTGGTTTCCTGCTGTCGAGCGCCGCTTATGGACTGCTCTACGACAAGATCGGCTGGCGCGGCCTGCTGATCCTCGGCGTCCTGCCGGCGCTGGCCGTCGTGTGGATTCGCATCTACGTCAAGGAACCGAGCGTGTGGGTGGAGAACCGCCGCATTCAGCGCGAGCAGAAGAAGGAATTTCGGGCTCCGCTGCTCGACATCTTCCGCGCCCGCGTCCTCGGCAACACGATCATGGCGTGCCTGTGGATGGCGAGCGGCTTCGTGATCTACTACTCGGTCTATGGTATGTTCGCCACCCACCTGCAGAAGGATCTGCATCTGGCTGCGGGAATGGTTGCGATGCCGATCGCGCTGGCCAACCTGGTGGCGTTCCTGGCGAGCGGTGCCTGGGGGTACGTCGCCGATATCTTCGGCCGCAGATGGGCGATGATCATCCCGGCGGCGATCGGCGCCTGCGTCACGCCACTCTATCTGTTCTCTGATTCCTACCCCATGGTGGCCGGCGCCTTCATCCTGCAGGGCGCATTCCTCGGCGCAATCTATGGACAGAATCCGGCGTATCTGACCGAGCGTTTCCCGACCGAGGTACGGGCGACTGCGTCGGGCTTCTGCTACCATCAAGGAGCGATCTGGGCGGGCTTCACCGGGCCGGTGCTCACCTACTTCGCCGTCAGTCAGCCACTTGGCTTCGCCGTCCCGATGCTGGTGGCGACGACCGGCGCCGCGATCGTGTTCGTCATCACCCTGCTGTTCAGCCCGGAGACGAAGGGCAAGGAGCTGGTTGCGCAAATCACCTTGCTACAAGCTGCCGAGTGACTGCGACTGCGCGGCCGTCTTTCGGGCGGCCGCGCGGTTCGTGCCGCCAAGTCCGGACGCGCGGCATCACCGTGCCCTTGATGTTACAAGCCAGCGCCGACCAGGTGATCGAATAACGATGCTGTTTTGCTGCAGTGAAGTCCTTTGTTGGCACGAACCGGACATGCCTCACGACGTCTGCTCTTGAGGTACAACGACGTGCGGTGCAAGTAGGGACACTTCCAAGGTTGACCCACAAGAGACCTTGGCCTTGACACCAACACCGTCAAAAGAAACGCTAGTTGAATTCGTGTTGCCGGCGGGAAACGGGGAATGGTCGAAGCAACTTTGGGCAACGCAAGGTTCTTTTGCCGAAGTGGACCTTATCCGCTTGCGGTTGTTGCGAGCACAGCACGCGGCGTTGCCGATGAACTCGAGCTGCTCCTCGAAGGCGTGGCCCCTCTGCAAACGGCTGGCCCGAATGAGGTGAGTTTTCTGGACAATCGACGTTACGCTTCTGCACTGGATCAGACGTTGGCCGGTGCTGTGATCGTGCATCCTGATATGGCAGCGCGAGTGCCAAAGACAACGGTGGCGATCGTAACGACCGAACCATACGCGGCTTGGGCACGCGTTGCCGCGCTGTTCTATCCGATGCCACCGGTTTCTCCAGGTATTCACCCTTCGGCAATTGTGGCAGAGGGAGCGCTCGTTGATCCGTCGGCGGAGGTCGGACCGCTATCTGTGATTGAGACAGGAGCAGAGATAGGACCTGGCTGTCGGATCGGATCTTGCGCGGTTATCGGAAGCAACGTGATCGTCGGTCGAGACTGCCGGATTGGCGCACATGTGAGCTTAAGCTACGCGGTTTTGGGAGCACGCGTTTACGTCTATCCCGGCGCCCGGATCGGACAGGAAGGGTTTGGATTCGCCTCCATCAAGGATGGATTTCTATCGGTCCCCCAGCTTGGGCGGGTCATTCTGGAAGATGATGTCGAAGTTGGCGCTAATTCGACGATTGATCGTGGATCATCGCGAGATACGGTGATCGGCGCCGGCTCTCGTCTGGATAACCTCGTACAGATCGGCCACAATGTTATCCTTGGACGGTGTTGTGTTATTGTCGCGCAGGTCGGTATTTCGGGTTCAACCATACTCGAGGATTTCGTCCGCGTCGGAGGACAGGCGGCTATGGCCGGACATCTTCGGATCGGTCAATCTGCAGAGATCGGAGCACAGTCGGGCGTCATTTCGGATATCGCTCCGGGCGCCAAAGTGCTTGGAAGCCCTGCTCAGCCAAAAAACGATTTCTTCCGAGAGATTGCCACGCTCAAGAAGTTGGCAAAGAAAGAAGGATAGGATTGCTTATGGCGCAAGTGCGGTTTTACAAAGCACATGCGAATATCCGCTTGCGTCGCCGCGGTCCCAGCATGTCCGCTGTTCAGGATAATCGCCTTGGCTTAGACGCGCGCCCTGCGGTCCGTTGAGGACTCGGTTCAGGCATGACGGTGTCCGTGATGCTATGCTCTGCTCGATCGGGCAGAATCCGGTGTCGCCACGACGCAATTTCAGCTAGGAACGTCAGCTCGGGAACTGCAATCCGTGCTCAAGGGCGGTTTACCTTGGCGTTAGACTCGAAAAACGTCTTTATTCCCGCAGAAAATTTCGTCCAGCTGCACGACAAGGATGCATCTTCGCACGGGCCCTTTGATCGAACCACTGAGCTGCGAGCTCTCGGGACTGGAACGTTAGTCGGAGCGATTATCATGGGCAATCCTGGCGGAGATATCGAGCCCGTGACACGATCGTCCTGATAATCTGGTTGCGACGCTCGGCTCTGCTTTTCTGCAATGGCTGCTGCGACTGCATCTCGTCGTTGGGTCTCCAGATATAAAGTGTACTCTTCGTCGAAGTGTTTCAGTTCGTTCGGTGTTGGGTTGGGTCCCGCGATATCGAAATGGCGGTTTTGCAGAAAATCGTAATATGTGTATCCGCCGCCAACCTTGCGTCGGCCTACAAACTGTTTGTCACACTGACCTATCAACGAGATTTGTTCATCTTTTGATGATGCGGTCGTCTGCGCTTTCTCAGAGCATTGTTCAAAATCGTCGGGGAGGTACTGAGGCCACCACTGGACGGTAAACCACGTTGCCACGCAGACGGCGCAGCTAATCAACGCGATTGCGACAAGTCTGGATTTGAACTTGGTTCTCACGGAGCGTTCCCCGCGCAGACAATGCACTGCTGTTCCATACAAACCGAATCTCGGTTCCGTGCAGATATTGTCACTCTTCAACCTGAAATTCTTCAAAAAAACCGCCAAAACCGCCCAATGTCGCGGCGCAGCCACAGCCCGCGGGGGGATGCGGCCGGCCATGCCATTGACGGACCTGGATGGTGCGAAGTTCGATTTCGCGAGATCGTTCAGCGCTGCTTCGTCCGGCGCCGCGTGACCTCTTTCAGGTACAATGCTACAGAGACTTGCGGCGACCACGGAGGACTGCCACGTGCGTTTGTTGTCCAATCTGCTTCGACGCTTCATCCGCCAGGGCACCCTGCGAGTCCGCGACGCCGACGGCAAGGTCCATGTCTTCGGCGAACGCCTGCCCGGGCCCGACGTCGCCATCCACCTGCACGATCGCAAGCTCTACACCAAGCTGTTCATCAATCCGGAGCTATACGCCGCCGAAGCCTATATGGACGGCAAGCTGACGCTGGAGAACGGTGCCGCAATCCATGATTTTCTGCTGCTGTTCTCGGTCAACCGCGCCGGGCTTTATTCCTACGGCTCACAGAAGCTGATGCGGCGGGTGTGGCGCGGCCTGCGTCGCTGGCATCAGGCCAATCCGATCGGGCTTGCCGCCGCTCATGCCCGCCACCATTACGACATCTCGACCGAACTCTACCGTCTGTTCCTCGACGATAAGATGCAATATTCCTGCGCCTATTTTCGAGACCCCGAGCATGAAACGCTCGAACAGGCGCAGCGCAACAAGCTGATCCACGCCACCAGCAAGTTGCAATTAAAGCCCGGCATGACCGTCGCCGAGATCGGCTCCGGCTGGGGCGGCTTCGCCATTCATCTGGCGCGCGAAACCGGCGCCCATGTAACCGCGGTCAATGTTTCGCCCGAGCAGATCAAGGCAGCACGCGTGCATGCTGAGGCCGCCGGCGTTTCCGATCACGTCGCGTTTCGCGAGTTGGACTATCGCCAACTCACCGGCCAGTTTGACCGGGTGGTTTCGGTCGGCATGATGGAGCATGTCGGCATCGGACATTTTGACGAGTATTTCCTCAAGATCCGCGAGCTCCTCACGCCTGACGGTTATGCCTTCATCCATTGTATCGGCCGTATGTCGCAGCCCGGCACCACCGGCCCCTTCATCCGCAAATACATCTTTCCGGGCGCCTATGTGCCGGCGCTATCCGAAACCTTCGCTGCCACGGAGCGCTGCGGTCTGTGGTGCGACGACATGGAAGTGCTACGACTGCATTATCGCTACACGGTGAAACACTGGCGCGAGCGCTTCGCCAAAAATAGAGCTCAGGCTGCTGCGATCTACGACGAACGGTTCTGCCGGATGTGGGAATTCTATCTCGCTGCCGTCGAACTCGAATTCCTGCATGGCTCTCACATGGTGTTTCAAATACTGCTGTCGACCAAACGTGATGCGGTGCCGATCACGCGCGATTTTATGATCGACTTCGAGCGGGCGGCCTGGGCGCAGACGGCCGGCTGAACGACGCCAACGCGACATTCCACAGACCCTACTGACCCGCGCCGGCGAGGTGATCTAATAGGTAGGTCGATCACTTCCGGTAATGGCACCAAACCGGCCTGCTGCAGCAGTCCCTGCATGTCCGCTATCAGAGGAGGATGAGCGGACCTAGCTCCGACGCGCCTCGAGGGCTCGAGTGCGACGCAGCAGACGTCCGGAAAATCGCAAGGCGACCCGAAATCGGCGGCGCATGCCTGGACAGGGCGCGGAACATCTCGCGCCGAAGGTCGCGCTCGCAGCCCGATGTTCCGGGCGCGTATTAGCCAGACTCAGGTAACGATATCCACGCTCGTGACCTTGGCCTGCGCGGCCTCGAGTTCCTGAGCGGCCTGGATGCGTTGCTGATCGGACTTGATCGTCGCGGTACTGGCGTTGGTTGTTTCGTCGGCGACGAGCCTGACTTCTGCCTGGCTGACTATGATGTGGGCCGGGTAGGTTGGGCCTATGTTGCTCATGTCCCCCTCCTGGAGTTCCTCCAAGTTTGCAGGGATTCGTTCATGTTTTCTTAAGAGGTTCGGTTAACACGCGAACGAATCTGCGGTCGCGAAGCGATTCGGGCGGCTATTCCCGCGCTGTTGGCCCTGGCCGGCGGTCAGAATGAAAGCGCCGGGGCTAAATCGCGCTCTCGCCTTCATGGGTGAAGCCGAGATAGCTCGCGGCCACCCGCGCGTTGGTGGCGATGTCCCGGGCCGCGCCTTGCAGGACGAATTCGCCGAGCTCCATCACATAGGCGCGGTCGGCGATCTGCAGCGCGGCCTGCGCGTTCTGTTCGACCAAGAGCACCGAGACGCCGGCTGAACGCAATTCGCCGATGGTGCGGAAGATGTCGGCCACGATGATCGGGGCAAGCCCAAGGCTCGGCTCGTCCAGCATCAGCAGCTTCGGCGCGCCCATCAAGGCGCGGCCCATCGCCAGCATCTGCTGCTCGCCGCCCGACAGCGTGCCGGCGAGCTGCCGGCGCCGCTCCTTCAGCCGGGGAAACAGCGTGTAGACCCGCTCGAACGATTTCGCCGCGATGGCTCTTGCGATCCGGAACGCGCCGAGCTGCAGATTGTCCTCGACACTCATGGTCGCGAACAGCTCGCGATGCTCCGGCACCAGGCTCAGGCCCGCCGCGACGCGGTCCTCGATCTCGAACTGCGCCATGTCCTCGCCGGCGAAGGCGACGCGGCCCTTCAGCGGCAGGATGCCCATGATGGCGTTCAGCAGCGTGGTCTTGCCGGCGCCGTTGGCGCCGATGATGGTGACGATCTCGTTGCCGCCGACCTCGAGCGACACCGAACGCACCGCCTCGACCTTGCCGTAGGCGATGTGGGCGTCGGCGACCGTCAGCAGCGCGCTCATGCGACCGCTCCGAGATAGGCCTTGATCACCTCGGGATTGGTCTTGATCGCCTGCGGGGTGCCTTCGGCGATCTTGGTGCCGAAATCGAGCACCACGATGCGGTCGGCGAGATCCATCACGAAACCCATGTCATGCTCTACCAGCAGCACCGACATGCCGCCGTCGCGCAGGCTGCGCAGCAGGGCGGCGAGCCGCTGCTTCTCCATGTGGCGCAGGCCGGCGGCGGGCTCGTCGAGCAGCAGCAGCATCGGATCGACGCACAGCGCACGCGCGATCTCGACGATGCGCTGCTGGCCGAGCGAGAGCGAGCCCGCCAGCGCACCGATCTGGTCGGAAAGCCCGACGCGCTCGATCTGCCGCGCGGCCTCCGCCAGCAGCCTCGCCTCGTCGGCGCGGTCGAGCCGGAGCATGCTGGAAATCGCCCCTGAATGGCCGCGCAGATGCGCGCCGATCGCGACGTTCTCCAGCACCGTCATGTCGGGCACCAGCTTGACGTGCTGGAACGTCCGGGCGACGCCGAGTTTTGTCACTTCCTGCGGCGGTGCGTTGTCGACGCTCTTGCCGAGCACGGAAATCTTGCCGCCGGTCTTGGAGAGCACGCCGGTGATCAAATTGAAGGTGGTGCTCTTGCCGGCGCCGTTCGGGCCGATCAGCGCGACGATCTCGCGGGCCTGGACGTCGAACGAGACGTTGTTGACGGCGATGACGCCGCCGAATTGCTTTCGCGCGTTCTCGATCTGCAGCAGCACCTGGGGGCGTGTCCGCCTCGCGCGACCGGGCCGCCAGGACAAGCGCCGTATCGGGCCGCTTGCGGGCCGGCTTGTACGGCAGCCGCGCCATCAGCCAGGGCCAGACTCCGGTCGGCGCCAGCTGCAGCAGGACCACCAGCAGGATGCCGAACACGATGGTTTCGAGCTGGGCCTGGCCGCCGAAGATGTACGGCAGATAGCTTTGCAATATTTCCTTGAGGACCACGACGATGGCCGCACCCAGCACCCCGCCCCAGACATAGCCGGCGCCGCCGACGACAGCGACGAAGAGATACTCGATGCCGGCTTGCGCCCCGAACGGGGTCGGATTGGCGGCGCGCTGGAAATGCGCATAGAGCCAGCCGGAGAGGCCGGCCAGCACCGCGGCGTAGATGAAGACCAGCAGCTTGGCGCGCGGCGTCTGCACGCCGAAGGCTTCGGCGGCGACATGGCCGCGCCGCAGCGCGCGGATGGCGCGGCCGGTGCGGGAATCCAGCAGGTTCATCGTCAGCAGGGCCGACAGCAGCACCGCGATCCAGATCGCAAAATAGATCGAGCCGGGGTCGATCATCTTGAACGAGCCGATCGACAGTGGCGGGATCGCGGAGATGCCGTCGTTTCTGCCGAGGAATTCCAGCTTGCTGAACAGATAAAACAGGCCGAGCCCCCAGGCGATGGTGCCGAGCGGCAGATAATGGCCGGACAGCCGCACCGTGACGAGGCCGAGCAGCACCGCGGCACCGCCCGAGACCAGAAGCGACATCGGCAGCGTCAGCCACGGCGACAGGCCGTAAGTGGTCGTCAGCACCGCCGTGGTGTAGGCGCCAAAGCCGCAAAACGCGGCCTGGCCGAACGAGGTAAGCCCGCCGACGCCGGTCAAGAGCACGAGCCCCATCGCCACCAGCGCCGAGAGGCCGATATTGTCCAGCAGCACGATCCAGAACGGCGGCATCCCCGGAATGAACGGGACCGCGGCCATGACAAGCGCGAACACGATGATGGGCAGCCGCTCTCTCATCGCCATCAATCCTTCTCTTCCTCGACCGCGGGCGCCGCCAGCGACCGCAGCACGAGAACCGGAAGGATCAGCGTGAAGACGATGACCTCCTTGAAATTGCTGGCGTAGAACGAGGAGAAGGCCTCCACCGTGCCGACCACGAGCGCCGCCACCGCAGTCAGGGGATAGCTGACGAGGCCGCCGATGATGGCGGCGATGAATCCCTTCAGCCCGATCAGGAATCCGGTGTCGTAATACAGCGTCGTGATCGGCACGATCAGGATTCCCGAAATCGCGCCGATCACGGAAGCGAGCAGGAACGCGATCTGCCCCGACAGCGTGGTGCGGATGCCGACCAGCCGGGCGCCGAGGCGATTGACGGCGGTGGCGCGCAGCGCCTTGCCGTAGAGCGTCAGCCCGAAGAACAGCCAGAGACCGACGATGAAGGCCGCCGTGATGGCGTAGACGGCAAGGCTCTGGCCGGTGAAGCGCAGCGGCCCCAGCGTGACGGCCGCATCGGCGATCGTCGGGCCGCGCTGGCCTTCGGCGCCGAAAAACACCAGCCCAAAACCCTGCAACGCCAGATGGCAGCCGACCGAGGCGATCAGCAGCACCAGCACCGAGGTGTGCGCCAGCGGCTGGAACACGATGCGATAGAGGAACAGCCCGATCGAAGCGACGATCAGAAGCGACAGTGCGATAGAGACGGCGATCGGCGGATGGCGGCCGGCGAACCAGGCGGTGAGGGCGAGGATGAGCGAGGGGAGGACGATATTGACCGCGAAGGCGCGGCCGAGGCGTTTCAGACGCAGCGATTTGCGGTGCATGAACAGATCGAGGCCGAACGCCGCGATCCCCATCGCCACCGCCAGCCGGGCGGTGCCTGGCATCTGGCCCGACGACAGCGAGGCATAGGTCAGCGCACCATAGGTGACGAACTCGCCCTGCGGAATCAGGATCACGCGGGTGACGGCGAACACCAGCACCAGCGCCAGTCCGAGCAACGCATAGATCGCGCCGTTGGTAATGCCGTCCTGCACCAGGAACAGCATGATCGTCGTGTTCAAGACCGGACGCTCCCCCTCACACCCCGGCCGGCCCAGGGCTTTGGCAAGCCGCCCGACCGTCCGATAACAGCAGTTGAAAAATGCTGGCGGTATTTGATATGATGGATAACAATTATCAAATATAATCTCAAGGCCCCGGCCGGTCCGGCCCCCGGGCATTTGCAGCCTA
>CAWHRA010000015.1:0-269196 GCA_963831585.1 uncultured Alphaproteobacteria bacterium | reverse complement strand
CGGCTTGCGCCGGAAGAAGGTGATGGTCCCGGTGGCGCGGACCGCGGTGCCCATCACGGAGCCGCTGGTGCCATTGATGCCGCTCGGCAGGTCGATGGCGAGCACCGGCGCGCCGTTGGCGTTGATCGCCTCGATCACATCATGCGGCTCGCCACTGATGGTTCGGTTGAGGCCGGCGCCGAACAGCGCATCGATGATCAGGGCCGGCTTGCCGACCGCCTGCGGATTGAACGGCAACACCGGATGTTTCCACCCCTTCGCCGCAGAAGCCGCATCACCCTGCAGGCTGTCCCGCTCGCACAGCAGCATCACCGAAACCTCGCGGCCGCGAGCGGAAAGCTCCGCCGCCGCCACGAAGCCATCGCCGCCATTGTTGCCAGGCCCGGCGACGACGAGAATCGGCCCCTCCTCGGCCAGCTCCATCGCAGCCTCGGCCACGGCCTGCCCCGCGCTCAGCATCAGCGCGAAGCCGGGCATACCCGCGGCGATGGTGAGCCGGTCGGCGCGCTCCATTTCAGCTGTGGTGAGAACTTCCATGCCAAATCCCCGGTAAAAGCGCCTCATCCTGAGGCATTTCCTATGCCACGCGAAGCCCGGCCGCCAGCGATTGCATACCGATTGATCTGTTTGCCTATTTGGTGAGCTGGGGTATGGTGAACCTCTTAGCCTAACGTCAGGCGCTCGTCTGATAAAAGGCTGATAACATTTCAAAATCAGGCGTCTTAACAACTTGGCATAGACCCTGCTTTTGAGGAAGCCGGCTCTGGATGATCGTGCTCAGCGGCAATTGTTGGTATTCCCCCGGCGACGCGTCAGGACGAACGATCGAACAACCTGCGCGAAATCCGCGCAACATCGAAACAAGTCTGTCTGAATTTTGGAAATGCCCGGGAGGCGCTCAGTGAAGAAGATCGAAGCCATCATCAAGCCATTCAAGCTCGACGAGGTTAAGGAAGCGCTCCAGGAAGTGGGACTGCAAGGCATCACCGTGACCGAAGCCAAGGGTTTCGGCCGGCAGAAGGGCCATGCCGAACTCTATCGCGGCGCCGAGTATATCGTGGACTTTCTGCCCAAGGTGAAGATCGAGATCGTGATCGGGGACGACCTGGTCGAGCGGGCGATCGACGCCATCCGCCGTGCGGCCCAGACCGGGCGCATCGGCGACGGCAAGATCTTCGTATCCAACATCGAAGAGGCCATCCGCATCCGAACCGGAGAATCCGGGCTGGACGCCATCTGAGCCGGATTTGCGAACCAGCCGCATTTGTGCCGGATCTGCCGATAGTCTGATATTGTATTGAGCTTCCCCCGATTGTATTGAGCTTGACCGACGGTCGCGGCTGCGGCCAGATCGCGACGACCTGTAAGCCAAAAGGGGTACTCATGAAGACCGCCAAAGACGTCCTGAAATCGATCAAGGACAACGACGTCAAGTACGTCGACCTGCGCTTCACCGATCCGCGCGGCAAGTGGCAGCATGTGACTTTCGACGTCGGCATGATCGAAGAGGACACGTTCGCCGAAGGCGTCATGTTCGACGGCTCCTCGATCGCCGGCTGGAAGGCGATCAACGAATCCGACATGTGCCTGATGCCCGACCCGGTCACCGCGACGATCGATCCGTTCTTCGCCGAGACAACCATGGTCATCACCTGCGACGTGCTGGAGCCGACCACCGGCGAGCCCTACAACCGCGACCCGCGCGGCATGGCCAAGAAGGCCGAGGCCATGGTCAAGTCGATGGGCGTCGGCGACACCGTGTTCTTCGGACCCGAAGCCGAGTTCTTCGTATTCGACGACGTCCGCTACCAGACCACTCCCTACAACACCGGCTTCAAGCTGGATTCGGTGGAACTGCCGATCAACTCCGACACCGAGTATGAGGGCGGCAACCTCGGTCACCGCATCCGCACCAAGGCCGGCTACTTCCCGGTTCCGCCGCAGGATTCGGTGCAGGACATGCGCTCGGAAATGCTCGGCGCCATGGCCAAGATGGGCGTCAAGGTCGAGAAGCATCACCACGAAGTCGCCTCCGCCCAGCACGAGCTCGGCATGAAGTTCGACACCCTGACGCTGATGGCCGACCAGATGCAGATCTACAAATATTGCATCCACCAGGTCGCCCACATCTACGGCAAGACCGCCACCTTCATGCCGAAGCCGGTCTACGGCGACAACGGCTCGGGCATGCACTGCCACCAGTCGATCTGGAAGGACGGCAAGCCGGTGTTCGCCGGCAACAAGTACGCCGACCTCTCGGAGACCTGCCTGTCCTACATCGCCGGCATCATCAAGCACGCCAAGGCGATCAACGCCTTCACCAATCCCGTCGACCAACTCCTACAAGCGTCTGGTCCCGGGCTATGAGGCGCCGGTGCTGCTCGCCTACTCCGCGCGCAACCGCTCGGCCTCCTGCCGCATCCCCTACACCTCGAACCCGAAGGCCAAGCGCGTCGAGGTGCGTTTCCCCGATCCGATGGCCAATCCCTATCTCGGCTTTGCCGCGATGCTGATGGCGGGCCTCGACGGCGTCAAGAACAAGCTCGATCCGGGTCCGGCGATGGACAAGGATCTCTACGATCTGCCGAAGGAAGAGCTGAAGCAGATCCCGACCGTATGCGGTTCGCTGCGCGAGGCGCTGGAAAATCTCGACAAGGATCGCGCCTTCCTCAAGAACGGCGGCGTGTTCGACGACGACTTCATCGACGCCTATATCGAGCTGAAGATGACCGAAGTCGAGCGTTTCGAAATGACCCCGCATCCGGTCGAATTCGAAATGTACTACTCGCTGTGATCCGGCGCGCGTTCGCGCGCGTCACGGTCTGATGATGCAAAAGGCGCTTCCGGTGGAGCGCCTTTTCTTTTTCGGCTGACCGTTCGTCAAACGGCCGCTCGGCCGAAATCCCTGAAACCGCATGTCTTTACCGATGGCTCCGGCGTCGCCGGTGCCCTCGGCGCCGTAATGATGCGCTGCATGATTACAGGACTCGATATCGGGCCTAGACTGTCAGCAGGGCGGCGTGAACGAACGACGTCGCCCTTTACCGCACCGGGAGGTCGCAGATGGCAAAGTGGATCCGTTTCGAGCAGGATGGAAAGACCGGCTTCGGCACGCTGGAAGGCGACAGCATCGCCGTTCATGCCGGCGACATGTTCGCCGGCGCGAAACCGACCGGCGAGACGCTGAAACTTGCCGACGTTCGCCTGCTGACGCCCTGCGAACCTTCGAAGATGATCTGCCTGTGGAACAATTTCCACCAGCTCGCCGCCAAGAACGATTTCAAGGAGCCGAAAGAGCCGCTGTGGTTCCTGAAGGCGCCGAATGCCTACTGGCCCGCCAACAGGCCGATCGAGCGACCGGCCACCTATGCCGGAAAGATCATCTACGAGGGCGAACTCGGCGTCGTCATCGGCAAGAAATGCTTCAACATCACGGAAGCCGAGGCCGGCGATTACATCTTCGGCTACACCTGCGTGAACGACGTCACCGCCGTCGACCTCCTGCGCAAGGACAAGTCGTTCGAACAATGGGCGCGCGCCAAGAGCTTTGACACTTTCGGCGTGTTCGGCCCGGTCATCGCGACCGGCCTCGATCCGATGAAGCTGTCGGTCAAGACCGTGCTGAACGGCAAGGAACGGCAGAACTATCCTGTCGCCGACATGTTCTTCCCGCCGCACCGGCTGGTTGCCGCGATATCCAAGGACGTGACGCTGATGCCTGGCGACGTCATCGCCTGCGGCACCTCGCTCGGCGCCGGCACCATGGGCGACGCCCACAACGTCGTCGACATCGTGATCGACGGCGTCGGCAGCCTCAGCAACGTATTCGACCAGGTGCTGCCGAGCCCGTATCTGCTGGGCGCACCGCCCAGCGCGAAGAAGATCTGCGTGGTCGGCGCCGGCGCCATCGGCGGTCTGCTGGCGGCCAAATTCGCGCTCGCGGGCGAGGACGTCACCGTGATCGACCAGGGCGCGCATCTCGCCGCGATCCAGAAGAACGGCCTGAAGCTCGAGTGGCATGACGGCAAGGTCCAGACCGCCAAGATGAAGGCCGTCAACAAGCCGGCCGAGGCCGGCAAGCAGGATATCGTCGTGCTGGCGGTGAAGGCGCATTTCCTCGATCAGGTGGTGCGCGATATCGATTCACTGCTCGGTCCCGACACCATCGTGCTGACCGTGCAGAACGGCCTGCCCTGGTGGTATTTCCAGAGGCTCGGCGGCCAGTACGACAATCACCGGCTGGAAAGTCTCGATCCCTCGGGCGTGCTCACCAAGCACATCGATCCGAAACGGATCATCGGCTGCGTGGTCTACCCGGCGGCGGCCGCGATCGCGCCGGGCGTGATCCATCACGTCGAGGGCGACCGCTTCCCGATCGGCGAACTCGACGGCAAGGAAACCCCGCGCGTCAAGGAATTGCACGACGCTTCATCAAGGCCGGGCTGAAATCCATGGTGCTGGCGGATATCCGCTCGGAAATCTGGCTGAAGGCGTGGGGCAACCTGTCGTTCAACCCGATCTCGGCGCTGACCCACGCCACGCTGGTCGACATCTGCCAGTTCGCCGAGACCCGCCAACTGGCGGCGACGATGATGAAGGAGGCGCAGGACATCGCCCAGAAGCTCGGCGTCACCTTCCGCGTCTCGATCGAAAAGCGGATCGCCGGCGCCGAAGCCGTCGGCGCCCACAAGACGTCGATGCTGCAGGACGTCGAAGCCGGCCGCTCGCTGGAAACCGAGGCGCTGATCGGCTCGATCCTGGAAATGGCCCAGCTCACCAATACCGCGGCGCCGGCGATCCAATCCGTCTACGCGCTGGTGAAACTGCTCAACAAGGTCATGCTGCTCGAAGGCGGCGGCGTGAAGGTCGAGAAGGCCAGCAAGGCGGCCTGACCGGTAAGCTAGCTGGCCCCCTGGCGGGCCACCAGCGCCTCGCCAAAGGCCTGGAACAGCGCGCGGTTGATCGGATTGCGCTGCGGATCATACTCGGCATGCCACTGCACGCCGAGCGCAAATCCGGGCGCGTCCGCGATCCGGATCGCCTCGATGGTGCCGTCTTCCGCAACGCCCTCGATCACGACGCGCCTGCCCGGCTGGAGGATGCCCTGGCCGTGCAGCGAGTTGACGCGGATGGTCTCGCATTTGAGGATCTGCGCAAACGCGCCGCCGGGGACCAGGGTGACCTCGTGGCGGTCGGCGAAGATCACGTTGGGATCGGGGTGGATTTCACCGTTTTCCAGCCGCGGCATCCGGTGGTTCATGCGGCCGGGCAGTTCGCGGATTTCCGGATGCAGCGACCCGCCAAACGCGACGTTCATTTCCTGCAGGCCACGGCAGATGCCGAACAGCGGCACCCCGCGAGCGACACAGGCTTCCGACAGCGCCAGCGCCAGATCGTCGCGCTTGATGTCGTAGGGTTCGTGCCGGGGATCCGGTTCGGTGCCGAAACGGGTCGGATGGACATTGGCACGGGCGCCGGTCAGCACCACGCCGTCGACCGTATCGAGCAGAGCCCCGATATCGGTGATATCGGGGCAGCCCGCGAACATCAGCGGCAGTGCACCCGAAACCTCGGCCACCGCGCGCAGATTTCGCTCGCCGACCATCTGCGTGGCAAATCGATTTTCGATGCGGTAGGCGTTTCCGATCACGCCGACCACCGGCCTTTTCATCGCCTTGAATCCAATCTCACGTCGCATGGGTTATGCGGATCATGCCCGCCGGATCACGCCGGATCAACATGTTACGCCCTCCTTCTCACACTTTGCAGCCCTGCAATAATGTCATCCCGCGGCCGCGAGCTTGGCGTCCAGATAGGCACCAAGGATGGTCTTAAGCTCCTCGAGCAGCTTGCCCCGCTCGCCGGGCTTGCTGCGGTCGAGATTCGCGATCATGGCGCCCGTGATGTCCGACCATGCGGCGAGCATACGGCCGCGGTCGTCCTTCGGCAGGCGCGGAAACGCCTCGGCAAAGACGCGATCGAGATGACGGGTCAGCGTGCGGCGAAGCTCGCGCGCCAGGCCATCGAAACGTTCGTGGGTCTGGCTGCCGGAAAATACGCAGAAGAAGGCCGATGCCTCGGCCTGAATGCCGGCGATACCGTCGACCAGCCTGGCAATGAATCCCCGGCGGTCATGCACGGCGGTGGCCACGTCCAGCTGCTCGCTCG
Source organism: uncultured Alphaproteobacteria bacterium (assembly GCA_963831585.1). GTDB lineage: Bacteria > Pseudomonadota > Alphaproteobacteria > Rhizobiales > Xanthobacteraceae > Bradyrhizobium. The sequence continues at coordinate 263,028 of CAWHRA010000015.1, read as the reverse complement.
CAAGTCTGAGGATGCGGTCCTGAAACTGCTCGACCAGGGCGGCGACGATATCGTCCTTGCCCTCGAAAAACTGGTAGATCGAGCCGACCGGGACCTGCGCCCGTTCCGCGATCAGGTTGGTGGAAAGACCGTCGTAGCCGACCTCGCCCAGCAAGCCGCCCGCGGCCTTGAGAATGCCAGCCACCCGCGCCCGGCTGCGGGCCTGCAGCGGCATTTTGCGCAGCCCGCCGCTGCGCCGCTCGGTTGCTGATTTTGCCATATCGCCTCGAACCATCTCGGCTTGACAATATGAATGATGGCTCATATTGTCAACAACATGAATATATACTCATATTCATAAAAACTTGATAGATGGACAAATGGAGGTGCGGCGATGGGTCTTTTCAACAGCCCCCATCTTCTGAGCCAATTTGGACTGCGGCGACCGGCGCGCCGCGCTGCGCCGCCGAGGGCATTTTCGAGATCGCCGGCGTCACTGTCGTCAACCCGGTGCTGGATCGGCGCGCCCGCGCGACGGTCGCACTCGCCAATGGCACGATTGCCGGGATTACCGACACGCCGGACGCCCCAGCTTCCGAGTTTGCCGGCTGTTTCGCCCTGCCCGGACTGGTCGACATGCATCTGCACCTGCCGCCGGACAACGCGTTGAAGCTCACGTCCGGCGCCGCGCTGCTCTATCTCGCACACGGGGTGACGACGCTGCGCGAAGCAGGCGATCTCGACGGAACGGCGGTGGTCGCGGCACGGCGGTTGGGTGAGGAAGGGGCTCATCCGGTACCGCGGGTCATCTCGTGCGGTCCGTTTGTCGGCGCCGGCAAGGCGACCTTCAAGAACACCATCCTGCTCAAGGACGCCAGCGAAGCGGAGGCCGATGCGGCCGCCCGTGCCGTCAAGGCCACCGGCGCGCGGTTCATGAAATTCTACGACGGCTTGACCGAGCCGATGATCCGCGCCCTGGAGCGTGCCTGCGCCAAGCATGATCTTAAAATGATGGGTCACGTGCCCGCCGGGATGCTCTACGAAGACGCGCGCATCGCCGAGGTGCAGCACTTCTACGGCGTTCCGGAGCCGCGAACCCTCGAACGCGACGCGCTGGTGAATCGTTCCTGCGACTGGCATGCCGTCGACGAGCGGCGCATGGACGCCGTCGTTGAGGCGACGCTGAAATACGGCATCGCCAATACCCCGACCATCGTCACCAACCAGAACATGCTTTGCTACCGGGATTTCGACGCGGCGCGCCGGGAGCCCGATGTGCTGAAGGTGCCGCCGTTCTATCCCGACGTGATCTGGCATCCGCAGCGCGGCCGGCTCAACAACCGGCTGCCGCGCGATTATCTGGAGCGGCAAGTCGTGCTGGCGATCGCCAAGAAACAACAACTGACCAGGAAGCTCTTCGATGCCGGCACACGGCTCTATCTCGGCACCGATGTCGCGCAGCCCTTTGTCATTCCCGGCGCCAGCCTGCTCGGCGAGATGGGCCTGTTCGCCGAATCCGGAATCGGCCTCGAACAGGTCTGGAAGCTCGCGACCCGCGATGCCGGCGACCGGCTCGGCGTGCCCGGCCTCGGACGCGTCGAGGCCGGTGCGCCGGCGGATATTCTGTTGTACCGGCGCGATCCGACGAAGGCGCTCGGCAATCTTTCGAGCCTTGAAGCCGTCATCGCCGCGGGCAGACTCTATCGCGTCAGCGATCTGGAGCGCGCGCTGCAATCGAGCGCGGCGTATTTCAGTTCGCTCTTGATAAGACCGCTTGCGCAACGCGGCGCCGAGCGGGCGCTCGCGCGCGCCTTGGGGCGCGCAACAGCCTAGCGGCGCCCGGCTCTATTTCCGCGTAAACGCCTCTTTGGCGTCGAAGGGTTCGGCGGTCGGCAATCCCGCCGCCTTGATCGCGATCGCGGCCGGATTCCCCGCGGCGTTCAGCCACTTCAATTTCGCCTCGATCCCGCGCGTGACAGGCTCACCGAGCGGGCCGCCGAAATCGAGCGGCCAGAACCCGTTCGGCACCACCTCCGCGGTGATGCCGTGAAGGCGAAATGCCCTGCCGAAGGCCGCTTCCAGATCGTCCGGCGCGACGTTGCGCGCGGTTGCCGGATCGCTCGGGTCAGCGAAGGTCACCAGAACCGGAATCAACGCGCCGGTCACCGGCGCCACGCCGGTCATCCGGCTCATGTCATTGAACGACGGATTGCGGCCGGCGGCCTTGTAGGCGCGCAATGCCAGATAGTTGATTCCGTCGAGATCAACCGTCTTGTCAATGTGGGCCAGCAGAGCGACAAGGTTCTTGCCCCCGCCGAGATTGACAAAGACGGCATCGCCCCTCGTGACGGTTTGGCCGCGACGGCTGTATCCCCGGTCGGGATGCACCGACAGGACACTGGAGGCCGATTTCGTGCCCTCGGGCGTGTCCACCTCGACCGTGAGGCGATACTTGTGACCGGGCCGGTTGATCCTGATCTGATCGCCGATGAAGAGCGCGGCCAATAAGGCAACCGGCCCGAGCCATTTCAAATTCATGCCAAATGCCCCGCTTCCCGTTCCGCTATTCGCTTGGCACAAGCCGGGCGCCAGCGTCAAACCGGCGCGTCCGTCGCGCTTGATCCCGGGCGCGATTGACGAAAGAGTACGGCCGCAGACGGCTTCAAAGAAGGAATCAAGGTGGCAATATCGGCTCACGAACCTCGTTCGTCCCGCGGCGATCTGGCCTGGGCAATCTCGGTCGGCGGCATCGGCATCGTCGGCTTTGCCACCCTGCTGCTGTTCACCTGGTACTATGCCGCGACGCTGTTCCTGATTTTCGCCGGAATGCTGCTAGGCGTCGCGCTCAACGCCCTGACCGCGATGCTCGGCCGCGTCGTCAAGCTGCCGCATCCGCTGCGCCTGACTATCGTCTGCCTGGTGCTGGCGACCTTGTTGTCGGGCGTGGTGTTCCTCGGCGGCGCCACCATCGCGCAACAGGCGACCGCACTGAGCGATACGATCAAGGGGCAACTGGTCGGCGTCAAAGCCTTCCTGGAACGCAACGGCATCGATACCAGCTATTTCGAGATCGGCAATTCAAGTGCCGCGCCGGCGGCCTCCTCGCCCCCCGCGACGCCGACTACCGCACCGGCGCATAACCTGCCGAGCGCAGGCGCGCTCGCCTCCAGCGGCGGCGCGATCGTCAGCCAGACCTTCAAATTGCTGCTGGGCACCGTCAGCGCGGTCGGTAATTTCTTCATCGTGCTGTTTCTCGGACTGACCTTCGCCGCGCAGCCGAGCGTCTATCACAACGGCCTGCTGTTCATGGCCCCCGCGCGCCACCGCGCCCGCGCCACCGTGATCGTTGACCGCATCAGCGAGACGCTGGAGCGATGGCTGATCGCGCAGATCATCACCATGTTCGTGGTGTTCCTGGTGACCTGGATCGGCCTCGGCATCATCGGGATCCCGGGCTCGTTCATCCTGGGCATCCAGGCGGGCCTGCTGACGTTCATTCCAACCGTCGGCGCGCTGATCGGCGGGCTGATCGTGGTGCTGGCGAGCCTCGCGTCCGGTTGGGTTGCCGCCGCAAGCTCGCTCGTGCTGTTCCTCGGCGTGCACGCGCTGGAAAGCTATATCCTCACGCCGATCCTTCAGCGCCAGGCGCTGGAGATTCCTCCCGCCACGCTGTTTGCATTCCAGATCCTGCTCGGCGTGGTGTTCGGAATCTGGGGTCTGGCGCTGGCGCTGCCCCTGATGGCGATCGTGAAAGTCATGATCGACTACTTCAAGTCCGACGAAGCCTCAGCCGCGCCGGTCGCGGCTTGAGGCGTCTCGGGGACGGGCCGACCGTTCAGCCCGCCGAGGTCAGCACCGTCTCGGTATGTTCGACCTCGGGCGGCGCGGCAAAATACTGACCGACCAGTCCGCGCCACGCCGTGAAATCCTCCGAGCCCCGGAAATCGACGGTGTGGTTTTCCAGCGTCTCCCATTTCGCCACCAGGCGATAACGCGACGGCTTTTCGATCGACTTGTGGAGTTCAAAACCCTTGCCGCCCCTGGCGCGCAGGAACAGCGGGCGGGCCTTCGCGACCGCGGCTTCAAAGTCCTTTTCGGTGCCGGGCTTGACATCGATTTGTGCGATTTCGGTAATCATGGAGTTTACGGCCTCTGGTTGAGAACCCGACGTCTTTATCACCGAACCCGGAAAAAAGAAAAAGGCGCCTCGCGGCGCCCTGGCGTCATCCTCTGCACCGGTGAGTTATTTCAACAACAACACGGTGCCGACCAGCAGGAGCGTGCAGCCGACGAACATCAGGGCTGGCCACGGGTTGTGCGGCCGGTCGTAGCGGCCCTGCGCGCGGCGTTCGGTGATCAATGCCGTCTCGTACTCGTCCGACGTCGAGAACATGCAGGCAAAGCCGCCCCGGGCCGATACGGCTGCGGCCTCGAGCGACATCAGGGCGGTGCGGACATTGTGGTTTCGGGGCGTATCCATAACGAGCATGATATGAAGCGAATGGTAAACGGCGGGTTACCGCCGCCTGCCTCACCTCTCATGCCAGCTTGGCAACGCCCAGCTGCGGCGCGGACGCGACGCCCAAGGTCTTGCGACGCTGGTTTTCCAGCGACAGCGGCAGCTCCTCGGCCGCCTCGACGCGGTTGCGGCCGGTGCGCTTGGCCTGATAGAGCGCGGTATCGGCCGCGGCCAGCAGCACTTCAAGCTCGGTGCCCGCCGGCCCGCCGGCGACGCCGATGCTGACGGTGGTATCGACCGGGCCGGTCTCGACCACGATTCCGGAATTCGCGAAGGCCGTGCGCACCCTTTCGGCGGCAATCACGCCCTCTTCGAGTGAACACGGCAGCAAGGCCGCGAATTCCTCACCGCCGACGCGCCCCGACAGGTCTGATAACCGGAGCGTGTTGACCACAATGATGGCGAACAGCTTGAGAACCTCGTCGCCTGCGGCGTGGCCGAAACGGTCATTGATCGACTTGAAATGGTCGATGTCGAAAATCAGCGTCGTCACCGGACGGCCGGCACGGGCTTCACGGTCGATCAGGCGCGACGAGGCTTCTGCGAAGCCGCGGCGATTGAACATGCCGGTCAGCGGATCCGTCGACGCCGCCGTCTTGTGGGCGATCACCGCGCGCTCGGAGACCAGGATGAAGATGACGAACACGGTGCCGATGGCGTAGAGCACGAGCTCGACGGAGAATCCGGTCACCCAGACGCTGGAGGCGAATTTGGGGTCGTGCGGCTGCAGAAGGCTGCCAAGCAGGATCGGCAGCATCAGCACGAAACCGTGCATGACCGGGACGATCATCAGGGGCCAGCGCCGTTGCAGGGCGCGGCGGCGCTCGGTCCACAATTCGGTGGCCGTCAGCGCCGCGTAGATCGTCACAATGCCGGCGCCGATGAGCACGCGCATCATGGAGCCCGCCGGCGCCACCGTCAGGGCGGCGGCGATCCATGCGATGGCGCCCAGAACCAGCCCGGGCAGATTGGGCTTGCGACCGCGAAACACGCGGGATGCGTTCCAGACAATGCCGCAGGCGATAAAGCCGACCGCGTTCAGCACCAGCGACGGCATCTCGCCGAGCGTGCCGCCGGTGACCGTCCACAGCCCAACCGAGGTCGCACCGAGCAGATAGGCGGTTCCCCACCATTTCAGCGCCCGGATCTTTTCCTGGTTGCCGAACAGCAGCAGCATAGCTCCCAGCATCGCCGCGATCATGGTGGCGATGATGTAAAGCGTGGGCGTATCGAGCGACATGAGCCAGCCAGCGTTTGTGATGCGGATGAAGCGCAACTGAGACGGAGCGAACGCATTCACCGAAGCGTAACCTACGACCGCTCTGTTCGAATTCCGTTTGCGCGCGCACACAAGTTTTCGCGAAAAACTGCGTTAACTGTTTGGAAAATTCGTAACAGAAACCCGCAAAGAAAAGGGCGCCCGAGGGCGCCCTTGCTGGTTCCGGATATGCAGCATTCGCTGCAATTTGTTAGCGCTTCGAGAACTGGAACGACTTGCGTGCCTTGGCGCGGCCGTACTTTTTGCGCTCGACGGTGCGGGAGTCGCGGGTCAGGAAGCCGCCCTTCTTCAGGACGCCGCGCAGATCCGGTTCGAAATAGGTCAGCGCCTTCGAGATTCCGTGACGTACCGCGCCGGCCTGACCCGACAGACCGCCACCGGTCACGGTGCAGATCACGTCGTACTGGCCCGCGCGGGCGGCGGCGACCAGCGGCTGCTGGATCATCATGCGCAGCACCGGACGGGCGAAATAGACTTCGACCTCGCGGGTGTTGACGACGATCTTGCCGGCGCCGGGCTTGATCCAGACGCGGGCGACCGCGTCCTTGCGCTTGCCGGTGGCGTAGGCGCGGCCGTATTTGTCGACCTTCTTGACGTATTTCGGCGCTTCCAGCGCGGCCGGCTTGAGCTGCGACAGCTGGTCGAGAGACTGCATGGTGTCGGACATCTTATGCGGCCCTCATGTTCTTGCGATTCATCGCAGCGATATCGATCTTCTCGGGTTGCTGGGCCTCGTGCGGATGTTCGGGGCCGGGATAGACGCGCAGATTGCCGAGCTGCACGCGGCCGAGCGGACCGCGCGGAATCATGCGCTCGATGGCCTTCTCGACCACGCGCTCGGGGAAACGGCCCTCGAGGATCGACTTCGCCGTGCGTTCCTTGATGCCGCCGATGAAGCCGGTGTGATTGTAATAGACCTTGTTGTCGCGCTTGCGCCCGGTCAGCACCACATGCGCCGCGTTGATGATGATGACATGGTCGCCGCAATCGACATGCGGCGTGTAGGTCGGGAGGTGTTTGCCGCGAAGGCGCATCGCAACCAGGGTGGCGAGCCGGCCGACCACCAGACCTTTGGCGTCGATCAGCACCCACTTCTTCGTCACCTCGGCGGGCTTTGCCGAAAACGTTTTCATTTGGGGAAATCCGTGAATGGGGGATATCGGACGCGTAGGTGCCCGAACTGCGGCGTTTCTAGATAAGCGCGCCGCACGCGTCAATGCCCGGAAGGGATTATTATTCAAGTAAAACCAGCATGTTACAAATATGGTTCTATAGTACCGTAAGATTCTTCAAGTCTTTGGAATGGAATAGGTCGAGGTCACATGGGCGATCGGGTCGGGCGAGGAGCCCGATAACAGGTTGACTTCGCCGACCGCCAGCCGCTTGCCGAGCTTCAGAAGCCGCGCCGCCGCCAGCACGTCCTGCCCGGGAGCGCCCTTGCGCAGAAAATTGATGTTGAGGTTGGTCGTTACCGCAAGTCCCACCGGACCGATCGCCGAGAGCAGCACCACATACATCGCGCAATCTGCCAGGGCCATCAGCGTTGGTCCCGAGACCGTCCCTCCCGGGCGTAGCATCCTCTCGCTGTACCGCTGGCGTAACAGGCAGGTCTCGCCGTCGGCGTGTTCGATGGCCGTATCGCCGCTGCCGAAGGATTGCGGAAATTCCGCACGCAGGAACGCCTCCAATTGGGCCACGCTCATTTTCGCAATTGCCATCTGCTTCGCCTGCCCTCGCCTCGTGCCGCTTGTTACATTACGATGAGGCATCCGCCCAAGTAGATATCAAGTGGTATTTCGACGATGAGCCAGACCGCACGCGCCCCCACGCCGCAACCGCCCGTTCTCCTGCGCGAGACGCTCGGGGCCATCGCGGTGCTGACGATGAACCGGCCGGCCAGCCGCAACAGCCTGTCGGAGGGCCTGATCGCCGAACTGCATGCAGCGCTGAAGGACATCCACGACGACAAGAGCGTGCGCGCGGTGGTGATCGCGGCCAATGGCCCGGCCTTCTCCGCCGGCCACGACATGAAGGAACTGACCGCACGCCGCACCGATGCCGATCGCGGGCGGGCCTATTTCGCGCACATGATGAACGCCTGCAGCGCGATGATGCAGGCGATCGTGCACCTGCCCAAACCGGTCGTCGCCGCGGTCCAGGGCATCGCCACCGCCGCGGGCTGCCAGCTGGTGGCAAGCTGCGACCTCGCGGTCGCCTCGGAAACCTCGGCCTTCGCCACGCCCGGCGTCGATATCGGGCTGTTCTGTTCGACCCCGATGGTGGCGCTGTCGCGCAACGTGCCGCGCAAGCAGGCGATGGAAATGCTGCTCACCGGCGAGCCGGTTCCGGCCGCGCGGGCGCGCGATATCGGCCTCGTCAATCGCGTCGTCGCCGCCGGCACCGAACGGGATGCGGCGATCGCGCTCGCACAAAAGGTCGCGCTGAAATCCGCCTACACGGTCAAGCTCGGCAAGGCCGCGTTCTACCGCCAGGCCGAAATGAACCTTGCCGACGCCTATCGCTATGCGGCGGAGGTGATGACCGAGAATATGATGGCACGCGACGCCGAGGAAGGTATCGGCGCCTTCATCGAGAAGCGCGAGCCCAAGTGGCAGGATAAGTAATTAATCCCCGTCATTGCGAGCGCAGCGAAGCAATCCATCGTCCCACGAAGAAAGAAAGAATGGATTGCTTCGTCGCCTTGCTCCTCGCAATGACGGCTGAAACATGAATGATAACTCCAAATGAACCATGACGCTTATTCCGACGAATACATCCGCGAAATTCTCAACGGCGTGAAGGCGATCGCGATGGTCGGCGCATCGCCGGTCAACGTGCGGCCAAGCTACTTTGCCTTCAAATATCTGGCGCAGCGCGGCTACGACATGATCCCGGTCAATCCCGGTCACGTCGGCAAGAGCCTGCTCGGAAAGCCGTTCGTGGCCTCGCTTGCCGATATCGGCCGCCCGGTCGACATGATCGACATCTTCCGCAATTCCAGCCACATCATGCCGGTGGTGGAGGAAGCCCTGAAAATGTCGCCATTGCCGAAGGTGATCTGGATGCAGCTCGGCGCGCGCGACGATGCTGCCGCCGTCAAGGCGGAAGCGGCCGGCCTCAAGGTCGTCATGAACCGTTGCCCCAAGATCGAATATGGCCGACTTTCCTCGGAAATTTCATGGATGGGCGTCAATTCGCGCACGCTGAGTTCCAAGCGCGCGCCGGTCCCGACCCAGGGCATGCGGCTTTCGTTGAACCGGACGAGCCTCGGTGGCGGCGAAACGGCTGCGTCCGATCGCGCCGCGAAAAACAAGAGCGAGCTTTCCTGACACAAACGCGAAACGATCGTCCTGCGGGCGCGGCGAAACGAAGCACGGCCGTTGCGAACATCCGGTGTCGCGTCACGCCGCCTTGACGGCGGACGCCGCTGACGCGATTGTCCCCCGATAGGAGGAGGCGGACCTTGGCCGTCTCAAATTATATTCGCCCCGCTCATCTTTCGCGATGCGGCGGCCCGGCCGCCCTCAGGCGATGAGACTTTCACAAAGGAAAGAATATGACCGATCGTGTTCCCGGATTTTCGACCCTTGCCGTGCATGCCGGCGCGCAGCCCGATCCCACCACCGGCGCGCGCGTGACGCCGATCTATCAGACCACGTCGTTCGTGTTCAACGACGCCGACCACGCCGCCTCGCTGTTCGGCCTGCAGGCGTTCGGAAACATCTATACCCGGATTGGAAATCCGACCAACGCAGTCCTCGAAGAACGCGTCGCCGCGCTCGAAGGCGGCACCGCCGCGCTGGCCGTCGCATCGGGACATGCCGCGCAGGTCGTCGCGCTTCACCAGTTGCTGCGGCCGGGCGACGAATTCATCGCCGCGCGCAAGCTCTATGGCGGTTCCATCAACCAGTTCACCCATGCCTTCAAGAGCTTCGGCTGGAACGTCGTCTGGGCCGATCCCGATGACATCGGCAGCTTCAAGCGCGCGGTGACGCCGAACACCAAGGCGATCTTCATCGAGTTGATCGCCAATCCCGCCGGCAGCATCACCGATATCGAGGCAATCTCCGCCGTGGCCCACGAGGCCGGCGTGCCGCTGATTGTCGACAATACGCTGGCGACGCCCTACCTGATCCGCCCGATCGATCACGGCGCCGACATTGTCCTACATTCGCTGACCAAGTTCCTCGCCGGCCACGGCAACTCGATCGGCGGCATCATCGTCGACGCCGGCACGTTCGACTGGTCGAAGGACGACAAGTACCCGATGCTGAGCGAGCCGCGACCCGAATATCACGGCATCAAGCTTCAGGAGACGTTCGGCAATTTTGCGTTCGCGATCGCCTGCCGCGTGCTGGGCCTGCGCGACCTCGGCCCGGCGCTGTCGCCGTTCAACGCGTTCCTCATTCTGACCGGGATCGAGACGCTGCCTTTGCGCATGCAAAGGCACTGCGACAACGCCAAGGCCGTCGCGGAATTTCTCTCGGGCCACTCGGCGGTGGCGTCGGTCAATTACTCCGGCCTGTCAGCGAACAAGTACAACAACCTCGCGCGCAAATACGCGCCGAGAGGCGCCGGCGCCGTGTTCACGTTCACGCTCAAGGGCGGCTACGAGGCCGGCGTCAACCTGGTGTCGAACCTGAAATTGTTCTCGCATCTCGCCAATGTCGGCGACACCCGCTCGCTGGTGATCCATCCGGCTTCGACCACGCATAGCCAGCTCGACGACGCCGCCAAAGTGCAATCGGGCGCCGGCCCCGACGTGGTACGGCTGTCGATCGGCATCGAGGACAAGGAAGATCTGATCGCCGACCTGGAGCAGGCGTTGAACGCATAGGGATTCGGTCTCCCGAATGAGCCATCGGGACTTTAGCCATATTGCGAAATGGGTGCCGCCGGTGGCTGCTCCGCCTTGCAGCCTCCGCTATACTGCGGCTACCGAAACCATTCTTCGGAGCCGCCGATGCTGCGTTTTGCCGTCGTATTTCTCGCCGCCGTCGTCACCTGCGGAACCGCCGAGAGCGCCGAGCGGGCGATCGTCCATCCACGGGTGCACCGCGCGGCGATCGGTTTGCCGGCCGGCCTGCCAAGGCCGCATTACCATTTCAGAACCACGATCACCTATGCCGCGCCGTACATCTATCGCCGCCCGTTCCCCCGGCTCTCGGTCTACGAGGCGCCGGCCATACTGTACGCACCGGTAGTCTATGTCGAGCCGCTCCTGTTCGCGCCCGTGCCAGATCGGTACGTTCCGTATTGGGATCGTCTGCCCTACGCCTGCGGCGTTTACGGCTACTGCTAGCGCGTTCGGGTCAGCCGGGTTGGCTGGCCGGCAGTCCGAGTTCTTGCGGCTCCGGCGCGGCCTGCCGGCCGGCAAGACGCTCGGCCTGAAAGATGGCCAAGGTCAGCACCGCAATCGCCACGGCCTGGTGGGCGAGCCCAAGGCCGATCGGAACCTGATTGAGCAGAGTGAGAATACCCAGCGTTGCCTGCAAGGTGACGACGGCCACGAGCCACACGGCGCCGTTGATCGCGGCCGCGCCGGCGCGTGACCTGACGGCGTCGAACGCGTGCAGCACGGCCAGCACAAACAGCAAATACGCCATCATGCGATGCTCGAACTGCACGGTGAGCGCATTGTCCAGCAAATTGCGCCACCGCGGCACATCAAAGAACAGCCGCGATGGCGAGGGAATAAATCTTCCGTCAATGGCCGGCCAGGTATTGTAGATCTTGCCGGCGCGGAGACCCGCCACCAGCGCACCGAGGAAGAGCTGCGCGAAGGTCAGCGCCACCAGCGTCACGCTGGTGATCTTCAGCCGCGAGGACACGGCAAGCGGCGGTCGGTCCGCCAACCGGCGCAGCGTCCAGACGATCGCGGCGAAGATCAGCAGCGCCAGGATCAGATGGATCGCCAGACGGGTGTGCGAGACTTCCACCCGCTGCGAAAGCCCCGACGCCACCATCCACCAGCCGACCGCGCCCTGCAGCGCGCCGAGGCCGAAGATCAGCCACAGCCGGCGCTTCAGGTCGGCGCCGAGAAGACCGCGCCAGATGAACCAGAGAAACGGCAGGAGATAGGCAATCCCGATCACCCGCCCGAGCAGCCGGTGGCTGAATTCCCACCAGAAGATCGTCTTGAACTCGGCGAGGGTCATGCCGGCGTTCATCTCACGATATTGCGGGATCTTCTTGTAGGCTTCGAACGCCTGCGTCCACTGCTCCTGATCAAGCGGCGGCAGCGCGCCGGTGACCGGCTTCCACTCGACGATCGAAAGCCCGGCCTCGGTGAGGCGGGTCGCACCGCCGACCAGCACCATGACAGCGATCAGGGCCGCGATCGAGACGAGCCACCATTGGACGGCGCGGATTTGGGAAACCTGGCGTGAGGAAACGGCGGTCATCGAAGCTGCGCTTGAATGAATTTGCGCGCCCCTTATAGTCCGCCCCTCCCCGCGCGCAAGGCGCGCCGCCTCCACGAGTTGCACATTTCCGTCATGACCATACGCACCCGCAAGTTCCTCGGAACCATCGCCCTCCTCGTGCTGGTGGTGGTGTGGTCGCTGATGGGAATGGCCGTGGCGCAGATGCCATGGCTTGCGGCCTCCGGGCTGGCTCAGGCGGTCTTCTATGTCGTGGCCGGCATCGGCTGGGTGCTGCCGGCGATGCCGATCATCAGTTGGATGGCGCGGCCGGACCTCTAGATCTCCGTGCTTCGGAGACTATTCAGGGGCGAAAAGGTAGCGCCCGAAAGAATCACGCGCATCGCGCGCAACGAACGCAGTCGCCCGTCCCAGGCAATCCGCGGCAGCGCCTGCAGATTGGTCCGGCCCGCCGTCTGAACCACGCCCGGTATCACTGAGGCCGCGCTCGCGAAGCCGGCCTCCTCGGCCATTGCGAGATGCTGGCGGCGGAAGGAGGCGCGATCGCCGAATGGATAGGCGAAATGCCTGACATCGCGCTGGAACGCGGCCTGCGTGACGGCACGGCCCATCGTGATCTCGCGCGCCGCATCGACGTCCTTCAGGTTGGCCAGCACCGGATAGTTCACCGTCGCGCTTCCGATCGTCACATTGGAATCGGCCGCAAGCTTTCCGAGGTCGTCCCAGTCCATCGAGGCCTGACGCGACAGCCCTGCGAGGTCGACCGAATAACGCGTGCAGAGATCCTTGATCGCGAACGAGCGATCCGGCGGCGCAAGTGCACGCATCCAGCCCTCGAGAAAAGCGTAGAGCTGGTATTTTTCGGATGTCGTGGCGACATTGAAACGCTGCTCCTTGCGATCCATCACGAGGCTGATGCGCGGCTCCCGCGCGATCACCTCCTCGAGCGCAAGCCACCACGCCTCCCCCAGGCCGTCCGGGAATGCCGTCGGCACGTAGACGGCAAAGGGAACGCGATGTTTCGAGAGCACGGGATAGGCCGACGTGATCAGGTCCTTGTAAGCGCCGTCGAATGTCAGGCAGACGAACCGTCTCGGCTCGGCCAGCGTGACCGCCCTGCGGCAGACCTCGTCGAGCGAGACGATGTCGTACTTCCAGCGCTTCAGCGCCCGGATCGTCCGATCGAGAAATGCGGGAGTGATTTCCTTGTGCTCAAGCGGCTGAAAGCGTCCGCTGCGCCGCGGGCGAACGCGTTCAAACCGCAGGATGACCCCGGCGCCGCCGGTCCGCCGTCCTCTCAGCCACGGCACACCGCTGAGATAGGCAAGCTCCAGCCGCAGGCTTTTCAGGAATCGGAGTTCGGATGGCAACGTCTGGTCTCCGGCGCGTATTCCCCCAAAGTGGATAGCGGCTTTGCGGATAAAATGCGCGCAACTTCCCGGCTGGACACATTTTTCTGTGGGTCCGCCGGATTCCGCGCGGCCGCAAAAGGCTCCGCCCCCTTGATTTCCGACCGGCCGCGTCCCTGTTCTCATTACCCTTTGTTGACACTTCTTTGCAAAGGTCGGCAGAAGCCGAAAGATGCAAATAATTTCCGATGGACAGGTTTCATAATGACCATGGCTGCCGCGATCGAGAGCCGGACGGCGGAAGCGAAAGCGTGGTCGAGATCAAGCCGCATTGCCAGCGTCGATATCGTCCATGACCTCGGCCAGGCCGAGACGGTCTGGCGCGGCCTCGAAGGGCAATTCTCCACCCCGTATCAACGCTTCGATTTTCTCGGGCCATGGCAGCGCCAGGTCGGAGCGCGCGAGCGCCGCTCACCCTTCATCGTCATCGCCCACGATGCCGAGCGCCGGCCGCTGTTGTTGTTGCCGCTCACGCTCCGCCGCCAGCAAGGCATTCGTATCGCCTGCTTCATGGGCGGCAAGCATGCCACCTTCAACATGGCGCTGTGGGACGGCGACTTTGCCGCCGGCGCAACGCTTGCCGACCTCGATGCGCTGCTTGCTGGAACCCGTGAACGCGCCGAGGCCGACGTTCTGGCGCTTACTCAACAGCCCCTGCGCTGGCAGAATTTGCCGAACCCGATGGCGCTGCTGCCGAAGCAGCCCTCGGTCAATGATTGCCCGTTGCTGGCGATGGCGCCAGGCGCGGCTCCATCGGAGCTGGTCAGCAATTCGTTCCGCCGTCGTCTGAAGGGCAAGGAGCGCAAGCTGCAGACGCTCGCCGGCTATCGCCATCACGTCGCGACGTCGGATACCGACATCAAGCGCCTGCTCGACTGGTTCTTCGCCGTCAAACCGCTGCGGATGGCGGAACAGAAGCTGCCCAACGTGTTCGCGGACCGGGGCGTGGAGGACTTCATCAGGGATGCCTGCATGACCCGGCTTGGGGGCGACGGCCGCGCCATCGATATTCACGCGCTTGAATGCGACGACGAGGTGATCGCGATCTTCGCCGGCGTCGCCGACGGACATCGCTTTTCGATGATGTTCAATACCTACACGATGTCGGGCAATTCGCGTTACAGCCCCGGCCTGATCCTGATGCGCAACATCATCGACCATTATGCCGGGCGCGGCTACCGCGCGCTCGATCTCGGCATCGGGTCCGACGACTACAAGAGGCTGTTCTGCAAGAGCGACGAGCCGATCTTCGACAGCTTCATCCCGCTCAGCTCGCGCGGCAGGATCGCGGCCGGCGCGATGTCAGGCCTCAACCGCGCCAAGCATCTGGTGAAGCATAACCAGGCGCTGCTTCATGTCGCGCAACGACTGCGAAGCGCGCTGCATCGCTGATCGGCGCGGAAAACTCGATGCGGCATGACATTGTGCCACACTATTTCGCGGCAAGCATCGAGCGCAGAATTACCGCGCCGTCCTTCTGTGGCATCGCCGCGGCCTCCCGGTAAAGCGCGGCCAGCACCGAACAATATCGCGCCTGCTGGCCGTCCGCGACTTTCGACTTTCGTATCAGATCGAGGTCCCTTTCGGTCACTCCCTTTGCGGCGAGCCTGCCGGAAAGCTTCGGCCAGAGCGTCTGAGCCGGCGCATCGGCGTCCGGCCTGCTTGCGGCCGTCCGGATAACACGTTCCGCGATCTGGACTTCGCGGTTTGAAAGCGCCTGCGGCATCAGGCTGGCGTCAAGCGCCCCACTCGTCGCATACTGGTAGCAAGTTGCCGGGCGGTTCTGCAAGGCGGCGAGTTCATCCGCCATCAGATTTCCGAAGTCGATGAGAACGTCATCGTCGGCCAAAGGCCGGTTGGCCGAGACCACGCTTTCGAGCTTGTCACGCAGGATCGAGACTGCTTCGACATCGGTCCTTCCGGCGACGAATGCATCATAGTATGAGCTCACCATCTCGTCATATTCGCTCGGGAACCGCGCGCTGATTGCAGCATAGATGCCCGCTTCTGCTTTCAGGGACTTCGAGAACGAGTCCCTGGAAGCGTCCGCCGGAAGACCCGAAATCGCATAATCGGTGCCATCGGACACCTTGGTGACCACGCCGGATTTCAAGAGCTCCGCTTCGGACGGCGTCCACATGTTCGAACTCGGCGTCGCGAGCGCGCGGGCGATAAAAGGAGCGTCATATCCGGCCTCGGTGAAAATCTTCCGTTGCCCCTCCAGTTCCGGGGAGTCCTTCTGATCTTCTCCGGCAAATTTTCCACGATGAAATCCCAGCACCGCGCCATGCAGGAGAACGCGTTCCGCTCCGCCCGAAAACACCAGCGTGCAGGCAGAAAGGCACTTCGCCGAGACATAGGTCGTGAGCTTTCCGCTTCGGATGAGGTTGTATAGCCGTTCTCCCTCGCCGATGCGTCCGCCGACACTGTTGAGGTGCACTACCCTGATCTCACGCGACGCACGGAGGATCTTCTCAAGATCATTGGTAAGCCCGTATTTGATGCCCCCGGTCAGCTCAGCCTCCGTTCCGTTCCGCATCACCCGTATGGAGTAGTCGGGAATATCGGGGTCGTGCAGAAAGGCCATGCGCGACGCTTCCGTGAGCTGCGGAATTGCCGATGTAACGATGGCTGCCGCAAGCTGAAGGACGGCAACCGCTATCATCAGCTTTGCAACGGCGGCCCAGGGCGCGCGCTCGAGCTTCAGCGATTTTCGTTCGATATACCGGTTGGCTGATCGCCAAACACCCACCGATTGCCAGACAGATATCCCGATGGAGAGCAGCCAAATGCTCAGCAGGAAGGTGAAGACGTAGACGGGCTGGAAACCCGTTTTGGCTTCGTAGACAGCGGTCAGGCCAAGAAGAATCAGGCCCACGGCGAAATTGCCGACCAGGCCGAAAACCCAATACGAGACCGGCAGCGAATATTCTCCGCGCCAGTTCCTGGCGATGAAGTTGGTATGACCCGGCGCCGTCCGTTGTTCTGGCGCAGTTGGCCGCGGCATGTCCTCCCCAACGGCGGACTGTTTGCCGCGAACCTTCCAGCGCGAAAAGGTATCCTTGAGCATGCCCGCCAGAAAAAACAAAAGCGCCGGGATTCCAACCGCGGCGACGATGCGACCGGTGTCTTCTGCCTCGTTACCGGCCCAGGGGAGATATTGTTTGCCGCGCCATTCGAAAATGAAATCCGCCGCACAAAGCAGAGCGCCCAGCGCCAAGCCGTAAAGCGCCCAACGTCCCTTTATGCGTCTGCGCTGATTCAGTTCTGCGGGAGTAACGAAGGCGTCGAAGACCTCTCCAACAGGCTTCCAGTCCCGGAAGCCTTCCCGCCAGACCAGAATGTCATCAAGATTCGTGTAGCTTGCGAGTCGCTTCCTTAGCTCAGCGCTTCCGAGCGGACCGTGTTGATCACGCAAATCCAGCAAATACCACTCGATCGCCATCGTTCGCCCCGGAACGCTCCCACGCGTGGGATCATAGACGATACAGGCCGGGGTAGAAACGGCGAAATCAGCCAACGCGCGTGTCCTGCCTAACGCGCAGGCAGAAGTGGATCTTTCCGTGAAACGGCAGCGAACGCCGCCGTCAGGCGGCCGCCACGCGCGGCGCCGGCTCGATGGAGTTCTGAGGGCTGCGCCGGCTTGCTCAGCATCGTCACCTCGAAAAAGCCCACCGCCTTCAGCTGAGCGCACATCAGCGCGCGGGCGTCCGCGACCATCGAGACGTCAGGGACCACCACGGCGCGCGCCTGCGTCGTCAGCAACTCCGCCGGCAATTCGGATGCCGCGCCGGCATCCAGCAGCACATGATCGTAGACCCGCAGCAGGGCATCGATAGCGAGTGCCAGCCGCGGCGATTGCAGCAGCGCGCGGTCGAAGCCCGGGCGTCCCGCGCTGACGAGATGAACGCGCGACAGCCGGTCCCGGGTGATCACCTGCGAAAACGACGCCTCGCCCAGCATCAATTCCGCCAGCCCGGGCGCCGCCGGATCGACCGACACGGCCGGGATCGTCGGCGCCGCTGCCGAGAGGTCGACCACCACGACCCGTGCATCGCGCGCGAGCAGGCGCGCCAGCGTCAGGGCCGTCAGCGCGATACTTTCGCCGGATGCGGTACCGAGGATCGTGACCTTGCGCGCGGCTTCGCCGGCGGCGCGCAGTTCCCCGGCAAGATTCTCGATTTCGGTGAGTTGGGACGCAATACCCGGTGAGATCTCCGGGAGGATCCCGGCGCCGGGCGCATCCGGACGTTCCGGACGGATGTCGTCGAATACCGGCTCGCGATCGGCCACAGCAACCTCGGAAGCCGACGGCGCCGGGACACGGTCCATGGCCAGAGATGGGACGAATGCGGCGACCGCGCGCGGCGCGGTCATGCGCAGCAGTTCGCCGGTCGCGATCCCGCCCGCGCTCAGCATCAGGGTTGCCAACGTAGCGATCAGCACGATCGGCAGCTTCTTCGGGTATGCCGGAGCGTTGGATACGCTGGCGCGGGAAATGATGCGGCTGTCCGCGGGCGCGGCGTCGATATTCTCGCGGGTGTTGGCCTCGCGATATTTCGCGAGATAGGATTCCAGAAGGTCGCGCTGTGCCTTGGCTTCCCGCTCCAGCGCGCGAAGCTGCACGTCGTTGCCATTGGTCGAGGTCGCCTGCTTCTTCAATTGCTCGAGGCTGGCGCTCAGGCCGTCGACCCGGCCGCTGGCGATGCGCGCATCATTGTCGAGGGAGCGGGAGAGCTTGCTGGCTTCGTCGCGTATCTGGCGGTCAAGGTCCGCAAGCTGGGCCTTCAGTTCCTTGATGCGCGGATGGTTATCGAGCAGCGTCGAGGACTGTTCGGCGAGTTGGCCGCGCAGCGTGACGCGCTGTTCGGACAACCGGCGGATCAATTCCGAATTGAGCACTTCCGACGCCTCGATTGGCTTGCCGCTCTGAAGCATTTCGCGGATCAGCCGCGCCTTCGATTCGGCATCCGACTTCAGCGCGCGCGCGTTGTTCAACTGCGTGTTCAGTTCACCCATTTGCTGGTTCGACAGCGTGGTATTGTTGGTGCCGACGAACAGGCTCGATTTCGAGCGAAAATCCTCGACGCGAGATTCGGCGTCCGCGACCTTCTTGCGCAGATTGTCGATTTCACCCGATAGCCACTGGCTGGCGGCCTTGGCCTGCTCCTGCCGTGAGTTCTGCTGCAGCACCAGATAGCCTTCGGCGATCGAGTTGGCGACCCGCGCCGCCAGATCCGGATCGCGCGACTGGAACTCGATGACGATGACCCGCGACTTGTCGACCGCATAGGCGGTGAATCGGTCGTAATAGGCATCCAGCACGCGCTCTTCCGGCGTCAGCGAGAACGGATCGCGGCCGATCCCGAACAGCGCCAGCAGCGACTTCAGCGGCGATATGCCCTGCAGCACCGGATCGAATTCCGGCAACTCGGCAAGCTTGTTCTTCTTGATGACCTGGCGGGCGAGATCCCGCGACAGCAACAGCTGGACCTGACTGGTGACGGCCTCGGCATCGAGCGCGGTGCGCTCCTCGTTGCGTTCGCCGGTCGGCCGCAGGAATACGTTCTCGCGCCCGTCGACCAGGATGCGCGCTTCGGATTTGTATCGCGGCGTCACCAGATTGACGGCGGTGATCGAGAGCACGGCGGCGAGCAGCGTCGGGACGATGATCCAGCCCCGCTTGCGTGCCAGGGCCCGGCCGAGGACACCGAAATCCAGATCGCCTGCCACGGACGCGCCGGCCGGATTGGCGACAGACGCGGGCTCGGCAGCGGCCCGCCGGACCTCGGGCTTTTCCTCGCCCGCGCGGTCCTTTCCCGCACGCCAGAACGCTAAACGCATCGCACACCCCCGCAGACGCCACCGAACCACCCAAGCGGCGGCAATTACACTCCATTAAGGTTGCCGCTGCGTTAATCGCGCGGAATTGTCGCTGGCAAAAGCGGCCCAACGCGGTCATGCTTTGTTAACCATGAAAGTCCTTAATCGGAATCGACAATTCCCTCAGGATCTTCCGATGCAAGGCGTGCGCGCCGTCATGGTCTGTCTGGTCGCCGCGCTCGCTCTGCCGGGCTGCATTCGCACGACCGGCCCGGTTGCGGTCATGCAGCCGCAGGGCGATCTCGACGCCCTGGCCTATGGCTCATCCTACGCGATGGCGCCCACCGCTGCGGCCTACGCCGCGGCGCCGATGCCGGCGGTCCACGACACATCCTACAAACTCGATGCCGGTGACAAATTGCGGGTCGTGGTCTATGGCCAGGAAGGCCTGACCAACACTTACGCGATCGACGCCGGCGGCTCGATCACCATGCCGCTGATCGGCGCTGTGCCGGCGCGCGGGCGGACGCCGGCGGGCCTCGCCGCCGCGATCACCGCCAAGCTGCGCAATGGCTATATCCGCGATCCTTCCGTGGCGGTCGAGATCGAATCCTACCGCCCCTTCTTCATCCTCGGCGAGGTCGCGGCCCCCGGGCAATATCCCTATGTCCCCACCATGAGTGTCGAGAGCGCGGTGGCGATCGCCGGCGGCTTCTCGCCGCGCGCCCGGCGCGACACCGTCACGCTGACCCACACCGATGCTTCGGGGCCGCTGCGCGCGGTGGTGCCGCTCGGCACGCCCGTCGGCCCCGGCGACACCGTGCTGGTCGGCGAGCGCTGGTTCTGATCATGGCCACCGACCCGGATCAGCCGCTTCGTATCCTGCACGCGGTGCGCGCGCCGGTCGGCGGAATTTTCCGGCACATCCTGGACCTTGCCAACGGACAGGCCGAGCGCGGCCACCACGTCGGCATTATCGCCGACAGCCTGACCGGCGGCGAACGCGCCGAAGCGGCGCTGAAGGAGATCGCTCCCCGCCTCAAGCTCGGCGTTCGGCGTCTCGCCATTCACCGCGAACCTCATCTCACCGATCCGCTGGTATGGCTCCGCTTCATGTTCCTGGTCTGGCGGTTGAAGCCCGACGTGCTGCATGGCCACGGCGCCAAGGCGGGCGCCTTCGTCCGCTTGAGGCGCCGCTCCAGGAACAATATCCGCATCTACACGCCGCACGGCGGTTCGCTGCATTACCCGCTGGATACGTTCAAGGGCGCCTTCTACAGCCTGCTGGAACGCGCGCTGATGAACAGCACCGATCTGTTCCTGTTCGAGAGCGCGTTCGCGCGCGACACCTATCAGCGCACCATCGGAATCCCGAAGGGGCTGGTGCGCTGTGTGTTCAACGGCGTCACCGCCGACGAATTCGATCCGATCGTCAAGGCCGATGACGCCACCGATGTCGCCTACGTCGGCGAGTTCAGGCATATCAAGGGCGCCGACCTCCTGATCGAGGCGGTGGCGCGGCTGCGCGCCGGCGGCAAGCCGGTCACGCTGACGCTTGGCGGCGACGGCGAGGAAATGGATGCGCTCAAGGCCAAGGTCCAAAAGCTCGGCCTCGCCGAGGCGGTGCGCTTCATCGGCCACGTCAAGGCGAGATTTGGCTTTTCCAAGGGCGGCCTACTGGTGGTCCCCTCGCGCGGCGATTCGATGCCCTATGTCGTGATCGAGGCCGCTGCCGCCGGAATCCCGATGGTGGCCGCCAGGGTCGGCGGCATTCCGGAAATCTTCGGCCCCTATACCGAGGCGCTGTTCGCGCCCAGTAATGCCGACGCGATGGCAGATGCGATCAAGACCGCGCTCGCCGATCCCGCCGCCGCGCAGGACCGCGCAAGATCGCTGCGCGAAAGAGTTCTCCTTCATTTTTCGCAAAACGCGATGGTCGAAGGCGTGCTGGCCGGCTACCGCGACGCATTTGCAGATCGTTAACCGTTCTTTACCAACGATAACCGTTTCTTCCGATTTGTCCGTTAAGCCGTGAAGCAGGGAATTCCGCCTCGGCGCGCGCATGCCTAGCTGCCTGTGCGAGATACGGACTTGGAAGCAGTGGAACCGATCAACGCACGCTCGATGTTAGATGCCGCGGCTTCAGCCGCCGCGACCGCACCAACAGTGGATCAGCCTCCGCTAGAGCGCCGCCGTCGGCTGTCGCAGGGCGCGCTTGCCGTCGTCAACCAGAAAGTACGACGGGCCTATTCGCCGATCGTGATCGCGGGCGCCGTGCGCGTTGCCGATTTTGGTCTGCTAAGCCTGATCGGCATCGCGCTCTATTTCGGATATGTGACGCCACTGACCGGCTTTCACTGGGAATATGTCGCCGCCATTTTCGGAATGACCGCGACCGCGGTGATCTGCTTCCAGGCCGCCGACATCTATGAAGTCCAGGTGTTTCGCGGCCAGCTGCGGCAGATGACGCGGATGATTTCATCCTGGACCTTCGTGTTCCTGCTGTTCATCGGCGCCTCGTTCTTCGCCAGGCTCGGCAACGAAGTGTCGCGGCTGTGGCTGTCGGCGTTCTTCTTCGTCGGTCTCGCCGGCCTGATCGCCGAACGGTTGTTCCTGCGTTCGATGGTGCGCGGCTGGGCGCGCCAGGGCCGGCTCGACCGCCGCACCATAATCGTCGGTTCGGACCAGAACGGGGAAAAACTGGTCGAGGCGCTCAAGGGCCAGGACGATTCGGATATCGATATCCTCGGCGTGTTCGACGACCGCAACGACACCCGCGCGCTGGAAACCTGCGCCGGCAGCCCGAAACTCGGCAAGGTGGACGACATCGTCGAATTCGCCCGCCGCACCCGCGTCGACCTCGTACTGTTCGCACTGCCGATTTCGGCAGAGACGCGGATCCTCGAAATGCTGAAGAAATTGTGGGTGCTGCCGGTGGACATCCGGCTGTCCGCCCACACCAACAAGCTGCGCTTCCGTCCCCGCTCCTATTCCTATCTCGGCAAGGTCCCGACGCTGGATGTGTTCGAGGCGCCGATTACCGACTGGGACCTGGTGATGAAGTGGCTGTTCGACCACCTGGTCGGCGGGGTCATTCTGCTGTTTGCCGCGCCCGTAATGGCGCTGGTCGCGCTCGCCGTGAGGCTCGACAGTCCCGGGCCGGTGTTGTTCCGCCAGAAACGGTTTGGTTTCAACAACGAGCGCATCGACGTCTTCAAGTTCCGCTCGCTGTATCATCACCAGGCCGATCCAACCGCCGCCAAGGTCGTGACCAGGAACGATCCCCGCGTCACCCGGATCGGACGCTTCATCCGCAAGACCAGCCTCGACGAGCTGCCGCAGCTCTTCAACGTCGTGTTCAAGGGCAATCTGTCGCTGGTCGGCCCGCGTCCGCACGCCGTGCAGGGCAAATTGCTGAGCCAGCTGTTCGACGAGGCAGTCGACGGATATTTCGCCCGCCACCGCGTCAAACCCGGCATAACCGGCTGGGCGCAGATCAATGGCTGGCGCGGCGAAGTCGACAGCGAGGAGAAAATCCAGAAGCGCGTCGAGTACGATCTCTACTACATCGAAAACTGGTCGGTGCTGTTCGATTTCTACATCCTGCTCAAGACGCCGCTGGCGCTGATGACGAAGAACGAGAACGCTTATTAAAACGCCTCCTTTGGGGTGTCGCGTACGGGTTGCGTAGGGTAGTGAGTGTGTAATGGCGTATGCGGCAACGGCCGAGGGCTTTGCTTCAGCGGCGACATCCGCGCCGCGGCTGCTGGCGCTGCAGCGCGCGCTGGTATGGCTGGTCGGCGCCAGCGTCGCCATCGTTTTCATCGAGCCCAGCCCCTACGAACTGATCACGGTCGCCGCCGCCGTGATCTTCGTCGCCACCGGCTTGCGCCTGCGGCTGGTGTTCGTGCCGCCGTTGCTGCTTCTGTTCCTCGTCAACGTCGGCTATTCCATCGGCGCCATTCCGTTCCTGGACAAGCCCGAAGTCGCCAACTGGATCGCGACATCCTGGTACATGGCGGTCACGGTGATGTTCCTGGCGATGGTCGTCTCCGAGGACACCGGGGCCCGCCTCGACATGCTTCGCCGCGGCCTGATCGTGGGCGCCTTGATCGCCTCGACCGCGGCGATCGCCGGCTACTTCAACCTCGTCCCCGGCGGACATGACCTGCTGACGCTGTACGATCGCGGCCGCGGCACCTTCAAGGATCCGAACGTGCTGGGCGCGTTCCTGATCCTGCCATCGCTCTTCGTGCTGCAAAGCGTCGTATCCGACCGCGCCGGCAAATCGTTCCGCAGCGCGATCGCGCTCGGCGTCATGGCGCTCGCGATCCTGCTGGCTTTTTCCCGCGCGGCATGGGGCGGGCTTATCCTCACCTCGGCTTTCATGCTGGCCTTGATGGTGCTGACCAGCCCGTCGCGCCCGCAGCGCTCGCGCATCATCGTGACGGCGGCCGTGGCCGTCATTGTCGTGGCGATGCTGCTCGCGGTGCTGCTGTCGTTCGATTCGATCAGCGAAATGTTCAAACAGCGCGCGAGCTTCGACCAAAGCTATGACGAGGGCCGCTTCGGCCGATTCGGACGGCATATCCTCGGCGCGCAAATGGCGCTCGACCTGCCGTTCGGGATCGGGCCGCTGCAGTTCCACAGGTACTTTCCCGAGGACACCCACAATTCTTATTTGAACGCCTTCATGTCCGGCGGCTGGATTTCCGGCATCTGCTATCCGGCGCTGGTGTTCATCACGGTGTTCATGGGATTTCGCCACATCTTCGTCCGCGTGCCCTGGCAGCGCGCCTATCTCGCGATCTTCTCCGCGTTCCTCGGCACGGTCGGCGAAAGCTTTATCATCGACACCGACCACTGGCGGCATTTCTGGATGATGCTGGGCGCGATGTGGGGCATGTTCGCCGCCGCCCAGCCTTACAGAGCCGGATCAGGCGACGCGCTCACGCCGCTGGACGACGCGCGCGCGGTTTAGCCTCCCGTCTCTACTTCTCGACGCTGAACGTGAGGCCGGCGTGGTCGACCAGCCGCTTGATGAGCTTGTCGCCCATCGCCGCACCTGGCGTCCAGATGCCGGCCGGAACCTCCGGCGCGTCACGCAGCAGGCAGATCGCGCATTCGGAAATCATCTTCGAGGTCGAACCGTAGCCGGGGTCTCGATCCCCCTTCACCGACGCACGGACCTGGCGGCCGTCGGGCGCTATGCCGACAAACAGCAAATCGTAATAGCCGCTCTCGCGCTCTTCCTTCGACGGCCCCTCGCCCGGCTTCGGGACGGCCGACGTCGCCATCTTGTTGCTGGCCGCCAGGATGCGCTTGGCCAAGGCCTCGCCTTCCTCGCCAGGGCCGGTGATCTGCATCTCGTCGTAAACGAAATCGCGACCATAGGGGAAGCCCATCAGCATGTTTGAGCGATGCACGTTGCGCGTGTTGATGTTCGCCATGAAGAACGGCGTCACCCAGCTTTGCAGATCGTCATCGAGCATCGGCTTGTTGCCCGGCGGCTGCTTCGGTCCCTGGAAGTCCGGCGTCAGCGAGAATGGATCCCGCATCAAGGCGAGAAGACCGGGATCCTTTGCCGCCGCCTCAAAGAGCGCCCTGCCGCTGGCCGCCGTCCCACCCGAAAAGGTCCCCTTCATTGCGCGGATTCGGCCCTTGACCCGCGCGACGGGTGCGCCGAGCTGCTTCTTGGCGGCCTCCTCGCAGCAGAATACGCCGAGTTCAAACGGCAGGGAATCATAGCCGCAGGAGAACATGATCCGCGCGCCGCTGCGTTGCGCGGTGGCCTGGTGCGCATCGATCATCCGCCGCATCCACGGCGTCTCGCCGCAGAGATCGAAATAGTCTGTGCCCGATGCCGCGCACGCCGCCAGTAGTTCGTTGCCGTAGAGCAGATACGGCCCGACCGTCGTCACGACCGACTTCGTCTGATCGACCATCGCCTGCAGCGAGGCCGCATCGGAGGCATCGGCCACGATCAGCGGCGTGTCGGCCGGCGCACCGATCGCGTCGCGCACGGAAGCGAGTTTTTCCTTGCTGCGCCCGGCCATCGCCCATTTCAGATTGCCGTCGCCCCTGTAGTGCGACGCCAGATATTCGGCGACCAATTGGCCGGTGAAACCGGTCGCACCATAGACAACGATATCGTACTTCGGCGAAGCCATATTCAAATTCCCCGAGATGATTTATTTCTGTCGATGCGAGCTATTTCTTGGCGTAGGACACGCCCATTCCCGCGCGCACATCGGTCTGGATTCCATAGGGAGCAATCGGATAGCGCAGGCCGTTCCTGGCGAGCTGCTTCATGCCGACGATCGCTTTCGCCAAGTGTGCGGGAGACAATGCCATTAGCATCTCCTCGTCGGGTACGCCACCATAGCGGCGCTCGGCGAAGCACGGCAGCGACAGGCTGGGTTCGCCGGTCTTGAGCGCCCGCCCCCAGGAATCGGCGCAGGCGGTCTCGCCGACCACGCCCCATTCGAACTTCTTGTAGCCGGTATATTGCAGCCCGTTGATCAGAATGATCATCTGGCCCGGCGTCGCGTAGACCAGACAAATATCCGGCGGGTTGAGCCGGCCGCTGGTCAGGGGACTTACCGCCAGCGCCTGGTATTTGCCGAAGGCAACGACATCAAGCGCTTCCTGGCGCTTGCGGGCGTCTTCCGCGGTGCCATGCCAGACGCCGACATAGGATTCGCCGGCAAGCCATTTCTCGTCGCGCGGTGCGAGCCCGATCACCGCGCGGCATTGCGCGCCAACCAGATCGTCCGACGTAATGCCCACCGTCCAGCCCAGCCGCGAGGCCATGCTGACGATCTGGTCGGTGGTGTGGACCGCCGACGGGCGGCGAATCTTCGGGATCGCCGTCATCTCCTCGACGGTTGCGAACATCTTCATGCCGATCACGGTGGTCTTGAGGCGAAGCAGGCTGTTCAGATCGGCGGCCATGGCTGCCGGATCGAATTGTTCTTCCACCGATGCTGCTTGCTGCATGAATTCCACTCCCTCGACGGCAGGCTGGGCCGCTTGCGCGCGTTTTTGAGGTTCGATCCTAGCCGGTTTATCCGCCGGCCGCGACCCGCGCCCTACTGCGGAATTGGCCCCGGAAAAAGCTCGCTGGTTTTGCCCGATACCCGGTAGGCCACAAGCCCCAGATATTCGCGCACGGCGATTTCAGTGCGCTCCAGCCCGTCAAGCACGAACGGCGAAAATTGCGGCGGATAGCCGGATCCGCCGGTCCGCCAGTCGACCGGATAGGGCTCAACCGGAAATCCGACCTTTCTGAATATGCCGATCGAGCGCGGCATATGAAAGGCCGATGTCACCAACAGCCACCGTTCGCCGGCTTTCGGCGCCGCCAGCTGCATGGAGAACTCGGCGTTCTCCATGGTATTGCGCGAGCGCCGCTCCATGATCAGCCGATCCCTGGCGACACCCAGGCGCTCGAATATGGCCGCGGCATAATCGGCTTCGCGCGCGTCGACATCGATCAAATTCGCGCTTCCGCCGGAATAGACGATACGTGCCTTCGGATATTGACGGGCAAGCGCCGCCGCTTCGACCACACGGTCGGCCGCGCGCGTAAACACCGCCGTGCCATGGCTGGCGGAAAGATCGGCATCGATCGCGCCGCCGAGGACGACGATGCCGTCGGGCGCGCCACGCGCGGGGTCCCACGGTGGAAATCGCGCTTCCAGGGGATAGAGCAGAAGATCTCCAAGCGGCGAAAACCCGCAGACAGCGAGCAGCACGACGGAAGCCATCAGGAGCCCGCGGCCGAAGCGTGCCAACCGGGTGGCGAGCAATATCGCGCCGAGAAGCCCGATGCCGATCAGGAAATTCGCCGGCAACAGCGCGATACCGAGCGTCTTGGACAGCACAAAAAACAAGAGAGGCCTCTTCGAATGTCTGGTACAGCCTCATACGCGAACGCGGTCCCAACCAGAAGCCCCGTCATGACCCATCATCACCTGCATTCCAGCCCCGAGACCTGTCACTGGGGGTTTTTCGAGGCGAAACTGAAGCCGGTCCTCACCATCAGGAGCGGCGATGAAGTGACGGTCGACACCATCAGCGGCGGCCCGGACGTGGTGCCGGACCGAAAGCAGTTTCATGTCCCGCCTGAACTCGACGAGGTTCACGCCAGGAACGAACGGATGGTGCCCGGGCATATCCTGACCGGGCCGGTCGCGATCGAGGGTGCGGCGCCCGGCGACGTGCTGGAGGTCGAAATCCTCGATGTCAGCCTGCGGCAGGACTGGGGCTACAACCTGATCCGGCCGCTGGCCGGCACCCTGCCCGACGATTTCCACGAAACGCGCCTTTTGAACATTCCGCTCGACGCCAAGCGGATGGTCGGCCGGCTTCCCTGGGGGCTCGAGCTGCCCTTAAGACCGTTCTTTGGCGTGATGGGCGTGGCGCCGCCGCCGGCCTGGGGCCGCATCACCTCGCTGATCCCGCGCGCGATGGGCGGCAATCTCGACAACAAGGAGCTGGTGCCGGGCGCGAAACTCTATCTGCCGGTCTTTGTGCCGGGTGCGCTGTTCTCCTGCGGTGACGGCCATGGGGCGCAGGGCGACGGCGAGGTCTGCGTCACCGCGATCGAGACGGCGCTGCGCGGCCGTTTCCGGCTGACGCTGCGCAAGGATTTGCGGCTCGATTATCCCCGCGCCGAGACGCCAACCCATTACATGACGATGGCGATGGACCCCGACCTCGACCAATGCGTGGTCCGCTCGCTGCGCGACATGATCGTGCTGCTCGGGGAGAAACGCAATTTGTCGCGCGAGGACGCCTACACGCTGTGCAGCCTGGCCGCCGATTTGCGGGTGACGCAGACCGTCAACGGCTCCAAAGGCATCCACTGCATGATCGCAAAGACCGTCGTGCACGGGTGACGTCGTATTACTAGCCCATTCGTCCCCGACCGCATATTGGTCGCTCCGGACCGCCGCATCAGCGAGAAAACGCAATCTTTTGTCGTGATTATCCCTAGCCTTGGCGGCGAAGGCGCGCTTGTACTCGGGCGGCACCGGCCAATACAATGTCGGCCAATCAAATAAGACGACAGGGAAGAACATGTTGAAGGACAGGCTATCGCCGGCGGACGAGACCGCGCGCGAAAAGGAAATGCGGGAAACGCTCGCGGCCTGTCCGCGCATCCTCGATCTGGTCGCACGCGGGCCGCTCGCCGACCCCGATGCGGACGCCGTGGTGTATCTGCGCTCCCCGCTCGACCCCAATCCGGTCAAGGTCTCGAACGAGCAGCTGATGGGCTGCGCCAAAGCGGCCGAGAATTTCTTTCGCGCGCAGGGCATCGGCAAGAACGACCCGGTCGCGATATTTCTGCCGATCTGCCCCGCGGCCATTGCCGCGATCTGGGGCGCCGCCGCCTGCGGCATCGCCGAACCGCTCAATCTCCTGTTCACGCGCGAAGCCATCATCGCCCAGCTGAACGCGGTAAAGGCAAAATTATTGCTGGCGCCACCGCCGGGCATGCCGGGCGGGCTCTATGAGAAGATCGAAGGCCTGCAGAAGGACGTGCCGTCGCTGCAACGTATCGTGGTCGTCCCGCTCGACGGGACCATTGCGTTCGACGGGGAGGTGCTGCAGCCCGACCCGGCCTGGCGCGACGATTACGGCAAATGCTGCAACGCGTCCGAGGCCGAGCGCGTCGCCGTGATGCTGCCCACCGGCGGTACCACCGGCCACCCCAAGGTCGCCCGCCTCACCAACCGCTCGATGATCGCCTCCAGCGTCTCCTCGCGCATGGCGCTGGATTATCGCAAGGGCGACCGCGCCATGATCTCGCTGCCGCTGTTCCATGTCGGCGGCCTGTTCGTCGGCGTCGGCGCCTGCCTGTCGGCCGGCGTCACGGTCGTCATTCCCGGCCCCGCCGGGGCGCGCGATCCGGCGCTTGTGCAGAATTTCTGGAATATCATCGAGAAATATCGCCTCACGCACGCCGGCAACGTACCGACGACGCTGGGCGCGCTCGCCGATATACCGGTCGGCGATTGCGATATTTCGAGCCTGCGCGTTACGCCGACGGGCGCCTCGATCTGCCCGCCGGAAATCGAGCGCCGCTATCTCGCGAGATGGGGCGGGCCCTGTGTCCAGCAGGTCTACGGCATGACCGAACTTGCCGGCGCCATCACCCACGACGTGGCCGGCGTGAAGCCGCGCCCCGAGAGCGTCGGCCTTCAAAACCCGCTTGTCGAACTCGCCATCCTCGCAGGCGACAAGTTGCATACGGGACCGTGGCCCTCCCCGGTCGGCGAACTGCTGACAAGGGGTCCCCAGGTTTTTCCCGGCTATGTCGACCAGAAGCAGACCGAGGACGCGTTCTATCAGGGATGGCTGCGCACCGGCGATATCTGCCGCATCGACGCGGACGGCTTCGTCTACATCATGGGCCGCGCCAAGGACGTGATCATCCGGGGCGGACACAATATCGACCCGCGGGCGATCGAGGATGCCGCGCTGCAATTTCCGGGTGTCGCGCTCGCCGCGGCCGTGGGCCGTCCCGACGCCTATGCCGGCGAAGTGCCGATGCTGTTCGTTTCCGCGCAGCCCGGCGTCACCATCGATGCCCAGGCGCTCGCCGCCTTCGTGCAGGACAACATCCCGGAGCCGCCGGCGCGGCCGCGGGCGGTATCCGTCATCGCGGAGATGCCGGTCACGCCAGTGGGAAAGATCTTCAAACCGAAACTGCGCGAGATCGCGGCCGGCGAAGCCGCGCGCGAACTGCTGACGGTGGAGGGTTTGACGAAAGAGGTCAGCGTCGAGGCGATCACCGATCCCTCCCGCGGCCTCTTCCTCCGCGTCAAGGCCTCACCCGACAAGGCGGTGACCGCCGAGCGGCTCTTGAAGAAATTTCCGGTCAAGATCGAGCTCGAAACCTGAAGCAAGGCCTCAGGCCGGAACGACGCTTAGCCCAACCGCCAGCCGACCTCCTCGGCAAAGCTCTGGTAAAATTCCGGCGTGTAGGCCTTTTCCGGCGTCTGCCGCACCCGCTCGTCGAGACGTTCGGCATCGTCGCCGACCAGGATGCGCCAGCGCTCCGCCTTGACACCGTCGAGGATCACCTTGACTGCGGCAGCGGCCGAGGTCGGCGCATCGTCGCGGAAACTGCGGGCGCGATCGAGCGCAATGTTCTGGATCTCTTCATCCGACATCGCTGCCGTATCGATGCCCATGCCCTTCAGGCGCTGGCGCGCCGACAGGATCTCGTTGTCGCTCAGCCGTTCGGATTCGGTGCCGCTCTGGATCTTTCGGGAATTGGAAACGATCGAGGTGCCGATATGGCCGGGCATCACCACGGAGCATTTGATGTGCGGCGCGTTGAGCCGAAGATCATTGATCAGCGCCTCGGTAAATCCCTTCACCGCGAACTTGGCGGCGCTGTAGGCGGTGTGCGACACGCCCATGCCCACCGAGGCCCAGAAGCCGTTGACGCTACTGGTATTGACGATGTGGCCCTCGTCGGCCTTCATCAGCATCGGCAGGAAGGTGCGGACGCCGAGATAGACCCCGCCCCAGCAGATATTGAAGGTCCGTTCCCACTGCTCCCTCGTGTTGGTGAACAGGCTGCCGCCGCCGCCGATGCCGGCATTGTTGAACAATAGATGGATCTTGTCGGTGGCCTGCTGCTCGGCGATCTCGTCACGGAAGCGCTTGAGCTGATCCTCGATCGAGACGTCGGCGACATGCGTGGTGACGCGCAACCCCTGCGGAAGCTTTTCGACCTCGCAGAGCGCCTTCGTCTCGGCCATCGCGTCGGCGGAAATATCGCACATCGCGACATTGCAGCCCTCGGCGACCAGCTGGCGAGCCAGTTCGCGGCCCATGCCCGTGCCACCCCCGGTGACGACAGCAATTTTTCCGGCAAAATCCTTCATGAGAAACCACGCGCCTTTCCATTGCAGTAAACCGGCCCGACAAAGAGCAACACTCCTCTTCCTTGGCAATGCGAAAAAATGAAGCGTCGGGATTTTTCGAGGCGATCGCCGCTTCCGTCGCCGCGAGGGTCATAACGAATTGCACGATACGGAACTGACGGATCCGATCCGAAGCGAATCCCGGCGTACAAAGAAGATGAGGTCGGCGCATTAAGCATTTGGTATCATTGGGGTAAAATTGATCGGCATGGATTTGAATTTCAGACCCACCGTCTCCCGGACGCACGCGGCGGCAAGCCCGTGGCGCGCTCGCCGTTGTGAGCCAACACGTGCTGACACAAGCGCGTAAATGAGCGAGAAGGACCCCATGGAGAAAACCGGGGCGTTATTGAAGACGACGGGCAGTCGTGTCCGTGGCAACGCCTTCCGACTGGATATCAACGCGTTGCGGGCGCTTTCGGTGGTCGCCGTGCTTGGCTATCACCTCCGGATACCAGGTTTCGCAGGAGGATTTGTCGGCGTTGACGTCTTCCTCGTGATCACCGGCTACCTGATGACGGGCAAGGTGCTGGATGACCTGTCGCTGGACCGTTTTTCGTTTCTCGCCTTCTTCACGATGCGGATGCGCCGGATCTATCCCGCGCTTGCGGTTGTGATCATTTCGTCTGCCGTCGCTGGCTGGTTCGTGACGTTGCCCGGCGAATACCTCAGGCACCTGCGACAGGCGTCGTATGCGCTGATATTCGTGTCGAATTTTGCCTTCGACAACGACAATGGCTACTTCGCCATGGCCGCTCAGACCAAGCCGCTGTTGCACACGTGGTCTCTTTTCGCTCGAGTGGCAGTTTTATCTCTTGATGCCCTTGATCGTCTGGCTGGTTTGGCGTCTGGCCTCCAGTTCGAAATCCAGGATCGGCGTGGCGATGTTTACGCTTCAGATCGTCGCTAGCCTGTCACTGGCGTGGTGTTTGTGGGAGAGCCGGCACGATGCGATGGGATCGGCATTTTTCTCTCTGCGCGCCCGAGCCTGGGAGCCATTGGCTGGCGGATTGATCGCAGCGGCCGAAATCCAGCGACGATCCGACGGTGTTTCGAGCGCATCATGGCTGGAAACCTGGATCGTCGCCGTCGCAGGCTGGGCTCTGGTCGCGGGCGTCATCGCCTATCCTCTCCCGGAATCGCGATGGCCGGGCGCACTCACGATCCTTCCGATCCTGGGAGCGGGCATGATTGTCGCGGCGCGACAAGGGACCAGCGGCGGGTTGCTGGGCATGTCCCCTGCCCAGCGCGTGGGCGACTGGTCCTACTCCATCTACCTTTGGCATTGGCCGATCTGGGTCTTCGCGCTGAATTGGCTGTCCTTGCGCGGCTATGGCGTGGATGCCACGCAGAAGGCATTGATGGTGTTGGCATCGTTCGCGCTTGGCGCGGTATCCTATCGCTACGTCGAGCAGCCGTTCAGGACGCGGCGCGATATCTGGACGCCCCGCCGGCTGATGGCGAGTTCTGGCGTCGTGTTCTCGTTGATGCTCGCGTTCACGATCCTGGCTTTCCTGAACACGGGTTTTCCAAACAGGCTGCCGGAGTACCTGTTGCCGGCCGAACTGGCGAGACGGACCGGCACACCGCGGGACGAGTGTTTCAGGAATTCGAACTCCATCAAGAAGGCAACCGAGATCTATTGCGGTTTCGGCGCCGAGGCGGTCGCCGGCAGGCCTTCGGCAATCTTGTGGGGCGATTCATTTGCCAATCAGTACCTCGAGCCGCTTTCTTCGGCTGCGCGCGCGAGCGGAATACACGGGCTGATCGCAACGCAGAGCGCTTGCAGGGCCTTCCTCGACGATTCCGTTGGGAACCCCGGGGATCAACAGCCGTGCTGGGAGTTCAACCACGATACCCTGGAATTCGTGCTCGGCCACGCAGAGCCGAGCATCATCGTGCTTGGAAGCAATTGGGAAAACGCGATCGAGATTTCGGCGCTGGTCGACCGTCTGCTTTCTTCGGGCAAGACCGTTGTCCTCATCATGCCGTTGCTGAACATCGGTTTCGACGTGCCGGAGAGATGGCTCGAGAATCAGCTCAGGGCGGGCAGCGCCATCAATGAATGGAGGGTCCGGGCCGATCCGAACCTGACGATGAGCGGATTCCGCAACGAGATTGTTCGGCTGCTGGCCAAGCACAGGAACAATCCGCAACTCGTCATGGTGGATCCATCATCCGTGGTTTGCGAGCGTGACTATTGCTATCTGGTCAGGAACGATCAGGCCAATTTCCGCGATCTGGCTCATATCTCGAACGTCACCGCGATGCAGTTCAGGGGCGTATTCGAGGCCGCGTTCAAGTCGGCCCTCCGCGGCGGAACCGAAGCGGAGAAAAAAGGCGACTGAGCGCGGCGTGTCAGCACAGGCGTGCGTATGTTGGGGTAAAAATGGTCGGAGCGAGAGGATTTGAACCTCCGACCCCTAGTCTCCCAGGGGAATGGTCTAGAATAGCCATTCTTCTTATTTCTCAGCCACTTAGCTTGCTTCACTAATCGGGTTTCGGGACTTCCTTCGGGACTTTTGGACGACATCCACCGCCGCAGCCACCTCCTCATCCAACACATGCGCGTATTTGACCGTCGTCTTGATATTCCGATGATTAAGCACCTTCTGCGCGATCTTCATGTTGC
This sequence comes from uncultured Alphaproteobacteria bacterium, assembly GCA_963831585.1. Taxonomy (GTDB): domain Bacteria; phylum Pseudomonadota; class Alphaproteobacteria; order Rhizobiales; family Xanthobacteraceae; genus Bradyrhizobium. The sequence goes on along the minus strand of CAWHRA010000015.1, from coordinate 229,059 downwards.
CCGTCTCCCTTAGAACCTTTGTTCCAAGGTCGTGACGGAAGTCATGGAAGCGGAAGCCGGTTACCTTTGCCTTGGCCCTAAGACGCTTCCACGCCGATTTGAGCCCGCTATAGGTGATCGGGTAGCGCTGGCCCTTGACCAGCCCTTCAGCCTTTCGGGTGCGAGCGGCGACGTAGGTGAACACCATCGTTTCATCGTGCCCCCGCAACGGCCAAAGGATTTCACGAATGGTGTCGGTGATCCTTACTGTCTCTAGCCTGCCACCCTTACCCGGCTTTACAATCTGCTTCGTATCCCAATTCACCTCTGACCATTTGAGCCGGCATTCCTTGAGCCGCAGCCCGGATGCGGCGGCGAACTCCATGATTGGCTTGTAGTCGTCGCGGGTCGCATCATCGAGACGATCAGCCTCGTCGCCGTGCAGCTCCCGCACGCGCTCCTCAGGTTCTTTGAGCCAGTGGTTCCTCCAGTCGGGCTCCTGCTCAAACCGGATGCGCAACGTCCTCTTGGCGTACGTGAACAGCTTCTTCAGCACCTCTGTTGTACTGCGGTTGACGGTGGCTGGCGCAACCAACGGCGCAGCCGGGTTCTGTACTAGCTTGCCCTTGACCTTCTTCTTCCAGGCGGCCTTCTGTCCGCGGCGCCATGCGACCAGCTTGGCGACGTCGTCGTCGAAGATTTCGGTCATCATCATCGTCGGTCCGAAGTGGTTGACCACCCGTTCGATATCGCGCCAGGTCGTGTCGGCGCCCACATGGTGCTTGCCAACTCCGTTCCAGTATCGGCCGGCAACATCATCCAGCTTCGCCGAGACTGCGGACGGAGCTACCTTGGCTTGCTGTTTTGCCTTGTCGCGCTCTGCCCGCTCGAAGGCTTCTGCTTCTCTTTTGTTCGTGCATCCCGTAGAGCCGTGAAAGCGACGGCGCTTGTATTCAAAATCGTAGTGGTAGAACGGGCTTTCTTTATGCTGGTAGATTGACATGGCACATCCCTCCGAGTGCGACGCTTCTTAAACTCCTCGAGATCGGCAACCTCGTACTTGCGTCTTTTGTTCTTCTTGCCGCGACCAGCGTCGATGTAGCTAATTTCACCATCATCGGCATGGCCCGTTAGGGTTTTGACAGAGAGGCCAAGGTAGTTGGCGGCCTGTTTTGGTGTCAGTGAAGTAGGTGCCGACTGAACGCGCCGCCCGGTAGGTCTCACTACACAGCCAGCCGCGAAGGTCCTCTCAGAGCGGCTGGGCCAGAGTTGCCGAACCGCCCGGATCCTCGCGTCTACATCGATGGCCTTGGTCTCAATCATTGATGCAGTCCACTCGCCCGCGTTGACATTGCGATCCACATTAACCCCTCTGTTAAACGTTGAGGGGGCGCGCAGCCGCCGGTGCGGCCGACTCGCCACTCAATGGTGGTGCCGCGAATCAACCGTGTCCATCACATTCCGACTAGTGGCCAGACGTCCGCGCGAAAACTGCATGGCTTAGATCTTTCAATCATCGAGAACCCACTGCGCCGCAGCGGTTTCTCTCATTCCTTATACGCGACCTTTCGCGTGATGCAGAGAAGCCACACGTCCTTGAAATGAGCGCCTAGGACAAAACCCGGCGAGTCGTCCCCGGCGGGCTTCCTGTCCATCTCCCGTGCCCCCGTTACGCCGCGTCGAACATCTCGCAATCGGCCGCAAACCGTTCCCCAGTCCGGGCGGGTGGGCATGGAGGCGGCGACCATTCTCCACCTCCTCACGATAGCGATCGACCCGCATAAAACAACGAATGGCCGACTTTCCCAGCTTCGATTTGAAATCGAGCGTGAAGACTTTTTCAAGAAGACAATGGCCTTCGCGAAGCTTAACTTCAGCATCACGAGATTTTGAATGACTGCGGAACACGATAGGGAAGTGCGGTACAACGTCGCCGGAATCCCCCGAATATGATGTTCTCGTCACGATCCGCGGCCGGAAAATGTTGGTCCGGTGTCGAGACTACACGGGCCACAAGCACCGCAAAAACCAACGAAAGATCGTGCGGTCTCACCCCAATGAAATCAAGATTTCTCCCAAATCGCGCCGATGGTCTCGCCATTTAGGCCTCGGGAGCAGGGTCCCGTTAAGAAGCTCATGCCAGGATGCTCGATGTTGCGTTTAACGTAGGGGCATCACCGATGGCGACGAACGATCTTATTTCCCTCCGTCTCTCCGTTCATACCGAAGAACCCCAGCAGGTGGCCATCTTGAAAGCTTGCGACAGAGCGGTTACCGCGTCACAAATCATGAAGATGAGTATTTTGGTCGTAACGACGGCAGGGATCGTCTTCGCAGTTCTATCGGTGGAGAATCCAATCGTGCTTGCGAACGCTACGGCTTCCTTGGTCGGCACATCGGCGCCTCCCCAGTCGATGCCAAAAATTCAATCGACCGCCGACGCCCCGGCTTTGTTGCCGACCGCAAGCGAAGCACCGACGGGCGACGAAATTGCTGTCGCTTTTAAAACTGCTAATCAGAGCCAGACCGAAATCAGTCAGCCACCGGCCGAAGCCTTGTTGAAGCAATTCCAAGCTTGGGCGGCCGAGGAAGATACGCGCGACGAAATTACCGGCGCTATTGAGCCTGCCGATCAGAGCCAGACCGAAATCAGTCAGCCGCCAGCCGAAGCCTTGTTGAAGCAATTTCAGGCTTGGGCGGCCGAGAAAGATGCAAGGGCAGAGGTCCGGCCCGTGAGAAATGCCCGCGAACATGAGCGGTCCGAGCATAATGTCCGAGCAAAGGTCCGGCGCGTGCATAATGCACGGGTACACGTCCGGCCTGTGAAAAATGCCCGAGCAGAAGTCCGGGAGGAGCAAATTTCTCGGGCACAGGACCGGTCCGTGCAAAATGTCCAGGCATCGTGGCCCGAGCGAAAGTTCGGTTGGCTCGATTAGACGTAAAGGAAGTGACGCTGCACCTTGCCAACGCGGCATCGGCGCAGAGCCCGCTTTAGAGCAAACCGGTCCCCGCATGATCCTTGAATAACTCTTGCATCCCGAACATAGCCCCGCAGGGTGTCCACCGATTTGTGCGGGGAAACGTCCATCATCTTGGAAGATAGACGCTGACCTTGCGCGCCGCGGACGTAAGGAAACCAGCCCGCAGGGAATGCCCCAAGAATACCGCCGGATCTAACCCTGCGCACGGGCGGGCAGCGCGGGCCCCAAGCGCCAAGCAGCGTCGCCGGGCCGGGACCATTGGAACTGGCAGGCCCGGTCGCGAACCTGAGCTCGCGCCCTATTTGCTCTCCCGCAGCGCGTCATGCGCGGTGAGACGAAGTTGTTGTGTCTAAGTCCCTGATTTTGCTGCTGGCAGGTGTTGCACCAAAGCATCAACACGGGTTGAAAATGAACGTCGGAAGCGAATCCTTTTGACTGTGCGACGGGACAGTTATTCCGTTCGAGCAGGGGCGCGCGATAGGCGGTGCACTATGCGTGAAGAACTCGCTTCTTACAGCTTCCTAGCTGTGACCGTTGCCGGTCTTGTCCTTCTTTGCTCTGGCTTGGTCGCTCTCGTAATTGCCTGATCCCCGGTCGCAGACAGTAGCGACCGATAGCGCCGATCTACCGAAACGGTCCCATCCCTTCTTGGGGTACCGCTCCGGCTGGTGAGGGCTCCGGTCTCCTAGGCACACCGGTCCCCGCCTGAGAGGCCGCCCGAGTTGGCGGCCTCTTTCATTAGATGCCCCGCCATGACTCCAGGAAGCCCGCTGGTGCGGGTCCGGTTTGCGGGCTTTATGGGCGGGAAGATCGGTGCCAGCGCATGGGCGGACTCGCCCCGCATTCCGTGAAACCATTTTAAGCGGCCCGCGAAGCATTCCGGAAACAGAGGTGGCCTAAGCTGCCCGTCTGATCAAACAACGGGGTGCGATCATGGTGGCCTTCCTCAACGCGATTTACCGCCAGTTCCTCAGGGCCTCTCTTTCCGGAGCCAAGGTCGCCGGCGCCTGATTGAGGCGCTCGCAGCCGAGCATTAAGACACTTGCGCGGCCGCAAGCCTTGGAGGTTAATTGCCTTGGCCCGCTTGCCGCCCTCTGCGGTCCGACCTCCACGACGGCTCCAGTGTCCCAAACTGGGGCCGTTTGGTGTTTGGGACCTAATTGTCCACTCAGTCCCCTAGCGGCAGCTCCCCCTGGCCCTCGTGCCAGTCGATCACTTCAAAAAGCTCTCCGCGTTTGAGCATCTCTGTCTCGAGAGCAGCCGCGTGCTTCTTCCACTCGGGCGTCTCGCGAACCCGGAATCGTGGTTCGTCGCCGCGTTTTTCAGCTGCGTCGTCTGCCGCCAGAGCACCGCGGACGGCCTCGTACATCATAGTCAGGCTGTCGTTCGTGAAGGCTTGATAGTTCATCTGGCCTCTTTACGAAAAAAAACCGTCGCTGATGTCCACAGCGACGGCTTTTCCTACTCACACAACAATGACCGCCAGCAGGTCACTCGGACAATGCGCCGGGGCGATTAAGTTTGGGTTACCGCCTGAGCCTTCTGGCATGAGCGGCAAGTCGCTGGCGGTTCCGCTTTCTAGTCGTTCGGCGACGGCGCTTCATAGGTGCCCCCTCGCCAAAAGTTCCTGCATGCAGCCGAGCGCGAAGGTCTGCATCCGCGGGGAAAGTGCGGAAAACAGCCGCATGACCTCCTTGCGCTGCGCTTCGGGCATTTCCGGCGCCGCGGCGGCCTTCGCCTCCTGGGTCATCCTTTGCAGCCCGCGAAGGTCGCCGCACAGCAGCCAATCGAAGCTCACCTTGTGCTTTTCGCAGAACAGCATGACGTCGCGGGTGTTGATCCGCTTGTACATCAGCTTGGCGATATCGGCCGGCGGCAGGCTTCTTTCCTCGGCGAACGCCCGCACGCGCCGCCGGAGTGCATCGCTGGAATGTGCGCCGTCTCGCTCGAGACGGTCAAACGCCTTGCGCCGATTAAGCTCGGCTATGGAGGCTTGAGCCTCTTGGCTGATTTCGTTGCTCATGAAAGCACCGCCGTGTCGTCGAGTTGAAGGACGGCCTGAATGAGGGTCTCAAGCCATGCATCGCGCCAGTCGATGTAGCGCTCGCCATCCTCGTCCTCTAGCCAACCCTGAATCATGTGCTCGCCGTCATTGCGATGTTGGAGTCGCATGTAAAAAAGCGCAGTGATGATGCCGGCGTGAGTCGTTGGAGCCGTGTTGAACAAGTCCATTGCCGCCGCTTCAAGGGGCAGATGTGCCGCATCCGTTGCGTCGTTGAGTTCCTGAACGCGCGCCTTCTCCGCCTCCGTCAAGGCCCCAAAATCTTTGCAACGACCGCGAACCTTCCAAACCGCATCAAGCGTTTTCGCAAGATCCTTGTGCCGCTCGATCGCCACATAGACCGGATCGACCGCGGGCGCGGCCGCCAGAACAGCGGTGGGGATCGCAGCGGCAACGGCGCCGCCGGCCGCAAGGGTGAGCAGGTGCCGCCTCGTCGGGTCAATGGGTCCTGGTGGGTTGTTTGCAGACGAGTTTGTGGGTGGCGTGCTATGCACGCGGTCAGCCTGGGTCATTGGATTCGCGTCCTTTATGGCTCGGGTTAGAGCCGGGGCGGAAGACTGAACCCTTCCCCTCGGCTCGCCGATGTGGTAATACCAAAACATGCCAAAGTCAAGAACGGTATTACCAAAACCAAGTAAGGGAGGGCGGCCTGCGACCGGTCGCGATCCCGTTCGCGCAATTCGACTTTCCGACGAGTTCTTATCGAAGGTCGATGCTTGGTCGTCAAAGCAGAATGACGAGCCCGGCCGCTCCGAGGCCATCCGCCGGCTTGTCGAGCTCGGGCTGAAGGCGAAGCCAAAGGGTTAGCCGTGGAAGGCTTTGAGCGCCCCAAGGAAGCGAAAACAGCCGAAGAACTGGCGGCGATGATCCATGAGGATCTGAGCAAGATGGAGGGATGTCCCGCGGCCGGGGTTCAGGTGACCGTGTACGGTATTCCCTGGAAAGCAATGCTCACCTTTGGTGCTGCAGCCGGACCCGTCCGCAACAGGGTTGAGCTACAGAATTTCTTTGAAATCATCACAGACCGCCTACAGCGATTATACGATGTAGCGTAGGGCCACCACGGGCGGCTTTCGCGCGTATGGTATTGCCCTCAGCCTTTGGTTGAGGAATACATCTCCGCCTTGGTCGATTTCGGGCTGAAGGTGACGAAATGATCAACTGCGTCTCGCTGTTCCGGCCGTTCTGGTCGCCGCTGCCGTGGCAGGGTGTTTCACCTATTTTGTCACCCCGCCATCGCCAGTCGAAGGCGATCAGCGATCGTCGCCGATCGGGCCCGAGTTGAAAGGTCCCGACACGGGAGCACTGACAAATATTGATCAACGTCCAAGTGCGGAAAAGCAAGCAGCAAAAGCCTTCAAGCAAGCGGCCACGGCGATCCTAAGGCGAGCACAGTATGCGCAGGCGGCGAGCAATCAGCTACCAATCACTGGGCATATCCCCCTGCCAAAGAGGCGCCCGATCCCGCGCCAATGACTCCAGGAACGTCGCCTGCCCTTGCTCTCCACCGCAAGTTGCGCTTGGATGAGAACGGCTCGGGGGATCAGCACCATGCGTATTTTGGGAATCGAGGCGCTATGCGCTGCGTTGGGCGGTTGTGCCGCGTCGAAACAAGAGGTCGTCGTGCGCCTGGGTGAGCAATACATTGGCCAGAACGTCGATGCCTTGGTGGTGAAGTTCGGTCCGCCCGCCAGCACCTTCAAGATGAACAGCGGGGACACTTCGTACATTTGGCAACTCGGAAACCAAACGAACATCAACACCGACCGCGGAAGCGGAATCGCCAGCACCCAATTTTGCAAGGTCAGCGTGATCGCATCAAAAATGGGTGTCGTGAGCCAGCTCAACACCGAAGATTCCAATGCCGGCGGCGGGCTCGGTGGTGCCCTCGGCATGTACGGAAGCATTTGCGCAAACAGACTTGGAATAGAACGTCAAAGCTGAGGCCTCGTCGTGCAGGAATCCAGTTTCAGGGGCCGCGGCCGCCGGGCAGCTAATGGGGGTAAAAAATGAACCTCTCGGAATTCGTCGAAGAAACTTTGACTGAAATTTTGGCTGGGATCAGATCAGCGCAGAAAAAAGAGGGCGGTGATCACATTAGCGCCGAGATGTACGGAGACGGCAGCGCCCTTGGAATCATCAGCGGCGGCACTTCTGGATTCTTCACTGTCGTTCAATTCGATGTCTCAGTCGCTGCGGAGACAAAAGCGGGCGGCAAGGGCGGGTTGCGGGTTTGGTCGGTGGGCGTCGAAGGGAGCGGTGAGCATACCTCTCACCACGCGAAATCGAGTAAAATTCTCGGTTCATCTCAAATTGCCTGACGGAAAGACTGTACCGGCCGATCGTTCATTTAATCGACCCATTCGATATGACGATGACTGACGACGCCCAGGAACGTCAATGGCGAGCCGAATTAGAAGCCGCAGGCGAGAGAGCGGTGCGCGACAACATCAACAGCCACGGATCACTGGTCACCGGCGGGGAGCGGAAACAACAATTCATTCGAAAATGGCTCAGAGAAAAAGACACGGAACGAACGGCAAGCGAAATCCGGCGAGCAGCGCGAGAGGAAAAGGGGTTCGATTATGCTCGCTGGACTTTCTATGTTGCTGTTGCAGCGCTGATCGCGGCTATCATTGGCATTATAGTAACGGTGCTTCACGTCTGACCAAAGGGAGCCCTCCGTATGTTCTTGCGCACCGGCGGCGCTGGGCCCCAATCTGCAGCGGGTTGTTCTAAGGGCGCCGCTGCGCTTCAATGGCGCATGCCCAAAGACCCCTTCATTCGCGAAAAGTTCACCCGCGAACAGACCGCTGCCAGGAAGCTGGCCACGGAGTATTTCCGCCGCTTCCCGAAAGACCGATATCAGACCGAGGTCGAAAGCTGGCGCAATCTGCAGTCGGCCAACATCGAGTTCACCATGAAGCGGCTACGCGACCCGATAGAGGGATGAAGGAGGATCTGCATGAGAGTTATCCGCGTCGCGGCGATGATCGTGTTACTCAGCGGGCCAGCGTTCGCACAGCACGTACAGAAGGCAGGGGAAGCCGACAAAGAGAAGACGCCGGGGGAGATCCAAACCGAGCAGCAGGCCAAACAAGCCTACGAGAGGTCGCTCAAAAACATTCCCGACAAGGGCGCCACAGATCCGTGGGGTGCCGTACGCAATAACGATGCACCCAAAGCAACCGGCAAGGCCGCATCCGCGAAGCCGCGGACCACTAAATAAGGAGCATGGTCCGATGTGCGGCCGGCGCGTCGTCGAGGTCAGGCCAAACTTCAATTGGGACAAAGAGCGGGCGGCGGTTCCCTTTGCCGCCGATCATGCTATTCGGAGCCCATGAAATTCGTCGAAAAGAGCCACTTCATTGATCCGGACGCCGCCGCCCGCAAGCTCGTCCAGATTGCCAACGCGAGCGCGGCTGTACAGGATGGCCGCATCTATATCGAGCTGATCAACGCTCCATTTCTCAAGGAGGGCGGCACGCCGGACCAGTACCGAGCCGCGCTCGCGCGAGCGGTCACGTTGGGTTGGTTGTTGCTGCACGAGTCTGGAACGTATGCGCGCTTCACGCAGGCCGGCGCCGAGCTGTTTGCGTGATGGCGGCCAACGGCTGGCAGCGGTTTTTCGACGATCCAATACCCATGCCGCGCGGTCCCAAGCTCGTCACCCTTGAAGACGCCGGCAACTACATCACCAAACTGCCCAAGGCCGAGCACACGACGAAGGAATGGCAAGCGGCAATGGAAGCCCTGATCCTAGTCGCAACATCAGGCGGCCCGACGATGTTCGCGCGGATCGGGGTCATGCGGGCGCTGAACCGGCATGTTGAGCGCGAGTTCAATCCTGATCGGAAAGACTACCGTTGGGGAAAGCGGAAGCTGAAACGAGACGAATAAAAGCCACCTGGCACCGACCACTTGGTCAATTTGTCGGGAATGACAAACGGGCGAGCTGCGCGGAGCGATCAGCGGAGCTGCGACCAGCCCGACCTGTCCATCCGAGGTCGGGCTGGTCGCGTGCCGTCGGAAATTTTACTCCGGCGGCTGTAGCTCCCCACTCTTCAACCACCCCGTGGCCCTATCCGTTTTCAGCGGATCAGGACCGTCGCATTCAAAACATTGGAACGTGCGTTTGCCCTTGCCGCCGGGGGCCAGCGCGAGGGTGAGATAGGCCCCGCAATGGGGGCAGCCGGCTCGCCGCGCGTTGTCCCCGCGACGACTCCGAGAGCTTTTTCGGCGCTCTCACATCGGGCGCGATCCGGAAGGTTCGTTCTAAGGCAGGTTTCCGCGTTGAGCCTACAAGCCAGTTTCAACGATTCCAATGAATTAATCCCGACGGCTCCGCGCAACACGGGCGCAACATCGCCTTTCTTTTGTTCATTGCCATGGCAATGAAAATAAGGCCCGTCACGAAACCATATTTCTGCCCTAACGAAGCGGGTCTGAAACAAAAGCCCGCTATCGACGTTGCTAGAGTAAAGGGTGCGTCAATGATTGAGATTTTTACCGCAATTTTGGCCTTGTTCAGCGCTGTGGTTTTCGCCGCTCACGCGATTGATGCGTATGGTGCGGATTAGGTGAGGCCGGCCGCGCGATTTTCAGCGAAATATTCAATTCCTGTGCCTTAGCGATGATTGCCGCAGCGCTCCTGCTGAGCTGCCTCGCGATAGCCGCGGTAGAATATTTTTGGGCCAGGCTCTTTAGCTTTGTAACCTCATCCTGCTGCCACCGATAAATGACTTTTGCCATAATATCTCTCCAAAACCGGTCCGCCTCCAGATTTGACGACTCGCTTTCCTGCGGGCCAATTCTGTCTAATCGGCATGTTGCGTAAACTTGAGTATCGTCCTTGCATACCGACGCGGGGCACAAAGGTTCCGTCTGGTCCGGACTGGTTCCACGAAATAAAGCACAACGGCTATCGCCTAATTGTTCAGCGGGAGGGCAAGCGCGTGCGGCTGCTTACCCGCCGTGGCTATGATTGGTCCGGTCGGTATCCCCCGCATCACCCAAGCCGCTCTCAAGCTCCGCAAAAGCTCTTTCGTTATTGGCGGCGAGGCGGTGGTTTAAGGTCCGGACGGGATCTCGGTTTTCGACGCCTGCATGCCGGAAAGCGCAACGTGGAAGCAAGGTTATACGCTTTTGATCTCCTGATGGACGAAGGTGTTGATATGCGGGACGAAGCCCTTCAGGTCCGAAAGTTTGGCTCGGCAAGCTCATAAAACAGTCGAACGATGGCATCCATTACAACGATCATGAGGCGGGACCGATTGGCCCTCGCCTATTCGAGCAAGCCTGCAAGATGGGACTGGAAGGGATTGTTTCGAAACACCGGGACCGCACTTACAAGGCCGGCCGGTCTACGGACTGGATCAAGGTCAAGAACCCAGGGTTGCCTGCGACAATACGCGCCAAGGACGAAGATTCGCTTGGGCGAGATGCGGGCTATGGGCGTCCGCGGCCTGCTGACCTATTGCGCGGAACCGATGCAGCCATTCCACGGCGATCAGTGGAGACCGGGCCGAATCATGTCCGCAAAAAGTCCGCGGTTAATCCGGCCAGTCAAAGCCGGCGGGTCCAGGGTCAACTCCCGGAAAGTTTGGCTCATTGAATTTTGGAGGGCGAAGCTTCAACGAGAGCTTCAATTCGCCAGCCTTAACCGCAGTAGCCGAGTAACTCCTGCCTAGCTGGGCAGCAATCTGGGCAATCGGGCGTGTCTGGGCAAGCTCCTTAAGGCGGGATATCTCGTCCGCAGTCCAGCGCCGGGTGTTGGAAGTGGCCATGGCCATTCTCCAAATCCCCGCCCCGTACTTAAGTCTCGAGGCCTGCTGCATGGTTCAAAGGCTTTTGGCAGGGAAACGGCCCCAGCGCGTTAGGAACGCTGGAGCCGCCAACCTGGAGGCAGGTTTTCCCCCAGGGGGCGCGAACCTCCCGGGAGCATGGAATCGACGTTTACTGGGCAGTACTTGTTCCAAACGAGCGCCTGCGTGCGTTGCACAAAGCGGAGGGCCGTCATGGATGCGGATCGGTCGCCAAAACTGATGCCAAAAGCACGGCGCCACCGAGCGGAGTATGTTCGCTGGCAGCGCTGCTTATCGAAACTGGGCCCTGAAATTTCCCCAGTGTGAAGATGTCGGCGCTACCGAGATAAGGTTCAAACGAAAACGGCCCCAACGCGACGGGGCGCGCCGGAGCTTCTTCCGGGGTCTTTGGGGGGCATCCCGGAAGCTAAGGATCGATTCTTTTCCAGCCGGTTTGTTCCAACCGGGACAAGTAAGGCACAAAGCTAGCGCCGCGGCGCGGCAGGCTTGCTGAGCCACGGATGCCGATCTCAGGTCGGATTTTGACGGGCAAGCGACCCGACGCGCGACGATTTTCCGGACGAACACGCGTCGGGTCGACCAAACCGTTGGCCCGAAACCCTCCAGCCTGGCTGAATCGGCTGTAAGGACGATTCGTGGCGGAAACCCGCCTGCGCGTGGTCGGCGGGCTGGCGTCCGGCGCGGGACCGAAGCCCCGCGCGCCGCCCGTTCTTACGACCTTAGCGGCCCCCGCGCAGTTCCTGCTCAATCGCTTTCAGCCGCTTTCTGAGCGCGCGATCTATGGCGCTCGCCTCTCTTGCCGCGATGCTTCCCGCGGTGATCTCGGTTAGCATCCTGCATTGAAACAGCGCTCGTCTAAAACGTAGCCCGCTGCTTCGAGCCCTGATCGGCACGACGTCGCTTGTCTGCAACCGACGTTCGATTTTTCCTCCTCCCCATTTGGCGTGTCGCGCTTTTCATTAGCTTGATCATGTCAGGCACGAGAGCGCCAATCTGTAGCGGTATTGTTCCCGCGGCGCGAGCGCGCTTCAATGACGCGTGCGCGCCCTCACCCGCCCCCTAGAACGCCGTCAGCAGAAAATCACGCTCGGGGAAATGCGAGCGTCAGGCGTGCGCGGTCTCCCTGTTTATTGCTCGGATTTCGAGCGCGCTCAGCACCTGAGATGCAGTTTCGGCGATGACGCGTCCACTACCCGCATCGCCTTTCTCGATTGATGACAGGAAGCCGCGCGCCTCTTTCAATGTCACATGCGGCGGCAGTGGCACGACGTCCGGATCGGTCTTGACTTCCGGCACCACTGGGCGGTCGCTCGAAAGCGCCTGCTGCCATGCGGAGCCGAGCACGTTCGGCGCGTCGACGTAGATCCCCTTGAAGCCGAGCATGTCGGCGAAGCGCGCATAGGGAAAATTCGGGATCGACTCGGTCGCATCAAATCGGGGATTGCCCTCCATCACGCAGCTCCCGGTGACCTCGTTGAGATCCTCGCCGTTGAACACGCAAACGATTAGCCGCGGGTCGGCCCAGTCTTTCGAATATTTTTGTATGGTGATGAGCTCGGCCATGTCGTTCATCTGCATGGCGCCGTCGCCGACCAGCGCAACGACCGGACGGGACGGTCGGGCGAATCTGGCGCCGATCGCGTAAGCACCGCCGCGCCCATCGACGCCAGCCCGCCCGACAACGATGCCGATTGTCCCGATTTGATCCGATAGTCGCGCGCGTACCAATTAGCGCAGGAGCCGCTGTCGCCGATGACGATGGCGTCGGCTGGCAGCAGCGGCGACTTTCAGCGCCACTTGTCGCGAAGAATTGGAAGATATGGAAGCTCGGCAGCTTTGAGCCTTGCGGATCGCGGCCATTCGGACCCGGATGCTCCCCTCCTCTACGGTTACACCCGGCCAGATGTGATCGATCAGCTTCCGCTTTTGCGATCACCTCACCCGGACGCTGGGCAGCGGCAGCACACCCTCGCGCCGAAGCACCCTCCCTGCTCCAAAGCTAAAATGTGGCTTTTGACCCCAGGGTTCTAGCTTTGCCTGCCGACCGGCACACCTGGTGCGAAGGTCATCGGCAGTTCCCTCCTATCCCGACTATAGGGCCTGTAGGGAAGAGCCCGAACTATCAACGACCGTTGTGCGGTTGATCGTCGGTAGCTGCTAGTGGTAGCATTCGTGCTGCGGACAAGCCGATTTGTACCGGCTTTATAGGTGTCTCTATGAGCGCTCGCCGTATGTCGGGAGCGCCAGTGGTCTCATTTTCAAGACGCAAATGACAAGGCCAGTCACCCGACGTGATGCACTGTTGCGGACGGTGGTTCTTGCATCCGCAAGCGTGATTCCGGCCGCACCTTTGACCGGCATCGCCGCATCTCTCAACAAGCCGGCCCACAGTGAGGAAATCGACAGAGCGCTGCAGGCAGGGGTCAGCGCCAGGGAAATACCCGGCGTTGTCGCGATGGCCGCGAACGAACAGTCAGTGGTCTATGAAGGTGCGTTCGGGTTCCGCGACATGGCCGCGGCGTCCCGCATGTCGACGGACACGGTCTTCCGCATCGCCTCGATGGTCAAACTGCTGACGTCGATCGCCGCGCTGCAACTCGTGGAGCGCGGTAGTCTGAAGCTGGACGAGCCGGCCGCCAATATAGATCCGACGCTCGGGTCGGCCCAGGTTCTCGCCGGTTTTGACGAAAAAGGGGTTCCGCAACTGCGCGCGGCGCAAAAACCCATAACGCTGCGCAACCTTCTGACGCACACGTCCGGGTTCAGCTATCTGCTATGGGATCCGAATGTCGTTCGCTATCTCAAGGTTGCCCGCAGTAATCCGTCCTTGCCGCGTATGCCACTTATGTTCGAGCCTGGTTCAAGGTGGGCCTATGGCGGCAGTCTGGACCGGGTCGGCCGGATGGTGGAAATCGCCGGCGGGCAGAGCCTGGATCGCTATTTCAGCGATCACATCACTGGACCGCTAGGAATGAACGACACAGGCTTCTTGCTCACAGCGAAACAGCGCGCGCGTCAGGCCAGCCTGCATGTGAGGGACGCGAATGGAAAGCTTCTTCCGCGGCCCCTGGAACAAGCGAATGTTCCGAAAGTGTTTTCGGGCGGAGGCGGCATCTATTCCACAGCACCGGATTATCTGACGCTGCTGCAGGCGTTGTTGAATGGTGGAAGCCTCCGCGAGACCAGTATCCTTCGGCCGGAGACCGTTGCCTTGATGTCCGCAAACCAGATCGGCAACCTCGAAGTGGGAACCCTCAAAACGACAAACCCGTCGCTATCGAACGATGTGGATCTTTTTCCGGGCGTTCAGCTGCGATGGGGGCTTGGACACATGATCAATATTGATCCCGTCCACGACGGCCGCAAGGCAGGCAGCCTTACATGGGCCGGTCTGTTCAATACATATTACTGGATCGACCCGACGATGCGGATCGTCGGCGTGATCATGATGCAGATCCTCCCCTTCGCAGACCGACAGGCTCTTAAGGCCTATCGACAATTCGAACGCGGAATTTGTCACACGCTTAGGCCAGCTTGAAAACTGTCCACCATGCCCTCGGGAAATAGCCCTTCACCATCCGATGGGTTTAGCGTGGCTGATGGCCGCCTGAAGCTGCCGGCGGGAGTTGCACCTGCCGCTCTCCACCCCAGCGCTGCAACAGAGCCTGCGGCGCGCAATCCCGACGAATTTATTCAATTGCTACGGCATTTTCGCATCAAATCTACGGACTTTCCAGTTTAGCTACGCGCCCGAGCCGAGCCCTGCGACCGGCAAAAAGGATGTCGTCTGGTTCGCGCTCAATGAGGACCGACCGCTGTTCGCCTTCGGCGGGCTCTGGACCGAGTTCAAAGGCGACCGGGCACCAAGTCGAAGCCGATCCCGGGGCCGCACCTGGTCTACGGCTTCCTGACGACGGCACCGAACGCGGTGGTCGAGCCGATCCATCCAAAGGCCATGCCGGTGATCCTGACGACCGACGAGGAGCACGATGTGTGGATGCGCGCACCGTGGGATGAAGCGAAGGCGCTGCAACGGCCGCTGCCGGATGATGCGCTCAGGATCGTCATGCGTGGGGCCGACAAAGAGGATCGCGCGGCGGCAGCATGACAGGCTCGGCGACCGATTTGCTCGTTGGCGGCCGCCAGCTGGATTATCTGGGCAATGCGGCGCGACCGGCGCGTAGTTGGCACCCTGCGGATTTGCCGGAAGTCGCGTCACGTTTCCTGCGCATCAAGCTTTATGTCGATGAGAGCTTCCCTTGAAGAAGGGATCAAGCTGCACAGGTTCCCCGGTATCTTTCCAGAACAGTTTTCGACCGAGGCTGGCCGCCACCGCGAGGCGGTGGTGGCCGCCGATCAGCGTATGGTCATTCGTTGTTTTCGCGATGATCTCGCCCACTTCGTCCACGATGTTTCTCATGTGCCGCCTCCAAGCCAACGCACCCGGCCTTGTTGCCGCTCCATTCTGGCGACATCATGAAGGCCGGGTTAGACAATGGGATGCAGCTGGACACCTGAAGGGCATGGCCTATCACGAAGCTGGCCATGCCGTCGTCGCGTATCTGTTGGTCGAGCGTACAACTTGAGTCGTCCGCCAGCGTGCCGCGGTTTCAGCGGTTCGTAAGCGTTGGCGCAGGCAGCTCGCGCATTGCCGCCGGACGATGTCCGCTTTGGGTCAAAAGGCGAAATACTCGCTACGAGCAAATGACGTCCGCTCTCGCCTCGACAACAGATGAGGTGGATGGCTCCCGCTCACGGCATCTGGGTGCCAAAGTGTGAAGGCCCTAAGGCGTTCACGAGCAATAGGAGCCATCCGCTATGCAGATTACCACGATCGGCCTCGACTTGGCCAAGAACGTTTTTCAGGTCCACGGCATTGATGCGACCGGTCAGGTCGTTGTTCGTCGGTCGCTTCGGCGGTCGCAGATGCTGCCATTTTTTGCCAAGCTGCCCGCTTGCCTGGTTGGCATGGAGGCGTGCGGCACGTCGCATTACTGGGCGCGCGAGCTGGTCAAACTCGGCCATGATGTGCGCCTAATGCCGCCAGCTTACGTTAAACCGTATGTGAAGCGCGGGAAGACCGACGCGGCCGATGCGGAAGCGGTTTGCGAGGCGGTAACACGGCCTACGATGCGGTTCGTGCCGGTCAAGTCGCCGGAGCAGCAGGCTGCGCTGTCGATGCACCGGACGCGCGATCTGCTGGTCAAGCAGCGCACGCAGCTGATCAACATGATCCGCGGTCTACTGGCCGAATTTGGCGTCGATATCCCCAAGGGGCTGGAGCGTGCGCTACTGATGGCGCGGCAGATCGTCGATGGGAAAGCTCCTGAGGTACCGATTGAAGCTGCCAAGATCGTCACTACGCTGTCACAGCAGGCGCTCGACATCCACGTCCGGCTCCACGAGATCGATCGTGATCTGGCCGCTTGTTTACGTGGCAACGATGTTGCACGTCGTCTCATGACTATCCCCGGCATCGGGCCGGTCGGCGCGACGGCACTTGCCGCATCGGTCACCGATCCGCATCAGTTTCGCTCAGGTAGGCAGTTCGCTGCCTGGTTGGGTCTGACGCCGCTTCAGAAGTCGAGCGGTGGCAAAGAGCGACTCGGTCGTATCAGCAAGATGGGCGACAAATACCTGCGCAAGCTGCTCATTGTCGGCATGACGTCTCTTGTGCGCCGCATAAGGCACAATCCCGCGACTATCGATCCACGCCTGGCGGATCTGCTGGCGCGGAAACCCACAAGGGTCGCCACCGTCGCGATGGCGAATAAGACCGCGCGGATCATCTGGGCGATCATGACACGTGGCGAGACCTATCGTGCCGGTCACCGGCCGGCACTGGCTGCATAAGCAACGATATACGATTTAGCTGAGGAGGAGATCAGCTTCACGAGGTTGCGAGCGCGATGCGATGTGATGGCAGACCGGTCAGACCGGGAACAGGGACAACCCAACTCATGTCCAAGGCGTCATAGCCTGCACAACAGAATGGGACCTTGTTCGCGGACTCCATCAGGGCCAGCAGTCTCAACCGACTGCATCAACAGGCCGGACAGAAGACTGCACCCGACCAATGCCACTGCGTCAATTTAGCCCTTGCAACGCGGGAGCCATCCACAGAGGACATAACTGATAAGGGGGTTGACGGTATCGTGCAAAAATCAAGAATTCTGCCCACGCAGTTGGCCTAGAATGGCGGAGCTTTTCAGAGGGCCGGACTGTGCGAGAAGAAGCACGGGGCGGGTTCGCCCCGCCGTGTTTTATCGTTCGAAATTCGAGGTTTCTGCAGCTCTACTGCAGTTGTGTTTGTGCACAGCGTGCCAGGTTGGCCCTGACCACGAGGTGATGAAAAGGCCTGATCGCGTTGAGATAGGTGAAGCCCAAGGCATTGTGGGTATGCACAACGGTTGTCGCGATGAGCAACGTGCCTATTGGAGAATGGCGTCGGAGCAGAGATAGCCGGAAGTCCAGGTGTCGGTCATCCGTACCGAGCACAATTTCGTCCTTGCCCTCCCAGTGCACCGGGAAGAAGTCCACCCGTTCATGGCTGTCCCGGTATGTCCTGACCGTATCGGAGGTTTTGATGCCAAAGGGCGTAACCATGGCGTCGCGCAGCGCGATCAACGCCTTTTGCCACGCGGGTGGATTGACGAGTGTCCGCGTCGCCAGCTCGCGCATGCTCGACTGTTCCGATGCACTCAAGTCAATGCTGTAGCTATCGAGTAAACTGGCGTTCTCGTACCAGCTCGCAACGACACTTTCCGACGGCGGCGTCGTCCGGCGCACCTGCGGTTTGCGGTCTAAACCCATCCTCATGATGATGTCACCAGGAAATCCAATAGGAAAAGCTATTCTCAGTTTTAGACGCGAGTAATTTCCCTACGCTGAGCTCGCAACTCGTCGCTGGTTTGCAGGTCTTCAACTCTACGGTGATCGGCGCAGGGTCTCAAGGCCGATCTACGCGTTAAAGTATTGATCCCACGAACGATAGAGGGGTCAATGTTCGAGGCTTATTCACACTCATGATTGCGGGTAGCTGCATTGAGAAGGAAGTCCGGTTGGGTCAATCGCGTCGGTTTGACGATGCGCCAGTACCTTCCGGTCTACACCTGCCGGCTCAACCCGTCGACGCAACACAGGCATTAAATCTCTCTGCTGGCGTTTCAAATTGCAAGGTCTCACGTGGCCGTTCGTTTAGCTGACGAGCCACCTTGTTCAGATGGGCTTGCGAATGCACCGACAAGTCGGTGCCCTTTGGAAAGTACTGTCTCAGCAGGCCATTGGTATTCTCGTTCGACCCGCGCTGCCACGGGCTTTGCGGGTCGCAAAAATAGACATCGATGTTGGTTGCCATCGAAAAGCGCCGATGATCCGTCAGTTCCTTGCCCCGGTCCCAGGTCAGGGACTTATACAGTTCTTTTGGTAGCTTCTTCGCCTGCTTGATGAGCGCGTTGACTACAGTCTGGGTGTCCTTGCCTGCCACCTTGGCCAACATCACGTAACGCGTTTGACGCTCGACTAAGGTCGCGATGTAGGTGTTGTTCGGCCCGGACAGCAGATCGCCCTCCCAATGGCCAGGCACCGCCCTATCTTCAACCGCCGCCGGTCGCTGACGGATTGAGACGGCATCCTTCATATGTCCCCGTCTATCGCCATTCGGATCAACCGGTCTGGAGCGACGCATCGAGCGCTTCGATCGAAGATGGCGAAGCAGCTCTTTCTTGAGCACGCCGCGCGCTTGGACAAACAGGCTGCGATAGATGGTCTCGTGTGACACCTGATTATACTCGTCTTCAGGATGCGTTCTCTTCAGCCAACCGGCTATCTGCTCGGGTGACCAATCCAATCTGAGCTTCGCTGCCACGGCCTGCCGAAGCCGCGAATTGATCGCCAATTTACAACATTTTGGACGACGCGATCGTGCCCAGGCATTCTCGTCCGCAACTGTCGCCCAGTAGCGATTACAGCCGCCATTGCGGCTCATTTCACGACTCACCGTCGAGGGCGAGCGGCCAAGCAGTTTGGCGATAGACCGGGCCGATTGACGTGCCGTAACGCCTCTGGAAATCACCTCGCGTTCCGCAAGCGTCAATGCCAACCTGGAGCGACGCCGCTCCGCAGGACGAAACCCTCCATGCGGGGCGACCAGAAAATAGATCGACGATGACTCCTTACCAAAAGCTCGCCCGATCGCCTTCAGTGACTCCCCGCGCTTCCAACGGTCCCATAATTCGGTCTTTTCTGCCGCGGTAAAACCTCTATGAAATCTCCGTTCCATCCTACACTCCATCTTTTCCCTTTAAGATAAAGTGTTGCGTCGGTCGGTTGAGACCGCCCCTCAACAGCAGACATCGTCAGGCTGCTTCGGCATTTCCGAAAAGTGCCATTTCCGGACTCACGCACTGCGGCGAAGGCTCATAAATTGAACGGCATGCCGGCGGCGAGCGCGGACCGAAGCCCGTCACCCCCCACCCATGCGGCAGAAAGCAACCAGTCAGCTTCAGCTAGCGTTTATACAAACTGCGCTGGCGCATCGAGAGTGCCTTCAACAAACCAAAGGAATTCCAGCACATCGCAACGGCGCTACGACCGCTCGGCGCGGGTCTCTGGACCCTAGTAGCATGGTGGAAAGGGATAGTACCCGCAGCGCCTCCACTTGCGCCGCCTCATGGGTGAAGTCCTGATGGTCGATTTTCCTCATCACGACATGCTCAAGATAACTTCCTGACGACGCCAAACCCGGCGGCAAGCATCAGTCGGATGATCTTATTGGTTGACTGAGCGGTGTCACCGACGATCTGAAAAAGACAGCCGGGATGGGCAACATCGAACTCCCGGACATGCGTCAACCATTCGAATTCCAGCACTTCCGGAATGTTCGCAGTCAGAAGGATTTTCATGCTCTTCCCCTTGGTTCTTCCTCATGTGTGATAAGTTTGTAAACCGCGACCATCTTTCCCGCCATCTCGATAGGGTCCAACTCAAGATGCTGCGCCATCACCAGAACACAGCAGCAAGGATGGCGAACCTGCTTTCGTCGTCTTCAACTCCCATAGTCTCGCAATCATGTCATTGACCGCAGCGTTCCGGGTCTCGGAATACTCAGTCATGCTGCTCCCCTTGCTTTTTGCCCATTGGCTCTATTC
Organism: uncultured Alphaproteobacteria bacterium; assembly: GCA_963831585.1. Taxonomy (GTDB): domain Bacteria; phylum Pseudomonadota; class Alphaproteobacteria; order Rhizobiales; family Xanthobacteraceae; genus Bradyrhizobium. The sequence goes on along the minus strand of CAWHRA010000015.1, from coordinate 209,063 downwards.
GTCAGAATGCTGCGCCGAGAACCACTGTCATCCGGTTCCCTGCGATGAGATCGTCGATCTCGGTCGGGGTGGAAACGGCGTGACAAGATATTCTCCCGGTAGCAACTGCGAACGTCGCCCGATGGCGATTGCCATGTCTGTATAGCAACAGTGCCGACCTGCATCTATCTGCCGGATCGGATGTAGCGCGAGCTACCAAAAAGGGTGGCGAGACCAAGCCAATAAGGTCCGCATGGGGGGATCGCTCTTAACCATGCGAAGGCAACGAGGACAGGTGACGCCTTCTTCCGTGCTCCATTGCACATGAGGCTTGTTGCCGCCGCATGCTAAAGGCTTAACGGAGGCGGAAGAACCGTGGATGAGTTGAAAGTAATCCCGCCGATTGTTGTCGAAGGACCGAGCATAGGACGCTGTATGAAACACTGAGCGCCATTCATCACATGATCTCGGATTGGCTGGCACAACCACAGGGGCAGTTAATGCTCGCCAGCGAACATTGTTAGAAAAGTTCTCGCCGAGGATGAGGTCCTCATCCGTAACGCAACAAAATATTGGCCCGCAAACTGCACTTTCGTTTTGTGAATCAGCAGTTGCGCACGTCGCCAGGCGCCCCGCTCGGCGCAATAAGCCATTCGTTGGCCCATGATAGCAAGACCTCACGATCAGAATTGTCTTAACCTGCCTATGAAAGCCATGCGCGATCTCGTGCTGTATCCGAACCAAGCGCTGCGCCTCTGGTAACAGCGGCTCTCTTCCCCTTTGCATCTCCACCAGATCAAACATCGCACTTCCATCCGATCAGCAGCATGGTGACGAAGATTGCCACCATGCTGCTGACGTCTACCTTAGGGCATCACGTTGGTGAAGCCTCCGCCGACACCGACACCGACGTTGTTGGAGACGCCGCCGGTGATGGCCGAACCGTTGCCGAACGAAACCGCGCCGCTTGTGGAGTTGCTCTGACCCGCAGACGCCCCGAGACCGGTCGAGAGGCTACCGGCCGGGGAAGCCGCCGCGAAACCAGCACCGATGTTGGTATTGGTCCCGTTGGCGAGCGAACCGGCCGCCGCCGTGCCGTGCGTCGCAGCCGCCGTCCCGGTGAAGACGTGACCCAAGTTCGCGCCTCCCCCGATGGCCAGCGTTGAGCCGGCGTCAGCCGGCACAATGCTTCCCACCAGAGCGACGAACGCAACACTCATCAATAGCTTCTTCATTGTGACTTTCCTTCTTTTCGCTTGCGCCACGGCGGGTGCCGGGGCGAGTGATGCCGCCGTGTGAGAGGTTTCACCACTCGCCGTCGCCTTCTTCTTCGGTCGAATGGTGGACGGCGTGAGCCCAGACACGGCAGCGCTGCTGGGTCACATCGTAGTCGTTGCGAAGACGGTTCTTACACAGGGACCAAGGAGAGGAAGAAGAGGAAGAGAAGAACAGTGGTGGTTGTAGAGAGAGAGAGAAGGAAGTAGGTCCTCATGTCTCAGATCGACGCGTTCAATTCGCTCTACTTGTGACTTTTGCTTCTTTTCGGTTTCCGCCACGGCGGGTGCCGGGGCGGGTGATGCCGCCGTCTGAGAGGTTTCACCACTCGCCGCCGCCTTCTTCTGTGCCGAATGAGGGACGGTGTGAGCCCAACTCGCCGTCGCCTTCTTCTTCGGTACCGAATGGTGGACGGTGTGAGCCCAGACACGGCAGAGCTGCTGGGTCACATCGTAGTCGTTGCAAAGGCGGTTCTTGCCGGTCGCCCCTTCGACCAGCCAAATGTCCCCCCCGGTGTAGGGCTGCTCCTCGGAGGCTTCCGTCTGCGCGTAGCGGGTGGGGACCGGCGGCGGGGCGGGATAGCCCGGTGCGGGCGGCGACAGATACTTGACGCAAACCTCCGGCATCGCTCGATTGATTTCGGGGTTGAGGCAAAGCCGGGCGACCGCCGCCTTCTTCAGCCCGAAGCTCCACAAGGTGCGCGCATCGAGCCGCGCCGCGCAACCGGGATCAGGGATCGTGGTGCCGAAGCTGAATCCGGTCCCGACAAACGCGCCACCGCCGGAAACCGACCCGAGGCACGTTTCGAGCCCGGCCGCGGCCAAGCCCGGTGCAACAACGCTCGGCACGTTCTTGACCGTCTGATCGGCTGGCACGGTGCTGTTGGTGGTAATCGCCGCGACGCCGACCCCCGTGCCGCCCTGCCCCGAGACCGCCTGCGAACTCGATGTCGATCCGGCAACGCCAATGCCCGTCCCCCTCGTCATCGATGATTGAGCCCATGCAGGTCCGCTCGCCGCCATCGTTGCGATGGCAGCCAACAAAAGCCGCTTCATGTGTGGTTCTCCGTGCGCCGGTAGAATGAAAATTCACAACCGGCCCGCCGATTGATCCAATTGATCTTAAATTTCGGCGGGTGTGCTTGTCTTTAACTCGAAATTTACCAACTGCCGAGCTACCAAAACGGGTGGGATGAGACCAAGCCAATAAGGTCCGCATGGAGGCGGCGCGTTCGGCTATCTCGCGTTGCATCATACAGTCGGTCGAGCATTGTCTCTTCACTATTGTGCTCGATCCAGCCGCTCGTAATCCGAGCGAGGGATGCGGTGTCACTGCTCGTCAAAGCGTGCACGGCAAAATGTCGCAGTTGGTTGGAAGGTATTTGGCCATGCCGGTTCTGTAGCGTTCAGCCGCGCTAGCAATTTCGAGATAGGAAAATTCAGCGATACGCACGTGCTACGTCGATTTGGGCAAGTGACGGACGAGTATCGATGACACTTTTCCCCGAGATAGCCGCGACCGTCCGCGAACACGCAATCGCACACCGATCATTGGATTGATCGAGATTAACCGCCGAAATGCGGTGCTATTTTCGGGAAAGTTTATTTGATTTCGGTCAATACGTCAGATGCTATCGGCCCTAAATGCACTTTGGTTATCTGGACGCTTCACTTTTTGGCCCCTTCAGTTGCAGCATGGCGAAATCGGAAACAGTCGGATTGAACTACGGGGCCTTGCGCAAAGAGTGCCTCGATGCGGTCAGGCAGTGGCCCGGGTGCGAGACCATTGCCGGCATCCAAATCGTTCGCGGAAACTCGCCGGGTGGCCTCTCGGTGCGGGTGACATTGTACGCCGAGGCCAATCAGAAGATTGCCGATCGCGCGATTAGATGCGTTCAGCGTGAGAAGCGACGACAGTTTCACCTAATTGGATAACTATTGCGCCGAGTGCGTCTTCAACGTTCGTTTTTCCCCTAGCCGCCGGGCCGCCTTGTTAGAACGCCGGACACTCGATTCGCCTGGAGCAGACACCTGGCTACTCAGGTGGGTGTACCCGTTTGGGTGTCTATCAGGAAAGCCGGTTTTTGCTATTCTTTAGGGAGAAAGCCAAGTCGGCAGGAAGCCGCCAAAGAAGCACCTGGCATGACGACGGAGAGCTGAAATGATCCGCGCCGCCGTGGTTCTGGCGATAGCGGCTCTGCTATCTGCGCCAGCTCACGCATCACGCTCCTGTCTCGACAAGAACGAAGCCGCGCGCACGTGGCCCGGCCGGGTGCTCACCATCGATGATGACGCATGCTGGATTTATTTCAGGCGCGGGCTCAAACCTGCGCCGGTCGAGGATAGCGTGAATGATCGCGTTTCTAACGCGCAGCCGACCGTACCGCCAGACATGCGTGAGTGGTCGAACTCCATGGCGGCGATGGCCGAGATCAATCCTGCGGCGCAAGCGACACCATGGATCGACCGTTGGCCCGACATGATCGTGGTGCCGCCGAAGCCGGTGCTCGTCGAACCAGCGCAACCGTTGATGCGCAACGTCCTCCTCGTCATCGCCATCGTCACGCTGTGCGTTGCTCTGGTCGCGGTCGCATTCGGCGGCATCAAAGAACAGCGCAAGCGCGAAACACGCGACGGGTCCTTCACATGACGTTCAAGGGCACCAGCAAGGCATTGCCCAAGGCTGGACAGGACGCCAAGGAATGGCAGGCAGCGATGGAGGCCTAATGCGATTTGCCGAGCAATGAACCTCAGCGACCGCAACCGCCCGACCTGTACATCCGAGGTCGGGCGACCGCAGCTCCACCGATCTCTCCGCGCAGCGTGAAGCAAATTGGCAAAGAGGTGCCGGTCGCATCACTATCCGCCGCTTGCGCGTCGGCGCATCAAGCGACAATCCGATGTACATTGCTGGGAGGGAGCGGTTATGTGAGAGCATGCGCTTGACCGGGGCGAATGATGTCGGAGATTGGATAAAAACGGACATTGCCATGTCGGTTTGGCAAGTCCGTTTCGTGCCCGAAAGCGGAAGTCCCCGGCTTACCAAGAACATCTCGCCAAGCCCTTGCCAGGGCAGGCTACGCCGTCGCGCTTCGCACTGGCAACAATGTGGTTCCGAGCGTACTCTAAGGTTGCAAAACCGGCCCGTGAGAGGTCGGTCACATCCGGGAGAACGCCAAAATGCCTGTCAATCGAACAGTAGGATTATCACTGGGAGCCGCAATCCTTCTTTACAGCTCCATCGTCAACCTCGCTCATGCCAAGCCATTCATGATCGTCGGGCTCGATGAAAAGATCGTGTGGGACGATGACGGCAAGCCAGTCCTCTCCCCGGACGGCAAGGACCAGGTCCTGATCGTCGATCTCGCCAATCCTGAAAGCCCCAATATCGTCGCCAGCCTGCCGCTGAAAAATTCCGTTGTCGGGCCGCCCGTCAATGTCGACATCGACCCGACCGGCGCGGTCGCGCTCGTGGCGGATTCGATCGACAATACCAAGGACGGCGATGCGCTGAAGCAGGTTCCGGACAACAAGATCTATGTCATCGATCTCAAGGCCACCCCACCAAAGCTGGCGGCGACCATCACCGGCGGCAAGCAGCCGTCGGGCCTGAGCTTCAGCCCGGACGGCAGGATGGCGCTGGTCGCCAACCGCGCCGACAACTCGATCAGCGTGCTCTCCGTCGACGGCACCGACGTCAAGATCACCGATACGGTTTCGATGCCCGACAGCGTCTCGCATGTCGTGTTCACGCCGGACGGCAAGCGTGCGTTGACCACACGGTTTCCGGCGCACAAGCTTTCAGTGCTGGATATTATCGGCGGTAAGGTGACCTACAGCAAAATCGATCTCCCGACCGGCCAGTGGCCCTACAATGTCGTGGTGTCGCCCAACGGCAAGCTCGCGTTGACCTCTGACAACGGCGGCGCCGGCTCGTCCGACGGCAGCGTCGACACCACGAGCGTTGTCGATCTCGAGGCCAATCCGCCGCGCATCATCGACCGGGTGGTGGTCGGCGACGGACCCGAAGGGCTGGCAATGAGCCCGAAGGGCGATCTCGCGGTCGCCGCCATCCTGCGCGGCTCCAACATGAAGAAAGCATTCTTCTACCAGAAGAACGGCAGCCTCTCGATCCTGAAGATCGACGGCAAGAAGCTAACCAAGACCCAGGACATCGAGGTCGGCGGATTGCCGGAAGCCGTCGTGTTCACGCCGGACGGAAAGTACATCCTGGCCGGAAACTTTCTGAACCAAGATTTCTCGATCCTGAAGGTGGACGGCACCAAGGTGACCGACACCGGCAAGCGCTTCAAGGTGCCGGGCCACCCGGCCTCGGCACGCATGGGACACTGAAGGTGCGTCGCACCGAATTACAAGAACGGATGCCAGACTAACCTCGCGCGATAGGCTGACCCCGAGACGGTGATCCTTTCGGAATTGCCGGTTTGCGCAACGGCGACGTCCGCTTTACTCCGGATTCTGTTGCAAAACTATTCGGGTTTCGATTGCTGGCTTTGTTTTGAGCTCTCGCGGTTCGTTGGTCGCGCCCCGGTTGGTGGGAGCTGCGCAACGCTATCAACGCTTGACGCGACGCCTACGCAAGGCAGGCCTCTGATATAGGTGGCGGGGCACGGCAGAGAAGCTTGGCGAGCCGCCTCAGGTTCTGTGCAGTTGCTGTGAGCAGCACCTCGTCCCTGATGCCACTTAAGCCCCGCAGTCGGAACCGGTCGAGCCCGAGGATCCGTTTCATGTGCGCAAATCGCATCTCTACCTTCTTGCGTTCGCGGCGCGACTGCTGGAAGGCTTCCGTATTGGCCAATGCACGGACGCGATCGCGTACATCTTCGTTGAGGTCGCGGGTGATTTTGCGCGCGACCGCTGTCGTGCACTTCGGTTTGAATAAGCAGCGCGAGCAGTCGCTCTTGCTGGCCCTGTAATAAACGATGTGGCCTTGGTCGATATTGCCTGTGCTGGTCAATTCCGCTCCGCCTGGGCAAACATAGATATTGCGACCCTGGTCGAAGACGAAGTCGGCACGGCTGAATGTGCCATCGGGGCGTTCCGATTTGTCCCAAACCGGCACGTGCGGTGTGATGTTGCGATCTACCAGCCATTTGAGCAACCTGACCGCGCCATAGACCGTGTCGCCTGCGAGCCTCTGAGGCCGTAGATCGAAGCGGCGCTCAACGCGGTCCACCATCGTCTGGGTAACGGCAATCTCCACTGTTCGGTTTGCTCGAGTGCCCACAGCATCGATGATGATGCCAACCTTGTTGTCGATCAGGTAGTTTGCATCGTAGGCGAAGAAGGGGTCTAGGCCTGGCCTCGCAACCCATGTCGCTTGCGGATCGGTGAGCGAGACTTCCTTGGGAGGCTTGCGTCGCTGGCCGCCTTCGCCCGAACCATCGTCTCCACCGCGATCCTCATCGCCGCGGGCGGTATCGAGGGCTGCGAGGTACTCGCGAACTGCATGAGACGCCTCCTCTGTCGTCGGCCACGCAATCGGCTGGTCGCCCGGCATCCGTTTCTTCTTGTCCACATCCGCCTTGATCAGGCTCGCATCGATCGAGAACGCCTCGCCCCCAACCAGCCCGGCTGCAATGCTCATTGCCACCACAGCCTCGAAGACGCGGCGCAAGGCGTCGCTCTGTCGGAAGCGTTCCTGCCGCGCACGGCAGAACACGGAGTGGTCGGGTATCTTGTCTTCGATACCGAGCTTGCAGAACCAGCGATAGGCAAGGTTGACCTGAATCTCGGCGCAAATCCGCCGCTCGGAACGGATCGCAAACACATAGCCAACTAACAGCATTCGGATCATCAGCACCGGGTCAATCGAAGGTCGGCCCGTGTGCGAGTAATAAGGTGCCAACTCCTTGTGGACCCAACTCAGATCCAGCAAACCGTCGATCTGCCGCACCAGATGATCAGGTGGGACCACCTCATCCAGATCAAACGAATAAAAGAACTGACCTTGACCGTTCTCCCGCCGACCCATCATGCGCCGCTCCCGCCGATGATCCCATAAAATCCACGGAATCACGGATCGCGAGTCGTCTCAACGAGAGTTTTGCAACAGAATCCTCCGGTGAGCGGACATCGCTGATGACCGCCGCCATGTCCGGTTCGTGCCAACAGCAGACGCCGCGTGCCAAGGCGTCTGGTCTGCGATCGAGAGTCAGCGCGTCAGCACGAGGTGGGTCGCCAGCTCCGTTGGGACCACCTCCGTCACCCGATAGCCAAGGCCCGGCAGGTCGACGCCTGCGAACAGGGATTCACCGCGGCCCAGAACGACGGGCGACAGCGCCAAGTGCATCTCGTCGATTGCTCCTGCGAGTAGATACTGGCGGACAGTCGCAACGCCCCCGCCGATCTTTACGTCCAGGTCGCCCGCGGCGGCCTTTGCCTCGGCAAGCGCCGCCTCGATCCCCTCGGTAACGAAATGGAAGGTCGTCCCGCCCTCCATCACGATTGACGCCCGGGCATGGTGGGTGAGGATGAAGGTCGGCGCGTGGTACGGCGGATTGTCGCCCCACCAGCCCTTCCAATCGGGGCCGCCCCAATCGTCGCCGGCCGGCCCGAACATATTGCGGCCGAGGATGAAGGCGCCGAAGCCTTCCATTGCGGCTTCGGCAAAGCGGTCGTCGGTGCCCCCGTCTTTCCCGATCATCGATCGAAAGGCCAGGGTCGGGAAGAACCAGTTCATCAATTCCTGGCCCCGTTTGCCGAGCGGATGTTCCAGGCCCTGGTCCGGACCGGCCCCGAAGCCGTCGATGGACACTCCGAAGCCAGCTACGCGTACCTTGCCCATCCGGGCCTCCTTTTTAATTGTGAACTGACTCAAGACGAATGGGCACGCGCGTTTCCGACACCATCGGCCTCCTTTGACACAAAATTTTTAGAATTTCCGACCTTCGCTGACTCGGTTGGGGAAGCCAGTCATGTTGTGATGGCCCGTAATGGGTCAAGGGCAGCTGTGACCGGTAGGCCGATGGCACAGCCGGTCTACTCCCAGCTCCGGAAATACTCGCGCGTTCCGGCACTTACGCTTCGTGCCAAAACGCGACATTGCGTTGCTTTCCGCGTCTACGCAAGTCCCCGTTCGCGATCTATAACTGTTTCAGGAATTCCAGGAGCGCATTGCTTACGTCTTTGGCGCGCTCTTGCTGAGTCCAATGACCGCAACCTTTCAAGACTGTTGTCTCGCGAAGCAAGGGCACGAACTGTTTCAGGCTAGGGACGAGATGGCTCCAACTCGGCGATCTGTAAACCCCGTCTCGATCGCCAACGACATAGAGTGCCGGGACCTGAACCTTTGCGCCGGACCATGGTGCGAGCAACTCCCAATTGCGATCAATGTTGCGATACCAATTCAAACCTCCTCCAAAGCCGGTGCGCTTGAACTCTTCAACGTAAAATTCGATGTCACTGTCCGTGAGCCACGTCGGCAATGATTGGGTTGTAGGCTTCCCATCAAGCCAACCCCCCTCACTAGGAAGCATCGTGAGCGACGCAGGATCTTCAACCGGCGCATCGCCAGATAGGGCGAACAATGTCGTCTTGATTGCGTTGTGGACGTCTTTTTCGAGTTCTGCCTCGGCAACGCCCGGCGTCTGGAAATACAGTTGATAGAAGCGCTGCTTTTCGGTCCTCGGCATGACGGTGCTTGGTCGGTTGGGACCACGCACCTGAAACGGCACGCTCAAGCCAACGACGGCCCTAAATCGATCCGGTCTGAACAGAGCGCAGCGCCAAGCGACCGGCGCTCCCCAATCATGTCCGACAACGACTGCTTGATCCGTGCCGATCGCGTCGAGCAATCCGACCATGTCTCCGGTCAAATGCAATAGAGTGTATTGATCGATCGCATCAGGTTTGTCCGTCTGCCCGTAACCACGCATGTCGGGCGCGATGGCGCGATATCCGGCGGCAGCGAGCGCTTCCAATTGGTGCCGCCACGAATACCAGCACTCCGGAAAGCCATGGCAGAGAAGCACGGTGGGGCCGCTCCCTGCTTCGGCCAGGTGCATTCGAATGCCATTTGTCTCGATAAATCGATGCGAGATCGTCATTGCCAACCTCCGTAAGATCCAATCACATTGTGAGCTCCAGCCACAACCGAAGTGGCTCCGCCGACACCCGGTCGAACGGCGGACCGCCAAAACGACATGCTCTACGAATTTATTTTCGAGCCCGCACCGCGCCTCCGGCAGCATCGGCGCAAGGTCGGCTTCGGGTCAAAAGGCGAAATACTCGCTCCGAGCACATACAGTCCGCTTTACCCCCGATAACGGACTCAAGTCGGACATCGCTGGAGGTCCGTTTCGTGCCAAACTCGGAAGTGGCGGCCCGTTCCCGGCACTTCTGCTTCGCCCCCGAGAGATGGTGTAATCGGCCGGCCCAGCTTGTGGATAGCTGAAGATTTTGGGTGCTGCGCTTCAGGCTGATGGTGAAAACGAGGTCCGTGGTGACGGCCTCAAGCATCAGAAGGAGAAGCGCAGCATGGACCATTTTGGTGGATTGGACGTATCGGTCAAGGAGACCAGCATCTGCATTGTGGATGACACGGGCAGGATCGTGAAGGAAGTGAAGGTAGCGAGCGAACCTGCAGCCCTGCTGAAGGTTCTGGGGAACCCCACCTACCGCTTCAAGCGGATCGGACTGGAAGCCGGACCGTTATCGCAATGGCTGTTCAGCGCTCTCGCCGAAGCCGAGTTACCAGTGATCTGTGTCGAGACGCGGCACATGCAGGCGGTGCTGAAGGCGCAGATCAACAAGACCGACCGCAATGATGCGCGCGGCATCGCGCAGATGATCAGGGTGGGACTGTACCGTCCGGTGCATGTAAAGACGCTCCGCAGCCAAAAACTGCGAATGCTGCTGACCCATCGCAAGCTTCTGCAGTCGAAGGCCATCGCCATCGAGAACGATCTGCGAGGTACTTTGCGCAACTTCGGGCTCAAGGTCGGAATGGTTGGCAAGGTGAGGTTCGAGGCCCGCATCCAGGAGCTTGTCGAGAATATCCCCGACTTGGCGGTATTGGTGGAGCCGCTGCTCATCGTCCGGCGGGTGCTCCGTGAACAGATCGTCATCCTGCACCGCCGCTTGCTGGCTATCGTCCGGGAGGATGAGGTATGCCGGCGCCTGATGACGACCCCCGGTGTCGGCCCCGTGGTGGCGCTGACCTATCGCGCCACCGTCGATGTGCCAGCCCGGTTCCGCAAATCCAAGTCAGTCGGGGCGGTGTTTGGGCTAACCTGCTCCAGGTATCAATCGGGCGAGATCGATTGGAGCGGCAAAATATCGCGCTGTGGCGATGAGATGATGCGGACGATGCTCTACGAAGCAGCTCAGAGCATGATGCATTCAAAAAAATGGTCCTGGCTCAAGGCCTGGGCCATGCAGATCGCCAGGCGCCGCGGGATGAAAAAGGCGATCGTGGCCCTGGCACGCCGGCTGGCCGTGATCATGCACCGCATCTGGGTTGACGGCACCGAGTTCCGATGGACCCGGGAGCAAGCCGTGGCAGCAGCATGAAAGTCGTTCAGGATCAAACCCGATAGGAGAAAACCCGAGCTCCACCGAGCAGTGGAAGGATGTCCCTCGCGGGACGATGGATGAGGTGAGTTCGCATGTCCGCTTGGACCTGCCGTCTTCCGACGGCAAGGTCGCCCAAGAGATTGTTCCGCCTCGTCCTCGAACCCCATGATGGAAGGGCCCGGTGCCAATTCCGAAGAGAAGCACGAGCCCGCGAGCTACATCGACACCGCATTGGTGGATAGTCTGAAAGCGCTTGACCCCGAAGGGCCGATTAGAGAAGCGGACATCGCGCCCTACAGTCGGCAGGTCCGTTTCGTGCCACTTTCGGAAATCGCGCCTTCAAAGGGGTTTTTGTCGCATGCATTCCACGAGCCGCTTCGCATGCGCCGGCAACGCTGCGAAGTTTCGAACGCAAATGGAGTGACGCCGAAGGGCCCATTTGTCAGTCAGCGGAATTATCCGGATTGCCATCGAATGCTGGGATCTGCGGGCAGCCGTTTCCGGCAGCACTGACAGGCCGATGCCGCTCTCCACCATTCGGCAGATGGTGTCAAAGCTGCTGAGGCGGACGCGGACCTTCAATCGTTGTCCGGTGCGGGCCGCGTGATGATCCAGATAGTCCTGAAGCGCACTGCCGACCGGCAGGCCGACGATTTCGTGATCGAGGATTTCGCGAAAGGTAGTCTTTCGTCGCCGACCGAGCGGGTGTCGGTGCGGCGCAACCACGACGAGGCGGATCGCTCCGAGCGGAAAGGTCTCGAGCTGTTCGGCTGGATCGACCGCATCGGTGATGATACCGATGTCTGCACGACCTTCGGCGATGGTTCGCACGATTTCCCGGCTCGGGCGATCCTCGAGTTCAACGTCAATATTCGGGTGCGCCGACAGGAACGCGGCGAGCGCGTCCGGCAGCAATTCGGCGATAGCGACGGTATTCGAAAGCAGCCGTACATGACCTCGCAATCCCTTCGCGTAGTCACCTAATTCGCCGCGCATGTTCTCCAGTTGTTGCGTGACGATCCGCGCATGATGAACCAGCGCCGATCCTACCGGGGTAAGCTGGACGCCCCGCCGCTTGCGTTCCAGCAAGGGCGCGCCCAGCGCTTCCTCCATGTCACGGATGCGTTCACTCGCCGACGCTAGCGCCATGTTTGCGCGCATGGCGCCATGCGTAATGCTGGCGGCCTCAGCGACATGCAGGAACAATCGGAGGTCGGTCAAATCGAAGCGAATGGACATTTTGCATACCGCCCCATGCCTTCGGCTCAGCCTGAGGCACACTTAGCACCTTCCGCATTGTGTGTCTCTCGTCCTCTCTACAGGCTGCGGCGCAATCGGAACCCCTTCTGGACCCCGGAGCAAGGGAGATTTGATATGAAGGCACTCTCATTCACCGTCACAAAGTCCGGCCTCGTAGCGTTGTCGCTCATCGCCGGCGTGGCATTTTCGGTTCCCGCGAGGGCGGCCGATCCCGCCGCTTTGATCGGCAACTGGAAACTGATTTCGTGGCAGGTCGTTGTTGGCGACGAGACGCAGAACCCGTTTGGGTCGCACCCGAAAGGATATCTGATCCTGACACGCGAGGGCCGCTCGATGGCGCTTACCACGGCCGTCGACCGCAAGCCGGGAGATGGAGTCGCCGAGCGCGCGGCATTGCAAAAGTCGATGCTCGCTTACAGCGGCAAATACCGCGTCGAAGGTGACGACTTCATCACGACTGTAGATATTTCTTGGAATGAAATGTGGAACGGCACCGAACAGCGGCGTCACTACCGGATCGAAGGTGATCGGCTGTTCATCGATTCGGCGCCGGCCCCGAGCATAACAAACCCAGGCAAGACTGACTTTCGCAGGCTGGTGTGGGAGCGTGAGAAATAGATCCGCACAAGCAGCAGAACCCTGCGGCCCACAGAATCCGATGTCTCCTATGGGTCAATCTCGACCGAATTGGGCTGTCCGGGCCATGTCCGGTTTACCCGTGGTAGCGACCGGATGGCGGACATCGCTGATAGTCCGGTTCGTGCCATAACCGGACTCATGCGCCGCAGCAGAGTGCCGCCATTCGATCACCTCGTGGGCATTGGAGAGCTACTCGGGCAACCCCGCTTTCCGAAGACCCTCAATAAACAGCTTCGCGTTTGATTGTCCGCCCCGGGCGATCAACGCAGATATTGTAAAGGCGGGATCAAGCTCAAGCACACGCGCCGCCGCCTCACGCGCCTCAGCGTCGCGTCCGAGATGGGCGAAAGCGGACGCGAGACAGCGGTAAGCTAGCGGAAAGGAGGGGTTCTGACGCTGAGCTTTCCTTCCTGCGACGATGGCCTCGTCAAAGCGACCAAGCTCGATAAAGGCCAAGCCCATCCCCGCAAACGTGTGTGTAGCCGCGGGTCTATCGGGCTCATGCGAATGGCGCGTTCAAAGCTCCAGACCGCTTCCTCCGGCAGCCCCGCAATTCTATAGACCGAGCCTCTGGAGTTCCAAGCGAGATATGAATTTGGATTGAGCGCGACCGCCCGGTCAGCCATTTCGATCTGCACTTTCACAATCGCCGACCATGAACGCCGAGACTCAGGCAACCATTGCTAACGTGTCTGGATCACCATCGTCGATGCTCAAGGCCAAGCGAGCAAGCCGAATTGCTTCCTTGCGGTCGAATTGACGATCGATCGCATAGCCCCAAAGGACGTTTTGCATGTGACAGACACCTGCCAGTGCGGCGACCAAGCCGAACCGAGGCTCCAGCTCCAAAGCGCGATGGGCCAGCCTGATCGCCTCGGTCAACCCTTCGCGGGTCGCCAGGTAAAACTGCGGCAGAGCGCGGAGATAAAGATCATATGCGGTGAGGTTCTCCGGTCGCCGCCGCGCTGCCATTGCAATTTCCGTTTGAAGCAATTTTGGCTGAATGGCAGAGACAACGGCGACCGTCACTTCGTCCTGGAGCGCGAAAATGTCTGTTAGGTCGCGCTCGAACCTGTCCGCCCAGATGTGCGTGCCCGTCACCGCGTCAATCAACTGCCCTGTGATGCGAACTTTCCCCAACGCCTTGCGCACAGACCCCTCAAGGACATAGCGTACGCCAAGCCTGCGGCCGACCTCCTTGATATCGACGGCCTTGCCCTTGAAGGTGAAGCTCGAATTGCGGGCGATCACGAACAACCATTTGAACCGCGAAAGCGCCGTCATGATCTCCTCAACCATTCCATCCGCGAAGTATTCCTGCTCGGGATCGCCGCTCATGTTCTCGAACGGCAACACGGCGATGGAGGGCTTGTCCGGGAGTGGCGGGGCCGCGCTTAGCCTTTCGATCAGCGCGCTATGCGCTCCCGCGCGTACAGCAAAGCGCGGACCGGCTTGGAGATGTTCTTGAGTTGCTGTTCGCCGCGGTCCTCGAAGCCAACGTCCAGCTTGCCTTCGACTTCGCTGTACACCTTTTCAGAAATCAGGATGCCGCTCGGATCGGCGACCCCTTCTAGCCGGACAGCGATGTTGATCCCATCGCCGAAGAAATCGCCGTCAGCTCCGACGATAACCTCGCCGAGATTGACCCCAATGCGCAGCTTAAGGGAGCTTCGACCTGATGCGATGCCTTCCTGTATCTCCATCGCGCATCGCACCGCAGCCGACGGACTTGCGAACTCGGCGAGCGCACCATCACCCGTGGTCTTGATCAGTCGCCCGTCGTGGCGGGAGAGGCTAGGCTCGATCAATTCTCGCTTGAGCCGCTCGAACTCGGCGTAGGTGGCTTCCTCAGCGCGTTGCATGAGCGCGGAGTAACCAACCACGTCGGCGGCCAAGATCGCCGCCAATCGCCTTTGAAGCCGGTGCTCCGTCACAGCGCCCTCCGAACGACCAAGCAAACACGTCGCTGGAACAAGAAGAAGCCTAGCACTTTGTTGTGGACCTGTGGGCGGTAATCGCGGGAGGGCCCTATTGCTCCAAGCGGCATTTGCTGGGCCGGCAATAAGCGTGCGTCAACTCGGGAGGTCCGAGTTGGGTCAATCGCTACCTAAATGGGCCGTCAGCGTCACGTCCGCTTTCCCCCCGATAGCGACCGAACTGCGGACATCGCTGGAGGTCCGTTTCATGCCATAAGGCGACATCGCCCTTAGCGCAGCGGCACCGCCAGTCGCAGCGTCACAATGTCAATATCGGGTGACACCTTCATGGTCACTTGTCGTGTCGGCTGCTAGCGGAAACCTCCAGTTTCAGACTAAAGTTTCACCTGCCCATTTTGCGGGCCATTCACGAGCAACAAGGGGGAGCGCGATGGCGGGCATCGGTAAGCTTTCGATTGGGCTCACCGCCCTGATATTCCATGCCTTGAGCTCCACATCCGCCCAAGCCGAGAACGCCCCCCCTGCGCCGGTCGCCTCTCCGGAGGTCTACAAGGTCGTAGCAGAGAACATGGACTGGTCGGTCATCAAGGCAACCTTGCAGCCCGGGCAGGAGGACAAATTCCATTCTCATCCCGCCGACCAGGTCTCGCTGTACCAGACGGATTGCAAGCTCCGTCTGACCAGCCTCGATGGCACCTCTATCGTTGTCTCCCAAAAGCAGGGCGAGGCCGCTGTACGGATGGCCAAGCCGATAGTGGCGCACAAGGTCAAAAATATCGGCGAAAAAGTTTGCATTATCTGGATCGTCGAGTCGAAAAATTAGCTTGGAACCGATTTGACCCCCCTAATAGCGGAAGTCACGGCAGCACCCAGTCTCGACGCTACCCAGTTGTCTTTAATGTCGGCTGTGGGTCATCAACGGACCTGCCGCCCTCGAAATCCGACTTCCGTTTTACCCCTGAGATCCGACATCGCCGACCGGGCCGGCCGTGTCGGTTCGTGCCAGAAGCAGACCTAAGCTGACCCTTCCAACCGCTGATCTATTTCTTGGCGCAACAAGCCAAAGTCGATGGGCTTTGGGAGCAACCCGGCTGCTCCGAGTTCGGTAGCTCTCCTTCTGGTCGCATCGTCCCCATAGGCGGTAATCATAATGACAGGAACGTTTGGACGTGCCGCCTTTACCTTGGGAAGCATTTCAAGACCGGTCATGCCGGGCATGTTAATGTCCGAGAGGATTAAGATCAGTGACGGATCAGGGATGGCTTTCACCTGCTCCAGGCCAGCCGGCGCGGACAGAGCAAATTCCATCACGAAACGACCCGATCGCAATTCTCGCCGAAAATGCTGGCGGAACATGCTTTCGACATCCGGCTCGTCATCGACGACGACAATGTACGTGCTCAATTTGCGTCCCCTGCCGATTCTCGCGCGCGCGTTGTTCGCGGTAGCGTGATGATGAACTCAGTGAATACGCCGGGCTCGCTATCGACGTCTATCGTCCCGCCATGCTGTTTCACAACGATGTCGTGGCTCATGGACAGGCCCAAACCGGTACCCTCGCCTGGAGGTTTGGTCGTGAAGAATGGATCGAAGATCTTTTCTTTCACTTCAGGAGCTATGCCTGTGCCATTGTCGCGGATTCGAATTTCGACGCGATTGGGCAGACCACGGGTCACTGCTTTGAGCCTCGGCTCAAAACCGTTGCCTGTTTGGGCGGCGCGTTTGGCGGCCGCATAAAAGCCGTTCGAGATCATGTTGAGAAAGACGCGTGTGATTTCCTGCGGAAAGACTTCGGCCATCCCGGCTTCCGGGTCGAGCTCGCGCTCAAGCGTGACATTGAAGCTCTGCTTCTCCGCGCGCGCTCCGTGGTAAGCGAGATTAAGGCTTTCGTCGATGATTGCATTGATCTCGACCCGGCGGGGCTCGCTCGAACCTGAGCGCGAATGCAACAGCATGTTCTTGACGATCGAATTGGCGCGCTTGCCATGCTGCACCACCTTTTCAAGATTGCCTTTGAGCATCTCGGCGAGCTCGTCGATCTCCTCGCGCCTCGCCTTGTCGAGCGCGGCCGGCGCAAGCGCCTCGCCGAGCTCGGCGAGCAGCTCGACGGACAGCGCCGAAAAATTATTGATGAAATTAAGTGGGTTCTTGATCTCATGCGCGATGCCGGCGGTGAGCTGGCCAAGCGACGCAAGCTTTTCCGTCTGGATCAGGCGGTCTTGTGCCGTGCGCAGCTCGTCCAGGGATTTGGCCAGGTCGCGCGTGCGGGCCTGCACCTCGTCGAACAGGCGAACATTGCCGAGGGCAATCACTGCCTGGTCGGCGAAGGTCTGGAGCAACGCGATCTGCTTGTCGCTGAAAGGATGTACCTCGGCACGGCGAAGCAAGATCGCGCCGATCGCCTCGCCCTCGCGCAGCAGCGGCGCACCCAGGAGCGTGTGGCAGCCGTCGACGCGCGACATTTCTCGCCCGATGACAAATTCCGCACCTTCGTCGGAGAGCATGTCGTGGATGTGTACCGGAAGGCAGTCAGCCATTGCACGGCCAGAGACCGAGGTCCGATCGTTGGACCAGCGCTGCCGGCTCATTGGAATCGGGCCATGATGCGCACCAAGGCATAGCTCCTCTCCGTCCTTCAGCATGACAACCGCGTCGTAGGCTTCGCAGAGCTCGCACGCGCTTTCGACGATGGCCTGCAGCACCGGGGCGACATCGGTCGGGGAGGAGGCGATCACCTTCAAAATGTTGGCACTGCCGGTCTGGTAGGTCAGCGCTTCGGTTAGATCGCGGGTGCGCGCCTGTACCTCATCGAACAGACGCGCGTTCTCGATTGCGATCACGGCCTGGTCGGCGAAGGTTTCGACGATTTCAATCTGCCTGGGTTCGAACGATCCCACGGCGAAGCGGAACAGGTTGATGACACCGAACGTGTGGCCTTCGCGGATGAGAGGTACCCCGAGCGCTGCCCTGAAGCCCATGAGCTTCTGCGCCTCGGGGCGCCTGTAGTTGGGGTCGGCGAGCACGTCCGGCATATGCACGGTACGGCCGCCGATGATTGTCTGCCCGAACACCGAGCTCTGGTCTGGCTTTGCCGAGTACCCCGAAAAATGCCTGATCCATTCAGGCTTGCAGCCGTAGGTGGCCGCAAGCCGATAATTTTCGTCGTCCTCGTACCGAATCGTACCGATGTCGGCCTCGCACAGCTGACAGGCAGACGTGAGCAACGCATCCAATACGATCTGCAGATCAAAGGCAGAGCGGCTGATGACTTTCAGCACGTCGGCGGTCGCGGTCTGCTGCTGCAGCGATTCCGAGAGATCGCGGGTTTTCGCCTGCACCTCGTCGAACAGGCGCACGTTCTCGATCGCGATGACCGCTTGGTCGGCAAAGGTCTGCAACAGCTGCACGTGATGGGGCGCGAACGTGCCGGGCTCGGCACGCGTGACCGAAATGACGCCGATTGGCAACCCGCCGTTCATCAGGGGTACGAACAGCATGCTGCGGAAGCCGTTCAACCGCGCGATTTCGCGGATCGGGGCGTGCGGTACCTCCTCGGTGTCCGGGATAGCGAATGGCTCGCCCGGTCGAGTCAGCGCTAACGGCTCAAAGGCATCGACAGGCTTGGGAAAATCTGCCCTGAGCGCTTTGTCGGCGGCCGGATTGGTTGGGGTGAAAGCGGCGACATGTACCATGCCACCGAACAGACGGAACACTGCAGCGGCAAACCCGCCCAGCAGGCGCTTGGCGTTGGTCGCAATCGCTTCGAACACAGGGTCTACGTCACTAGGAGAACGGGCGATGACCTTCAATATTTCGGCCGTTGCCGCCTGTTGTGCGCGGGCCTCCTTCAATTCTTTGCCAAGACCCGAGCCCGTGGAACGTTTTAATCGTCGTGCGATTGGCGCAATGCGATGCTTGGTCTTGCCGGTGTGACGGCTCTTTACTGAGCTTGTCTTTCCCGTTTTCGAAGCGATCGTCTTGCCGCCCGTTCTCGATGGCCGCGCCATATACGTCTCCCACGGTCAATGAGACCATCTTATCGGGACAAACCGTCACTCTGGAAGGATGGATTAGCCGGAATTGTGCTTGCCGGCAGACTCAGATGATGTCCGCAATGGGTCAATCGCTACACGTCCCTTTGCCGCCCAGCCGGATGCGAAGTCCGCTTTGGTACAAAAAACCGACATGATCCCAATACCTAATCCGGTGGCGGCCGCCTCCTGCGCAGGCTCCGCTTCCGTTGATGCAGCTGCTTCTCGTCCAACAGAATGAGCCTTATTCACCCTGGTGCCCGTCCGGAGCGACAGCGTACCAAAGGCTATTGAATTCTTCTTCGACCGCCCAGCCGACGTTCCTCCCGCGTGACCTAAGCCTGTCGAGACGCTCGAGGTAGGTGGTGCGCTCGGCAGGAGGTAGCCTTGATACAAATTCGATGGACCGTCCGTACATGCGGATCAGAGCAGCAAAGTAGCTTTTATCTTCTATGCTGCAGGATTCCAGAAAGCCGAATGCCTCCTCGCAATAAAATATCGATAACTCAGCCATCCCATCCGGTCGCCCAATGGCCTTTTTATAATCCGCAATCGCCTTCTTGGCTTTTGAAGCCGATATCGATTGGCCTTTCATTAGGTCCGGGGATATCCATTTGGAAATACTCGCCTTGAAGGGCTGGAGCTGGTCATGACCCAAGCCCAAGCGAGCATGCAAGAATGCCTGGTTGTCTTTGCTCGCAGTGTAGAGGTCTTGCACTAACCCCCGAAGACCCGCGCGATCGAAGTCCATGAGCGCAGTCTTAACGTCGCTCCACGTTGGCGAGGTGTTCTTGCTACGGACCACGGACACGAACCCCCTTCAAAGATGGCTTTATGAGCGAGCTTCTCGGCGGGCTCAAGATACACCACTTGCAAAAAAGCTGCAGATTGGTCGGATCAAGGACGCCTCGCCAGTGGCACATGCTCTCCTCCTCTGTAACTAAGGAGTATGACCGTGCAGGATCAAGCGAATGCGCCCCCCGCTCCAAGCGAGTGCCGTGGAACAAAGGCAAACTGACGGGGGCAAAGCCACCACTGCGACCCAAACACGTCTGGTCGATACGGACAAAGCTCCAGATCGAAGGTCGCGCTCGCGATCTAGCCATGTTCAATCTGGCGATCGACAGCAAGCTTCGTGGGTGTGATGTCGTTGCCATCCGGGTCGAGGATGTCGCCGTCGGCGGTTACACGGCGGATCGCGCAACCGTCCGGCAAAAGAAAACCGGGCGGCCCGTCAGATTTGAATTGAGCGAGCAGACCCGCCAAGCCGTCGATGACCATCTAAAGGCTGCCAACAAGAAGCCCGGCGAGTTCTTGTTCACCGGTCGTCGTGGTTCCAACCGCAACATGACAACGCGCCAATATTCCCGCCTTGTCTCTGAGTGGATCGGCAGCGTCGGACTGGACCCCAGGCTGTTCGGGACGCATTCGCTGCGACGCACTAAGGCCACCCTGATCTATCGGCGAACGGGCAACCTGAGGGCTGTGCAGCTATTGCTCGGGCATACCAAGATCGAAAGCACGGTCCGGTATCTCGGCATCGAAGTCGATGACGCCCTGGCAATAGCGGAATAAGTTGATGTCTGAAATACCCGGGCAGAGCGGACATGCTCTGCCCACCCTCCAACCGCCGGTTTGTGCCAGAAGCCGACTAATCAAGTGGTGCGCCAAGGCCGCTCGGCACCGGCTAAGCCTGCCACCGATCCCGACAGCGGCATTTTCACCGCCTGGATGGCGTAGCCCTGCTCAGGAGACTGCATCCTATCGGCTCAAACATCTGTTTGATAGGGGCCGACCTAGGTCCGCTGAGCGCCAGAAGCTGACGTCCGTCACCGCTTCGCTTCTAGTGTCACTCCTCACCTCGAGGGTGACTGCCTATCCCTTTGTGCCGCGTCTACGCTGCGCCGGCGAGAAAGGCCCCCGAGCCTTCCGTTTACTCAAGGGCAGAAGATGCTATTCTGCCCTCAAGGGAGGCGGTCCTTTCACACCCAGCGCCTTGGCGAGCAGCCTATGCGTCCGGCTGAATATTTCGGGCGTCAATTGGAAGGCACGGTATCCTGCCGACTAATACGGCGCCCCGTCGGCGAGACCACTGGCCGCACCCCCCTGCCGGCTTGTTTTAAGCGCGGCCCGGCAGCACGATGGCGATGAAAATTTTTGTGCAATGTGAAGGAGGCACTCGGATGCCCACGGACAGCGACAATGAAACCGGTCGAGCACAAGTGACCGACGAAAACGCCAAAGGCGACCTGTTGCGAGGCATGGGCTTGCTGGTGTTGCCTCTGCTCGCCTTCCAACGAAACATCCTCGGGATTTTACGCACCAGCATTAATGAGGCTGGCCTCCTCAAGCCAGTGCAGACGCTGGCAGAAAATGAGACGCATGCCTTGCTGATGATCCTGGATCCAACTGGAAAATGGCGAAACTCGCTGGGCACCGATATCGAAAAGGAGCTGAAGGGCACGCTCGACGCAGCCGTCCCGAAGGTGATTTCTGGCTCGGTCATGCTGATTGACGCCCAGCAGGAGTTGCTGACGTCCATCATCGCGGCGCTTGACAAGGCAAGGACCGGCAACGCCTCCCAGAAATAGAGCGGCCGTTGGGCTCGCGCAGAATTCGGAGTGGTCAATCCGTGAGCTGATGTTCTACTTCCGTAACGCGGAATGCTGAGGTGTCGAGATGAGTGGTCCAAGGCGGAACGTCGACATCGCGATCATCGGCCTGTCCTGTCGAATGCCTGGCGCTGCGTCGGCGGACGAGTTCTGGAAGAACTTGTGTGACGGGGTCGAGTCCGTTCGGACCTTCTCCGACCAGGAGCTGATCGCGGCGGGGGTCGACCCGTCGCTGGTCGCGAACCCCGACTACGTGAAGGCTGCGCCGGTCTTGCGCGACATCGAGATGTTTGATGCCGGGTTCTTCGGTTACTCGCCGAAGGATGCAACGCTGATGGACCCGCAGCAGCGCCTGTTCCTGGAAGTCTGCTGGGAGGTGTTCGAAAACGCCGGCTACGATCCGACCGACTACCCCGGCAAGGTCGGCGTCATAGCCAGCGCGGGCGGGATCGTCTCGACCTATCTGATCGCAAAAATAGGCCACCCGGACTTCCCTGGCCAGACCGCAAGCACGGCGCACATCAACAATGAGAGGGATTTTCTGAGCACACGCGTTTCATTCAAGCTGAACCTCAGAGGCCCGAGCTACACGCTCCAATCCGCGTGCTCCTCTTCCCTGGTGGCGGTGCATCAGGCATGTCAGAACCTGCGGTTCGACGAGTGCGACATGATGCTCGTCGGAGGTTCCTCGGTACGTGTCCCGCAGGTCGAAGGATACCTTGCGCAAAAGCGTAACCTCTATTCTCTGGACGGACATTGCCGCCCGTTCGATGCGGCCGGCCAAGGAACGATTTTCGGAAGTGGAGTTGGCGCCGTTTTGCTGAAGCCGCTGGAAAAGGCAATCGCCGATCGCGACACAGTCATTGCGGTCATCAAAGGGACCGCAATCAACAACGACGGGTCGGCCAAGATCAGTTTCACGGCACCGAGCACGGGTCAGCAGTCACGCGCGGCGGCCGACGCCCTGGAGCTCGCCGCAGTCAGCGCGGACAGCATCGGCTATCTCGAATGCCATTCCACCGGTACGACCGTCGGCGACCCGCTCGAGATCGAAGCGCTTACCACAGCATTTCGCAAGGACAGCGCACGCAAGCAATTCTGTCCGATCGGTTCGGTGAAGGCCAATATCGGGCATCCCGAGCAGGCGTCGGGCATTGCCGCCCTGATCAAGACGGCGTTGACGCTACATCACCGGAAAATTCCGCCTAGCATCAATTACCAGGCGCCGAATCCTCGCATCGATTTTGCCGCATCGCCGTTCTACGTGAACACGGAGCTGCGAGACTTTCCGCGTGGCGACACGCCGCGGCGGGCGGGGGTGAACAGCCTCGGCATCGGTGGCACCAACGCCTTCGCGCTGCTGGAAGAGGCGCCGTCGCCGTCGCAGCCCGACATCCGGTCAGCCGACGCGCATCCGCACCTCGTGACCCTTTCGGCAAAGAGCGCTGAGGCCCTGGTAGCCCGTGTGCGACAGCTGCTGGACTGGCTGAACGACCATCCCGACGTGCCGATCGGCGACCTCTGCTACACCACGAATGTCAGCAGGAGCCAGTTCGCCTTTCGCTTTGCCGCACACGCCCCGTCGGTGATTGAACTGGAGAGGCAGCTTGCCGCCTGGCTGCAGAAGGCCGGCGAGGATGCCTCGCTACTGCGACGGACCGGCCATGCGCCGATCGCGTTCATGTTTTCCGGCCAGGGGCCGCAGCAGGCCGGCATGGCGGCGGAGCTATACCGGACCTACTCGGTGTTCCGAAATGCCATGGACCGTTGCGACGCGCTTGCCCGGCCGTTTCTCGAAAAGGGCTTGCTCGAAGTCATCTTCGCTCGCGACAGCGACGACACCCTGGTCAACAGGACCGACTACACCCAGCCTGCGCTGTTTGCGGTCGAGTACGCCCTGACCGAGCTGGTTAAGTCCTGGGGCATCATGGCGGACGCGCTGATCGGTCACAGCCTGGGCGAGATCGCTGCCGCTTGCGCGGCCGACGTCTTCGGGCTGGAAGACGCGATGCGGCTGGTGATTGCCCGCGGCGCGCTGATGCACCAGGTCCCGAGCGGAGGAGCCATGGCGGCGATCTGGGCCGAGCAATCCGTGGTCCGGACCCTGATCGAGCGGATCGCGCCAGACATCACGGTGGCGGCGATGAACGGTCCGCTGAATACGGTCGTGTCCGGCGACCGGAATGCATTGAAACTGCTGTTAGAGGTGCTCGACCGGCAGGAGATCAAATATCGGGAATTGCACATCTCCAACGGTTTCCACTCGCCGCGGACCGAACCCATTCTCGACGAGTTCGAAGCGGTCGCGGGCGAGCTGACACACAAGGTGCCCCGACTGCCGGTGATCTCCAATCTCACCGGCGAGCTAATGACCGCAGCGCCCGACAAGACCTATTGGCGCCGGCATCTGCGCGAGCCGGTCCGGTTCGGTGACGGGATGCTCGCGCTCGGCAAGCTGGATTGCCGGACCTTTCTCGAACTCGGACCACACCCAGTGCTGCTGCCGCTCGCGCAAGTTTGCTTCGGAGACAAAGGGAAGTCCCTCGCCTGGGTGGCGACGCTCAATCGGCAAAAGCCTGACGTCTACGCAATCACCGAAATGCTCGCAGCGCTGTACTTGGCAGGCCGGAGGATCGATTGGGCCGGGGTGCATGCCGACTGCGCGTGGCAACGAATACCGCTGCCTACCTATCCGTTCCAGCGCCAGCGTTACTGGATCGAGGACACGGCGATCCGTGCACCGGCACCGCTCGTGGAGCGGCCTCATCCCCTTGTGGGCGCGCGCGTCGAGTGCAGTACCAAAGAGATCGGCTACGAGGCGCGCTACGGCGTGCAGCACATCGGATATCTGTCCGATCACCGCGTTCTCGGGACCGTGGTTCTGCCGACCACGGTCGAGATCGAGGCGGCCACGGCCGCCGGCCGGATGCATTTCGGCACCCCGCGGATCAGCCTCGACGACGCCATGCATCACCAGGCGATGGCGTTAGCCGATGACGAAGATCGGACTGTCCGGATCCTGCTCACGCCGCTCACACCCGAACGGGCGAGCTTCAGGCTAGTCAGTGTCGCCGCCGACAACCCGGCGGCATGGCACACCCACATGACAGGCATGTTGCGCAAGGCCGAGGCGCCAGGCGCATCGGTGTTTTCCGCGCAGCAGGTCCAGGCGCGCTGCGCACCGGGCGATGTAGGCGCCCTCTACGACTGCCTGTCGAGGCTTGGGCTCGAATATGGACCGGGTTTTCGCGGCGTCTGGGACGTGCATGTGGGTCGTCACGAAGCGCTGACGCGGGTCCGGCTGCCGCAGGGCCTCGCCGACGCGCGTTACGCCTTGCATCCGGCGTTCCTCGACGCATGCCTGCATGCCTACCCGCTCGTCCTCGACGGAGCCGAGCAGGGAGGCGATGGTTGGTCCTACCTGCCAATCTCGCTCGCCGGTTACCGCTGCCACCAGGACGGGATCGAAACGGCGTGGGTGCACACCAGGTTGCGCAGCGTCGGAGTGGACGGCACGCAGGTCGTGGACTTCGCGGTCTACGATCCGGCGGGGCGGCCGGTGGCCGAGTTGGAAGGCCTGGCGCTGCGCCGGTTGCCGCTCGATATGGTCGTGCCGGGTCAAGACGACCAACGGCTGTTCTATCATGTTGCCTGGCGCGAGAGCGCCCGTCCGGGTTTGGTCCGCGGGAGGACGGACCGCGCCGCAAGCTGGATCATCCTCGCTGATGCAAACGGTGTCGGTGCGGCGCTCGCCAGCCGGCTGGAAGCGCTCGGCCATCATTGCCACCTTGTCCACCGGGCAGATGGATTCGGCCAGCAGGCGCCGCGCGCATGGACCGCCAACGAGCGCGACCCGCAGGATTTTCGCCGCCTGCTCGCGCAGTTCACCGCGACCGAGGCGCTGCCGTGCGAAGGTGTCGTCTACCTGTGGGGACTCGATGCGCCGCCAATCGAGGATCTGACCTTCACGAGACTGAAGAGCGCGAACGAGATGATGTGCCGCGGCGCGCTCGCCATCCTGCATGCGGTGGTCGAAACGCGTTCGAAGCAGCCGGTGGGCCGCCTGTGGTTCGTGAGCGCAAACACGCAAAGCCCGACAAGCCAACGGCAGGTCGACCCCGTCCAGGCGCCGCTTTGGGGTCTGGGACGAACTGTTGCGATCGAATACCCCGGCCTCTGGGGCGGATTGATCGATTTGCAGCTGAGTGATCGAGGCTTCGGCGTTGATCTGCTGGCGGCGGAGCTGCTTGATCCTGATGGCGAGACCCAGATTGTGCTATCCCCGCATGGGCAGCGCTACGTTCCAAGGTTGGTCGAGCAATCCTTGGCGTCACTGCCGGCGCGGCCACCGGCGATCCACGCGCATGCCACCTATCTCGTCACCGGCGGCCTCGGAATGCTCGGGCACAGCGTTGCCAGATGGCTGATCGCCAAAGGCGCGAAGCACCTCGTCCTGACCGGCCGCCACGCGAGTCTCGATGTCGCAAGAGAGCTGTTCAGCCATGCCGAGTTGAAAGCAGCTGACATCCATGTCGTGCCAGCCGACATTAGCCGTGAGGAAGATGTGAAGCGGCTGCTCCAGACGATTAAGGAGCTTCCGCCGCTGCGTGGGGTGGTGCATTCGGCTGGGGTGCTGGACGACGGAATCCTGGCTCAGCTCGATTGGGATCGCTTCGCGCGCCTGTTCGAGCCTAGAGTGTATGGAGGCTTTCTGCTGCACGAACACACCAAATCGCTCGAACTCGACTTCTTCATCCTTAATTCATCGTTGCTGAGCTTGCTCGGCTCCGCTGGCCAGGCCAACTACACCGCCAGCAGCACGTTCCTCGATTCGCTGGCGATGCACCGCCGCGCTGCTGGCTTGCCGGCGCAGGCGATCAATTGGTGCGCTTGGTCGGAGGGCGGGTTGGCGACTATTTCGGGCGCCCGCGGCGAGGCGATGTTGTCCTCATTGGGGATGAAATTCGTTTCTCCCGATCGCGGGATACGGCTGTTCGACCAGATGATGCGTCACGAGATGGACCAGGTCGCGGTGGTGGATGCGGACTGGCTGACCTTCGTCGGCAAAATTGGAATGCCCCGCTTCCTGAGCGAACTCGTAAACACGGCTGTCGAACCGCGGAGACCTACGCACGTTGCGTTCGCGTCGGCCGCGTCCCAAAAGGCGAACGGCAAGTCACGCGAGCAGCTGTCGAGACGCCTGCAACAACAGGTCAAGGATGAGCTCGGTTTCGTCGATGATATCGATCCAGATCTGCCACTCAACGAAATTGGGCTCGAACTCACTGATGTCGGTCAGCCTGTCGAACAGCCTCGAACGGAAGTTCGGTATTCCCGTTCCGGTCACACAGCTGATCAGCGGGCCGTCGATCAACCAGCTCATTGCCAGCGTTTTTGCCGAATGGGAGGACAGCCCTTCGCCAGAGCGAAGTGAGCCTGCAGAGGTCGCGCCTGCCGCCCCGTTGGCCGGCGGTATGCCGATAGTCTGGCTTCCGTTGAAGTCGATACCGGGTTCCGAAATCCGGCCGCAAGCTTTAAGAGCGCCGGCGGTACAGGCGCGCCGCTCTCCCCCTGATACTTCGATCACCCCGTCAGCCACCGCCGTTCCATCTCGAAATGGAACGGAGGTGCAACCTGCTGTGCAGAGCCTCCTGCAGCGGCACATCATGGCGGAGCTCGGGTTCGACCAGCCTTTAGATCCGGACCGTCCGTTGAATGAAGTCGGCCTCAACTCATTGGGGGCGGTGAAGCTTTCGATCACCCTCGAGCGGGAATTCGGCATCCCGATGTCGATCCCGGAGCTGATCCGGGGCCCGACCATCAACGAGCTGGCCCACCATCTGAATGAAGCTTTGGCTGCCGCCGCCACGAAGGGGGCAGCCGGGACCGATCATGAAAGGACGTCGGCTTCGCCCGTCGGCAACCCACCTGCACATGTCGTCCCGATCTCCGTCACCCAGTCAGGGCCAGAGGCGGAGCATGAAGTTGCACATCGGCCCGGAGCGGATTTCGCTGTGAAGACGGCTTGCCATCACGGCGAACCAGCACCGCACTGGTCTGCCCCGCGTCGCCCCCACGACGCCGCCGGTTTGGATATCCGTGGCAACGGTTTTGACCCGGGTATCGCGCCTGCCGGGACGAATGGAGCAGCAGCCGGTCGCCGCAATGGCATCGATGAAGATTTCAGGGCCGCGCGCTTGCCCGGCACCAAGACCGCGTCCCGATCTGGCAAGTGGTTGATCGCGCCGCATCCAAATCCGAGCGCCAAGGCGCGACTGTTTTGTTTCCCCTATGCGGGGGGCGGGCTCGCGTCGTTCCGGGCCTTGGCGCGGTCGCTGAGCGACCAAATTGAGCTAGTGGCAGTCGAGGCTCCCGGACGCGGTACCCGGATCAACGAAACGGCGGTGGGCGACCTCGACACCTTTGTCCGGCAATTGATGCCGGAGCTGCTGGAATGGCTCGACCGGCCATCGGCGTTCTTCGGCCACTGTCTAGGCGGACTGACAATGTTCGCCACGCTTTGCGCGCTGCCGCCGCGAGTTGCGCATTGGGTCAAGCACGCATTTGCCTGCGGCGTACGCCCTCCCCATCTGCTGCGGCGCCGGGGAGTGTTCGAAGACAACCTGGCCTATGGAATGATGCTGCACCACGAATTCGACGTCAGCGTCCCTCCCTATGCTCAACCGGACGACGTTTTCGCCTACATCGTCCGGCAATTCGACACGCCCGCCGCCAACAGGATGCTGGAGATACCCAAGCTGAGACAGGTGTTGTTGCCCACGATCCGCGCCGAGTTCGGAATGGCCTACAACTACCATTATCAACCCGGCGAGCCGTTTTCGTTCCCGCTCAGCAGTTTCGTCGGCGACGCGGACCTCTGGGTGTCGGAAGAGGACTCCGCTGGCTGGGGTGTCCTGACGCGCTCCACGTTCGTCAACCATGTGCGTAGAGGCTCGCACTTCCTGATGGGCGACGACGAAGTGTACATTCTGCAGACCATCGAGAAGGAGCTCGCAGCTCCGGCGGCGCACTGACCGGATCGGCAGAAACGCACGATCACCGGCCGCGATGTCGCGGTCGCGTCGGCCTCAAGGACAATAGCCCTTGCGGTACCTGAACAGCCCTTCTTTGGTGAGCTGGTTCAACGTGGTTTCGTCGTATGCACCGAGTTGATCGTTGGTACCCAGCGCAACGACGCCCAGGCCGAGAATTGCGGCCCGCAACAAGGCCACGTGCACAATGTTGTTGCTGAAGTACGGATCACATGCGGCCGGCTGAGCCGTTGTCGCCCGCGCCATGGTGCTGGACGGGCCGCTCTCGGTTCCGAGCTGATCGACTGCCTTGACCTGGTAATAATAGGTCGTGCTCTCCGAGAGCGACTGATCCGCGAAGCTCGCGCCTTGCACTGGTGTGCCGTTCACTTTGGTGAAAGGCCCATTGCTGCTGGATGATCGATAGATATTGAAACCGACAGCGGCACTGTTGGGCTTCCAGACCAGGGCGATCGACGTCTCGGTACTGTCCGGCACCGCGAAGTCCTGCGGCGTTCCGAAGGTGTCCGATCCTGATGGCGGCGAGAAGTTCTGCGCAAGGCGATCGAGCATCGCCCGGAATGCCTTGATCTGATAACCGGTCTTGCGCGCGAAATCCGCGTTCAGCGGAAGCTGATCGCTGAGGCCCCACCAGTCGAAACATCCATTCGGATTGAGAGGCGTGTCCGTCTTGGTTGTCTGCGGGTAGAGCACGATGATCTGGTTGGTGTCCGCCCATTCGTTGTAGCCGGCGTGCCGGGTGACCGCGTCGCCGACCAGTCCGGCATATTGCAGGCAGCCGTGAAACACGACATGCACGCGGCAAATCGATGCCGTGGTTGATGTCTGGCATGCGGTCGGAACATAGACGTAACCCGTATCCGCCAGTGAGATCTCACCCGGAGTCTTTGCTCCGGTGAATTGACCTTGGTCGAATGGCAAGAGCGTACCGGTCTGCGCAGTACTGCGCGGGTTCAAATGGCCGTAGATATGCTCGAGCAGCCGTCCGGCCGCGTCGTATTGGCAGTTGTTGATGAAGCCAGGATTAAGCGCGAGGCACGGCCCTCCATAGTTGTCGGTGACGAGTGCGTGCGGAGCCTTGTTATTCGTCTTGTAGAAGATGTTGGCCGTCGGGACGTAATTCCCATAATACTCCGCAACGGAATCCATCGCGGCGCGATGCACCTCGCCGTCGTTATAACCGGAGAACAACCAGATTTTCTGGCGCGGAAGATTCACCGCAGGGTCGTCGATGGCACCAGGGACCTTCGCGGCGTCGGCTGTGCGGTCAACCGAAAAGGCGGCGCCGACAGACCCGCCATACAGTGGACCGCCGTCTATGCAGTTCAGCCCGCGGGCAACCCGTTGCAACACCGACGGCAGCTGGGAGTCGGAGCAATCATAGGCGACACCCGCGATGATGCCGACGCCGCGCATGATCGACGAATGCGCGACATGGAACTGCAGCGCCATGCCGGCCCCTGACGACACGCCCGAAACAGACGTCTGCTGCAAGTCGGCGCCATAGGCCGCAAGCGACGGCGTCGTAGAGATTTGGGCGACGGGTCGGATGTGCGGAAAAAACAAATAGGTCACGACGGTAACCAGGACCAGCAGGGACGTCGCGACAATGACCGATCGAGATAGTCTCACTGAGAGCCCCCCGAACTGAAAAGCTACGTCTCCTAATTGCCCTTGTCGAGCAGACGGCAAACGCTCTTCGCGGCGACCAAGTGCACGAGCAATAGGATGATCCGTCTCCGCTCGACGATCTGTCCCCGCTACCAAACGTACAATATCCGCTTCCGCAGCGGTTGCCAACGTTCTTAGTCGCCGCAGGAGACCTTCAAAAAGGTGGCTGTCGGCCACGGCGGCGGCGGAATGCACGCAGCTTCCACTGTCAGCGTGCTCGCCGAGATCCTCAAGGAGGCCGCTGGAAGAATTCGAGCTTGTCGGCCTGAGCGATACGTCGGCCGGTGCCTGTGCCGTTGATGAACTGGTAAGTGGTCTCGAAGAAGAGCGGTCAGCAGGCAATCGATACGCCCGACCACGCTTGGGACAAATTCGGGGCCGAACGCCAACGGAAAATATCCTCAACTGGCTCTCGTACCCCCCATTCAGGGGCAGAAAGACGGAGAAGACCGCAGACGAGTTCCGCTATTCGTCGAAGCTCGACCCTAGCCGCAGGCCGCCAATCAACTGCGCAACCAGAGCACCGCGGCCTGGGGTGGTTAGCTCAGTCGCCGGCCTAGCAACATTGGAAGTTGGCCAGATGACGCGTCGTATCCCTGATCGCACCAGCACGCCGCAACTCATTCGCACCAATCGGTCTGCTTACATGATGCTTGCCGAGCAAACAGCGATCCTCGACATTTGGAACTTTCGGTTGTATGCTGCATCCAGGCGCAAACATACGCATGGACCGGACGCAATAGGTCGGGCCTCGACGCTGACGCACATGGGCAGACCCCACTACCCGTGCCGTCTTGAGCCCGTATGAAGAGCGCCGGGCCATTATTTGATGTTGTGACAGACGCCGCTGTCTCGATCGTTGGGGCTCCGGGACCGCAGCGAAACAGGTCGGCAGAATGCGGTGTTCGTCGTGCGGAAACGAGAACCGGGATGGCGCCAGATACTGCGCCAGCTGCGGTAAGATCCTCGCCATTGCGTGCGCCGAATGCGGGACTGCAGTCTCTCCTGTAGCCAAGTTCTGTGACAACTGCGGCACCGCTGTGGCGACGCCGCGCAGGAACGACACGGACGTTTCGCCCGGCGATCGCGGCGCCGCAAGCACCGGCCCCAAGCCCGCGAACCGACGGCAAATGTCGCTGTTGTGCTGCGACCTCGTGGACTCCACCACCCTGGCTCGCAGAATGGACCCCGAGGACCTACGCTACGGCGTCGCCAATTTTCATCGCATCTCGAAAGATATCATCGATCACTATGAAGGGTATTACGCCCAGTACATGGGCGACGGATTCATGGCGTATTTCAGCTACCCAGATGCGCACGAAGACGATGTCCACCGGGCGGTGCTGACGGGACTTCAGATCGTCGAGGCGATTGCCCGGTTCAATATCGAGCTCAAGCAACGACATGGCTTCGAGCTCCAACTACGCGTAGGCGTCAATACCGGCCAAGTAGTCGTCGACGAGTTCGTCGTCGGAGAACCGCCGAACATCGCGGCCCGGGTTCAAGCCGCCGGCATCCCCAACGCCGTTGTCATCACGGAGATAACAAAGCAGCTGCTACCGCCCGGCGCGTTCGACTACGAGGACCTCGGCGCGCGGGAATTGAAGAACGTCGGTCCGCTGCGGCTATTTCGTGTTCTCAATCGCACGGAGCGGCGTGACCTCACCGTCGACTTACGAACGGATCGACCGTTGATCGGGCGCAAGAAGCAGCTCGACCTGTTGTCTGAGCACTGGGAACACGTCAAGGAAGGAAGTGGCCAGGCCGTCATCGTCAGTGGTGAACCGGGAATCGGAAAAACAAAGCTGGTTCAACAATTCGAAGCATTGTTTGGAACGCAGGCCGCGGCGAGCTTGCGCTTCAATGGATCGCCGTTTCACCGCAACACCATGCTGCATCCGGTGATCGAGAATATCCAGCTCGCCGCCAGGATTCTTCCCGCCGACAGCGATGACAACAAGCTTGCGAAGCTGCAGGCCTTTCTCGAACCGTTCAGCAACGCCGCGGAGATGCTCCCTCTCGTCAGTAGGCTCCTCGCAATCCCGGGGCAATTGCCACGTTACATCTCACCGGAGCGATTGCTACAACAGACATTCGACGGCCTGATCGAGATCGTCCTGCAGTACGCCAGCCGCGGACCTACGTTGCTCGTTTTTGAGGATGCTCATTGGATTGATCCCACCACGTTGTGCCTGATCGAGCAGCTGATTCCACTTGTAGGAAACGAGCAGGTTTTTCTGCTGTTCACGACACGGTCGAGCCTCATGCCCCAGCTACAGGAAAAACATCACCTCACCCAAATAGCGCTGCCTCGTCTGCGATCCAACGAGGTCGATGACCTGATCCAGGCGATCGCAGGAGACAAGGTGCTGCCGCACCAGATCAGCACCAAAATCAGCGCAAAGGCGAATGGCGTGCCGTTGTACGTCGAGGAGCTAACGAAGATGGTGCTCGACACAAATGTCGTGAAGAGCACGGCCGATGCGACCGATTTGATGACAGCGTTAGACTCGGCGATTCCGCTGACTCTGCGGGATCCGCTGACGTCCCGCGTTGACCGGGTCAAGGGGCGCAGGGTGTTGCAGCTCGCAGCCATCCTCGGCCGCACATTTGATTTCGAACTGCTTTTGTCCGCGTCGTCCCTCGACGCCGATGTGCTGGCCCAGGAATTGCGCCATCTGGTTGATGCCGAACTGCTTTACCAGAAAGGCACCGTGCTGCGGACGGCAGTTTTCGAATTCAAGCACGCCTTAATCCGCGACGCGGCTTACAACTTGCTCACAAAGGCGGAGCGTGAAACCTATCATCGGAAGGCTGGGCAATTGCTCGAAGAGAAGTTCTCTGAAAGGGCCAAGGTCCAACCCGAGATCGTCGCCTACCACTACACCCAGGCGCGAAGCTACGAGAAGGCGCTGCACTACTGGTACGAGGCGGGCACACAATCGGCAAACCGGTCGGCGCACAATGAGGCCGTCGGCCACCTGAATCAGGGCTTGAAGCTGCTATCTAACATCGATGACCCCAAACATCGTACCCAGTCGGAACTTCTGCTGCAGACGTCGCTTGGCAACTCGCTCAGGGCGATCAAGGGCTGGAGCAATGAGGGTGCGAAGCAGGCCTACACGCGCGCGTTTCAGCTGTGCGAAAACAGCGGGTTCGATGAGCACGCTTTTCCTGCGGTGTTCGGGATGTTTTCGTGGAATTTCGTTCGCTCATTCCTTGGTGAAGCGCAAGCTCTTGCCGAACACCTGCTGAACACCGCGGCAAACACGAGCGACCCAGCTTACAAGGCCATCGCGCACCAAGCCTTGGGGTTTTCGCTGTTTGCTCAGGGGAATTTTGCCGCCGCTCATCGGTCTCTGGAATGTAGCCTAAGCCTGTGCGAGGAGAGCAAGACCGCACAATATTTTCATCTGTCGGGGCAGGACCCGTGCGTTCATGTCAGGCTATACGACGGCATGACACTGTGGCAACTCGGCTATCCTGATCGCGCTTTGCGAATGTGCTCAGAGGCCAGCGCTCTTGGCGATACCTCGCATCATCCATTCAGCGAGGCCATGGCACGAACCGTCGGCCTGCGCGTGCACCAGTTCCGTGGTGATGCGGCTGCCGTCATCAAGCACGCAGACTCAGCGGTCGCGGTGAGCGAGGCGCATGAGTTCGTGCATTATCTTGCCATGAGCCTCATCCTGCGCGGATGGGCACTTGCCAGCCAGGGTGAATTTGAAAGAGGCATCAACGATATGCAGGATGGGTTGGAAAAGCAGCGCGCCGGGGGTGCGCTGCTATACGAGACCTATGCACTGGGATTGCTCGCCGACGCCTGCATCACCAATGGACGCTATGCCCTGGCGCTCGACTTCCTGAGCCAGGCGGAACTGAGGCTCGAAGCCGAGAGCAGCTCCGACCGGTTCTACGCGAGCGAGATATACCGGTTGTTCGGCGACGCTTACCTACGATCGGGCAACGATGTAACTCGGGCAGAGCAATATATCCTGAAAGGCCTTGCGATCGCGCGCGAGCAGGGTTCCCGATCGTTCCAATTGAGACTCTTGTCGAGCGCCTGCGATCTGGACGGGTCACCGCACATCGATTCGTATCGCCAGCAGTTGGCGGAGCTCTATCTGTCCTTCAGCGAGGGCTTTGACACCGCGGATCTGGTCAAGGCGAGCGAAAGGTGCGGGATCCCGGCCGCAGCACAGTTCAGGGCGTAGGGCTGCGGCTTGCCGGGCGACCAGATGAGCGGCGCGCCGCCTGCACCACGACCCGTGGATGCGCCTGGGAGCGGTTAGGTATTGCCGGTCAAGGGGAAATCGGTTGAGTGAGCTGCTGCCGGTTTGATGGACACGCGGTTAAGCTAATCCCACCTTGCGTTCGAACTCAACAGGGCTGAGGCATCCGATCGTCGAATGACGCCGGACGGCGTTATAGAACCGCTCGATGTAGTCGAACACATCTGCTCTGGCCTCGTTCCTGGTGCGATAGCTTTTGCGCTCGGTGCGCTCGGTCTTGAGTGACGAGAAGAAGCTCTCCATTGCTGCGTTGTCCCAAACGTTACCGGACCGGCTCATGCTGCAAGCGATGCCGCTGTCGGCCATCAGGCGCTGGAACTGTTCGCTCGCATATTGGCTGCCCCGATCCGAGTGATGCATCAGGGCATCCGGCTTGCCGCGCCGCCAGACGGCCATCAGAAGGGCGTCCGCAACCAATTGTGCTGTCATGCTGGCGCTCATCGACCAGCCGACCACCCGGCGCGAGAACAGGTCGATGACAGCCGACACGTAGAGCCAGCCCTCGGCGGTCCAGATGTAGGTGAAGTCGGCGATCCACTTTTGGTTCGGCCGCTCGGCCGCAAACTGCCGGTCCAGAAGGTTCGCCGGCACGTTCGCAACCTGGCGATTGCCTTCGTCCTTGGGCAAACGCCGGCGCCGTGGCCGCGCCCGCAAGGCTTGCAGGCGCATCAGCCGCTCGATCCGGTGTAGACCGCATCCGCCTGCCAGCAGGTCTCTCCAGACACGCCGTGCGCCGTAGGTCCGGTCGCTGGCAAGGAAGCTTGCCTTGACCTGCAGGCCTACCGTCTCGTCGCTTCGGGATCTGGCGCTGGGCGATCGGTTCAGCCAGGCATGGAAGCCCGACCGCGACACGCCCATCGCTTCGCATAGCCATGCCACCGGCCAGATGCTCCGGTGCTTCGCGATGAAGCCGAACTTCATGTCGCTTCCTTCGCGAAGTAGGCCGCGGCCTTTTTTAGGATGTCCCGCTCGGCCTTCAGCTTGGTGACCTCGCGCCGCAGCCGCTCGATCTCCAATTGCTCAGGCTTCATTTGACCGTGGCCGGGGAAGGCCTGCACAGGGTCGGAGCCGAACTCCTTCACCCATTTGCGCAGCACGTTCTCATGAACGTCCAAGTCCCGGCCAGCCTGCGCTACCGATACACGACGGCGTCCGGCGCAGCCTGGACGCCGCGCCTGGTCCACTTCCTGCTCGCCCTAATGTTCGACAATCCCAAGAACGACAGGAAACCCGCAGGGCCGGGTGGACCTGCGCCGGCGAAAGCAGCGCCGTCCCGAGCGCCCAGGATCTCGATGGATGACAAGGATCCTCTCCCGGGTCTCTTCCGTCCAGGCGGGCATCAGCGGATCGCGTTCACGGCAGCCATCCAGGTAGTCGGCGAACATCTTGTTGGAGATCGTCTTGCCGAACCGACGGTACTGATCGGCTACGACCATTCCGAGAAAGTCGCCGAGCAAGGGACTTTGCTTAACGGCAGCGGCAAAGACCGCATGCGTCGCGACCGAACCTTTTCCGTCGCGAACCAGCCTCCACAGGTCCGGCCCCATCAACTCCAGGCGTGACCTGACGAGTCTCGCGAGCCGCCGGGCGGTCGCCGGAGTGCGGGCCTGAAGGATATTGCGTTTGACGATGGCATTGATCCAACCGTCCGCGTCGACCTCGTGCAGCAGGAGGTCGGCGATGCGGCGGCTTTCGGTGACCTTCAACGACCCCGCTGTGATATCGGCGCGGTATCGTGGACCGGCTTTCTGATTTGGCATTTCATCCTCTGCCGCAGCAGATATAGCGCCGAGCGCGTAGCCCGACGGTGTTCTGTCGATTGATTGGGTGCTCTGCCCAGAACGTAGCATGCCTAGACCTGCAACGACGCATCGGCTTGCGCGTCATTGATCGGCCGCCCGTTTTCGACGAGCCAGCGCCGGGAGCGCACACGAACGAAATCACCGCGTTGCGACACGGACCCCATTTCCCCCCCTTAAACGTGTGAATCGCATTTCTTCAATCATGGATGACAGTCGTGCCATCCGACCCGAAGGTCAACTAGGCATCACGCACTTTGCCTCCGCAGGCTATCCTCAATTGGTCGGGCTCAAAGCAGCCAGGCTTTGGGGGATGCGACGAACGTCTCGTCGGAAGCGGAAGGTCGGAAAAAACGAGGGTCGAGCAAGGGGTGAAAAACAAAAAACTCGACACGAAAATTACCCCGCTTAGTGCAGGCAAGCCCCTTAAAACAAAGTAATTTTCTAACAAACAGGAGCTGAAAAGCGGGTCTATTTCTTTCGCGGGGGCTCGCACGCGGAGAGGTAATGGCGTTTTGCAGCAAGTGGTCGCTCGGCTCCTAATCCTTCCAGAAGTCTTTGAAACGTTCCGGCGACAGCTCGGTGTAACGCACCGTGTGTTGAATGTTCCTGTGCCCGAGATAGTGCTGTAGCGCTCGCGTGTCCTGACCGTCATTGGCGAGTTTGAAGCCGCAAGCATGTCGCAGCATGTGAGGATGGATGGAGAAAGGCATCTTGGCGGCCTTGCCGAGCCTGCCCATCATGCGCCGGAACCCGACGGCGCTCATCGGCGCCCCGCGTTCGCTCAAGAACAGATAACGTCCCGGCTCCTGCTCTCTATGCAGTCGACGAAGCGCCCGAAGCTCGGTGCCCGTAAGGGGATGCACTGACGGCATACCGTTCTTGACGCGGGAAACGTGAAGGCGGCCATGGGCCAGGTCGATCTGTTCCCAGCGAAGCGAGCACAATTCCGAAGCTCGTAGCCCATGGCGGAATGCCAGCAGGATCATGGTGGCGTCCCTATGCCCATGGCGATTGTCACCAGCCGCCTTCATCAGGCGTTCCACTTCGCGCTCTGTGAGGTATTCGCGGGTGCGGTAGTTGGCATTCGGCAACCGACCTCGTGCAACTGTTCTCTTTTGGATGGTTGGAGCCTTGATTTCTGATGACGGCTTCATTGAGCAATCTCCCCATCCCGGTGCATAACTGTTCTCATAATAGTTATTTTAGGAACAGTTGGAAATACGCTCTTCGCCTGGGACGCGGGCTCAGCCCCTGCAAGTGCCACCGGTTGGCATCGCCCAGCCATTCCCTCGGCTGGCAGCGAAGGCAAGCCTCGACGGCCGGTCTTAATGGAGCCCGGCCGCGATTCGACAGCTCCGCCGCGTGCCATCTCCCTTCGCCAAAGTTCAAGTTCGGTCCTCTTTAAAGGGCCATTCCTCCTCACACAGAAGGCCGCCCAGCGAGCTTGAGTATGTTGGCTATTACCCACACAGACGGACGCAGCCTCTCCCCGCTTCTTTATTCAATTCAATACAACGCGACCTTTCGAGATTCGTGAACCCAAATTGCACTTCCTGCGGCTCCCGCTGACCACCACACGCGGGACCAAAAAAATCCAAAAAAACCTGACTCTGGTCGTGGCCTCAAGGCGGCCGGAATATCGGGCACATCGATCAGCAAGTAACCCCTCAATGCGTCGGGCGAAGAATGGAGCGCGGAAACGATGGTTTTGCCCTCGGATCTGCCCCACCGGGATTCCTTGCCTCACGCTTTTTACCGCCCAACCAGGGGGGACGAGAGGGGTAAGGGGGGCAAATCCAACCCTTCGCGAGCAAACTGTCAGATTCCAATCCAATACTCTCCATATGCCCCTGACATTTGGTGTGCTGATGGCGGAAACCGCCCCCCGTACCCCTCATACCCCCCTCATGCGGTCACCGGTGCAGTGACCTGCTCCACCCACCATTCCGAGCCGCCCTTTTCCTTCGACACGCTCATAAAGCGCCTACCGTCAATTACCCTGCCCTTGAACCTGCGCAGGTAGTTTCCGAGCATGGCCGCGTCCGGCAGCTGTCCGCGCTTACCGGTGGTCTTGAACGCCATCGCCATGAGGGCATCGTGGAATTCAGGGTGCGTCGGCTCGAGGTCTTGGCTGTCGGTCGTTCTCGTCTTGTTGAGGCCTTTCAAAATTACAGTGGAAGACTTCAGCCGGCTTCCTGAACCAACGCCGATGGCCGCAGCCCATCCCTCGAGCATATTGGCCAGTTCGACGCTTTCCGGATCTTCCGCCTTCGCCATATCCATCGATTTGACGGGATCGGCTTTGCCGAGCCAGATGAGAGCCGAGCGCACGGTGTCGCTCCAACCTTCAAAAGAAGCCAGACGGGGGGCTTTGTCAGGTCGGCCAGCAACGAAGTAGGCGCGGCAGATCGTCAACACTGCGGCAACGTATTTTCCGCGGTCCGCCAGTACCATTTCGACGGGGTCAAACTTGAACTGTCGCAATTCAGGCCGTTCCATCGCCGCGTCGAGGTTTGCGGTGATGACCCGACGGCAAAGGTCGCCCGCCACAACGAAATTGTTGCCGGTGGCGAACAGAGAAGTACCGCGCGCCTCGATGCGGACCCGCTCTGATCTGCCCAGAATACGAATCTCGACGACCGGCCTCTCAATGATTTGACACAGAGCGTCGCCGCTGAGTTCCCCGGAAATGTTGTCGATGCTAATTAAAGGCTGACCAGCCAGCATCGCAGCGCCGAGCCTCTTCTCAGTCTCCTCCGTGTTCGCGCCAGTCGACATGACCGGCATAGGCTGGCCAATAGCGATGGCTGCAACGGTATCGAACAAAAAGCTCTTACCCGTCCCCGCTGTTGGCGCGCGGCTGGCGTGCATCGGCGTAACAGGAAACGCACCGCGCACTACAGGAGTAATCATTGCGGACAGAGCACAGGCTCTTGCTACGTCGTCGACGAAAGGAAAGCCGATCAGCAAATCTTCAAGCAATTTCAGGGCGTCTAGCGCATTTTGACGGGTCGGCTCGTCCGGAATTGAAGGCATAGGCGGAGGTTCGACAAGCAATAATCCCGTCGCTTTATCGTATCCCGGTTCAGTGAGGAGCGAGCCGTCAGGGCGCATGGTTGGTGTCGAGATGACGCCGGCAATCACCGGGAAACTCCAATCGCCTGTTCGCGCCAGGATCGTGGCAGCTACTTCCATCGGCGGATTGATGAGCACCAACTGCATGCCGCGCGCATCCCACCTTTTCCAGACGGCATGTCTGCTCAAGAGATCTCGCAAATACACATTGTCCAACACTTTAAGCTGCGCGATTTTTGTTTTCCGCCCGCGCGTTGCATCGACGGTTTCAATAATCGGGCGGACCAGCGCACCCCCGCGCTGATAGAGCGGAACGCCAGCTCCTAAAAGCGCGGCCTCCCCCTGTGTTGCGAGTAGAGAGAGCATGCCGCCTTTTACCTGGATGATGGGGCGATCGGCGGCGGGTGGTTCTCCGTTAGCGGCACATCCGCTTTCGACGTACTTCTCAAGGGTACGTGCGATGTCCTTCGAAAGGTCCTTCTTGCCATCCACGTAACGTCCTCCGACGCCGCGAGGATATTGCTTAAAGAGCGCATGGATCGAATCAGAGGCCCAGCCGAGATGCCCCAAATGTACGATCACTGACGCAGCAGTCCGCGACTGGTCTTCTCCTTCAAAGGGAGGGGAAGCAATCTGCTTTTGCAGTCCGGCCGGAAGGTCGTTAAAGGTTTGGGTAAACGAACCTGCCGATCCGCCATTCGCCAACGTACTTGCTTTTTTAGGCGGCACAAAATCTTTGATAGCTTCTTGGAGAGCGTTCGGCTCAACGAGTTCGCCCTTCCAGGCAGTCGTGATGGAGACCAACTGCGGGACCGGAGAGCGACCCCGCTCAAGCTTCTTTTTTGACGGCCAATTGAGCGTGCCAGCGATACGGAACAGACTCGAAGTATCTTTGGTTCGGGAATCGGCGCCAATGGCATCACCGAGCGCGACTGCGATGGGTTTGGCATCAGACTGGGTCAAAGCGCGGGCTAGCGGGAAAACCGGCTGATAATTCCCTTCCGAGGTTTCCAAGATATATGGGGATGCCAACGGAAGGCCGTCCAAGCCGGTTCCAGATTTGCCGGTGTCAGCATCCAGATCGCCCACAAAAGCCAGGGCGACGACAACATCTAATTCGCTGCCCTTACTCCAACGCGGCATGCTCTTTCGAAAAATTGCCCACGGCGAATAGAGGTTGAGACCAGGATGGGTCGACCAACCGATGGCGGCGTTCGCGTGGTTATCCACGTCGCCGATAGCGAATCTCTCGGTGAATACTTTTTCCTTATCGTCAATGCGGGTGAGAGTGAGCACACCATCGAGGCCAGCACTCTCCGCCAGCACGTGCAGCATCTCGACATGGGACCGAATCATCGCGCAGTTCGGCAACGGAGCGTTATTAGCCGACGTATTGATTAAAGGCTCCGTCGCGCGCCCCGGGGCTACGTCGATGGCAACTGCGCTCTCGACGCCGTTGTCTACCTCGATATGGAGGAGCTTGCCCTTCCGACCTGCCCGGAGAGATACCGCGTACCAGCGACTCAGCTTCTCCCAGTTTCTCCCCACGAGATCGTTCCAGTATTCGTCGTTGTCGACCTCCAAATCGGGCCAGGCGGGATCCCAGGGAACATCTGCCGGCTCGGTCCCATTCGCGTCGGCCACCTCGCGGGCCAGCGTCATTGCGACGTAGACGGGATGGAGATCGATGATTTCGCCGAATGCCAAATAAGGATCGGCGGCGCCGTTCTTGTTGTGGGTGGCCTCAACCGATCGAGTTGCATAGTTCATGATTATGACTCCTGATCCCCGGCCACGCTGTGCGTGAGGCCGGGGATGCCCAACGGTCGGGCACCCCTTTTGCTGACTGCTATTTTTTCGGGTTGTGTCGCCCTACCGGGGCTCGGGGTCGCGAAGGCACGCCGCCATAACCAGTCGTCGCGCGCCTTGCGATGGCGTCCAAGCGGGCGATGATGAGATAATTCAAAGGCTGCTGGGCAGCCCAGTTTGTGGGCCGCCGTCCGATAATCGAACTGCGAACAGCCGCAGAACGACTTCGGGACTATTTCGGGACTTTTTGCGCCAGTTGCTGCACTTTGGCGCCTTTTCGTTCTAATCTGATGGCCGCTGCCCGAGCGGTGAACGTCGAGAAACCCTTTATAAATAAAGGGTTTTTTGGTCGGAGCGAGAGGATTTGAACCTCCGACCCCTAGTCTCCCAGACTAGTGCGCTAACCGGGCTGCGCCACGCTCCGATGCCGTTCCATTAGCTGCGATCAGGCCCGCGCGCAAGGCAGCCGATGAGGCCGGTGGCCGGGGCTGAAAAGGACGATAAGGGCGGTTCCGGAGGGCTGTCAGCCTTTCAGTGCCTGGTCCAGCAACTGCCGGCAGGCGATCAGGTCCTGCAGCACGCTTTCCAGCCGCGTGACGTCGAGCGCGCGCCCCTCCTCCGCGATACCCGGAATGGGGCCGTCGTCGTATGCGGCCGGCATCCCCTCCTCGTCGGTTTCGAGCAGGCGGAAATCGATGCCGTCGGTGCCCCCCTCGTAATCATCGTCATCGTCATCGATGCCGGGCACGACATCGTCGTCCTGTTCGGCGAGGCTTTGGCCGACCGCCTCTTCGATCGCACCGAACGAGGCTACCGCCGTGCTGTCCGCCAGGCGCTGGACCGAGCCGATGCCGTGTTCCTTAAGGATGCGCTGCACGCCGCGGATGGTGTAGCCCTCGCCATACAGCAGGCGACGGATGCCCTTGAGCAGGTCGATGTCGTCAGGGCGGTAATAGCGGCGACCGCCGCTCCGCTTCATCGGCTTGATCTGGGCAAACCGCGTCTCCCAGAACCTCAGGACGTGCTGGGGAATGTCGAGGTCATGGGCGACCTCGCTGATGGTCCGGAACGCATCCGGCGCTTTGTCCAAATGCCCGCTCCTCTTTCGATCGCGCGGCCGGGCGATCCTGTCTATTCAGCCTTGCCCTGGCCGTTGCCGGTGTTCTGGCCGTTGATCCGCTGCTTCAGAATAGCCGACGGCTTGAACACCATCACGCGACGCGGCGAAATCGGTACTTCGGTGCCCGTCTTCGGATTACGGCCGATACGCTGGCCCTTCTTGCGCACCATGAACGAGCCGAACGACGACAGCTTCACGGTTTCGCCCTTCTCCAGGCAGTCGGTGATCTCCTTCAGCACCAGCTCGACGAAGGCCGATGATTCTGTGCGCGAGAGGCCTACCTTCTGGTAGACCGCCTCGCACAAATCGACGCGTGTAACTGTCTTTCCGGTCCCGGTCATCGCCTGCCCCGCACTCACGGCGAAAATTTATTGTCTGAAATTATGAGGTTAACGCACGATGGTCAACAGTGCTCATCCATGCAATAGCATGAAAGAACACAACAATGTACACAGACTTTTTAAGGTTGCGCTTACCAGCGCAAAAGCGCCGAGCCCCAGGTGAAGCCGCCGCCCATGGCCTCCAGCAGGACCAGGTCGCCCTTCTTGATGCGCCCATCGGCGACCGCAACCGACAGCGCCAGGGGTATCGAGGCCGCCGAAGTGTTGCCGTGCAGGTCCACCGTCAGCACCACCTTCTGCGGCGCAATATGCAGCTTGTGCGCCGAAGCATCGATGATTCGCTTGTTGGCCTGGTGCGGAACAAACCAGTCGATTTCCTCGGCCGAGGTGCCGGTGGCCTCGAAGGCGTCGACGATCACGTCGGTGATCATGCCCACGGCATGCTTGAACACTTCACGGCCTTCCATCCGCAGATAGCCCACGGTCTGGGTCGAGGACGGGCCGCCGTCGACGTATAATTTCGACTTGTGGCGGCCGTCGGAGCGCAGATGGGTGGTCAGGATGCCGCGATCGGAGGTCTTGCCGGATTCCAGCTGCGCGTCCAGCACCACCGCGCCGGCCCCATCGCCGAACAGCACGCAGGTGCCACGGTCGTTCCAGTCCAG
Source organism: uncultured Alphaproteobacteria bacterium (assembly GCA_963831585.1). GTDB lineage: Bacteria > Pseudomonadota > Alphaproteobacteria > Rhizobiales > Xanthobacteraceae > Bradyrhizobium. The sequence continues at coordinate 165,967 of CAWHRA010000015.1, read as the reverse complement.
AATCCGGGAAAAGGTCTCGGCGCCGATCACCAGCGCGCGCTTGAACGAGCCCGAGCGCAGGAAACCGTCGGCGGTGGCGAGTGCGAAGACGAAGCCCGAGCATACCGCCTGCAGATCGAACGCGGCGCCGTGGTGGATGCCGAGTTCGTTCTGCACGGCCACCGCGGTCGCCGGAAAGGTGTTGTCCGGGGTCGAGGTCGCCAGCACGATCAGGTCGACCGATTGCGCATCGACCCCGGCATTGGCGAGCGCCGCGCGCGCGGCATGAACCGCCAAATGCGAGGTGAATTCACCCTCGGCGGCGATATGGCGCTGCTTGATGCCGGTACGCTGTACGATCCACTCGTCGGAGGTCTCGATCCGCGCCGCCAGTTCGGCATTGGTCAGGATCTGCTGCGGCAGATAGGAACCGCAGCCGAGCACGACCGAACGTAATGCAGTCACGAGACAGCCTCCTGCGCGGTCGGCGCAGAAGGGGGCGCGCTGCCGTCGGGGTTGAGCATTTGGTTGATCTTGTTGAGGAGATCGTAGCGGACCATCTCATAGCCAACATCCACCGCATAGGCAAAGCCTTCGGCGTCGGTTCCACCATGGCTCTTGACGACGATGCCGTTCAGTCCAAGCACCACGCTACCGTTGGATTTGCTCGGGTCGAGCTTGTCGCGCAGCGCCTTGAAGGCGTTTTTGGCGAACAGGTAACCGATCCTGGAACGCCAGCTGCGCGAGAGCGCCTCGCGGAGAAAGTCGGTGATCTGGCGGGCGGTGCCTTCGGCGGCCTTCAACGCGATATTGCCGCTGAACCCCTCGGCGACGATGACGTCGGCGGCCCCCTTGCCGATGCCGTCGCCCTCGACGAAACCGATATATTCCAGCTGGGGCAGGTTCATCGCGCGCAGGAGCTCGGCGGCTTCGCGGATTTCCTCGCGACCCTTGATTTCCTCGACGCCGATATTGAGCAGCCCGACCGTGGGCCGTTCGCGATTGAACAGCACGCTCGCCATGGCGCTGCCCATCACCGCCAGCGCCACCAGATGATGCGCGTCGCCGCCGATGGTGGCGCCGAGGTCGAGCACGACCGAATCGCCGCGGGCCGTGGGCCATATCGCCGCAAGCGCCGGCCGATCGATCCCGGGCAACATGCGCAGGCAAAACCGCGCCATCGCCGCCAGCGCGCCGGTATTGCCGGCGGATACCGCGACGTGGGCCTCACCCTTCTTGACCGCCTCGATGGCGAGCCACATCGACGACGACTTGCGGCCGCGACGTAGCGCCTGGCTGGGCTTGTCGTGCATGCTGACGGCAACGTCGGTGTGAACGACGCGGGAGACCGCCTTCATCGCCGGATGCTTTTCGAGTTGCGGATCGATCAGCGCGCGGTCGCCGAACAGCAGAAACTCGGTGTCGGGATGCCGGGTCAACGAAATCGCGGCGCCGGGAATGACGACCGATGCGCCGACATCGCCACCCATGGCGTCAAGCGCGATTCGAACCTTCTGAGGCATGAACGTCCCGGAAACCTGATCTCTTGCGGACAAGAAGCGCTTCGGCCGCGAACTCTGAAATCGCTGCGGATGGCAGCGATCGGCGAAGCGCAAACGCTGCACCTGGCCGGGCCGCGACAATAGCGTGTCCCAGCCCCGACACAACCTCTTGACCGCCCTCTTTTGGTTGCCGAGTTGCGGCGTTGCGGAATCGATACATGGAGGTTAGTCGAACCAATTCAATGAATTAGATCAAATTTTTGACCAAGGCCGGTATCCAGCGGCAGTGGAATGCGAACTCCACGCCGGCGGCGGTGCCCGTCAGCGCCCTTTCGGCTTCTTCGGGGCCGGTGTTTTGGGGTCAAGCTTGAGGGCTTTGAGTGCGGCGAACGGATGGGCATCGGGATCGACGGCCTCGACCGGCGGCTCGAAAACCGCGTGCGAACGGCGTGGATAGGGATCGACGCCCAGGAATAACGCATCGGTCGCGAGCCGGCCAAGATCGATGACCCCGTTGATGATCGGCTCCGGCGGATCGGGGATTTCGACGTCGCTTTCGGCGGCCTCGTCCACGAGATCGGAGAGTTCCGGAATTTGCTCGGGCGGTGCGAAGATCAGGTCGATTTCTTCGTCAATGTCGTTCTCGATCGGATCCAGTGTCACCACGCAGGTCTGCCCGACCCGCGCCCGGACACGGCCGCCGACATGAAAACGCCCCCCGCCCTTCGGCGTAACGTCGAGCGAGGCCCCCGCCGACAGAACCTCGCGCAAGCCGCCGACCTCGGACATGGCGGCGCGTTCGACCGGGCTCGCTTCGATGTCGAGATGCAATCCGGTCTCCGGGATCTTCGCGACCGTGACGGGAACACGCCAGGGGTCGGGCTTGTCGATGATGCTGCTCGATCGATTCATTGCTGTACGCCCACCCGTGCCGGCGAAGGAAACCGCCACGATGCGCGCCGCAGCGTAACATCGTCCAGCCCTGCCAGGGCCTCATTTGCGGCCTCGGCATAGTACGCGAGCCGCCGCGCGTTTTCGATTTGTCCACCGTTCAGGATATTTTTGCAGAGTGCCTGAGCCAGCACCTCGCGGCTGTCGGCAACAGCCAGATCATAGGCCGCCGAACGGCCATAGAACGCCTCTCCGAAGGCCTGCATGCGTTTTGGCACAGTAAGGTCGCCAACCCCCATTTCGCGCAAATTGGCGTCCATATCCTCGCAGAAGCGGTCGAACAGCGCCTGGGACAGGGCCGCACCGCCCTCGACCGCCCTCAGTCGCCGCAAAACCATCCACAAATGCAGCACCACGAGATCAAAACGCCCGTCAACCGTGTCGGGGACACCCAAGTCCCGGTAAAACAACGGTTCTCGCGCTTGCGTCACGATCATGCCATAGATGGCTTCAATGGTGTCCCGCACGGGCAGCCGGGATTTCCAGAAGTGATTGAACGGCCAAAGCATTGTGGGTTCCAAAAGCGAGCCCCAAACGTTTCCGTACTGGGCGCCCGCGCCTGTTGCAATCCAGCGTGCTGCCCGGTACGTCAACGCCTCGCGCGATGCAAGGGGACGGGACCAGTTCCGGAATGACCGAGACGCACCAGAGACCTCCAGGCGCCTGCTCTCCGCGCGGCCTGCCCGCGCGTTGGCGCCGCGTGCGCGCGGCCGCCGCCATCGCGCTGCTCTGCGCGACGCTGGGCGGCTGTCTCACCGGCGAGGAGTTCCAGAAGGGCTATATCCTGCCGCCCGGCGCGCTCGAGCAGATCCCGATCGGGGCGAGCCAGGATCAGGTGCTGATCGTGATGGGAACGCCGTCGACGGTCGCCACCCTCAACGGCGAGGTGTTCTATTACATCTCGCAGCGCTCCGAACGCCCGGTCGCCTTCATGAACCAGAAGGTGGTCGACCAGCGCGTCATCGCCATCTATTTCGACAAGAATCGCCAGGTGCAGCGGCTCGCCAATTACGGGCTGAAGGACGGCAAGATCTTCGATTTCATCAGCCGCACCACGCAGACCTCGGGCCAGGAACTCAGCTACCTCACACCGCTGTTCAAGCTGCTCAGCTTAAATTAGGCGGACGCCCGGCCTTCGATGGCCGTCACGGCCTGCGACAAACGCGAAGCGTTTGCGCGAGGAGGGAGCAAGCGACGATGCAATCCAGCTTCCGCGCCAGCGGCGCAACGAAAAACCCCGCGGCTCGCACCGCGGGGTTTTTGTGTTGGTTCGTACGGCGGTTCAGTGCGCCAGGATCGCCAGCAGCAGCAGCGCCACGATGTTGGTGATCTTGATCATCGGGTTCACCGCGGGGCCGGCCGTATCCTTGTAGGGATCGCCGACGGTATCGCCGGTCACCGCCGCCTTGTGGGCATCCGAGCCCTTGCCGCCGTAGTGGCCGTCCTCGATGTACTTCTTGGCGTTGTCCCAGGCGCCGCCGCCCGAGGTCATGGAGATCGCGACGAACAGGCCGGTCACGATCACACCCAGCAACATCGCACCGACGGCCGAGAACGCCGCCGACTTGCCCGCCGCGCCGCCGCCCGCGATCGCGAAGATCACGAAGTAGACGAAGATCGGCGACAGCACCGGCAACAGCGACGGGATGATCATTTCCTTGATCGCCGCCTTGGTCAGAATGTCGACCGCCTTGCCGTAGTCCGGCTTGTCGGTGCCCTGCATGATGCCGGGCTTTTCGCGGAACTGACGCCGCACTTCCTCAACGATAGCGCCGGCCGCGCGGCCGACCGCCGTCATCCCCATCGCACCGAACAGGAACGGCAGCAGGCCGCCAAACAGCAGGCCGACCACGACGTAGGGGTTGTTCAGCGAGAAGTCGGGCACCACGCCCTGGAAGTACGGAAACTTCGCGGTGTTGCCGATGAAGAACTTGAGGTCTTCATTGTAGGCCGCGAACAGCACCAGCGCGCCGAGACCGGCCGAGCCGATCGCGTAGCCCTTGGTGACGGCCTTGGTGGTGTTGCCGACCGCGTCGAGCGCGTCGGTCGCCTTGCGGACTTCCTTGGGCAGGCCAGCCATTTCGGCGATGCCGCCGGCATTGTCGGTGACCGGGCCGAAGGCGTCGAGCGCCACGATCATGCCGGCCAAAGCCAGCATCGTCGTGGTGGCGATCGCGATACCGAACAGGCCGGCAAGGCTGTAGGTGACGAGAATGCCGGCAATGATCACCATCGCGGGAGCCGCGGTGGATTCCATCGAGATCGCCAGGCCCTGGATCACGTTGGTGCCGTGACCGGTGACGGACGCGGCCGCGATCGACTTCACCGGGCGATAGTCGGTGCCGGTGTAGTATTCGGTGATCCAGATGATCAGGCCGGTGACGACGAGGCCGACGACGCCGCACTCGAACAGCGCCATGCCGGTGAACTTCACGCCCTCCAGCGGGCCGAAGCCGACCAGCCAGTTGATGACGGCGGCGACACCGATCAGCGACAGGACGCCGGTGGCGATCAGGCCCTTGTACAGCGCGCCCATGATCGACTGGCTGGCGCCGAGCTTGACGAAGAAGGTGCCGATGATCGAGGTGATGATGCAGACGCCGCCGATGGCGAGCGGCAGCGTCATCATGTTGACCAGCAGCGGCGAGGTCGCGAAGAAGATCGCGGCCAGCACCATGGTGGCGACCGCGGTCACCGCATAGGTCTCGAACAGGTCGGCCGCCATGCCGGCGCAGTCGCCGACATTGTCGCCGACGTTGTCGGCGATGGTGGCGGGGTTGCGCGGATCGTCCTCGGGAATGCCGGCTTCGACCTTGCCGACGAGATCGCCGCCGACGTCGGCGCCCTTGGTGAAGATGCCGCCGCCGAGACGTGCGAAGATCGAGATTAGCGAGGCGCCGAAGCCGAGCGCCACCATCGCATCGACGACCGTGCGGCTGTTGGCCGCAAGACCCAGGAAGTGCGTGAGGTAGGCGAAGTAGATCGTCACGCCGAGCAGCGCGAGACCGGCGACCAGAAGCCCGGTGATCGCGCCGGCCTTGAACGCGAGTTCAAGTCCGCCGGCCAGCGAGATGGTCGCGGCCTGCGCGGTACGAACGTTGGCGCGCACCGAGACGTTCATGCCGATGAAGCCTGCCGCGCCCGACAGGATGGCGCCGACCGCAAAGCCGACCGCCACCAGCATGCCGAGGAAGTAGGCCAAGAGCGCGAAGATCACGACGCCGACGATGCCGATCGTGGTGTATTGGCGCCGCAGATAGGCCTGCGCGCCTTCGCGCACCGCCGCCGCGATCTCCTGCATCCGCGGATTGCCGGCATCGGCTTTCAAAACCGAGGTCGTCGCCCAGATGGCGTAAACGATGGAAAGCGCTCCGCAGAGCACAATCGCCCATAATGCTGTCATTGAATTTGCCTCAGATTGTTTCACCCCACGCCTGTCACCGCGGGAGCGGCCGGCGCATAAAAAGAAGGCCATCCCTGCCCAAAAGGTCGGCCTTAAATCGGGCCGGACCATGCCAAAATCATATGCCGGGTGCAACGCCGCGGAGCGCCTAAAACGCGGATTTCGGCAGGTATTTGCGCGGGCCTTTCTCCAAAAATCTAGAAATGGCTGTAGGACAGGCGCGGCAGCGGTACTTCCCTGCCCTGCGCGTCCAGAAATCTTGGGGACGCCTTGCCCGCGATGACCGTTCCGATCGAGGTCACCGCCACCCCGGCCAGGCGAGCGGCCCGGGCAAAGGCCTCGTACCGATTCTCAGATATCGAGCACAGGATCTCGTAATCGTCGCCGGCGGAAACGAGGGTTCCGATGCCGACGGTTCCGCGCGCGAGCAGGTTTGCTGCCGGCGCAGACAAGGGAATTCCCGGCCCATCGATCACCGCCGAGACGCCGGAGGCCGTACAGAGCTTGGCGAGATCGCCCGCAAGGCCGTCCGACACGTCCATCGACGCGCTGGCGTGATCGCGAACGGCCTCTGCCAACGCATTGCGCGGCTGCGGCACGCGATAGCGTCCGATCAGAAAGGCCCTCGCCGCGGGATCGTCGGCCAACGCCGTAGCCGCCGCGCCGCCCTTCAGGATATCGAGACCGAGCGAAGCGTCGCCGATCGTCCCCGTCACCACCACGCGGTCGCCGGGTTGCGCGCCGAAGCGATGGACCATCTTGCCCGAGGGCACGCGTCCGAACGCCGCGATCGAAATCATCAGCGGACCCGGGGTGGAGACGGTATCGCCGCCGAGCAGCGGACAGCCATACTGTGCCGCATCCTCGCCAAGGCCGCGCGCGAACGGCGCGAGCCAGGAATCGTCTGCCTTGCGCAGCGCCAGGGTCAGCAGGAAACCGCAAGGCGCTGCTCCTTTGGAGGCGAGATCCGACAGGTTCACCCGCAGCGCCTTGCGCGCGACGGTGTCCGGCGGATCGTCGGGGAGAAAATGCACGCCTTCGACGATAGCGTCCGTCTTCACCACCAGATCTTCACCGGTCGCTTTGAGAATCGCTGCGTCGTCGACGAGACCGAACGCGCCTGGCTCCGTCGCGAGCGGCTTGAAATAGCGCGCGATCAGCGCGTCTTCACCGGATGCACCTGCACCGGGAGCGGTCATGTCAGCCGCCGGCCCGCGAAAACTCGTCGGCACGGAACTGGCGGGCGATCTGGTCGAGCACCGCGTTCACCATGCCGGTCTCCTCGGCTTCGACGAAGGCGTGCGCGACGTCGACATATTCCGACACCACGACACGGCCGGGCACGTCCTTGCGATGCTCCAGTTCGTAGGAACCCGCCCGCAGCACCGCGCGCAAGATGGCGTCGATCCGCTTCAGCGGCCAGCCCTTCGAAAGCGCATCGTCGATCAGGGGATCGAGCTTTGCCTGGTCGCGCACCACGCCGGCGACGATATCCTTGAAGAACGCCGCCTCGGCCGGCAGGTATTTGTCGCCCTCGACCTCGTTGCCGAGCCAATGGCTCTCGAACTCGGCGAAGATGTCGTTGATGCCGGCGCCGCCGATGTCCATCTGGTACAGCGCCTGCACCGCGGCGAGCCGCGCCGCGCCGCGCCGGTTGGCTTTGCGGTCGGGCCCCTTGGCTGGCTTGGCTTTCTTGTTCTCCACCATGATCAGACCCGCGTCAGCCGGCGCTTGATCCTCAGCATCGCCAGTGCCGCGCGCGCGGCGTCGCCGCCCTTGTTGAGCTCGCTGGCGCGCGCCCGCGCCCAGGCCTGCGCCTCGGTATTGACGGTGATGATGCCGTTGCCGAGCGGCATCTTTCGCGCCACCGCGAGGTCCATCAGCGCGCGCGAGGATTCCATCGAGACGATTTCGAAATGGATGGTGTCGCCCCGGATCACGCAGCCGAGCGCGATCGCGGCGTCGTAGGGCTTGCCGGTGCTTTCGGCGGCATCGAGCGCGATGGCGATCGCGGCCGGAATTTCCAGCGCGCCGGGCACCGTGATGACGTCGTGCGTGAGGCCCGCGGCCTTCAGTTCGGCGACCGCGCCTTCCATCAGCGCATCCTGAATATCGTCATAGAAGCGCGCCTCGACGATCAGCGCGCGCGCGCCGGAAATGTCGGTCTGATCCTTCAAAGGTGCGCGCCGCGCGTCTGCCATCTTCGATCCCGTCAATATTGAGCTAATCGTTGCGCGTTTTAGGCGCAGCGGCGTCCAAAGCCAAGGGCGGCCGCCTATTTCATTTCCGAAAGCCGCGCGGCGTAACGCGCCATCAGGTCGACCTCGATATTGACCTCGCTGCCTTGCCGCCAGCCGCTTAGCGTCGTGACATTGAGGGTATGCGGGATGATCAGCACCGAAAAGGCGACGTCTTTGACGGTATTCACGGTCAGCGACACGCCATCCAGCGTCACGGAACCTTTCGGCGCGATGAAGCGCGCCAGCTCGCGCGTGGTTGCGAGCTCGAACCTCGCCATATCGGGCAGATCGTCTCGCCCAATGATGGTGGCGATCCCGTCGGCATGGCCGGCGACGATATGGCCGCCGAGTTCGTCGCCGATCTTGAGCGCGCGCTCGAGATTGAGCCTGGTTCCCGCGCGCCAGTGCTTCGCGGTGGTCATGCGCAAGCGTCTCGGCGGCGGCATCGACGTCGAACCAGGTCTTGCCGGCCTCGACGCCCGAGGCGACCACGGTCAGGCAAACGCCGTTGCAGGCGATCGAGGCGCCGTCCGCGATGGTGGCGCGGTCATAGCGGCAGGCGATGCGCAGGCGATGCAGCTGTCCCTGCGCCGTTGGCGTCAGGCTGACGATCTCGCCGACATCGGTGACAATCCCAGTGAACATCAAGCGCGCTCGTAGATGGTAAGAGTATCCTTTTGCAACGTTTCGCTAGCACGGACCTTCAGCGCGGGCGACTGCGTGATTGCGGTGAGCGGCAATGCGTCCAGCGCGGCGATGCCGTCGGCGCCGATCGGATCGGGACCGCGCAGCAGCCAGACCTCGTCGACGAGGCCGGCGGCGACAAAGGACGACGCCACCCGCGCGCCGCCTTCCACGAGCAGGCGTGTGATGCCCTTCTCGGCAAGCGCGTGCAGCACGGCCGCCGGATCAAGCCCAGGCGAGGATTTGGGCGGCGCCAGCCGTATCACCTGCGCGCCTGCGGCCCCGAGCTTCATCGCGGCCGGCGCCTCCGCCAGTTCGGACGCCATCACCCATAACGGCGTCCCGCGGGCGGAATGAACCAGCCGGCTGGTGCCTGATATCCGCAAGCGCGGGTCCAGCACCACCCGCACCGGCGAACGCGCCTCCATGCCCGGCAGGCGGCAGGTCAGGAGCGGATCGTCCGAAAGCACCGTTCCGATACCGACCAGGATGGCGTCGCATTGCGCGCGCAAGAGGTGCACCCGCGATTTCGCAGCTTCGCCCGTTATCGTAACCGGCTTGCGGCCGGCCGCCGCGATCTTGTCGTCGGAGGACACGGCGAGTTTGAGAATGACATGCGGACGCTTGTCGCGGACGCACCGGAAATGACCGGCATGATCGCGCGCGGCTTCCACGGCGCCGAGCCCGATCTCGACCGTGATGCCGGCGGCGCGCAGCCGGGCGTGGCCCTGCCCGGCGACTTCTGGATTCGGATCCTCGATCGCCGATGCGACCCGCGCGATGCCCGCCGCGATGATGGCATCGGCGCAGGGCGGCGACTTGCCGAAATGCGAGCACGGCTCCAGCGTCACGTAGAGCGTGGCGCCGCGGGCGGCTTCGCCCGCGCGCATAAGCGCCTCCGGCTCGGCATGGGGACGGCCGCCTGGCTGGGTCCAGCCGCGGCCGACGATGACGCCGTCCTTGACCACGACCGCGCCGACGGCGGGATTTGGCCAGGTGCGGCCCTGCCCGCGCCGGCCGAGCGTCAGCGCAAGCTGCATGAAGCGCCGGTCGGCGGCCTTGGCGTCCTTGGATTTCTGCGCGTACTGGTCTTCCAGGATGCGGAAGATCATTTGCGTAACAGGGCGATCCGCGCGTCGTCCTCGCCGGACAATTCGCCGAGCACGGCTTCAAAATCCTTTGCCTCGCGGAAATTGCGGTAGACCGAGGCGAAGCGGACATAGGCGACGTCGTCGAGCTGGCGCAGATGCTCCATCACGATCTCGCCGATCGCCTCCGACGAAATCTCGGCCTCGCCGCCGCTTTCGAGCTCGCGCACGATGGCCGAGACCATCTTCTCGACGCGCTCGGGATCGACGGGGCGCTTGCGCAAACTGATCTGCACCGAGCGTACCAGCTTGTCGCGGTCGAACGGCACCCTTCGGCCGTTGCGCTTGATGACCGTGAGCTCGCGCAGTTGCACCCGCTCGAAGGTGGTGAAGCGGAAGTTGCAGGCGACGCACACCCGCCGCCGCCGGATCACGGCGGAATCCTCGGTCGGACGCGAGTCCTTCACCTGGGTATCGAGACTGTTGCAACTGGGGCAACGCATCCGGCTAAAACCTCACTAAAGACCTTACTGATAAATCGGGAAGCGGTCGGTGAGCGCTTTCACCTTTTCCTTGATCGCTGATTCCACCAGCGGCGCCTTGCCGTCCTGCGACTGCGCGATCGCGTTCAAGACCTCGGCGATGAAGCCCGCGACCTGCTTGAATTCGCCGACCCCGAAACCGCGCGTGGTCGCCGCCGGGGTCCCTAAGCGAAGGCCCGAGGTGACGAACGGCTTTTCCGGATCGAAGGGGATGCCGTTCTTGTTGCAGGTGATTGCCGCGCGCACCAACGCCTTTTCCGAGACGTTGCCCTTCAGCCCCTTCGGCCTGAGGTCGACCAGCATCAGATGGTTGTCGGTGCCGCCGGAGACGATGTCGAAGCCGTGGCCGCGCATCGCTTCCGCCAGCGCCCTGGCGTTCTCGACCACGTTCTTGGCGTAGACCTTGAAGTCCGGACGCAGCGCCTCGCCGAACGCCACCGCCTTGGCCGCGATCACATGCATCAGCGGGCCGCCCTGCAGCCCCGGGAAGATCGCCGAGTTCAGCTTCTTGGCGAGCGCCTCGTCATTGCAGAGGATCAGGCCGCCGCGCGGGCCGCGCAGCGACTTGTGCGTGGTGGTGGTGGTGACGTGCGCGTGCGGCACCGGCGACGCATGCACGCCGCCGGCGACGAGACCGGCGAAATGCGCCATGTCGACCAACAGATAGGCGCCGACGCTGTCGGCGATCTCGCGAAAGCGCTTGAAGTCCCACGCGCGCGAATAGGCCGAGCCGCCGGCGATGATCAGTTTCGGCCGCACCTCTTCGGCCTGATTGGCCACCGCATCCATGTCGATGATCTGGTCCTCGCGCCGCACCGTGTAGTGCGCGGCCTTGAACCATTTGCCGGACATGTTGACGGGCGAGCCGTGGGTGAGATGGCCGCCGGCCGCGAGATCCAGTCCCATGAAGGTATCGCCGGGCTGCAGCAGCGCCAGGAACACCGCCTGGTTCATCTGGCTGCCCGAATTCGGCTGCACATTGGCAAAGCCCGCACCGAACAATTTCTTGGCGCGCTCGATCGCCAGCGTCTCGGCGACATCGACCCATTCGCAGCCGCCGTAATAGCGATTGCCCGGATAGCCTTCCGCGTACTTGTTCGTCATCACCGAGCCCTGCGCTTCCAGCACCGCCCGGCTGACGATGTTCTCCGAGGCGATCAGCTCGATCTCGTGGCGCTGGCGACCGAGTTCGCCCCGGATCGCCGCGGCGATCTCGGGATCGGCCTGCTCAAGCGTGGCGGTGAAGAACGAGTTGGGCGCGGAAGCGGTCTTGGCGCTGGCAGACGGAGGGGTCATCGGCGAAATATCTCCACCGCCGCAACCTGTTAGGGGCGTTGCGGCCGGTCATGTGTGGCGATCGAAAGCGGCGTTTGGCGAGATACCATATCGGGCGGCGGCGGCCAAGCACTTGCGGTACGTGGCTGATATTTATGCAAGATATGGTGGTGGATGGGCGGGTTCCAGACCGCTCCAGTTCGTCGCCCCGGCCTGCGCTGTCCGATGCCACCGGCTCCGCGCTTGGCCTCCCGCTCCTCCCGCGAAGCCGCGGAGTAGCGGTCGCGGCGGTCGCCGGGCGACGTGGCTCACGCGAACTCGCGTGCCTGCGGTGCAAACGGACCGAGCCTTGCCAACCCTTCCCCGCCACGCGCGAGGGCGCGGGGAATGCCGGGTGCCCAGTGCACCGCAGCCTCGTGTGCGAAGTGGGTAGTGAAAAAATGCACACGAGTATTCACAGCGGTCGCACCGGAAATCACCCGGCATCCCCGCACGCAATGGTTTACGGCTTACTTCGTGATCTCCCCGGCGATCGGGCTTTTTTGTCACCGTCATCGGTAGCGACTTAGCTGCCGACTTGACGCCAGCGTCGAGGCGTCAGGACCACACGACTTGGCCGTCCGCAAGCCAGGCGCTCTCGTCAGTCGCGCCGCTCACGTCCACCGCATCCCGCCCCGCGTCTGTGACGATGGCCAGCGCCCCTCGAGTGGGACGGGACGGCGGAGGATATAAAGTGATTTGCGAATTCGGAAAATCAGAATATTTTTGCAAAAGGGGCTGGACAGGCACCACAGAAGACAGCCCGGTGATTTGCCCGTCGGGTTGTCTGGATCGAGCCGACACCGTCATTCCGGGGCATCGCCAACCGGTCGGCGCTCTGCGCCGCCCGATGACAAGCTCCGCGATGAGCCCGGAATCCATAACCCCCATTCGTGGTTATGGATTCCGGGCCTGCGCCAAGAGGCGCATCCCGGAATGACAATCGAAATATCGGGTGGACCACACCACCGTCCGCTACTTCGCGAACCGGTACGCCCCGCCCTTCTCGACCGAGCGCTGGAACGCCGGCCGCGCGTGCATCCGCGACAACCACGCGCTCAAATCAGGATACGGTCCGAGCCTGTCGAACACTTTTGCCATCTCGCCGACAAAGCTCATCTGGATGTCGGCGCCGGTCAGCGAGTTGCCGACGAAGAATTCCCTGCCCTTCAGCGCGCCTTCGACATAGCCGAGGTGATTGGCGAGTCTCGCTGTCGATGCGCGGATGCAAGGGGGAGCCGGCCTCCTTCAACCTGCCGACATAGAGGTTGAGCATCAGCGGCAGCATCGCCGAGCCTTCCGAGTAGTGCAGCCACTCGTTATAGGCCTCGTACTCGGAGGTGCCGGGAGCCGGCATCATCGCGCCCTTGCCGTAACGGCGGATGATGTAATCGACGATCGCGCCCGATTCCGCGATCCTGACATCGCCGTCGACGATGATGGGCGACTTGCCGAGCGGATGCACCGCCTTCAGCTCCGGCGGCGCCAGCCGCGTCTGCGCGTCGCGCTGATAGCGCTTTATCTCGTGCGGCGTGCCGAGTTCTTCCAGCAGCCACAGGATCCGTTGCGAACGGGAGTCGTTGAGGTGATGCAGCGTGAGCATGGGGTTTCCTCGGGCGTGTCTTGTTGAGCGCCGAGGTGTATCAGATATTTTTGTGAGGCGTCAGCGACGTGTACGACCCGTCATAGCCAACGACATGCAGGCAGCCGGCCGGGCCACGCCCGGCCATGACGCGCTAAAAATGCGCAGCCCGCGCTCTGCTCAAAGCCCGGTAAATCCCGCCTTCACCGGATCGCTGGAGCCGTCGAGTTCGCGCAAGTACGTCAGCCCGCACACGGTCAGCCGGTGGGTGTCCTTCTCGCCGGCCTCCATCAGCGTGGCGAGATACTCCGTCACTTTCGCGCGCGCCTCCGCGCTGGCGGCGGCGGAGCGGTTCACCAGGAGATCGTAGGTCATCATGATACGGTCGATGGCGGCTTCCATGGCATCCTCTTCGCTCAAGGGGAATCAGACCAACTCGTCGGCCTCGAACCTTGCGATCGCCCTGTTGGCGAGCCGGAGCCGGTTCATTTCGCCCTGCTGAAACATCTCGACGATGATCTGCAGCAGCCGTTCGTCGGTGACAAAGCTGTCGGTGATGGCGCCGGTGCGGCACAGATAATTCAAGGCGATGGCATAGGCATCGCCGACTGCTTCGACGTTCATGACCCGCAATCCGCGCTCGACCAGCATGGCCCGCTCCCTTCGTTGTGGGGGATAAGCACGGCAGCGGGCAAAGGTTCCATCCGGAAACCGGTATTTTGGCCGGAGGTCTTCCCGGGCCTTCATCCTTCGAGACGCATCGCTTTCGCGATGCTCCTCAGGATGAGGAGTTGCCAGAGACCCTCGTGGTGAGGAGCGCGGCAACGCCACAAGTCTCCGCACGATGCTTCGCATCGCCGCGAGAACCATGAGGCCCTGGTGGGCAATCACGATCTGGTTGCTTCGGTCAGGAAAACAAAACGCACCGGTCCGGGGAAACCCGGCCGATGCGCTTGGGGGAAGTCTCTTTGTTGTTTTATCGCGTGGCTGCCGGTCTTCTTGAGAACGCCGGCTTGGCCGAAAGAAATCTCAGAGCCGATACAGGATCTGGTCGGTCCAGAACCGCTCGAGCCGGTGCAGCGACTTGTTCAGGGTCGCGAACTCCTCGTTCGAGATGCCGCCGACCTGCTCCACCGTCTTGACGTGCTTCTGGTAGAGCGCATCGACGATCTTGCGGATTTCCTGGCCCTGCGCGGTGAGGCGGATGCGCACCGAGCGGCGATCGACGCGCGAGCGCTGATGATCGAGGAAGCCGAGTTCGACCAGCTTCTTCAGGTTGTAGGAGACGTTGGAGCCGAGGTAGTAACCGCGCGTGCGCAGTTCGCCCGCGGTCAGTTCCTTGTCGCCGATGTTGTAGAGCAAGAGCGCCTGCACCGAATTGATGTCGGCGCGACCGCGACGATCGAACTCGTCCTTGATCACGTCGAGCAGGCGGCGATGCAGCCGCTCCACCAAAGTCAACGCTTCCAGATAGAGCGGCTGAACCGGAGCCCCGGGAGCGCGCTCGGCGGCATCCACCGCCGTTGCAACGGCTTTCATCATGACACTTCCCCTGTTGTCGTTTTTATCGACTTATTCGACGAAACTTTGGTCCCGTCTGATAGTCACAACTTAAGCCGGCCGGTTGAAGATCCGCTTAAATAAGACAATAAAGAGATCATGAATTTAAGACAGTGAATCGTGGATTAAGCCCATGGATAAAGGACTTTTGGCAACCTTTCATTGAGGGTGAGACCGCCCTGTTCACGCTTCGTTGGCGCGTCCTGTCGCATATGGGAACAGCATCCTTCAAATTGGAAAGACCTGCGTAACGGGTGTGGCGAAACGTTAGGGTGAGCGAAAAGTTACCGGGCAAATCCTGGAAACAATTTGTATAGCCTACCCCCGATCTTTCGGAGATCGCGTACATCATTTTCCAAGCCGGGATCGTGTAAAGCGCTGCGCGAATTTCTCCCGCGTGCAAGACGGCTATGGCGGCCGTTCGCGCGCGGCCATCCAGGCCAGCGCGAGATACGCACCCAGCATCAGGGCTTCGACACCGACAACCGTCAGGCTGCCGCCATAGATTCCCGGAAACATCAGCTCGATCACCGCCATCGACACCACGGTGGTCAGCCACACCACCGCGCCCCACGGCGTCGCCAGCCAGAGTCCCACCGCGGCGACGAGTTCGATCACCGCGAAATAGACGGTCGCGGTCTGCCACGCCATCGGCTGGTTCTCGAAGGCGTCTTCCTCGCCGCCGACGAAACCCGTCACCTGCGCCCAGTGGTAGAGCCCCTTGATCACGGAGACGACGGCCATGATGCGCAGGAAATACACCAGCCGCCGGGTCCACACATTGTCGTCGGATTCGATCCGCTCGGACGAAATCGCGGCCACCGACATGGCCTTGTCCCGCGAATTGTCGCGCGATGAGGTTTCAGACATCCGGACCGCTCGTGGGGTGTGATTTGGGCTGCGAATTGGGCTGTGAATTCAGGTCCATTTGAAAACTTGCATGCGAAGGCGCATCTGGAGACTCTGTTGACGATACGTTTCTTGACGTTTCTTGGCCCCTTGGCGGCGCAAAATCAATCGGCCGCCCCTTGATCCATCGCCCCTTGCGGCAGGTCAAGGCCGCGGTGACGAAAGCCGTGCAAGGTGCTAGGGTTGGAACGGCCTTTCGAGGAGAGATGAACAAAATGGCGATCAAATTCGGGCGACCGATCGAAATGCGTGATGCGCCGCGGCACCAGACCGCGCAGGCCGCCCCTGCCCTCGACCTGGTGGTTCGTCCGCGCCGCAACCGCAAGGCGGAATGGGCGCGCCGGCTGGTCCGGGAAAACGTCCTGACCACGGACGACCTGATCTGGCCCCTGTTCGTGGTCGACGGACACAATGTGCGCGCGCCGGTTGCCTCGATGCCCGGCGTCGAACGGCTTTCGGTCGACCAGGCGGTGCGCGACGCCGAGCGCGCGGCCAGGCTGAACATCCCCTGCATCGCATTGTTTCCCTATACCGAGCCCTCGTTGCGCGACGAGCACGGCACGGAGGCCACCAATCCCGACAATCTCGTCTGCAAATCGGTGCGTGCGATCAAGAAGGAATTCCCTGAGATCGGCGTGCTCTGCGACGTCGCGCTCGATCCCTTCACCAGCCACGGCCATGACGGGCTGATCGAGGACGGCCGGATCCTCAACGACGAGACGGTGGCGGTGCTGGTGCGGCAGGCGCTGGTACAGGCCGAAGCCGGCTGCGACATCATCGCGCCCTCGGACATGATGGACGGCCGCGTCGGCGCCATTCGCGGGGGGTTGGACGCCAGCGGCTTCCTCGACGTCCAGATCATGGCCTATGCCGCGAAATACGCTTCCGCCTTCTACGGCCCGTTCCGCGACGCCATCGGCTCGGCCAAGACGCTGACCGGCGACAAGCGCACCTACCAGATGGACAGCGCCAATTCGGACGAGGCGCTGCGCGAGGTCGAACTCGACATCGCCGAAGGCGCCGACATGGTGATGGTGAAGCCGGGTATGCCCTATCTCGACGTGCTACGCCGCGTCAAAGACACCTTCGGCATGCCGACCTTCGTCTATCAGGTGTCCGGCGAATACGCGATGATCGCGGGCGCCGCCAACAATGGCTGGATCGACGGCGAGCGGGCGATGATGGAAAGCCTGGTGGGATTCAAGCGCGCCGGCGCCGACGGGATCCTGACCTATTTCGCGCCGCAGGCGGCGGAAAAGCTCAAGGCGGAGCGCTGAGGCGCGAAGTCCCGCTCTTTCCACGTCATTGCGAGCGCAGCGAAGCAATCCATAGCCCCTAAAAGGAGGTATGGATTGCTTGGTCGCTTCGCTCCTCGCAATGACGGGGTAATAGCTGCCCGGGCGATCCAGCCGCCGAATCGCCCGAATATTGCGCTCAGGTAATTTTCGCGGGGCTTGCAAGCGCCATGGCGGTTCCCATGTCTCGCTTTCGGGAATGCACGGTCGGGAGGACTGATCATGTCTGACAGCGGTTCGGGGAATTCCGGGGGCGGCTGGCGCAGCAGCGGCGGGGTTCAGCCGCATGCATTCGATCCTTATCTGCAGCCGGAACTGTTTCGCGGCGTGCTGATGCGGCGGGTACTGGCGTTCCTGATCGACCTCGTGGTCATCTCGGTCCCGGTGATCCTCGGTTACCTCTTCATCGCGGTGTTCGGGCTGATCACGCTCGGGCTTGGCTGGGCGCTGTTCTGGCTGGCGTGGCCGGCGACCGTGATCTGGGCCGTGGTCTATTACGGCGCCTCGATCGGCGGGCCCTATTCGGCCACGCTCGGCATGCGCGTGATGGATCTGGAGCTGCGCACCTGGTACGGCGCACCGGGCTATTTCGTGCTCGGCGCCATGCACGCGGTGCTGTTCTGGGTTTCGATTTCGTTCCTGTCGCCCCTGGTGCTGCTGGTCGGACCGTTCAATGCCCGGCGTCGGCTGCTGCACGATATCGTGCTGGGAACCGTGGTCATTAACAGTTCGGTCCGCACTCCCGTGGTACAGTCGGCACGATCGTTCTAAACCCAAACCAATTGACGGTCAGCCTCCGCGGCGCGATGCTGGCCTCCGGCTTTCGGAGACTGACGACATCCCGTGACCCAGCACTCGCGTGATACCCCGCAATTCTATCTGACTGCGCCCTCGCCCTGCCCCTATCTGCCGGGCCGGCACGAGCGCAAGGTGTTCACGCATCTGGTCGGCGACAAGGCGGGCGATCTCAACGACCTTTTGACCCATGGCGGCTTCCGGCGCAGCCAGTCGATCGCCTACCGGCCGGCCTGCGACCAGTGCCGGGCCTGCGTTTCCATCCGCGTCATCGCCAACGAGTTCCGCCCCTCGCGCAACCTGCGCAAGGTTCTGGCCCGCAACGCCGATATCATTGGCGAGCAGCGCAGCGCGGTGCCCACCTCGGAACAATATTCGGTTTTCCGCGCCTATCTCGACCAGCGCCATCGCCATGGCGGCATGGCCGACATGACCGTGCTGGATTACGCGATGATGGTGGAGGACAGCCACGTCGAAACCCGCATCATCGAGTACCGCCGCCGCGGCGAAGGTAGCGGCCTGAACGGCCGCGGCGAGGAATTGCTGGCGGTGGCCTTGACCGACGTGCTCTCGGACGGCCTGTCGATGGTCTATTCGTTCTTCGAACCGTCGGAAGTCAGCCGGTCGCTCGGCACCTTCATGATCCTCGACCACCTCGCGCGCGCGAGGCGGCAGGGCCTGCCTTACGTCTATCTCGGCTACTGGATCGAAGGCTCCAAGAAGATGGACTACAAGGGCCGTTTCCTGCCGCAGCAGCGGCTAGCCCCCTCCGGCTGGCTGCGCATCGACGCCTCAGGCGAGGTCTCGAGCGAGCCGCAGGACTAGGTTGAGCTTCAGCCGAACAGCGTGTCGAACAGCAGCTTGGCGTTGAGAGCGACGATGATGCCGGCGACGATCCACGCCGCGGCGGCGAGCGGGCGCGATATGGCAAACTCGCCCATCTTGCGCCGGTCGGACACGAACCGCACCAGCGGAATGACGGCGAACGGAAGCTGCATCGACAGCAGCACCTGACTGAAGACCAGAAGCTCTCCGGTGCCGCGCTCGCCATACAGCGCGGTGACGACGATGACCGGCACGATGGCGATGCCGCGCGTCAGAAGCCGCCGCGCCCAGCTCGGCAGACGCAAATGAAGGAACCCCTCCATCACGATCTGCCCCGCCAGCGTCGCCGTCACCGTCGAGTTGAGGCCGGATGCGAGCAGCGCCACCGCGAACAGGGTCGATGCCATACCAAGACCGAGCAGCGGCGACAGCAGCTCGTAGGCCTGGCCGATTTCAGCCACGTCGGCATGGCCGCTGGTATGGAACGTCGCGGCGGCGACGATCAGGATCGCGGCATTGATGAACAGGGCCAGCATCAGCGCGATGGTGGAATCCGCCGTGGCCCATTTGATCGCATCGCGGCGGCCTTCGTCCGAGCGCGGGTAGGCGCGGGTCTGCACGATCGAGGAGTGCAGATAGAGATTATGCGGCATCACCGTTGCCCCGATGATGCCGATGGCGACGTAGAGCATTTCGGGATCGGTCAATATCCCGGCGGACGGCACGAAGCCGCGCAGCATCGCGGCGACCGGCGGCGCGGCAGCGGCGATCTGGATGGCGAAGCAGACCGCGATGACGATCAGGAGCGCGATGACGAACGCTTCGAGGAAGCGAAAGCCCTTGTTCATCAGGACCAGCAGCAGGAACGCGTCCAGCGCGGCGATCAGCGCCCCGCCGACCAGGGGAATGCCGAACAGCAGCTTCAGGGCGATCGCCGTGCCGATGACCTCGGCGAGATCGCAGGCAATGATCGCCGCCTCGCAGGCCAGCCAGAGCAGCAGGTTGACAGGACGGGAGTAAGTGGCGCGGCAGGCCTGCGCGAGGTCGCGATCGGTGACGATGCCCAGACGCGCCGCCAGCGCCTGCAGCAGGATCGCCATCAGGTTCGAGAGCAGGATGACCGACAGCAGCGTGTAGCCGAACCTCGACCCGCCCGCGAGGTCCGTCGCCCAATTGCCGGGATCCATGTAGCCGACTGAAACGAGGTAGCCGGGGCCGGCAAAGGCCAGCAGCCGGCGAGACCAGTGGCCACCCCGGGGAACCGAGATGCTGCCGTAGACCTCCGGCAGACTTCGCTGGACATCGGCCGCAGCATCGGCGCGCCAGCCGCCGGCGCTTATCGCCTCGGGCGCAGCATCAGGAGCCAAACGGGAGGCGCGTGCATCCATTTCAGCAGGATGCCGGATTTGGGCTTTTATTGCAACTCATTTGCAACTGCATCTAGTCGACCAGGGCTGTCGGGAAGCGGGTGGCTTGGTGCGTCCTCAGGGGCAGACAATGCCGGCCAATCGACGAATGCAAGGAAAGACGCCATGTCCGCGACCCAAAACCCTCCCCTCCTGCCCCCGACCTTCAACCGGCTGGCCTGGTCCAACCTCGCGGCGCAATCGGCCGAGCAGATCGCGCTGGCCGCCGCCCCCATCGTGGCCGTGCTCCTGCTCGGCGTCGGCGAAGGCCAGACCGGCCTCCTGCAGACCGCGCTGACCCTGCCGTTCATCCTGTTCGCGATTCCGGCGGGCCTGCTGGCCGACCGCATTTCGCGGCGGCGGCTGATGGCCGGCGCGGAAGCGTTGCGCGCCGCCGCGCTGCTCGCGATCCTCGCGCTGATCGGGCTGGACCTCCTGACCCTGCCGCTGCTCGCGCTCTGCGGGCTTCGTCGCGGTCTGCGGCACCGTGGTCTATAGCGTCGCAGCTCCCGCGCTGGTGCCCTCGCTGGTGAGCCCGCGATTGCTGCCGGCGGCCAACGCGCGGATCGAACTGGCGCGCACCATTGCCTTTGCCTCGGGCCCGGCGCTCGGCGGCGTGCTGGTGGGATGGGTCGGAGCGGCGCCCGCTTTCGGCTTCGCCGCGGCGCTGTCGGTCGTCGCGGTGGTGCTGCTGTCGGGGATCTACGAGCCGGCCCGGCAACCGGCGGCGCGCCGCCATCCGCTGCAGGAGATCCGGGAAGGCGCGGCCTTCGTGCTGCATCATCCGCTGCTGCGGCCGGTGTTCATCACCCAGTTCATCTTCAACACCGCCTCCTTCCTGCTGCTCGCGGTGTTCGTGCCCTATGCGGTGCGCCGGCTCGGCCTGTCCGCGACCGGGGTCGGCACCACGCTCGCGATGTACGGCGTCGGCATGGTGGTCGGCGCGCTCGCGGCGACGCGGGTGATGCGCCGCCTCGCCTTCGGCGTCGTGATCGGGCTTGGACCGGTGACCGGCTTTGTCGCCGCGGGCATCATGGCCTTGACGACGGTCGTTCCCGCCCCGGCGCTGGCGGCCCTGAGCTTCTTCCTGCTCGGCGTGGGCCCGATCCTGTGGGTGATCTCGACCACGACGTTGCGGCAATCGGTGACGCCGCCGCGGCTGCTGGGACGGGTCTCCGCGATCAACATCATGAGCTACGGCGCTCGCCCGCTCGGTTCCGCGCTCGGCGCTATCGTCGGCGGGCTCTACGGCGCGGAGATGTGCCTGTATCTGGCCACCGCGATCTTCGGCGCGCAGGCGCTGGTGATCCTGATGTCGCCCGCGGTTTCGCTGGCGCGACAGCCGGAGATGGCTTGCGACGCCGCGTAGGCGCAACGCGTCCTTGATAGCCGGTACCTGGATCGACGCCGTCACGGCAGGGGTAGCGCGAAGCGCGTCTTCGCGCCAGATGTCCCGGCCAGCCACGTCTTTGCCGCGATTTCAGAAGCAGGAGGGTGGATATTCGGCATTCCCACGGCCATATTATATGATATACGTCATTTAATGTGACGAGGGACGCCATGGCCGACGAGACCATTTCCACTGTTGCCGCGGCATCTCGCCCTGCAGTTTCCTCCACGTTCGCACAGATCGCCGTGCTCGCCGCGCTGGCGGCGACCGGAACCCTTGCCACCAACATCCTGCTGCCTTCGCTGCCGGAAATGGCCGCCTCCCTGAACGTATCGACCGCCGCCGTCACCTCGGCCATCACCGTCTTCCTCGCGGTATTTGCGGTCGGCCAGCTCGTGGTCGGACCGGTCTCGGACCGCTATGGAAGGCGATGGCCGGTGCTGACGGGTTTTGCCGTCTTCCTCGCCGGCAGCCTCTGGTGCACCCTCGCCCAGGATCTGCCGAGCCTCCTGACCGGACGCGTCATCCAGGCCGCCGGCGCCTGCGCCACCTCGGTGCTGTCGCGCGCGATTGCCCGCGACCTGTTCTCGGGCGCTGCGCTGGCCCGCGCCATGGCGCTGATCATGATCGCGATGGCGGCGGCACCCGGCTTCTCGCCGCTGCTGGGCGGGGCGCTCGATCATTACTTCGGCTGGCGCTCCGGATTCGCCTTTGTCGGGTTGTTCGCGGCGCTGGGCGCGATCGCCTACGGCGCGGTGTTCTGCGAAACCCACCGCTCGACAAGGATCCCGCTCGATCCGCTGGCGATCGCAAGGACCTATTTGGAATTGTCGACCGACCGCCGCTTTCTGGTTCCGGCCGCGACCGTCAGTCTGATCATGGGCGGACTGTTCGCGATGTTTTCGGCGGCGCCGCGCATCCTGATCGAAGGGCTGGGCTTCACGCCGATCGAGCTCGGGCTGTTCTTCGCGGGCACTGTCATGATCGTGTTTGGCGCCGGCATGCTGGCCACGCGGCTGGCGCCGCGTTTCGGGCTCGACCGTTCGATCCGCGGCGGCCTGATGGCGGCGGCCGCCGGCAGCATCGCCATCCTGCTGGTGGCGAGCTTCAACGCGACGTTCCTGCCGTTCCTGGGCGCCATGTGCGTCTTTCTGCTCGGCATGGGCATCGTCAATCCGCTCGGCACCGCGCAGGCGCTGTCCCCGTTCGGCGAAAAGGCGGGCGCGGCGTCCGCGCTGCTCGGCTTCTGGCAGATGATGGGGGCGGCGATCGGGGTTTATCTGGCGGCGACGGTATCGCGCGAGGCGATGCTCGCACTCGGCGTCGTGTTGACGGCCGCCTCGCTGCTGGCCGTCGGGCTCTACTCCATGCGGGCCAGGACCGGTTAGCCGGCCGGCTCAGCGATAGACCAGGATCGGCACCGAGGTGTGCGTCAGCACCTTCAGCGTCTCGCTGCCGAGGATCGCGGACACGCCGCGCAGGCCGTGCGACGCCATCACGACGAGGTCGCAACCCTGCCTCTTGGCGGTATCGACGATCGCCGCATAGGGCTTGTCGTGTTCGATGCACAGCGTCATGCAATCGACGCCCGCCTCCCGCGCATTGCGGCTGATGTTGTCGAGATATTTCGCGGTCTGCTCGGCGACCAGCGCCTTGTACTGATCGAGCGCGCTTGAGACGATGCTGGGATCGACCACCAGGGAATTCAACGGCGTCGATACCACCACCGCGGTGACCTTCGCGCCGATGGCTTTCGCCAGGGCGATGCCGTGCTTGATCGCCGCTTTCGACAGCTCAGATCCGTCCGTGGGAAGCAGGATATGCTTGTACATGGGCCTTCTCCTGCCGCCATGCTGGGACAGGATCGAGGCGAGACGCATTGACCTGAATCAAGCGCAGGGTTGGCTGCGCCGAAGGGTCACATGGCGCGCGGCGCATGGCCCGCGGCAGCGCTCGCAAAGCAAAGAACCGGATTGATCTCGGGCAGGCGGCGTGACGAATCCCGCCTGTTGGCCAATATGGAATGAACGGGTATGGCAACAGGACTATCGAGCGCGAACGAGTTTTTTCTTCCGTGCAATTGGCTTCCTTGAGGCGGCCTTCTTCGCCGTTGGTCCGCAACCGCAAGCCGCGCCAAGGTCGGTGGCCAAAAGTCCGCAGAGCTCGGGGTGCCCGTCGCAGCAATCCCTGATCAGAAACGAAATCAGCGACTGCATGCCGTCGACGTCCGAACGGTAAACGATCGTCCGGCCGTCCCGGGCGCTGCGTAACAGACCCGCGCGCACCAGAATGGCGAGATGTGACGAAAGCGTATTGTGCGGCGCGCCAACCGTTTCGGCGATGACCCCGGCCGTGATTCCGATCGGCTCATGCTTGACGAGAAGGCGAAAGATCGCGAGCCGCGTCGGTTGTGCAAGTGCGGCAAGTGCCGAGATTGCATCGGCTTCCGTTCGCGCCTCCCCCGAATGAACGACGCCAGCGTGACTGGCGACGGCTAACATGCCTCTGCGCATTGACGTGATTCCTCCAGCATCAGCTCTTTTAGCCGACCCCAACGCGACGAGCTAGGTGACAAGCCCTTACGTTTCCATTATTGAATATGTCGAGACGTCTCGACATCTCGCCGGAAGGATCGTGTGCATCCTGAACCGGACCTTTGCAACGAGACGCCCGGCCGGTAGGCGTACCGGCCGTATCTTTGAGGAAACCCCGCCGGTAGGCGTACCGGCGCGTCCGAGGAGAACGTCCATGAGCCATTGCGAAAAGATGGTTGATGCCGGCCGCCGCCGATTTCTGGGTGGCGCTGGTTTCGCCGCCGCCGGAGCGGCGGTCGCAACGATGGTGCCGGCCCAGGTCAAGGCTTCGCCCGGAGCGGCGCGCGTTGACTACCCGTCCAACCGCCTTGCCAATACCTCAGATCTCAAACTGAACGAACCTTTCACCGTGGCTTATCCCGATGCGGACGCGCCCGGCGTGCTGCTCAAACTCGGCAAGCGCGTCCCGGGCGGCGCCGGCGCCGACGGCGACATCGTCGGCTTTTCAACCACCTGTCCCCACAAGGGCTTTCCACTCAATTACCACACCGCAGACAAGACCATGAATTGCCCGGGACACTATTCGCGGTTCGACTGCGAGTCCGGCGGGCTGCAGGTCTGGGGACAGGCCACGCAAAACCTTCCGCAATACGCGTTGCGCGTTGACGACAAGGGCGACATCTATGCCGAGGGCGTGGACGAGCTCCTGTACGGCCGCCTGTCCAACGTGTTGTGAGGAGGAACCGTCATGGCTTACAAGCGTCAGATCGACCGCCTTCCGATCATCCCCAAGGATGCCAAGGAATTCAACGTCACCTGCCATTACTGCATCGTTGGCTGTGGCTACAAGGCGTATACGTGGCCGACCAACAGGCAGGGCGGAACGGCCGCGGACCAGAACAAATTCGGCGTTGATCTCGGCAAACAGCAGCCGGCCGAGACGGCCGCGTGGTACGCGCCCTCGATGTACAACATCGTCCGCCAGAACGGCAGCGACGTCCACATCGTGATCAAGCCCGACAAGGACTGCGTCGTGAATTCCGGGCTCGGCTCGGTGCGCGGCGCGCGCATGGCCGAGATGAGCTATTCGCAGCAGCGCAACACCCAGCTGCAACGCCTGACCGACCCGATGGTGTGGCGCTACGGGCAAATGCAGCCGACCGGCTGGGACGACGCGCTCGACCTCGTTGCGAGAGTGACGGTTGCGGTCATCAATGACAAGGGCGAGGACGGTTTGTTGGTGTCGGCCTACGATCACGGCGGCGCCGGCGGCGGCTACGAGAACACCTGGGGCACCGGCAAGCTCTATTTCGGCGCGATGAAGGTCAAGAACATCCGCATCCATAACCGCCCGGCGTACAATTCCGAAGTTCACGCCACGCGCGACATGGGCGTGGGCGAACTCAACAACTGTTACGAAGACGCGGAGCTTGCCGACACCATCGTGGCCGTCGGAACCAACGCACTGGAAACCCAGACCAACTACTTTCTGAACCATTGGGTGCCGAACCTGCGCGGCAGCTCGATGGACAAGAAGAAAGCGGAGTTCGGCTCGGAGCCAGTCGCGCGCGGGCGGATCGTCATCGTCGATCCCCGCCGCACCGTCACCGTCAACGCATGCGAGGTCGAGGCCGGCAAAGAGAACGTGATGCACCTTGCCATCAACTCGGGCTCCGATCTCGCGCTCTTTAACGCCTGGCTGACTTACATCGCCGGCAAAGGCTGGACCGACAAGGCCTTCATCGATGCCTCGACCAAGAATTTCGACAAGGTTCGCACCGCCAATAACGTCAGCCTTGAGGAGGCTGCACGGATCACCGGCCTGACGGTCGATCAAATCCGTCAATCCGCCGAGTGGATTGCCCAGTCCAAGGAAGGCAACGCGCGGCGGCGAACGATGTTCGCCTATGAGAAGGGCCTGATCTGGGGCAACGATAACTACCGCACCAACGGCGCGCTTGTGAACGTGGCGCTGGCAACCGGCAATATCGGACGGCCCGGCGGCGGCTGCGTCCGCATGGGCGGGCACCAGGAAGGTTACTCGCGTCCTTCCGATTCGCATGTGGGACGGCCCGCTGCGTACATCGACAAGCTCCTGATCCAGGGCGGAGGCGGCGTACATCACATCTGGGGATGCGATCACTACAAGACCACGCTCAACGCCTTCAAGTTCAAGCAGGCCTACAAGAAGCGCACCGACATGGTGAAGGAAGCCATGATGTCGGTGCCGTACGGCGATCGCACCGCGATGGTCAACGCGATCGTCGGCGCGATCAAGAAGGGCGGCCTGTTCGCGGTCAATGTCGACATCGTGCCGACCAAGATCGGCGAAGCCTGCCATGTCTGGCTTCCCGCCGCGACCTCGGGGGAAGCCAATCTAACCTCCATGAACGGCGAGCGCCGCATGCGATTGACCGAGAAATACATGGACCCGCCGGGCCAAGCCATGCCCGACAGCCTGATCGCCGCGCGTATCGCCAATCATATGGAACGTGTGCTGCGCGAACAGGGCAAGGCGAAATACGCCGACCAGTTCAAGGGCTTCGACTGGAAGACGGAAGAAGACGCATTCATGGACGGCTACCACGGCCACGAAAAGGGCGGCGAGTTCGTCACCTATGAACGGCTCCGGGCGATGGGGACCAACGGTTTTCAGGAGCCTGCGACCGGGTTCACGGACGGCAAGATCGTCGGCACCAAGCGACTATTTGCCGACGGCAAGTTCAATTCCAAGGACGGCAAGGCGACCTTCATGGAAACCCAATGGCGCGGCCTTCAGGCGCCCGGCAAGGAAGAGGAGCGCAAGAAGTGGCCGTTCCTCGTCAACAATGGCCGCACCAACATCGTCTGGCAGAGCGCGTATCTCGACCAGGACAACGAGTTCGTCATGGACCGTTTCCCGTACTCGTTCATCCAGATGAATCCCGACGACATGGCCGAACTGAAGCTCAAGCAGGGCGACCTCGTCGAAGTCTACAACGATAACGGCTCGACCCAGGCAATGGTCTATCCGACCCCGACCGCCAGGCGAAAGCAGACTTTCATGCTGTTCGCGTATCCGACCGGCGTGCAGGGAAACGTGGTCTCGGCGGGCGTAAACGAGTTCATCATCCCGAACTACAAGCAAACATGGGGCGCAATCCGCAAACTTGCCGATGCACCCGAAGGCGTCAAACATCTGACCTTCAAGTCGATCGAATACACCGCCTGAGACCTAAAGGTGGTTTGCGCCGAAACGCGCCCGGGCGGCTGCGCCGTCCGGTCATTTTCATGACGTCGGGAAGCCGTGCGCTCACCCCGCGCCCGATCTCGCCCCGGCTTTCCGGATCCGGGCCAGCGCCTTCAGGGAGCTTCGATAATCTCGCCGCTCTCTTTCGCGAAGCGGCCGATATGCGGATTGGGAAGAATATCGAGCACCGCCTCTGATGGCCGGCACAGTCTTACGCCCTTCGGCGTCACGACGATCGGCCGGTTGATCAGGATCGGATGATCAAGCATGAAGTCGAGCAGCTCATCGTCGCTCCATTTGCGATCGGCAAGTCCGAGTTCCGCATAGGGCGTGCCCTTTTCGCGCAGCAGCGCGCGAACCGGAATGCCCATCGCCTTGATCAATTCCGTGAGCCGCGCCCGGCTGGGCGGATTCTTCAGATATTCGATGACCTCGGGTTCCTCGCCGCTTTGCCGGATCATGGCCAGCGCGTTGCGCGAGGTGCCACAGGCAGGATTGTGATAGATCCTGACACTCACGTCGGCGCTTCCTTGTTGACGGCCGCGCCAGCCTCGGCGCCGGCCTCATACCAGCCGCGCGACAGCTTCACCAGATGGACCACCGACAGCATCACGGGCACTTCGACCAGCACGCCGACGACGGTCGCCAGCGCCGCGCCGGAATTGAGGCCAAACAGGCTGATGGCGGCGGCGACCGCCAACTCGAAAAAATTGCTGGCGCCGATCAGCGCCGCGGGTGCGGCGACACACCAGGCGACGCCGAAGCGCCGGCTCAGCCAATAGGCCAGCCCCGCGTTGAAATAGACCTGGATCACGATCGGCACCGCCAGCAGCACGATCACCAGCGGCTGGGCGAGGATCTGCTCGCCCTGAAAGCCGAACAGCAGCACCAGCGTGGACAATAGCGCGACCAGCGACGCCGGTTGCAGCACATGCAGGGTCCGCTGCAGTGCCGCCGGCCCGCCGGCCAGCAGCGCCCGCCGCCACGCCTGCGCGACGATGACGGGCACGACGATATACAGCACCACCGAGATCAACAGCGTCGCCCAGGGCACCGCGATCGAGGCGACGCCGAGCAACAGCCCGACCAACGGCGCGAACGCGAACACCATGATGACGTCGTTGAGCGCGACCTGGCTCAGCGTGTAATGCGGCTCGCCCTCGCACAGGTTCGACCAAACGAACACCATCGCCGTGCACGGCGCCGCGGCCAGCAGGATGAGGCCGGCGATATAGGACGGAATTTGCGCCGAAGGCAGCCATGGCGCGAACAGGTGGCCGATGAACAGCGAACCCAGGAGCGCCATCGAGAACGGTTTTACCGCCCAGTTGATGAACAGGGTGACGCCGACGCCGCGCCAGTGCTGGCGCACCTCGCCGAGCGCGCCGAAGTCGATCTTCAGCAGCATCGGGATGATCATCAGCCAGACCAGCCCTGCCACCGGCAGATTGACCCGCGCGATTTCCGCGCGGGCAATGGCGGCGAACAGTCCGGGCACGAGATGCCCAAGCGCGACCCCAGCGACGATGCACAGCGCGACCCACAGCGAGAGATAGCGTTCAAAAAGACTCATCGGTGACACCACATCCGGGCGCAATGCCGCCCCTCCCGCCGACATCGCTCGGTACGGCCCAAGTGTATCGATAGTCCGAACCTCCCGCCCTCACAAGAAATATGTCGATAATTCTCGACAGATGGGATTGAAAAATCTGTTCAGTATCGGCAGAATGTTGCCGACGACGAGAAATGTCATCCCAACGTCACGCTATCTGTCGGTATATGTGGACACGATACGGGTCCCAGCTTTACGGGAAGCCAAAATGAACCAAAGTTTGCGTGAAGCAACGGCCATTGAGGGCTTTGGGTCGCTTGCGCAGCCGACCCGCCTCGCCGCGATTCGTCACTTACTGACGGTGCATCCGGAAAGCCTGTCTGCCGGCGAAATTGCCAAGCGGTGCGACGTTCCTCACAACACGATGTCAACGCATCTGGGTGTCCTGAGCCGCGCCGGGCTGATTGCAGTCGAGAAGGATGGTCGCTCGATGAACTATCGGGCAGACGTTACCGGCTTCCGGGGACTGCTCAAATTTCTCTCGCAGGATTGCTGCAACGGCCGTCCGGAACTGTGCGGGGACGCTTTCGATCTGCCCTCTAGCGCCATCGCAGAGCCGACGGAGAAGTTCATGATCCCCGCGTTCAACGTTCTGTTTCTCTGCACTCACAACTCCGCTCGTTCGATCATCGCGGAGGCCTTGCTCGAGAAGGTCGGCAAAGGACGATTCCGGGCCTATTCGGCGGGATCGGAGCCTGCAAGACAGCCCCTGCCCGAGGTGGTGGATCGCTTGAAGGTTCTGGGCCACGATATTTCCCGCCTTCATTGCAAGTCATGGGATGAGTTCAAGCGGCCGGACGCTCCCCGGATGGATTTCATCATCGCGCTTTGTGATGCTCCCAAAGGACAGGTTTGTCCGGACCTCGGCGGCCAATACGTTACCGGCGCGTGGCCTCTCCCCGACCCCGCACAGTTCACGGGTTCGATGACCGAACGGACTACGCTTCTCAACGAACTCTACGCGATGATCCGGCGCCGGATCGAGATCTTCACAAGCCTCCCATTTGACTCGCTCGACCGCATGGCCGTCAAAGCGCGCCTCGATGAGATCGGCGACACGACACGAATATCCCCCTAAGAGGACCCCAAATGAAAGTTGGCATCAATGGCATGGGCCGTATCGGAAGGCTCGTGCTGCGTTCGGCATTCGGCGGCATTCGGCGTCCGGAAAGCGATCCTCGCGCGAACAACCGTCTGGACGTCGTCCACATCAACGAACTCAAAGGCGGAATCGCGGCCACGGCCCATCTTCTTGAATTCGATAGTATCCACGGCCGTTGGCACGAATCCATCGGGTTGGAGGGCGATAGCTCCATTGCCCTTGGAAAGAGGAGCATTGGCTTCAGCGAACAGGCTGCGCCCGGCGACGTCGCCTGGGGCGACCTCGGCTGCGACGTCGTGCTGGAATGCACCGGAAAATTTCTGAAGCCGGATCAGCTTCAGGCCTACTTCGACCGGGGAGTCAAACGCGTGATCGTTGCGGCGCCCGTCAAGGACGAGGCGGCGCTCAACCTCGTGGTCGGCGTCAACGACCACCTCTATGATCCCGCCCGGCATCGGCTGCTGACGGCAGCATCCTGCACGACGAACTGCCTGGCGCCGGTCGTCAAGGTCATCCACGAGGCGATTGGAATCCGTCACGGGCAGATCACGACGATCCACGATCCGACCAACACCAATGTTGTTGTCGATGCCCCGCACAAGGATCTCCGCCGCGCGAGATCGTCGATGCTGTCGATGCAGCCCACGACGACCGGGAGCGCCACCGCCATCGCGCTGATTTATCCGGAACTCAAAGGCAAGCTGAACGGCCACGCGGTGCGCGTTCCCGTCTTGAACGCCAGCCTGACGGACTGTGTGTTCGAACTGAAGCGCCCGACCACAGCACAGGAGGTCAACCAGCTCTTCAAATCCGCTTCCGAAAACGTATTGGCCGGTATCCTCGGCCTTGAGACCCGTGCGCTGGTATCGGCCGACTTCAACAACGATCCGCGCAGCTCGATCGTCGATGCCTTGAGTACGATGGTCACGGACGAGACACTGCTGAAGATCTACGCCTGGTATGACAACGAAGTCGGATATGCCTGCCGGATGGTCGATCTCGCCAATATCGTTCAAGGCGCGGGCGTCTAGCCATGGTCCGAAACTACATCATCGTCACCGCGTCCTATTGGGGCTTCACGCTGGTCGACGGCGCGTTGCGCATGCTCGTCCTGTTCCACTTTTTCCGCCTGGGATATACACCGTTCACGCTGGCGTTCCTGTTTCTGCTCTATGAGGCGGCCGGGATTGCCGCCAACCTCGCCGGCGGCTACTTCGCCTCGCGCTTCGGCATTCCCCGCATGCTCGCGATCGGCCAGATGCTCCAGGTCGCGGGCTTGCTGATGCTGTCTGCGCTCAACCCCGGATGGGGAGCCGCGGCGTCAGTCGCCTGGGTCGTGATCGCGCAAGGCATTGCCGGCGTGGCCAAGGACCTGACCAAGACTGCGTCGAAATCCGCGATCAAGGCGACCTCCGCCGAAGGCAGCGGGCAGTTGTTCCGATGGGTCGCCTGGTTCACGGGCTCGAAGAACGCTATGAAGGGCATCGGGTTCTTCGTCGGCGGCCTACTGCTGGATCTCGTTGGGTTCACGCACGCGCTCTGGCTGATGGCCGCGCTCCTGGGCGCCATCTTCGTCGCGGGACTGCTTCTGCTGCCGAGGCAGCTCGGCAAGGCCAAGACGTCGAAAACCATCCGTGAGCTGTTCGGCAAGTCGCGCGGCGTCAATCTGCTGGCCGCGGCACGGATCTTCATGTTCGGGGCTAGGGACGTCTGGTTTGTCGTCGGATTGCCCGTGTTTCTCTACGCATACGGCTGGAAGTTTCTGCAAGTAGGCGGATTTCTTGCGGCCTGGACAATTGCCTACGGCGGAGTTCAGGCCATCGCGCCGTCGCTCGTTACACGCAGCACGGACGGTCTAAGCCGCGAGGTGCCTTCGGCCCGGCTGTGGGCGGCCGTGCTTGCCGCCGTTCCGATTGCGCTTGCAGTCATCATGAATTCAACCCCTGTCGCACGTCCCGACCTCGTCCTGGTGATCGGGTTGGCGCTTTTTGGTCTCCCGTTCGCCGTGAATTCATCCCTGCATTCGTATCTCATTCTGGCCTACGCCGGATCAGAAAAGGCCGCCGAGGACGTCGGCTTCTACTATGCGGCCAATGCCGCGGGTCGTCTGCTGGGCATCACTCTTTCGGGCGTGCTCTATCAGATCGGAGGCATCACAGGTTGCCTGATCGGCTCGGCGGTCATGCTGCTGCTCTGTTGCCTCATCACATTCCTGCTTCCGCTAAATCCCGCTTTGTCGACCGCCAAGCAGGCCCCGGTCTGATCCGGGATTGGATTGTATCTCCCCTGCCCCGGCGACCGACGCCTTCGAGCTAACAGCATCCCTTGCCCTGCTGGATCGGTGGACAGGGAACCGAACCATAAGAGCAGAACACGCAGCAATCGCCGGCGAGAGGCTTCAGTCTTTCGCCGCAGCCTTTGCAGTCATAGAAGAACTGGCAGGCGTCGGTGGGCATGGTTTCAACCGATTGATGGCCGCATTTCGGGCAAGTCAGCGTTGATTCCAACTGCATGAACGTTTCTCTCGATGGCAGGCTTCCCGAGTAGCCGGATATCTCGCCGCACGAAAGCGGGGAAATCACATGGGCGATGGAACCACTGATATCGCCGGGATCGAGATACCCTCTACCAACCCGGTGTTTCTGACCCTAGTTGGAATTCATGTCCTGCTGGGGCTCGTCTGCGTGATCGCCGGCGCGATCGCGATGCTGAGCCCGAAATATCAAGGTCGTCATCCCCGCAACGGGACGATCTATTTCTGGTGTCTGGCCGGTGTGTTCCTGAGCGCGGCCGGCCTGGCGGTGGTGCGCTGGGCTCAAGACTATCACTTGTTCATCCTGGGCGCACTGTCGTTTGCGGCAGCCTTTGCTGGCCGGCGCGCCCGGCAAGAACGTTGGCCCCATTGGGTCAGGCTGCACATCGCCGGAATGGGATCGTCCTATGTCTTGCTGCTGATCGCGTTTTACGTGGACAATGGCAAGAGCCTGCCGATCTGGAGGGAGCTTCCTTCCATCGCATATTGGCTGTTGCCCGCAGCCATCGGGATTCCGCTCATTGTCCGCGCCCTGCTGTGGCATCCACTGACGCGTCAGCCTTAGTATCCGCGTTAGGCAAACAGCCAGCTGCCGCGCTGCCCCGCTATTTCCATTATTCTGGAAATCGCAATTGACACCATCGCCGCCAAACGGAAGTCGTGAAGCAATTCCATGATTGACGCCGGCGTCATCCCCTTATGCTCCTCATGACCTGCCCCCCAAACGCTACGCTGGGCAGAACGACTTCAAAGGCCGATCCGTGAGGATGGGCGGGCGACGCCGACAGACGCCCGCCATGAGATTCGATTATCGATCGACAAATCGACAGCCCCATTCCCATCCCGTCGGACTTGGTCGTAAAGAATGCGTCGAAAATGCGCTCCATGAGGCCTGGCTCAATCCCTGTTCCCGTGTCTTCCAGCACGATCTGCACGTGATGGGATTCGTACGTTTTCGACTTTATAGTCAAAATTCTTTCGCGATCGGTGACCGCACTCATTGCATCGACGGCGTTCATGATCAGGTTAACAAACACCTGCTGCAGCTGCACCCGCTCGGCCATCACCTGTGGAAGATCGTGGAGCATCTCGTTGCGTAATGATACCTGGTGACTTTGCAATTCCCCGTGTACGAGCGAGAGAACCTTGCAAACAAGATCCGTCACGCTTAGAGCGCTCTTTTCGTGGCGATCCTTTCCGAACATCGTACGGATGCCGGCAATCACCTCGTTGGCTCGGTTCGCATCGTTTCCGATCTGCTTCAAAATCTCACGCACCGCGTCGATCCCGGGCTCTCCCCTGCTGAGCCATTGCGAGCCGGCGTAGGCATTCGCCACGATCGCTGCCAGCGGCTGCCTGATTTCATGCGCTATCGAAGCTGTCATCGCTCCCATCATGGTCTGGCGACTCACCGCTGCCAGTTCCCGGCGCGCTGCCCGCAATTGCTCTTCGGCAATCCTGATCTCGGTGATGTCGCGCGCGACGGCGTAGATCAGACCCCGGTCAGGCACCGCCCTCCAGGACAGCCATCGATAGCTGCCGCTCTTGTGTCGTAGTCGGCTTTCAAACCGCAGCGTTCTGTGCCCCTCAGCCAACTGGGCGAGTTCAGCGTGTGTCTTCTCCTGGTCGTCCGGATGAAGCAGCCATCCGGAGGTATTTCCGACCAAATCCGCTTCGGACCAGCCGAGGGTCGCTGTCCACGCCGGGTTTACGTTGAGAAACCTGCCCTCCGTATTGGCCACGACAAGCATGTCCTGAGAGACGTGCCAGATTCGAGCCCGCTCGCGCGCTTGCGCCTCAACACGCTGCTCCAACGTATCATTGAGCGCGCGCAACGCCTTCTCGGCTTCGATCTGCTGCTGGGCCGCTCGCTTTCGATGCTCTATGTCAACACAAATACCGACCCACTCGCGGATGCTACCGTCGTCCTCAAATACGGCAACACCGCGCGCCTGGTGCCACACGTACTGCCCATCCCATCGCCTAATGCGGTACTCCGTTTCGTAGATTGAGCGTGAATCAACCGCGGCCTGCCAGACAAGCTGCGTACGACCTCTGTCATCGGGATGAAGCGCGTCGAGCCAACCCCAACCTCGCACTTCATCGACCGTCTGTCCCGAGAGTGCCCGCCACTCAGGCATATCAACGATTTGGCCGTCAGCGGCGCTCGTCCACACCAGCGACGATGACGCCCTTACGAGGGCACGGTATCGCGCCTCGCTTTCGGCAAGCGCGGTATCGTGGCGCTCGCGTTCGGGACTTGATGCGTTGACTTCGGGCACCAGCGCCATCCCGCTGTGCAACCAATCGCTTGAACTCACCAAGGGTCAGAACGATTTCTTGCCCGCCACTGACCCTATTGCCGTCCTGCCGCGCAGGGGATTTCGACACGTGCCCCCGGGC
Organism: uncultured Alphaproteobacteria bacterium; assembly: GCA_963831585.1. Classification (GTDB taxonomy): domain Bacteria; phylum Pseudomonadota; class Alphaproteobacteria; order Rhizobiales; family Xanthobacteraceae; genus Bradyrhizobium. Next base: position 131,089 of record CAWHRA010000015.1, on the reverse strand, counting down.
AGCTCTCTAATAACGTACAACTATTTCCAGCAGCCGTGAAGAGAGCGGTGGCTACAATTTGGTGTCGCAGACAGCGGCCACCCGAATGGCAGTTGAGCAGTTCGATATTCGCGCCTGGTTATCTCGTATTGGATACGATGGCTCGCGCGATCCAACGCTGGAAAAGCTGTTGTGGCATCCGCTGACACGTCAGCCGTATCCCGCCTTAGACAAATGACCAGCGGCCGGCCGGCTTCCATTATTTCCATTATTCTGGAAATATCAATTGACAGCGTCGCCGGAAGATGAAAGCTTGTCGCCATGAAACTCGACGACGCCGCCGCACATCTCGAAGCCCTGGGCAATCCAACCCGGCTGAAAATCTATCGCGCGCTGGTGCGCGCTGGCGACGCGGGATTGGCCGTGGGCCGCCTGCAGGACAAGCTGAAGATCGCGCCCTCGACGCTGTCCCATCACATCAAGACATTGATGGTGGTCGGGCTCATCAATCAGGTTCGCGACGCGACCACCCTGGTGTGTCACGCCAATTACGACGTGATGCGCGGGCTGGTGGAGTTTCTGGTCGCCGAGTGTTGCACCGATACCGCCGAGAGCGATGACACCAGGGCGGCATAGCTTCGCGCCGTCCAGCATTTCGATATTTCTGGTTTTATGGGAGGATACGATGAGCGAGGCAAAGACGGTGGCGATCATCGGCGCCGGCCCGGTCGGGCTCGCCGCCGCGGCGCACGTGCTGGAGCGGGGGCTGCGGCCAATCGTGCTGGAAGCGGGCGACAGCGCCGGGCATTCGGTGCGGCAATGGGGCCACGTCCAGCTGTTCTCGCCCTGGGAATACAATATCGACCGCGCGGCGTCGCGCCTGCTGGCGCCGACGGGATGGAATTCTCCCGAGCCCGACCAATATCCGACCGGCGCCGAGCTGGTTGAGCGCTATCTTGAACCGCTCGCCACCAGGACCGTTCTCGCGGATCACATTCAAACCAGCAGCCGCGTCACCGATATCAGCCGCGCCGGCTTCGACAAGCTCAAGACCAGGGGCCGCGAAGCCGCGCCGTTCGAGATCCGCTACCAGAACGGCCAAGGCCCCAAGGTCATGCGGGCGGACGCGGTGATCGACGCCTCCGGCACCTGGCGCTCGCCCAATCCGGCCGGCGCCAACGGCCTCTCCGCCATCGGCGAGACGCAGGCCAGCGACCGGATCGCCTACGGGATGCCCGACGTGGTCGGCAAGGACCGCGCGCGCTATGCCGGCAGGACCGTCGCGGTGCTGGGCGCCGGACATTCGGCGATCGGCACCCTTATCGATCTCGCCAAACTGGCGGAACAGGTGCCGGAAACCAAACCGGTCTGGCTGTTGCGCGGCAACGATCCCGCAAAGGCCTTTGGCGGCGGCGCCAATGACAAGCTCGCCGCCCGCGGCGAACTCGGCGCCACCTTCGCCGCACTGGTTGCGGCGGATCGAATCAGACTGGAAAGCGAATTTCGCGTTTCACATCTTAACGTGGACGGCCCTCGCCTCGTCGTCGGCGCCGGCAGTGCCTGTTGCGGGCGTCGGATCGTCGTCGATGAGCTGATCGTGGCGACGGGCTTCCGCCCCGATCTCGATTTCGTGCGCGAGCTTCGCATCCAGCTCGATCCCGCGATCGAGTGCCCGGTGGCGCTGGCGCCGCTGATCGACCCGAACGAACACAGCTGCGGCACCGTGCGGCCGCATGGCGCGCGTGAACTGGCGCAGGCCGAACCCGGCTTCTATTTCGCCGGCATGAAATCCTACGGCCGCGCGCCGACCTTCCTGATGCTGACCGGATACGAACAGGTGCGCTCGATCGCCGCCGAACTCGCCGGCGACCACGAGGCCGCGGAGCGCGTGGAACTGGTGCTGCCCGAGACCGGCGTCTGCAATCGATCAGCCGCACCGGATGCGAATGGCTGCTGCGGTGGACCGGCATTATCGGATGTTGACGCCTGTTGCGCGGCGGATGCAAATGCCAAGCAACAGGGCAAGACGGGGTGCGGGTGCGCAGCCTGAAGCGCTTTCGAGCGAAGTGGGTACCGGTTCGCGTGAAGAAAACGCGTCAAACAAGGACCTGGAGTCTTCGGTTCTGATCAAGAACCGAGGACTCCAGACGCGCGAGGAGTAAACGGCATTTCTCTGGAAGGTCGATCCGTTATCGTCGCGATGTGCGTGGGGCAGCTCGGCAGCCTGCTTCCCCACGTCGTCGTACCCTCCATTCTGGCCGCCTTCCTGATTCCGGAATGGCATTTGAGCGGCGCGCAGGCGGGGTTGCTGGCGGGTTCGGGCGCTGCCGGTTACATGTGCGCCGTGCCGGTGCTGGCGACGCTGACCGACCGCATCGACGCCCGCAAGATCCTGATCGCCGGCTCCGCAGTCAGCGCGCTCGGCACCCTGCTGTTCGGCCTCTACGCGTCGGGACTGTGGTCGGGCGCATTCTTCAACGCCGTCGCCGGCGTCGGCTTCGCCGGAGCCTACATGCCCGGGCTCAAGGCGCTGACCGACCGGCTGGCGCCGGGTGATTCGTCGCGTGCGATCACCTTCTATACGTCGAGCTTCTCGTTCGGCGTCGGCCTTTCCTTCCTGATTTCCCAACTGGTCGCGGAAGGCTGGGGCTGGCGGGCCGCGTTCATGGCGACGGCCTTGGGGCCGCTGGTGATGCTGACGGTCTGCCTGCTGCTGCGGCCGGTCGATCCGAAGCCCGCGCAAGGCCGCCTCTTGGATTTCGCGCCGGTGTTCCAGAACACGGACGCCATGGGTTTCATCCTCGGCTATGGCGCGCACTGCTTTGAGCTCTACGGCATCAGGACCTGGATCGTCGCGTTCTGGACCTATGTGACGACGCGGAATTCGCAAAGCCCGCTGCTGACGCCCATTGTCGTCAGCGTGCTGTTTTCCGTGCTCGCGATGCCCGCGAGCATCCTCGGCAACGAATTCGCGCTGCGGATCGGCCGGCATCGCGCCATCACCGCGGTGATGTTCGCTTCCGCCGTCGTGGCGCTCCTGATCGGACTGTTCGCCGACAAGTCGCCATGGTTCCTGCTGCCCCTGATCATGGCCTACGCCATCACCGTGCCGGCCGATTCCGGCGCGCTGACGTCGGGGATGGCGATGGCCGCCGAGCCTCGCTATCGCGGCGCCACCATGGCGATGCATTCGACCGTCGGCTTCAGCCTGTCGGCGCTGGGCGCATGGGTCGTCGGCGTGGCGCTGGACGCGGCCGGCGGTCCCCAAAACCCGTCGGCCTGGATGGCGGCGTTCGCGGTGCTGGCGGCAGGCATTCTGGTCGGCCCGGTAGCGCTCTACTGGTCGAGACGGACGGCGCTGCAGACATGAGCGGGCGCCAGCTTCCGATCATCCTGGCGCTCGGCACCACGCAGACCCTGGCGTGGGCGTCGAGCTATTATCTGCCGGCGATCCTTGCCGATCCGATCGCGCGCGACCTCGGCGTCTCATCGAACTGGATCTTTGCGGCGTTCTCGGCCTCGCTGGTGATCTCGGCGCTGCTCGGTCCGCGCGTCGGCCGGCAGATCGACCTCGTCGGCGGCCGGCAGGTGCTGTCGATCTCCAATCTGACGCTGGCCGCCGGACTGGCGCTGCTCGGCGCGACTTATTCCATTCCCGTGCTGGTCGTCGCCTGGCTGCTGCTCGGCATCGGCATGGCCCTTGGCCTGTACGACGCCGCCTTCGCCGCGCTGGGGCGCATCTATGGCGACGCCGCCCGCCGTTCGATCACCGGCATCACGCTGCTGGCGGGCTTTGCCTCGACCGTGGGATGGCCGTTGACGGCGTTTGGCCTCGAACGCATCGGCTGGCGCGACACCTGTTTTGCCTGGGCGCTGGCGCACATCCTGATCGGCCTGCCGCTCAATTTCTTCATTCTGCCATCCGTGCAAGGCGCCAAGGCAGCGGTGGCTGCATCGACAAAGCCGCACATTCCGATCGACCGGACCATGGTCCTGCTGGCATTCGCCTTCGCGGCCGCCTGGAGCGTCACCGGCGCGATGGCGGCGCATCTGCCGCGCATCCTGGAGGCCACAGGCGCCACCACGCTGCAGGCGGTGGCGGCCGGCGCCCTGATCGGTCCGGCGCAGGTGGCGGCCCGCATCGTCGAGGCGAGCCTGCTCAGCCGCTATCATCCGCTGGTCTCGACCCGTCTCGCTTGCCTGACCCACCCGATCGGCGCGGCCATCGTCGCGCTGATGGGCGGGGGCGCAGCGGGCGTGTTCGCGGTGTTCCACGGCGCCGGCAACGGGATCCTCACCATCGCACGCGGCACGCTGCCGCTGGCGATCTTCGGTCCGGAAAATTATGGCTATCGCCTCGGCATCATCGGGGCGCCGGCGCGGATGGCGCAGGCCGCAGCGCCGCTGGCGTTCGGTCTGCTGATCGACGCCATGGGAAGCCGCATCCTGATCGTTTCCTCCGCGCTCAGCCTCTCGGCGCTGGCGGCGCTGTCCCTGTTGCGAAAGCCGTCCGCGGCGCGGTGATGTGACGGCGCCATGTCCATTTGCCCCTTCCCATTCCGCGGCATTTCGAGCAAAACCACAACATGGAAAAACAGCCTGAGCCCACCGACGGATTCAAAGGCCTTGTGCGCTGGGCCATGACCCCGCCGCAGTCCGTCGCGGTCTATTTCGTCGTCCTCGTGCTGGTGCTGGGAATGTCGTTCTACGCAGGCACGCTGAGCCCGAAGAAGCCCGCCGGCATGGCGCCTCCACCTGTATCGGCGCCACGCAACTGACATATCCCAACGTCATGCCCGATCGCGACAAGTCAAACAGGACGCCGCAATGACCCGCGAGACAACGCCTGCGATCGTTCGCATCGACCCGCCGGAACTCGGCATCCCGCCCGGCTATTCGCAGATCGTCGACGTCACCGCCCGCCGCTTCGTTTTCATATCGGGCCAGACCGCGCTCGATCGCGATGGCAATGCCGTCGGCAAGGCTGATTTCCCTGCACAGGCGGCGCAGGTGTTCGGCAATCTCGCCATCGCGCTGGAGGCCAGCGGATGCACGGCGGCCAACCTCGTCAAACTCACGGTGTTCCTCACCGACATGAACCATCTCGGGCTCTACCGCGAGGCGCGCAACCGCTTCTTCGCCTCGGTGACGCCGCCGGCCGCGCCGGCGGTGACGCTGGTCGAGGTGTCGAAATTGTATGGCGCGGATTTCATGATCGAGGTCGAGGCGATCGCGGCGGCGTGATGTTCTGGCCCGCGGCGGAACTTCGGTCGCGGCACCATTTGCAAACGGTTTGCCGCGCTGTGGTCACACCTTGTGCACCTTTTGCGTGCAGACAGAAGACCTCAGCCATCAACCTCGGACCGTTCATGCCAACTGCGAAACTGCGGGCGTCCACCATTCTCGGCGAATTCGAGCAGGCCCAGACCGAGCTCGTCGGCAAGGCCGTGATCCTGAGCGACGGCAAGGCCGGTACGGTAGACGGAATTTGGCTTGACGAACTGCACGGCCTGCGAATTTCGATCAGCGGCCACGACGGCAAATGGCCGATCTCCACGGTCAAGCTGGTGCAGGCCTAGCCGCCATGGGGCCGCAAAACCGAACGGTGTCTGGAAACCGACCGCTCAGCGGTCGATAGACCTTGGTTCAATAGTCGGAACCAATCCGCGACGACGCACTTGACCCGGTGTTCCATAACGGGGTTCGCCATGCCGGAGCTACCTGTCAGGAAGCCGATGACCGTGCCTTACGGCGCCGACGAAACCATCTACCTCGTGGTCGATCGGTTCGGGCCAGGGGACGGCCCGGACCGCGAGACCGAGGTGGAGCGGCCGGACATCGAAACCATCGTCACCGAACTGATGTCGGGGCGGTTCAACGATCCGATACGTGTGGTCGCGTTCAACACCCTCGAACACTGGGCCAAGGACATCTCGGCGGAGATTACCGCCGAAATCCAGGTACGCTGCGACATCGAAGGCGTGGAAATACCGGAGTATATCCGGGACTTCGCGACGAGCTTCGCCGGGTCGGCACGACGCGCGGGGACGCCCCGTTCACATAGCCCGGTTACGGTCGGCGTAGCCTGAACGCCGGGGCATCACGCCTGCGGCGGCGCACGGCGCGCGGCTATGAATTCGTCAAACTCGGCCTTGTCCTTGGCCAACCGTAAATGGTCGACGAATTCCTGGAACTCGCCCTGCTCGTGCTCCAGACGCCGAAGCGTCTCCGCCCGGTATTCGTCGAAGGCCGGGGATGCATTGGTTCCGAAGCCGCGTCGGCTGCCCGCCTGGCGCGCGGTTGCACGCTCGAGCGAAGGCCCGAGCCCGGTTTCGCAGCACGACATCATGCCGGCCGCGCCCGCATGGTCTCGATGCAACCTTCCAGCGCGCATCACGAAAAACAGCAATGCGCCGCAAGCCACAAAGAACATGATCATCATCAGCGGCCCGAAAAACATCCAGGGCATGGGCCAATATTCGCCGGACCACGCATAGTGATTCCACCACATGGCGCTCTCCTGTCGTTCGGGATTGGCGGCTGCGATCTGACGCGCCTCCGCGGCAAGTCGCGTTGATGCAGATCAACCGGCGTCGCCGGGAATGAGTGCCTTCTTCCTTGCATCCGTCGTCGCGATCCAGATCCCGGCAAATACAGCGATGAGCCCCACCACGAGATTGGGCGTGATCGGTTCGCCGACGAGTTGCGCCGCCAGCAATCCCGCCGCGATCGGGTTGACGGTCATGGTGGCGGCGACGCGCGTCGGCGTCGCACGCTCGAGCGCCATCACCCATAATATGAACGCCAGCGCGCCGCCGCCGACGCCGAGATAGATGCCGGCAATCCATTGCGGCGCATGGAGGCTGCTCAAGACCGCGACGCTGCCGGTGAACAGGCCGACCACGATCAGCCCAGCCGCGCCCGCTCCCATGCCGACGGTGAGAAAGCCGAGCGCGCTCGACCGCTGGATGAACGGACGGGACCAGACGTTATAGAAAGCCATGCACATGACCGCGCCGGTCATGATCAGTTCGCCGCGCCATGCGCCTGGCGGCGCCGCCGCAAGCCCCAACGCCAGCGCGGCGATCACGCCGAGCACGGCGACGCAGACGCCCAGCGTTTTCCGCGCCGTCAGCGGCTCGACGCCGAGCAGCGCGCCGACCACCATGGTGTGCAGCGGCAAGGTCGCCAGCGCGAGGCTGGCGCGGGCGGCCGTCGTGAACCCGATCGCGATGTTGTAGAGGACGAAGAACAATCCGAAGAAGCACAGCCCCAGCAGCATCACGGCGGGCCAATCCCGACGCGGCGGCCAGCGCACGCGCAAGGAAATGGCTACAGGCAGCAGGCAGGCGAAGCCGATCCCCCAGCGCAGAATGGCCAGCGTGATCGGATCGGCATTGCCGACGAGATAGCGCGTGATCGCCGCCGCCGAGCCGCCGAGGCAGCTCGAGACCAATGCGATCGCCACCCCGATCCATTCGCCCACCCCGGTCTCCCATATCTCGCCGGCTCGGTTCCGGGCGATATGCCTCTGCCTAATCGTAGAATTCGGGCGACATTTTCTGGCCGTCGCGCTGCGCCTTGTCGTGGTTGATCCACAGCTGCGCTTTTTCCTTCGCCAGTATGTCCGCGATCTTCTGCATCGAGGCCAGCGTCTGTTCCTTGTTGAAGTTGATCGAAGGAACCCTGCGGTTATCCCAATTATCCCTGAAGTGAGCGGCATCGCCGGACAGAACCACCGCGCCGGTCTTCGGCAGTTTTACCAGCAGCGACTGGTGACCCGGCGTATGCCCCGGCGTCGAGAGAATGATCACACCGCCGTCGCCAAAGACGTCGCGGTCGCCTTCCAGCTTGGTCACGGGGTGACCGGGCTTGAACCGAGGCTCGTTGTTGGCACCGGGCCACTCGTATTCGGCTTTCTGCACATAGAGCATCGCTGACGGAAGCAGCTCGACATTGCCGATATGGTCGGGATGGGTATGCGACACCGCCATCGCCTTGATATCGGCGGGCTTGACCCCGAGTTGGTCGAGCTGAGCCGCCAGGGTCTTCGGGCGGTGCCAGTAAATGGCCTTCGGATCGGTCGGCGCCAAGCCGTTCGGCATCGCCGCTACCGCATCAGAAATGCCGGTGTCCCACAAGAACCAGCCCTGCGCATGCTTGATGAGATAGCAGGTGTCGACAAAGTCCATCGGTTTGCCTTCGTTGACGCCGGGAGACCAGCGCGAGATATCGCCGGCGACGCCTTCCCCGCAATTGAGAACGTAGAGTTTTTCGACGCCCGTTTTGCCAGATTGCGCATGGCCGGGACTTCCGGCAACGATGGCTGACAACAGCGCCGCAACGAGAACGCTCACTCGGTTCATGTTAGTTCTCTCACCAGCATTTCCAGGATTTTACGCCGACCGGGCGGACATTACCTCAACGCGACTTCGCCATCCAGATACGGCATGACACGACGCCGTCCCGACAACGGCCGCCGCTAGCGCTCCATCAGTTGCAGGATCACAACCGCGAACATCCGCGCGAAGCTCAACATGTGATCGCGACAGACCGCGCGCGCCAGCCGCGACTGCTCCTCCGCCGTGTCTTTGCCGCTTCCCAATCGACGGGCATTGGGGACAGTGCGCATCATCGTAGGCACGAAACCGCCCGCCGCCAACAGCAATGAGCCCCAGCCGATCCACCAGGGATTTTCGCCTCGTACGATCCCGGCGCAGATGGCCGCAAGTGTCAGCAGCATCATCGAACTCAGCACGTCCGGCGGCAACACGTCGCCGGCGTGCTTGCGCGTCTGCACGTCGAACATCAGGTCGAACCAGAGAACAGCGAGCAGGAAGCCGGCGCCCGCGGCGGCGAATGCGGCATGCTGGACTCCCGGTATCGTGATGGCGACAGGCCCACGCGAGCAGGTTGACAGCCGGCGCCGGTTTCGCTGTAATGCGGGGCATGGGGGTTCTGCGATCCCCCCACGAGGCGACATGCCCAAGTATCGCGTCCCGTATCTCTTTGCGAGGGCGCATTCATGTCATCCTACACAACGATATCTCTGGACAAACTTGCACGGCTGATCGGCACGGCGAACGCCCCTGCCCTGATCGATGTCCGCACCGAACAGGATTTTGCCGCCGATCCCAGGCTGATTCCCGGCGCGGTGCGGCGTAGCCACCAGGACGCCGCCGACTGGACCGGCGAATTTACCGGCAATCAGGCCATTGTCGTCTGCATGCGCGGCGCGAAACTGGCGCAAGGCACCGCGGCCTGGCTGCGGAACGCCGATGTATCGGCGGAAACGCTGGAAGGCGGCTTCGAAGGCTGGAAGGAAGCCAACCTGCCGTTGATTGACGCGTCAAAACTGCCGCCGCGCGACGCGAAGGGGCGCACGGTATGGGTGACGCGGGCGCGGCCCAAGATCGACCGTATCGCCTGCCCCTGGCTGATCCGGCGCTTCATCGATCCGTCCGCGGTGTTTCTGTACGTGGCGCCGTCCGAGGTGATCGCGGTCGGCGAGCGTTTCAACGCCACGCCGTTCGATATCGAGAACGTATTCTGGAGCCATCGCGGCGAGCTTTGCACGTTCGACGTGATGGTCGAGGAATTCGGGCTGGCGACGCCGCCGATGCTGCGGCTGGCGGCCATGGTGCGCGCCGCCGACACCGGCCGGCTCGATCTTTCTCCGGAGGCGCCCGGCCTGCTGGCGGCTTCGCTCGGGCTGTCGCGAATGTTTGATGACGACCTCGAGCAGCTCGAAGCCGGCATCGTGCTCTACGACGCCTTCTATCGCTGGTGCCGGGATGCGACCGGGGAAACGCACAACTGGCCCACCAACAAGGCCAAGCCGTGATCGATATCTCCGCCAATGAGATCAATACCGAAGCTGGTGCCGGCCATGGCATCAGCTTCGGCGAGGCGTTCCGGGTCTGGCTGCGGGTGGCGCTGTTGAGCTTCGGCGGCCCTGCGGGACAGATCGCGGTGATGCACCGCATCCTGGTCGACGAGAAGAACTGGATTTCCGAAAGCCGGTTTCTGCATGCGCTGAACTACTGCATGCTGCTGCCGGGCCCGGAGGCGCAGCAGCTGGCGACCTATATCGGCTGGCTGTTGCACCGGACCCGCGGCGGCATCATGGCGGGCGGCCTGTTCATCCTGCCAGGCATCATCGCCATCATGGGCCTGAGCTACATCTATGCCGCCTACGGCCATGTCGGCTACGTCGAGGCGCTGTTCTTCGGATTGAAGGCCGCCGTGCTGGCGATCGTGATCCAGGCCGTGGTTCGCGTCGGCAGCCGCGCGCTGCGCAACCGGCTCATGATCGCGCTTGCCGGCATCGCCTTCGTCGCGATATTCTTTTTCAACGTGCCTTTCCCCGTCATCATCATCGGCGCCGGCGCCATCGGCTATTTCGGCGCCAAGAGCGGCCGGCCGGAATTCGCGGCCCTGGCCCATGGCGGCGGCAAGAACACCGCCGCGGTCGACAGCATGCTCGGTGAGGAACTGCCCGACCACGTCCGTCCCAGCATTCCCCGCGCGCTCAGGGTCAGCGCGGTCTGGCTGCTGCTCTGGCTGGTGCCGGTCGCAGCACTCCTGATCGGTCTCGGTCAGGCCGATGTGTTCAGCCAGATCGCGCTGTTCTTCAGCAAGATGGCGCTGGTGACATTCGGCGGCGCCTATGCGGTGCTGGCCTATGTCGCGCAGCAGGCGGTCGAGCATTATCACTGGGTGCAGCCGCGCGAGATGCTAGACGGCCTCGGCATGGCCGAGACCACGCCGGGCCCCCTGATCATGGTGCTGCAGTTCGTCGGCTTCATGGCCGCCTTTCGCGATCCCGGCACGCTGTCGCCGATGCTCGCCGGGACCCTCGGCGGACTATTGGCGACCTGGGTCACCTTCACGCCCTGCTTCCTCTGGATCTTCCTCGGCGCTCCCTTCATCGAGACGCTACGCGGCAACAAGGGGCTTGCCGGCGCCCTGACGGCGATCACCGCCGCCGTGGTCGGCGTGATCCTCAATCTGTCGATCTGGTTCGCGCTACACACCGTGTTCCGGGAAACCGCGCCGGTGCGGTCGTTCGGGTTGTCGTTCGACATGCCGGTGCCGTCGAGCGTCGATCTGCCGGCGCTGGCGCTCGCCATCGCCGCGGCGACCGCGATCTTCCGCTTCAACCTGGGCATGCTGACGGTGCTGGGAGGATCCTGCGCGGCGGGGGTGCTGCTGCGGCTGGCGGGGGTGATTTGACGCGGATCAGGTTGCGTCGTCCCTGCGAAAGCAGGGGGACACATGACCACCGGTCTGTGTTGCTACGAAGGCAACTGGCCCCATCGTCTTATCGATGGGCCGCAGCGTATGGGTCGCTGCTTTCGCAGGGACGACATCGAGAGTTGTTCTATGCTGCCCTAACTGCTGGCCCGAAACGGCAGCCCTACACTACCTCGGCCGGCGCGAGCCTGCAGACGTCGCTGCCCGCCTCGATCTGAAGCGTGGCGTGGTGAATGCTGAAACGGTGGGAAAGCCCGGCGCAAACGCCGTGGAGGAACGCGTCGTCGTAGCCGCCGGGACGCACCAGATGCACCGTCAGCGCGGTTTCATTTGTGCTCATGGCCCAGACGTGCAGGTCGTGAACCTCGATGACGCCTTCGAGCCGGCCGAGATAATCCCTCACGCCGGCGAGTTCGATTCCTCTCGGCACGCCATCGAGCGCCAGATTGACGCTGTCCCGCGCCAGTCCCCAGCCGCCGGCGAGCACGAGGGCGGCGATGCAAAGACTGATCGCCGGATCGACCCATTGCCATCCCGTCCATATGATCAGGCAGGCAGCGATGACGACGCCGAGCGACACCGCCGCGTCCGCCGCCATGTGCAGGAACGCGCCGCGGATGTTGAGGTCGCCGTGCCGACCGCGCATGAACAACAGCGCGGTGGCGCCATTGACGATGATGCCGAGCGCGGCGACCACGACGACCGTTCCCCCCGCGACCGCCGCGGGCTGCTGGATCCGCTGGATGGCCTCGACCGCGATGCCGCCGACCGCGATCAGCAGAAGGCCCGCATTGACCAGCGCCGCCAGGATCGACGCCCGCCGGTAGCCGTAGGTGTGCTGGTCGGTCGGCTGCTTCTGCGCCAGCCAGCTCGCGGCCCACGCCAGCAGCAAGGCGATCACGTCGGAAAAATTGTGAACTGCATCCGAGATCAGCGCCAGCGAGTTCGCGGCATAGCCGAAGCCGAGCTCCGCCGCCACGAACCCCGTGTTGAGCGTGACGCCGATAGCAAAGGCGGACCCGAAACTGTCGGGTGCGTGGCTATGCCCGGCATGGCCGTGCACGTGGGAATGGTCGTGATGATTGTGCCGATGGGCCATGGGTGCGCGAAGTAACCGTTGCGGGGTCGTTTCGACCGTTTGCGATTATAGCGCGCACCAAAAGCCGAATACTATTACGCTGCTACTCCACGCCCCTGCGGAACTTGTTCGACTTCGGCAAACCGTGCGCGAGGCGGCCTGCATCGGCGCGGTTGCCGCGCCAGTCGGACAATTCCTTCCAGCTCATGCTCTGCTCGCGTCCCGACGAATCCTTCCAGGTCAAGCCCGCCTTGGAATCGAAGGTGGCTACGTCCGACAGCGCCGCGCTGGTGTATTTCTGCAGCCGCACGCCGCGGCCGCGCGCCATTTCCGGCACCTGGTCGATCGGGAAGACCACCATCTTGTGGTTGGTGCCGATCACGGCAACGGTGTCGCCGGCGACGGTGGCGATCGCGCGGGCCTCGTTCGGCATCTCGACGTTAAGGACCTGCTTGCCCTTGCGGGTGTTGCCGACGCAATCGTCCTCGTTGACGATGAAGCCCTGGCCTTCATGGCTTGCGACAAGGAACTTGCGGCCGCCCTTGTTGACGAACAGCGAGACGATCGCCGCATCCTGGTCCATGTCGATGAACATCCGGATCGGATCGCCATGCCCGCGCCCGCCCGGCAATTTTGCGACGTCGAGCGAATAGAATTTTCCGTTGGTGGCGAACAGCAGCAGCTTCGATGTGGTCTCGGCGAAGAACGCCTGATCGATCTTGTCGTCGGTCTTGAAGGCGAGGCCCGAAAGATCGGCGACATGCCCCTTCAGCGTCCGCACCCAGCCCTTGTCGGAAACGACCACGGTGCAAGGTTCGCGCTCGACAAAGGCTTCCTCGATCGCGGCGAGATCGTGCTCGGGCGCGTCGGCAAACTGCGTGCGGCGCTTGCCGAGCGGCGTCTTCGGGCCGAACATGTCGCGGACTTTGCGGACCTGCTCGCCGACCTTGGTCCATTGCTCGGCCTCGGAGGCGAGAATGGCCTTGACGCCCTTCAGCTCGGCGCGAAGATTCTTGTCCTCGGTGCGAATCTCGAATTCCTCAAGCTTGCGCAAAGACCGCAGCCGCATGTTGAGGATGGCGTCGGCCTGGACTTCCGTCAGCTTGAACGCTTTTATCAGCGCCGGCTTCGGCTCGTCCTCGGTACGGATGATCTTGATGACCTTGTCGATGTTGAGGTAGGCGATCAGGTAGCCGCCCAACACTTCCAGCCGGTTTTCGATCTGGACCTTGCGGTAGTTGGTTCGGCGCACCAGCACGTCGCGCAGATGGTCGAGCCATTCGCGCAGGCATTCGGCGAGCCCCAGCACCTTGGGGATGCGGCCCTTCACCAGCACGTTGAGGTTAAGCGGTATCTTGCTTTCGAGTTCGGTCAACCGGAACAGCGATTCCATCATCAATTCCGGATCGACCGCGCGCGATTTGGGCTCGATCACCAGCCGGATGTCCTCGGCCAATTCATCCCTGATGTCGGCGACCAGCGGCAGCTTTTTCTCGTTCCAGAGGTCGGAGATCTGCGCGACCAGCCGCGACTTCTGCACCAGCCAGGGAATTTCGGTGATGACCACGACCCAGGTGCCGCGCGCCCCTTCTTCCTGTTGCCATTTGGCCCGGGTGCGGAACGAGCCGCGCCCGGTCATGTAGGCCTCGGTGATGGCCTCCTTGGAATCAACGATGATGCCGCCGGTCGGGAAATCGGGCCCCTTTACGTATTTCAACAGCGCCTTTGACTTCGCCTCGGGCTTCTCGATCAGGTGCAGGGCGGCCTCGCAGAGCTCGGCGGCGTTGTGCGGCGGGATCGAGGTCGCCATGCCGACCGCAATGCCCTGCGCGCCGTTGGCGAGCAGGTTCGGAAAGCCGCCGGGCAGCACCACCGGCTCTTTCGACTGGCCGTCGTAATTGGGGCGAAATTCAACGCCGTCCTCATCGATGCCGTCGAGCAACAGCCGCGCGACGTCGGTCATGCGCGCTTCGGTGTAGCGGTAGGCGGCGGCGTTATCGCCGTCGATATTGCCGAAATTGCCCTGGCCGTCGACCAGCGGGTAGCGCGAGGAGAAATCCTGCGCCAGCCGCACCATGGCGTCGTAGATCGCCTGGTCTCCATGCGGATGGAACGAACCCATCACGTCGCCGACGATCTTGGCCGATTTCTTGAACGGCGTGCCCGGATCGAGCCGCAACAGCCGCATGCCGTAGAGGATGCGGCGGTGCACCGGCTTCAGCCCGTCGCGGGCGTCCGGCAAGGCGCGATGCATGATGGTGGAGAGGGCATAAGCGAGATAGCGCTCCTCGAGCGCGTCGCGCAGCATGACCTCGTGAATTTCGGCCGGTTCCGGTGGAATCAGTCTCTTTCCCATGGCGAGCAGTTAAACTCTTGAGGTGAATCGGGCAAGCCGCGAATCAGTGCGATTCGCCATCCCGGCGAACGCGTGGCGTTGGTCGGGCCCCCATAATCCAGGCCGTTTATGGGAAAAAGGCCTCAAGAGGGATTGGAGAACCAACCGCTGAGCATTAGCGCGACCATCGGTTTTCCGCCACGCTCAATACTCCGAAAGTTGACGAAGGCGATGGATTCCATGAGGGCTTCGTATTGTTCGGGGCAGCGCCGCTGGAAGTCCGGAGCGTCGTCAATCCGAAGAGCGAGCAACCCTCCCTCCTCAACGGAAACACTCGTCATACCGTCGTCGAGGTAGGTCATGCAATCGATCCACGCATTCATGTTCCGGCCATAGAAGTCAGGAAAACCGAGTACGGTCTTAAAGACCGTGTGGAAACTATCCCATCCCGTGATCTGATGAGCCGGGATCGTGATGACAGTCGTTTGCAGGCTTAGGCCACCTTGGGGTGTCACGGAACCGCTACCCTCGCTCGGTGCTTGGTCACTGCATTAATAAAACCGTCGCGGGCGTCGGAATGGCCCTGCCCGCGGGGTTCCAGCACATGGCGCAGCAGGAATAGGCCGGTGAGGGCAAAACCATCGTTCAGGTCCTGGTCCGACCAGCCGTTGGCGCCACCCTCGCCCTGGCGCAGAAACGCCGGCAGCCGCAGCAGCCGGTCGCGCCAGGGATCGCCGGCCGTCCGTGACACCGCGCCGCCGGATTTCGGGGAAACGTAGACGAGGTCGGTGGTCGCCCCGGTCGCGGCGCAGGTCTCCAGATCCAGCCCGAACCCGAGCTCAGCCAGCATCGCGAGTTCGAACCGAATCAGATGCGCAGCCGCCTCGCCGACGTCGTCGAAATCGTCTAGGGTGCGGTCCAGCATCTCGTAGATATCCTCGTGCGGATCGCGCTCCGGCAACAGCCGCGCCAGCGAGGCCAGATGGGTGACGCCGTAGGTCGCATGCGAGGACGCCAGCACGGTGGCCGCGCGCAGCCGCGTGCCCTCGAGGACGTAATAACCAAGATGCTCGTCGAGCCGCGCCCGCCACACCGCGGTCACGCTGTTGCCGGGCTGCAGCATCGGCCGCATCCGCTTGCTCGAACCGCCGCGCACCAGCCCGAGATGGCGGCCATGGCCGCGCGTCAAGAGTTCGACGATGGCGGAGGATTTGCCATGCCGCCGCACTCCCAGCACGATGCCTTCGTCGGTCCATTCCATGGGAGGAGTTTACAGGATTCCGCTGAAGGGCGCAGCTATCTCGCCCAACGTCATTCCGGGATGGTCCGCAGGACCACACCTCATATGTGCAATTGCACATCGGGGAATCTCGAGATTCCGGGTTCGATGCTACGCATCGCCCCGGAATGACGATCCAAATCACTAAGCGTTGAACCAGCCCTGCGCGTCGCCGGTGAAGGAAAAATACAGCCCCGCCGCGGTCAGCGCGCAGGAGACCACCTCGATGGCGCTGTCGAGCTGCACGCCGTTGTCGCCGATGACCTGCACCAGCGAGATCACGGACAACAGAAGCGCCGCGGCCAGCACCCAGCGCGGCCAGCTCTTTCGCCAAAGGGCGGCGAGCCGGACCAGGAACACCAGAATCAGGATCATGGCGCCCGCCATCACGGTCCCGACCATGATCACCGATTCCGTCATCTCGCCGCTCGGCGTGCGGTCCTGAAACGCGACCGACAGCGCATCCAGCGTCAGCGACAGATACAGCAGCACTTCAAACCACAGCACATTCCTGGGTACGTTCATCGCCAGCCGGTCATTTCTTGTTCTTGCCTGATCATTCCCTTGGGAATTCCAGTCCCATTTCGCGGTAGCGGTCGGGATCGTCGCCCCAGTTCTCGCGCACCTTGACGAACAGGAACAGATGCACGGGCTGCCCAAGGATTTCGGCGATCTCTTTTCGCGAGTCCGCGCCGATCGCCTTGATGGTGGCGCCGCCCTTGCCGAGCACGATCTTGCGCTGGCTTTCACGCTCGACAAAGATGGTCTGCTCGATGCGAACGGACTTGTCCTTGCGCTCGGTCCAGGTGTCGGTCTCGACGGTGGACTGATACGGCAGCTCCTGGTGCAGCTTGCGGTAGATCTTTTCCCGGGTGATCTCGGCCGCCAGATGCCGCATCGGCGCGTCCGACATCTGATCCTCGGGATAATGGAACGGTCCCGGCGGCACCATCTCGGCCAGCGTGCGGCGGAGATCATCGACGCCGTCGCCCGACAGCGCCGAGACCATGAACGTATGCGCGAAGCCCAGGCGCTCATTGGCGGTTTTGGCGAGCGCCAAAAGCTTTTCGCGCGGCACCAGATCGATCTTGTTCAAGACCAGGATCTTCTCGTGCTTGACGGTGGCGAGTTTGGTGAGGATGGCGTCGGCCTCCTCGTCGATCCCCGCCTTGGCGTCGAGTAGCACGCAGACGAGATCAGCGTCGTGCGCCCCGCTCCATGCGGTCGACACCATGGCGCGATCGAGCCTTCGTTTGGGTGAGAAAATCCCGGGTGTGTCGACCAAAATGATCTGCGCGTTGTTTTCGATCACGATACCGCGGATCAGCGCGCGGGTGGTCTGCACCTTGCGAGAAACGATCGTCACCTTTGAGCCGACCAGCGCGTTGACAAGGGTGGACTTGCCGACATTTGGAGCGCCGATCAGCGCGACAAAGCCGCAGGCCGTGGCGGGCGCGGCGCCGGTTTCGGGGTTATCCGTCATTGCTGCCGCCGGCGACGCCTTCGCGCGCGATCATCGCGGACGCCGCGACCTTTTCCGCGGCGCGCTTGCTGCCGCCGATGCCTTCGGCCGGCTCCAGTCCCGGCAGATCCACCGCGACGCGGAACTGCGGATCGTGATGCGGCCCGGTGCGCTCGATCTCGCGGTAAACCGGGGTCGGCAATCCCTTGCCCTGCGCCCATTCCTGCAGCACCGTCTTGGGATCGCGCAGCGGCCGCCGCGGCTTGCGCATCCGCTCGGTCCAGTTGCGTTCGACGAACTGCGCCGCGGCCGCATAGCCGCCATCGAGGAACACCGCGCCGATCACCGCCTCGCAGATGTCGCCGAGCACGGATTTGCGCAGCCGCGCGCTCGCACTGGCGCCGACCGCGCCGAGCTTGATGTCGTCGAACAGCCCGAGCGACTTCGCGACATCCGCGCAGCTCTCCTTGCGCACGAGATCGGCCAGCCGCTTCGACAACTCGCCCTCGTCGGCGTTGGGAAAGGCGCGGTAGAGCATGTCGGACACGATCAGCCCGAGCACGTGATCGCCGAGAAATTCGAGACGCTGGTAACTGTCGGCGCGCTTGCGCGCCGATTTCAGCGCGGAAACATGGGTGATGGCTGTGGTCAGCAAAGCGGGATCGGCGAATTTGTGTCCGATCCGCTCCTCGATCGCAGCCGTTGCCGCCTTCGCGCTGATCTTCCTGCGCTTCTTCTTCGCCGCCACGGGCTCGCGGCCGGCGTCGGGCTCAGGGCTTGCATCGCCCGATGGCGGCGCGGTCTGGATGTCAGGCGTTTCGTCGTTCATCGCACAATTTTGAACATGCGATTCCAGCGCACCGCGGTCGGCCAGCGCCAGAACATCCAGGCGTGTTCGCCCTCGGCAATGGAAAAGAAGATCATCTGCGCCCGACCGACGATGTTCTCGAACGGCACGTAGCCGACCGCCGACAGGACCCGGCTGTCGGTCGAGTTGTCGCGGTTGTCGCCCATCATGAAGAAGTGGCCGGCCGGCACGGTGTAGACGTTGGTGTTGTCGTAGAAGCCGTTGTCGACGCAATCCAGCGATTCATAGCTGACGCCGTTCGGCAGCGTTTCCTTCCAGCGCTTCACCCGCGCGGTGGCGTCGGACCCGCAGGGGTCCTCGCCGATGAAGTCGCTCAGTCGCTCGCGTTTCACCGGCACGTCGTTGATGTAGAGCAGCCCCTCCTTCATCTGGATGCGGTCGCCGGGCAGCCCGATCACGCGCTTGATGTAGTCGGTGGTGTCGTCCTTGGGCAGGCGGAACACGACGACGTCGCCGCGGTTCGGCTCGGAGCCGAAGATGCGCCCCGAAAACAGCGGCGGCGACAGCGGGATCGAATAGTGGCTGTACCCGTAGGAATATTTCGAAACGAAAAGGTAGTCGCCCACCAGGAGCGTGGCCTTCATCGAGCCGGAGGGAATATTGAAGGGCTGGAACAGGAAGGTACGGATGACCAGCGCGATCAGCAAAGCGTGGATCACGACGCGGATGGTTTCACCCAAGCCGCTTTCAGTTTTTGTCCCGGATGTCACGCTCATCGCTTTCCCAATTCCCCGCTGCGACTGTCCGCGCGGTGGCAGAGCATTTTCCTCACGCGGAAAGCGATCGCTTCGCGTCGAGAAAGTGCTCCTGATTCTGCTGTTGAAAGCCAATTCCGGCGCAAACCCGAATTCGCTCTGGCCTCGAACCACCTGCGGCGTTTTAGACCGTTGTTCGCAGCCGCGCAATCAACGGCCGCATCAAAACTTGCTAATCCATTGAAAAATATTGGATTTTAAGTTTTGCGACGAACCGTCGGCTGAACCGCCCCGACGCGTCAGGATTTGCCTGCAACGACCGCCGAAATTATGACGAAGGCCTGCGCCAGCGGCCAGTCATCGGTGATGGAAAGGTCGATCCGCGCCTCGTGGCCCTCCGGCGTCAGCGCCTCGAGCCGGGCCAGCGCCCCGCCCGTCAGCAGCATGGTCGGGCGGCCGCTCGGCAGGTTCACCACCCCCATGTCCCGCCACCAGACGCCCCGCCGGATACCGGTCCCGAGCGCCTTGGAGCAGGCTTCCTTGGCCGCGAACCGCTTGGCGTAGGTCGCCACCACCATGTTCTCGTTCTTGGCGCGGCGTCCCGCCTTGGCGCGTTCGGCCTCGGTGAAGATGCGGTCGAGGAAACGGTCACCGTGACGCTCGATCACCTTGGCGACGCGGCGGATGTCGATCAGGTCGGAGCCGATGCCGATGATCATGCTTTGCCCGTCAGATCCTGGCCCATGGGAGCCTGCCCCGCCTGATTCGCGCCGGCGGCACCACGGCCGCGATCCATCGCGGCCCGCATCGCGCGCACCGTCTCGGCGAGGCCGACGAACAGCGCCTCCCCGATCATGTAGTAGCCGATGTTGAGTTCGACGATCTCGCCCAAGCCCGCGATCCTTTCGGCGGTCTGGTAATCGAGGCCGTGGCCGGCGTGGACCTCGAGGCCTGCGGAGCGCGCCAGGCTGGCGCCCGCGACGATGCGCCGCCACTCCGCATCGGCCTTCGCCGCATGACCGTCGGCAACGGCGTCGCACCAGGCGCCGGTGTGGATTTCGATCACCGGCGCGCGCAGCTTTGCCGCCATTTCGATCTGGCGCGGCTCGGCGGAGATGAACAGCGACACCCGAATGCCGGCGTCGTTCAGCCGCGCGATGAACGGGGCCAGCGCGTTATGCTGCCCAACCACGTCGAGGCCGCCCTCGGTGGTGAGTTCCTCGCGGCGCTCGGGCACCAGGCATACCGCGTGGGGCTTTGTCGCCAGCGCGATGCGCAGCATATCCGACGTCGCGGCCATCTCGAAATTCAGCGGCTTCGAGATCTCGGCCTTCAGGCGGGCCATGTCGTCATCGCGGATATGGCGGCGATCCTCACGCAAATGCGCGGTGATGCCGTCGGCGCCGGCCTCGATCGCCAGCAACGCCGCGCGCACCGGATCGGGATTGCGCCCGCTCCGCGCGTTGCGAAGGGTGGCGACGTGATCGACATTAACTCCGAGGCGCAGCGGAGGAGGCGTAGCGATAACCATCTTTCAGCAAACCTTGCAGCGGAACAGGGCCTCATCCTGAGGAGCGGCCGCTTGACCGCGTCTCGAAGGATGAGAGCAAAGTAGTCTCATGGTTCGAGACGCGCGCGAGAGCGCGCTCCTCACCATGAGGAAAAGCCATTCTAGCCATTAACGCGCTCGACCCGGGCGACCACGGCTTTGGCGCGCAACTGTGCGATAATAGCGCTGAGATGCTTGAGGTCATAGACCTCAAGATCGATGGTCAGCTCCGTGAAATCGGGTGAGCGGCGGAACATGCTGATATTGTCGATGTTGCCGTCGTGCTCGGCGATCACGGTCGCGACCTGGGCGAGGCTGCCGGGCTCGTTGACGTTGTCCACCATGATCCGCGCCGGAAAGCGCTGCGGCGTCGATTCGTCGACATCCCAGCGCACGTCGAGCCAGCGCTCCGGCTCTTCCTCGAAATCCTTCAGTGCCGGGGACTGGATCGGATAGATCGTGATGCCCTCTCCCGGCGTGACGATGCCGACGATGCGGTCGCCCGGCACCGCGCCGCCGTTCGGCGCGAACTTGACCGGCAAATCCGAGTTGATGCCGCGCACCGGGATGGCCGAGGGGCTGCGCGAGGGATCCGGCGGCGACTTAAGCTTCAGCTTGACCGCGAGGCTGCTCTTCTTGGCGCCGTAGCGCGCGACCCGCTCTTCCTTGTAGTCGGGATACATCGCGCGCGCGACGTCGGAGGCCTTCATCTCGCCGCGCCCGACCGCCGCCATCACGTCGTCGATCGAGGCCCGCGCCAGCCGCGGCAGGGCGCCCTTGAGCTTGTCGTCGGCATATTCGATCTTGGCGCGCACGAACAGGCGCTCGACGATGCGGCGGCCGAGGCCGGCATATTGATCCCGCACCGCGGTCCGGGTCGCGCGCCGGATCGCCGCCCGCGCCTTGCCGGTCACCGCAAGCGATTCCCACGCCGAGGGCGGCGCGGACTGGGCCTCGGAGGTCAAGACCTCGACCTCGTCGCCGTTCTGCAACTCCGACGACAGGGGCGCGAACTTGCCGTTGATCTTGCAGCCCACCGCGCTGTTGCCGACGTCGGTATGCACCGCATAGGCGAAGTCGATCACGTTGGCCTGCCGCGGCAGCGCGATCAGCTTGCCCTTGGGCGTGAAGCAGAACACCTGGTCGTGGAACAGTTCCAGCTTGGTGTGCTCGAGAAACTCTTCCGGATTGGCGCTCTCCGACAGGATCGCGATGGTATGGCGCAGCCAGGCAAACGCATTGGATTCGCGCTTCAAGAGCTCGGTCGGCGAACCCACGCCGTCCTTGTAGAAGGCGTGCGCGGCGATGCCGAATTCGGCGATCTGGTCCATCTCCTCGGTGCGGATCTGCAATTCGACGCGCTGGTTGCCGGGGCCGATCACGGTGGTGTGGATCGAGCGATAGTCGTTCTGTTTCGGCGTCGAGATGTAATCCTTGAACCGGCCGGGTACGACCGGCCAGGTGGTGTGCACGACGCCGAGCGCGCGGTAGCAGGATTCGACGTCCTCCAGCACGATGCGGAAGCCGAAGATATCGGACAATTGCTCGAAGCCGACCGACTTGCGCTCCATCTTGGTCCAGATCGAAAACGGCCGCTTGCGCCGGCCGTAGACATGCGCGGTCACGCCGTTTTTTTGGAGGTTCTTGGAGAGCTGGCTTTCGATCTCGCTGATCAGGTTGCGGTTGCGTTCGGCCAGCGAATCCAGCCGCTGCATCACCACCGAATAGGCTTCCGGATCGAGCGAGTGGAACGACAGATCCTCGAGTTCTTCCCGCATCTCCTGCATGCCCATGCGGCCGGCGAGCGGCGCATAGATGTCGAGTGTCTCCTCGGCGATCCGGTGGCGCGAGGCGGGAGGCACGAATTCCAGCGTGCGCATGTTGTGCAGGCGATCGGCGAGCTTGATCAGCAGCACGCGGACGTCGTCGGAGATCGCCAGCAGGAGCTTGCGCAGGTTCTCGGCCTGCTTGGCCTCGCGCGACACGAGTTCCAGCCGCTTCAGCTTGGTCAGCCCCTCGACCAGCGCGCCGATCTCGGGTCCGAAGAGCTTGTCGATCTCGGCGCGGGTCGCCTCGGTATCCTCGATGGTGTCATGCAACAGGGCAGCGACGATGGTGGCGTCGTCAAGCTTGAGATCGGTGAGGATCGCCGCGACTTCGAGCGGATGCGAGAAATAGGGATCGCCGGAGGCGCGGGTCTGCGTGCCGTGCGCCTTCATGGCGTAGACATAGGCGCGGTTCAAAAGGTCTTCGTCGGTATCCGGATTATAGGAGCGGACGCGTTCGACCAGATCGTATTGCCGCATCATCCGCGGACGAGGCGCCTTGGCGGGCTTCGCCGGCGCAGACATGGACGGCGCCACGGCGACCGATTCGGTCGCGGCCTGCATCTGCGGTGTGCTGCGGCGCCAATACGCCATCGACTTTAGCCTTCATACGCGGAACACCGATGTCCGCTGCGCAACATAACCTGGATTAACCTAGTCCTTCTCGCGCAAAGCAGAACCCTTCTGGGCCTCCAAAACGCTCGATTTAGGACGTCCCGGACGCATCCGCAGCCGCCCCGGCGGCCCCTTCCCGAGGCTGCCTTGGCGGAATTCCCTCCGCGACCGTGATGAACGCAAGGTAACCACGAAAAGGTCAACAAAAGCAAAGGCCCGGATCGACATCCGGGCCTTGGGTCAGATCTGCAGGGGTTGACTACCCCAAGGTTGCAATCCGTGCAGCCTGCTACTCGTCTTCTTCGGGCTGCTCTTCCGGCGGCGCCAGTCCCTCGAGGCCCTTCAGCAGTTCCTCTTCGGTCATGCGCTCGACCGCAACCTCGGTGTCGTCGGCATCGACGCTGGCGCCGGCCGAACCGATCAAAGGCACGGTATCGGGCTCAGGCTCGTCCACTTCGACGAACTTCTGCAGCGAATGCACCAGCTCCTCGCGCAAATCCTCCGGAGAAATCGTGGAATCCGCGATTTCGCGCAGCGACACAACCGGGTTTTTGTCGTTATCCCGATCAACCGTAAGTTGGGAGCCGGACGAAATCATGCGGGCGCGGTGCGCCGCCAACAGGACCAGGTCGAACCGGTTGTCGACCTTATCAATGCAATCTTCTACGGTGACGCGCGCCATCGACTGTCGCCTTCGCTAATGGGACCGAATATGTTGATTATGGCTGCTAGTTATAGAGGCCGGGGTGTTTGCGCAAGGCCATTTTGTGATTTGCGTTCCCAATCGGCTCTGGTAACCCCCCTCCCCAAGGGCCCTAAGGCGAAGCGCCCGGACCTGTGGCAGGCGCCGCCCAGGACAAGAATTCGCTTTATTGCCTCGTCAAAAGTATTGGCCTTTTCGCCCTTGCCATACCATATTTGGGGTGGTGTTGGTCGGGGCCAATTCACCGAACTTTGGGCAGCAAATCCTGGAAATGCGCGGTCATTTGCCGCTGCGCCAAAACGTTAACAACAACGCGAGAAACTGAATGTCCCCTTCTTCCACCAACAAGATCGCGCTCTTCATCGACGGCGCCAACCTCTACGCGACGGCCAAGACACTCGGTTTCGACATCGACTACAAGCGCCTGCTCAAGGAATTCCAGAGCCGCGGGACGCTGCTGCGCGCGTTCTACTACACGGCGATCATCGAAGATCAGGAATACTCCTCGATCCGGCCGCTGATCGATTGGCTCGACTACAACGGCTACACCGTCGTCACCAAGGCGACCAAGGAATTCATCGACGCCAGCGGCCGCCGCAAGGTCAAGGGCAACATGGATATCGAGCTCGCGGTCGACGCCATGGAACTCGCCGAGCATGTCGACCAGATCGTGCTGTTCTCGGGTGATGGCGATTTCCGCTCGCTGGTCGAGGCGGTGCAGCGCCGCGGCGTGCGAGTCACCGTGATCTCGACGATCTCGAGCCAGCCGCCGATGATCGCCGACGAATTGCGGCGCCAGGCCGACGTCTTCACCGATCTGGTGGAACTGCAATCCAAGCTCGGCCGCGATCCGTCCGAGCGTCCCGCCCCGCGCGAGCCGCGCCACCACGCGCCGCAATTCCTGCAGCGCGCGACCACGATGGCGCCGAGGGGCGATGACGACGATTTCGACGACTAGGAATAACAGGGCCGGCGGCGCGCCGCTGCCCGCTTTGCTTCCCGCTGAACCCGATCGCAATTGTCCGCTCTGTCCGCGGCTCGCCAGCTTCCGCGAGGCGACGCGCGCGCGTGAGCCTGGCTGGTTCAATTCGCCGGTGCCTGCGTTCGGCGATCCCAACGGCCGGCTGTTGATCGTCGGCCTCGCTCCGGGGTTGCAGGGCGCCAACCGCACCGGGCGTCCTTTTACCGGCGATTTCGCCGGCGACCTGCTCTATGCCACCTTGATCGAATACGGCTTTGCCGAGGGCGTCTACCAGGCCCGGCCCGACGACGGGCTGAAGCTGGTCGATTGTCGGATCGGCAATGCGGTGCACTGCGTGCCGCCACAGAACAAGCCGCTGCCGGTGGAGATCAACACCTGCCGCCAGTTCCTCGTCGCAACGCTGGCGTCGATGCCACGGCTGCGCGCCATCGTGGCGCTCGGACGCGTGGCGCACGAATCGACGCTGAAGGCGCTCGGCCTGCGCAGCGCCGCTGCACCATTCGCGCACGGCGCGATCCACCAGGCCGGCGCGTTAAGACTCTACGACAGCTACCATTGCTCGCGCTACAACACCAACACCCGGGTACTGACGCCGGAAATGTTCCGCAGCGTGTTCGCGAAGGTCAAGGCGGACCTGGCCTGACGCCGCGCAGGCGGCGCTAGGCGCGATTTTCCTTCAGCCAGGCCAGCACGTCGCCGGCGTTCCGGTCGGGCGGAAACACGGGATAGAACACGTGGCTGATGCGGCCGTCGTCGACGATCAGCGCCAGCCGCTTGATCAAGGTCAGGCCCGCCACCTCCATCGTCGGCAGGTCGAGCGCGCGCGTCAGCCGCAGCTTCTCGTCGGACAGCACCGGGAACGGCAGATGCAGCCGCGAGGCCATCTCGGTCTGGTAGGCGTTGCTCTGCGTCGACAGGCCGAACACCTGCGCGGCTCCGGCGGCCTTCAGGTCCGCGAACAGGTCGCGGAACGCGCAGGTCTGTGGCGTGCAGCCGCGCGCGCCCGGGATCATGTCCCAGTCGTCGACCAGCGCGATCTTGCCGGGTTCGCCGGTCCTGGGATAGGCGAACACCACGGTGCGTCCAGGCAGCGCCGATAGCGTTACCGACGTGTCGTCAGTGGCGACCAGGCCGATCGGCGGAATGGTCAGGCCCGAAAGATGCGCCGCCGCGCCGTCGTCGGCCGGCGCCGGAATCTTGCTCCAGTCGACTTCAAGCAGGTTTCTCTGGTTCATCGCATTCTCCATTGTCGTCATTGCGAGGAGCCCTTGCGACGAAGCAATCCATCTCTTGCCGTGCCAGACGCTGGATTGCTTCGCTTCGCTTGCAATGACGGATAGGCATGAGGGCCAACATCTATCCCCGCGCCCGCAGCAGGCGGCCTTTCTCCCTGCCCCAGTCGCGCTTCTTTTCGCTCTCGCGCTTGTCGTGCAGCTTCTTGCCCTTGGCCACCGCCAGCAAGAGCTTGGCGCGGCCGCGCTCGTTGAAATAGAGTTTCAGCGGGATCAGCGTCATGCCTTCGCGCTCGACCGCGCCCATCAGCTTGTTGATCTGCTTCCTGTGCAGCAACAGCTTGCGCGGTCGTTTCGGCTCGTGGTTGAAGCGGTTGGCCTGCAGATATTCCGGAATATTGGCGTTGATCAGCCAGACCTCGCCGTCCTTGGTATCGGCATAGGATTCGGCGATGGTGGACTTGCCGCTGCGCAACGACTTGACCTCGGTGCCGGTCAGCGCGATTCCCGCCTCCACCGTGTCCTCGACCGCATAGTTGAACCGGGCCTTGCGGTTTTCCGCGACGACCTTGATCGCGCGCTCGTTCTTTTCGGCCATGATGGAATTATCTCAGAAAAAAGAAAGCGATAGCACCTCGTCCGCACGCATGCACGTCAAGACTTTTTGAGCAGATCGCGGATCTCGGCCAGCAGCTCTTCCTGGCGCGTCGGTTTCGCCGGCGCCGGCGCCGCCTCCTCCTTGCGCTTCAGGCTGTTCATGGCGCGGATGACAAGGAAGAGCACGAACGCGATGATAATGAAATTCAGCGTCAGCGTGAGGAAATTGCCCCAAGCCAGCACCGCGCCCTGCTTCTTGGCATCGGCCAGATTGCCGGCGGTGACCGCCTTCGACAGCGGCGTGTAGTAATTGGAGAAGTCGAGCCCGCCGGTGACCGCGCCGATGATCGGCATGATGATGTCGCCGACCAGCGAGGTCACGATCGCGCCGAAGGCGGCGCCGATGATGACGCCGACCGCGAGGTCGACGACATTGCCCTTCATCGCGAATTCGCGAAATTCCTTCAGCATCCGCAGCCCCTTCTCTTCAGCGTCGCGAACCGGAAGACTCATGGCGGCAATATCGGAACGTTCAGTTGATCAGGCCCGCATGCACCATCGCGCTGCGCACCGCAACGCGGGTGGGTTCGGTCACCGGCACCATCGGCAGCCGCAGCGTCTCGTCCATCTTGCCGAGCAGCGACAGAGCGTATTTCACCGGCGCCGGATTGGATTCGATGAACAGGTTGGTGTGCAGCGGCATCAGCTTGTCGTGCAGCTTGAGCGCGGTCTTGAGATCGCCCTTCTGCCAGGCGAGGTGAAATTCGGCACACAGCCGCGGCGCCACGTTGGAGGTCACGGAAATGCAGCCATGGCCGCCATGCGCCATGTAACCCAGCACGGTGGCGTCCTCGCCCGACAGCTGGTTGAAATCCTCGCCCATCCTGGCGCGCTGCTGAGAAACCCGCACCATGCTCGCGGTCGCGTCCTTGACGCCGGCGATGTTCTTCAGTTCAAACAGCCTCGCCATGGTGTCCACGCTCATGTCGATCACCGATCGCGGCGGGATATTGTAGATGATGATGGGAATCCCGATCGCATCGTTGATCGCCTTGAAGTGCTGATACATGCCTTCCTGGGTCGGCTTGTTGTAGTACGGCGTCACCACCAGCACCGCGTTGGCGCCCGCCTTTTCCGCATGCTGGGCGAGTTCGATCGCTTCCTTGGTCGAATTGGAGCCGGCGCCGGCGACGACGGGAACGCGACCCTTCGACTCGTCGATGCACCATTCCACGACGCGCTTGTGCTCGTCATGGTTCACGGTCGGGCTTTCGCCGGTCGTGCCCACCGGCACCAGACCGTTTGTGCCCTCCGCGATCTGCCAGTTCACCAGCGCGCGGAAAGCGGCCTCGTCGAGCGAGCCGTTCTTGAAGGGCGTGACCAAGGCGGTGAACGATCCCCTGAAATTTGTCTTGGCTGCCATGGACTCCTCCAAACGCGCGTTTACCGGCCTTGCCGTACCCTAACCCGCCATTCATATCGGGTCTGACGAGGCGGCGAAAGGCCCGCGCCGGTCCGAACAGGACCGGCCGCGATTTTGCCGCGGTGCAGGCGCAGACATGGCTCGTCTCCTGCGTATTTTAGTATTTTGTCCACATATTCAATCAAATAGAGCTAGGGCTCCGTGATTGAATGATTCGCTGCGAAAGAAGGCCGTGACCTCATCCAGCCGCCTAGCCGCGTTGCGATCGTCTGCCT
Source organism: uncultured Alphaproteobacteria bacterium (assembly GCA_963831585.1). GTDB lineage: Bacteria > Pseudomonadota > Alphaproteobacteria > Rhizobiales > Xanthobacteraceae > Bradyrhizobium. The sequence continues at coordinate 102,935 of CAWHRA010000015.1, read as the reverse complement.
TGGCGACCGTGGCGACATGCCTGGCGCTTGCCTTGGGCATATCGGCACTGGGCGGGGACGCCTGGGCCAAAGCCGCGAAAGTTCCATTGCCCAAACCGCGGCCGATCGCGCGCAACGTCGTGCCCAAAACCGTGCCTGCGGCAAAGACCGCCGCCAAAAATACCGCTCCCGTTGCGACGCACGCTCCCGCGGCTGCCACCCTCGCCCCCGCGACGCGCCAGCATGCGGCCTTGCCGCCGCCGCGCAAGCCGCCGCCACCACCGGCCGCGGTAGCCGCGACGTCGACGACCTCGCAGGCCGATACGGATGCGCTGGAAAACGTCATCGAGCTCGTACGCAAGCACAAGCCGGCGGATGCAACCCAGGCCGAAGCGAACATCGCCGATCCCGTCGCAAGGAAACTTGCCGAATGGATCATCCTGCGCAGCGACGACAACGGGGCTTCGGTCGAGCGCTATCACGCCTTCATCGCCGGTAACCCGAGCTGGCCGTCGCAGACCTTCCTGCGCCGCCGCATCGAGGCAGCGCTGTGGGACGATCATCGCGACGACGCCACGGTGTGGGCATGGTTCGAAAACGAATCACCGGTGTCGGCCAAGGGCAAGTTCGCGCTGGCGCGGGTAATGCTGGCGCGCGGCGACCGCGCCAATGCCGAACGTCTGGCGCGCGACGCCTGGCGCAACGATGCCATGTCCGAGGATACCGAAAGCACGGCGCTCGAGCTGTTTGGCGCGTTGCTGACGCCGGGCGACCAGAAGGCGCGCATGGACCTGTTCCTTTACGGCAGCGAGCACGAGGTTGCGCTGCGCGCCGCCAAACGCCTGGGCGCAACCTACGTCGCGCTGGCCAAGGCGCGGATCGCCTCCTATCGCAAGGCTTCCAACGCGAAGGCACTGCTCGATGCGGTTCCGCGCGAGCTGCACAGCGACCCCGGCTACATCTTCAGCAGAATCCAGTTGCTCCGCCGCGAGGAGAAATTCGCGGAAGCCGCCCAGCTCATGCTCAACGCGCCAAGGGACCCGGCGCGCCTCGCCAACGTCGACGAATGGTGGATCGAGCGGCGCCTGCTGTCGCGCAAGATGCTCGATATCGGCGAGCGCCGCACCGCCTATCTGATCGCGCGCGACGCCGCGCTGCCCGCACGCGACATCTACAAAACCGAGCAGGAATTCACCACCGGCTGGATCGCGCTGCGCTTCCTGACCGACCCGGCCCTAGCGGCGCAGCATTTCGCCCGCATCGGAGTCGGCAGCCTCAACCCCACCGCGCTGGCGCGCGCCGGCTACTGGCAGGGCCGCGCCGCCGAAGCGGCGGGCCACGCCCAGGAGGCGCGAGCCGCCTATACGGCGGCGGCAGTGCAATCGACCAGCTATTACGGCCAATTGGCGCGGGCGAAACTCGGCCTTCCCCAGATCGAGCTGAACGCGGCGCCGACCGGCCGGAGCCGCGGCGTCGAAAGACTGGAGATCGTCCGCGCGGTGCAACTGCTCTACGAGCTGGACGAGCGGGAAATCGCGGTGCCGATTTTCGCCGACATGGGCGAGAACGGCGATCCCGATGCGCTGGTGGGCCTCGGCGAACTGGCTTCCCGCTACGGCGACGCGCGCAACATGCTGCTGGTCGGCAAGGCCGCGCTCAATCGCGGACTGCCGTTCGATTTCTACGCCTATCCGGTGACCGGCATACCGCCGTTCAAGTCGATCGGGCCAGACGTCGAGCAGAGCATCGTATTCGCCATCGCGCGCCAGGAAAGCGCCTTCAATCCGGCCGTGGTATCGCCGGCGCAGGCCTACGGGCTGATGCAGGTGACGCCGGATGCGGGCCGCTATGTCTGCAAGAAATACGGCGCCAGTTTCGACCTTGGCCGGATGAAGAACGATCCGGTCTACAACGCGGCGCTCGGGGCTGCCGAGCTCGGCGGGCTGATCGAAGACTATCGCGGCTCCTACATCATGACCTTTGCGGCCTACAATGCCGGCCGCGGCAGCGTCAAGAAATGGGTCGAACGCTACGGCGACCCTCGCGATCCCAAGGTCGACGCCGTCGACTGGGTCGAGCTCATTCCGTTCTCGGAGACCCGCAACTATGTGCAGCGGATCATGGAGAATTTACAGGTCTATCGCGCACGATTCGGCGGCGGCACCCGGCTGCAGATCGAGGCGGACCTGCACCGCGGTGCGATGGTCGAATAGCCTTTCAAAGATGCCACTTGCCTCAGTCGCGGGATTTACCGGGCTGAGAGGGCAACCCGGACTTATCAATCCATTAACCATTGAATAACGCTTCCGCTCTCCCCCCTGAGTAGAGAGGGCGAAATTCTGGGGCTGTGTCCGCGATGGCGAGGTGCCCCGTCTCTTCGGCATCGAGCGGCCGCGGCTCGAGGCGGTCCGGATGATCGATATGAGCGCCTCCAATGCTTGGGCGGAACTCGCCGCCACCTATTGCCGGACCCAGGCGCCCCATCAGGAGCACGACAGCGCCAAGTCTGACCTGAAAAAGCTGTCCCAGAGGACGCCAGGGAGGCCACAGGACACGGCCTGCGGGCCAAGCGGTCAAATCGGGGGCCATAAGTTTCGAGCTCCCGAGAGGTGGCCGATGCAACGCTCCAGTGACACCATCGGCGCCATTGCTGCGGCGCAGGCCAAGGCTCAGGGCGACCTCAGTAACCCGGAAAGGGCCCTGACGGCCACCTTCCGATCCCCGTTTCCCACGGGAAGCCGATCCGACCTTCCGCTACGCCTCGCTCGCCAGCGGACTCGATGTCGTCCGCGCCAACTTGTCTTGTCTGCCGCGCGCGCCCTGCGACGCCCATCATCTCTAATTTGCCCAACCACGAACCGCGCCTGCCAAGTTCACACCACAGGCTTCGATATGTTCGAGCGGCCCATCATCTCGGTGGTGCCGCAGCCGGCGGCGGCAAAATGATGTTGGCCCGCCAGACGGGCTTTTGCGGCGCGCAGCGATGGCGATCCGCTCCGGTGACGTCCTGCTCTCATGCCGAGAGCTTGAACTGCTTCGGTCATTTTTGGAATTGTCCAATTGAATCAAACTATTAGGTGAGGAGGCGCGGCGCCGAGCCAATCAGGCGGACAGCGAAAAGGTTTTTGCGCCAGCTGCTTTTTCCCCAGGACCTTTGATCTAACGCAAGCATGCCGCTGTCGGGCTAGGGTCCGGTCATTACGCTGAAGTTCATTTGCGGAGAACACCCATGAAGACGTTAAGTGTAAAGAAGCTTGCCGTTGCGACCTCCGTTTTCGCGTGTGCGGCCGTGTTTTCCTTTGGCTGGTCCGAGCAAGGCGGAATATCGCTGTCGATCCATAAGGCGCAGGCCGCAACGCGGTTGGTGGTCCGGCCCTACTACCATGGGCATTATTACTATGACCCCTACACAGCGGACGCCGCAGGTCTCCCTTGGTACGCCGTGCGTGCATATTACGCGGGTGGGCCTTGGACCTATCGCTACAGCAGCTGGGCTGACTATGCGAGCCACGAAGGCATTGGTTGTGAGCCTGGAACATTGGTGAAAGGCGGGGACGGCATAATGTACGTATGCCAATAAGCCTCAAAATGACGCGGGGCGGCATTCTTTAAGCCGCCCTTCACAGCATTCTTTCCCGGAAATTTACCTGTCGAATTTTCGGATTAATTGCCGTTGTCGGCTAACCGAAAGATCGCTTATGCGCTGGGCTCGGCTGCTGCAGCGCATAAGTTCCATTGCGTCGAAGAGCACGAAGTGCCGGGGGACCATAGCCGCTCGTTCGTTGAAGTTCTGCTGGAAGCGGGAATTGGTCGAAGCAACTTGAGCAACGCAAGGTTCTCTTGCCGAGGCGGACCAAATTTGGGATGAGAGAACCTAGCCTGCCCGCAGGGTATCAAAAATGTCGGCGGTCGCACGAGGAGCGATAGGTGCCCCATTCGCAACTGGTGTTGCGCCGACTTCAAGGGATCTATCCAATGCGCACTTTGGCTTTGATGATTTTGACGATGGGTATAGCTCTGGCATCTGGGCAAGCCCGGGCTCAGACATACGACCCGGCCTTTCCCGTTTGCATGTACGTCGTCTCCCCGAGAGGAAGCAACTACCAGGATTGCACCTACTATACGATGGCCCAATGCGCGGCGTCAGCTTCCGGCCGCGCAGCGCAGTGCAACCTCAACCCATATTACGCTGGTGAGACGGCGTCGGTGAGACAAAACAATCGGCGTTATCGCCACGTCGGGTCACTATCACCCGCGCCTGCTGGGACCGGACCGAATAGCTACTGCTTGCAAGGGCGCCAATGGGGCTATCCCGGCAATTGCCAATTCTCCAGCTACGCCCAATGCATGGCGACGGCGAGCGGTACTGACGCCTATTGCGGGATCAATCCCCAGTACCTGTTCGCGCGTCAGCGAAGTGGTGCGTATGGCCCATACTGAAGCGCCTATTCATCCCAAGGATTGCTATCCCGGCTCCTCATGATGCGGGACGGAATGCAAGTGCGTACCCGCGATCACGCCCACGCGCACGTCATCTTCCAATTCTTCTCGGGCACGTTTGTTGAGAGACTTGATGTCTCAGTTGGGTCATCATTCGCGACGGTTTGGCCGGCTGCCCCTAGCATCGGACATAATCAGATTGCCCCGGCATGTCTCAAACGTGCCAACATGCGATATCGAAGTTCACCGCGACAGGGCGGAGTCCATCGGCAAGCACGTAACGTCAGCTGTGCGCCGGCCATCGCCATTCGCGGAACCAGGGCGCCAGCGGCGACGGCAAGATTGTAACCTGGACGGGCTCGCGCAGCCGTCGGATGCTGCCGCGGCCCGAGATTGCGCCGTTGAGAAAAGCAGGAGGAAAAAACCGCCTGTGATCAGCAAGAATGCCATGGCAGCGGCAGCAAAGCGGCCCCCAAGAAACCTCTGGACGCAACCCCGCTGGTACCCCGAAGCTCCATTCGGCCCTGTCAGCGGGTCGGGTTGCAAAGTACCGGATCGAAAGGGACAGGTCGGCGGAATTGAACCCGGTTTCCATGGTCATTATAGGATCGTCCCGCGTCATCTGATATTCGCCGGGCTGTAACCGCCGGGCAAACCGAATCATGCCGCCACGAGACGCGGCGCTGGGATGATGGGCGGGGGAGAGCAGATCTTCATGAAAATCCGACCAGGTCGATTTGCCAGCGTCTTTGGAACGAAGACGCGGGCTTGCATACTGCTTGCCTGCGTTTGGTCGCTGGTTGCGGTTTCAGCTGCCAATGCCGCCTCGGAAAGACCCGTGGCCGCCGAGAAGGGCATGGTGGCCAGTGCGCAGCACCTTGCGACGGAAATCGGTATGAACATTCTCAAGCGCGGCGGCAATGCGATAGATGCTGCTGTCGCGGTGGGATATGCCCTGGCCGTGGTCTACCCGACCGCCGGCAATCTGGGCGGCGGCGGCTTTATGACGATCTGGTTTGCCGATGGACGAAAGACATTCCTCGATTTCCGGGAGAAGGCTCCTCGTGCGGCAAGCCGTGACATGTACCTGGACAAGGACGGAAACGTCATCAAAGGCCTGACGACGACCGGCTGGCTGGCAGTCGGCGTCCCGGGCACCGTCTCGGGTTTGGAGTATGCGCGGAAAAAGTACGGGACGATGACGCGGGCCGCGTTGATCGGGCCAGCGATCAAACTGGCCGAGGGCGGCTTCGCCCTGGAGCAAGGCGACGTCGACATGCTTGCTTCTGCGACCGAGGACTTAAGGAGATTTCCGGCGACCGCCGAAATTTTTCTCAACAAGGGACAGGCTTTTTCGGCTGGCCAAAGACTGGTGCAGCACGACCTTGCAGATACGCTGCGTTTGATCCGAAAGCGGGGCGTTGACGGCTTCTACAGAGGCAAGACGGCGGCGGCCATCGTCAAGGCGAGCCGGACAGGCGGAGGAATAATCGATCAAGAAGATCTGGAGCGCTACAAGATCCGTGAGCTCCGGCCCATTGAGTGCGATTACCGCGGCTATCACGTGATCTCGGCGCCTCCACCGAGCTCAGGCGGTGTTGCCATATGCGAGATGCTGAACATCTTGGAGGGATATCCGCTCCAGGAACTGGGTTGGGGATCTGCGCAGGCATTGCATTACGAAATCGAGGCAATGCGTCACGCCTTTGTCGATCGTGACAGCCTTATTGGCGATCCGGATTTTGTCGACAATCCGATCCGGGAGTTGACCGGCAAGAGCTACGCCGCAAAAATCCGGAATGAAATAAAGCCGGATAAGGCAGGAATCTCCAGCGAAATCAGACCGGGTGTTGCGCCTCACGAAGGCAGCAACACAACGCACTTCTCGATCATCGACGACGCCGGCAATGCGGTTGCGATGACGTACACGCTCAATGATTGGTTCGGGGCGAAGGTCGTTGCCGCCGGCACAGGTGTGTTGATGAACGACGAAATGGACGACTTCGCGCCAAATCCAGGCGTCGCCAACACTTACGGATCTATCCAGGGAAACGCGAATGCCATCGCGCCAGGCAAGACACCCCAGAGCTCGATGAGCCCAACGATCATCACGAGGGACGGCAAGCCCGTCCTCATTCTCGGCACTCCGGGTGGAAGCCGCATCATCACGACCGTTCTGCAAACAATCCTGAACGTCGTCGATTTCCGGATGGACATTCAGGGAGCCGTCGATGCCCCTCGCATCCATCATCAGTGGCTGCCGGATATGACAAAGACAGAGCCATTCGCTCTTTCGCCCGACACCCGCAGAATAATGGAAAGCATGGGGTATCGATTCGAAAATTCGGAGCCGGCCAACCACGTCGACGCGATCATTGTCGGTGCGCCCAGCCTTGGGGGAACCGCGGTCGGTCGAAACAGGTACTATGGTGCAAACGATCCGCGCGGTGGCACCGGACTGGCACTAGGCTACTAGCAGCGTTCGGCGGTTAAAATACTGCCTATCCTGCGTGTTTGAAGGAATTGGCCAGCGACTTCCGGTGTTCCCCGATCCCCGCGCCTGCTGCGACCTTGCGTTCGAAGCTTGGTCCGTTGACTCGGGCCTTCTATTGAGGCTGCCTCATTCCAGCGCGGCTGATGTCGCAAATGGGTCAACAGGCGAAATGCTCTCTCCCGGAACATGTTTTCCGCATCACCCCCGGAGGTGGTCCGAAGCACCCGCGCGACTGTGCCGTTGCCGGACCACGATCCGTTAAAGCCAGTAAATGGCCCCGACTGAGCGTGGCTTACTGACACCGACAACATGAGCGCAGCGCCGACCCCAGCAGCCTTGACAGCCTGACCGAGCAACCTGGAACCGACAGTTTCATGTTGAGTTTTCCCATTCAAACGACGCTGCCAGCTCTCCTTCGCGGGCTTACGTCTGCCTGTTCGCTAAAATGACCGCGTTGGCGCCTAGCCATGGAAGGCGATCCTTGCGTTAGTCTATTGGCGAGCCCACTGCCCCATCTGCAGGCACGTCAGCAAACTGACATAGCTCGGTGTGCCGCCGATGCTTTGCTGCGGAATACACTCCACCTTGCTCGGGGCAGAGAACCTGGACCATTGGCTGGCCAACTTCTGGCGCGCCCTCTTTTCGTCCCTGACGCAAATCCTTAATGTCTGATCGACCGAGAGTCCCGCTGTTGCAGCCAAGTCGAGCTTGCAGGATCGGGAGATATCGAACGTTGGCACCTTATCTGCTACTGCAACGACGAGCTGCGAACTGATGACGATCATGGTGACTGAAATAGGCATCGGATAACTCCAGCTCTTCCAGCCCCGCCCAGAAGAGCGGATGCCTTGCACTAACTTCGCTACATGGCGCTTCGCGTCTCGAGGATTTCTCGGCAGACCGTTACGGAGGAGACGGCGCTCATGACGCGATGCTCCTCCTGATGATGCACCTGAATCCGACATGGCTGGCTGAACTATCCATCTGCTCGGCATGACGCGCCGCCGGCCGATAGCGTCGGCAGTAATTCGGTGCGCACAGATGCGAGCCGCCCTTGAGCACCTTGCACGGAATCCCGATCTTGGGGTCACGAGGGTCGTAGCTCGCTGCCTCAGGCCCGCCGCGCGGGTTTTTCGGAATGCAGCAGGCCTTGGGCGCATCGGCCTCGTGTTTCGGCGAGTACCAGTCGGCGGTCCATTCCCAGACATTCCCGATCATATCGTAGAGGCCGTATCCGTTGACCGGGAATGCGTTGACCGGCGAAGTGCGTTCGAAGCCGTCGCTCCCCAGGTTCTGGCACGGAAAATCGCCCTGCCAGGTGTTGGCCATGTGCTTGCCTCCGGGCGTCAATTCGGCCCCCCACGCGAATTCGGCTCCATCAAGCCCGCCGCGCGCCGCGAACTCCCATTCGGCTTCAGTCGGTAATTCCTTGCCGGCCCATTTGGCATAGGCTTCGACGTCGCGGTAGGCGACGTGGATAACCGGATGGTCGTCGAGCCCGCGAAGGTTGGAGTGCGGACCGGAGGGCCGATGCCAATTGGCCCCAAACTTGTACGTCCACCATTCTCCCCAGTAGCGCAGGTCCGCGGCTTGCCTCGGCGGAGTAAAGACCAGAGAGCCGGCTTTAAGCATGTGCGGCAATGCGTCGGGATAATCCTTCGCGTCGGGCGTGATCTCGGCGAAGGTGGTGTAACCGGTCGCGTTGACGAACTCGCGGAATTGACGATTGGTGACGGGCGTCCGGTCCATCCAGAACCCGTCCACGGTGACCCGGTGGACCGGCGCTTCCTCCGGATAGTGCCGGTCAGATCCCATGCGAAAGGTCCCGCCGGGGATATAGACCATCCCCTCCTCCGCGGAATGCTCGACCGTTTGGGCCAGATCCTGTGTCTTCCCGGTGAAATTCATCAGAAACCCCGGCTATCGCTAACGGACTGGTTACGTTCACATTGCCGAAGCGTGTCGGCTCGCACTATGCGATTTCGGCAGAAATGCCCTCAGAAGGGAGGAGTTGCCGGCAATTCTGCTTGTTGTTTGCGGGCGGCAGCCTCAGTGCGCGAGGCGTCAGCATGCGAGTTCTTCGCATTCCCGACTCGCGACCAATATTGGCCGAAGAACGAAACAGGATTACTAAGGAAGCGTAGCTTGTCGCGGGCGCCCATGTTGTGGACGCCCGCGTCCTCGCGTTATGTTGTCCGGCTAGTCGCTCGCATGACTGGCATTGGCCTTTTTGACCTGGTCCAGGACCTGACTGAGATTGTAGGATTCTGGAGCCTGCAGCGGGGGGAACTTCTCGTATGACGCCAGGTGCTCCAGCCATAGCCGCTGGCCGATGGGCAACATGTTCCAGTCGTACTGGAAGGCTGTCAGCGGACCGCCGAGCGCACCACCCAAGCTCATGGCCGTCTTCTGGTCGATGCCGACCGCCTGCTCGAACGGATCGCGCTTGATGTTGTTGACCAGGGTGAAGTGGAAGGGGATCAGCGGCATGATCCACCCAGCCGGCCCGGGCTGCGACATCGTGTAGTACATCTTCCAGTTCTTGTAGCGCACCGCGGACGGCGTCGCGCCAGAGAAGTAGAAGAAATGGTCGCGCGCCGACTTTTCCGACGTGCCCTCGAGATAGGCCCGCTGGTCGAAGCCGTCGAGCGTGGTCTTGACGATGCCGGGGTATGAACCGGCCTCGATCTGCGTCTTCAGCCCGTCGCCCTTGGGCCCGCCGGCGATATCGACGAGCGTGGGCACCCAGTCGAGAGCGGCGAACAACTGGTTCTTGACCGTGCCCGGCTTGATGTGTCCGGGCCAACGCACGACCAATGGAGCGCGGTAGCCGCCCTCCCAGGCCTCGCCCTTCTGACCCTTGAACGGGGTGACGCCACCGTCCGGGAAGGAGATTGCTTCGGCACCGTTGTCGGTGGTGAAGACGACGATAGTGTTGTCCAGTTGGCCGATGTCTTCGAGCTTCTTGAGGACGAGGCCGATATTGTCGTCCAGCTGCTTCATGCCGGCTTCGTTAACGCCCCAGTCCTTGCCGCCGTGCTCGCCCACCATGGCCTCGTACTTCGGCGACAGCACGGTCGTGACATGCATGCGCGCCGGGTTGTACCAGACGAAGAATGGCTTCTTGGTCTTCTTCGGGTCGTTGCGATCGATGAAGTCGATGACCTTCTCTGAAATCTCCTCATCCACGGTTTTTGAGCGGTCGAGCGTCAGCGGGCCCTCGTCACTGCACATCTGGTTCTTGCCCGTGCCGTCCGGGGACTTGCACGACAGGATGTTGCGCGGGGGCGTAAGACACATCGTGGTCTTGGGATCCACGGCACCAGGCACCTCCGGCACGCCGGGAATCGGCGTGTTCTTGCATGGCGGCGCAACAGTCTGCTGCAGCGGAGTCTTGTTGATGTCGGGGAAGCTCACCTGCTGCATTGCATCGAGGTGGTAGAGGTAGCCCCAGTATTCCTGGAAACCGTGCGCCGTCGGCAGGGCATCGGTATGATCGCCCAGGTGGTTCTTGCCGAACTCGCCCGTGGTGTAGCCGAGATCGTAAAGGAACTGTGCAAGCGCCGGCGTGCCGGGTCGCAAATAGGATGGACTGCCGGGCAGTTGGGGCGGGATCATGCCCGTGCGCAACGGGTACATGCCGGTGAAGAAGGCATTGCGCCCGGAGGTGCAACTCTGCATGGCGACGTAGTCCATGAAGATCGCGCCCTCGTTGCCGATGCGGTCGATGTTCGGCGTCTCGCCGACCATCAAGCCGCGATGGTAAATGCTCGGCTGCATCCAGCCGATATCGTCGCCCATGATGAACAGGATGTTGGGCTTGCCCGCTGGCGCCTGCGCAACGGCCGGCCAAGTCATTGCGGGCAAGCTCACCGCCGCCAAGGCGGCGGTTGAAACCAGCATATTTCTTAACTTTCTACTGATCTTCATCGCTCCAGCTCCTAGCTTTCGTGATGCGTGAACAGACAGACTTCTTTCGAAGTCTGACGGGCGGATGCAGAAAACGGATCTCGTTGCCGACGGCATCGCCGCAGCTGTCCGCTTCCTATGGAGGTCAACCTTCCTAGGCTCGCCTTGCGTGCGCTATGCGGATTCGGCAGACCGGTTCTCAATTATTCCGCTTTGATTGAAGCGCGCCGCAGAGTTGATGATGGCGTTTCGCCGAAGATGGCGCGGTAGGCCACGGCGAAGCGACCGAGCTCCGTGAACTGATGATCTCGTGCAATTTCCGCAACGCTCGCTGTTCCCGGATCGGCGCGTCGCAATGCCGAGCGCGCCATGTTCAACCGCCGCAACAGGTAGTACCGCATTGGACTGACCCCCAGAAATTCGGCGCAGCAAAGTCGCAAGGTCCGCTCCGGCACGCCGATCGCGGCGCAGAGCTCCGACAAATTCAAATGCGAATCGCTTCGTGTCGCCACGGCCTCCTCGAAGCGAACCATGATGTCGGTATGGCGCCGTCTCCACCTCGAGGTCCTGTCAGCATTCTCGGTAGCCAGGCAATTGACGAGCGCATGAAGCAACTCCTGCTCGAGGGATCGCGCAACCTCGTTGGCCATCAGCTCCCGTCTGGTTTCGGCGAGCCGGCACGCCTTTGAAAGCAGGCTCTGCAATGCTCTCGAAGTACTGGGCGCAGGCACTATTACGCGGCCCTCCGATGGCGGTCTGATGCTTTGCCCGATCAAAGCTTTGCTGCATGCGGCGAACTGCTCTGGCGCCAGCGACATGAGACACCAGTCCGCTTCCCCAACTGTCCGCTGATGCGCCCGCTCGCCGAGGGAATGGAAAACCACGTCACCAAGGTTCAAGCCGAGCCCGCAATAGATCAAGCCAGATGACCCACTCGCTGGAAACGAGATGTGCGCCTGAGCCGGCGGTAATGCAACAAAGGCAATGCGCGGCAGATTCTCTCGGCCCCTCAGCACGTGCAGTCCGCCCAGATTCAGCCAGGTCAATCTTCCTTTGAACTCTCCCGCTGCCGTAACGATGAGATTGACCTTCGCAGCTCCAATCGCAGCGGCGTATTCGTCGGGACAGGCAAACGTGGCCGTGCCATTCTCCGTCATCTGAATTATCTCATTCGAAGCGTGCCGCCGTCGCGTTCGGCCCGGGCTAAAACACGCAGCATGAGAGATCGGCCGCGATCCGCCTATGCAACTTCGGAAGCTGGATATCGTCTTCAGGCGGCGTCTTGTCGCGCCTGGACGGCCTTCATACGGCTAGCGGCCCTGCGCTTCAGGCGTTGCGCCCGAAACATCGACGGCGAACAGTTGGGGCTTCTTGCCGTTTTTGCATAGGGCGCAGGATCGCCCCTCCAAACAACCGGCAAGCCGCAGCTTGGTTGATGCTAGTATTTTCTGACGATCGGCTTTGTCGTCGGAGGCGCACCGGGCGCTGGCGGCGAGATGGAGAAGGTGACCCAGGTATTCCACCCGGATGGCCGGTCTGCAGCAGCGAACTCTCCATAAGCCTTGAAATTGAGATAGCCCTGCATGTCGCCGACCGGAAAAAGGAACCCGATCTGGGGGCCGACGCCAAACACCTGGGACTGAAAGCATCCGACACGGTCGCCTGAGCCGCTGTCGCAGCCGAGCTCCTTGTAGATGTAGCCTACCAGACCCACCTGAACTTGCTTGGTGAGGAATTGCGACGCACCCCAGTCGAAGTGCATGTCGACGCCGCTTTGATATTGCGTTGAGGTGTTGACGAAATTGTAGGTGAAGCCGAGCACGCCGGAGAATTCGTGGCCGGTCTGCGGATTGAAATAGGTGTAGCCGCCGCCGGCGTCGATCGCGCCGTGTCCGATGCCTATATTCGACAGGCGCGTGGATTGGTAAGCGCCAACCGGGATGTCGCCGGTGAGATAAGTCATGTAGTTGTTGACGCCGGCGTTCCATTTCAATTGGAACATCGGCGCCAGGTCCCCAAAGCCCCATGTCGTATCGCTGATGGTGTCGGACAGCACGAAGGGAACGTTATTACCGAGAGGCCCCGTGGCCACGCCTGACAAGGTCCCCGCCAGGGTAGTGCCGACGACGCCATAGGCCGCCAGGAGGGACACTGACGCCTGGCCGCCGAGCACCGGCGTCGCGAACACATAGCTCGGGAGCACAAAGCCAAGATTGCCGGTAGCGTTGACATTCAAATTCAGATTTGCGTTTACCGTAACGTTGGCCGGAACCCTGCCGAGGGTAAATTCACGCGCTCGCGCGACGTCGGCGCCGGCCGATACGGAGGTATGATAGTAGATATTCGCCAGCGACCAACCGGGCTGCTGCGGCGTGGCCGCCAAGCTTCCAAAGAGCCCGGGGATCCAGAAGCTGACTCCGCTTTCGTCGGCCAACGCACAATCGGAAAACGTGACCGCGGACGCCATGGCGATTACAGCAACGCCAAGCCTGCGGCGATGTGCGGAGATTGGCCGCCCGTTTTTCGCGGCGGTTGGTACAATCTTCGCTGTCATGTTGTACCCCCGTAAGTGTGTCGGCTTCGAATACAACCCGGCCACACCGTAACCCCAGAGCAAGCGGGGCTCACCATGTAAAATTCAACCAGGATAGATTTGGCAGAAGAAAGATGATTACTGCGACCAAAGAGCCACAAGCACTATGGCGCTGGCGCGTTCGAGGATGCGGTTGATGCGCATGTCGGAGACGACTGCGCAAAAAAAGCCCCCTGCATCTCATTCGTTCGCTTGCCAATGATGGCGACGCCCCAGCCCAGTTCAATCTTGGGATAATGTATACGACTGGCTAGGGCGTGCAGCAGGACAGCACTGCTGCCGCATCATGCTTCGGAAAGCTGCAGAGCAAGGCTGCGCCGCGCCCAAATCCATTCTCGGACCCTGTAGCTCGCACGCGACTGGAAGCCGCCTACGCACAGCCACCTCCTCTAGCGGAACTCCTGTTGCAGTGCGGATGACCGTCATGGATGATTCGCGTCGTTCTGACTGCCCGTCAAACAAACACTTCCACCCTATGAGCCCACTTTCTCGGGTCCTCAGAAAAATTACAGGAGCGACCTTATTCCGCCGGCCCGTTAGGGTCATGGCTATTACTGGCCAGGTCCTTTGGCTGCCGCTTCCGCCTGCTCCATCCTTTTCGCCATCTCCGCTTTGACTGCGTCAAGATTGAAGCTCGCGCCCCTTTGCATCGGCGGGTAATCGAGGAAGGTCTGGAGTTCCTTACCCACTACCTGCTGAACAAACACGAAGCGCCAGAATTGGTATTTGAACCAATCGAAGTACTGCTGCGCGCCTTCTTTCGTCCCATTGTTTGGCCACCCCGTGCGCTCGAACGGATCCAGCCGCAGGTTGGTAATGTAAGGCACGTCGGGCTTGGTTTTTTCGCCTAACCATCCGGCAGGCTGGTCGATGAAGCGAAACTTATAGTCGTCAATGCGCACCGCGCCCACCGTGCTTTCGCCCAGGTAGAAAATTTCGTGCCGCGCGGACGGCCCCTTGCCGGTGATGGCAGCCAACTGGTTGTAGCCATCCAGATGGTTCTTGTACGTCCGGCCGCCGATCTCCTTCCCCTTCAGCAATTCGTCGGTGATGTTCGGATTGCCAGCCGCGGCAACGAAGGTTGGTAACCAGTCCAGACCCGAGAAGATTCCGTTCTGCACCGTGTCGGCCGGCACCTTGCCAGGCCAGCGGAGTATGCAGGGCACGCGGAAGCCGCCCTCAAGCACCGTTCCCTTGGATTGCGCGAATGGCGTCTGTCCGCCATCGGGCCAGGTAAACACCTCGGTGCCGTTGTCTGTGGTGAAGACGACGATGGTATTGTCATCCACGCCCATGTCCTTGAGCTTTTTCATCACCAGACCGACATCGTCGTCGAGCTGGGCCATACCGGCTTCCTCTTCCGACCAGCCATTTTCCGAATTACGCAGAGCTTCGTATTTCGGGGACAAATGCGTGACGATGTGCATGCGCGTCGGGTTGAGCCAGACGAAGAAGGGCTTGTTGTCCCTCTGGGCCTTGTCCATGAAATCGATAGCAAGGTCGCGAATTTCGTTGTCTACCGTTTCCATCCGCTTCGGATAGAGCGGGCCGGCGTCCTCGATCCTCTGCTTGCCGATCTTGCCCCATCGCGGCATCTCGGTTGGGTCATCCTTGTCGGTGGCCCAGCTATGAATCATGTTGCGCGGGCCGACGACATTGAGCAGGTTCTGCGGATAGTTGGGATGCGCCGGGTCTTCCATCGCGTCGAGGTGATACAAATAACCGAAGAACTCGTCGAACCCATGGACGGTCGGCAGGAACTCGTTCTTGTCGCCAAGATGGTTCTTGCCGAACTGGCCGGTGGCGTAACCCATCGATTTCAATACGGCGGCAATGGTCACTGCCTCGGCCGGCAGGCCAGTCGCAGCGCCCGCCTGACCAACCGTGGTCATGCCGGTGCGGATCGGCAGTTGTCCGGTGATGAAGTTCGCGCGACCCGCCGTGCAACTTGCCTCGGCGTAGTAGTCCGTGAACAACATTCCCTCCTTGGCGATCCTGTCGAGGTTGGGCGTCCGGCCTGCCATTAGGCCGCGGTGATAGGCCCCGATATTCCACATGCCGATGTCGTCGCCCATGATGACAACGATGTTGGGCTTTTGTTGCTGCTGCGCCGAGGCCGGCACACTCGCCGCCGCCAGGACTATACCTGCGGCCAGCGCGCTCGACATCAGTCGACTGATCGTCATCTCCAAATCCTCCAATGTTGGTCTTATTGGGCTGCTGGCCGTTATTTGAGAGCACAATCTACAGAGCGCTGCCCCACTCCGAGCTAAGCGCTTGCCGCCGACCGGGAACTCACCAACACGAAACGTTATCGCAAGCCGCCAGCTCCACACTATGCAGTTTCGGCATATTCTGACGGTTCGTCGACCTGTTGCGAGGGCGCCAATCGACAACACCGTATGTTCGGTTTTGAGGCGGTCGCAAACTGGGGAAGCAATGCTGACGAAATAGCGCTCGATGCAGCGCGGCTGGAGGGATGGGCCACCCTCGCGTTGTTTCCGAAATGTCTCACCACATCGGAAACAACGCGCATGATCGACCCGCATCAAACAAGTCGGTTGGCCAGAAAGAGGTTCTGGCAATATGTTTCGACGTTGTGGCCTGCCTTCAGGAGGCGACAGTGCAGAGACTTTTTCGTTGCGAGCATCGCTGCTGCAGGATTGTTGAGCGGGTCTGCTCTTGCATCCGACTTGCCAACCAAAGCCCCGGTGTACAAAGCACCGATCGCAGCGCCACCCTATAATTGGTCAGGGTTTTATGTGGGTGCCAACTTCGGCGGAGGATGGTCCAACGGCAGCCTGAACATTCCTGGCAACAATCTGTATGGCGGGCTCAGCGAATTCATCGGCGGCGTGCAGGTGGGCCATAACTTCCAGGCCGGTCACTTTCTGTTTGGTGTCGAAGGTGATTTCGATGGGGCCGGCTTTGGTCATCCGGTCCTTCCTACTCCGACATTAGGCTTTGTAGACCAGCACTGGATCGGCACAGTGGCGGGTCGCGTCGGCCTCGTGGATGATCGATGGCTCGTATTCGCCAAGCTTGGCGGCGGCTGGGTGCAGAGCAGCGCTACCTTGAACCTGCCTGGCACAGTTTGGAACGGGTCCAGCACCAGCCGCGGCTGGTTAGCTGGTGCTGGCATCGAATACGGCTTCAAGTCGCATTGGACCGTCAAACTCGAATACGATTATCTCGGGCTATCAAACAGGAGTTCCCCTACGGTCCCTTCGGTCGCCTTGAACCGCGACCTTCAAATGGTCAAAGCCGGTATCAATTATAAATTCGAGAGCGGCCTCTCCGCGGAGGCCGTGGCGCCGCAGTCCGCGCATGAACCGTCGGAAGACGACGATCTACAGAAAAAATCACAGAACCCGATCGCGGATCTGGTCAGCGTGCCGTTCCAGAGCAACACCAATTTTAACGCGGGCCCCTTCAATCGCACCCAGGAAGTCCTCAACATTCAGCCTGTCGTGCCCATGCATTTAAACGATGACTGGAACGTGATCTCACGTACCATCATTCCGTTGGTGAGCCAGCCGAGTCCGCTCTTCGACAGCAACACCAACGGGATTGGGGACATTACTCAATCGTTGTTTGTGTCCCCCGTGCACCCCGGGCCGCTGATCTGGGGCGTGGGACCAGTCTTCACCGTTCCGTCCGCAAACGACCCTATCCTCGGGACCGGTAAATACCTGTTTGGCCCAACGGCTGTTTTCGTGATCACGCCGCCACATTGGGTGATCGGTGTATTGCTCAACAACCAGTGGTCGGTCGGCGGCAATCCATTGCGACCGCCCGTCAACGCATTTCTCGCCCAGCCCTTCGCCAACTACAACATGGCGCACGGCTGGTACCTGAACACATCACCCATCATCACCGCGGATTGGCTCGCACCAGCGGGTCAGCAATGGACCGTGCCGGTCGGGGGCGGCGTCGGTCGGGTTTTCAGATTGGGTGATCAACCGGTCAACGCATCAATTCAAGCTTATTACAACGCGATACGGCCGACTGGCGCTCCGGCCTGGTCACTGCGAATTTCGCTCGCGCTGCTGTTCCCGGTCAAATGACGTGTCAATCCGACGCGCAACGCTATGCGAGCGAGATCGAACGCCGCCGACACCTGCACCACAAGAAACCCTCCTCGCCGCCGCCGACGAGGCGATGGAATGAGCAGCATTCACTTTCGCTAACCGGCACGTTGTTGCCCACCTCACGCGAGGTCCGACTTGAGTCCGCAATGCGCACCAAAGCGGACTTTGGCCGACCATTCTGCATTTGTGCGCTCACGCCCTGATCATCACTGATGCCGAACTGGGCTGTCAAACCATGTCTGACACCTTTGAGGGCGGCCGTCATAAGGCCGCCGCAGGGAGTCCGATGGTGACTCGTCAAACATGACTCGGTAGGCGCAGGAGAAGCGTCCGAGTTCCCAGAAGCCATGATCGGTCGCAATTCTGGTGACGGTCGTCTTCGAGGGGTCCGCCTGTCGAAGTGCGCGGTGGACGAGATGCATTCTTCGCATGGAAAGAAAGCGAATAGGAGCCAGCCCAAGATGCTCCTCGCAGGCGGCCCGCAGTGTTCGCTCAGCTACGCCGATCGCTGCGCAGATTTCCGTCAGATATAGCGACCGGTCAGGATGGCGCTCCAGGAATTCCTCAAAGCGCGCGATAATCTTGTCATGGCGCCGGCCTCCTGCGGTCATCTGCGATGGTTCGCCCTCGGTGAGGCAGCGGATCATGACAAGCATGAGCTCCTGCTCCAACGCACGAGTTACCCCGGGCAGAGAAAGAATATCCGGAGTGGTATTGGCGAGCTGACCGACCAGTGCATGAAGGTTCAGCAGCCGAGACATCAGCTCAGGAGGTGGTCTTACGAGATGCTTTTGGGCCAGCCCTGCAAACTCGCGGCCGGTCACCGCCTTGTACACGGCGTCGAGATCGTTCGGCGATAAGGATATCGACCCCCAATCACAGTTGGCCTCGGTCCGCCGATACATCAAATCGGTGTCATTGATGACAATGTCGCCGGGAAAAACCTGCATGCCGCAGTGCTGCATCGCAGGCTGGTTCATCCTGGTGAGAAAGCCAATCGCGGCTCGATGCGGTTTGACCGCGCCTATGTAGACACGCGGCAACTCTTCGTGCGCGACGTGAACCCATAGCTTGTTCAGGCTGACTTGTGTCAAGTCGGCGGAGAATTTTCCTTTCACGGTAGGGAAGATCTCGACTTCGACGGAACGAAACGCTGACTGATACGAAAAAGGGTCGGTGAAGCTGGCCACCCTGCTCCAAGGCATTTTCCGTACTCCTGGATTTGCCAAAAACAACTAAACTGCTAGCCCCGGTCGTGTACGTATCTAGCGACCCAGGCGCTTATACCAAATAGAGCTCCCCCAATCTCTGTCGACGCATGTGACAACCAATATCCACGCTTCCTGGATCAGACGGACGCTTGATCTATCTCAAGGCGTCGCGTGAAACCGGGGGCTGTACGGAGCAAAAGGGACGCTCGATCAATGTACGCCCACCAATCTATGCACGCGCAGTGCCACAATTCAGCGCTTCTCGAACGGAAAGATCACCTTCCAATCCCTCTTCATGTCAATCACCGTCCATCCGTTCACGGCGGCAGCTTCCAACGCAACGTCGAGCCGACCGACGTCCGACTGCCGGTCATAGGCGTATTCGCGCTCGGCGTCCGTGTGATGAACGATTGCGCCAAAGCGCACGCCCGCGCTTAAGGTCGTCCACTGGAGCATCTCGAGATCGCCGTCGGAGTTTCCGAACGCGGCAATCGGGCGGCGGCCAATGGCTTCGTTGATTCCAATCGGTTTGCCCGCCTTGTCGTCGATAAAATTAACCTCCGGCAACCGGAATAGCGTGGGGATTCCGTCGCGCATCTCGAATTTGGTCTTGATCGACGATCCGATCACCTGATCGGGTGGAACGCCGTACACCTTCTCGGTCCATGGACGCATGAACTCGACACCGCCACCCGACACGATGAAAGTCTTGAAACCGTTAGCCCGCAGATAGGAGAGCAGTTCGAGCATCGGCTGATAAACAAGTTCGGTGTGCGGCCGCTTGAAGCGCGGATCGCGCGCCGTGGCCAGCCAGTCCATCACGATTTTCGCAAATTCGTCGTTGGTCATGCCGGCATGGGTCACCATGATCAATTGAACAAGATCGTGTTCGTCAAATTTCGCCAGTGCTTTGATGTCTCCCTCCAGCACGGACTGGTACGGCTCCGTGTATTTCCATTCCGGATGCAGGGAAGCCATCGCCTTCACCCGATCGAGCGCGAAGGCCATTTGGACGTACATCGGTTGTTCAACCCACAACGTGCCATCGTTATCGAAGGTCGCAATACGCTCCGCGGAATCCACAAAATAAGGGCCGCCGGGTTTGGTGACCCGACCGACAAAATCGACGATAGCCTGCTTTGTCGGGGTGGCATTCCATGACGGCAACGGATCGCCTTGGGCGAGCGTGGGCACCGACCAGCCAAAGCCCAGCGCCAGTCCCAGTATCCCGCCGGCAATCGTGTTAAACAATTTACGCCTCACTTGCCTCTTGCTCCACGTGCCGAAGACACTTTTTCAGACCCGCTATGGTTGAATCTTGAAGGAGAACGAGGTCCACCGTCTATGCAATTTCGGCATATTTCTCCTGGCGCTTGAACGACCATACTCGCCTCGGGGCCGCGAACATGCCGGCCCATCCTCGATTTTTGTTGTCTTGGCCGTTTCTGCATAGTCGATGGGTTGAGCCGCCTCCTACAACCTGCCCAGCGTTAACTTCGCCGCATTAAGGCAGCGCTGCTTACCCAGCTCGTCGCCACGCTGTCCCCACGTCAGAGGCTCTCTGCTTTTGAGCAAACACCAGGGAACGGTTGGATGAAATTGCCCGCAAGAGGTCGGCGATGGCTCGTCATTTTCGGGGCCGCGGCCGTCCTCTATCTGCTGCTGGCTTACGTCGTGGCGCCCGCACTCTGGACGCACCATGAGCACGAGCCCGGTCTTGCCAACTTGCCCATGGTGACACGCACCGCCGACGGCATTCCGGGCGATGCTCTGAACGTGGGACTGGTCGGCGACAAGGAAGATATCATACGCGCCATGCATGCGGCCGAGTGGTTTCCCGCGGACCCGATCACGCTGCGCTCGAGCATCGACATCATCGGCAGCGTCGTACTTGACCGGCCATACCATGACGCGCCCGTCAGCCCGCTCTATTATGATGGAAAAAAGGAACAGCTTGCTTTCGAAAAGCCGGACGGCAGGAGCGCCGACCGGCGACACCACGTCCGCCTCTGGCAGGTCCTCGAAAAAGGTGCGAGTGGTCGTCCGGTTTGGCTTGGCTCGATAACATTCGATCGCGGGGTCGGCTTGAGCCATGACACAGGGCAAGTCACCCATCACATCGGACCGAACATCGATGCCGAGCGCGACCTCTTGATGCGCGACTTGCGCGCGGCGGACATGGTCGAGGCTTTCTTCCAGATTTCCGGTGTCGGACCGACCCTGCTCGCCCGGAATGGCGAGGGTGATCCCTATTACACCGATGGAGAAATCGACGTCGCGCGTCTTGTCGTCGACGGCGCCAAAAGAACGGAACCGCCCGCGACGTTACCGCCGCCGGCGTTGATCGCTCTCAAGGATCGGGTCTGGCACAGCGTCGGTTCTAGTATCGCCCAATAACGCAAGCAGGATACCCGGTCGAACGCGTCCCTCTTTCAATCGTGGATGAAGAGGCAAACCACCCATGGAAAATTTGACACATTACCCTGTGCTGGTGTTCGCGCTGGCCTTTGTATCGCTGTCACTTGCTTCAGCGGCGAGCGCCTGGTTGCGCAAGCGCAGCTCCGGCATGAACGAGGAGCAGAAGGACGATCTGAGCCTCATCCTTGCGGCTTCCCTGACGCTACTCGCATTGATCATTGGTTTCAGCTTTTCGATGGCCACCAACCGCTACGATCAGCGCAAGAACTTCGAGGAAGCGGAAGCCAACGCGATCGGGACCGAATACTTGCGTGCCGACCTTCTACCATCTGCTGATGCCGTAAGGGTGCGGAAGCTTCTGAGCGACTACACCAATCAACGTATCCTGTTCTACACCAATACGGATGATGCGCAGCGAACGCGAATAGACGAACGGGTCAGTCAATTAGAGGCCGATCTCTGGGCTGCGGTCCGTGGACCGGCTGCAGCACAGCCGACGCCCCTTGCCGCCCTGGTGCTCGCCGGCATGAACGATGTCATCAACTCGCAGGGCTATACCCAGGCGGCTTACTGGAATCGAATTCCTACAGCCGCCTGGTATCTCTTGGCAGCCATTGCGCTGTGCTGCAACGTGTTGTTTGGCTACCGGATGCAAACGACGGGAAAGCTTGCTCTCGTATTGCCGCTCGTCGTTTCGATTTCCATGCTTTTGATCGCGGATATCGATGCCCCGCGGCATGGACTGATACACGTCAGACCGCAGAATCTGGAAAGTCTGGCGAGATCACTTGGGCACTGAGGAGGCCGAGGCGCCGTTGCTGGTTCGCTGACGGCGGCGTTCGCGATCCATTACGACGGAATTCCTGGCCAAGACTTTCGACTAGCTGGACCAGCATTACACGCTGATGGCGACGATCGGTATATCCGCCGGACGCGGCTCGGCGCGGATGCGCGCGGTGCGCAATAGGCCTTACGGCAAGAGGCCGTCGCCGCGCCCCGGTCAACCAGGGCGAGACGTATAACCGCTCAAACAAAAACGCCCCGGCGAACCGGGGCGTTTGATGTCGCAATAGAGCCTGAGGCCTTACGACCCTTTCGGATTGATCTCGGTGTAGCCGCCCTTGGCGTCCCATTTGTAGACGACGTAGTCGAGCTGCTTGATGTCGCCCTTGGCGTCGAACTCCAGCTTGCCGATCACCGTATCCCAGGCGCCGCCCTTGATCGTGTCCATGACTTTCTTGGGATCGGTGGTGCCGGCCTTCTTCACCGCCTGCGACCAGACCTGCATCGCGGCATAGGTGTAGAGCGTGTAGCCTTCGGGATCGATGTTCTTGGCCTTGAACTTCTCGACGATGGCCTTGGCGGTCGGCTTGTTGCGCGGATCGGGACCGAAGGTGAACAGCGTGCCTTCCCCGGCAGGGCCGGTGATCGAGGCGAACTCCTTGTCGGCCAGCGCATCGCCCGCCATCAGCACGGTCTGCAGGCCCTGGTCGCGCATCTGGCGCAGGATCAGACCGGATTCCTGATGGTAGCCGCCGACATAGACCAGATCGATCTTTTCGAGCTTCAGGCGCGACACGATGGCGTTAAAGTCCTTGTCGCCCTTGTTGTAGGACTCGTACATCTTTTCGGTCACGCCGGCCTTGTTGAGCGCCTTCTTGGTCTCGTCGGCGAGGCCCTTACCGTAGGTGGTCTTGTCGTTCAGGATGGCGATATTCTTGCCCTTGTAATTCTTGGCGATGAATTCTGCCGCGACCAGGCCCTGCTGGTCGTCGCGGCCGCAGACGCGCGCCACGTTCCAAAGCTTGCGCTCGGTGTAGAGCGGATTGGTCGAGGCCGGCGTGATCTGCAGCACGTTGCCGTCGGCATAGGCTTCCGACGCCGGGATCGACGATGAGGAGCAATAATGGCCGGCGACGAACGGGATCTTCGCGCTGGCGATCTTTTCCGCCACCGAGCGCGCCTGCTTGGGATCGCAGGCGTCGTCCTCGACGTCCAGCGCCAGCTTCTTGCCGAGCACGCCGCCGGCGGCGTTGAGATCTCCGATCGCCTGTTCGGCGCCGTTCTTCATCTGGCGGCCGAATGCGGATTCGCCGCCCGTCATCGGGCCCGCCACGGCGATGGTGATGTCCTGCGCAAAGGCTGCCGTCGACAGCGCCAGGGAAGCGCCGAACGCCAGGCCGATCAGTTTCAATGATGTCATGAGGAGTCCTCGCGGTAGATCGCTGCGGGAAGTAACCGGACAGGCCGGGGTCGAAAACCGCGGCCATTGTCGGCTGAATTTATCCCGAAGTCATCGGCAATTTTCAGCCAAATCCGTTCTCAATCAGGCGCAATACCCGCGAAAGTGGGGACCCCATGGCGATTGGATCCTATTTGCCAAACATGACGCTGCCGGATGAAAAGATGCAGCCGATTTCATAGAGGATGGATCGACACCGACGTCCGAGCCGACGTTTGTGGATGCAGCAAAGTCCGTTGATAACTTCCTGCCTCGCTCAGCGGCCAGCATGAAATCGGCCAACAGGCGGCTACCCGGCGCTCCGGACCTAAAACCAGCAATGAAAAGGGCGCGGGGAAGCCGCACCTTTTCTCATGCCGCTGTGAGGGACGCCAAACTGAGCGTGAGCCGCCGTAATCTCGAGCAAAGAAGAACCCCCGGCAGTTGCCTGCCGGGGGTTCTTTTAGAGCGTCGTCAGACCATTACCAGGTGCGCTGGGCGCGCAGCAGTACGGTAACGGTGTTCTGGTCCTTGAGTTCGTAGCTGGCAATCGGCTTGGCAATTGAAGCGACGGCCGGAAGCACGACCTGGCCCGAATATTTCTGGTCGAGCCCGGTCCAGACGACATCGGTCGAGAAGGTCAGGTTCTTGACCGGCGTCCAAGCCGTCTCGAAACCGACCTGCGCGATGTTGAAGTTCGGATTGCAGGAGAAACCAGTACCCGCCACCGCAATCGCTGCGATATTCGAGCAGAGCAAAGCCGAAGCCGTGCCGTTGAATCGGACGCCGGCATATGCCCCGAAGACCGTGCTATTCCAGTTGGGATTCCAGTTGTGGGTGTAACCACCGCGGAAGCCCCAAGTCTGGACCTTATTCTGCGAAGTACCGTTCGCGAACACGGTGTCAGGGGCCTGAGCGAAGCCAACGCTCTGATAGGCACCGATTGCGCCGGTGCCACCGAACATTGAGTACTGGTTCGCGGCCAAGTCCTGGATATTG
The DNA here is from genome assembly GCA_963831585.1 of uncultured Alphaproteobacteria bacterium. GTDB lineage: Bacteria > Pseudomonadota > Alphaproteobacteria > Rhizobiales > Xanthobacteraceae > Bradyrhizobium. The sequence continues at coordinate 78,580 of CAWHRA010000015.1, read as the reverse complement.
TACCGAGTTGCACCGTCAGTATAGACGGCGTTCATGTTGACGGTATCGCCGGGGCCCGTCGGGATGTTCTTGATCGACAAGGCCAACTGTCCAGCCCATCCCCAGACATCGCCCGGGTGACCAGAGGTCTCGTTGATCAAATTGTAGTAACCGGCGTGGTTGTTATGCGCCGCGAACGAAGCCTGGAACAAACCCCAAGCCTGGTCGACGCGCAACATGGCAATGAGGTCGGGGGCTGCTGAGCCCGCCTGGCTGGAGACACCATAGGGAGACGCCGATGTCAACGTAGTGCCGACAACCGCACCAGAGAAACCTGGCAACGACGCATTAATGACGCCGGCCTGGTAGTATTGGGTCGGGTCCTGCGCCGAAAGCGTGCCGCTCACGCCATTACCGAAGTTAGCTGTGTAGCTGAACTGGTTGACGCCGGTGACGTCGCCGCCGCCGCCGACAAGGCCGTCGAAGCGGTTGGCGGGGTAGGCGGTCCAGGGCGCGCTGAACTGGGAGATCGCCTTACCCATCGTAAAGCCGGCGAACTGGATGAAGGCGTAGTAGATGCCGGGCTGATCGCCGCCCGCGATGCCAGAACCCGTATAGGTCGATCCGGTAGCGGCAGGCGCTATCGAACCCGTGGTCCAGCTGAACGTCGCATCAAAGAAGGTGCGGAGCACGCCGTACTCGGTCGCGGTGCGCGTATCGATGTTGAAGTCTTCGCGGGAGCGAGCGGTGTAGTAGTTCTTGTAGCGGTTATTCGCACCAGCAACACCGTTAGCGGCGTTGACCGCGTCGCTGTTGGTGTTCAGAGCGAGATCGACGCGCAGATAACCACCCAGCTTGATGCAGGTATCAGTGCCCGGGATGTAGTAGAATCCGGCACCATACAGGGAGCAGACCCTCACGTATTCAACGGCCTTGGCCTTTACGGGAAGATCCGCAGCCTGAGCCCCGCTCATGGCGATCAGACCCGCCGCTGAGCCGAGGATTAGGCTCTTAATCGTCTTCATGTTAAACCTCCAAGTTGCTCTGTAGGGAAGGTTCCGGATCCGCTGGGTGCAACACCCTTGAGGTTGGTTCCCTTAATCCCATGAAAACCCGCTCTGTCGTTTCGCGCCTTCGGACACTCCCGCATGACGCGAGGGACTAAAGCGAACCACTTAACGGGACGACCTCGGGATGCCCCCCTCCGTCGCAACATCACAATTACCGAAGGCCCTTGCACAAGCAATAAAGGAACCGCATGGAAGAAGGACGGACGCTCCCTTTTTGGAAGGGTGTTGCACAAATAACACGCAACCGTGATCAAACTTTTCTCGCAAGTATTTGTTTTACATTGGTGTTTTCGATTAGTTCCATTTGCGGCCTGGATTGCTGGCCGAGCACCGCAACATGATGGTTTTGCCACCTCATGCATCGAACTCGCTGCCGAATCGAGCGGAGCGATTCACTGCCCGAGTCGGAGAGATCCATGATCGGAACCGGCGCTTCCGCGTCGCTCACGCACTTTCTTACGGCACTGCGCAGCCCCTGCAGGGGGCGATCCGGCACGCGGATGCGCACTTTTCGTCGCGGCCAGCCCAAAATTCGACAGCGCAACCGGCCGGATGGCTAAAATCCGCATATTTCGGACGTGGAACCCTTATTCCATTCCGCGTGAACAGCCGATGCCGGCGTATCGCGCGCATGCGTCTCAATCTTGCCGAGTGATCTCGCAACAAATCGGAGCGTCACCCACGATCCGGGATTCGTCCGGCAGTGGCACTTGCGGGCTGCGGTGTCGTCGGGGGTTACAAAATGGCTGGTGGATTCGGCGGCGGCAAATCTGCCGCTTGCGGCTCGCCCCTGCGTCGGGCATATCCGGCCTTACGGAGCTGTGGCCGAGTGGCTGAAGGCGGCGGTTTGCTAAACCGTTATAGGGTTGTAAAGCCCTATCGAGGGTTCGAATCCCTCCGGCTCCGCCACCTGAATTCCGCAGGGCAAAGGTGCCTCCCAAGCTGCGGACAGGTTCGGGCGACGCGCCCTTCGCTTCAGAATCCATAATGAGACCTAAGACAGTCGGGAACGGATCAATCGCCGGACGACGCACTACCGGCCCGCGCTCGCGCAGCGGACAGGTCGCTGCTGTAAATATTGATCGCATGACAATCCGTCCAAGTGATTCCGTCGTGTGCCAGCCAGGAGATCAACTGGGGCACCACCACTCGGGCTCTTGGATGAACATCGTGAAAAAGAACAAAGCCGCGGCGCCAAAGCAGCATCAACGACATGACGCGCTGTCTGACATCGTCCGCCGTCAAATCGTCATTCCAATCGTGCGATTCGATATTCCAAAGCACGACCTTCAATCCGAGGCGCTGGAAAAATGGCCCGCTATCGGACGGACGCTGGCCGTAGGGCGGACGAAACGCCGGAACGTAGGATTCCGGCAGCGTCTCCTTGATGAGGCTGGCGGTGGACGAGATCGAGTCCTGCCATTGCGGCCATAATGCGTGGGATTTGTGCACCCATCCATGATCGCCGACGCACAAGCCGGAATAGAGGGCTTTCATCGCGCCGGCGGACGTTTCCTGCAAGCGCGCCTGGAATGTCTTGCCCATCACGAAGAATAACCCATTCACGCCATTGTCACGGAGCATCTCGATCGTGCGGTCCGTATCCTCGGCATTTGAACCGGGTTGCCCCGAACCTCGCGTTGGACCGTCGTCGAACGACAGCATGAAATGGCGATCGGGCAATCCCCACCCCGCAAATTCGTTATCGTTAAGGCTCAAGACCTCGCTGTTGAAGCGCGGAAATACAGCTGCCAGCCTGAGCAGTTCGTACAGGTATGAACGCTGAAATTCCGTCGCGTCGTCGAACCACGACCTGTAGCGCGGTTGAATGCCGCCAGAGGAAAATGCCTTCGCCTCCTCTCGCAGGTCGTTCGGATGGGGATCCGTTGGGCAAAACGCGTCATGAGCAACGCAGGCGGCAGAAGCCAGCACATAGTTCCCGGTCAGGATCTTCCACAGTTTGCGCCGCAGGTGCTGGATTGAGGCGATATCCATTTCACCGTCGACCGGCAGCTGAACTTTCAAGGCGTCATTGTCCAGCTTCTCGCTTTCGGCGAGCGCGTGGGCAAAAGCCAGGATCTCGGCGCGCGATGCACGATCGAACTCTGCAGGGGAACTGATGGAATCCGGCCACAAGGCGCGATTCGGCGTCATTTGTCCCGGTGGCTCTCCGGCAATAATCCTTGCAGGTGCACTGCCAACAAGAAAGGCGATCAGCGCGGCACGGCGAACCCAAATGGAAATCACTTGAAATCTCGCTGCAATGCCCCCTATCGGCGGATGATGACCTCGGTCTCGGTACGCGGAGAGAAAGGGGCTTGCACCAGGATTGGAACCCAACACCAGGTGCCCGCGTCAGCACGGATGATATTGTCAGGACGCGCGGCCCAAGAGAAGAGCCTCGGCCCGGATTAGTTCCGCCATGAAGCGTCAATGATCGGCGCGCTGCGAATTGGCCGATGGTCCCTGGCGCCACCCTTCCCTCGTCGATGCGCTGCCCGAGTAACGCCGCGGGCTGCGCCGGGTCGATCGATGGGGACCGCACGGACCGCGAAAAGCCATTGCTGGCCTGGGTCGTGCCAGAGCACGCTAATGCGCCGTCATCCAGGCCCGCGCCTCGCGCTGCGCCGTGGCGATCTCGACCTCGGACATCAGCTCGGCGACTTCGCGGCGGAGCCGGATGGCGTCGGCGCGGCCCTTCAGGGCTGCGAGGTTGAACCATTTGTGGGCCGCGACGAGGTTGACGACGCCGGAGCGCCCGCTCGCCCAGTACAGACCGCGCTCGAACAACACGTCGGGGATCGCGCTCGCTTGCACCGGTATTGCGGTATCCTGATCGATCTGCCCCTGAAACATCCGCCTTCTCCTTCTTCTTGTTCTTGCCGCGCGTTTCTGAGCGCGGCTCCTGTCTGACTGCAAAACGTCCTGTTACTGCCCATGCCGTTTGCCGGCTTGTTAGGGTGATCATGGCCGATCAAATTTGAAGGGCAGTTTAAGCATTGCGATGAATCGGGCGTAAACGCACTGCCCCCGCCTTCACCGGCAAAACGGCAGAAATGCTTATTTTGTCGGAGTTTCACGCGTTCGCAGGAATCGGTTTACCCAACGATTTTCGCGAAACGATAACCATTCCGGCAAGGCGTCGGGGAGGTCAGCCGTCGTTTCCCGCCAAACCGGCGGATCCATAATTTCCACGCGCCTGCGGGGCGGAAGAGCGCGGCGTACCGGATAAAGCGTTGCGGCCTTTCATCGGGCTCGCCGAGGGCGGGACCGGTGATGGAGCAGGACGGCCGGCGGAGGAGCGCGGCAGCACGCGACCGCCCCCCGGGCGGTCCGCGCGCCGTGGGTGATCAGATCAGAATTTGGGATTGGGGGTAATCATAGCGCCAGGCAGAGGATGCCTCGGCTTTCGGGAACGAGGGCGTCGGCGAACACGTCAGGACCAGATTTCACGTTGGGCCCGGAGGCCCGGTGAAATTGCGAACCTCCAAGGAGATCCGCACCGAACGAAGAAAACCTGTTTCTTCTGCCGGACCGGTTTTCGACGGGCGCCTGAGCTCTTCGAAAGATCGATCCAGCCGTTTGACCTGATGTCTCGCCGACACCCTCTTTCGTCGACCAGAGCCGCCTATCTAAAATCTGCTTCGAGAAGCAAACCGTCCTGGAGGCTCTTGTGACGTGCCGGCATCAAGCCGCCGGCAATTTTCAAGAAGCAGAATTTACTTCTTCTTCTTGGCGACCTTGCGGGTCTTCTTCGCAGTCTTCTTCACTGCGCTCTTCGCTTTCTTCGCCTTCTTAGCTTTCTTGGCCATGTTGCCCTCCTGATGTAAGTGAGATGGCTTAATCGCTGCGTGCACTCGGGAATCGAAATGCACTCATCTCGAATACACCAACACATTGAAAAAAACAGCGTCCCGCTTAAGGAAGTGTTGACGCGGCGAGGCGAGAGCGCGCGACGCAAGCCGATCGACACCGCGCCGAAGCATTCGCATCACGACGCGAATTGGCCGCGAGGAAGGGCGCGCATCGATTGTCAATTTTGCAGGAATCGCCTGTGCTACAAGTATTTTCGTCAATCGCGCATTCAATGCGTGATGCGTGCGCGACATCATCGCCCGGCGTCGGGACCGGTGAAAGGCGCTCCGCACGGACTCTGAGTCGCGAAGTTTGGCAACAAAAAAATTTTCATGCCAAGCGGCTTCGCGTCTCATCGTCGCTCGCCAAAACCGGATTTTTGATCGAATCGCAATGCCGCCGATTCGGGAATTGAAGTGTCGTCTCGCGCGCGAGACTTTGCGATTTATGGTGAACGATCGGTGCACGCGCGCGCGGCGACGATGCCGGCGTCACCGCTGACCGACTTCAGATGCCGAGTTTGGATTTGAGCAGGTCGTTGACGGCCTGCGGGTTGGCCTTGCCGCCGGATGACTTCATCACCTGGCCGACGAACCAGCCGGCGAGTTGCGGCCTGGCTTTCGCCTGCGCCACCTTCTCGGGATTGGCGGCGATGATGTCGTCGACCACCTTCTCGATCGCGCCGAGGTCGGTGACCTGCTTCATGCCGCGCGCTTCGACCAGCGCGCGGGGGTCGCCGCCTTCCTGCCAGACGATCTCGAACAGGTCTTTTGCAATCTTGCCGGAGATGGTGCCCTCGCCGATCAGGTCAACGATGCTTCCGAGTTGCTCGGCCGATACCGGAGAGGCCGAAATGTCCCGGCCTTCCTTGTTGAGCCGCCCGAACAGTTCATTGATGACCCAGTTGGCGGCGAGCTTGCCGTCGCGAGCCTTGTCCGCAAGCTTCGCCACCACGGTTTCATAGAAAATCGCACTCTCGCGCTCGGCCACCAGCACGCTCGCGTCATAGGGCGAGAGGCCGAACTCAGCGATGAAACGCGCCTTCTTCTGGTCCGGCAGTTCCGGCAACTGCGCCTTCAAGCCAGCGACAAAGGCCTCGCTGAACTCGAGCGGCAACAGGTCGGGGTCAGGGAAATAGCGGTAGTCGTGCGCCTCTTCCTTGGAGCGCATCGAGCGGGTCTCGCCCTTGTCGGGGTCGAACAGCCGGGTTTCCTGATCGATCGTGCCGCCGTCCTCGATGATCTCGATCTGGCGCCGCGCCTCATATTCGATGGCCTGGCCGATAAAGTTGATCGAGTTCATGTTCTTGATTTCGCAGCGGGTGCCGAGCGGTCCGCCCGGCTTGCGCACGGAAACGTTGACGTCGGCGCGCAAGGAACCCTTTTCCATGTCGCCATCGCAGGTGCCCAGATAGCGCAGGATCGAGCGCAGTTTCGTCACATAGGCCTTGGCCTGCTCCGACGAGCGGATGTCGGGCTTGGAGACGATCTCCATCAGCGCCACGCCGGAGCGATTGAGGTCGACATAGGACATGGTCGGGCTGCGGTCGTGGAGCAACTTGCCGGCGTCCTGCTCCAGATGCAGCCGCTCGATGCCCACGGTGGCGGTTTCGCCATCCGCGAGTTCAATGACCACCTCGCCCTCGCCCACGATCGGCGACTTGTACTGGCTGATCTGATAGCCCTGCGGCAGGTCCGGATAGAAATAGTTCTTGCGGTCGAACACCGAGCGCCGGTTGATCTGTGCATTCAGCCCGAGACCGGTGCGCACCGCCTGCCGCACGCATTCCTCGTTGATGACCGGCAGCATGCCCGGCATCGCCGCGTCGACCAGCGAGACATGGCTGTTCGGCTCGCCGCCGAACTCGGTCGAGGCGCCGGAAAACAGTTTTGATTTCGAGGTGACCTGGGCATGGACTTCAAGCCCGATCACCATCTCCCAGTCGCCGGTTGCGCCCTTGATCAGTTTTGCACTCGTCGCACTCATGCCCGTCCAGCCCCAAGCAGCGAGGAAACCATCCGCTCCCATTCGGTCTCGAGCGGGCCGGCCGCCACCGGCCTGCCCGCGCGGCGGTACCAATAGCCGGCATTGCCGGTGTCGCCTTCGACCCGATGCAGATAGGCATGGACCCAGGCCGCGTCAGCGGTTACCTCGTCCTGCACGATCCTGTGCGCCTGATCCCAGCCGCCCTTGGCCGCCCACCACAGCGCGGCCAGCGGCGCGTCCAATTCTGGCACAGGTGCTGCGCCCGACAGGCTCGCTCTGAACTCCGCCATGGTCACCACCACCTCGCTGGTGTGAACCGTCCGGCTTCCCGCTCGACCACCTCGCCGAGCGAAAACAGCGTCTCCTCATCGAACGGACGGCCGATCAGCTGCAGCCCGAGGGGCAGGCCCTGCGCATCCTTGCCGGCGGGGACCGCGATGCCGGGCAGCCCCGCCATGTTCACGGTGACCGTGAAGATGTCGTTGAGATACATCTCGACGGGGTCGGCGCCGCCCTTCTCGCCGATGCCGAACGCCGCCGACGGCGTCGCTGGCGTCAGGATCGCGTTGACGCCTTTGGCAAAGCAGTCCTCGAAATCCTTCTTGATAAGGGTGCGGACCTTCTGCGCACGCAAATAATAGGCGTCGTAATAGCCGGCCGAGAGCACATAGGTGCCGATCATCACGCGGCGGCGGACTTCGCCGCCAAAACCCTCGGCGCGGGTGGCTTCATACAACTCGCCGATGCTGCGGCCGGGCACGCGCAGGCCGTAGCGCACGCCGTCATAGCGCGCGAGATTGGAGGAGGCTTCCGCCGGTGCGACGATATAATAAGCCGGCAGCGCGTATTTGGTATGCGGCAGCGACACCTCGACCAGTTCGGCGCCCGCGGCTTTCAGCCAGGCCGCGCCCTCGCTCCAGAGCTTTTCGATCTCCGCGGGCATGCCATCGAGGCGGTATTCTTTGGGGATACCGATCTTCATGCCTCTGACGGATTTTCCGATCGCGGCCTCGTAGTCCGGCACCGGGCGATCGACTGAGGTGGTGTCCTTGGGATCATGGCCGGCCATCGAGCGCAGCAGGATCGCGGTATCGCGCACGGTGCGCGCGATCGGGCCGGCCTGGTCGAGCGAGGATGCAAACGCCACGATGCCCCAGCGCGAGCAGCGGCCATAGGTCGGCTTCAGGCCGACGGTTGCCGTGAACGCCGCCGGCTGGCGGATCGAGCCGCCGGTGTCGGTTGCGGTCGCGCCCATGCACAATAGCGCCGCCACCGCGGAAGCCGAGCCGCCGGACGAGCCGCCCGGCACCAGATTGGTGTTGGCGCCGTCGCGCCGCCAGGGATTGACCACCGGGCCGAAGCACGAGGTCTCGTTCGACGAGCCCATCGCGAATTCGTCATTGTTGAGCTTGCCGAGCATGACGGCGCCGTCGCGCCAGAGCTGCGAGGTGACGGTGGATTCGTAGGGCGGCACGAAATTGCCCAGAATCTTCGAGCACGCGGTGGTGCGCACATCCCTGGTCGCGAACAGGTCCTTGATCCCGAGCGGAATGCCGGCGAGCGGACCGCCCTCGCCTTTTACGATTTTGGCGTCGGACTCGCGCGCCATCGCCCGCGCCTGATCCGGCGTTTCCAGCACGAACGCATTGAGCACGCGCGCGGCCTCGATCGCGGAAAGATGCGCGTTCGTCAGTTCCACGGAAGTAAAGGATTTGTTCGCGAGGCCATCCCTGGCCTCGGCGAGCGTCAGCGATGTCAAATCGGTCATTTATCAACCGGGCTGCAGAAGAACGGAGACAGCGTCTTGTCGTTGGCCGGATCGTCCTGCCCGACGAGGGCCTTGTCGGCAGCCTCCAGCGCATCGAGCACGGCATCGACGGCCTTGTCGGGATCGGCGGCCTTGCCCTGCCGCTCCATCGCGTCGAGATAGTTCATATAGGCCGCATAGGCCTTTTCATCGTCGCAGAGCAGACACATCGGGTTTCCCGTCTCGAAGACTTTTTTGTTGGCGCGCATTCCTCACGCGGACCGCGCTACGGCCTATTCGACAACTTTCGGCACCAGGAAGAAATGATCTTCCGTGGCCGGGGCGTTCCGGACGATGTCGTCGGCGATCTCGCCGTCGTTGACCACGTCTGAGCGCTTCTTCATTTCCATCGGCGTCACCGAAGTCATCGGCTCGACGCCTTCGACATTGACCTCCGAAAGCTGCTCGACGAACGCCAGCATGGCGTTCAGCTCACCCTGCAAGTGCGGAACCTCGGCTTCGGTGACCGCGATCCGCGCAAGATGCGCAATACGGCGAACGGTGGCGGCATCGACGGACATTATATATGGCCCCTGACGGCAAAATTCAGCCCGCCGTATAGCAGAGGGTGCTTTTGCGCCGCAACCGCGCCCGGCCGTTATCGGCCCGCCATCTGGCTCATCCGCGCCAGGGCCGCGCCGGCCAGCGCCCGGGTCAGCTCGGCGGCCGGCATCTCCCGCCCCAGCCGCACCGCCTGTCCGGCCCAAAGATTGGTGAAATCGACCCTGCCGAGCTTTTCGGCGGCCGCCTTGAGCGGCGCCAAGCCAGTCGCGGCATGGGGAAAGGCCGGCGCATCAGGGCAAATCGGACCGACCTCGCGCATCGCGCGGTTGGCGACCCCGCGCGCCGGGCGGCCGGTCATGACATTGGTGATCACGGTGGAATCGTCCAGCGCCTGGGCCAGCGCCACTCGCCCCTGCGCCGTCACCTTCGATTCCGGACAGCGCAGATAGGCGGTGCCGATCTGCACGCCGGCCGCCCCCAGCGCGAAGGCCGCCGCGATCCCCCGCCCGTCGGCGATGCCGCCCGCGGCGACCACCGGGACTTTCACCGCATCCACCACCTGGGGCACCAGCGCGAAGGTGCCGGGCTGCTCGTTGATATTCTCGGTCAGGAACATGCCGCGATGGCCGCCGGCCTCCGCGCCTTGCGCGATGATGACGTCGGCGCCGTTCTCTTCGAGCCAGATCGCCTCCTTCACGATGGTCGCCGACGACATCACGATGCAGCCGGCCGCCTTGACCCGCTTCAACAGCGCCGGATCCGGCAGGCCGAAATGGAAGCTAACCACTTCGGGCTTCAGCTCCTCGACGAGTTCGCACATCGCCGCATCGAACGGTGCGCGATTGGCGGCGTTGACCGGCGTCGCCGGATCAAGCCCGAGCTCGTTATAATAGGGTGCCAGCCGTTGCCTCCATCGGGCCTCGTGCGCTGGATTCGCATCGACCGGCTTGTGGCAGAAGAAGTTCATGTTGACCGGCACCGAGGCGCGCTGGCGGATGATGTTGACCTGCTCGCGCGCCTTCTCGACCGGCAGCATCGCACAGGGCAGCGAGCCGAGCGCGCCACCCTGGGCTGCCGCGATCACGAGATCGGCATCCATGATGCCGGCCATCGGCGCGAGAACGATGGGAAACTCGGTCTTGAAAAGCTCGAGAAGTCGGCGGTCTGGCCACATGATCTGTCGATTCCGGTGAATTGGGGATTTGGCGCTGGCGTCGTTGCCGATGGCCTCGCAAAGACTAACACTTCACGAAGCCGACTAGCTATGCATTCACGCGCAGCCGCGCAATCCAGCTTCCTGCTTTGCACAGATCGCTCGCCGCGTGGTATGCGAGCGCGATGTCAGCTCTGATCCTTCCCCTGATCGAAGCCGCCGCGCACTGGCCTGAGCGCGGCGCGCTGGTCGGGCTTGATCTCGGCACCAAGACCATCGGGGTCGCGGTGTCCGATCCCGATCGCCGGCTGGCGACCGGCGTCGAGACCATTCAGCGCAAGGCGTTCAAGGCCGACGCGGCGCGCCTGCTCGCCATCGCCGCGGAACGCAATGCCACGGGCTTCGTGCTCGGCCTGCCCATCAACATGGACGCGAGCGAAGGACCGCGCGCGCAGTCGACCCGCGCCTTTGCCCGCAATTTCTCCAAACTCACCGATCTCGCGATCGGGCTGTGGGATGAGCGGCTCTCCACCGCCGCCGTCGAGCGCGAACTGATCGGCATGGACATGAGCCGCGCCCGCCGCGCCGAGGTGATCGACGAACATGCCGCGATCTTCATCCTGCAGGGCGCGCTGGACCGGCTGGGAAATTGGCGCGAGACGCGCTGACGAAAGGCCCTACCCCGGCCCGGCAAGCATGATCGTCTGTATCACCGCGGCCAGATTGTTGAGGGCGTGCACGAAGATCGTCAGCCAGGTCGAATTGAAGCGGTAGCGCAGGTAGCCGAGCAGCAGGCCGATCGAGAACACCTCGCCCAAGAAGAACCACTCATATTGAAAATGCACCGCCGTCCACACGGCTGACGACAGCAGGATGGCGCCGGGAACCCCGAGAAAGGATTCCGACCAGCCGCGGTAGAGAAAGCCGCGCGAGAACAATTCCTCCGTGATGGGAGCGGCGATGCAGAACGCAATCACCAAAAGCCATAACGCGCTGGCGGCGCGGGCCGATTGCAGCACGTCCCCCATGAACCCGGGCGACACCTCGCGTCCCGTCGCGCGCGACACCGCATCCCATGTCATCACGAGAACGCCGAGCGCGACCGCGCCGACGATGAAATTGATCCAGGACGTCCCGCGCAGCGCGAGGTAGTCGGCAAACGGCGTGCCCGACAGGCGGATCGCGAGCCAGAGCGCGGCGAGCACGGCGGGCAATCCCGCGATCACCGACAGCGAGATCGTCAGGCCACCGCCGACGACATGGATCGCCGCGGCCACGTCGATCGGCCCGTCCCGCCGCAGCACGAACCAGAGTACGACCGCCATCTGCCCCGCAAACATCGCGGCGAAGATCAGAAGGCTCCAAAGCGCGGTGCCCCAGAACTTCCAGATGCGTGGCGGCCGCTGGACGGGGATCGCAGCAGCGGCAGGACTTGCGGGATCGAGGGAATCCATTAACTGGCTTTCATTTCGATTGGCGTCACGCCGGCGCGAGGCCGGGCATGACAAAGTGGTGGACCATCACGGCAGCGTCCGGTCCAACAGGCCCCTGACGTCGCCGGGGGCGAGATCGACGGCGCCGTACATGCTGCCATGGTTCTGCGCCAGGCGCGTCCGCGCAAACAATTCGGCGTGATGCGGTGACACCGCGTTCAGCGCCGCCGCCGCCGCGAGCAGCGCCAGCTTTTCCACCGCGAGCCGCGCCACGCGCTCACCGTCCGGCCTGCGGAAGGCCTTGCCGATGAACGTCACGGTTTCGCCGGCGCCGGAAAGGCCGCTGGTTTCCCCGGCGAGCCGCTGCAGGACGGCGCTAGCCGCCTCGACCTCGCGCGACAGCGCCCGCAGCACGTCCAGGCACATCACGTTGCCCGAGCCTTCCCAGATCGCATTGACCGGAGATTCGCGATAGTGCCGCGCCAGAATGCCTTCCTCGACATAGCCGTTGCCGCCGAGGCACTCCATCGCCTCGTACAGCAATCCCGGCGCGCTCTTGCAGACCCAGTATTTGATGGCGGGCGTCAGCAGCCGCATATAGGCCCCCTCGCCCGCGTCGTGCGGCGCCCGGTCGAACGAACGGCACAGCCTCATGACAAGCGCAACCGAAGCCTCGACATGCAGCGCCATGTCCGACAGCACCGCCTGCATCAGCGGCTGGTCGGCGAGATGCTTCTGGAACACGCTGCGATGCCTTGAGTGATGCAGTGCATGGGCGAGGCCCGACCGCATCAGGCCAGCCGACGCCATCGCGCAATCCTGCCGCGTCAGCTGCACCATCTGGATGATGGTGCGGATGCCCTTGCCCGCCTCCCCGACGCGCACCCCATGGGCGCTGACGAATTCCACTTCGGAGGAAGCATTGGAGCGGTTGCCGAGCTTTTCCTTCAGGCGCTGGAACTGGATCGCATTGATCGACCCGTCGGGGCGGAAGCGCGGCATGAAGAAACAGGTCAGGCCTTCGTCGGCCTGCGCCAGCACCAGGAAGGCATCGCACATCGGCGCCGACATGAACCATTTATGCCCGGTGATGCGATAGGCATCGCCGTCGCGCTCCGCGCGCGTCATGTTGGAGCGTACGTCGGTGCCGCCCTGCTTCTCGGTCATGCCCATGCCGAGCGTCATGCCGCGCTTGGTCGGCCACGGCGCGAAGGTCGGATCGTAAGAGCGGGTCGAGATCACAGGCATCAGCTTCGCCAGCAGATCCGGTTGCGCCGCCAGCGCCGCGACCGAGGCGCGCGTCATGGTGATCGGGCACAGATGACCGGTCTCGACCTGGGATGCCATGTAGAATTTCGCCGCCCGCACCACCTCGGCCGCGCCGCCGGCGGGTTTGCCGTCTGCGGTCCAGGTCGAATTGTGGATGCCGGCGTGCGCACTGCGCGCCATCACCTCGTGATAGGCCGGGTGAAACTCGACCTCGTCGCGACGGTTGCCTCGGGAATCGAAGGTGCGCAGTTTTGGCGTGTTCTCGTTGGCGATGCGGCCCCGCGCCGCCATGGCCGCCGAACCCCAGTGCTGCCCGAACTCGGAAAGTTCCTTTTCCGCGGAAGCGCCGCCATTGGCGGCGACGGCATCCTTGAGAGGCTGGTCCACTGCGAACAGGTCGACGTCTTCGAACGGCGGCGACTGGTTGAACACTTCGTGGGTCGCGAATGAGGCCTGGGTCATGGTCTGCTTCCGGCTGCGGGATCAGTGAGGAATGGGGGTCGGGCGAGCGGCTGTAACCCCTCACCCCGATCGCACGCCTTGTTCTATCTCAACCGCCCAGTGATCGGAAAATCATACGCGGGCCCGCCCGCCCCCGGCAGCGAAAAATGCCACCACTCCTTGGCATAATTTACAAAACCTTGCTTCGCCATGACTGCGACCAGCGCATTTCGCCAACGGCGCTGGGCTGGTGTGATGGAGCTCGCGGCGGTGTGCCCCTTGGGGTCGCAACAATCGTAGCCCGTGCCCATGTCGACGCTGCCTTCGGGGGCGCGGGCCTCCGCCGGCGCGGTGCAGTCGGCATAGGCCTTGCCGGGATCGAACGCCGCTGAATTGTCGGCCTTCAGGTCCACCAGCGTCAGGTCGAGGGCGGCGCCGGTGGAATGGCCGGAATGCTTGGCGATATAGCCCAGACGAAACAGGTCCTTCTTGCTGAACGCCGGATTATACCGCCGCTCGGCGGGCGTCTCCCGGCCGTTCTGCGCCCACACCACCATGTCGTGCACGGCGCGCGCCGGGCGATAGCAATCCAGCATCTTCAGCGACAGTTTTTGTCGGCTAAGTTCCCGCTGGGCCTGCTGCAGCGCCAGCCCCACCTCGCGCTTCACCACGCATTCGGCGGCCTCATAGCCGGAAAGCCGCCGGCCGACGAAATTGTTGGCCCCGGCATAGCGGATGTCCTGGATGATCGAGGGATCGATGTCCCGCAGGAAGACGAACCCGCCGGGCAGTGTCTGCGCGGTTGCCGCAGAAGCGGAGGCCGCGATGGCGAGAGCGATCACAAATTTGCGCACGAAAACCACCCCCTTGATCGTCATGGCCGGACAAGAGCCCGAAGCGCGTCCTAGCGCCAGATGTTCCGGTCATCCGCGCCTTTTTTACGGTAAATTTTAAAGAAGACGTGGCTGCCCGGCATCAAGCCGGGCATGACGAAAAGGGACAGATCGGGGGATAACTCGGAAGCGCCTTATTGGCCCTTGCCCCCCGTGCCATCCCTGCCTATAGCTCTCGTTTTAATGACCCCTGCATCGAAATCGACCTTCGTCCTCGGTCACCGGCATCTGCTGGGAATCGAGGGGCTTTCCGCTGCCGATATTGCCGGCCTGCTCGACCTTTCCGAGGAATATGTCGAGCTCAACCGCCAGGTCGACAAGAAGCGCACCTCGTTGCGCGGCCGCACCCAGATCAACCTGTTCTTCGAGGCCTCGACCCGCACACAGTCTTCGTTCGAGCTCGCCGGAAAAAGGCTCGGCGCCGACGTCATGAACATGTCGGTGTCGTCCTCGTCCATTCGCAAGGGCGAGACGCTGATGGACACGGCGGTGACGCTGAACGCCATGCACCCGGACATCCTGGTGGTGCGGCATCACGCGTCAGGCGCGGTGGAACTGCTGGCGCGCAAGGTCGACGGTTCCGTGATCAATGCCGGCGACGGCGCCCACGAGCATCCGACCCAGGCGCTCCTCGATGCGCTGACCATCCGCCGCAACAAAGGCCGACTCGAGGGGCTCGTGATCGCGATCTGCGGCGACGTGATGCATTCGCGGGTGGCGCGCTCCAACATCCTCCTGCTCAACACCATGGGCGCCCGCGTCCGGGTGGTGGCGCCTTCCACCCTGCTGCCGCGCGGCATCGAGCGGATGGGCGTCGAGGTTGCCCGCGACATGCGCGAGGGCCTCAATGGCGCCGACATCGTGATGATGCTGCGGCTGCAGCGCGAGCGCATGAACGGCTCGTTCGTGCCCTCGAGCCAGGAATACTTTCACTATTTCGGCCTCGACCAGAAGAAACTGGCCTATGCCAAGCCGGACGCGCTGGTGATGCATCCCGGACCGATGAACCGGGGCGTCGAGATCGACTCGATCGTGGCGGACGGCGCGCAATCGCTGATCCGCGAACAGGTGGAAATGGGAGTGGCGGTGCGGATGGCGGTGCTCGAAGCGCTCGCCCGCAACCTGCCGAACGCATAAACATGTTGACTGACCGCCGCCCGATGCTGCTTGCCAACGCCCGCCTGATCGATCCCTCCAGGGATTTCGACGGGATCGGCGACGTGCTGATCGCCGACGGCACCATCCGGGAGAGCCGTCGCGGCATCGGTGCGGCCGGCGTGCCTGAAGGCACCGACATCATCAATTGCGCCGGCAAGATCGTAGCCCCCGGGCTGATCGACATGCGCGCCTTTGTCGGCGAGCCTGGCGCCAGCCATCGCGAAACCTTTGCTTCCGCAAGCCAGGCCGCCGCCACCGGCGGCATCACCACCATCATCTGCCAGCCCGATACCTCGCCCGTGATCGACAATTCGGCCACGGTTGACTTCATCCTGCGCCGCGCCCGCGACACCGCGATCGTCAACATTCACCCGATGGCGGCGCTGACCAAAGGCATGGGCGGAGAGGAAATGACCGAGATCGGCCTGTTGAAGGCCGCAGGCGCCGTGGCGTTTACCGACGGCGACAGAAGCGTCACCAATGCGCAGGTCATGCGCCGGGCGCTGACCTACGCCCGCGATTTCGACGCGCTGATCGTGCATCATACCGAAGACCCCGATCTGGTCGGCGAAGGCGTCATGAACGAGGGCGAGTTCGCTGCCCGGCTGGGGCTGGTCGGCATTCCCAACGCGGCCGAGACGATCATGCTGGAGCGCGACGTGCGGCTCGTGGCGCTGACCGGCGGCCGCTATCACGCGGCGTCGCTGAGCTGCATCGAGTCGTTGGAAATCCTCAAACGGGCGCGCGATGCGGGCCTGCCGGTGAGTGCCTCCGTCTCGATCAATCACGTCACGCTGAACGAAAACGACATCGGCCCCTACCGGACCTTTCTGAAACTGTCGCCGCCGCTGCGCACCGAGGAAGACCGGCTGGCGCTGGTCGAAGCCGTCGCCTCCGGGCTTATCGACGTCATCATGTCCGATCACAATCCGCAGGACGTCGAGGTGAAGCGGCTGCCGTTCGCGGAAGCGGCCTCCGGCGCGATCGGCCTGCAGACCATGCTGCCGGCGGCGCTGCGCCTGATGCACAATGGCAACGTCGATTTCAAGACGCTGATCCGCGCGATGTCGACGCGCCCCGCCGAACTGCTGGGCCTGCCGGGCGGAACGCTGCGCGCGGGTTCGCCGGCCGACATCATCGTGATCGATGCCGACACGCCCTGGGTGCTCGATCCCGTCGATATCAAGTCGCAATGCAAGAATACGCCGTTCGACGAAGCGCGGTTCTCGGGCCGTGTCGTGCGCACCATCGTCGGCGGCCGGACGGTCTACGAGCATGTCTGATACGCGCGGTCTATAGCACGAGGGAGCGACCCGATGTCAGCTGATGCCTTCCTGCCGGTGGCGTTGATCCTCGGCTATCTCCTGGGCTCGATCCCGTTCGGGCTGGTGCTGACGAAACTCGCAGGCACCCAGGACCTGCGCTCGATCGGCTCCGGCAATATCGGCGCCACCAACGTGCTGCGCACCGGGCGCAAGGGCCTCGCCGCGGCGACGCTGCTTGGCGACGCACTGAAGGGCACCCTCGCGGTGGTCCTCGCCCGCTATTTCAGCGGCGACAACGCCGCGATGGCGGCAGCGCTCGGTGCTTTTCTCGGCCACCTCTTCCCTGTCTGGCTGAACTTCAAGGGCGGTAAAGGCGTCGCCGTTTATATTGGCATCCTGATTGGACTGGTCCCGCCGGCCGCGGCGGTGTTCTGCGTGATCTGGCTCACGACCGCCGTCGTCACCCGCTACTCCTCGCTGGCGGCGCTGGTCGCCAGTGTCGTCACGCCGATCTTCCTGTGGTGGTTCGGCCCCCCCACGCTGGCCTCGCTGTTCGCGGTGCTGACGCTGCTGCTGTTCTACATGCACCGCGAAAACATCAGGCGGTTGCAGGCGGGCACCGAGGGCAAGATCGGGGCGAAGGCGTAGCTTCTCCTCACTCAATCACTCTTCTCAATCACGTTGGTATCGGGCGCTCGCTGAACGGAAGCGACAATTTATGCTCGTCCAAGGTGGATTTGTAGTGATTGAGGAACGCCCAAAGCTTGTTCCTGATTTCGTTCGCTTCATCAAATCCCGGCTTGCCCCGACCGATCGACGAGCACACTTCATCCGCCTGACAGCACAGCAGATACAGAGTATCGCCCTGAACGAGTACACCCGGGAAATGACGACCCGGATGCCGCATTATCGCGGCGTTGGTCGCGTCTGAATAAATCTCGACGGATTCGACATGCATTTCTTGGTCCTCGCCGCAGCCTTGCTCCGGACTGCGCATCTGGCTTTTCAAACCTCTTCCCCGTCACCTTTGCCCAATCTCTTGGCACAATATTGCCGGCGACAATTTACACAACCTTAGGATTCAAACACGCATAGTTTCGCTTCGGGAGATTTTCCCGCGCAGTGCGAAAGGATGCGGCTTTGAAGCGAATTTTTCTCAATTTCCTCGCAAATGAATCCGGCGCTACTGCCATCGAATATTGCCTGATCGCAGCAGCCATCGCACTCGCCATCATCGCAATCGTCAACGCGCTCGGCATCAACATCGCTGACAAGCTCACCTCACTCAACAACCAATTGAAATGAGCGGCCCGCTTTCGGGAAGGTGCTGACCGGTCCCTGCGAACGCTGCTGCGTTCTCGGCCTGCGCAGCCTGGTCAGCTCCGCGCCAGCGCCTGCTCAAGAAAACGCGCCAGCTTGAGCGCGCCGGCGTCGTTGCCAAATCGTGCGATCACCTGCACGCCAACCGGCAATCCGCCGTCGGCGACGTGAGCGGGAACGTTGACGCAGGGTACACCCATCAGGGTCCACAGCTTGTTGAAGCCGGTATCGCCGGTCGAGGCCAGCCCCTTCGGCGCCGCGCCCGGCGCGGAGAACGTCAGCAAGGCGTCGACATCATCGAAGACTTTTGCCAACGCCTTGCGGCCCCGGTTCGCGATCCGGCGTGCCTCGTCGTAATCGGCCGGCGCCATTCGGCTGGTCTGATCGAGTTTGGCGCGCAGCAAGGGCGGCATGGCCTCGTATTGCGTCTGGTATTCCCAGGCAAGCGCCCGATGCGCCTCGAACTCCTGCACGGTCTCGTGCGCGCTCCAGGCATCCGCCACCATCTCCGGCAGCGCGAGCACGCGAACGGAGGCGCCGGCCTGTTCCATTGCGGCACTGGCGGTCCGCAGCGCCTCGGCGCTGGCGGCCTCCGGCGCGCCCGCAAACTCCTGCGTCACAATCCCGATGCGCGGCCGCTCGATCGCCGCACCCGGCAGCAGTTCGGGCCGGTTGGCGATCGCCGACAACGCGTGCGCCAGATCCTCAACGCCTGCCGCGAACAGCCCGACGGTGTCGAGTGTCCACGAATAACACTTCACGCCGACCGCGGGCAGCATCCGGAACGACGGCTTTATCGCGGCCACACCGCAATACGACGCCGGCCGGATCACCGAACCGCCGGTCTGCGTTCCCAAGGCAAGCGGAATCATGCCGGCCGCAACGGCTGCCGCCGAGCCCGATGACGATCCACCCGGCGTGTGGTCGTGATTTCGCGGGTTGAGCGTCGCGGTCGGATCGCGCGAGGCGAATCCTGTCGTCGTGGTCTTGCCGGCGATGCTCGCGCCGGCCTGTTTCAGCATCATCACCACGGGCGCGTCCGCACGCGGCTGCCAGCCCCGATAGATCTTCGATCCCATTTCGGTCGGAAGATCAGCGGTATCGATGATGTCCTTGACGCCGACGGCAATGCCGCGCAGCGGTCCCGAGCTGGCGGCGCTGACGTTCCCGGCCCGGCAGACGAAGGCGCCGATGGTCTTGTCATGCGCCTCGATCGCCTCACAGGATTGTGCGATCGCGGCATCTGGCAACAGCTCGCCGGAAGCGATACGGCGCTGGAGGTCGGCGAGCGAGATCATCGGCGTTTTCCCCGTAAGAGATTGGACCGCTTTTACGGAGCGCGTCGGGATCGGGCAAGACGCGTGGCCCGGAATGATGACTGCAAAACCCCTTCCCCGCACTCTCCAGTTGATCCACACTCCAGCTTCCGGAGGCTGCATGGACACCAAAACGCCCGGCACGACGCTCACCGACGCACAGCGGATCGACTGGCTGCGGCTGATCCGCAGTGACAACGTCGGGCCGCGCACCTTCCGTTCCCTGGTCAACCATTTCGGCAGCGCGCGCACGGCGCTGGAGCGGCTGCCGGAGCTGGCGCGGCGTGGCGGGGCGGCGCGGCCGGGGCGGATCTGCAGCGAGGCGGATGCGCGCGCCGAGCTTGCCGCCAGCGAACGGCTCGGCGTCCAACTGCTAGCATCGGGCGAAGACGGCTATCCGCCACGGCTATCGGAGCTTGACGATGCGCCGCCGCTGCTCGGCGTACGGGGGTTACGCGATGTGCTGATGCGGCCGATCATCGCCGTTGTCGGCTCGCGCAACGCCTCCGGCGCC
Organism: uncultured Alphaproteobacteria bacterium; assembly: GCA_963831585.1. Taxonomy (GTDB): domain Bacteria; phylum Pseudomonadota; class Alphaproteobacteria; order Rhizobiales; family Xanthobacteraceae; genus Bradyrhizobium. The sequence goes on along the minus strand of CAWHRA010000015.1, from coordinate 58,617 downwards.
GGCTTGAAATTCGCAGGCGCCTTGGCGCGCGATCTCGGCGCGACCGGCTTTGTCATCGCGTCGGGGCTCGCGCGTGGCATCGACGCGGCGGCGCATCGCGCCAGCCTTGCGAGCGGCACCATCGCGGTGTTGGCCGGCGGCCATGACAGGGTTTATCCGCCCGAGCATGAAGAGTTGCTGGAGGCGTTGATCGCCGCCGGTGGCGCCGCGATTTCCGAAATGCCGCTGGGGCACGCGCCGCGCGCCCACGACTTTCCGCGCCGCAACCGCCTGATATCAGGCGTGGCGCTCGGCGTCGTCGTGGTCGAGGCCGCGCATCGCTCGGGCTCGCTGATCACCGCGCGCATCGCGGCCGAACAGGGCCGCGAAGTATTCGCGGTGCCGGGCTCGCCGCTCGATCCGCGCGCGGCCGGCACCAACGATCTGATCAAACAGGGCGCGACCCTGACCACCGAGGCAGCCGATGTCGTCAACGCCGTTGAACCGATCATGGGACGGCCGCTTTCGCTGCGCGAGCCCGACGACGAGCCGCTCGCGTCCGAACCCTCCTCGGGCGATCGCGCCCGCATCATCGACCTGCTCGGTCCGACGCCGGTTCTGCTCGACGATCTCATCCGGATGGCCGGCGCCTCGCCCGCCATCGTGCGCACGGTGCTGCTCGAACTTGAGCTGGCAGGCCGGCTCGAGCGTCACGGCGGCGGGCTGGTGTCGATGATCTAGATCAGCCGGCGTCGTTGCGGCGATCGAATTTGGCCCGCGCGATTTCGATTTCCGCTTGATGCTCGCTGGCCCATTTGCCGAGTGCTTCCACCGGCTGCCACAGCCCGCGTCCGAGATCGGTCAGTTCGTAATCGACGCGCGGCGGAATGGTCGGGAAGACGGTCCGGGTCACCAGTCCGTCGCGCTCCAGTCCGCGCAGGGTCAGCGTCAGCATTCGCTGCGAAATGCCGCCGACCATGCGCTTGATCTCGTTGAATCGCCGCGGGCCGCCACCGAGCAGCATGATGACGAACACGCTCCATTTGTCGCCGACCCGCGCCAGGATCGAGGCGACGCCACGGCAGTCGCTGCTCTCATGCGCATGGGGCGGCAGGGTAGTCACATCGATGTGCGCGGGTTTCAAAACTGTGCTCGGGTTTCAAAAATGTGCGTTCTTGCGGGGTTTGCGGATGGTCACTCATATAGTGTCAGTTACAAACTTATACCAAGGGTGACACGGATGAAACTGCTTCACATCGATTCCAGCGTACTGGGCCCCCACTCCGTCAGCCGGCAGGTTTCAGCGGCGATCGTGGAACGTCTGCGCAAGGCCACGCCCGGCCTTGAAATCGTCTACCGCGACCTGACGGCAACGCCGCTGGCGCATCTGTCGGGTCCGCATCTGGCGGCCGCGCAAGGCGCCGCGCCCGACGCCTCCTTAAGGGACGACCTTGCCGCCGGCCAGACGGTCCTCGACGAGTTTCTCGCCGCCGACATCGTGGTGCTCGGCGCGCCCATGTATAATTTCACGATACCGAGCCAGCTCAAGGCCTGGATCGACCGCATCCTGGTGGCGGGCAAGACCTTTAAATACAGCGCGCAAGGCGCGGAGGGATTGGCCGGCAACAAGCGCGTCATCGTCGCGATCTCGCGGGGCGGGTTCTACGGCGCCGGCACGCCGGCGGCGGTCGGTGAACATCTGGAAACGTATCTGCGCTGGGTGTTCGGATTCATCGGGATCAAGAACCCCGAATTCATTTCCGCCGATGGTATCCAGGTCGGCCCTGAACATCGCGAGAAGGCGCTGGCCGGCGCCCTGCAAGCCGCAACCGATCTCCACGCAGCGTGAGATGAGACGATAACGACCTCCTGCCGTCGTCAAATCGCGACGGCAGGATGGTCTTGGCAGGTGCCGCCAAACGAAATCAATTCCAGACGCCGGGCACGCCGACGATGATGGCGACCAGCGATATCAAAAGGCCAATTCCGGAAAACAACGCGACCGCGAAAAACTGGCCGCTCTCGGATTTCTCCGAAGCAGCTGCTGAAGCACGAATCGATGCGGCAATACGAGCGGCTTTCGGCATGACAGGCTCTCCAATTCACAAACAATCAGAAACCCTAACCCCTGGAGATGTCTGGCCTTCTGCGACGAAGGTTCAACGCATTTTACGCAGAACGGGAAAAATACAGCCGCCGCGAAGGCTTGACCGGCGCGCAGGACGGCCGGTCGGACCATGCCGAGGCGAAGGCATGCTACGTCCTTAAATGCTGCAAGCGTATTCCGGACAGAGGCCGCGCGTCACGACAGGTTCCGCTTGCTACGGAGCCGCAGGCGTTCCTCGGCTTCGAGCTGGGTCATCTTGAGCAGAAAATTGAGCATGTCGAGCTTGTGCCGTCGCGCCAGCGCAGCCAGTTCCGCGGTCGACTCGGCAATGAGGGCTGCGGCCTCGTCCGGCCCGCCATCGCCCGATGGGCCGTCGCTTCCCGGACGCCGGCTCCTGCCTTGGTGCGTGCGAGTTCGCCGGCCGCCGGGCTTGATCAAAACAACATCCAATGCCGCGAATTTTTGATTGATACGCCTTTTAAGTGCGCAACTATAGGAAGCAAATCACAACTTTTTAGATAGTAAGTCGGGGTCCTCCGGGGCCTAATCAACATCTGTCCATTTGACAGGGGCCTCTGCTGCTCCCATGTTCGGGGCGAAACGGCCGACGCGAATCTCGCGGAACCGGCCTTTATTTTTCCCGTAAGCCATTGGAATGACATGAATATCGTCATTGTCGAGTCGCCCGCGAAAGCCAAGACGATCAACAAATATCTGGGCGCCTCCTATGAGGTTCTGGCCTCATTCGGCCATGTCCGGGACCTTCCGGCCAAAAACGGATCGGTCGATCCGGAGGCCAACTTCCAGATGATCTGGGAGATCGACCCCAAGGCAGCCGGCCGGCTCAACGACATTGCCAAGGCGATCAAGGGCGCTGACCGGCTGATTCTCGCCACCGACCCTGATCGGGAGGGCGAAGCGATCTCCTGGCACGTGCTGGAGGTGTTGAAAGAGAAGCGCGCGCTGAAGGACCAGAAGATCGAGCGCGTGGTGTTCAACGCCATCACCAAGCAGGCGGTGACGGACGCGATGAAAAATCCGCGCCAGATCGATGGCGCGCTGGTCGACGCCTATATGGCGCGCCGCGCGCTCGACTATCTGGTCGGGTTTACGCTCTCGCCGGTGTTGTGGCGAAAACTGCCGGGCGCGCGCTCGGCCGGCCGCGTGCAATCCGTGGCGCTGCGGCTGGTCTGCGACCGCGAGCTCGAAATCGAGAAATTCGTTCCGCGCGAATACTGGTCGCTGGTCGCGACCCTGACCACGCCGCGCGGCGAGGCCTTCGAGGCCCGGCTGATCGGCGCCGACGGCAAGAAGATCCAGCGGCTCGATATCGGCACCGGCGCCGAAGCCGAGGATTTCAAGAAGGCGATCGAGGCCGCGAACTTCACGGTGACGACGGTCGAGGCCAAGCCGGCGCGGCGCAATCCGCAGGCGCCGTTCACCACCTCGACCCTGCAGCAGGAAGCCAGCCGAAAGCTCGGCTTCGCACCCGCGCACACCATGCGGATCGCGCAGCGGCTCTATGAGGGCATCGATATCGGCGGCGAGACCACCGGCCTCATTACCTATATGCGTACCGACGGCGTCCAGATCGACGGCTCGGCGATCACGCAGGCCCGCAAGGTAATCGGCGAGGATTACGGCAACGCCTATGTGCCGGACGCCCCGCGCCAGTACCAAACCAAGGCCAAGAACGCGCAGGAAGCGCATGAAGCGATCCGTCCGACCGATCTGTCGCGCCGGCCCGCCGACATGCGCCACCGCCTCGATACCGATCAAGCCAGACTTTATGAGCTGATCTGGATCCGCACCATCGCGAGCCAGATGGAATCAGCCGAACTCGAGCGCACCACGGTCGACATCGCGGCCAAGGCCGGCTCCCGCGTGCTGGAACTGCGCGCCAGCGGGCAAGTGATCAAATTCGATGGCTTCCTGGCGCTCTACCAGGAAGGCAAGGACGACGACGGCGACGACGACGATTCACGCCGCCTCCCCGTCATGAGCGAAGGCGAAGCGCTGAAGCGCCAGGACCTCGCCGTCACCCAGCATTTCACCGAACCTCCGCCGCGCTTTTCCGAGGCATCGCTGGTCAAGCGGATGGAGGAACTCGGCATCGGCCGTCCCTCTACCTACGCCTCGATCCTGCAGGTGCTGAAGGACCGCGGCTATGTCAGGCTCGAGAAGAAGCGCCTGCACGGCGAGGACAAGGGCCGCGTCGTGGTCGCGTTCCTGGAGAATTTCTTCGCGCGCTATGTCGAATATGATTTCACCGCCGACCTCGAAGAGCAGCTCGACCGCATCTCCAACAACGAGATTTCCTGGCAGCAGGTGCTGAAGGATTTCTGGGTCGATTTCATCGGCGCCGTCAACGACATCAAGGATCTGCGCGTCGCCCAGGTGCTGGATGCGCTCGACGACATGCTGGGGCCACACATCTATGCGCCGCGCGAGGATGGCGGCGATCCCCGGCAGTGCCCGAGCTGCGGCACCGGCAAGCTCAATCTCAAGGCCGGAAAATTCGGCGCCTTCGTCGGCTGCTCCAACTATCCGGAGTGCCGTTATACCCGTCCGCTGGCGGCGGACAGCGAAGCCAGCGCCGATCGCATCCTGGGCAAGGATCCCGAGACCGATCGCGACGTCGTCGTGAAGGCCGGACGGTTCGGTCCCTATATCCAGCTCGGCGAGCAGAAGGATTATGCCGAGGGCGAAAAGCCGAAGCGCGCGGGCATTCCGAAGAATACCTCGCCGTCCGACATCGAACTCGATCTCGCGCTGAAACTGTTGTCGCTGCCGCGCGAGATCGGCAAGCATCCCGAGACCGGCGAGCCGATCACCGCGGGGCTCGGCCGCTTTGGGCCGTTCGTGAAGCATGAGAAGACCTATGCGAGCCTTGAGGCCGGCGACGAGGTGTTCGATATCGGATTGAATCGCGCGGTCACATTGATCGCCGAGAAGATCGCCAAGGGCCCGAGCGGCCGGCGTTTCGGCGCCGATCCCGGCAAGCCGCTCGGCGAGCACCCGAGCCTTGGCGGCGTCGCGGTCAAGAATGGACGCTACGGCGCCTATGTCACGGCCGGCGGCGTCAATGCGACCATCCCGAGCGACAAGACCCCGGAAACCATCACGCTGCCCGAAGCGATCGCACTGATCGACGAGCGCGTGGCGAAGGGTGGCGGCAAGCCGAAGCGTGGCGCCAAGAAAGCCAAGGCGGCCAAGCCCGCCAAGGCCGAGGCGGACGCAACGGCGGCAAAGCCGGCCAAGAAGGCGGCGAAGAAAGCCGCGGCCAAGCCGAAATCGGAAGCCGTCAGCAAGGCGCGCGCGCCGGTGACCGCCAAGACCTCGCCGGCAAAGCCTGCGCCGGCCGCCAAGACGTCCGCGAAAAAAAGCGCCGGCAAGGCCCGGGGATAAAGTGGCAAAACATCGCGACACTGGCTTTCCGGCCCGGGACGCCATCGTCGCCTTCATTCGCGCGCAGCCGGGAGAAGTCGGAACCCGCGAGATCGCGCGCGAATTCGGCCTGAAGAACGCCGACCGCGCCGAACTGAAGCGAATCCTGCGCGAGCTTGCCGACGAAGGCGCCATCGAAAAGAAGGGCAAGAAGATCAAGGAGCCGGCAGCGCTGCCGGCGACTCTGATGGCCGACGTCACCGGCCGCGACAGCGACGGCGAGCTGCTCGCCACCCCGGCCGAATGGGACGAGGTCGAAAGCGGCGAGCCGCCGAAGATCCGCATCCATGTTCCAAGGCGGGCGCAGCCGGGAACGACGCCGGGGGTCGGCGACCGCGCGCTGCTGCGGATCGAGAAACTCGAGGAGCGCGACCGCGACGGCACCGTGTATCGCGGCCGCGTCATCAAGGTTATCGAGCACGCCAAGACGCGCGTGCTCGGCATCTTTCGGAAGCTGCCGGACGGCGGCGGACGACTGGTCCCAGTCGACAAGAAACAAGCCGGCCGTGAATTGAACATCGCCAGAACCGACACCGGCGGCGCCGAGGACGGCGATCTCGTCAGCGTCGATCTGGTGCGCTCGCGGGGGTTTGGCCTTGCCTCCGGCAAGGTCAAGGAGCGGCTGGGCTCACTGGCGAGCGAAAAGGCGGTCAGCCTGATCGCGATCCACTCCCATGAAATTCCGCAGGCCTTCTCGCCCGCCGCGGTGCGCGAGGCCGAAGAGGCAAAGCCCGCCGCGCTGAAAGGCCGCGAGGACTGGCGCGACGTGCCGCTGGTGACGATCGACCCGCCCGACGCCAAGGACCACGACGACGCAGTCCATGCGCAAGCCGATCCCGATCCGAACAACAAGGGCGGCTACATCGTCGATGTCGCGATCGCCGACGTCGCCTACTATGTGCGGCCGGGCTCGGCGCTCGACCGCGACGCGCTGACGCGCGGCAATTCGGTGTATTTCCCCGATCGCGTGGTGCCGATGCTGCCCGAGCGCATCTCCAACGATCTCTGCTCGCTGGTGCCGGGCGAGCCGCGCGGCGCGGTGGCGGTGCGGATGGTGATCGGCAACGACGGCCGCAAGCGCTCGCACAGTTTTCACCGTATCCTGATGCGCTCGGCCGCAAAGCTCAACTACGCCCAAGCGCAGGCGGCGATCGACGGACGGCCCGACGATACGACAGGTCCCCTGCTCGATCCCATCCTCAAACCGCTCTACGACGCCTATGCGGTGGTGAAACGCGCGCGCGACGAGCGCGACCCGCTCGACCTCGACATTCCCGAACGCAAGATCCTGCTGAAGGCCGACGGCACGGTAGACCGCGTCATCGTGCCGGAGCGGCTGGATGCGCACAAGTTGATCGAGGAGTTCATGATCCTGGCCAATGTCGCGGCGGCCGAGATGCTTGAAAAGAAGTCGCTGCCGCTTATCTATCGCGTGCACGATGAACCGACGCTGGAGAAGGTTCATAACCTTCAGGAATTTCTGAAAACCCTCGATCTGCCGTTCGCGAAAAGCGGCGCGCTGCGTCCCTCGCTGTTCAATCGCGTTCTGGCGCAGGTCAAGGGACACGATTCCGAACCGCTGGTGAACGAAGTGGTATTGCGCTCCCAGGCCCAGGCCGAGTACGCCGCCGAAAATTACGGCCATTTTGGTCTCAACCTGCGGCGCTATGCGCATTTCACTTCGCCGATCAGGCGATACGCGGACCTGATCGTGCACCGCGCCCTGATCCGGGGCTTGGGCCTTGGCGAGGGCGCGCTGCCGGAGACCGAAACGGTGGAAACGCTGACCGAGGTCGCCGCCCAGATTTCGCTGACCGAACGCCGCGCCATGAAGGCGGAGCGGGAAACCGCCGACCGTCTGATCGCACATTTCCTCGCCGACCGCATCGGGGCGACCTTCCAGGGCCGCATTTCCGGCGTCACCCGCGCCGGCCTGTTCGTCAAGCTGACCGACACCGGCGCCGACGGCCTGATCCCGATCCGCACGCTCGGGACCGAGTATTTCAACTATGACGAGACCCGCCATGCGCTGGTCGGCTCGCGCAGCGGTGCCATGCACCGCTTGGGGGACGTGGTCGACGTCCGTCTGGTAGAAGCAGCCCCAGTCGCGGGCGCGCTGCGGTTCGAACTATTGTCGGAAGGCAATGTCGCGCCGCGCGGCCGCAGGCGGCAGGATGGTTCCAAGGTGCAGGCGAAAGCGCATCCGGGGCGCACTCCGCGCAAGAAGGCTCTCAAGCCAGGCAAGGCCAAACCGGGCAAATCGAGGAAAGGCAAGTCATGGAAAACCTGAGCGCACGCCCCGTCGTCTGGACGCGGGAAACCGGAGTTGCCGAAAAGCGCGACCTCTGGACTGCCGTGAAGCGCGGCTTCCGCGGCCGCTGCCCGCGCTGCGGCCAGGGCAAGCTGTTTCGCGCCTTCCTGAAGGTCGACGATCACTGCTCGGTCTGCCAGCTGGATTTCACCCCGCATCGCGCCGACGATTTGCCGGCCTATCTCGTCATCGTCATCGTCGGTCACATCGTGGTGCCAACGATCCTGTGGATCGAAACCGACTACTCGCCGTCGGTGCCGCTGCAGCTCTCGATCTATCTGCCGCTTACCCTGATCCTGTCATTGGCGTTGCTGCAACCGGTGAAAGGCGCCGTGGTCGCGGTACAATGGGCGCTGCGCATGCATGGATTTGACGAACAAAATCCGACAGAATAGCCGGGCGTTTTTGAAAAAAACGCGCAAACAAGAAACGAAACAACTGGCGGGAGCGAAATGAGCGAGACGGTAACAAGCGAGACGGTCAAGGAAGAGAAAGAAGCCGATCATCACCCCTATCGCCGCCCGGTCGACGCCGCCACGCTGATCCTGGTCGATCGCACCGTCTCGACGCCGAAGGTCCTGGTCGGCAAGCGCCACGACAAGGTGGTGTTCATGCCGGGCAAGTTCGTATTTCCCGGCGGCCGCGTCGACAAGACCGACAACCGCGTTCCAGTCGCCGCGCCTATGCCGAAGGCGCTGGAGGAAAATCTCCTCAAAGGCAGTCCCAAGATCACGGCCTCGCGCGCGCGCTCGCTGACCATCGCGGCGATCCGCGAGGCCTGCGAGGAAACCGGGCTCTGTCTGGGACGCAAGGGCAATGGCGCGGCGCCTGATCTGGAAGGCCCGTGGCAGCCGTTTGCCGAGGCGGGGCTGCTGCCCGACCCGTCCGGCCTGTTCCTGATCGCGCGCGCCATCACTCCGCCCGGCCGCGTCAGGCGCTTCGACACCCGTTTCTTCACCGCGGACGCCTCCGCCATCGCCCATCGCGTCGAGGGCGTGATTCATGCTGATGCCGAACTGGTCGAACTGGTCTGGGTCGAACTCGGCTCCAAGCCGCTGGCCGACCTGCACCCGATGACAAGAAACGTGCTGAACGAACTCGAAAAGCGCCTTGCCACGGGGCCGCTGAGCCACGAAGCGCCGGTGCCGTTCTTCCATTTCTACGCCGGCAAGATGCAGAAGGACGTGTTGGGGGGGTAGTCGCACGCTCTCTTCGTCATTGCGAGGAGCACTTGCGACGAAGCAATCCAGCTTTTTTCGGGCCTTGGATTGCTTCACTGCGCTCGCAATGACGGAGAATAATCCTCCCGGCGCCGTTCAAATTGCAAAAATCTTCTTGGCAATCTTGATGGCGCGGCCCCGCGGAGTTCCCATCTATTCTCGAAGAATAACCACGACGGAACGGGGGCAATGGCACCACGTCAGCTCAAGCTCGGCGCATTCATGCGGCCGGTCAGCATTCATACCGGTGCCTGGCGCTATCCCGGGGCATGGCCGGATGCCAATTTCAATTTCCCGCACATCAAGCAACTGATCCAGAAGCTGGAAGCTGGAAAGTTCGACGCCTTCTTCATGGCCGACCACCTGGCCGTGCTGAACATGCCCATCGACGCACTCAAGCGCAGCCACACCGTGACCTCGTTCGAGCCGTTCACGCTGTTGTCGGCGCTGGCGGGAGCTACCGAACGGATCGGACTGATCGCGACCGGTTCGACCACGTTCGACGAGCCCTACCATGTCGCCCGCCGCTTTGCTTCCCTCGATCACATCTCGGGTGGCCGCGCGGGCTGGAATATCGTCACCACATCAAATCCCGACGCGGCGCTGAATTTCGGGCTCGACGACCACATGGAGCACGCTGAGCGCTACAAACGCGCGCGCGAATTCTACGACGTCGTCACGGGCTTATGGGATTCCTTCGCCGACGACGCGTTTGTCCGGGACGTCGAAGCCGGCCTCTTTTTCGATCCCGCCAGAATGCATGTGCTCAACCACAAGGGTAAATACCTCAGCGTGCGCGGGCCGCTCAACATCGCCCGCCCGGTGCAGGGGTGGCCGGTGATCGTGCAGGCCGGCGCGTCGGAAGACGGCAAGCAGCTCGCGGCGGAGACGGCGGAAGCCGTGTTCACAGGCGGCGGCAGCCTCGCCGACGGGCAAAAGCTCTATGCCGACATCAAGGGCCGCATGGACAGGCTCGGCCGCAACCGCGACCACCTCAAGATCCTGCCGGGCGCATTCGTGGTGGTGGGCGACAGCGTCGAGGAAGCCAGGGAGAAGCGCGCGTTGCTCGACAGCAAGGTGCACTACGACAGCGCCATCGCCTCGCTGTCGGTGATCCTGGGGACCGACGCCTCCGGCTTCGACCCCGACGGACAGTTGCCGCCGATCCCCGAGACCAATGCATCGAAAAGCGGCCGTCAGCGGCTGGTCGACGTCGCGGCTCGCGACAAGCTGACCGTGCGCCAGCTCGCCCAGCGCGTCGGCGGTTATGGTGGGCTGTCCTTCGTCGGCACGCCCGTGACGATCGCCGACCAGATGGAGGAGTGGCTGACGAGCTTCGGCTGCGACGGTTTCAACATCATGTTCCCGTTCCTCCCCGCCGGCCTCGACGACTTCGTCGACAAGGTGGTGCCGGAACTGCAAAAGCGCGGGATATTTCGCAACGAATATGAAGGCCGGACCCTGCGGGAGAATCTGGGGCTGCCGAGGCCGAAAAACCGGTTCTTTGAGGGGTAGCGCGCGTATTTCGCAAAAGTGGGCACCGGTTTTGCGATCAGAATGCGCGCAAAAGCATGGATTTAGCCGGGAATCGGGCCGGTTCTGGCCCTCAAAACCTTGACTTTGGGCAGTTTGAGGCTAGGTTGCCGGCAAATGCGGGCCGCTTGGCCGGCTCCCAATTCCCCTGATATCAGAGGTTCTGAACATGGCCAAAGCGGTCACCATCAAGGTCAAGCTCGTTTCCTCGGCGGACACCGGCTTCTATTACGTCGCCAAGAAGAATTCGCGCACCATGACCGACAAGCTGGTCAAGAAGAAGTACGATCCGGTCGCGCGCAAGCACGTCGAATTCCGCGAGTCCAAGATCAAGTAATAATCGCGGGACTGCTACTGACTTCGGCGGGGCCTTGATGGCCCCGTTTTGATTCCACTTTGATTCTTGGCCGCGCAACCCTGATTTGTCGCAGATCAATGCGAAGGCTCGCGCATTTCAGCAGAATTTCCGCAATTTCACGGCGGAGATTCGGTGATGTTCAAAATTTCGATTCTCGTGTGGATGGTGCTGGGAACTGCGCTGGCAGGTACTGCGGTGATCGCGGTGCTTGCCGTCCCCGGTCTCGCCGATCAGGCGATGAAGAACATTCCGTTCGCGGTGTTGATCGGCTTTGCCGCCGCCGCGCCGCTGTCATACCTGATCGCAAGAAAGATCGACGCTTCGCCGGTCCGATAATCCATGGCTAGGCCGTCGCCGCCAAAGGCGGCCGCGTCGGCCGGATCAGCGCGAACGCCACTTGGATGATTCCGCCGGCAAGCCCGAGCGCGACGCCGATCCGCCACGCCATCGTGTAGGAGCCGAGCGTGTCGTAAAGAACGCCGCCGCCGAAGGCGCCGAGGAAGCTGCCGAGCTGGTGGCTCATGAAGGCAAGCCCCTGGATCATCGCTTGCCATTTGAGGCCGAACATCTCGGCGACGGCGCCCGCGACCAGCGGCCCGACGCCCATCCACAGGAAGCCCATGATCGCGCCGAACAGCAGCGTGGTCGCCGGCGTCGGCGGCAACGTGAAGTACCAGGCGAGCGCAATCGACCGGAAAATATAGATGCCGCCGAGCAGCCCCAGCTTATTCCAGCGCTGGCCGGCCCAGCCGAAGAACACGCTGCCGAGCACGTTGAAGCCGCCGATCATCCCGAGCGTCTGGGCGCTCAGCATCGGATCCATGCCGCAGATCGCCAGATAGGAGGGCAGATGCGTGGTGAGAAAGACGAGCTGCATACCGCAGACGAAGTAGGCGCAGGTCATCACCACGAAAGCGGCGTTTCCGAACGCTATCTTGACTGCGACGCCAGCCGAGCTGTTGCCGATGTCCTCGGGTGACGCCTTGGGTAACGGCACCCTGTCGACCCGGCCCGCGAACCAGGCCGCGGGAATCATCGCGAGCGCCAGCACGACGAAACCGGCCAGCCCCATCCGCCAGCCATAGCCCTCATTGAGAATCTGGCCGAGCGGCGCCGACAACAGAGCGCCGAGCGACCCCGCCCCCGACACCAGGCCAAGTACCGTGCTGCGCACCGTCTCCGGCACCGCGCGCGCCGCCACCGACATCGCGATCGCCGCCGCCGTACAGGCCAGCGACGTGCCGATCAGCAGGCCGCCGCCTATCATGACGGCGAGGAATCCGTGCGCGCTCGCCATCAGCACAAGGCCCGCGAGGTAGAACAGCGAACCGATCACCATGATCGAGCGGAAGCCGTAACGCACCGTCAAGGCGCCGGCGAGTGGCTGCAGAAAACCCCAGGCGAGGTTCTGGATGGCGATCGCCAGCGTGAAATCAGAAACCGATATGCCGATGTCGCGCGTCAGCGGCTGCATGAAGATGCCGAGCGACTGCCGCAACCCCATGCTCAGCGTCAGCATCAACGAGGCACCGATCAGGATGGGAAGCGTGGGGCGGAGCACTCGCAGCAGGGGCATTTTTCTTGTTCTCCCTCGTGGCCGCCGGTCCGAAAACCGGATCCCGCCATCGCGCCGGGCTTGATTACACCGATCTGTGTAATTAAGATGCAGCCGGCTGCCGCTGTCAAGGGCCAAACAACACAGGTCTGTGTACAGATGTCCCGGTCCGAAAAAACCGACATGAAGGAGCGGATTCTCGAAACCGCGGACCGCCTGTTCTACCTGCGCGGCATCCGCGCCGTCGGCGTCGACACCGTCGCCGCCGAAATCGGCATCTCCAAGCGCACGCTCTACAACCACTTCCCCTCGAAGGACGAATTGATCAAGGCCTACCTGGAGCGTCGCTTCACGCGGGCTCCCGCGTCCGACAAGCCGCCCGTCGAACAGATCCTCGGGACGTTCGACCGGCTGGAGCGCGGGTTCGCCAGCAAGGGTTTTCGCGGCTGCCCGTTCGTCAACGCGGTGGCCGAACTCGGCGCGGAAGACCGGGCGGTGAAGAAGATCGCGATCGCCTTCAAGGAAAGCCGGCGTCTCTGGTTTCGCGACCTGCTGCTGCGGCTCGATGTCCCCGATCCGGAAGGACTCGCGACCCAGCTCACGCTGCTCGTCGACGGCTCGATCGCGCAGGACCTGGTGCGCGACGATCCCTCGATGGCGCGCGCGGCGAAGCAGGCGGCAATGGTGCTGCTGGCAAATGCAGGGGTCGAGATTGGCGCTGAAGCCGCGGAGACGCCGCAACCCGCATCCGACAGGCGCCCTCCCGCTCCTTCCTGAAGCCGCGCTTAGCTGCTAGCGTCGGCCGTCCGAGTGCAATCCAACACAATAAAATTCCGTCCGGCGAGATGGCGGGGGCGAACGTCCCGCGAAATCCGGCTGCGGCAAGGGAGCGACAATGGAAGACATGAAAGTGACCGCCACCGGCTACGACTTCAGGCCGGGCCACGTCGCCATGCAGCGCCTCGTTGACGGCAACATCCTGTCCGGCGTTTCGTCGGCGGTGCTGGTCGGCAGGGATCTGGTGGATGTGAACTGTGTCGGCTGGGCCGACAAGGAAGCAAAGACACCGTTGCGGACCGACCACATCTTCCGCGTCTTCTCCAATACCAAGCTGATCACGTCCTGCGCGGCGCTGCTGCTGTTCGAAGAAGGCCGGTTGCATCTCGACGATCCGATCGAGAAGTTCGTTCCGCAGCTTGCGAACCGAAGGGTGTTCCGCCCGGGCGCAACTTCACTGGACGAGACCGAGCCGGCCAAGGGGCCGATCGCCATCCGTCATTTGCTGAGCCACACGTCAGGATTGAGCTACGGAATTTTCGATCCCGGCACGGCCATCTTCAAAGCCTACAATGAACGCAAGATGCTCAACCCGGCAACGCCGCTGTCGGACATGATCGACCAGCTGGCGGACCTGCCGCTGCTCTATCATCCGGGAACCTCGTGGGAATACTCGGTCGCGACCGACGTGACGGCCCGGCTGGTGGAAATCGTCAGCGGCCAGCCATTCGATCAATTCATCCAGGCGCGGATACTCGGGCCGCTCGGCATGGTGGACACCGCCTTCGTTGTGCCGGAGAAGGATCGAGGCCGGTTCGCCGCGTACTACGCCGGCGCCGACCTGATGGATCCCATGAAGCCCGGGCTGACGCGGACGGATAACTCGCCCTATCCGGGTGCTTACTTGCGTCCCGTCCCGAGGTTCAATGGCGGCGGCGGCCTGGTTTCGACCTTGCCGGACATGGTGGCGCTGATCCGAAGCCTTCTTCCGGGCGGTCCCACTTTGCTCAAGCCCGAGACGATCGCGTTGATGATGGACAACCAGTTGGCCGATGGCGTGTGGATGCGCTTTCCCATGACGGGTGAACTTCCCGGCCGGGGATACGGGCTTGCCGGCGGGCTGATCCTGAAGCCCTCACCGTTCGATCATACGGATTCGGCCGGAGAGTTCTACTGGGGCGGAATAGCGGGCACGCAATGGTGGATTTCACCGAAGGCGAATGTCGCGGGCCTGATGATGACGCAGCGGCAGATGTCGTTCATGCATCCGTTCGCATTCGAGTTCAAACGGCGGGCGTATGAGGCGGTAAAGCAGGCGCGCTGAAAAACGCGCTCAGGCCGCCTGCGCCACCACGCGGTTGCGGCCGTCATGCTTGGCGCGGTAGAGCGCGGTGTCGGCGCGCTTGAGCACGTCGGCGACAGCCTCGCCCTTCAGCTCCAGCGTCGACAGGCCGATCGAAATCGTGACCTCGATGCGCTTTGCGCCCTTGTTGACCGCGAACGGCTCGCCCGCAATCGAACGGCGGAGCCGTTCGGCCACCATGCCCGCGACATGCAGGTCGGTTTCCGGCATCACGATGACGAATTCCTCGCCGCCGTACCGGCAGGCAAGGTCGATGCCGCGGATCGATTTCCGGATCCTGACCGCGAATTCGCGCAGCACATCATCGCCGGCGTCATGGCCGTAATTATCGTTGATGGCCTTGAAGAAATCGATGTCGAGCATCATCAGCGCGAGCGGCTTGCCGCGGCTCGAGGCCTGTTCGGCCAGCGTGCCGAGATGGCTTTCCATGTAGCGGCGGTTATGCAGGCCAGTCAGCGCGTCGGTGATCGCCATCTCGATCGAATTCTGCATATTGTCGCGCAGATCGTCGGTGTAGCGGCGCTTGCGGATCTGGGTGCGCGCCCGCGCCAGCAATTCGTTCTTGTCGACCGGGCGCAGCAGGTAATCGTTGACGCCGATCTCGAGACCGCGCAGCAGTCGCGCATTGTTGTCGGCCTCGGCGATGGCGAGAATGGGTACATGCCGGGTCCGTTCCAGCGAGCGCGCCTGGCTGCACAGCCGCAAGCCGTCGAAATTGTCGAGCCCGAGCGAGACGATCAGGAGATCGTAATTGCCCTCTGCGGCGTGAAACAGCGCCTCGGCCGGATTGGTTTCGACGTCGACGCTGTGTTCGGTGGAGAGCACCGGCGCCAGCCGTTCATAGGAGGACGGCCGGTCGTCGACCAGGAGAACGCGGCCGCCCTTCCCCGTATCGGCCACCGCGCTTCGCTCCGGTGCCTGCACCCCGATCTCGAGCGAGGTGATGGCGCGCATGCGCAGTTCGTCCGTCATCATCTTGAGCCGGGTGAGCGAACGCACCCGCGCGATCAGCACGATGTCGGAGACGGGCTTGGTGAGAAAATCGTCTGCGCCGGCCTCCAGCCCGCGCACGCGATCGGCCGGGCTGTCCAGCGCCGTGACCATGACAACCGGAATGTAATGCGTGGCCGGATTGGATTTCAGCCGGCGGCAGACTTCGAAACCATCCATGTCGGGCATCATCACGTCGAGCAGGATGATGTCGCATTCGGCGCGCGTACAGACCGCCAGCGCCTCCGCGCCGCTGGACGCGGTCAGGACATCGAAATATTCGGCCGACAGCCGCGCTTCCAACAGCTTGACGTTGGCAGGGACATCATCGACGACCAGAACACGCGCGGACATCTAAATTCCCCTACCCGATAAACCGTCGAACCGTTTCAATGAATTTGCCGACCGAGATCGGCTTTGACAAATAAGCTTCGCACCCGCCCTCGCGGATGCGCTCTTCGTCGCCCTTCATGGCGAAGGCAGTCACCGCGACGACGGGAATCGAGCGCAGTTCCGGATCGTCCTTGATCCAGCGCGTGACTTCGAGCCCCGAAACCTGCGGAAGCTGGATATCCATCAGGATGAGATCGGGATGTAGCTTGCGGACAAGATCGAGCGCCTCGAAACCGTTCGATGTGCCCGAGGTCTGATAGCCATGCGCTTCCAACAGATCGCGAAAGAGCTTCATATTGAGCTCGTTGTCCTCCACGATCAGGACGGTTTTTGCCATCCCGTCCCTCCAATCCCCGAGATGCGGGTCCGGGATGCGGTACATCGGGTACCGCCGCCGGACCTGTCATAAAGTGAATTCAAACTAGCGCCAGATTCGCTCCAACCCGTTAAGCTCACGTGCTTTCTTTACGCGAAGTGGTTTCCGCTTGCTTGAACACGTTCCGCAGACTCGGGCATGATGCTTTCAAAATAGAGACCATAAGTTAGCGAAAGGCAAACATACCGGTTGAAAAAGTCCGTTAAAAATCCACGGGAAGTGGCTGAAATCGTTGCGATTCAGGCACTTTCCTTCATTGCCGGCGAGCCTGAGCGGCTGGGCTTGTTCCTGGCCGAGAGCGGAATTGGCCCCGAGACGCTGCGCAATGCCGCCGCCGATCCGCGATTTCTGGCTTCCGTACTCGATTTCGTGATGCGCGACGATGCTACCGTCAAGGCATTCGCTGAAGTCTCCCAGCTTCACCCCACCAATATTGCCGCGGCCCACCAGGCGCTGAATGACCCCGATTGGGAGCGCGATGTGCCGTGACCGCCAGCGCGCCCGCACGGGAGGGGCCGACCTGCTTTTGCCGGGACTGTCTGCATGATCTGGCGTTCACGGCCCGGCGATGCGGCGAATGCGGCTCCCCTCGCCTGGTGCGGCATCGGGCGCTGCCGACGCTGACGCTTGCCCATATCGACTGCGACGCGTTCTACGCCACCGTCGAGAAGCGCGACAATCCTGATATCGCCGACAAGCCCGTCATCATCGGCGGCGGCAAGCGCGGCGTGGTATCGGCGGCCTGCTACATCGCCCGCACCTTCGGTGTGCGCTCGGCCATGCCGATGTTCAAGGCCATGGCGTTGTGTCCGTCCGCGGTCGTGGTCCGGCCGGATATGGCGAAATACGTGCGGGTCGGCCGCGAAGTGCGTCATGCCATGCAGGCGCTGACCCCGCTGGTGGAGCCGCTCTCGATCGACGAAGCCTTCCTCGATCTTGCCGGCACCCAGCGAGTGCACGGCATGATCCCCGCGAAGGTGCTGGCGCGGTTCGCCCGCGAGGTCGAGCGCGATATCGGCATCACCGTTTCGGTCGGGCTGTCCTGCAACAAGTTTCTCGCCAAGATCGCCTCCGACCTCGACAAGCCGCGCGGCTTTGCCACCCTCGATCAGGACGAGGCCCGCGCCATGCTCGCCGAAAAGCCGGTCGGATTCATTTTCGGCGTCGGACCCGCGACCCAGGAACGGCTGGTCCAACGCGGCTTTCGCATCATCGCCGATCTGCAGCGCGCCGACGAAACCGATTTGATGAAACAATTTGGCAGCGAGGGGCGAAGGCTGTGGCGCCTGGCGCGCGGCATCGACGACCGCCTGGTGGTGGCCGATCGCGGCGCCAAGACCATTTCCAACGAGACCACGTTCGACAACGACATTCGCGATTTCGCCGCCTTGGAAAAGACGCTGTGGCGGCTATGCGAAAAGGTTTCGTCCCGACTGAAAAGCAGCGAGCTTGCCGGCGCCACCATCACCCTGAAACTGAAGACCGCCGATTTCCGCCAGCGCACCCGTTCGCAATCGATTCACGCGCCGACGCAACTGGCGGCGAAGATCTTTGCGACCACCCGGGAAATGCTGGCCAAGGAGATCGACGGCACCGCCTTCCGCCTGATGGGCGCCGGCGTCAGCGCGCTGCGGCCGGGGTCGCAAGCCGACGACACCGACATGCTCGACCGTCGCTCCGCCCATGCCGAACGCGCCATCGACGATCTGCGCAAGAAATTCGGCAGCACCGCGGTGATCCGGGGCATCGCCTATGATGGGCCGGAAAAGGCGGAATAGCGTCACGCCGAAGTGACGGCCCCACCCTCGACGCGCGATCGGTTGGTGAACTTTCGCCTCAATTAGAGGCCAGCCTGCGCGGATGAGGATGATTGTCATTTGTTCGCTCCTCCTTGCCGCGCCGGTTACGCAGGCCTTCGCCGCCAGTCATTTGACGGCGGTTAAGATGCTGGAGGACGCCGCCTTCAATCACGATCTTGCGCGGATACGAACGACGTTCCAGCGCGACATTCAGAGCCGGGCTGACTCACGGTCCCGGGAAATTGACTCCGGCTCCCGCGATTCGAAACGCTGAAGCCGCGCCAGCCCGCGGCCAGCGCGCCGCTATTTCGGCGCTTCAGCCTGCTGACACGGCTTTGCGTCCTTGACGTCGAACTTGCCGAGCGCGCCGGAGATGACAAAATCATTGTAGTCGAGCACCAGCGCCCGCGAGACGCCGTTCTCGAACAACTCGAACGACATCGCATAGACCGGGGTTTGCTCGCCCTCCTTGGCCCTGGCATCGCGGTCGTAATAGCTCACCGTCACCGGCCACCGCGTCAGCGATCTCATCGCATCGCTGGTCGTGGCGGGATCGGGCGAAGAGATAGCGCGGTCACCGGCGATCGGCGCGCCGATCACGGTCAGCGTGTTGTAGACCTTCTCGCCATTGTCGGAGCCGTCATAGACCGTGAGCTCCAGCAGGGATTTGCCTTCCTTTGCCGCGGCGATGATGCGGCGGATCTGTTCGGTCGGAAACACCGTCGAGCCATCGAGCGTGAACGTCTTGGCCTCCGGCTGCGTCAGCTTGACGGTGATGTGATCGCCGGTCCGCTCGGCGACCCCATCGACGGGACTGGAATCGGTGTCGTTCATCCGGGTATCGATCTTGAAACGGTAGCTCTTGCCCCCGGCGTCCTCCCAGGATTTCGAGCGCAGGTCGCTCAGCGTCACCTTGCCCTCGCCGCTGTTCAGCTCCGAGACCTGGCGGAATTCCGACGTATAGCCCTCGCAGGCGCTGCCGGAAAAATTGTACAGGATGCGCCCGCGCGCATTGTCGACCGAGGCCGAGCCGCGCGATTTTACCAGGCTGAGGTCGTAGAGCGCCTGATGCGGAAGAAAGGCGGCGTTGGCCGCGTTGGCGGCCTGCCCGTCGCTGACGCCCGCCCCGGCCGCGATGGCGGCGGCCGCCAGCAGCGATGGGATACGCGGAATACGGAGCCAGCGGACCATGTGTGTTTCCTCGGGAAATGCGCGGTGATTCATCACATTATTGACCGCGCCATTGCGCCGCAACTAGGGCCGCTTCACGAAAATGTACCAGCCCGCGGCCCGAAACGCCCAGTTTTTCGGCATTTCCACACCAATCCACGCTCCCTTGCAAGTGAAGGCGCGATGCGCGAAACAAAGCGGCCCGATCAGGTATCATCAGGGCGCAAGTCATCTCAAACGGGGACGAAACATGACGGGTACGGTCGAGCAGAAACTTGCGGCACAGGGCGTGGTGTTGCACGCGCCTGCGAGCCCGGTGGCAAATTACGTCGGTTTTGTCCGCACCGGAAACCTGCTGTTCGTGTCCGGGCAGGTCTGCTTCGACCCGCAGGGCAAGCTGATCGCCAAGGGCAAGCTCGGCGCCGGCGTGACCGTCGAACAGGGCAACGCCGCGGCACGCGGCTGCGGCATCAATCTTCTGGCACAGGTCAAGGCAGCAACCGGCGACCTCGACAAGGTGGTCCGCGTGGTCAGACTCGGTGGCTTCGTCAATTCGGCGCCGGATTTTCTCGACGGACCGAAGGTATTGAACGGCGCGTCCGACCTGATGGTGCTGGCCTTCGGCGACAAGGGCCGCCATGCCCGCACCACGGTCGGCGTGGCCTCCCTGCCGGCCGATGCGGCGGTCGAGGTCGAAGGGGTGTTCGAGGTCTCGTAACGGAGCCGCGAGGTGCACGCCCCTGCCTGGCTGACGGCGCGGCCGGTCGCCCATCGCGGCCTGCACGATGCCGCGCGCGGCGTCATCGAGAACATGCCGGCGGCGGCGGAAGCCGCTATCGCTGGCAATTTCAGCATCGAATGCGACATCCAGCTCACCGCCGACGGCGAGGCGATGGTGCATCATGACGATGCGCTCGGCCGCCTCACCGAAGGCAGCGGCGCGCTGCTCGAAAAGACCGCCGCCGAACTCAGGGCGATCAAGTTCAAAGCTACACCCGAGCGCATGATGTCGCTCGGCGATCTCTGTGCGCTGGTCAACGGCCGGGTGCCGCTGGTGATCGAGGTGAAGAGCCATTTCGACGGCGACCGCAAACTGGTCAGGCGGATGGCGCAGGTGCTCGCCTCCTATTCCGGACCCGCGGTCGGGATGTCGTTCGACCCCGACCAGGTGCTGGCGCTGCGCGAAACCATGCCGGACCTGCCGCGCGGCATCATCGCCCAGCGCAATTATGACGACAACTACTGGAAGAAGCTCACGGCCGAGCAGCGCCAGAGCATGCTCTATTTGCGCCACGCGTTCCGCACCCGGCCGCATTTCGTGGCCTTCTGGGTCAACCAGTTGCCGGCGCCGGCACCCTGGATCGCCCGCAACATTTTCGGCCTGCCGCTGCTGACCTGGACCGTGCGCACCCCGGAGCAGCGCGAGCGCGCCGCCCGCTATGCGGATCAGATGATCTTTGAAGGGTTTATGCCGGGAACTTGAGTTGGCTTCAGATGCCCTTGAAGTCACCCGCACAATGCACGATCTTTGTAGTGGTCACCATGCGCGCCATCGGGTGCGTCAGCATGAGCGATGGCTGATCGTAACGCGTGACCGGTTCAAATCGCCGATGGATTCATCCGAAATAACGCTCGAGGCCGTCTCTTCCGTCAGCCAGATTCCGGCTGGCGAATGGAATGCCTGTGCCAATCCGGCTTGTTCGCCGAACAGCCTCGCCGGCTTTGACAGCCTGGCTTCGCCCGATCCCGCGGCGAGCTCGGGGCCCGGTTCCAAACCTCCCTATAACCCATTTGTTTCACATGCATTTTTCTCCGCTTTGGAAACCTCCGGCTCGGCCAGCGCGCGGACCGGCTGGGGACCGCGGCACCTCTTGGCCCGGGTCGACGGCGAGATCGCGGGCATCGTGCCCTGTTATCTGAAATCGCATTCGCAAGGCGAATACGTGTTCGACCGCGGCTGGGCCGACGCCTATGAGCGCGCCGGCGGCCGCTATTATCCGAAGCTGCAGGCCTCGGTTCCCTTTACGCCTGCCACAGGC
This sequence comes from uncultured Alphaproteobacteria bacterium, assembly GCA_963831585.1. Lineage (GTDB taxonomy): Bacteria > Pseudomonadota > Alphaproteobacteria > Rhizobiales > Xanthobacteraceae > Bradyrhizobium. The sequence continues at coordinate 37,200 of CAWHRA010000015.1, read as the reverse complement.
CCTCGCCTGTTGATCCGCGATGGCGTCGACAAGGATGAGATCGGCACCGCGCTCGCGAGCGGACTGATCGCGCTGTGCGAGGCGACCAAGGCCTCCTCCGTTCACGTCACCTTTGCGCGCGAGGCGGAATGGAAATTTCTCGCCGCGCATGGATTCCTGCAGCGGACCGATCAGCAATTTCACTGGCACAACCAGGGTTTTGCCAGTTTTGATGATTTCCTCGCTACCCTCAATTCGCGCCATCGCAAGGCGATCAAGCGCGAGCGGCGCGATGCGGTGGCGAGCGGCATCACCATCCATGCGCTAACCGGCAGCGACATCACCGAGGATGCGTGGGACGCGTTCTTCGAATTCTACATGGAGACCGGTTCGCGCAAATGGGGCCGGCCCTACCTGAACCGTGCGTTCTTCTCGCTGATCGGCGAAACCATGGCTGATGACGTGCTGCTGGTGATGGCCCGGCGCAACGGGCGCTGGATCGCCGGCGCTATCAATTTCATCGGCTCCGACACGCTGTTCGGCCGCAACTGGGGCGCGATCGAGCATCACCCGTTCCTGCATTTCGAGGTCTGCTACTACCAGGCGATCGATTTTGCCATTCAGCGCGGCCTGAAAGTGGTCGAGGCCGGCGCGCAGGGCGAGCACAAGATCGCGCGCGGCTATCTCCCGCAGACCACCTATTCCGCGCACTACATCGCCGACCCCGGCCTGCGCCACGCCATCGCGGACTATCTCAAGCGCGAACGCGCCTATGTCGCGGCAGCGGGGCGCGAGCTCAGCGAGGCCGCCCCGTTTCGCAAGACCGATGAAGCATCCTAGAAGAACAGCTTGATTTTCGGAGACGCCATGACCGCCTACGACCCCCAAAACCCCTTCGCAAAGATCCTGCGCGGCGAATTTCCGAGCTACAAGGTCTATGAAGACGACCACGTGCTGGCCTTTCTCGACATCATGCCGCGGAGCCCCGGGCATACGCTGGTGATTCCGAAGGCGGCGGCCCGCAACATCCTCGATATTTCACCTGATGATTTCGCCCACGTCGCCCGCGCTGCGCACAGGATCGCGGCCGCCGCCATGAAGGCGTTCAAGGCCGACGGCATCACCGTGCAGCAATTCAACGAACCCGCCGGCGGACAGGTCGTTTTTCATTTGCACATGCACGTGATGCCCCGCCACAACGGCGTCGCACTGCTCCCGCCGGCGAGCCGGAAGGAAGACGGCATGGTGCTGGAAGAAAATGCAGCGAAGCTGAAGGTGGCGCTGAAGTAGCCCTGTCCACCTTCGCAATTCCAAGGCGATGCGAAACAATCGAGCCGGGAGCACTCAGCCGGCCTCGACATCTCCCGTCTTCCCTGCAGCCAGCGGCGAGAACTCGCAGCGGTCAGGCTTGATGTCCAAGAGCGGCGTCTCGTCGAGGCAATCGAGCCCACGCACGAAAATCGTGTTGCCCTCGACCTTCACCAGCTTGACGATCGAGGTGCCGATCGGGTTCGGGCGCACCGGCGAGCGCAGCGAGAATGTGCCGCGGGTCGAGCGGTTGTCTTTCGGACTTTGCAGCACGAGATCGCGGCGCGACCGGTGCAGCCAGTAGATCACCTCGAGATTGGTGTAGAAATCGACGCCCTTCAGCGCCGGTACCCAGGGCTCGAAAATCTCGAGCCGGCAGACCGGACCGTCGTGACGTCCCTGCCGCGGCGTGTCTTCGCGCGAGGTCCAGGGCGTGCGGATGCGGCCGATGAAGACGAGCCCGGCGTCGCTCGCCTTGGGCGCATCGACTATAACTTCACCTTCGCGCAGTGCCTTGTCCTGAACCATGGCCGCCTCTCGTATGCCCGCAAACCTAATTACCCGATCCACCATTTGCCAGCCAGCATCAACAGCTCGCCGCAGACGACGCCGGCCAGGGTCGAACGCCCGGTGACGAGAAAAGCCGCAAACCCGGCGGCCACCGCGGCATAGCGCAGCCAGTCGGGGACGCTCGCCAATGCGCCCGGCGGCTGCACCAGAATCTGGGCAATGACGCCGGCCAGGATTGCGGTCGCCACCGCCCTTACCCAGACCAGCACCTCGGAGCCCTCGTCGACGCCGCCCCCGAGCCAAAGCCCGATCATGCGCCAGACCTCGTTGGGCAGGAAGCCCGCCAGCAGGAGCACCAGCAGCGCATGCCAGTCGCCGATGAAATCCGCTCATGACCGTTCCCGCCACCAGTGAACCGCATAGGCGACGGTGCCGGCGGAAATGCCGCTGATCAGGATGTCGACGCCCGTATGCAGCATCGACACCAGCGGAAACAACGCCAGCCCCAGCACCAGGGCCAGGACGTCGGCGAGCTGCCGACAGTTGCGCGCGGTGGAGAGCAGGAACGCCAGCGGCGTCAGCAACAGGATCGCGGCGCCAAACAGCTGCGGGAGGTTGGCGGCGAGCCCGTAACCGAGCGTGGTCGCGACCAGGCACACCGAAAGCAGACCGCAGCCGAGGCCATGGGTGAACGCGATCCGGTGCTCACGCGGCACCTGCGGCAACAGCCGAAAACACTCCACCCACAACGTGACGGCGATGAAGTGAGTGGCGAGGATCAGCTGCCGCCGTTTAGTTCCGGGCGAGCGGATCATCGGCAGAACCGACACCACCATCGGAAACAGCCGGATGGCGCTGACCGTCACCGCGATCGCCGCCTGCACCGCGGTGGCGCCGGACCCGAGCGTCGAGATCAGGATGATCTGCGCAGGACCGGCCCAGACGAACAGGGTGCTCGCCAGCGCCCATCCCAGGCTGAAATGCGTATCATGCGCGAGCGCGCCAATGCCGAGATAGGTCGCAAACAGCACAAGGGTGAGCACCGTCGAGGTGATCGACCACATGCCCCATGCGAAGGCGCGCACGGGATTTTGCCAGCTTGTCGAGGAGAGCGCAGGAAGGGCCAAGGGCGACCGGGCAAGGGTTTTAAGTCGTGCCGGGCATAACGCGGGGCAAAACGAGCAACGTCAAGCGAACGCCGTCTCAGGGCTGTCATGCAACCGGCCGCTCAGCCCCGGACGCCCATGTTTCGCAGCACGAAACAGGCGCCGCCGGCGCGCTGGATCCGGCGGCAGAGATCGTCCGCCGCGGGCCGCGTCTCGGCGCCGATCCGGACCTGGTAGAACAAACGGGTGCCCCGCGTGCGCATCAGCGTGCTCAACAGGCTCGGGTCCTGATCGCCGATGACGGCGCTCAGCCGTTTCATGGCGCGGGCATACATCGCCAGCGCCTTGTTGCGGTCAAAGCCGGCGGCGAGCTGGACGCCCCACGCTTTCGCCGCAGCGAGCTTGATGTGCTGTTCCAGTTCGGTGACGAAGGAATTGGGTGCGCGCCTGAGCAGCGCCATCAGCTCCCGGCAACTGGTGTTAGGCGCGCGGTCCGTCATCTTGCCGTTCTTGCCGGCGGCGGCCCAGCCGTCGACGGAGGTGCCGGTGATGGCAGAGACGTAATTGCGCGTCTCCTGCGGCATCGGGCCCGTTCCCGCGAGCCATTCCTGCACCCGCCGCGGCCCGGCGTTGTAGGCGGCCGCCGCGAGCCCGAGGTTGCCGAACTGGTTGCGCAACTCGCTGAGGAATTCGGCGGATTTCGGCAGCGCCTGCACGGGGTCAAAAGGATCCAGCAGCCGGCGCTCGCTGGCGGTTCCCGGCATGAATTGCGCGATGCCTTCCGCGCGCTGGCCGCTGCGGGTGACGGGGCCGACCGCATCGGCCTGAAACCGGCTCTCCTGCCAGATCACGCGCGCAAAGAACTCCAGTGGCAGGTCGTTCGACCGCGCCGCGGATTCGATCATCAGGCACATCGCCTCGCGGGTGTCGGTTTCGCGCGCACTGGACGCGGGCCTCTGCGCCGCCAGCTCCTCAACGCTTGGTATCGCGATATCTGTCTTCGCCGGAGCGACATCCCCGGCCACGGCGCGTGCCGCCGGCAAGAGCAGCAGTACGACACCTACGCAAAGCGCCGCACACCGAGCAATGACCGTTTGCACCGCCATATCTGGGTTCCGGAAAGAGCGCGCAGACACATGGACCCGGCTGTCCAGCCAACAAACAATGGTGGCCTACCCGAGGGAGCGCAAGATGTGACCGGGCGCACTGGAGAGCGGAAGCCCTCGAAACGCGCCGAACGTCGCCACGAGCGCCGCAGGATCCGGCGCGGCCGCGACGCGAGGCCGCCCGCGCCGGCCGATTTACCTTAAGAACAGCATGGCGGAATTCCATGTGTTCCCCCGGGGGCCACGCTTGTATTGTTAGCAAAGTGTTAATTCCGGAGACGAAAGCCATGATCGAGCGGCGTCAAAGCGCGCGGGCGCGTGTCATCTACGGCGGCGTCATTGCCTACAACCGCGGGCAATCGACCGTGGATTGCGTGATCCGGAATTTCTCCGAGGAAGGCGCGAAAGTGGAGCTCGACAATCCCGCGCTGTTCCCGGACTTCGTCGACCTCCTGATCGCAAGGAAGAGCCGCGCATTCAGCGCAAAGATCGCCTGGCGCCAGGCCAACGAAGTCGGGCTTGCCTTCCGTTCGGCCGAACGAGAGGCGCCGGTTTCGCTCGACCTGGCGCGCCGATTGCGGCGGTGCGAAGCCGAGCGGCGGGAGTTGCAGAACCGGCTCGCCCGGTTATCGTCCGAGCACTGAGCGCGCAGCCGGCGATGCCCTCGAAGGCTACATCATTCCGTGTGTTCCTCGCCGCCGAAACCGGTGGGACGGGCATCGAATTCACGCTGATCGCGGCGGTCGTCGGGCTGATGATGGCGCTTCCGCTCTATCTCGTCGGAAACAGGCTCAGCGAAGAATTTGAGCTGATTGCGGCCGCGCTCAGGCATCGGAACAGATAATAACGATTTTCCGGATTTGGTTGCGCGGGCGCGGAATCGCGGGATCGCCGGCCATCATCGATTTACGTTAACGTCGCATTTTGTGCGCCGCTCCCTTTCGTGCATGGCGAAGCCGGGTAAGGTCGCCCCTCTTTGCCGGGAGGAATACCATGCTGGACCGACGCCAGAGCGCGCGCGACAAGGTGATCTATGGTGGCGTCGCCGAGGTCGACGAGAGCGGCGCAACGCGCGAATGCGTGGTGCGCAATATCTCCGAAACTGGCGCCCATCTCGAATTCAGCAACCGCGTCAAGATTCCGAAGGAGACGATGTCGCTGACGATCGCGCGCAAGGGCCGTTCTTTCCTCGCCAAGGTCGTCTGGTGGCGCGACAATTTCGTCGGCATCGCCTTCAGCTCGGACCGCCCCTACGAACTGCCGGTCTCCAATATCGAGGAGCGCCTGCGCCAGAGCGAGAAGAAGAAGCGCCAGTTGCAGCGCCGCATCAACGAGCTCCTGGGCGAAGGCTGAAACGGGCGACTGCTACTCCACCTGCTGACTCCGGGCAACATCGGCTGGAACGCCGATTGATGTGCCTCAAACCGCCTTGTCGGCTTCAGGATAGTTTCCTGGATCATGGATTCAGGAAGCCCCGATGCGGCGGTTCGCATTCAAGGCCATCTTCGCGATGCTGACCCTCAACAGGGCGGAGCGAAAGCCACCTGATTGGGATCGCGTGATCCTGATCTTCTCGACCTCCGTGACGATCGGGCTTGTGCTGCTATACGCGTACGGAAAGGCCACCGCACGCTGGTGACAGGCAGCCTGCGGCCGCCTTTGCTGACTGGCCAGATATCCGGCATGAACCTCTCCTCGCGCTCCGGCGACCCATTTTGCGCGGCGGCGCCGAAACACACCCGGCGCGTTCGAGCAATATTCGGGCAGGAAAGCCAAGGTCGCAGATCATGAAACCCACGCTCAGGCCCGCTCTTGCCGCCATCGTCCTGCTGCTCGGTCTGGCCACGCCTGTAGCCGCGGGGCCGCTGGAGGATGCGGCCGCCGCCGGTGACAAAGGCGATTACGCGACCGCCCTGCATCTGCTGCGCCCGCTCGCCGACCAGGGCAACGCGCAGGCCCAGTTCAAGCTCGGGAGCATGTATGATGACGGACGCGGGGTGGCGCAGAGCGATGCGGAGGCGCTGAAATGGTACCGGCTGGCGGCGGACCAGGGCTACGCCAGCGCGCAATATAGCCTCGCGGTCATGCACATTACGGGTCAGGGCGTCGCGCGCAACGCGGCCGAAGCCGCGAAATGGTTTCGCAAGGCCGCCGAGCAAGGCTCCGCCGCCGCCCAATACAACCTCGCCGTCATGATCGACAACGGCCAGGGTGTCACGCAGAACGCCGTCGAGGCGCTGGCCTGGTACCGTAAATCCGCCGAGCAGGATTATCCCCCGGCGCAGAACAACCTCGGTCTGGTCTATGACGACGGCAACGCCGCGCCGCAGGATTTTGCCGAAGCGGTGAAGTGGTATCGCAAGGCGGCCGAACACGGCTTTGCGCCCGCGGAGGTCAATCTCGGGCGGATGTACGACAAGGGCCAGGGCGTGGCGCAGGACAAGGCCGAGGCGACGAAATGGATTCACAAGGCGGCCGACCGGGGCTACGCGCTCGGCCAGAAGACGCTCGGAGAGCGCTACTATGGGGGCAACGGCGCCGCGCAGGATTTTGCCGAAGCAATGAAATGGTTTCGCACGGCTGCCGAACAAGGCGATACCGAGTCCCAGAACAATCTCGGCGCCATGTACGCCCAGGGCCAGGGCGTTCCGCGCGACGTCGTCCGCGCCTATGCCTGGTTCAATCTGGCCGCTGAGGCCGGCAACCAAAGGGCAGCCGGCAACCGCAGCATCGCCGCCCGGCAGATGACCACGACCGAATTCGTCGAGGCACAGAAGCTCGCGGCCACCAACAAGCCACCGCCTCCATAGACCCGATTTGTCGGCGCGAAGGAAACCGCCGCCGGCATTTTGACAGAGGTCAACACGGTGGCTGTCTTCCGCTTTACCACGGCAATCGCGCGGGATCGCATGGAGCGGCCATGAAGAAAACTTGCCTCACGGTTTTGATGGTTTGCGTTTGGGGCAATGCCGTTCATGCCCTCGATATCGAGCAACGGCGGGGAAAGGCACTGCTCGGAACGCTCTGCGGAAGCTGCCACGCCGTTGGCCAGCGCGGCCAGAGCCCGCATGCCGACGCTCCCCCGTTTCGCGCGCTCGGAGACAGCAAGCTCTATGACACCAACTTTGCCACCCGACTGCAGGACGGCTTGAGCACCATTCACCGGGACATGCCGACTTTCCGTTTCAGCCGGGAGGACGCCGAGGCCGCGGTCAATTACCTCAAATCCATTCAAGCGCACAAACGGCCCGAACGGTGATAGCCGCCGCCCGGGCTTCGTAGTCCTGGCGGACGATCGACCCGACAAAAAAGCCGGCGGTCTCGCGACGCGCCGGCTTTTTCGATTTCTGCTTCCAGCCGCTCAAACCTTGACCAGCGGACCTCGCGAGGCCGGGCCCTTCGAGCCGCCGCCGGGGCCGCCGGACTTCGGCTTGCGCGGCGCGGTGCGCTTGCGCGTACCCGGCAGCTTTTCCGGCTTCGGCGTGACCGGTCCCTCGACGAACTCGAAGCCGATCTTCTCCGCCCCTTCCGCGCTCGTCTCGTCCTTGACCAGTACGACACGGACGTGGCCGCCGCCCTTCAGCTTGCCGAACAGCACCTCGTCGGCCAGCGGCTTCTTGATGTGCTCCTGGATTACGCGCGCCATCGGCCGCGCCCCCATCTGCTCATCGTAACCATGCTGGATCAACCAGGCCTTTGCCGGCTCCGACAGTTCGATGGTGACGTCGCGGTCGGCGAGCTGCGCCTCGAGCTGCAGCACGAACTTCTCGACCACCATGCCGATCACGTCGGGATTGAGATGCGCGAACGACACGATGGCATCGAGCCGGTTGCGGAACTCGGGCGCGAACTGCCGGTTGATGGCTTCGTGGTCATCGCCTTCCCGCTTGCTGCGCGTGAAGCCGAAGGCCTGCCGCGCCAGATCGGCGGCGCCCGCATTGGTCGTCATGATCAGGATCACGTTGCGGAAATTGACCTGCTTGCCGTTATGATCGGTCAGCCTGCCATGATCCATGATCTGCAGCAGCACGTTGTAGAGATCCGGATGCGCCTTCTCGATTTCGTCGAGCAGCACCACGCAATGCGGATGCTGGTCGACGCCGTCGGTCAAAAGCCCGCCCTGGTCGAAGCCGACATAGCCCGGAGGCGCGCCGATCAGGCGCGACACGGTATGCCGCTCCATGTATTCCGACATGTCGAAGCGGATGAGCTCGACGCCGAGCGAGGCCGCGAGCTGCTTTGCCACTTCGGTCTTGCCGACGCCGGTGGGGCCTGAGAAAAGATAGCAGCCGATCGGCTTCTCCGGCTCGCGAAGGCCGGCCCGCGACAACTTGATCGAGGCCGACAGCGCCTCGATCGCCTTGTCCTGACCGAACACCACACGCTTCAGCGTCTGCTCGAGATGCTTCAGCACCTCCGCATCGTCCTTCGACACGCTCTTGGGCGGAATCCGCGCCATGGTCGCGATCGTGGTCTCGATTTCCTTGATGCCGATGGTCTTCTTGCGCTTGTTCTCCGCGACCAGCATCTGCGCCGCGCCGGACTCGTCGATTACGTCGATCGCCTTGTCCGGCAGCTTGCGGTCGTGGATGTAGCGCGACGATAGCTGCACCGCCGCCTCGATCGCCTCGTTGGTGTATTTCAGCCGGTGATAGTCCTCGAAATAGGGCTTCAGGCCCTTGAGGATGGCGATGGCGTCTTCGACCGTCGGCTCGTTGATGTCGATCTTCTGGAACCGGCGCACCAGCGCGCGGTCCTTCTCGAAGTGCTGGCGGTATTCCTTGTAGGTGGTCGAGCCCATGCAGCGGATGGTGCCCGACGCTAGCGCTGGCTTGAGCAGATTGGACGCATCCATCGCGCCGCCGGAGGTGGCGCCGGCGCCGATCACGGTGTGGATTTCATCGATGAACAGGATGGCGTTCGGGTGCGCCTCGAGCTCCTTCAGCACCTGCTTCAGCCGCTCCTCGAAATCGCCGCGATAACGCGTGCCGGCGAGCAAGGTACCCATGTCGAGCGAGAACACCGTGGCCGCCGCCAGGACTTCCGGCACTTCGCTGTCGACGATGCGCTTGGCGAGCCCTTCGGCAATGGCGGTCTTGCCGACGCCGGCTTCGCCGACGAACAGCGGATTGTTCTTCTGCCGGCGGCACAGCACCTGGATCGCACGGTTGATCTCGGAGTTGCGTCCGATCACCGGGTCGATCTTGCCGTCGCGCGCCTTCTTGTTCAGGTTGACGCAGTAGGTCTCCAGCGCCTCGCCCTTCTTCTTGGAATCCTCGTTGCCCTTGGTCTCGGTTTCCTCGTCGACCCCGCGGACGGGGCGCGCCTCGGAGACCCCGGGCCGCTTGGCGATGCCATGGCTGATGTAGTTGACCGCGTCGTAGCGGGTCATGTCCTGCTCCTGCAGGAAATAGGCGGCATGGCTCTCGCGCTCGGCGAAGATCGCGATCAGCACATTGGCGCCGGTGACTTCCTCGCGGCCGGACGACTGCACATGGATCACCGCGCGCTGGATTACGCGCTGAAAGCCCGCGGTCGGCTTGGCGTCGTCGGCCCCGTCGGTGACGAGATTTTCGAACTCGGTCTCAAGATAGTTGACGAGACTGGTGCGCAGCTTGTCGAGATCGACGCTGCAGGCGCGCATAACGGCGGCCGCATCCGAGTCATCGATCAGCGACAGCAGAAGATGTTCGAGCGTCGCATATTGGTGGTGACGCTCGTTTGCAATCGCCAGCGCGCGATGCAGGGATTGTTCAAGGCTTTGGGAAAAAGTCGGCATCGCGTCCTCTGTGGCCCCCGCCATATCATGATCGCCGTTGCCCGCTCAGGCAACAACAACCTTTGTCATATAGTCATCCAAGATCACGGCAAAAGAGCGGTTCCCGCGACTCGTTTACGCCAAGACCGCGAGCTTGCATCCAAAAACCGGGCGGCGGCCCGGCGGAGGCGCAGGCTAGACAGATCCCTCGCCTTTCTGATGCAAAACTTGTTCCTGTTTCCCGCGGATTTCGCGCGGCGCTATTTCTTTTCCATCACGCATTGCAGGGGATGCTGGTGCTTGCGTGCAAAATCCATCACCTGCGTGACCTTGGTCTCGGCAATCTCGTAGGTAAACACCCCGCATTCCCCGATTCCGTGGTGATGGACGTGGAGCATGATCTTGGTCGCGGCCTCGACGTCCTTCTGGAAGAACTTTTCCAGCACGTGGACGACGAACTCCATCGGCGTGTAGTCGTCGTTCAGAATCAGGACGCGATAGAGATTGGGGCGCTTGGTCTTCGGCTTGACCTTGGCGATGACAGACGTGGCCGGACCGCCGGAACCGCCGCTGCGGTTCTCGTCGCTGCTCATCCGGGGAGCAGATGCGGCGACGGCGGCTGGCGCGGACGAATTGTCTCTGGAAGCTAATTGCAACATGGCACAGGCGTTCGAAATCCCCATGGAAACCGGACAGCGACCGGGCCATACCTTCCTGCCGGACCGCATCTTAACCAGTTCCCGGACAAGCTTTCCGGATCGTCGTTCCCGGCCGGCCGACCCATCCGCTGGATCGATAACAGCAATATGGGACGGCCTTCGGTTCGCCGCAAGCGCGCAAATCGAAGGTCCGATGCGACCTGCGACGAGCCCGATTCCGAGCCCGGCGATCTTCCCAAGACTAATCAATCCTGTCTGATTTGACAAAAAAAGTCTGTCGGCCCTTTAGCCGCCCTTGACGATGGGCCGGGCGCGACCGGCGGCCGATTTCGGCCTCCGCTGGCTCGCCGTGCCCTTCCCGGGATTCTGGCGACCACGCACTCAGCGCGATCGGAGCATTGCTGCCGACAACGGCGCGCGCTGCGAAATGATTGCGGCAAATCCGGAACAAGAAAAAAGCCCGGCCAGTCGGCCGGGCTTTCGATCTTTGGGAGCGGCGCTGAATGATCAGGCGGCGGCGGCCGGCGTAAACTTCGCGACCAGGCCTTCCAGCGGCTTGTAGGTCGTCTTGGCGAGATCGGTATAGAGACCGGCGATCTTCTGCGACTCCGCGACGAACGTCTCGTAAGCGGACTTCGCGAATTCGGTCTGCACTTCGAGCGCCTTGTCGAGCGACTTCACACCAGACAGCTTTTCGACGAACGACTTGGTGTCTTCAAACGATTTCTTGGTGTAGTCGCCATAGGCGCTGGCGATGGCCTGAAGGCCGTGCTGGACGCTGGTGGCCGAGGCAACGACCGTCTCGAGGTGCTCTTTGCCGTACTGCTGAATGTCTTCAACTTTGATCATGATGGAGAAGTCCTTCCCAGACTGATGTGAAAGCTGCCGGGAGGTCCCGGCTCCCTTGACGCTGTTTCAGTATAGTGCAGCGCACAAAAAGGTCAAGAATCTTTGTGCGACGCACAAATAAATCCAATTTGCCGCGAATCCCGGGAGGGCACGCAAGGGATAATTAATCTTTTGGAAACTCAGGCCCCCTAACCTGATTCCCGGGCTTTTCCGGGTCCGGACAGGCCACCGAAAGGCGTTCTTGGACAGTCTGTTAGCCAGAACAGCGGCTTGATCCGCGGGACGGCCCGACAAGTCCGCCGCGATCGAGCGGTTGAGCAGGGAAACCTCGCCGGCGGTTGGGCATAATTTGGCCTCACGAACCGGTGATCAAGACAGAAATTGGGACGGGGAAGTCATGCTTCGCACAACCTTGGGCTCCTCGCGTGTTTTGCGGGTTTGCGTTCTCGGGCTGGTCACGGTCTCCACGGCCGTCTTCATCACAAGCACCAATGCCGACGCGCGGCGTTACCGGCACACCCGTCACCACGCCCATGCCCGTCACCACCAGGAAGCACGCGAGAGCTATAGCCCGGCGTTCTCCTCCATCATCGTCGACGGCAATTCGGGGGCCACTCTCTCCGCCAACAACCCGGACGCCAGCCGCCATCCGGCTTCGCTGACGAAGATCATGACGCTCTACCTGCTGTTCGAGCGCCTCGAGACCGGCAAGATGAAGCTCGACAGCGAAATGGAGGTTTCCGAACACGCCTCCGAGCAGGCTCCCACCAAGCTCGGGCTGCGTCCGGGCCAGACCATCCGCGTCGAGGACGCCATCAAGGGACTGGTGACACGCTCGGCCAATGACGCCGCCGTCGTGATCGCCGAAGCGATAGGCGGGGATGAAGACGATTTCGCCAAGCTGATGACCCGCAAGGCGCGCGCGCTCGGCATGAACAGGACGACCTACCGCAATGCCTCGGGCCTGCCCAATGACGAACAGGTCACGACGGCGCGCGATCAGGCGACACTGGGCCGCGCCATCCAGGACCGCTTTCCGCGCTACTACCGTTACTTCTCCACAGCCGCGTTCAATTATCATGGCCAGACGATCCGCAACCACAATCACCTGATCGGCAGCGTCGAAGGTGTGGACGGCATCAAGACCGGCTATACCCGCGCCTCGGGATTCAACCTCGTGACCTCGATGCATCGCGGCAACCGTTTCCTGGTCGGCGTGGTCCTGGGAGGCCGCAGCGGCGGCTCGCGCGACGCCATCATGCGCAACCTGCTCGCCGAAAACCTCGAAAAGGGCGCCAGCAAGCGCACCGTCGCCGCGATCACCGAGCGCAATTCGTCCGAGCCCGCCGCCGACGTCGCGCAGGCGGAGACCGAGCAGCGACCGGAGCCGTCGGCTCAAGCGCCGGATGCGGTTCAGGTCGCCGCGGCTGAGCCGGCGGCAGCCGCCGCGACCCGCCCGACCGGATCGGTCACCCGATCGATTTTCGCCGCCGCCGCAGCAGCAGTACCGCCGGCCAAGACCGAGCCCGCTCCGCTGACCAATGGGGTAATCCAGGCGCAGGCGCTTGCCATCATTCCCGGTTCGTCCGAACCGATGAAGCCGGTCAAGGTCAAGACCGTTCAGGTCAAGGCCGGACAAGTGAAGCTCGCCTCGGCCGCTTCGTCGCAGCCGGCACCGCCGGTCACCAGCGCGATCCCGGCGCCACGTCCGGAAGTGCCGGAGACATCGAGCGCGGTCATGGCCAAAGCCGAAGGCAACAAGACCGAAACCAACAGGTTCGAGGTCGCCAAAACCGAGATTGCGAAACCCGAAATGCCGCCACAACCGGCCGGCCACGGCACCGGCAACGGCCTGCTCGGCGTGCTGCCGGCCTCCAGCCTCCCCGCCTCTTCCACCTCGCATGCCCCCTCTTCCCAGGCGCTGGCCTACGCGGATCCGGCTCCCCGCTCCCAGCCGCAGGCCGTCCAGCAAAACAGCGCCGACAAGCCGGTCGCGGTCCACACCGGCTGGATCGTTCAGGTCGGTGCGCTCGAGAGCGAAACCGAAGCGCAGCAGCGCCTCGACGCGGCCCGCAATCAGGCCCGTGGGCTGCTGGCGAAGGCCGATCCGTTCACCGAGCCGGTCGTCGCCAAGGGCGACAAGAAGCTGTACCGGGCCCGCTTCGCCGGTCTCGACCGCGATCAGGCCGAGGCGGTCTGCCGGACGCTGAAGCGTTCCGACATCTCCTGCATCACCGTCCGCAACTGATCGCCATCGGTTAACAAGTCGTAAGGTGTGCAACGGCGCATCTGCGCCTTGCTTACACCGGCCGTGATCTGCGGTCCTGGCTTTACGGATTGCTGCGATGGCGCGCGCGCCCGCGCGAACCCTTGAACTTTGCCCGCCATTTCCAGGCACAACTGGCCGGAACGGCAGAAATGCAGGCCTTCGCCCCGGTATCGCGGCAGGCCTGCGTCAATTCGATACGCCGCAACCTCACCGCTGCAAACTTCTCGTCAAGATTTAGCGGCTAATACTGCAGACACGAACGATCGACCACGCCGGATAACGGCGGGCGGCAACGGGGCGTCAGCCGGAGCAAGGAACGAAAGTCAGCGGTTTGTGGCGTCGGTAGCGTTGTCTGGAGCTAACTGTGATGCGTGCGAAGCAAAGTATCCTTGGCCTCGTTTACGCGGGAGGCGAGATACGTCGACCCCCCCTGGTCGGGATGCAGTTTCTTCATGAGCGCGCGGTGCGCCCGGCCGATCTCGTCACGCCCCGCCCCCGGCTGCAGGCCAAGGATCTGATAGGCCTCCTCGTCCGTCATTTTGCCGCTCGACGCCGCGCGGCCCTGCCCGCCTGCCGCGTCTCCCTGCGCGTTCTGACGCCAAGCGGGAAACCTGCGGTCCAGATAGCTTTCAAGTAGCGCCACGCTCTCGGCATCGAAGCCGGCGATCATCGCGGTCAGTTGCGGCAGGTCGAATTCGCCGAGGTTGCGACCGGCAAAGGGTCCGGCCACGATCTGGCCCGAGAGATCACCGCTATCGTGATCGAGCATCATATCGAGATAGTGAGAGCGGACCCGGGAGGCTTGCCCCGCCGAACGCTGCGAACCCAGGCCCGCGAACATTCCGCCGATATTTGGGAAACCCGAGGTCCCGAACGGCGACCAGCCGAGCAGACCCGCACCGAAAATGCCGATCGGGATGGCGACAGCGAGTTCGCCTTTGAGACCGGTAAATGCAGCAACCGCGAGCGCCACGATACCGCCGCCGATCTTGATCGCCCGCGCGAGCACGACCGGGTTGGCCGCACGAAACATCTGCAGCAGCGAATAAAGAACAATAACGGCGACGGCGCCGGCGATCAGGGTTGGCATCCAGCCAATATAGTCGCATCGGCGGCAAAAAGCATGGCGGGCTTATCCGCCTCCAGGAAAGGGCGAACCGAAAAGCCCTCGGGGCGCCGGCGGTGCTAGCTTTTCGCCGGGATCACCATGGCCGGAGCTTTAAGGGAGGGCGCGATGGCAGCAGACGGGCTGACGACGATACGGAGCAGCTTCGGGCCGCAGGACACCATGAACCGGCTGGAAACCGCGATGAAGGCCAACGGCCTGACGGTGTTTGCCCGGATAGATCATGCCGCCGGCGCAGCGGCGGCGGGGCTGTCGCTGCGGCCGACCGAGGTCCTGATCTTCGGCAATGCAAAGGGCGGTACACCGCTGATGCAATCGGTCCAGACCATCGGCATCGACCTCCCGCTGAAGGCGCTGATCTGGCAGGATGCGGCGGGCGATACCTGGCTATCCTTCAACGACCCCGATTGGCTTGCGAAGCGGCATCGACTGGGCGGCGAAACCGAGGCCGCGATCGGTGCGATGACCGGTGCGTTGGCCGCGTTGGCGAAAGCGGCGACGACCGGGTGATAAAGTGCCGCTACGAGCCGCCGATCATACCGGCGGCGTTATCAATTTACTTCATCTGGCCGAGCAGTCTGGCAGCTCCGCTTGCGGACTTTGACAGCCGCAGCAGTGCCTCGCGGCCGCCGGCGGCATAGGCGGCGGCGGCGCGCAACAGCTCGCGCAGCTGCGCCGCGGCGCCGGGATCGAACCTGCACCACGCTCCACCCGTCAGGCGCGCGATCTCCTTGAACGCGTGCTCGGCGGCGGCGTCATGCCCTTCCTGAAACATGAATACCGGCACCTTGAGCAGACCGAGTTCGCCCGCCTTGGCACAGAGATCGTCGACATTCTCCTCCATGGCATCGCCGACAAACACCAGCGCACGTACGGCGGAGGCGACCGCCTCGCGTCGCGCCTCCGACAATACCTTGCCGATCTGGGTGTTGCCGCCGCGGCAATCTATCCTGGCCATCAGCTTCGCCAGTTGCGCGCTGTCGGAAATCCAGCCCGTGGCGCGGCACTCGTTGAGGCCGCGATAGTAGACGAGCCGGATATCGAGACTGCCGATGGCCGCAGCCTCGCGAAACATGTCGGCCTGCAGCGCGCAGGCCATGTCCCAGGTCGGCTGCCGGCTCATGGTGGCGTCGAGTGCGAAAACCAGCCGGCCCCGCGCACCCGGCGCATGCGGCGACATCGCTTTGGCCCTGGCGACGAAGGCCGCAATCTCCTCCGAAGCGGACTTCGCATCCGGCAGTGAACCGGTCTTGCCGGACACGGTCTCTTGCGTCGAGGAAATCTCGGCTGGCGATTTCGGTCCGGTCGGTTCGCGTGGCATCAGCGCTCGCAAATTACTGCAGGCTCTATGTGGGCCGCGATCAGCGAGGGGTCAATGCATCCAGGCTCCCGCGTCCAATCGCGGCGGAGCAATCCAGACGCCAAGTGCAGGATACCGGCGTCAGTTCTGAAGGGGTGCAACCCGGGTTGCCGGGGGATTGACCGGGACAAAAGGCGCCACCGGCCCGGCGTCGGTCATCATCGGCGATGCCTTGAGGACGGGCTTGAGCGGGCTGTCGTCCTCGATGAACTTGTCGAGCATGCCCTGGATCGATTCCTTTGCGGTGTCAGGACCGGTATCGCGCATGTCGTTGTGCTGGAAGTCGGTGCGGACCACCGTAATGCCGGCCTCCTCGCAGACCTCTTCGGAAGGAACGACACCAGGATCGGTCTTGAAGACCGGATCCTTGGAACGGAACGAAAGGATCTTGAACCGGCCGTCGGTGATGAACGGCACGCGCAGATTGTCGAGGGTCACGAGCCGCTTGACCAGCTCAGGATGCAGCTTGGCGAAATACATCGAGATATCGGCGCCTGCGGAATGTCCCACCACGGTCAGATGGTCATAATCCGCATTCGGCTGCACCTTCTCCATTTCCGCGACAGCGAAGCGGATATTGGCAACGCCGCGCAGATACTGCGGCTGACGGCCGACATAGAGCTCGCCGACCTTCGTCACCATCGGCG
Organism: uncultured Alphaproteobacteria bacterium; assembly: GCA_963831585.1. Taxonomy (GTDB): domain Bacteria; phylum Pseudomonadota; class Alphaproteobacteria; order Rhizobiales; family Xanthobacteraceae; genus Bradyrhizobium. Next base: position 20,523 of record CAWHRA010000015.1, on the reverse strand, counting down.
GATCCGTCGGCAGATCATGCTGGATGCTGATCGTGATGTAGCCACGCGCAGCGAACGCGTTGGCGAGGAAAGAGTACTCGGTGAATTTGACGGTATTGCCGTGGTTGAGGATCGCCACCGGCAGCGTGATCATGCCGGCGTTCGCCTGCATTTCCTTGTCGCGCCGTACCGCGATGTCAACCGCGACCGGACGGTTGTTGCGCGATGCGTCGTAGAACGTGATCGTCTCGTGATGGATCGCCCATTTGCTGATCGTGAAATATCCAACCGCAACCAGCACGGTCAGCGAAACCAGAATTGCAATTCCACGTTTCATGCCTATCCCCGTCCGCCGACGTTCAGAGCCCAATTCCCACGCCTGAGACTCCGCAGTCCCTTGTTGGCTAATATATGTCACGGCGGAGTGACAGGAAGGCTAAATATTGTGAATTGACCGCCTCTTCATTGTGCGGCGCACTTGTTTGTGCATCTGCACAAACTGCTACAGGCTTCTGTTGTCGGACGCGGCAAATGAAAGACGGGTTCAAATTTTGGGTAAAGCCGAGGTGAAAACAGTCGTTAAAACAGATCGGCCGAGGGATCAATGCCGGTCTTCTACGGGTGACTCGGCCTGCTAGCAGTAACGACTTACCACAACCTCTAGGCGCCGAGGATGTCGTGGACCTCGAGCGGCTTGTCGACCTGGCTGAACCACTCGGCGCGGTTGGCGGCACGGCGGCGTCCGCGCTCGTCAAGCGGCAATTTCAGCTGGCGCAGCAGGCTCGTGACCTCTTCGCGCGCCGTGACATGGCCGAGGTTCGGGCGCGTGCCGAGCGTCGCCTCGTCGATGTCGTCGAGCGCGGTCAGGCCGCGCGGAAAGAACTCGCGATAGACCACGCGCTCGGCGAAACCGTCGATCGAGCGGAATCCCAATCGGAACGCCAAATCGTTGAGGCTGTCGGCGACGAGCTGCTTGTTGCGGGATCCGAGCATCGACAGCCGGTTGCGGACCACGATCCAGTCGGTCGAGGCGCCGTCGAGCTGGCGCCGCTTGCGTCGCGTATCCCGTACCATCTCCGCGTAATGACTCTCTCCGGTCACCGAATAAGTGGCGGGATCGACGGTTCCCAGCACGTCGAAGTCGAGGAAGCTGTCGTTGATCGGCGTCACCAGGGTATCGGCCATCGAATGCGCCAGCCGCATCAGGTAGCTGTCCGACCCCGGCGTATCGATCACGATGAAGTCGAAGCTGCGTTCCACCGCGCTGACGGCGTCCATGAATTGCTGGAACTCGGAGGTTTCATTGTCGGCGATCTGCATGGTCTCACCGAGCCTGATGCAGCAATGCACGGGGATTTCGAGATCGAGGCCGGTCCGGCGCGCCCACCCGCTGCGGTTGTGGATGTACCGGGTGAAACTTTGCTGGCGGCAATCGAGATCGATGGTGGCGACTCGCTGGCCGGCCTTCATCAACGCGACCGCGATATGCAAGGCGGTGGTCGATTTTCCCGAACCACCCTTCTCATTGCCCAGCACAACGACGTGAGCCGAGCCCGATTGCCCCTGACTGGTCTGCACTAGCATGTGATTTGGTCCCCACGATATCTTCAAATTCCGCGCGTCCGCGGTCAAGCGAAATGCGCAACGACGTCGTTAAATCATTCATCGTCAGCCTTAATGATGAATCGGAATCGCGACACGGCAGAGCCGCCGATTTTTTTTCGTTCGACATGACATCGGCGCAATCGGCGAATGCCCGGTTGCGTGCTGTCGGCTTGGCGGGCAAGCCTTGGGCTTGATATGGTCCGCTTCCCGCCACCGGGTCAGGGCTCGCCGCCTCCCTGCCCTCCAGAGATCGAGCCCAGATGTCGCGAAGTCCCATGATCGTCCGCACGGTCCCAGCATTGCGTCGCGCCGTCGACGGCCTCCGCGCGAAAACGGCCAGCATCGCGCTGGTGCCAACCATGGGGGCGCTCCATGACGGCCACGTATCGTTGGTCCGGCTTGCGAAACGCCGCGCCAAGCGGGTGATCGTCTCGATCTTCGTCAACCCAACCCAGTTCGCGCCTACGGAGGATTTCAGTTCCTACCCGCGCACCTGGAAGGCCGACGTCGCAAGGCTCGCCGCCGAAGGCGTCGACGCGATCTGGAATCCCGACGTCAAAGCCATGTATCCGGACGGCTTCGCCACCCGAATTGTTCCCGAAGGCCCGGCCATCGTGGGTCTGGAAGATCGTTTCCGGCCGCACTTCTTCGGCGGGGTCGCCACCGTCGTCGGCAAGCTGTTTACGCAAGTCCGGCCGGATTTTGCGATCTTCGGCGAAAAGGATTTCCAGCAACTGCGGGTGGTGACGCGGATGGCCGGGGATCTCGACCTCGGCGTCAAGGTGATCGGCTCGCGCACCGTGCGCGAACGCGACGGCCTCGCGATGTCGTCCCGCAACGTCTACTTGTCGCCGGAAGAGCGCCGCACGGCCCCGGTGCTGTACCGCGCCATGAAGGAAAGCGCCAAGCGCCTGCGGGCCGGCGAGGATCTAGAGGCCGCGATGGCGGGCGGCACTGAGTTGATCGCCACGGCCGGATTCGTGCTCGACTATTTCGAGGCGCGCCACGCCGAGACGCTGGCGCCGATATTGTCGGTGAAGGACGGCCCGGTGCGCATCCTGGTCGCGGCAAGGCTGGGAAAGACCCGGTTAATCGACAATGTCGGTGTATAGAAAGAGAATCGCCGGGTTCCCCGGGCGCGTCCACAACCGGTCGGCGCCCCGATGTCTCCGACGAGCGGCGCGCGGGTCTGACGGCGCGATTTGGCGAGCAGTTCCGCATGTATCTGCGAGACTTGGGCGCTGACCCCGAACTGCTCGACACCGTCGACAAGAATTCAGAAACGCGGCGTCAAGTCGAAATGCCGCCGTCTGAATGGGTACGGCTGCGGATCGTCACTGAGTCGCCGCTGTAACTCGTCGGCTCACACATTTGCGTCAAAGCAGCCCTAGTTCGCGCAATTCACGGCGTAACGGCTCGGGCATCGCGGCGACGCCGGCGCCGGCGGATTTGAGATCCGGTGGCGCGTCGCTGTCGGCAAAATAGCGCCAGCCCTGGAACGGGCGCATCGGCCGCGTCAGCACCGGGATCACCCGGGGCTGCATCACCAGCCGGCACCGTCCGATTCCGTCGCGATCGCGGAACGGCTCGATGGCGATGATTTTTTCCCGCGCGGCGATTTCGCCACGGATCACCCAGTACAGCGATCCGCCTGCCAGCACCTCATCGACCCGCTTCGGCGTCATCCGGGTGATATGGATATGATGCGGCGGCAGGCCCTTTTTCTTCGCGGTCTGCATGCGCTCCGCGACCCGGCCCTTGAGTTCCCTGACCAATTCACAGCCGACGGCAAGCTTGATGAGATGAAGTGGCATGGGGCGAGGTTTAGAGCATGGTCCGGAAAGTGGAAACCGGTTTTCCCCGGTTTCCCGAACATCGCGTCCACGCAAGAAAAGGTCGCGTCAATCGTTCGATGCCGCCGGCTCGGGTGCGCCGGGAGGCGGCGCCAGCTGGACCGGCGCCGGCGAATGCTGGCCCGCCGCAGGCGCACGCTTGGGCGCGGCTGGTTTCTTGGCCGCTGCCAGCGCGTTGCTCGCCGCCGCGGGCGGATGCGGTGACGGTGCGTTCGCAACCGGGGGCGACGCGGGCGCGCGCGGCGCCGTCGACCCCGTTGGCTCCGGCGTCATGATGCTGACCGGCGGGGTCGATGCCGCCGATGGGAAATCGGCATTGGTGGGTTTACCCGTGGGCATGTTTGGCACGAGGGTGGCAACCGGTCCCGGCCCAGGCGCTGCGGCCGCCGGCATGTTCCACAGCGGCGCATACCGCGCGATCAGGGTGTCATAGGGCCGCGCTTCCATGTTGGCCACGATCTGGCGGCTATCGGTCAGCGCCCGGAACGCCCGGCAGTTCGACGGCGTACAATGATCGCGCGCCAGCAGCACTTGCGCCATCAGGCCGTAGCGATCGCGCTCCACCGCGGCGCGCAGCATCTGCAGTTCCGGCGTGATGCTCCGGTTGGCCGAGGCGACGTCGCCGGACGCGGTCAGCCGCGTGATCTGGGCAGCTGCATAGGATACCGCCGCCGCGGCCGTTTCGGCGGAACCGAACAGGGCCTTTTCACACGCCGCCAGGACGATGTCGCCCGCGATGTCGTCGATGCACGATAGCGCCGGCAGTGCCGCGCTCATCGGCTGCGCCGCTCCGGCCGTTTCAGGGCCCGCCGGCCGGCCGGCGGGCCCGAACTCGCGAATCGTCGAGGCCAACGCGATGCCAACGGCCAGCAGGGTGATGACCGTCAGCGCGCCATTCGCGACCGATTTCTCGGCGCGCAACAGCGTGATCAGCACGATGATCCCGAAGAATCCCGCCGCGGCCAAGGTCAGCCACATCGGGAACGACGGCGAACGCCAGATTTGGTCGAGCGATGTGGCCCAGGCCCAGTTCATGCGCGGTGTCCCTCAACGCAGCATAGAACGCACTCCACGAACGTGAATGCCAATTCCTTCGCATTCATATGCACAGAATGTTTCTGCGAACGGGGCCTTTTAACGGCGCGAGACGAATGGAACCCGCTTCACCCGGCCGCGCGAACCGTCATTCAGGTGACGTTGAGCTGGCTTTCCTTGGCCACCCGCTCGAACGCTTCGGTCGAGCTCTTGATCCGGTACTGACAGTCGTCACCGTCGGTCGGAAGCAGCCGGATCACCTCGTAGGTGCCGGTCGCGGCCGGACGCGCGACATTGCTGGCAGTGAAATAGACGGTCTCACCAACGTTGTATTTGTGCTTCAACGCCCTCTCCATACGCAAATAACGTCGGCCGTGCCCACGGTCCCGCTTGCTTCGGCCGACTGAAGAACCCGCGGTTATATAGCACGGCGCCAATCCGGTTGGCCAGTTACATCCGGACATAGCAAATGCGCAGATTTTGCAGGTTTTTCAGTATGATAACACCATATCCGGGGGTGCAGGCACGTCGGGCGCGGTGCCGCAACGCGTCCGCCGCCGGGACCGTCAGGCCGTGTGCGGCAGCTTGCCGTCTGGGCTCGCGCGATCCACCGCCGTGGGCAGTTGCTGCGCCAGAACCTTGGCGAGCTGATCGACCGGTATATTGAACCGGGCGGCCAACTGCCGGACGGCGTCGCTGCCAAGCACCTGCTGCAACTGTTCCGCCGTGATCGGAAGGTTCTGACCATTGCCGATCCACGATTTGACCTGGTCACCGAAGCCGGCCTGCTGCAGCTTGGCGACGATCGCGTTCAACCCACCCTGGCTGCCATTGCCGAGCACTTCGCTCAACACCACGGGGACAACAGCAGCCTCGAGCTGGCCGAGTGCACCTTTGAACGCCGGTGAATTTTCCAGTGAATCGAGAATTCCCATGGCCAAATCCTTTCGCTGATTGCGCTGGCGTCGGTTCCCGATTCAGGACCTTTTGCGCGGATCGGTCAAGCCTGCGGATCCGCGGAGGCTTCGCGGCTACCGCTCCTGTCCGTCGTTCGGGCGCGGCGTCTCGACGTCGGGAGGCCGGGGACTTTGATCCCGCGGCGGCTCGGTGTCATCGACTTGGGATTTCAGATGAGCGGCCTTTTCGACCAGGACCGCCGCGAGCTTTGGGTTTGTGGTGGCGTTGGCGAATTTGAGAAGCGTCTTCGCCTGACGAGCGAAATATTGTCTGCCGATCACGGATACGTCCCCCGAAGACATCCAGCCGAAGGCATCACGCATTGGGGGCGAATTCGTTCCGCAAGAATGTGCAAAAGTGAACTTAAGTCGCATCCGGCGGCGCAACAAAAGTTCCACGGGAACCCGGGTCGCGGTTCAGCCGGTCCTTTACACGTTCTCCAGACGGTCGATCACGAGCGTTTCGGCAAGCCCCGCCCGCGTCCATTCCTGGAAGGCCGGCAACGCCATCATCGTTTCCATATAGGCCTGCGCCGCAGGCTCAACCGCGATCGCATAGGTGCGCAAGCGGTGCACCACCGGCGCGAACATCGCGTCGGCGGCGCCAAACTTGCCGAACAGGAACGGTCCGAGTTTGCCGTAACGCTCGCCGCATTCGGTCCAGATCTCCTGGATGCGGGCGACGTTGGCGCGCGCATCCGCCGACAGCGTGACCGGTCGGATCGGCCGGTGCAAATTCATACCGCATTCGTTGCGCAGCGCCATGAATCCCGAATGCATTTCCGCTGAAATCGACCGCGCATGGGCGCGCGAGGCGCGATCCTCCGGCCAAAGCCGGGCTTCCGGAAACCGTTCGGCGACATATTCGATGATGGAAAGCGAATCCCAGACCCTGACGTCGCCATCGATCAGCACCGGCACCTTGCCGGAACGGGTGAAATCCAGGATGCGCCGTTTGTCGGCCTCACCGGCATAGAGCGGAACCAGGATTTCATCGAACGCGATGCCGCCGGCCCGCATTGCCAGCCACGGCCGCATCGACCACGACGAATAGTTTTTGTTACCGATCACGAGCTTCAAGGCCATGCGCAGGAATCCTTATTCTTGCGCGCCACTTTGCCATGGCACGCGGCGGACGTTCAACCCGCGGCTCGATGCCGGTTGCCGCTCCTCAAACGCGTATGGAAAGCGAATGTGTTTTCGAATCCGCCACGGGGATCGATAAGCGCGCGTCCGGCTAGGACGGGGCCGAGAAATCCTGCGGCGTGAAAGTCAGGTCGAGCACGTTCCATTCGCCATATCGGTCCGCCGGCAGCATCGTGTAGGGCTGACAGGCCTGCAGCGCATCGACGGCGCTTTGCCTGAGATCGAGGCCCTTCAGGTTGCCGCTACCCTCCAGCACCACGGGGTCTGCGGAGAGCCTGCCGCCGGGTGTCATGAACACCCGCAGCCTGATCATCACGCTATCCGACGGTGAAATTGATGGCGGCAATTTCGAGCATGTCTTCAGATGACGGCGAAATTCGGCGACGGGACCGGAGTCGATATCAGCCTTCTTTGACGCCTGCGCGTCGTAGTCGTCCTTGCCGCCCTTGGCCGGCTCCACGGGCAAATCCGGCGGCAGGCCGAGCATCACGTGATACTTGATGGAAAGATCGGGCTCCGGAGGCGAATAGGCCGGCGATGCCGAGGCCGTCGGCGACTGCGGCCGGGCTCCGGCTGGTTGCTGGGCGGGAGAAGGCGTCGGCAGTGCCGCCTGCTGTTGCGGCGGCGGCTGCTGGGCTGCGGGTGGCGGCGGCGAAGCCGCGGCCGCCGGGGCGGCTTCCGATTTCGAAGGGAGGTCGAAGCCATCGGAAGGCTTGGCCTTCGGTTCCGGCGGCGGCTCTTCCTTTTTCGGGACCGGCGGCGCCTCCGCGGGCGTAACGATATCCACCGTGATCGGCTCGGCCGTCACCGAACCGTACGGGTGCACCTCAGTGAAGAACAGCACCAGCACCAGCAGCGACAGATGAGCGACCGCCGATGCCGTGATGCCCGCGCGCATAATCCGAACTGGGTTCATCGCAGGTGTTCAAATTCCGATGCCGGCAAGAGCATCCTTCGCAAAAGACTGCTCTTCCATCGCAAGAGCATAGCGGCCCACGCAACGGCCTCAATCCCATTTCGGCGCGAAACCGAAATCGGTGAGCCGGCCCTTCGGGCTGCCCATCGCGAAAATCTGCTGCATCTCCTCGTCGGACAGCGCAAAATCGAAAATGTCGATGTTTTCCGACAACCGCTCGATCTTCGAGGTGCGCGGTATCGCCGCCGCATTTTGCTGCACGAGCCAACGCAGGCAAATCTGGGCCGGGGTCTTGCCGTGGGCCTTGCCTATCCCCACCAGCGTCTCGTCGCCCTTGATGCGGCCCTTAGCCACCGGACTATAGGCGACCACCCCCATGCCGTGGCGCGCGCAGGCCTCCCTGACTCGGGTCTGGTCGAGATACGGATGATACTCGACCTGATCGCACACGAGGGGCTCCGAACAGGCCGTCACCGCCTCGTCGATCAGCGCCACGGTGAAGTTGGAAACCCCGATATGCCTGGCCATGCCGAGTTGCTTGGCATGCGCCAGCGCGCCCAAAGTCTCCGCCAGCGGCACGTGCGGATTCGGCCAGTGCAGCAGCAGCAGGTCGACCTCGGAAAGGCGCAGCTTCGTCAGGCTCTCTTTGGTGGATCGTTCCAGGTCGTTCGGCGCGAAATGCGTGGTCCAGACCTTGGTGGTCACGAACAGATCGTCCCGCCTGACGCGCGCGGCGCGCAGGCCTTCCCCGACATCGCGCTCATTCTCATAGACCTGTGCGGTGTCGATGTGACGATAGCCCAATCTCAGCGCCTGTTCGACCAGACGCGCGCAGGTTCGACCGCGCAGCTCCCAGGTGCCCAGGCCGATTGCCGGAATTCTAGCGCCATTGGCTTCGACATACAGCATCGGATGGACTCGGACCAATCAGCCTGCATTATGTCCCTCCTCCGTCGCGCTGCCAACAAGGGCGGCAACGGATCGGGCAGGATATGGAAGTCAGGCCCGTTTGGCGGTCAGGCTCGCGCCAGAGCCGCAAACACCGTGTCCGGGGCGTGCGCGATCACGGCAAGAAGCGCCCTCGCCGGCCCGCGCGGCATGCGTTTGCCCTGTTCCCAGTTCCGGATGGTTTCCACCGGCACCCCTAATCGCGCGGCGAATTGCTGCTGGGTCAGGCGCGCGCGACGGCGCAGGTCGCGCACCGCAGGCAGCGCCGCCGTTTCCAGCCGCACGGCGGTGATCGCCTCCGTCGGAGCGAAAGACGTTGCCGGTGCGACCGGAAACTCCCGCCCGTCCCGCAATTCCACGATCCGTCCGTCCGCCTTCAGCCGCAAGCGCTGCATGGTCCACCCCGGGCAGGATTCTCGACGATGCGCGTTAAGGCTTGGTTACCAGTTTGTTAAATCGCCGAATTGGGCCTCCAGGTGCCGAGACCCGGTTAGCGGCTGACTTCCGGTCCATCGCGGCGGCAGCATCACTTGGCTTATCTGCCCAACATCCGACCAACGAAAACGGCCCGCGCTGGTGGCGCGGGCCGACTTCAAAACGAGGTGGCGGAATGTGTACGGCGGCTTGCTATCGGCGAGCCCTGTCCGCGTTTCACGTCTGCCTACGCGAGGGGCGTTTCCGCCTGATCCTCAGCTCCACCGAAACGCGATAGCACCAGCCATCGATCTCGGACGCGTCCGAACGGCATGGCCGTCGTTACCGCTCTGCACGATCCACTGACCGTTTTCCTGGCCGACGATTTTGCCGACGTGGTGACGCCAGACGACGATCGCGCCGACGGTTGGGCCACCGGCATTCGATCCATAATGGGCCCAGGACCGCGCGAGATTGAAAGTGGGGCCGGGATCGCTGCCGACTTGCGTGCGCATATACCATCCGCACCATGCGGCGGGCCGGCCCGCATAATGACCACCACCTGCATGATGGTGATGGCGTGACCGAGCCTCTGCACTCGATCCGATCAAACAAAGCACTGCCGTTGCAGCCATGACGATACGCTTCATGGATGTTCCTTACTGAGGGGAGAGATCGCGCTGCGCGATCACGAAGCCGCTAATGGGAGGCACTGAAGCGCGCCGAGCGGCTGGTTGAATGAGCGGACTGACATCCGCTTCGGGCGTTTAAGGAACCGCCTGTGGCCAAAATGGGGCACGTGGACCGTGCAGAACCGCAGCAAACGGGCAGCGGGGGTGCCGCTTTTGCATGGCTTGTGAGCCCGCGGTCAGACCGACCGAAGTGATTGTCAAGACACGCTAATTCAACCCGAACCAGAGCGTGGCAATACCGAGAAACGCGAAGAAGCCGACCACGTCGGTGATGGTGGTGACGAAGGTGCCGGACGCCACCGCGGGATCGGCATGCACCCGTTCCAGCACCATCGGAATCAGAATGCCGCCGAGCGCGCCGGCCACCAGATTGCAGATGATCGCAAGCCCGATCACCACCCCGAGCCCCGGGATCCTGAACCACACCACCGCGGCGACGCCGGTAATGACCGCAAAGGCGAGCCCGTTGACGAGGCCCACCAGGCCCTCGCGGATGACGACGCGAAACGCGTTGCTGGAGCCGAGCTCGCGCGTCGCCAGAGCGCGCACCGCGACCGTCATGGTCTGGGTGGCGGCATTGCCGCCCTGACTGGCGACGATCGGAGCGAGCACCGCCAGCGCCACCATTTTCTCCAATTGCCCCTCGAACAGGCCGAGCACCGAGGATGCCAGAAAGGCGGTGGCGAGATTGACCAGCAGCCAGTTGAAGCGGGCCTTGGCGATGGTCCAGACATTGTCGGAGAGTTCTTCGTCGCTGGTGACGCCGCCCAGCGCCTTCAAATCCTCGTCGGCCTCCTCCTCGATCACGTCGACCACGTCGTCGACGGTAATGACGCCGACCAGCCGGTTCTCGGTATCGACCACGGGGGCTGCGACCAGGTTATATTTGCCGAACAGCCGCGCCACCTCCTCCTGATCGTCCATTACGGAAACACGGCGGCGGTCCTCGTCGATCAGGTCCGCCAGCGGCACCATCCTGCGCGAACGCAACAGCGCATCCAGCGCCACCGCGCCGTGCCAGTGCTGGGCCTTGTCGACGGCGTAGATCTCGTAAAACCGGTCCGGCAGGTTCGCCGTGTCGCGCATGTAGTCGATCGCCTGCCCGACCGTCCATTCCGGCGGCACCGTGATGAACTCGGTCTGCATCCGCCGGCCGGCGGAGTTTTCCGGATATTCGAGGCTGCGCTCCAGCGCATCGCGCTCCGAGGGTGGCAGCTTTTCGAGGATTTCCTCCTTGTCCTCTTCATCGAGGCCCTCGAGCAATTCGACAGCGTCGTCGGATTGCAGTTCGCGCACGCCTTCCGCGACGGTTTCAGGTTCGAGTTCCTCGAGAATTTCCTCGCGGACTGAATCGTCGACTTCGTTCAGCGCCGAGAAGTCGAAATCGGCGCCCGTCAATTCAACGAGGCTGACGCGGTCGTCGGGTTCCAATGCCGCGATCAGATCGCCGAGGTCGGCCTCGTGGAGTTCCGCAACCACGGCGCGCAGGAACGGCGTATCGGCAACATGGATGGCGCGCGCAATCTCCCCGACGAATTCGGGACGAATTTCGCCATCTTCGGCACGCATTGGGAGGCGGTCGAGCAAGGCGCCGGCGGTGTGGGCAACGTCCAGATCTTCGGCCATGCCGCGCCTCGCCGTTTGACACGATTGCTAAACTCGTCTGAGTTACAGCTTCACGCATTACCCAATGGGCAACACCGAGCGCAATGAAAAATATGATCGGCAGATACGGGTCGGGAAATTGAAGACGCTGCTGGCCGTGGCCCTCATCGCCTGCCTGTCGTGGACGGTCGCCGCCCGGGCGGCAACGTGCCCACGCGACGGGGTGCTCGGCACCTCCCGCGTGCTTTCTGTCGATCCAGCCGCCACGCCGCGGGTCGGGCTGAAGGAGTATCCTCAGACGCTGCAGCTTGGCGATCACGAGGTGGTGCTGACCTTCGATGACGGCCCCTCACCTGCAGCGACGCAAAAAGTGCTGGCGGCGCTGGCCGCCCAATGCGTGCGCGCGACGTTCTTTCTGGTCGGCAAGCCGGCCCGGGAACACCCGACGCTGGTGCGCCGGATCGCGGCCGGTGGCCACACCATCGGGCACCACACCTGGAGCCACCGCAACCTGTCCCAGACCCCGCCCGACCAGGCAGCGGAGGAGATCGACCGCGGTATCGAGGCGGTCGATGCGGCGCTGCACGGCGTCGCGACCAACGTACCGAGCACGCCATTTTTCCGTTTTCCCTATTTCGGATCGACGCCGGCGACCCTCGACCTCCTGCAATCGCGCTGCATCGTCGTGTTCGGCGCCGACCTCTGGGCGAGCGACTGGAATCTGATGACACCTCGCCGGGAGTTGAAGCTCGTCACCGATCGGCTCAAGGAGGCCGGCCGGGGAATCATCCTGTTTCACGATCCCAGGGCGCAAACCGCGGCCATGCTGCCGGCCTTCCTGCGTTATCTGCGTGACAATCACTATCGCGTGGTTCATCTGGTGCCCGCGGAAACCGCAGCACACTCTGACGCTGCGTTGTCAGAGCCGAAATCATCAGCGGAACTGGAACATTAAGCTGCCGTTCATGACGGGGCGCGGATGATCGCCGCCAAAAGACGGAATGCGGACGGTGTGGCATAATGGATGATGCGTTGGCTTTGGTCGGCAGGCGGCGATGGGCCGCTGCCTGTCTGGGATTACTCACCTGCATCACCGCATACTCCGCCAGGGCGGCCGATTGTCCCGGCCATCCCGACGCGATCGGCACCTCGCGCACGCTGGTGGTCGATCCGCGCGAGCATCCGCGCATTGGCACGATGCAATATGCCGAAACGCTGCCGCTGCGGGATCACGAGGTGGTGCTGACCTTCGACGACGGCCCGCTGCCGCGCAACAGCAACCAGGTTCTCGATATCCTCGCCTCGCAATGCGTGAAGGCGACGTTCTTCGAGATCGGGCGGATGGCGAAGGCCTACCCGGAAGGCGTCCGCAAGCTGATCGCGGCCGGCCATAGCGTCGGCACCCACAGCCAGAATCATCCGCTCACGATGAATCACATGCCGGTCGACCGCGCCAGGCAGGAGATCGACGACGGCATCGCGTCGGTGAAATCAGCGCTTGGCGACGACGCGGTCGCGCTCGCGCCGTTCTTCCGGATTCCCGGGCTGCTCCGCGCCGAGGCCGTCGAGGACTATCTGGCCTCGCAGGGCATCCAGGTCTGGAGCGCCGACTTTCCGGCCGACGACTGGCGGCATGTTTCCTCCGCGCGGGTCTATGATCTCGCGATCAAGCGGCTCGAGGACAAGGGAAAGGGTATCCTGCTGCTGCACGATATCCAGGCGCGGACTGTCGCCGCGCTGCCGAGAATCCTGCACGAGCTGAAGGCGCGCGGCTTTAGCATCGTCCACGTCGTGCCGGCGACACCGCAAAATCCGGCAACGCCCACCGAGCCGCAGGATTGGCAGTTGCATCCGCCGTCGGAGAACGTCGCGACCTCGCACTGGCCCAAGATCCCCAATTTCGTCTTCGCCAATGACGACACGCTTCCCGCCCCCGCGCTGTCCGACCTCGACTGGCGCGACGGAAGCTCGATGACGCTCTCCGAAAATCGCGCCGGAGGAATCGGGCACGGCGTCCCGCTGCCGCGGCCGGCGCCCTGGCCCCGGCATTCGCCGCTGCCGCCCGAGGCCAAGTCGGCTGCCGACGCCCTGCCGGTGCCGGCGCTCAGCGTTTTCGAGATCAAGGAGGGCCTGCGCGCCGCGACGCGAGGCCTGACGCGCCGCGCAGAGCAAGAGAGCGGCCCGGCCGCTCACGAAGCGATTTCAGCCGCTGCCGGCAGTTCCGCACGCATCCAGCGCGGCAAACCACACCCGGGCGGCGTCCGCCGGGCGGCCGCTCGCGGTACCCGCAATGCCGCGCATCGCCGAGGCGGCGGGCTGAAACACCTGGTACAGGTCAGGAAAAGAAACGCGTGAGGCCCGGGCGCCTTGCTTGAACCCGCCCAGGGTCGCGTCCGGGGCTGGCTTCGCCCGCAACGCTACAAGGCTTCAGTTCGTCACGATCTTCGAGATGCACAGCAGAACGATCATCGCCAGAAACAGCAGGTCGATATAGGAATTGATCTCGCCGACACGACGCAGCACCGTGACGTCCGTGACGATCTGCTTGCGCTGGGACAAGGCGGCGGGGCCGTCCCCGGTCAGGCCCGCCAGACGTCGGGCCTCGAACTCGAGCCGCTCGATGCGCTGGTAGAAATAGAACGAACGCAGCGCCGTTGCCGCGCGCATCGCTGCGTAGACCAGCACGAGGATCGCAAGCACCGCGCGCTGCTGATATTTTTCCATGAAATTCAGGCTGTAATAGACCATCGCCAGAAACAGGAAGTTGGAGATGAACCGATAGGCGTGGCTCAGAAATTTCATAGGCGGGTTCCTGTCGAGGGCCGGGATGGTCTATGGTCGAGTGCAATCGCAAAATTGCCGGTCCGCAAGCCGGAATCGCCGGCCTGGGCACTGTTTCCCCGCTTTACGCCAAGGGTGTTACGGCAAGGCTACCGGCCCGGCCTTCCCCACCATCCGCGCAATTTTGGGGTTAAGAACCGGTACGGATGCGGATGGGTGCTGACCGCGCCATCCAGTTCCGCGCTCCGAGCGCCTCCGTTTCGAATCACCAACAGCCATTGTCGGGGATTTGCTTCGGAGCGGCCACGGAGTTACCGCCACATCACAGGATTCTCTGGTGCGCTCGGAGGGCGGTCCCATTTATTGCGATATCAACGAGTTACCAAGGTTTGTCAAACCATAAGGTGCATTTCGAACCCAAAAGTGTCTTTCAGGAGGTGCCGCTATGACTTCACCTACAAAGGCCCCTCCGCACCTGCGAACCGGTCGGGGGCTCCCGGCTTGCACTAAGCATCCGACTGACGGTGGCTATTACAGACGTTTCTCTGCCCGCGCGCACCCAAGGCCTATTCCGCTTGTCGAGCCGGTCACAACGGCCGTCTTGCCCTTCAGAATACTCAACTCACTCTCCTTTGTCTGTTGCATGCCTTCATATTCGACCGACCAAACTCATCTCGCCGGCTTCGAGGAGACGTCGGCTTGGCTGTCGGAGGTAGTCGTGCGCGACCGTGCCCAGCCCGAGCGTTAGGTCGGCAAGTATGTGGACGGCGGACACCATCTCGAGAACTGGCAGGTCAGCTACGGGTGCCAACGCGTGAGGCGTCAAATGGAGCGCCGCAGGCCCGGTCCACGCGCCCTTTATCGTGACATCCTCGAGATGATATTCGACCAGTTCGCAGATGCGTGGCGTGCCGTCGACATGCGGAATGATCTTGAGCAGGAAGTTCGGCGCCGCAAGCGAAGCTCTGACTTGCGACAGATTGGCTTGGCTATGTTTATAGCCCATCGTGCCGGTGGCAACCCGAATGGGGCCATAATCCAGGGTACCGACCAGCGTGTCGACTTCAGTCCGCAGCGTCGGCTGTGCCAGTTTCTTGGGAAAACCCCAAAGCTCGCGACCGCCGGCGATCGGCCCCTCGTCATTGAGGAACATGCTGTGGGTGTAGCTGCCCTTCCGGCCGCGAAAAGAGACCGGGATCACCTGCCCACTCTCAGTGTAATCGCCAAAGCCGTTTAAGTCCGGCATGCGGATGAATTCGTATTTCACCAACGCCTCGTGGCTGTCGATGTTGAGGGGCTCGGGCACCACAGCGCGAAGCTTCACCGGATCTGTGCGGTAAGTAATGATCAGGTATTCGCGGTTGACGAAACGATACGGTCCCGGCGGGTATGACGGACTGGTCAGCGGCATAGCAAATGCCCGCTCCAATATTTCCTTTTCGCGCATTTTCAGGTCCTTCTCTGTGTTCGGCAATGGCTCATGATTATTCACGACCGTCCCGCTCGAGATCGAATGTGAAGACGCCATCCAGGCTTTTGGGGCGAGTAAGGACCTCGGGATGGCGCAGCGTCCGGACTGCATCGTGATAGCCTGCACGCCAATGATCCTGCATCGACAGGCGGGAAAACTCGTAATCTTTCGAGTGACCTTCGTAGTTCCGGGCCCGGTAGATCAGCTGGATGATGTTGTAGACCTTGTCGCTGGCAACCGACTTCAGGATCTGCAGGTCATCGTTCTCCTCAAGATCGGCAGGCAACCTCTTGAGAAGCGCAGCAAGGGCACGCTGCACACGGTGCACGCTCTTGAACTGCCCGGTGCTCGCGCGCGTGCGGCTCGAAAACTGGATTTCCTTGTGACGTGTGGCAACCTCCGCTAGATTCCGCGGAATCGCACCTTGGGAGCTCCAGAGGTCGACCTGAAATGCAAGCGTATCCTTGCGCCGAGGGTCGCTCTCGATCACCCACTGCAGTGGCGTGTTGGAAACAAGGCCGCCATCCCAGTACTGCTCGCCGTCGATTTCGACGGCCGGAAAGCCGGGCGGCAGTGCCCCGCTCGCCATGACATGCTCGGGGGTAATCTTCTGAGTGCTGGTGTCGAAATAGACAAAATTGCCGGTCCTGACATTGACTGCGCCGGCGCTGAAGCGCGTCATTCCAGCATTAAGACGATCAAAATCCACCAGGCGCTCGAGCGTCTGCCTGAGGTGCTTGGTATCGTAGAAGCTGGTCGCAGCCATCGTGCCGCCCGGTTGCAGCCAGGGCATCACAGCCCGCGCAGAGAAAAACCCAGTTGCGCCGAACGCGGCAGCCAGACCAGCGCTCATTTGATTGAGGAGATTGCGCGCGTCGTCGCTTCCGGCGAGATCAACGAATGGGTTGCCTGACCAATCCCAAGGCGCCTTTGAAGTCACCTGCGTCCAGAACTCGCGCAATCGGTCGATGCGGGAATTGGGCGGGTTGCCTGCGATGATGGCGGCGTTGATCGCCCCGATCGAGATGCCCGCGATCCAGTTCGGATGGATATCAGCCTCCGCCAGCGCCTCGTAGACGCCGCCCTGATATGCCCCCAGCGCACCGCCGCCCTGCAAGAGCAGCGCGACGCATTCGAATGGCAGCTGTCGTTTGGCTGCCGCGAGTTGTGGTTGAAGCTGAAAATTCATCGTGTGCTCTTGGTTTGAGGATTTCGGACCACCCTCGGGATTGTCGATGTCCGATCCTGCGCGCCAGTGTCTTGCTGGCTAGAAAAAGAGATTGACATTCCGTTCCGGTGAACTAAACTATACCGTATAGTTTATATAAGCCACGAACGAGCAGATCTGTCAAGGAGAAGAGCTCAAGCGACCCGTTCAGCTTTTTGTGAGCGCGGCAAGTCGCTGAAATCCAGCCTTCTTGCGCAGAGATCAATCAGAGGAGTGATCCCATATGAGTTCGAAAATCAGACTTCCTATCCAGGCGCTGGCAGTGTTGCTTTGCGTGACAACCGCCTCTGCGCAGGAGAACCGCGGCACTCCAGAGCAGAGGGCGTCGTGCGCTCCCGACGCCTTCCACTTCTGCGTCGGCTACATTCCCGACCCCACGAGAGTCGAATACTGCCTGAGACAGAATATGTCCGATCTCAGCGACGCGTGCCGATCGGTATTCGAACAAAGCGCCGGCCTTCTGGCCAGCAAAGCCCAACCCAGGGAACTGCGAAGACCAACTCGACCCGCGACGTCCGCAGAGGCCGATTGAGCCTGGAATAAGGAGACAGCAAAAATGAATATGTTCTACATCCCCGCGATTGCGTCATTTTCGGGCTCGGCTACGGGAACGCTGGCGTCGATTGTCACCAACTGGGTGACCCAGCGTCGCAAGGACCGTTTCCGCCATTCACTGCGGGCCACATCCCAACGTGAAGAACTATACAAGAACTTCATCGAGGAAGCATCAAGGCTGTACGCCGACGCCCTCGTCAACGACAAGTCCGAAGTCTCGAAGCTCGTCGACCTCTACGCTCTCATCGCGCGGATGAAAATCCTGTCGAGCGATACCGTAATCGAAGCGGCCGAGAAGGCGGGACGGTTGATCCTGAACACCTATCTTTCGCCAAACAGGAAATTCGTCGATCTGCCCGACCTGATCAACGAGATGGATCCGCTGCGGGATTTCAGCGAGGCGTGCCGCAGCGAGTTGCAATCCTCTCACGCGCGTTGAGGCGCTCTGCCCATGCCCTTGCTACAGTATTTCGGGTGGGTGGGAAGCTTTCTTCTCGCGGCGCTCTTCGCCACAAACTGGTGTTGCTCCACGCCAATTCCACGTGCCCCACTATCTGATGTTCCGCTCAATCAAAAGGTCCACATCCGGATTCAGACGGATCACAAATGGCCGGAACGCGTGGTGTTGGACACCACGCGTTCGACGCCGGTGCACGATGCGAAAGCCGACGGCGAGACCGTCATCGGCGGAAGCGAGACCGCCATTTTGGCGGAACGCCAGTCTTTCAAGGCGTTCGCCGAGATGAAGCTCTCCGCAACGCCGTGTTTTGGACCGCCTTGCTTCACTCCGGATGCAGAACCGGAGCCTTCGCCGATTGAGAAACGCGCGCCATTTCAAAATCGCGCGCGCTTGTCGATGGCGCGCAAGGGTTTCACTTTGCCCAGTCCGCCTCACAAGCTGCTAGGAAGAAGCTGACGCGTTCGCGCACGAAAGCGGGCAGTTCGCTGCGCAGCTCTTTTGCGCCCTCCCCCATCAAAGCCCGCATCATCATTGGCAGCAAAATGAGATCCATGAAGATCCGGGCCGTGGAGACGCTTCGTTTCGGGCCGAAGGGTCCCTTGGCACCGCGCGAAGGCGTATGAGTGGCATCATTCAGGACATGGGACACGGCAGCCGCGGCGCGGTCGCGCCCGTGTTCATGGACTTGACGGCTCAACGCCGGGAATCTGTCCGCTTCGGCGATTGTTGCGCGCGTGATGCCGATCGTCTCGTCGAGGAATCGTTCCACGACCTCGGTGCCCAGGCTCGCGAGCTTGTCCTGCACCGAGCGCCCCTTGGGCGCAAAGCCCTCGAAGTCCGTCAGTCCTTCGATGACACGGGCCACCACCGCCTCGAAGAGGGCCTCCTTCCCGGGGAAATGAGCATAAATGGTCGGCTTGCTGGCCGGCGCCGCTTCGGCGATCTCGTCGAGACTTGCGCTTTGATAACCTCTCTTGAGGAACACCCGCTGGGCCGCATCGAGAATCCGCGCTTTCACGTCGCCCGCCTGGTCTTTGGGCGGTCTTCCCGGTCGCGGCCGCTTCAAATCACTGTCCTTGCTTACCATCGGATTCATCCCTGCATTCACGATCCTGCGAGCGCCCAGGCTCGCTGACAATCCCGGCTTGACATGTTCTCGATCAAAGCGCAAGTAAAACAAACTATACGGTATAGTTTATATTAATCAGGAGACCGCCGTGCCCGATTCCTTACCCTATGCGCCCACCCTGGAGGGACGAACCCTTCTGGACGAGCTAAATCACCGCATCAAGAACGAGTTCGCCTCGGTCATCAACCTCGTCACTTTCAAAGCCGTCTGGACCGACAACGTCGACGCGAAGGAAGAGCTGAGCAAGGTCGTCGACCTGCTTCACCAGCATGTCCAGGTCCACAGCATTCTGACAATGCCGGATCGCGACGCGCTTGTGGACGCCGGCGAACAGCTTCGCAAACTGGGACTGGCGATGAGCCGTTGCAAGTTGGATCGCATGAACATTCGCCTCGTATTAGCAGCTGAAACGCTACCGCTGGAGTCGGAGCGGTGCTGGCGCCTGGCGTTGGTCATGCACGAATTGGTGACGAACGCGGTCCGCCATGCCTACTTCGATGGCCGAGACGGCGAAATCAAAATCACGCTGATGCGTGCGGGCTCTTGGGTGAACTGCCGCGTCACCGATAACGGCTCGGGCCTTGGAAGGATCAAGCATGGTCGCGGCCTGCGGATCGTGGGCGAGCTGGCGAGCAGCCTGGGTGGCCGCATCGACCGCACCTCCGGCGCGATACGGAATTCGTTCTCGCTCGACTTTCCCCTGACCTCACGTGAGCAGCGCGCCAATCGCGCAATCGCTGGCCGGCGCCCCAGAACCGATCGTCGATTGAAGCCCCCGCCGGCGCCGCTTTGCTCGCCTGTGGCAGGCGACCGGGCGGAGGCCATCGCCGTCCGACCAGACCTCTAGATCGAAGGAGATACACATTTGAAAAAAATCTTCTGATGTTGTCGGTAAGCGTGATGTTCGGGGGCGCGCTCGTCGCGCCAAGTGCTGCGCTTGCGCAGTTCGGCCCTCCTCCGGGTCCGCCGCCAGCCTTCGCAGGTCCCCCTCCCGGTTTCGGCGCCGGTGGCCCGCCTCCGGGTCTGGGCGGCGGCGGTCCTCCTCTTGATCGTGCTCCGGGCGCACCTCCGCTCAGGTGCTCCACCTCATTTCTCGCGTCTCGACGGTGCTGTCGGACCGCATGGACTCGATCGCGGCGGCCAGGCCAATTTTCGCGGCATCGAGGGTCGCGCCGCGGCCTACGGCGCCAACGGCTACGCTCGAAATAGCTACACCGACTATGGCTATGGCCGTGGCTACCGGCACGCTTATGCGGCGGCGACGGCGGCTTACGCCTATGGCAGAACCGACTCTTCCGACGATGGCTGTTACTACGTCTCCGCATACAGGCGATACGGCGTTCTGGTCTGCCATGAAAACTGATTGAGGCGACGGCCCTTTGGCGCCCCGGTCTTGGACCGGGGCACCTGTCCTTCGGGCCGCCGCAACCTGCCTGTCAGGGCAAATTCAGGGCTTGAACTCCCACGCTAAATAAACTATACGGTTTAGTTTGGATAAATAGGAAACCCGCCGTGCTCCCTTCCTCACTCCATATGCCCGCGCTGCTGAGGCACATGAATGCCGCACTCGCGGTCGCGCTTCTGGCGACCCCACTGGGCGCCTGCAACGACCGCTCTACCAATCCTGCGGAGCGTGCCGCGTTGGTACACACCGAAATCGTGCAGCTGCGGGATGGCCAGGGTGGCTTCACGCTCACCGGCGAAGTCCAGGCCCGTTTCCGGGCCGACCTCTCCTTTCGTGTGAGTGGGC
>CAWHRA010000014.1:0-80389 GCA_963831585.1 uncultured Alphaproteobacteria bacterium | reverse complement strand
CTCGATCTGCTGAAGCTCTGAATGATCGGCGTTGCTGGGGAGATCGTCGAGCTTGTAACGGAACATGTTGCCGCTTTTCGACAGCTGGTTCTGCGTCACCAGCGCGCTCTCGCGCTTGACCTTGAGGATATCGGCGAAAAGCTTGCTGAAGATGCCGATCGCCCGCCAGCCGTACCACTGATCGCGGCGTGCCGGGTTGACGGAGCGATTTCACTGAGTAATGCCTTCCTTCAGCTCGCTTCGGCCGCGAGTGCCGCCGTGGCATCGTCTTCCTTGCCGGTCACCACATAATAGCGCGCCAGCGCCCGGTACGAAATCAGCTCGCGGTCGATATTGCGGGCGAGATCGGCCTCCGAAACGCTGCTCCGGTAGGACGCGACGCCGGTGGAGACCCGCTCGAACCCGAAATAGGCGATACCCATGCTGACGGCCGTGATCGCCAGCACGACGGCGAAACCGAGGGTGACTTTGCCGCGAAAGCGCAAGCCTGGCAGCTTTGACGATACCGATTGCGAACCCACCCCGGACCTCCCAGCCATTTTCCAATAGTCGACGTCGCCGGAGGTGCTCGCTTCCGGAGACGTATGCCGAAAACTAGAGCAGAATGGATAAAGGGCCGTACACTTACCGCCAATCCTCCGGGGTGGGCAAAAGAGCGGCAGGCGCTGCCCCCTTCCCGGCCTGGCCAGCCGACCTCAGCCGCCGCCGACCAAGGGGCATCGACCGGCCGGCGCGCGCGGGCCGCCGGGGCACGACTCCCGGCGTTCGCCGGGACCGCGGCCGAACAAAGACGACATCACAATGACTTCCGCGACGAAATTCCTAGTTGCAAAGTCTGCTCCCATGCTTCTAATTGGAACAATTAAAAACATCGGGAGGTATCAGGCGTGTCTACAGTCAAATTGACGGTAAACGGCAAGGCGGTCTCGGCCGAGGTCGAGGACCGGACCCTGCTCGTCCATCTCCTGCGCGAACATCTGAACCTGACCGGCACCCATGTCGGCTGCGACACCAGCCAGTGCGGCGCCTGCGTGGTCCATATCGACGGCAGGGCGGTCAAATCCTGCACCGTGCTGGCCGGCCAGGCCGACGGCTCCAGCGTCACCACCATCGAGGGCATCGCCAAGGGCGACGAGCTGCACCCGATGCAGGCCGCGTTCCGCGACAATCACGGCCTGCAATGCGGCTACTGCACGCCGGGCATGATCATGTCGGCGATCGACATCGTCAATCGCTACGGCGGCAAGCTCGACGAGGACACCGTCCGCCACGAGCTGGAAGGCAACATCTGCCGCTGCACCGGCTACCACAACATCGTCAAGTCGGTGCTCGATGCCGCCGACCGCATGAAGGTCGCGCAGGCCGCGGAATAGCGTCCGCAGACCACCGTTTGCCAGCTCAAAGACCGCCGAATTTCGACGGAAACGGCGGAAATCAGAACTCCGGTAGGGAGACCAGGGATATGGGTGTTGAAGGTATTGGCGCCAGCGTAGTGCGCAAGGAAGACCGGCGTTTCATCACCGGCAAGGGCCGTTACGTCGACGATATCAAGCTGCAGGGCATGACCTATGCCCAGTTCGTCCGCAGCCCGCACGCGCACGCCAAGGTCAAGAGCATCGATTCGGCGGCGGCAGCGAAAATGCCGGGCGTGGTCGCCGTGCTGACCGGCAAGGAGATCGTCGACGACAAGGTCGGCAATCTGATCTGCGGCTGGGCGATCATCTCCAAGGACGGCTCGCCGATGAAGATGGGCGCGTGGCCGGCGATGGCGCCGGAAACCGTGCGTTTCGTCGGACAGGCGGTCGCGGTCGTCATCGCCGAGACCAAGAACCAGGCGCGCGACGCGGCGGACGCCGTGGTCGTCAATTACGAGGAACTCCCGGCCGTCCCCGATATTCGCGCGGCGATCAAGCCGGGCGCGCCGCAGCTCCACCCGGAGGCGCCGGGCAACATGATCTACGACTGGACCATCGGCGAGGAGGCGGCGACCGACGCGGCCTTCAAGGCGGCGGCCAATGTGGTCTCGCTCGACATCACCAACAACCGGCTGGTGCCGAACGCGATGGAGCCGCGCGCGGCGATCGGCGACTACAACGAGGCCGAGGAGCATTTCACCCTCTACACGACCTCGCAGAACCCGCATGTCGCGCGGCTCGTGCTGTCGGCCTTCTACAACATCGCCCCTGAGCACAAGCTGCGGGTGGTGGCGCCCGACGTCGGCGGCGGCTTCGGCTCCAAGATATTCATCTATCCCGAAGAGATGGTGGCGCTGTGGGCCTCCAAGAAGGTACGGCGCCCGGTGAAGTGGACCGGCGACCGCTCGGAAGCGTTCCTGACCGACGCCCATGGCCGCGATCACCTCACCAAGGCCGAAATGGCCTTCGACAAGGACAACAAGATCACGGGTATGCGCGTCAAGACCTACGCCAATCTCGGCGCCTATATGTCGTTGTTCTCGTCCTCGGTGCCGACCTATCTCTACGCGACGCTGCTGTCGGGCCAGTACAACATCCCCAACATCTTCGCCGAGGTGATCACCGTCTACACCAACACCGTCCCGGTCGACGCCTATCGCGGCGCGGGCCGGCCCGAAGCCAGCTTCGTGGTGGAGCGGCTGATGGAAACCGCGGCGCGGCAGTTGAAGGTCGACCCCGGCGAATTGCGCCGCAAGAACTTCATCACCCAATTCCCGCACCAGACCCCTGTTATCATGGCCTATGACGTCGGCGATTTCGGCGCCTCGCTCGACGTCGCGCTCAAGGCGATCGACTATGCCGGTTTCCCGGCGCGCAAGGCCAAGGCGAAGTCCGAAGGCAAACTCCGCGGCATCGGCTTCTCCTGCTACATCGAGGCCTGCGGCATCGCGCCCTCGAAGGCGGTCGGCAGCCTGGGTGCCGGCGTGGGCCTGTGGGAATCCGCCGAAGTCCGGGTCAATCCGGTCGGCACCATCGAAATCCTGACGGGATCGCACAGCCACGGACAGGGACATGAGACGACCTTCTGCCAGCTGGTCGCCGAGCGACTTGGCGTTCCGATCAGCCAGGTCCAGATCGTGCACGGCGACACCGACAAGGTGCAGTTCGGCATGGGGACCTATGGCTCGCGCTCGGCCGCCGTCGGCCTGACCGCGATCCTGAAGGCGATGGAGAAGATGGAAGCCAAGGCCAAGAAGATCGCCGCGCATCAGCTCGAGGCGTCGGAAGGCGACATCGTCATCGAGAACGGCGAGTTCAAGGTCACCGGAACCGACAAATCAATCGCGCTGCCGATGGTCGCGCTTGCCGCCTACACCGCGCATAACCTGCCCGACGGCATGGAGCCGGGCCTCAAGGAGAGCGCTTTCTACGACCCGACCAACTTCACCTTCCCGGCCGGGGCCTACATCTGCGAACTCGAGGTCGATTCCGCCACCGGCAAGACCTCCTTCGTCAACTTCGTCGCCGCCGACGATTTCGGCCGGCTGATCAACCCGATGATCGTCGAGGGCCAGGTCCATGGCGGGCTCGCGCAGGGCATCGGCCAGGCGCTGCTGGAAGGCGCGGTCTATGACTCAAACGGCCAGCTCGTGACCGCGTCGTTCATGGACTACACCATGCCGCGCGCCGACGACCTGCCGTCGTTCAAGCTGAACCACACCACGACGCTGTGCCCGGGCAATCCGCTCGGCGTCAAAGGCTGCGGCGAGGCCGGCGCGATCGGCGCTTCGGCGGCCGTGATCAACGCCATCACGGATGCGATCGGCAACAACAAGCTCGAAATGCCGGCGACACCCGATCGGGTGTGGCACGCCATTCACGGTTGAGAGGGAAACCAGTCATGTATGAGACCACCTACCATCGCCCTTCCTCCGTCGACGAAGCCGCGGCGCTGTTTGCAAAGGGCTCGGAGGCAAAATACCTCTCCGGCGGCCATACCCTGATCCCGGTCATGAAGCAGCGGCTGGCATCGCCGTCCGACGTGATCGACCTCGGCAAGATCAAGGAGCTGATCGGCATCGACGTCTCCGCCGACGCGGTGACGATCAAGGCGGCGACGACGCATTACGACGTCGCCACCAGCGCGCCCGCGCAAAAGGCCATTCCCGCGCTGGCCCATCTCGCTTCCCTGATCGGCGATCCGGCCGTGCGCCACCGCGGCACCATCGGCGGCTCGATCGCCAACAACGATCCGGCGGCGGACTATCCGGCGGCGGTGCTCGCGCTCGGGGCGACCGTGAAGACCAACAAGCGCTCGATATCGGCGGATGACTTCTTCAAGGGCCTGTTTTCGACCGCGCTCAATGACGGCGAGATCATCACCCAGGTATCGTTCCCGATTCCGGCCAAGGCGGGGTATTCCAAGTTTCCCCACCCGGCGTCGCGGTTCGCCCTGACCGGCGTATTCGTCGTGAAGACCAAAGCGGGTGACGTCCGCGTCGCAGCCACCGGCGCGTCGCAGAGCGGCGTGATGCGGGTGCCGGCGATCGAGGCGGCATTGAAGGCCAACTGGTCGGCGTCGGCGCTCGACGGCGTCAAGATCTCCGCCGACGGCCTGATGAGTGATCTTCATGGCTCGTCGGACTATCGCGCCAATCTGATCAAGGTGATGGCGCAACGCGCGGTTGCCGCAGCCGGCTGATCGCGCACCCCATCTCAGACCATCCCTGCGGCGCGCAGCAATGCGCGCCGCACTGCATTCAGCCGGCCGAGCATCAAAAGGTGCTTGCCACGCCGCTCGCAAGGCGAGACAATTTAGCTAATCAACTAATTAAGAGACGGGCGCATGATCCGGAAAAGCGACATCCGGTTTTCCGAAAAGATCATGCGCAAACAACAGGGTGGAGCGCGATGAAGTTCGGCATTTTCTACGAGCATCAGCTGCCCCGCCCGTGGAACGAGGGCGACGAGCACAGGCTGTTTCAGGAGGCGCTCGACCAGGTCGAACTCGCCGACAAGCTCGGCATCGACTATGCCTGGGAAGTCGAGCATCATTTTCTCGAGGAATATTCGCACTCCTCGGCGCCCGAGATCTTCCTCGCGGCCTGCTCGCAACGTACCAAAAAAATCCGGCTCGGCCACGGCATCTGCCTGATGCCGCCGAAATACAACCATCCGGCGCGCGTCGCCGAGCGCATCGCTACCCTTGATCTCGTCTCCAACGGCCGCGTCGAATTCGGCACCGGCGAGAGCGCCTCGCTGATGGAGCTTGGCGGCTTCAATGTCGGCTTCGATCCGGTCGAGAAGCGGCGGATGTGGAAGGAGGGCGTCGAGCAGTGCACCGACATGATGGCGATGGACCCCTACCCCGGCTTCAAGGGCGAGTTCTTCGAGATGCCGTGCCGGAACGTAGTGCCGAAGCCGCTGCAAAAGCCGCATCCGCCGCTGTGGGTCGCCTGCTCCAACCGCGAGACCATCAAGATGGCGGCGCGCTGCGGCATCGGCGCCTTGACCTTTGCGTTCGTCGATCCCCGCGAAGCCCGCCAATGGGTCGATGACTACTACCGTATCTTCAGGGAGGAATGCGTGCCGATCGGGCACGCGGTCAATCCCAATGTCGCGATGGTGACGGGCTTCTCCGTGCATCCGGACGAAATGGAGGCGCGCCGCCGCGGCGAGGACGGGCTGCGTTTCTTCCGCTACGGTCTTGCGCATCATTATATTTTCGGCGAGCACAAGCCCGGGCGTACCGACATCTGGGCCAATTTCGAGAAGGCCCGGCATGCATTGCCCGCGGCCGGCGCCGATCACGGCATCGGCACGCCGGACCAGTTACGCACCCATCTGCGCCATTTCGAGGAATCCGGCGTCGACCAGACCGTGTTCATCCAGCAGGGCGGCCGCAACAGGCACGAACATATCTGCGAGGCGCTCGAGCTGTTCGCCAGCGACGTGATGCCCGAGTTTCGGGCGCGCGAAATCGAACGCGCGAAACAGAAGCAGGAAGAGCTCGCGCCCTATATCGAGAAGGCGATGGCGCGCAAGCAGGCGACAAAGCCGATGCGCGACGAGGATATCCCGGTCTATGTCGCGCTCGGCCGCAAGATCGCCGAGGAAGGCAGCGGCACCGAACGCCAGAAGCAGAATGCCAAATTATGGGCCGACGCCGCCAAGGTGACCCTGGGCGATCCGGAACGCCACGCCCCCAAAGCAAGCTTGAAGCAATAAGACTCCGAAACAATAAGAATGGATCTTTGACGTGACCGATACCATGACATCTCCCGCTACCGAGGCCTCCACCCAGCGCGCCAGCGGGCCACTGACCGGCGTTCGCATCGTCGAATTCGCCGGGATCGGGCCGGGCCCGTTCGCCTGCATGATGCTGGCGGACATGGGCGCGGAGGTGGTGACGCTCGACCGCGTCGGCGCGAAGAAGAACATGAAATCGGTGGCCGGGCGCGGGCGCAAGGTCGTCGAGCTCGATCTGAAGGACAAGGCCGCCATCGCGCAGGTGCTCGATCTCCTTTCCAACGCCGATGCGTTGATCGAGGGATTCAGGCCCGGCGTGATGGAGCGGCTGGGATTGGGGCCAGACGTGGTGCAGGCGCGCAATCCGCGCCTGGTCTATGGCCGCATGACCGGCTGGGGCCAGGAAGGCCCGCTGGCGCAGGCGGCCGGCCACGACATCAATTATATCTCCGTCACCGGCGCGCTCGCCGCGATCGGGCCGAAGGAAAAGCCGGCGCCGCCGCTCAACCTGGTCGGCGATTTCGGCGGTGGCGCGCTTTACCTCGTGGTCGGCGTGCTCGCCGCATTGCTGGAAGCGAAGAAGTCCGGCAAGGGCCAGGTGGTGGACGCCGCGATGTGCGACGGCGCGGCATCGCTGATGTCGATGTTCTTCGACATGACGGCGATCGGCCGCTGGACCGAGGGGCGCGAACGCAATTTCCTCGACGGCGGCGCGCATTTCTACGGCGTCTATGAATGCGCGTGCGGCAACTTCGTCTCGATCGGCTCGATCGAGCCGCAGTTTTACGCGTTGCTGCGCCAGCTGGCTGGGCTTTCGGACGCAAGTTTTGACGCCCAGATGGACCCCAAGGCGTGGCCCGCGCTCAGGCAGAAACTGGTCGAGGTCTTCAAGAGCAAAACGCGCGAGGAATGGTGCAAGATCATGGAAGGCACCGACGTCTGCTTCGCGCCGATCCTGACCATGGCGGAAGCGCCTAAGCATCCGCACATGGCCGCGCGCAAGATATTCGTCAGCCGCCACGGCGTGACGCAGCCAGCCCCGGCGCCGCGCTTCTCGCGCACGCCCTCCGCGATCCGCGAGCCGCAGGCCGCCGACATCGCCAACCTCGCGAGCGAGTGGAAGGGCGGGCGATAGGGCTTCTCGTGTCCGAAATCGAGGGAGATTCGCCATTCGAATCGGCCCGCCGATTTGCGATGATGGGGCGCACCCAGAAGCGGCGAGACCACCATGGCACTGCAACTCCGGCCGAACTGCGAATATTGCGACAAGGACCTTCCGCCCGCTGCAACGGAGGCGCGCATCTGCTCCTATGAGTGCACCTTCTGCGCCGACTGCGTCGAGACAAAGCTCCACAACGTCTGCCCGAACTGCGGCGGCGGCTTTGTACCGCGGCCGATCCGCCCCGCGCAGGAGTGGCGGCCGGGCGCATGCGTCACCAGGCAACCCCCATCGGACAAGCGCGTGCATCTGCAGTACAGCCTCGAGGACATCGCGGCGCATTCGGCGCGGATCAGGAATATTGCGCCGGAGAAGCGGTGAACGGCGCGCCGCGCACTGCCTCTGGTGGTCATTGCGAGCGAAGCGAAGCAATCCATGGAGCGGCAGGCAGGAAAGCTGGATTGCTTGGTCGCCTTCGCTCCTCGCAATGACGAAGTGAGTCAACCCGCCGGCAATATCGTTCCTTCGACCTCCCCAAAGCCGACGCGGTAGCCGTTGGCCTGGCACCAGCCGCGCATGACAAGCGAGTCGCCGTCTTCCAGAAACGTCCGCTTGACGCCGCCGGCGAGTTCAATCGGCTCGGTGCCGTTCCAGGAGATTTCCAGCAGGCTGCCGCGCTGGTCCTTTTCCGGGCCGGAGATGGTGCCGCTCCCCAGGAGATCGCCGACGTTCATGGCGCAGCCGGAGGAGGCGTGATGCACCAATTGCTGCACCGATGACCAATACATGTATTTGAAATTGGTGCGGCAGATCCGCGAGGCCTCGTTCATCGGCGCGGCGCGCAGCGCCACATCGAGCTGCAGGTCGTAATTGTTGGGCTGCGCCTGCTGCAAATACGGCAGCGGCGCCGGATCCTGGGCCGGGCCGTGAACCCTGAACGGCTCGAGCGCCTCGCGCGTCACCACCCACGGGCTGATCGAGGTCGCAAAGGCCTTGGCCTGGAACGGCCCGAGCGGCACGTATTCCCATTGCTGGATGTCGCGCGCGCTCCAGTCGTTCAGCAGCACGAAGCCGAAGATCATCTCTTCGGCCTGCTTCTCGCTGAGCATCTCGCCCATCGCCGAGGGCTGGCCGACCACGACGCCCATTTCCAGCTCGAAATCGAGCCGCTTGCAGGGACCGAATGACGGCACGTCCGCGCCCGGCGGTTTCAGTTGCCCGCGAGGCCGCCGCACCTTGGTGCCGGAGACCACAACGGTCGAGGCGCGGCCGTTGTAGCCGATCGGCATATGCAGCCAGTTCGGCTGCAGCGCATTGTCCTTGCCGCGGAACATGACACCGACATTGGTGGCGTGTTCCTTCGACGAATAGAAGTCGGTGTAGCCTGAGACCACGATCGGCAGATGCAGCCTTGCCTGCACCATCGACACCAGCGCGCGGGCGCGCAGGATCTTGTTGTCACGCAGTTGCGGATGGTCGTGCCGCAACAACTCGCTGATCCGCGCGCGGGTGCGCGACCACACTTTCGGCCCCAGCGCCATGAAAGCGTTGATGGATCCTTGCGTAAACACGCCGAACGCAGGCGAGAGATCGATCAGCCCTTCGCTTTCCAGCACCGCGAGATCGAGCACATAATCGCCGATTGCCACGCCGACGCGCGGTGTCGGCGCATCTGTCGTCGAGAACACCCCATAGGGCAGGTTCTGGATCGGGAAGTCGGAGGCGGGATCGACCGGGATGAAGGAGCGAAGCGCGGGATCGTTGGGATGGGGCACGAATTTCTCCAATCGAAAAATTGTCATTCCGGGATGCGCCACCGAACTCGGGTTTACCCGAGTTCGGCAATATCAATGTCCAAGTCGGCAACAGCCGACTTGGAGGCGCAGGCCCGGAATCCATACTCACGATGGTGGTTATGGATTCCGGGCTCGCGCTTCGCGCGCCCCGGAATGACGGAGGGAGCAATCGCTACGGCCGGTTCGGGTCGAACCGCTTCTCCAGCCCCTTCCAGCAATCGGCGTAGTCGTCCTGCAGCGTCGACGACTTCGCCGCATGCGCGGTGATCCGCTGCGGAAAGCGGGTCTCGAACATGAAGGCCATGGTGCCGGTCAGCTTGACCGGCTTCAGCTCGCCATTGCTGGCGTGATCGAAGGCTTCGCGGTCCGGGCCGTGCGGCAGCATCATGTTGTGCAGGCTGATGCCGCCGGGAACGAAGCCCTGCGGCTTGGCGTCGTAGACGCCGTAGATCAGCCCCATGAACTCCGACATGATGTTCATGTGATACCAGGGCGGACGGAAAGTGTTTTCCGCCACCATCCAGCGTTCCGGGAAGATGACAAAATCGATGTTGGCGGTGCCGGCGGTTTCCGACGGCGCGGTCAGCACGGTGAAGATAGACGGATCGGGATGATCGAATCCGATCGCGCCGACCGGCGAGAAGGTGCGCAGATCGTATTTGTAGGGCGCGTAGTTGCCATGCCAGGCCACCACGTCGATCGGCGAATGCGGCAGCGTGGTCGAGAACAGCGAACCGCCCCATTTCACGAACAATTCGGTCGGCGTGTCCTTGTCTTCATAGGCAGCTACGGGCGTGAGGAAATCGCGCGCATTGGCAAGGCAATTGGCGCCGATCGGGCCGCGCTCCGGCAGCGTGAAGGCGCCGCCGTAATTCTCGCAGAGATAGCCCCGCGCCGGCCCGCTTGTGATCTCGACGCGGAATTTGACGCCGCGCGGGATCACTGCGATCTCGCCTGGTTCGGCGTCGATCCGGCCGAACTCGGTGACGAAGCGCAAATTTCCCTGCTGCGGCACGAACATCATCTCGCCATCGGCATTGTAGAAATGCTGATCGACCATGGACTTGGTGATGAGATAGACATGCGCGGCCATGCCGGCTTGCGTGCCGGCATCGCCGGCCGTCGTCATGGTCTGCACGCCCTGCAGGAACGTCATCTCGGTCTTCGGGATCGGCGTCGGATCCCAGCGCAATTGCTCGACCGCGATATCCTGCTCGTGGCACGGCGCGGTGCGCCACAGCCCGGCATCGACTTTTGCAAAGCGTCCGGAGTGCTTCACCGATGGCCTGATGCGATAGAGCCAGGACCGTTCGTTGCTACCGCGCGGCGCCGTGAACGGCGATCCGGAGAGCTGCTCGGCATAGAGCCCATAGGCGCAGCGCTGCGGCGAATTGCGCCCGGTCGGCAGCGCGCCGGGCAGCGCCTCGGTCTCGAAGCTGTTGCCGAAGCCCGACATGTAGCCCGGCGTGATGTTGACGCTGCTGCGGCCGATTACGTCAGGCGAGGTGTTGATATTCATGGTCATCCTCCTTGCAGGGCGGCCCACATTTGAAGGTCGCGTTCGGCGGTCCAGATCACGGGGTCGTCTATGCCCGAGGCTTCGTCGAAGGCGCGTGAGACGTTGAACGGCAGGCAGTGTTCGTAGATCGCGAAACTCGAAAACTTCGGATCCATCACCGCACGCGACGCCGCCATCGTTTCCTTGAGATTGCGGCCCCTGGCGACCGCGGATTCCGCGGCGCCATAGAGCGTGGTGACGAAGTCACGTGTCATCGCGATCGCATCGCGCCCGGTCGCAAGGCCCTTCAGCGCATCGCCGCGTCCGGGCGCGATCGCCTTGGGATTGAACGAGCGGATCTCGTTCAAGGTCGCCGGCCACTCGCGCAAATACGCATCGCCGCAATAGCAGGCCGAATGGTATTCGATCAGGTCGCCGGAAAACATCACCTCCGCATCCGGCACCCAGGCAACGATATCGCCCGACGTATGTCCGGCGCCGAGCTGCATCAAGCGCACCTCGCGCTTGCCGAGATAGATCGACATCTCGCCTTCGAAGGTCAACGTCGGCCAGGTCAGGCCGGGAATGCTTTGCGCATCCTGGAACAGCCGGGGAAAGCGGCCGTATTCGGAATCCCAGTCCTGCTGGCCCCGCTCCGCGACCAGTCGATACGTCTCCTGCGAGGCGACGATGCCTTCCGCCTTGTAGGCCGAGGCCCCGAGCACGCGAACCGCATGGTAATGCGACAGCACCACATATTTGATCGGCTTGTCGGTGACGGTGCGTACCCGCTCGATCACCTTGTTGGCCATCGCCGGCGTCGCCTGCGCGTCGAACACGAGGCAGCCATCGTCGCCGACGATCACAGCCGAATTGGGATCGCCCTCGGCGGTGAAGGCATAGAGATCGGTGCCGATCTCGGAGAAGGTGATTTTCTTCTCCGCCATGTCGGTCGTCGATGCGAAACCTTTTGCCATTAAGTCAAATCCTTTTGCATTATCGCTAAGTCTAACCCCGTCATTGCGAGCCAACGGGTCGGCGCAAAGCGCCGCCCGATGACAGGCTCCGCGAAGCAATCCATGGCGCAGCAGAAAGAATGGATTGCTTCGTCGCTACGCTCCTCGCAATGACGGCTTCAGGCATATTGCCACCACGACTATTATTGCTGCTGTTGCTGCTGTTGTTGGCTCGCGTCCAGCATCCGCCGCTTCGCCAGCGCGACCGCCTCGCCCAGTATGTCGAGATCGCCGATGTGATTGGCCAGGATCAGCACCAGCGCCGCGTCCAGATCGGCGCTCTCTGCATCGCTCAGGCCGCGATGCGCCTCGACGACCGCGCGAAACGCATCGTCCGGCTTGGCGAAATTCGAACTGGTGGACAATGGCATCGCGAACCTCAATGCATGCCGCACGCGCGCGCCAGCGCGGCGTCGAGCGCGGATCGTGTCGGGTGCCGGAAGCGCGCGGCGACATAGCCGTCCGGCCGCAACAGATAGGCCGTGCCGGGCTCGGCATCGTAGCGCACGCCGACAAGGCCGGCGGTGTCGGAAAAGCCATCATTGCCGCCGATCCGGATCACGCCGACGCCCTCGGGCGGATCGATGGCGGCGCCATTGCTGAACGCGAGCAAAGTGAACCGTTTTCCCGCGCCAATGAAAGCGTCCGTCAGGAACGTGGAATCACCGGCGTGCGGGGCAATCGGCGCATCGGGCATCGAGGTTCCCGGCCGCGGGCCGCCGCGCCATGCCTCACCGTCGGCGGTCGAAAGCGGGGACTCGTAGATCGAGGGAACCGACAGCCGCCCGCCATTGATCATGCGCTTGCCGAACTCGGTTTCCTTCGCGAGCGACAGCACCGCCTTGCGCAGCCGCGCTTCCTGGCGGGACACCGGGGCCATGAAATCGGTCGAGCGGGTCGATTCGCGGATGTTCTCGTCCGCGGCCGCGCTGCGCTCGGCGTGATAGCTTTCGAGCAAGGCCTCCGGCGACAGCTTTCGCAGCACGCGGTCGAGCTTCCACGCGAGATTCTCGGCGTCCTCCAGTCCGGAATTGGCGCCGCGGGCGCCGAACGGCGAAACCTGGTGCGCGGCGTCGCCGGCGAAGATCACCCGGCCATGGATGAATTTGTCCATCCGGCGGCACTGGAATTTATAGAGCGAGATCCATTCGAAATCGAAATTGTCGTGCCCGAGCATGCGCGCGATCCGCGGCCGCACATTTTCCGGCCGCTTCTCGATCGCGGGATCGGCGTCCGGGTGGAGCTGCAGGTCGATCCGCCAGATGTCGTCCGGCTGCCGGTGCAGCAGCGCGGAGCGGCCGGCATGAAACGGCGGATCGAACCAGAACCAGCGCTCGGTCGGAAATTCCGCCGTCATCTTGACGTCGGCGATCAGGAACTGATCCTCGAACACCTTGCCCGAGAATTCCGCACCCACCATCTGCCGCAGCGACGATCGCGCGCCGTCGCAGGCGATCACCTGGCTCGCGCGCATCCGGTAGGGCCCATCCGGGGTGTCGATGGTCAGCACGACGGTATCGTTGCGCTGCTCCAGGCCCGTCACCTTGTTGCGCCAGCGGAGATCGAGCGCGGGAAGCTCCCGCACCCGATCGACCAGATAGGCTTCGGCATAGAACTGCTGCAGGTTGATGAAGGCGGGCCGCTTGTGACCCTGCTCCGGCAACAGGTTGAACTGATAAAGCAGCGCAGCGCCGTGAAAGATCTTGCCGACGCTCCACACCACGCCCTTGTCGACCATGCGCTGGCCGACGCCGAGCCGATCCCAATACTCCAGCGAACGCTTTGAAAAACAGATCGCGCGCGAGCCCTCGCCGATCCGGTCGGCGTCGTCGAGCAACACCACCGGATGGCCGCGTTGCGCCAGATCGATCGCGAACGACAGCCCTACCGGTCCGGCGCCGACCACGACGACCGGATGTTCGGCGATGTCGGCCCCGATCCGATCCTGATCGGCGTGGCGACGATAGCCGAACTGGATTTGGGATTGCGCGATGCGCTCAGTCTGCTCTGGCAAAGCGGCTCCGTTCCCGCTAAATAGTCGCAACTGCAACTATCTAGCTGACCTGCGTCCGCCGTCAACTCAAATTGGAGCGATTTTTGCCAAAGACGGTTTCAGGCGGGAGCAGCCCCAAGAAGGGATCCGCGACGCTGCCAGCGTCGGGCACCGATTCGCGGCAGGAAAGTGCTGTCGACAGGGATGCCACGCTCGATCTGTTCAAATTTACCCCGTTCCGGCTGAACCGGCTGGCGGCGGAGGTCTCCGCGGCGCTGTCCAGCGAATACCGGGAGCGCTATGGGCTCGACATTCCGGAGTGGCGCGTGCTGGCGACGCTGGGCTTCCGTAACGAGCCCTGCAGCGCGCAATACATTTCGCATTGCACCCGGACCCATAAATCCACCATCAGCCGCGCGGTCACCGCGCTGATGAAACGGCAGCTCGTCGAGCGCGTCGAGAATGCCGACGACCGTCGCGAGTTTCAGTTGCGCATGACGCGGAAGGGAGACGCGCTGTACCAGCAGCTGATCCCGCGCCTGTTGCGCCGTGAGCAGGAGATCCTGTCCCGCCTCTCGGCGCAGGAGCGCAAGGATTTTGCGAAGCTACTGGGCAAGCTCGAGCAGAGTCTCGGCCTGGTGCAGACCAGCAAGGAAGCGGGGAAGAGGGGAGAGTATTGAAGGCGAGCGTGGCGCTCTCCCCGTCATTGCGAGGAGCGAAGCGACGAAGCAATCCACTACCCCATCCGAAGTATGGATTGCTTCGCGGAGCCTGTCATCGGGCGGCGCTTTGCGCCGACCCGTTGGCTCGAAATGGCGAATGGAAGCTCTAACCCCGATCCAGATGTTTCGCGATCACCGGAAAATACGCCCCGCCCGAACCGGCATCGATCGCTTCCTGCAACACCTTGCCGACCAGTTCGGCGCCGCGGATTTTCAACCCGGCATCATCAGCGAGCTCCAGCGCGTAGGTAAGATCCTTCAGCGCATATTCGGTCGAGAACGCGCGCTCGGGAAAATTGCCAGGCACGATCGCCTTCATGCCGTGATTACGCAATGCGAAACTGTCGGCCGAGCCCTTCGACAGGGTATCGAGCAGCAGCGCCGGGTCGACGCCGCTGCGTCTGGCGACACTGACCGCCTCGGCCAGCGCATTGACCGTCTCGAACAGCACCATGTTGTTGAGGATTTTTGTCACCTGCCCGGCGCCGACGTCGCCGCATCTGGTCACGTCGGTGGCAAAGCAGCGGATCAAAGGCTCGATACTGGCGAACAACTCGGGCGTGGCCCCGACCATCACGCTCAGCGTGCCATCCTGCGCGGCCTGCCGGGTGCGCGCGATCGGTGCATCCGCCCATACCGCTCCCTTCGCCTGCAACTGACCGGCGAAATCGCGGGTCTGGTTGACCGACGACGTTCCGAGATCGACGACGACCTGACCGTTGCGGACATTTTTCAGGATGCCGTCGCCTCCAAACACGTTGCGCACGTGCCTGGCGCTGGGCAAGCAGAGGAATACGATGTCGCACTGGGCGACGATTTCGGCCACGGAGCCCGCGATGGTCGCGCCTTCCTCGGCCAGCCGCTTGAGCGGCTCCGGCGCAAGGTCGAACGCGATCACGGGCGCGCCGCTCTTCTTCACCAGATTGCGGCAGATCGGCTCGCCCATCACGCCGAGACCGATGAAGCCGATGCTCTTGTACTGTGCCATGTCGCAACCCGCATTTTTTGTTTTGACGTGTTTTCTTGATGCGAACCGGTACCGGCTTCGCTCGAAAACGCTTTCTTATTTCACGAACGAGCGCGACGGCGGCAGATGCAGCGCGAATGCATCGACCTTGTCGCTGGCGCGCGGATAGATTTCGCTCACGATCGGATCGTGCCCGGGGATGATGCGGTCGGGATGGCCGGCGAGGCGTTCGACGGTCTCCCAGCCCACGCACATGTCCCCGATATTGTAGACGATCGGAAACGGACTGCGGCGATGCAGATTGCCGAAAAAGTGCAGGGCGTCCGACGCCAGCACCACCGGGCCGCGCGCGGTCTCGACCCGCACCACCTGCAACCCGTCGGAATGGCCGCCGACCCGATGCAGTGTCACGCCCGGCGCGACCTCGCCTTCGCCGGAATGAAAAGTGACGCGCTCGCTGAAGACATGGCGGACCATCAATGTCACATGCTCCACCGAAAACGGATGCCGCAACGCTCCAAAACACATGCAGCGCCCGGTGGCGTAGCTCATCTCGCGGTCCTGCAGATGGAAGCGCGCCTTCGGAAACAGATCGAGATTGCCGGCGTGGTCGTAATGCAAATGGGTGACGACGACGTCCCTGATCGCCTCAGCCGCAACCCCGAAACGCGCCAGCGCGTCGACCGGATTGAGCGTCAGCTTGCGGTTGCGCAATTGCGCTTCTGCGGCGTTGAACCCGGTGTCGACCAGAATGTCGCGGCCGTGCCCCCGGATCAGCCAGACGAAATAATCGAGGTCCTGCGCGGTGGTCTCATGCGGATCCGGCACGAGGTAATTGAGGTGGGGCGTGCGTGGCGACATCGTGGCGTAGCGCAGCGCGTAGATTTCGTAGGCGTTTCCCATCGGTTCCACTTCTTGCTGGTTGGTTGTTGGCTGGGCGGGTGGCCTGACCGCAACAAGCCATTCCTGTCGCAAAAGGTCAAACCCGGCGGGGCCATGCCGCAATGCGAGATTCGTCACGTCAGGCAATCCGGCCGCATCATCGTCGGGCCTCCCCAACCCGTCGGCTCCTCGCCGTAACGACCCATGTTTTGATTGAGGCTCCGAAGCCAAACGCCACGACGAGAGGTGGCCTCCACCGTCGCCCGCACACCGGTGGTAACAGGTGGTTTGAGCCGGACGCGGCGCCCGGATTTGTAAATCTTGTTGGCGCTAATCGGCGGAAGACCACCGGGTTTTGGACGGTTGACAGGGCTTGCGGGCCCGGTTTGATAATGCGGATAGCGTAGAGTAAGGTCGCCGCGGCGCGAGCTGGGATCGGCGCCTTTTTTGCTGGACCGCCGTGGCATGAGATTTTTTTTCACATCGCTTGTGACCTTGATCCTGTCGCTTACCGCGATCGTGCCGTCCGGTGCCGCGGATCGCGGCGACCGGATTGCGCTCGTGATCGGCAATGCGAAATATCCCGATGCGGACGCGCCGCTGAAGGAGCCGAACAACGACGCCCGCGACGTCGCCGATGAGCTCAAGCGCGACGGTTTCAATGTCGAGGTCGGCGAGAACCTGACCGGCGAGGCGATGCGCCGCGCCTTCGATCGCCTGTACGGCCGTATCAAGCCCGGTTCGGTGGCGCTGATCTTCTTCTCGGGCTTTGGGATCCAGTCCAACCGACAGAGTTTCATGATCCCGGTTGACGCCCAGATCTGGACCGAAGCCGATATCCGGCGCGACGGCTTCAGCCTCGAGACAGTGCTGGGCGAAATCAACGGCCGCGGCGCCGGCGTCAAAATCGCCCTGATCGACGCATCGAGGCGCAATCCGTTCGAGCGCCGCTTCCGCAGCTTTTCCGCAGGGCTCGCGCCGGTGATCGCGCCGAACGGCACGCTGGTGATGTATTCAGCGGCGCTCTCCTCGGTCGTCTCGGACAATGGCA
Source organism: uncultured Alphaproteobacteria bacterium (assembly GCA_963831585.1). GTDB lineage: Bacteria > Pseudomonadota > Alphaproteobacteria > Rhizobiales > Xanthobacteraceae > Bradyrhizobium. The sequence continues at coordinate 63,141 of CAWHRA010000014.1, read as the reverse complement.
GTGATCACAGCCTGTTCGTCCAGGAATTGCTCAAGGAAATTCGCGTTCCCGATTTGATGGCGGAAGAGACGCTCAACCGCACCCGCGTCGGCGTCACCCGCGCCTCGCGGCAGGAGCAGGTGCCGTGGATTTCCTCCTCGCTGGCCGAGGACTTCTCGTTCATTCCAGGCACCGGGGCGCACCCCTCGCCCGGTCCGGCGGTCGCGGCGCTGCCGCAGCCGGCGGCTCCCCCACCCGCGGCGCCGCCGCCGTTACCGCGCCAGGACCCGGCGCCCGCACCGCAGCCGAAGGTTGAGAGTCCGCCTCCCGCCGACCAGCCCGCGCAGAAGAAGGAAAATTCGCCGTCCGTCGCGCTGGCCGATGACCCGACCATCAAGAGCCTGACCGAAAAGCTGCAGGCCAATCCCGACGATCAGAACGCGCTGTACCGGCGCGGGCAGGTCTATGCCAGCAAGGGGGCGTACGCCCTTGCCATCAAGGATTTCGACGGCTCGATCCGGATCAATCCCAAGGACGTCGAGGCGCTCAACAACCGCTGCTGGGCGCGTACCGTGATCGGCGACCTGCAGGCTGCGCTGAGAGATTGCAACGAGGCGCTTCGGCTGCGTCCGAACTTCGTCGACGCGCTGGACAGCCGCGGCCTGGTCAACCTGAAGAGCGGGCTGATCAAGAACGCCATCATCGACTTCGACGCCGCATTGAAGATCAATCCGCGATTGACCTCGTCGCTGTACGGGCGCGGCCTCGCCAGGAAGCGCAATGGCGCCGCGGCCGAGGGTGACCTCGATATCGCCAATGCCAAGGCGATGGATCCCAATATCGCCAAGGAATACGCGGACTACGGGGTAAATTGACGGGCATTTTCCATGAAAAGACCGTCTCCCCTCGAACCCTTCGCGGTCGCCGGCGACCAATAGGAAGCTGCCGCGGGCGATTTGGACCTTAGCCTTTGCGGCCTTTATGAAAATCTTGATTGCAACGGCGCGGGCAGCGCGGGAGGGATTGGCGATGTCGACATTTTCCGGAAGGGGAACGCTTTTTGGGAGCAAGACCCTTGCCGCGATCCTCTCGTTCCTGGCGATCGGCGCTGCGCTTTCGTTCGGTGTGGCGACGGCAGTCGCCGGCGACGCCAACGTCACCGAGGACCAGATCGTTCGGGCGCTGGCCCCCGCCAAAAAGCCACTGACCCGGGGTCTGTCGGCGGGTCCGCAGACCCAGACCGATCCGGCGGCGGCCGCCGCCGAAGGACGGTTGCTGCAAAGCGTCCGTGGCCGGGCCACCCGTTCGCTTTCGGTGAGCGAGCGCGAAGAAATCGCCACCATCGCCAAGGACAAGCCGAATATCGATCTGGAAATCACCTTTGATTACAATTCGGCCGATATCAGCACGAAATCACTGCCCTCGGTTCAGGCGCTGGGCAAGGCGCTGACCAATCCCGACCTGAAGGGCTCAACCTTCATCGTCGCGGGCCACACCGATGCCGCCGGCGGCGAGGCCTACAATCAGGACCTGTCCGAGCGCCGCGCCGACTCGATCAAGCGCTATCTGGTCGACAAGTACGGCATTGCCGGTTCCGACCTCGTGACCGTGGGATACGGCAAGAGCAAGCTCAAGGATCCCGCCAACCCGATGGCCGAGGCCAACCGCCGCGTGCAGGTCGTGAACATGGCCAACAAGACCACCGCGTCCAAGTGAGCGTCCAAGTGAGCGGGCCAGCGAACCGGTCGTGGCGCTGATCGGCGTTTTGCGGCTAAAATGCGTCCCGCCCCAGCGGGACGCTGTTATCGGCATTGCGAGAAGCCCAGCGACGACGCAATCTGGCTTCCGTCATTCCGGGATGGTGCGCCAGCACCAGACCTCAGATGCGCAATTGCGCATCGGGGAATCTTGAGATTCCGGGTTCGATGCGGAGCCTGTCATCGGGCCGCGCTTTGCGCGGACCCGTTGGCATCGCCCCGGAATGACGGCTAAACTCCCTCTCGACTTTAGGTCTGGATCGATCCGGCGATGATGCTGTCCGAATATGTAAAACCCGCATTGGCCGTGGTCTTCTTCGCCGCGCTGGGCGGCGCATGGTACTGGTTCGAACATCGCTCCCGCATCGTGGAAAACGAAACGCCGGGGGCCGCGCTGGTCGTCGTGACGAAATCCACCAATGCCTGCTTCTCCGACATGGTGCGCGGCACCGGCTATATCGTTCCACGCCGGGAAGCGGTGGTCGGGGTCGATCAGGAGGGATCCAGGGTCACCGACGTGCTGGTGCGCGAAGGCGAGATGGTTACCGAAAATCAGGAACTGGCCAGGCTGACGCCACCGCCGGCACAGGCCGGTGGAAGAGCCTCGCCGGCACCGGTGTCGCTGCGCGCGCCGGCGGCCGGGCTCGTGACCGAGGTCAGGACCATCGTCGGCGCACCGGCATCGCCCCAGGCCGGGCCGATGTTCCGTATCGCCGTGAACAACGAACTCGAACTCGACGCCGAGGTGCCGGCAGTCCACATGCTCAAGCTCAATCCGGGCGCAACGGTGCGGATCAGCCGAGACAATGCGCCCGACCTCGTCGGGCGGGTGCGGCTGGTGTCGCCGCAGATCGATCGCACTACCCAGCTCGGCCGTGTCCGGATCGCGATCAGCAGCAACCCTTCGCTCAAGGTCGGCATGTTTGCCCGCGCCAATATCGACGCCAAGCGCAGTTGCGGCGTCGCCGTTCCCCGCACCGCCATTGACCATTTGACGGTTCAGGTGGTCAAAGGGAGTACGGTGGAAACGCGCAAGGTGCGGACCGGTCTCGTGTCCGACACCTCGACGGAAATCCTTGAAGGTCTCGACGTCGGCGAAATCGTCGTGGCCGACGCTGGCTCTTCGCTGCATGACGGCGACCAGATCAAGACCGTGTTCGCCGAGGACCTCGATCGCACGCGGGTACGCTGATGGCTCTCAATGTCTCGTCATGGTCGATCCGCAACCCGCTTCCTTCGGTCGTCTTTTCGATCATCCTTCTTGTGCTCGGCTGGGTCAGCTTTACGAGGCTCGCGGTAACGCGGCTGCCCTCGGCCGACATCCCCGTGATCTCGGTCGCGGTCTCGCAATTCGGGGCGGCGCCCGCGGAACTTGAATCGCAGGTCACCAAGACGATCGAAGACGGCGTGTCGGGCGTCGAAGGCGTGCGGCACATCTCCTCGTCGATCACCGACGGACTGTCGCTGACGACCATCCAGTTCGCGCTGGAGACCAATACCGATCGCGCCCTGAACGACGTCAAGGACGCGGTGACGCGGGTGCGCGCGAACCTGCCGCAGAATGTCACCGAGCCGCTGATCCAGCGCGTCGACGTCATCGGCCTGCCGATCGTTACCTATGCGGCGATCTCGCCCGGCAAGACGCCCGAGCAACTGTCCTATTTCGTCGACGATGTCGTCAAACGCGCGCTGCAGGGCGTGCGCGGCGTCGCCCAGGTCGAGCGCATCGGCGGTGTCGAGCGCGAGATCCTGGTCTCGCTCGATCCCGACCGGCTGCAGGCCGCGGGGCTGACCGCCGTCAATGTCAGCCAGAGCCTGCGCGGCACCAATGTCGACCTCGCCGGTGGCCGCGCCGAGATCGGCAAGAACGACCAGGCGATCCGGACGCTCGCCGGCGCCAAGACGCTGAACGATCTCGCGGGCACCATGATCCCGCTGTTCGGCGGCGGCGAGGTGCGGCTGGACGATCTCGGCACCGTCACCGATACCATTGCCGACCGCCGCACCTTTGCCCGCTTCAACGGCGAGCCGGTGGTGGCGCTCGGCATCAAGCGTTCCAAGGGCGCCAGCGACGTGGTGGTTGCGGCCGCCGTGCAGAAGCGCATCAATGCGCTGAAGGTCGCCTACCCCGACGTCGACCTGAAGCTGATCGACACCTCGGTGGAATACACCAAAGGCAATTACGAAGCCGCGATCTCGACCCTGTTCGAAGGCGCCATTCTCGCCGTCATCATCGTGCTCTGGTTCCTGCGCGACATCCGCGCCACCATCATCGCCGCCATCTCGCTGCCGCTGTCGATCTTCCCGGCGTTCTGGGCGATGGACATCCTGGGATTTTCGCTGAACCTCGTCAGTTTCCTCGCCATCACGCTGTCGACCGGAATTCTGGTCGATGACGCCATCGTCGAGATCGAGAACATCGTGCGCCACATGCGGATGGGCAAATCGCCCTATCGCGCGGCGCTGGAGGCCGCCGACGAAATCGGTCTCGCCGTGATCGCGATCTCGCTGACCATCATCGCCATCTTCGCGCCGGCCAGCTTCATGTCGGGCATCGCCGGGCAGTTCTTCAAGCAGTTCGGCATCACGGTATCCGTGCAGGTGTTCTTCTCGCTGCTCGCCGCCCGTTTCGTCACCCCGGTGCTGGCCGCCTACTTCCTGAAAGACCATCCGCATGAAAACCCGGAGCCCGGGCGCGCCATGCGAGCCTACATCAGGCTCGTCACCTGGTCGGTACGGCATTACTTCATCACCATCCTGATCGGCTTCGGCATTTTCGCCGCCTCGATCTGGAGCATCACGCTGTTGCCGCAAGGCTTCCTGCCGGCGCAGGACTCCGCGCGCTCGCTGCTCGCGATGGAATTGCCGCCGGGAACGCAACTCGCCTTTACTGAAAAGGTTACCGAGGAAATCGTCGCGCGCCTGCGCAAACGCCCCGAAGTGAGAAGCGTGTTCGTCGACGGCGGCCGGGTGCCCCCGGGCACCTTCGAGGTGCGCCGCGCCGCGCTGATCATCAACTACACGCCCAAGACCGAGCGCAAGATCACCCAGCGCCAGCTCGAACTCGAGATCGGCCAGGATCTCGAAAACGTCCCGGACATCCGCTACTGGTTCCTCGACGAAAACGGACTGCGCGCCATCTCGCTGGTGGTGACGGGAACCGACAGCAACATCGTCAACAACGTCGCCAGCGAGCTGGCGACGCAAATGAAGCGGATACCGATCATCTCCGACGTGATTTCGGAGACCGCGCTCGACCGTCCCGAACTGCGCATCCAGCCGAAGGCGGATCTTGCGGCGCGGCTCGGCGTTTCCACCGAGAGCCTGTCGCAGACCATTCGCGTCGCCACCATCGGCGACGTCGGCCCGGCGCTGGCAAAATTCGACGCCGGCGACCGGCTGGTGCCGATCCGCGTCCAGCTCGAGGACGCCGCGCGCGGCGATCTTCCGCTGCTCGAACAGTTGCGGGTGCCGCTCGGCCAGCACGGCGAAAAAGGCGGCGTGCCGCTGTCTGTGGTCGCCGACATCAAGCTCGACCAGGGCCCGACCAGCATCAACCGCTACGACCGGGAACGCCAGGCCACGGTGGCTGCCGACCTCGTCGGCTCGGCCGCGCTCGGCGACGCCACCAAGAAGATCTACGAACTGCCGGTCATGAAGACGCTGCCGAAGGGCGTCAAGGTCAGCCCCTCCGGCGATGCCGAAAGCCTCAACGAATTGTCGCAAGGCTTTGCCACCGCCATCACCGCCGGCCTGATGATGGTTTACGCAGTCCTGGTGCTGTTGTTCGGCACCTTCCTGCAGCCGATCACGATCCTGTTCTCGCTGCCGCTCTCGATCGGCGGCGCGATCGCGGCACTGCTGGTGACCGGCAAGCAACTGACGACGCCGGTGTGGATCGGCATCCTGATGCTGATGGGCATCGTCACCAAGAACGCCATCATGCTGGTGGAATTCGCGGTCGAGTCGATGCGTGAAGGCCGACCGCGCCACGAAGCGATCATCGATGCCGGCATGAAGCGCGCGCGCCCGATCGTCATGACCACGATCGCGATGGCCGCCGGCATGATGCCCTCGGCCCTGGCGTTCGGCGCCGGCGGTGAATTCCGCTCGCCGATGGCGCTCGCCGTGATCGGCGGTCTCATCTTCTCGACTGTGCTGTCGCTGGTGTTCGTGCCGGCGATGTTCATGCTGATGGACGACATCGGCGCGCTGTGCTGGCGTTTTGGGAAAAAGCTCGTGGTCTCACATGCCGAGAGCGACGAGGCGAGGCCCGATCACTCCGGCGATCGCCGCGGGCCGCCGCCGACCATCGTCCGTTCGCCGGCAGCGGAGTAACGCGCCGGCCATGCTTCTCATCCTGAGCCCCTAATACGCCGGCGCCGGCCCCTGCCGAAGGGCGCTGATATCTTCCGCCACGCCCGTGGGCGGCGCGACGTCGTCCGCGGCAGCGGGCGGCACGATGAGGGCCGTAAAACCCTGGGCTGCGCCGGGTTGACCCAGCAGCGTCGATTCCAGCACGAAATCGGATATGACGTAGCGGGAAGCGCGGGCGGCGATCCTTTCCGTGGACGCGATACAGTAGCTGTCGCCCTCATAGCACAGGGCCGCCCATCCCCGTTCGAGCGTTACCTCGCGCGGCAATTTTTCGACATTCGGGAGGACCAGCCGCGCGTCATATAAGGGATGGTCGGGGCTGTAGAACGCCATCGCGAAGGCGAGGCCGTCGTCACCGCCGACGGCCGGAAGCGGCGCATCTGAATGCCTGTGCCATTGCCGGGTCAATTCCATCGCGGACTGCTGATAGAAATTGCGCCCTTCGTTCAACGGATGGACGTTGCGATAGAGGGCGTGAACCGGCGCCACCACGACGACGGCCAGCACCGCGATGCCGATGACAAGCGTGGCCAGATTGACCGAATAGAAGCGTTCGATGGGATAGCTGGCGCCGCAGACGATCAGGACGCCGAAAAGAAAAAGACCTTGCAGCGCCCAGATCGGCGGCAAATCGGCTCCCAGCCCGGCCGCAACCATCGGCGGCAGGACCAGCGTGCCGATGCTGACGAAAAACAGCAGCAAGAGACCCGGATTCATGGCCCGAAAATCCTGCGGAAATTGCTTGAGACGGCTCCCCGCGATCAGCGCCCATGCCGCCGCCGGTATCACCAGAACGAGCGCGACGCCTGAAAGGAAGATCAGCGGTTCGATCAGCAAGGGGGCATGGGCCTTGCCGGCGTGCCGTTCAAGCGCATAAGCGAACGGCTTGGCACCGGTCGTCGCCAGCCAATAGATATGCGGTGCGAGCGCGGCCAATCCGGTGACCGAGGAGATCCAGGGGGTCAACGAACCGAAATAGGCGCGGCGCTGCGGATGACATATCGCCGCGCCAAGGAAACTCGCAATGAGAAACACCGAATAGTATTTGCCCAGCATCGCCAGCGCGGCCGTGGCGCCGGCGGCAACGGCCCATCCGATCTCTCGGCTTTCGAACGACCGCAGGAAGCAATAGGTCGCGATCGGCCACGCGGGCAAAAGAACCGCGTTGGCATTGAACCGCTGCGCGTGGAACTGGTAGACCGGCAGCAGCATGAGAAGCAGCAGCACGACGATTCTCTTGTCGCCCCTTGCGAAATGACGCGTGATCAGATCGACGGCCCACAGCGCGATCGCCGAATTGGTCAACGCCAATAACTGAAACGACCAGTTGGTGAGCGGAAAGACCGAGGTCCATGCGCGAGCAATCCACCCCATCAAGGGGGGATGCTTGGCGTAGCCCCATTCAAGGCTGCGTCCGAGCGTCCATGTTTCCAGCACATCGGGGTGCAAATCGCCCCCGAGATAAGCGATGACCAGAAACGCCAGCCAGACCGCGACAAAACCGATCAGCAGAAGCGGTACGGCCCACCCCGCTTCGACGCCATCCAGCCAGGTCAGAAACGGTCTTCGCCAGCGAGCAGGCGACATTTCCGAGCGCGCAACCAGCTCTGAGAACGCAAGATACATGGCACGGACACTCGGGTACGCAAACGCGGGTACAAGAACTCGAAGCGTGCAGGCAAACACATTCCATCCACCGCCCCGTGGGAGCGGAGGTCAAACGGTCGTGCATTGCTGCGCAACGTGTTTCGGTTTGTTAAAAAATATTCATGTTCCAAATTGAAGAATTTGGTGGCCCAATTGAGATCATGTCTGCTCAAAAAAATGTTCGCCGGCTGCGCTCGCGCCGCGAGGCCGGCAAACGGTTCGGGCTCGCTCCTCCCGCGCTGACGCCGCGCACATCTCGGAGCGAACGCGCGCAAACGCCCTATTCGTTCCTCGCGACCGCCGTCAGCTTGCCCATGTTCTGCAGCAGAATGCGACCGCGCTGCAGGTCCAGGATGCCGTCCTTGCGCCAGAGCTGCAACTGACGGTTGACGCTTTCCCGTGCGGCGCCGACGAACACGCCGAGTTGCTCCTGCGAGATGTGGACCTCTGAGCCGAAATCGGAGGCCAGCGCGCAGAGCCGTCGCGCCAGCCGCACCGGCAACGGCTGCAGCATGGATTCCTCCATCCGCTCGCTCTGCCAGCGGATGCGCTGGCAAAGCAGCATGATGATCTTGAGCGCCACCTTCGGCTCGCGCTCGAGATGCGAAAGGAAATCGTCGCGCCGCAATACGAACAGTTCGGTCGGCTCGCCGGCGGTGGCGTCGGCGGTGCGGCTGAATCCGTCGAGCACCGCCACCTCGCCGAACAGGTCGCCCGGCCCCATGAAGTTCAGCGTCAGGCGGCTGCCGTCCGATGCGCCGGTCTCGATGCGGATCTGGCCGCGGCGGACCCCGAACAAGGCGTCGCCGGGATCACCCTTCTGGAACAGTGTCTCGCCGGCCGCGAGGTGCTCGGTGTGGCAAAGGCTCGATATCCGCGCCAGTTCGTCGGCGCCGAGATCGGCGAACATCGGATTCATCTTCAAAATGACGGCAAATTCGGCCGCTTTGCTCATCGCAATGCCTTCCCTGGGTCCGGCTCGAACCGGAGCCGGCGCAAAATCGTCAAACTGGAGTCGTCTTGAAAAAATGGGTGTCCCGTGAAGTGTGTCATAAGTCACATAACTTTGCAGCACCCCCGGGCTATTTTTGGCGGCTTTGAGCGGTTTGCCCTTCCGGGATAAGCTCGGCGCCCTCTGCCCGTTCTGGAACGTCGTCATGAGAGCCTTGAAAATCGCCGGCAGCGCCGTTGCCGCCATCATCGTCGTGCTGGTGCTGCTCGCCGTCGTCGGGGTGCCCTCGGGATTCCTGACCTCGACGATCCAGGCGCGGGTGGAACGGGAAACCGGCTATCGCCTGACAATCGCTGGCGCGACCCGGATCGGGGTGTGGCCGTCGCTGAACGTGACCATGAACGACGTCATTTTACAGGATCCGAAGGGTCGCGATGGTTCCAGCCGCCTGACGGTCGGCAGCGTGCAGGCCGACGTGACGCTGGCGAGCGTCTGGTCCGGCCATCCGCAAGTCACCGAACTCGTCATGACCCGGCCCGTGCTGCATGTGCCGCTGCTGCGCGAACGCACCGGACCACTCGGTCCGCCGTCGCGGTCGGCCACGCCCGGTGCCGAGCCGGAGGCCAACGCGCCGGTCGTCGAGCGCGTCACGGTGACCGACGGCGCGGTGGAGTTTTCCAATGTGCGCGATCGCGTCAATAATCGCATCGAGGCCATCAACGTCAGCGCCGTGATATCGGATGACCGCAAGGTCACGATCACCGGCCGCGCCAGGGCGGGCGAGCAGCCGCTCACATTCGCCGTCGCCGCCACCGCGCCCGCCCATCCCGGCGAGCGGCAGAACATTCCGGTCGAACTCAAATTGGAGGCCCCCGGCGCGCTGGCCGCGCCGCTGTCGGCCAAGGCCGAGCTGCGGCTCAACGGCGCGGTGGTGATGGTCAACGGCGTCTCCGGCACGCTCGGCGACGGCGCGTTCAACGGCTGGGCGTCGGCCGATCTTTCCAGCAAGCCGCTGGTCAAGCTCGACCTGGATTTCCAGCGGCTCGACATCGCTTCTTCCGCGAAAGGCGGCGCCTCATCGCCACAAGGCCCGCAGCATCCATGGAGCAACGTCACGATCGACCTCACGGGATTGAACTATGTCGACGTGCAGGCGCGCATCTCCGCCGCCGAGATCAATATCGGCGAGGCGCATTTCGCGCCGGCCGCGATCGACGGCGCACTGGCCGGCGGGGTCATGAAGATACGGTTCGCCAATCTCGGCGCCTATGGCGGGACGGCCAACGGCGATCTGATCGTCGACGCCTCGCTGCCGGACCCGACCTATTCGCTGCGCAGCGACCTCGCCGGCGTGCGCGCGCTGCCGCTGCTGCGAAGTGCGGCCGATTTCGACAAGCTCGACGGCAAGCTGCAGGCGAAGCTCGCGCTGCGTTCGACCGGCAACAGCCAGCGCGCCATCATGTCCAACCTCGACGGCACCGTGTTCGCGGTGTTCCAGGACGGCGCGATCCGCGGCCTCAACGTCGCGCAGATGATCCGCTCGCTCACGTCTGGCACGCTGTCGGGCTGGCAGGAGGGCAAGGAGCAGACCACGGACCTGACGCAACTCGGCGCCTCGTTCCGCGTCGAGAAGGGCCAGGCCACCACCAGCGATCTCAACCTGGTCGGCCCGCTGGTGAAAATGACCGGCGCCGGCACCGTCGATCTCGGGGCGCAGACGCTGGCGTTTCGGGTCGAGCCGAAACTGGTGCTGACCACCGAAGGCCAGGGCCGCGCCTCCGATCCGGTCGGGCTCGGCATTCCCGTGGTCATCGACGGCCCCTGGGCAGAGCCGCGCATTTATCCTGATATGCAGGGCATCCTCGACAATCCCGATGCGGCCTATGCGAAACTCAAGGAGATGGGCAAGGGCCTGTTCGGCAGCGGCGGCGGACTTTCCGGGCTCGGCGGCGGACAGGACAGCGGCGGCAACAAGGGCGGCAATTCGTCCGGTCCGCTCGGCGGCGCGCTTGGCGAAACCATCGGCAATCTGCTGCAGCAGGGGTTGAGCCAGGGCACTGGCCAGGGAGCGAGTCAGGGCCGCAGCATTCCGGCGCCGGCGACGCCTGCCCCGGCTGCGCCTCCGCAGAATGATGCGACCCCTCCGCCGCAGCAGGACAGCCCGGCGATGAATGACGTGCTGCGGCAGTTGTTCAATCGGTGACATCGCGCTTACCGAGCACATTATTCTCACCACCTTCGCGGCACCGCCCCCACCCCGGCCCTCCCCGCAACGCGCTGCGCGCGTCGGGGGAGGGAGAAGTGAGGAACGTGCCCGGAATCGGGGCTAACCACGCTGGCAGGGGCCCGGCCCCACCCCTCCTTTTGTGCTAGACAGGACCCCGGCCGGAACGGCCATGAACCGAGGCCGCCATAGGGGGCTGCTTCCGAGGGTCTGGATGATCGGCGTCAAGGACAAGATCTGGTCGCTCCGGCAGGGCCTGTTCGGCAAATACGTGCTCGCGCTGGTGGGGCTCGTGATCTTCGTGCTCGCGGTCAACGGCGCGATGGAGACCTGGATCTCCTACCGCGCCACCCGGGCAACGCTTACCGGCGCCATGGGCGAGAAGGCGGAAGCCACCGCGCGGCGGATCGAGCAGTCGATCGCGGAGCTGGAGCGGCAGGTCAGCTGGGTGACGCGCGCCTACGCCCAGACGCTGGCCCAGCACAATGCCGACTACGCCCAGCTGCTCAACCAGGTGGCGCCGGTCAGCCAGCTCACGCTGCTCGACGGCGCCGGCCACGAGCAGCTGAAGATGTCGCGCAGCGCTGCCCGCGTGGTCGGCAGCAATGCGGATTTTTCCCGCGACATCCGCTTCACCGAAGCCGTCACCCGCGGCGTCAGCTATTCGCCGGCCGAATTCCGCGGCGGCCAGCCCTTCATGTCGATCGCGGTGTCGCATTCCGGCTTCAATGCCGGCGTCACGCTCGCCGATATCGATCTTTCCTTCCTCGCCGATTTCCTCGGCGAGGCCCAGGTCGGCAAGGCGGCCACAGCCTTCGTGGTCGATCCCCGCGGCAAGGTGTTGGCGACGTCGGCCGCGGGACCGGAGCTGGCCAAGGATCTTTCGAAGCTGCCGCAGGTCGAATCGCTGCTGAAGAACGGCGACGCGCGGCCGTCGGGCAAGGATGCGCAGGGGCAACCGGTGATGACGGCGGCCAATGCCATCCCGAAACTCGGCTGGTTCGTGCTGTTCGAGCAGCCGACCGCGCAGGCGCTGGCGCCGATCCGGGATCAGCTGGTGCGGATCGCGCTTCTGATCGGGCTCGGCCTCGTGGTCGCGATCACGGCCGGCACGCTGTTGGCGCGGCGGATGCTGATCCCGATCGACGCGCTGCGCGCCGGCGCGCGGCGGCTGGGGGCCGGCGATTTCGGCCATCGCATCGAGGTGCAGACCAAGGACGAGCTGGAAGAACTCGCCGACCAGTTCAACAGCATGGCCGGTCAGCTGCACCAGACCTATTCGATCCTGGAGACCAAGGTCGAGGAGCGCACGCGGGACCTGGCGCGCTCGATCAACGAGCTCAAGGTGCTGGAGGAAGTCGGCCGCGCGGTTTCCTCCTCGCTCGATCTCAACGCCGTGCTGCCAACGGTGGCGGCGCGCGCGCTGGAAATCACCCAGGCCAACGCCGTCTTGATCTACGGCTACGATGCGGCGAAGCATCAGTTCAACCTGACCGAGGCGAACGGCATCGACCGGAATGCCGAGGGCGCGCATCTCGTGATCGACGAGGCCTCAAGCGTGCTCGGCAAGGCCGCGGCCAAAGGCGAGCCGGTCGCGATATCGGATCTCGCCACGTCGGCCGATCACCTGTTGCGCGACGTCGCGGTATCCGCCGGCTTTCATTCGGTGCTGGTGGTGCCGCTGGTCGACCAGCAGGGCACGCTGGGATCGCTGGTGGTGCTGCGCAAGGAGGCCGGCGAATTTTCCGACAACCTGATCGGGCTGATGCGCACCTTCGCGCATCAATCGGTGCTGGCGATGCGCAACGCGCGGCTGTTTTCGGAGGTCGACCAGAAGGGCCGCGAACTGGCCTCGGCGCATTCCACCGTGCAGCAGCAGGCGGCCCAATTGCAGGAGCAGACCGACCAGCTCAGGGACTGGAACAGGTCGCTGGAGGAGCGCGTCGAGAAGCAGCTCGCCGAGATCGAGCGCATCCGCAAGCTCGAGCGTTTCCTCGCGCCGCAGGTGGCGCAGCTGATCGCCTCCTCCGACGGCCACGACGCGCTGCTCGACAGCCACCGCCGCGAGGTGACGGTGGTGTTTTGCGACCTGCGCGGCTTTACCTCGTTCACCGAGACGACCGAGCCGGAAGAGGCGATGAACGTGCTGCGCGAATATCACGCCGCCCTTGGCGAACTGATCTTCCGCTACGAGGGCACGCTCGACCGCTATGCCGGCGACGGCGTGATGATCCTGTTCAACGCGCCGATCGCGCTCGATGACCACGTCAAGCGCGCGGTGAAGATGGCGGTCGAGATGCGCGACACCATTGGCGTACTGACCGAGCGCTGGCGCAACCGCGGGCACAGCCTGGGCTTCGGCGTCGGCATCGCGCTCGGCTATGCGACCTTGGGCCAGATCGGCTTCGAGCAGCGTCTCGAATACGCCGCGATCGGCAGCGTCACCAATCTCGCCTCGCGGCTATGCGACGAAGCCAGGGCCGGGCAGATCGTCGTGGCGCGGCGCGTCTACGGCATGGTCGAGGCTTTCGTCGACGCCCGGCCGCTGGATGATCTGCAACTGAAGGGGTTCAATCATCCGGTGCTGGCGGTGGAGATCTTGCGCTGGCGCGAAGGGGAGCAGGCGGCGGATGTCGAGGCCGCGGGGAACGTGACGCCGCTGCGAAGGAAGCAGCCTTCGTGAGTGGCGCGGGCTGCTGACGCCATCGTGCCGACGGCGAAGCATTGAACCAAAGCACGGCGGGCTGGGTCTAATTACGAGGGTGCATGGCGCGCCCGCCCGCTGCCTGATATCTATGCCGCTCGAAAACGGAACAGGAATTCCGATGCCTTCTTTGCCCGCGCACAACCTCTCGCGAAACCTGCTCGCCCCAGCCTTCCTCCTCCTCTCCCTCGTCGCCTCCCCCGCGCTCGCCGCGGACGATCCCGACGCCCCCAGGGGCGCGGCGGTCACGGTGCTCACGGCGGCGAAGGCGTGCTTTGCGGATATCGTCGAGGTTTCCGGCATCATCATCGCGCGCGAGGAGACCATGGTGCGACCCGAGCGGCCGGGCCTGAAGGTTGCGGAAATCCTGGTCGAGGCCGGCGATACCGTCACCGCGGGCCAAATTCTGGCGCGACTGACGCTGCCGGAGGGCGGCATCGCCCAGGTGCAGGCGCCGGTGGCCGGGCTGGTCGAGGCCTCCACGGCCACGATCGGCGCGGTGGCATCAGCCAAGGGCGAGGCACTGTTCACGATCATCGCGCGCAGCGAATACGACCTGGTGGGCCTCGTCCCGGTCGAGGACATCGGCAAGCTCCAGGTGGGCCAGACCGCGCGGATCAGGATCCCCGGCGCCGGCGAGGTCGACGGCAAGGTGCGCCGGATCGCGCCGACCATCGAACCCAACAGCCAGCTCGGCCAGGCTTTCATCGGCATCACCACCAACCGGCGGCTCTTGGTGAATTCATCGGGGCGCGCGATGATCAAGGCCGGGCAGAATTGCGACAACGTCTCGGTGCCGCTCACCGCCGTGCTCTACGGCTCGGCCGGCACCGTGGTCCAGGTGGTGCGCCGCGCCCATGTCGAAACCCGCGGGGTCGAGGTCGGGCTGATGTCGGGCGGCCAGGTCGAAATCCGCAAAGGGCTGAACGAAGGCGACGTCGTGGTGGCGCGCGCCGGGGCGCTCTTGCGCGAGGGCGATCCGGTGCGGGCGGTGACGGCGAATGCTGTGGGAAAGTAGGAGTTGCTGTCGTCCCTGCGAAAGCAGGGACCATAACCACAGAGGGTGGTTATGGCGCGAAAGCCGGCGAACAGCGTTTCTTACAACAAGCGACACGGCGTATGGGTCCCTGCTTTCGCAGGGACGACGAGAGAGCGGGTGGCTTAGCTCCCGGCCTTGTCCGTCGCGGCGAAGCTCACGTCTTCGAGGAGGGAGGAGGAGACGGTCGGCACCTGCTCGCCGGCGGTGGCCTTCGAGATGGCTACGCGGGTCTTGTTGAAGATGGCTTCGGCCGCGGTCGGCTTGTCGGCGTCGCGGGCGCCGATGTTGGTGAGAAGCTCGCTCACCAGCACGGAGTGCTGGTCCTTGCTGTCGTCGGCGACCTGGCCCGGCGTCGCCGAGGTCAGGATCAGGGCGTTGTCGGGTGCGGCGATCGGCGCCAGGCCATGGGAGAAGGCGCGGAAGCGGCGCTCATAGGGGTTGCGGCGCGAAGCGTCGATGACGACGAGCTTGGCGCAGGCGCCCTGCTCCTTCATCACCTCGAGCACGGATTCGATCGAGACGCCGTTGCGGCGGACGTCGCTCTCCTTCCAGATCGTGGCGTCGACCGGGATCATGTAGCTCTCGCGACCGGCCTGGATGCCGTAGCCGCCGTAGAACAGCATCACCACGCTGTCGGGGCGCACCTTTGCCTTGAGCCGAGCCACCGCGCGGGTCATGTCGTCCTTGGAGGCGTCCTCGATGATTTCGACGTCGAAGCCGTCGCGGCGCAGCTCGGAGGTCAGCGCGCGGGCGTCGTTGATCGGCTGGGACAGGGGCGCGTTGGCGTCGGGGTAATGGCCGTTGCCGATCACGAGCGCAATGCGCGAGGCCTTCTTGCCGGTGTCGACGGCGGCCGCGGCCGCGCTCGCCTTGGCGGCATCGAGCGAGCGCAGGTTCAGCGCCGCATGGGCGCCGATCGCCAGCGACACCATGCCGACGATAACGGCGGCAATGGCAACCGGACGGCTGGAAACGCGAAGGAGCGTTACATTCATCTCGGGTCGTTCCTCGTCACAAATGAAAGCGCGCCGAAAGAGTCGCGCCTACGCCATTCAGGTCTTGTTGGGGTTGCCGGACGGTGTGCCGCCCAATTGCGCTCAATTTGCGGCACCGCAACAAAGAAAGCATTAACCTGACGGCGGAAATCCGGCAACCGTATTGACGTATTGGTAGCCCCCGTTTGCCGGTCAAAGTGAACGGCGCCCGCGGGCGATTTCCACCAATGCGGCAGGTACTTAATGGTGCCGCAGGCCAGCACAAATCTTTCCAAAATCGCGCCAAAAATCTCTGTGACTTTGGTCACATTTGTATTTCGCAGATTTTAGGATAGTTTTTTCAAAGGCTTGGGGGATGCTCGGAGGGGGATGGCCACCGCTCTTTCGCGGGTTTGGCGTGGCCCGCCGGCAATCTGATCTTGTTTTGACGCGTTTTCTGACGCGAACCGGGGTCCACTTCGCTCGAAAACGCTACCGGCGGGGGAAAGATTTTCATGCATTTTAGCTATTTCGCCGGGGCCGCCTGCCGCGCGCTGACGGCCCGGAAAGACGGCCCGTCGCTGTATGACGTCTGCGATCCCCTGCTGCGCCGCTCAGCAGGCGGCGACCCGCATCTCGGAAAGTTCTATCGCACCGCGCTCGGCAATCCCGCGCTGCGCCCGCTCTTGCGCCGCACCGGCCTCTCCGAACTTCGCGACGAGGGCCGGCTCGGCGGCTTGCGCGCCGCGTTCGCCTCCGCCCGCGACGAGGCGGCGCCGGACTGGGCCGCCATCGGGGCGCCAGTGGCGGCGCTGCTGGATACCATCGAGCACAGCCATCCGAGGCCCAAACCCGTCGCGACGCCCGGCCGCGCGCCCGGCCCCGCCGAGATCGAGAAGGCCATCCGCGCCTGCGGGGCGCATCTGTTACGCTCGTTTGCGAAAAACGGCTTCATCCCGACCTATGCCGCCTTCAACCTGCTCGGCGATCCCGATTTGCGCGGCCGCGAATTGCTGATGGCGCTGACGGGACTGAACTCGCGCGGCTACAAGAACTCGACGCTGCTGTTCAACCTGGCGCGGGTCTTCATCGCCCGCTCGCCGGCGCGCGACCTCATCAACCCGCCGTGGAAGGGCATCGCCGAGCCGATGTGGGAGCCGGTCCAGATCCGCCACCGCTCGGCCTATTACGACGCCTTCTTCACCGAGGCGCTGTTGAGCTTTATCGAGACCGGGCTGGCCTCGCCGGGCGAGACCGCGACCGCGCGCGGCGCGATTTCCGAGATGGTCGCGTTTTGCCTGACCACCAGCCGCGAGGAAGTGCGCGCGCAGGACGGCACGAGCTTCAACGTCGTCACCGCGCTGGCGCCGCTGCCGCATCCGCGCTTCTCGCGCTTCTTCGCCCAGATCAAGCAGGATCTGGGTTTTGGCGTCTACGTGCCGGATTGCGACACCACTGCATGTTCGTTCTCGGCGGCGACCCAGGCCGGCTCCGATGACCCGATGCTGGACCAGCCGCTATTGGACTTCTACGCCGGCTACCAGGTCCGCGGCGGCGCCAACGAGCCCCTGGTGACGGTGCCGATCAACGACAACATCGATTACGAGGGCGGCGTCGCCACCTGGATCGACAGTCTTGAAGGCGAACGGCCGTTCGGCAACGACCTCGATCCGACGCTCAATCTCGACATCCTCGAAGTCTCCTTCCGCAACCTCGCGCGCTGGAAGGTGCTGGAGACGCCGTCGCGGCTCGACACCGTGCACCGCATCATCGCGTTCCAGAAGCGGCTCGCGGCGAGCCGCGCCTTCGCCGATCCGCGCTCGCACATCTATTATCTGCCGGAGCTCTATTGCGCCTATTTCGGCCGCTGCTATGCGGCTTTCCTGGCGCTGCCGCTCACGGCGCAAGCCGCGATCGACCCCGACGGCGCGTTCGACTTCATCCGCTCCCGGGTGCTCGCCTATGTGCAGACCGAGCTGATGGCCCATGAGATGAACGCCTTCGACGCGGCGCTGGCGCTGATCGCGCTCGGCCATCTCGGCGCCGGAAGCGCCGCCTTCACGCCGGCCCTGCACTGCATCATCGCAAGCTTCGGCGAGGGCGGCAGGCACGGGCCGTTCGGAGCCTATGAGTGGAACAAGATGAAGACCCCGACCCGCATTTTGGTGGGTGGTCCCGAAGTCACCTCGGCCTTCGTGCTGATGGGGCTCGCCCTGGCGCGGCGGGCGATGATGGGGGTGGGCGGGCGCCAATAGTCCACGTCGTCCCGGCGAACGCCGGTCCCCATGACCACAGCCGTTCATGTTGCGCGAAAGCTGTCGAACAGCGTCTTCCAATGAGAGGACACGGCGTATGGGTCCCGGCGAGCGCCGGGACGACGATGTGAACCAACCGCGAGTCGCTCGCAACGACGATAGCGCAAAGTTGAAAGCAACGGGCTCCTCGCCCGCTGGTGCTTTGGCCCCATCCGCACCACAATCGCACGCAATAGCGACCCGATTCCATTGCAGGCGGCCTCATTACATGCGCATGAAATTCCTTCCGGCGATGGCGTTATCGCTCATGCCGGTTCTCTTGCCGGCTCTTGCCGAAGCCGCCGACGTTACCGGCGCGCCGAAAATCCGCGAGGGCGATTCCATCCAGATCGGCTCGACCCGGATTCGTCTCGGCGGCATCGACGCGCCGTCGGTGGATCAGCTGTGCCTGAACAACACGGGCGAGCGCTGGACCTGCGGCGTCGCCGCGCGCGACGAACTCATAAAACACGTCGGCAACAAGAGCTGGACCTGTCACCCGCGGCAGGCCGCCGACCGCCGCGGCCGCATCGTGGCGCGGTGCGAGGTCGACGGCGAGGACATCCAGAAATGGCTGGTCCGGAACGGATGGGCGCTGGCCTTTGTCCGCGTCTCCCACGACTACGAGGCCGACGAAAAAGCCGCGCGCGAGGCCAAGGCCGGGATGTGGCAGGGCGCCTTCATCGCGCCATGGGACTGGCGCGTCCGCAACAAGAAAACTGCCATCCTCGGCGCCGCCAAACCGCCGCCGAACGCGCATGCGATCCTCCTGGCGTCGGCCTCCGGATCGGTCGCGCCCTCGCCCGATTGCACCATCAAGGGCAACGTCAACACGTCAGGCGAATGCATCTACCACACCCCGAAGAGCCGCTGGTACACGCAGATCAAGATGAAGATCAGCAAGGGCACGCGCTGGTTCTGCTCGGTGGAGGACGCCGAAGCCGCCGGCTGCCGGGAGACGCGACGATAGGGGCCTCATGGTTCTCCCGGCGATGCGAAGCATCGTCAGGCGACGCGCTCCTCACCAGAGGGCCTGGAAGATCATCCGGCGAAGCAAAGGTTTCAGGCCTCATCCCGAGGAGCGCGCCCTTGCGCGCGTCCCGAAGGATGAAGCCACCGCACCTGGAATGCGCTAAGCTGCCAGGCGCATGTATCAGTGAGCGCGGGCGCCGTGGCCGATCTTTACGACGACATGGAATCGCAACGGCTGCCGGATCGTTCGCGGCTGCAGCGGTTTCTGCTGTTCGCGCTCGCGATCGTGCTCGCCTACACGTGCCTCGCCTATCTCGCGCTGCCGGCGCTGTGGACGCATTACGAGCACCAGAAGGGCCTCGCCGATCTGCCGATGGTGACGCGCACCGCGCAGGGCATTCCCGGCGATCCCATCAATGTCGGCCTGGTCGGCGACAACAAGGACGTGCTCTGCGCGATGCACGCCGCCGGCTGGTTTCCCGCCGATCCCGTGACGCTGCGCTCCTCGATCGAGATCGCCGGCAGCGTGCTCCTGGACCGGCCCTATCGCGACGCGCCGGTGAGCCCGTTGTTTTATCTCGACCGCCGCGAGGATCTCGCGTTCGAAAGACCTGATGGCAAGAGCGCCGATCACCGCCATCATGTGCGGTTCTGGAAGGTGCTGGACCGGGGACAGGAGCAGCGGCCGGTCTGGCTCGGTGCGGTGACCTATGACCGCAGCGTTGGCGTCAGCCATTATACCGGGGCCATCACCCACCATATCGGGCCGGATATCGACGCCGAACGGAAGCTACTCACCTCCGACCTCGAAGCCGCCGGCATGGTCGACGCCAAATACCAGGTGACGGGCATCGGCCCGACCGTGACGGGGCGCAATGGCGGCGGCGATCCCTATTACACCGACGGCGAGGTGTGGATCTTGCGGCTGGTCGTGGCGTGCCAGAAACGGACAAGCCCCGCGGACGTGATTCCGAGCCCGCCGGCCACCGAGATCAAGGACGAGATCTGGCACGGCATCACGGACGCGCTGGGGAAGTAAGGGCGGGCCAGAGGTGGTTACCGTCATTGCGAGAAGCGAAGCGACGAAGCAATCCAGGTTTCCACTTGCGGTGCCTTGGATTGCTTCGCTTCGCTCGCAATGACGGAATCAATCTATTATGATCATGTTCTAGCTTGTTTTCCCCGCCATTCCCCGGCATCCCTCCCCTCAGGCATACCCAAGAAGGAACAAGAAAAATGGTCGTTCGCGCGGGCCGGGAATTCCTGGCGATCCCCGGGCCCACCACCATGCCCGACGAAGTGCTGCGGGCGATGCATCGTCCGGCGCTCGACATCTATTCCGAGCAGATGGTCAATCTGACCGACAGCCTGTTGCGCGATCTCTCGAAACTGTTCGCCACCAGGGGCCAGTCCTACATCTATATCGCCAACGGCCATGGCGCCTGGGAGGCCGCACTCAGTAACGTGCTGTCGCGCGGCGACAAGGTGCTGGTGCTGGAGAGCGGCCGGTTTGCGATCGGCTGGGGCAATGCGGCCGCCGCCATGGGCGCCGATGTCGAGGTGCTGAAAGGCGACTGGCGCCGCGCCATTCGCCCGGCCGAGGTCGAAGCGCGGCTGCGGCAGGACAAGGAGCACAGGATCAAGGCGATCCTCGCGGTGCAGGTCGACACGGCTTCGGGCGCCTATAACGATATCGAAGCTATCGGGAAGGCGATCAAGGCGTCGGGCCATCCGGCGCTGTTCATGGTGGACGCGGTGGCTTCGCTCGGCTGCATGCCGTTCGAGATGGACGCCTGGGGCATCGACGTCGCGATGTCCGGATCGCAGAAGGGCCTGATGACGCCGCCGGGGCTGGGCTTCGTCGCCGTCAACGATCGCGCCCGCGAGGTGCACAAGACCGCCGGGCTGCGCACACCCTATTGGGACTGGAGCGAACGCGACGGCGCCGAGCACTACCGCAAATATGCCGGCACCGCGCCGGTGCATCTGCTGTTCGCGCTGCGCCAGGCGGTCGACATGCTGTTCGAGGAAAAGCTCGAAAACGTCTTCCTGCGCCACCGCCTGCTGGCCGAAGCCGTGCGCCGCGCGGTCGCGGTCTGGGCCGAGGGCCAGGTGCTCGGCTTCAACATCGCCGAAGCGGCCGAGCGCTCCAACACCGTCACGACCGTGATCATGAACGGCCACGATCCGGAGGAACTGCACAAATACTGCAAGGAGAAATGCGGCGTGGTGTTGGGCGTGGGGATCGGCGAGTTGCACGGCCAGGCCTTCCGCATCGCCCATATGGGCCATGTCAACGCGCCGATGATCCTCGGCACGCTGGGCGTCATCGAAGTCGGCCTCAACGCACTCGATATTCCCCACGGCCGAGGCGGCACCGAAGCCGCGATCGACTGGCTCGGCGAAAGTGTGGGCGCGTGACGCATGGATTTGGAATCGTTGGGCCGCGCGCGCCCTTCGATTTCACCGTCCAGCCAGTAAACTCCATCGGCACGTCGTCCCGGCGTTCGCCGGGGCGACGATAGTTGAACGCCAAAGCCTTTCCGCCGCCCCTTTCTTCGTGCTTATATTGATCCAGCGATAAATAAGCCGACAACGGCGCTGCGCGTCCTGCGAGAAGCGGGAACCGGATTTGGGGAGGGGTTGATTGGCGTCCGTTGAATTGCGTGGCCTGACCAAGCGATTTGGATCGCTCGCGGTGGTCGATAATGTCGGCTTGCGGATCGATCACGGGCAGCTGGTCTGCCTGCTCGGGCCCTCCGGCTGCGGCAAGACCACGACGCTGCGGCTGATCGCGGGGTTTCTGGAACCGTCCGAAGGCGAAATCCATGTCGGCGATCGCGTGGTGTCGTCGCGGGCACGCACCCTGCCGCCCGAGAGCCGCAAGATGTCGATGATCTTCCAGAGCTACGCGCTGTGGCCGCACATGACGGTGGCGGAAAACATCGTCTACGGCCTGCGCCTGCGCAAGCTCGACCGCGACACCATTGCGAAGAAACTCGCGGCGATCCTGGCGACGACCAAGCTCGAGGTGCTGGCACAGCGTTATCCCGGTGAATTGTCGGGCGGTCAGCAGCAGCGCGTGGCGCTGGCGCGCGCGCTGATCGTCGAACCGGAGACGCTGCTGCTCGACGAGCCCCTGTCCAACCTCGACGCCAATCTGCGCGAGGAGATGCGGTTCGAAATCCGCCGCCTGCACGACGAATATCGCTACACCACGGTGTACGTCACCCACGACCAGTCCGAGGCGATGACCACCGCCGACCTCATCGCGGTGATGAACGGCGGCAGGATCGACCAGCTCGGCACGCCGGAAGATATTTATGACCGGCCGCAGTCGGAATTCGTCGCGCGCTTCATCGGCGCCAGCAACGTGATCAGTGGCACCGCCCGCGACGCCAATCACGTCACCTTCGCGGGAGCGACCCTGCAGGTGGTGGGCGCGAAACTCGACCCCGGCCAGAAAGCCATTGTCGCCGTGCGCCAGCACGACATCCAGCTTTCGACGCACGCGCCGCCGACGCCCGACAACGCGGTCAAGGCCGTCGTGACGCGCCAGGTATTTCTCGGCGCCAGCCGCGACTACATGGTCGAAACCCCAGATGGTGCGACCTTGCGGGTGGTCACCTCGACGGACAACGCCGTTCCCCGCGGCACCGAGGTCTGGCTTTATCTGCCGCCCGAACGCTGCCGCGCGCTGAGCCGGTGACATCAGACAGGAGGACGCGATGAGAGGCAAAAGACTTTCCCGGCGCGACGTTCTGCAGGCCTCGCTGAAAGGCTCCACCGCGCTTGCAATCGGCGCCGTGTTCGCCGCGCCCGCGCACGCCGAGGCGCCGCCGGCCGTGGCGATCACGCCGCAACTGGTCGACGCGGCGAAAAAGGAAGGCACGGTGGTCCTGTACTCGTCGATGGACCTGCCGGTCGGCGAAAAGCTCGGCAAGGCGTTCGCGGCGCAATATCCCGGTATTGCCGTGCAGATCGAGCGCTCGGGCTCGGAGCGACTGTTTCAGCGAGTGGCCCAGGAATTTGCGAGCAACATCCACGCCGCCGACGTCATCAACAGTTCCGATGCCTCCCACTTCATTCCCTGGAAGAAGAGCGGCTGGCTCGCGCCCTTCGTCTCGGACGACATCGCGAAATATTTTCCCGACCAGTACCGCGATCCCGACGGGATGTTCGCCACCACGCGGATCTGGCTGTCGTCGATCGCCTACAACACCAATCTGGTGAAGCCCGAGGACGCGCCGAAAAGCTTTGCCGACCTGCTCGACCCGAAATGGGCCGGCAAGATGGTCAAGGGGCACCCGACCTATAGCGGCACCATCATGACCGCGACCTTCCAGATGGTGCGCGAACTCGGCTGGGAATATTTCGAAAAATTGTCGAAGCAGCGGGTGATGCAGGTGCAGTCGTCGACCGATCCGCCGAAAAAGCTTTCGCTCGGAGAGCGCGCGGTCATGGCCGACGGCAACGAGTATGGCATCGTGCTGTTGAAGGAGGCGGGCCAGCCGGTCGAGCCGGTCTACCCGACCGAGGGCACGCCGACCATTTCGGGCCCGACCGGCATCTTCGCCTCCGCGCCGCATC
The DNA here is from genome assembly GCA_963831585.1 of uncultured Alphaproteobacteria bacterium. Lineage (GTDB taxonomy): Bacteria > Pseudomonadota > Alphaproteobacteria > Rhizobiales > Xanthobacteraceae > Bradyrhizobium. Next base: position 39,632 of record CAWHRA010000014.1, on the reverse strand, counting down.
CCAACGCCGCCAAACTGTTCCAGGCCTGGCTGCACACCCGCGAGACCCAGCAATTCTTCATCGACTTCACCGCGCAATATTCGGTTCACGCCCAGGTGCAGTCGAAGCCGGGCCGGCGGAAAATTTCGGACATCAAGCTGATGAAGGAAGATGCCGCCGGCGTCGAGCAAATGACGGACGAGATCAAGACGCGCTATGCGAAGCTGTTTCGGGTGTGAGTGTGCTCCGCCTATCGCGTCACTCTCCGCAGTCATTCCGGGATGCGCCTTCGGGCGCAGGCCCGGAATGACGAGCCTCTTTAGATTGGCAAGCGCATGACCCTCACCGCCCCCATCGACGGCACGCGCGGCAAATTCGACTGGACGAGACCCGTGCTGGGGCTGTTCGCGGGTTTCCTGATCGTGCTGATCGCGCTGCCGCTGTCGTGGCTGGCAGTCTACGCGTTCACCGACAAAACAGGCCATCTGACGCTGTGGAATTTCGTCACGCTGTTCACCAATCCCGACTTCCTCGATCCGCTGCTGACCACAACGATCATCGCCACCAGCTCTGCCGTGATCTGCTGCGCGGTGGCGGCGCCGATGGGATGGCTGGTGTCCCGCACCGATATGCCGGGCCGGCAGTTCATCCGCGCGCTGGTCACGGCCTCCTTCGTTACGCCGCCGTTTCTCGGCGCGGTCGCCTGGGAGCTGCTGGCGGCGCCGAATAGCGGGTTGCTGAACCAGCTGTTTCGTTTCCTCACCGGCGCCGATTCCGACGAGCATCTGTTCAATATCTATTCGCTGACCGGAATCGTCTTTGTCATTTCCTGCTACACCTTTCCCTTCGTTTTCGTTCTCGTCGCCAATGCGCTCGACAACATGCCGGGCGAACTCGAGGATGCTTCCGCCATCCTCGGCGGCAAGGCCTGGACCACGGCGCGGCGCGTCACCATCCCCCTCGCGCTCCCGGCCCTCGTCGCCGGCTCCCTGATCGCCTTCCTGCAGGCCATGACCCTGTTCGGCTCGCCGGCGATCCTGGCGCTGCCGGCCGGCTTCCACACCATGACCACCAAGATCTGGAGCCTGTTCCAGTATCCGCCGAAACTCGAACTCGCCGCCGCCGCCGCGGTGCCGCTGTTGCTGTTGACCATCCTGCTGCTGCAGGCGCAGAAATTCATCCTCGGCCGCCGCGGCTATTCGGTCGTGGGCGGCAAATACGGCGCGCCGCGCCGGGTCGAACTGAACAAATGGCGCTGGATGGCGCTGGCATTCTGCCTCGCGGTGCTGCTCAGCCCGGTGTTCCTGCCCTATTTCGCGCTGCTCAACGCGGCGTTCTCGCCGAATGCGACCACGCTGGTGACGCCGTCGACCCTGACGCTTAAGAATGTCGTGTTCGTCTTCACCGAGCTGTCCGCGACCCAGCTTGCTCTGAAAAACACCGTCATCCTGGGCACCGCGACCGCGACCCTCGGCACGATCATGGCGCTGGTGATCGCCTATGTCACCACGCGCCGGGTGATCGCGGGGCATCGTATGCTCGGCTTTCTCGCCACCGCCCCGGTCGCCGTTCCCGGCATCGTGCTCGGTGTCGGCCTGTTCCTCAGCTACACACGACCGCCCTTCGTGCTCTACGGCACGCTGTGGATCCTTCTGATCGCGTTCCTCACCATCAACCTGCCATCGGCCTATCAGCAATTGCAGGCGGCGTTCGCGACCATCCATCCAGAGCTCGAGGACGCCAGCCGCATTCTCGGCGCCACCAGGCTGCAGTCGCTGCGCCAGATCACCGCGCCGCTGCTGCGCACCGGCGTGATCGCGACCTGGTGTTTCATCTTCATCGGCGTGATGCGGGAGCTCTCGGCGGCGATCGTGTTGTTCACCTCGCAGACCAAGGTGCTGTCAGTGCTGATCTACGACCTCAACGAAAGCGGCGACCTCGCCGCGATCTCGGTGCTCGGCATCGCGATGCTGGTGATCACCTTCGCGGTGGTGCTCGCCGTCAACCGGATCCCGGTGTTCGGCGCCAACGCCGGCGCGCGGCTAAGGAATTAGTCGCCGTCATTGCGAGCCAACGGGCCGCGCGAATGCGCGCCCGATGACAGGCTCCACGAAGCAATCCATGCCGACACCAAGAAAGATGGATTGCTTCGTCGCGCTGCTCCTCGCAATGACGAGGTCTAGCGTTCAATCTTTTCGACCCGGTACGCCTCCACCTGCGCCTTGAGGCTGTCGAGCGACGCCGCCGGCATCGCGCGGTCGACGACATATTTTCCCGCCGCGAGCCAGGAGAGCACTTTCAGATCGACGTCAGGCGAGTGATGGATCACGTCGGCATAATTGTTCAGATCGTGCGTGACGTCGCTAACCGCACGGAAATCGTGCAGCCTGACATTCGGCAGCTGCGTCAATCGGCGCGCGGCATAGCTGGTAAAATCGTAGACGATCTTCAGTGTCCCGGGCGAGGCGTCGCGCATCGCCACCCATTGCAGGATCGAATAGGACGGCAGGTAGACATCGAACCGGACGGCAGGATGTCCGGCGATCAGGCCGACCGCGTCGCGCTCGAAGTTGCGGACCATCGCGTCGTAATCATATCCCTCCGCGAGATACTTCCTGCGCCCGGGATCGGTGATGAAGGCGAACGCGGCGCGCGCCCTGGCCGCGTTGTAGGCTTCGGCCGTGTCGACGTCGGGCCGAAGCGTGTTGATGTCGTCGACGTGGGAAAGCGAAAAGCTGAACACGAGCCCGGTGGTCAGCCGCGCCACCATCGGGGCGATCGGCGGAATCGATCGCGCGAGGATCCAGGCGGATTCCCGGACCATGGCGGCGCTGACGAGATAGCCCGCAATACCCCTGGCATTTCTGCGGTAGAGATCGGCGGGCAGATAGATGTCCTGGTCGATATCCGGCGCGTCGCGGAAAATCCAGTCGTCGACCTGCCAGATCACCCGCTTGCCGCCACGGGCAAGCGCCGCGGCCAGCACGAAGCTCTGTTCATGGGAGTTCGATCCGGTCATCGCCAGCTTGAGCGACTTCACGCCGAGCAGCCGGTCGATATCGCTTTGCCGGAAGTGAATCGCGAGCGAGGTGCCCATGAAGACGGTGTCGAAAGTCTGGCTCTGGATCAGGCCAGCGTTCTGCATGCGGCTGTCCTGCGAATACATCGCGGGCAGGAGGCGCGCGGATCCGAACAGTTGCAGCGGATCAACCGTGAGATTGAGCGCGGCCGCCGTCAGCAGGACAAGCCCGCTCGCGCAGAGAAGCCGGAGCAGATTTTTGGCGGCAGTGTTCATGACAAGGAAAGCCGGGACCTTCCCTCTATCGTTCCGCATCGTCGGTCCGATAGACCTCGACCTGCGCCTTCAGCCGTTCGAGCGGTGCGGTGGGCGCCTCGCGGCTGACGAGGTGGTCGCCATTGGCCAGCCAGGACAAGAGCTTCAGATCGATCGTGTGCGAATGATGGATCACGTCGGCATAGTTGTTCAGATCGTGGGTTACGTCCTTGACGTCGCGGAAATCGAACAGGCGGACATTCGGCAATGACGTCAGCCGCCGGTTGGCGTAGGCGGAGAAATCATAGAATATCTTCAGCGTCGCCGGCGAGGCATCGCGCATCGAGACGAGTTGCAGGATCGAATAGGGCGGAAAGTAGATATCGAAGGTCACGTCGGGATGCCCGGCGATGAGGGCGACCGCATCGCGTTCGAAATTGCGGACCATGGCCTGATAGTCATAGCCCGCGGCGATTTCGGCCGGCGCCTTCAGGAAATGTGCGAAGGACGCGCGCGCCTTGGCGGAGTTGTAGGCGGTCGAGAGTTCGATATAGGCCGGAAAGGCGTTGAGCTCGTTCAGATTGTCTTCCTGGAATTTGAGATATTGCGCGGCGGACAGCGCATGCGCAACGGTTCCAAGCGGCCTGATGCCGCGAAGCGCGATCCACAACAACTCGCGGGCCGTTTCCAGGCTGAACAGATATCCTACGACGCCCTTGACATTCATCCGGTACAGATCGGCCGGGATGTAAATGTCGGAGGCGATATCGGGCGCGTCGCGGAAAATCCAGTCGTCCATCTGCCAGATCACGAGCCTGGGATGACGGCGAAGCGCGGCGTCGAGCACAAAACTCTGCTCGACGGAAGTCGATCCCGACATCGCCAGTTTCACCGACTTGACGCCGAGCGCGTGATCGATCTCGCTCTGGCGGAAGTGGACCGCGAGAGAGGTCCCCATGAAGACGGTGTCGAAATCCTGGCTGCGGATGAGGCCGGCGTCCTGAAGCCGGCTGTCGGGCGTGTGCCAGTGCCGGCCCAGTTTGAAGATCCCGAACAGCTGCAGCGGATCGACGGCGAGATTGAACGCCGCAACCAGAAGCGCCGTCACGAGGCTCGCGGCGAGAAAGCGGATCAGATTTTTCCCTGGCACGCTCATCAGAACCTGAAATAGATGAATTCGCTGTGCTGCTGGATTCCGAGGATCGCGAAGGCCAGCAGCGCCGCGCTCGCGTAGATGAACGAGCGCCGCTGCGGCCATCCACCCAGGGCTTCGCCCACGGTCCTGTTATGGTGATCGTAGCCCATGATCTCCTGCGTGTTCGGCGCGAACCAGGCCAGCACGGCGTAGCCCGCGACCATGGCGGCAGCCAGCATCTCGCGATAACTCAATTCGAGATGCGCCGGGCTTGCCATCTTTGAAAGGATGCTCATGGCGGACGCCACGCTGTCGGCGCGGAAGAACACCCAGGCAACGACGACCGCGAGGAACGTCAGCACGAACGCGGCAACCCCGGCCGCTGGCGCGTAGCGCGGCCCGACCGCCGGACCGTAATTGCTCCAGGCGTGGTTGATGCAGAGATAGAGGCCGTGCAGCACGCCCCAAATGACAAACGTCCAGGCCGCGCCGTGCCACAGCCCACCCAGCGCCATCGTGATCATCAGATTGACGTAACGCAAGGTTGGGCCGCGGCGATTGCCGCCGAGCGGGATATAGAGATAGTCGCGCAGGAACTGCGACAGCGTCATGTGCCAGCGCCGCCAGAAATCGACGATGTTGGCGGCCTTGTACGGCGAATTGAAATTCAGCGGCAGGAACACGCCGAACATCAGGGAAATGCCGATCGCCATGTCGGAATAGCCGGAGAAATCGAAATAGAGCTGAAACGTGTATGCCAGCGCGCCGATCCAGGCCTGGGCGAAGGACGGCGTCGTCGGGCCGAAGGCGAGCGCGACAAAGGGCTGGATGCCGTCGGCGAGACAGGTCTTCTTGAACAGGCCGATGGCGAAGATCATCAGGCCGCAGAGAACGAGATGCGCGTGCGGCCGCTTGCTTTCCGACCGCTCGAACTGCGGGATCATGTCCTTGTGGTGGAGGATCGGGCCCGCGATCAAATGCGGGAAGTAGGTGACGAACAGCGCATAATGCGGCAGCCGGTAGCCCGCGACCTTGCCCCGGTAGGCGTCCACCAGGAAGGCGATCTGGGTGAAGGTGTAGAAGGAGATCCCGACCGGGAGCAGGACGTTGACCGTGAGCCCGGCGGAAAACAGCGCATCGAGGTTGGCGGCGAGGAAGCCGGCATATTTGAAATAGCCGAGCACCATGAGATCGCCGGCGACGCCGAGCGTGAGCACCGCGAACCGCAGGCGGTCGCGCAACTTCCTGGTGATCAACAGGAAGCCGATCAGGTAGTTGAACGCGATCGAGCCGAGCAGCAGCGCCACGAACTGCCAGTTGCTGACGGAGTAGAAGGCGAGCGAGGCCAGCGCCAGCCACACCACGGGCAACAGATTGCTGAACCGGCCCAATACAAAATAGCCGGTCAGGGCGACCGGCAGGAACAGGAAGATGAACTGGTAGGAGTTGAAGAGCATAATTCGCTATCTCGGCACGCGGGTCGAAAAGCCTAACCATACAAAGCGCCGGTCAACAAGCCGTGCGCGGCACTGGCGCGGGAGCGCCATATCTGGCAATCCGCTGGCGAGAGCCGATATGGCATGGAGGACCGCGACCCTGACCGCGGGCCCACAAGAACCGGGTGAGATACCGATGGACCAGAAGAGTTCCCTGCCCGCGCCGGTCCCGCCGCGCCGGCCGCATTCCTTCACCACCCACGGCATCACTGTCGTGGACGATTATGCGTGGCTGAAGGATGAAAACTGGCAGGACGTGCTGCGCGACCCCGCCGTGCTCGATGCCGATGTCAGGAAATATCTCGAAGCCGAAAACGCCTATACCGAAAGCCTGCTCGGCCACACCACGCCCCTGCAGAAGACGCTGGTTGCGGAAATGCGCGGGCGGATCAAGGAAGACGATTCCAGCGTGCCCTCGCCGGACGGGCCTTACGCCTATATGCGGAAATTCCGCGAGGGCGGTCAGCATGAGATGTTTGGCCGCATGCCGCGCGACGGCGGCGAAATCCAGATCGTGCTCGACGGCGACGCGCTCGCGGCCAAAGAAGAATATTTCAAGTTCGGCGGCGCCCGGCATTCGCCGGATCACAAGCTCGAGGCCTGGAGCGCCGACATCAAGGGCTCGGAATATTTTACGATTCGCGTGCGCGACTGGACAAACGGGAAGGATCTCGACGACCTCGTCGAGGAAACCGACGGCGGGGTGGTGTGGAGCACCGACTGCAAGAGCTTCTTCTACGTCAAGCTCGACGACAATCACCGCCCGATGCAGGTCTGGCGTCACCGCCTCGGCACGAAGCAAGAGGACGATGCGCTGGTCTATGAAGAGCAGGATGCCGGCTGGTTCACGCACCTGCATGAAAGTTCCAGCGGCCGGTTCTGCGTGATCGCGGGCGGCGACCACGAAACCTCCGAACAGCGGCTGATCGATCTGGCCCGTCCCGGAGCGCCGCCGCGTCTCGTCGCGGCGCGCCAGAGCGGCGTGCAATATTCGCTGGCCGACCGCGGCGACGAGCTGTTCATCCTCACCAACGCCGATGGCGCGATCGATTTCAAGGTCGTCACCGCGCCGCTCGCAGCCCCCGAGCCCGCCAACTGGCGCGAGTTGATCCCGCATCGCTCCGGTATTTATGTCCTCGATGTCGAGCTCTATGCCGGCCACATGGTGCGGCTGGAGCGCGCCAATGCGCTGCCTTCCATCGTCATCCGCGATCTCAACAGCGGCGACGAGCACGCCATCGCCTTCGACGAGGCGGCCTATTCGCTCGACACCATGGGCGGCTACGAGTTCGACACCACCAATCTGCGCTTCTCCTATTCGTCGATGACGACGCCATCCGAAGTTTACGACTACGATATGGCGAAGCGCACGCGGACTTTGCGCAAGCGCCAGGAAATTCCAAGTGGCCACAACCCGGCCGACTACGTCACAACCCGCATCATGGCGCTCTCGCATGACGGCGCCGAGGTGCCGGTATCGATCCTGCATCGCAAGGACCTCAAACGCGACGGCACCGCGCCGCTGCTACTGTACGGTTACGGTTCCTACGGCATGGCGATGCCGGCGTCGTTCTCCGCCAACCGGCTGTCGCTGGTCGATCGCGGCTTCGTCTATGCCATCGCCCATATCCGGGGCGGCACCGACAAGGGCTGGGGCTGGTATCTCGACGGTAAGCGCGAGAAGAAGACCAACAGCTTTGACGATTTCGCCGCCAGCGCGCGCGCGCTGATATCGGAGAAATATACGGGAACAAAGCGCGTCGTCGCCCATGGCGGCAGCGCCGGCGGAATGCTGATGGGCGCAGTCGCCAACCGCGCCGGCGAGCTGTTCGCCGGCATCGTCGCCGAGGTGCCGTTCGTCGACGTGCTCAACACCATGCTCGACGACACACTGCCGCTGACGCCGCCGGAATGGCCCGAATGGGGCGATCCGATCGAGAGCGAAAAGGACTTCAGGACGATCCTTTCCTACAGCCCTTACGACAATGTCGCAGCCAAGGCATATCCGGCGATTCTTGCGATGGGCGGCCTGACCGATCCCCGCGTCACCTATTGGGAGCCCGCCAAATGGATCGCGCGGCTGCGCGCCACCATGACATCAGGCGGCCCGGTGCTGCTGCGCGTCAACATGGGCGCCGGCCACGGCGGCGCCTCAGGGCGTTTCAATCGGCTCGACGAGGTCGCGATCGCCTATGCGTTCGCGCTGTGGGCGGTGGGAATGGCGGAGCAGACGTCGTAGCCAGGATGCACATGTGGTCGTCCCGCGAAGGCCGGGACTCATAACCACCGATCGACGTTGCCGGCAAGAAAGCAGCCCCATCATCGCGCAAGCCAATCGAGGCCCGTAGTTATGGGTCCCGGATCGCGCTCGCTATGCTCGCTTGTCCGGGACGACATACTTATGACGACGTCAGTAAATCGACGGCTCTCCCACCGGCGCGCCGAATGAGGTTTCGAGGAAGTCGAAATCGCAGCCCTCATTGGCTTGCCTGATGTGCTTGGTGAACATCCAGCCATAGCCGCGCTCGAAGCGCGGCTGCGGCTGCCTCCATTCGGCGCGGCGTTTTGTCAGCTCGGCTTCGCTCACATCGAGGTTGATGGTGCGCGCGGCGACATCGAGCGTGATCTTGTCGCCATTCTTCACCAGCGCCAGCGGCCCGCCGATGAACGATTCCGGCGAGACATGCAGGATGCAAGCGCCGTAACTGGTGCCGCTCATGCGCGCGTCCGACAACCGCACCATGTCGCGCACGCCCTGCTTCACGAGTTTTGTGGGGATCGGCAGCATGCCCCATTCCGGCATGCCGGGCCCGCCCTGCGGTCCCGCATTGCGCAGGATCAGGACGTGATCGGCCGTGACGTCGAGATCGGGATCGTCGATCGCCTTCTTCATCGCGGGATAATCGTCGAACACCAGCGCGGGGCCGGTGTGCCTGAGGAAGCGCGGTTCGCAGGCGCTCGGCTTGATGACGCAGCCGTCGGGGGCGAGATTGCCTCTAAGCACGGCGAGCGCGCCTTCGGCATAGATCGGATTTTCGACGGTTCTGATGACATCGTCATTATAAACTTCGGCGCCTTCGAGGTTCTCGCCGAGCGTCCGGCCGGTCACGGTCAGACAATCCAGATGCAGGCGGTCCCTGATGCGGCTCATCAGGCCCGGCAATCCGCCGGCATAGAAGAAATCCTCCATCAGATATTTGTCGCCGCTCGGACGCACATTGGCGATAACCGGCACCTTGCGGCTGGCGATTTCGAAATCGTCGAGCCCGATATCCGCCCCGGCGCGGCGCGCCTGCGCGATCAAATGGATGATCGCGTTGGTCGAGCAGCCCATCGCCATCGCCGCGATGATGGCGTTCTCGAAGGCTTTTCGGGTCTGGATCCGTTTCGGCGTCAAATCTTCCCAGACCATCTCGACGATCCGCCTTCCGCATTCGGAGGCCATGCGGATGTGGCCGGCGTCGGCGGCCGGGATCGAGGACGCGCCCGGCAAGGTCATCCCGATCGCTTCGGCGATCGCGGTCATGGTGGAAGCCGTGCCCATGGTCATGCAGGTGCCGTAGCTGCGCGCGATGCCGGCCTCGACATCGACCCAGTCCTTGTCGGAGATTTTCCCCGCGCGGCGCTCGTCCCAGTATTTCCAGGCGTCCGACCCCGAACCCAGCGTCCTGCCCTTCCAGTTGCCGCGCAGCATGGGTCCTGCGGGCAGATAGATCGCCGGCAGATTCATGCTGGTGGCGCCGAGCAAGAGCCCCGGCGTGGTCTTGTCGCAACCGCCCATCAGCACCACGCCGTCGACGGGATGGCCGCGCAGCAGCTCCTCGGCGTCCATCGCCAGCATGTTGCGGTAGAGCATGGTGGTCGGCTTCAGGAACGATTCCGACAGTGACAGCGCCGGCAATTCGAGGGGAAAGCCGCCGGCCATCAGCACGCCGCGCTTGACGTCGTCGACGCGGCTCTTGAAGTGTATGTGGCAGGGCTGCGCGTCCGACCAGGTGTTGAGGATCGCGATCACCGGCCGGCCCTGCCATTCCTCCGGCGCGTAGCCCATCTGCATCGCGCGCGAGCGATGGCCGAAGGCGCGCAAATCGTCGGGCGCGAACCAGCGCGCGCTGCGCAGCGTTTCGGCACGTTTCCTGTTGTCTGGCATGATCACACCTGTTCGAGACCGCTCAGGTCATCTCACAGGCGGTCTGTGCCGGGCAAGACCGCTGTGGGCCGGCAACGACACATCGCGGCCGATTTTTCAGGAAACCAGCACGGTCGCGGTCAATGCCTCCCGCAGCCGCAGGGCCAGTTCGGCCTTGCGATAGGGCTTGGTCAGGATGGCCAATTCCGCCGAGGCGCGGCCCTGCGCGACCAATGCCTCCCTTGCGTAGCCGGAGCTGAACAGGACCGGCAGGCCAGGCCGGATCTGGCGCGCCAGATCCGCCAGCTCCCAGCCGTTCATGCCACCGGGCATCACGATATCCGTGAACAGGAGATCGACGCCGGGATTGGCCTTGAGCATCGCCAGCGCCTCATTGCCGTTGGCGGCGGCGACGACGGTGTATCCGAGCCCCTCGACCCTCAGGATCACGGAAGCGCGCACGAACAGATCGTCCTCCACGACCAGGATGGTTTCGTGTCCGGGCGGCGTGGACTTTTCATCGGCGGCAGGGGGCGTGCCCTCCGCGTTCGCGGCGACGTACGGCAGATAGATGCGCACGGTGGTGCCGAGTCCCGGCTCGCTGTAGATCGAGACGTGCCCATTCGACTGTTTGGTAAATCCGTAGACCATGCTCAGGCCGAGGCCGCTGCCCTTGCCGACTTCCTTGGTGGTGTAGAACGGCTCGAAGGCGCGCGCCGCGACTTCCGGCGGCATGCCCTCGCCGTCATCGGTGACCGCGACCATCGCGTACTCGCCCGGCAAGATCTCCGGGTGGAGCTGCTGGTAGTGTTCGTCGAGCGACGCGACCGCGGTCGTCAGCGTCAGATGTCCTCCCGCGGGCATGGCGTCCTGCGCATTGAGGCAAAGGTTCAACACCGCGGACTCCAGCTGCGCGCGATCGGCGAAGGCCTGAACCGTGTCGGAATTCCCGGCAATCTTGATTTCGATGTTTTCGCGCAAGGTCCGTTTCAGCAGCTTGTACATCGAACCGAGGAGATCGTGGCAATCGATCGCGGCCGGCTGGAGCATCTGCCGGCGGCTGAACGCCAGCAGCCTCTGCGTCAACTCCGCGCCGCGTTCGCCGGCCTGGCAGATGTCATCGGAAATCTGCCGCAGATCCTGACGGGATTTCAGCTGATCGCTCAGATGCTCGGCATTGCCGACGATGACCGTGAGCAGATTATTGAAGTCATGCGCGATGCCACCCGAAAGCTGCCCTACTGTCTCCATCTTCTGCGCCTGGCGGAGCTGCTCTTCGGTTTGCTGGCGCCCGGTCAGATCGTGAATGATGCCGACGAAGATCGATTCGCCGTCCTGCTTGGCCTCGCCGACCGACAATTCCATCGGGAAAGTCGAGCCGTCCTTGCGACGGCCAACCACCTCCCGGCCGAGGCCAATGATCTTGCGCTCGCCTGTTCGCAGGAAATTACCGATATAGTCGTCGTGACGCACGCTGTAGGTTTGCGGCATCAACATCTTGACGTTCTCGTGAAAAACCTCGTCGGTGTGATATCCGAACAATTTCTCGCAGGCCGGATTGAACAGCAGGATGCGGCCGCGGGAGTCGATCAGGATGACGCCGTCCACGGCGGTTTCGACCACCGCCGTCAGGCGGGCCATGCTTTCGCGGAACGCGCGCTGGGCGTCGCGGAATTGCTGCAGCAGTTTTTCGGAATCGCGGCTCTTGATTTCCTGCTCTTCGAGCGCAGCCCTGGCCTGGTGCAGTTCGAACGGCGACGGGATGGTCAAAAGCTGCGGCAGCAACGGCCAGAGCACCACGGCGGTGAAGATCGATGCGGCTGCGGTGACTGCCTTGACGAGACCCTCGATGCCATAGACCGGCACCCAGAGCGTATAGATCGACAGCACGTGCGTCAGCCCGCAGGCCATGATGAAGACGCCGAACGACCAGTAGATCCATCCGAATTTCAGGTCGCGGCGCTTCGATACGAAGATCGCGAGTGCGAAGGGGATCGAGAAATAGGCCAGTGCGATCAGTGCGTCGGATGCGACGTGAAGCCAGATTAGTTCAGGCTGCCACAACAGGCAAATCCCGTGCGGCGAGGGCGTCGACGAGTCCAGCAGACGTTCAAGGAAAGTCGACATGCTTGTCACCGGTTCGTTTGAAGGCGTACGCGCAACGCGGACACGCCGGACGGAGGGAGTACCGATCGGCCCGCTGGCCGCGTCAGTTAGCCAAAGTGATTAGGAGGCATTCGAAACGGAGAGACGCAGCCCCAACCTCGCCTTCATCCGACGGCTTCGTCGCTACCGAAGGTCTTCAGATGGCGAATCAAATTCAATAAATTCATAAGGCAAGTTTTCCCGGCCTGCACGCCACTAATCCGCGTGGTGCGCGCCGGCTGGATGCGTTGTGCCCGTCTCCGTGCATATGGCACATCAAAAATCTCGCTATCGTACTTGCCCCTTTTCAAAAGCGTGGCATCTTTGACCATTATCGGCTGCGACTCTTGGGCGCCGATGACTGAGACTGTTGTGCTCCCGCCTGCCATGGCCGGAGTTCGCGATGGGGAGGGTACCGCGTTCACCCAACCGCCTGTTGGCAAATTTAAGTCCGGCCGATTATGAACTCGTCAAACCGCATCGCATGACGTCAAGCTTGACCACGCGGCAGTTCTCGCGGCGGCCGGCGAGGCGCTGGAGAACGCCTACTTCCCGCACAGCGGGATCATCTCCCTGGTGGTCCGGCTCGTTCATGGCGACATCACGGAGGTCGCCATGATCGGCAGGGACAGCGTGTTCGGCGCGTCCGCGGCGCTGGTCGGCCCGATGGCGCTGGATCCTGGACGTGGCCGGACTGAAGGCCATGGCGTGCGAGTGCTACGAAACCGTGAAGAGTGAGTTGGAACAACTCAAGCGCAGCACATTGCATTGATTTGGCCGCCGGTCGCGAGATGGCGCAACAGGAATGGAATGGAAATGCCGCGGTATTTTTTTGATCTCGACAACGGGAAAACCAGTTACGTCGACGCGATCGGGACCGATCTCGATGACCACAGGATGGTCCAGAGCGAGGCCGTCGGATTTCTGGCCGCCGTGTTCAGGGATGCCGCGCGTGACGACAGCGGTCCCGTCCATGTGGTGAGCGTGCGCGATGAGTCGGGTCGGGTCATTTTTACGACAACCCTTTCGCTGAAGTCCGATTGGCGAGACGCGGACGAGCGGGCCGCAGCCACGTCGGTGAGGCGGCCCGTCGTCCTCGTCGTCGAGGACGAATTCCTGCAGCGGATGAACGCGGCGGAGATGATCCGCGAAAGCGGGTTCGAGGTGATCGAGGCGGCGGACGCCGACAAGGCGATTGCCATCCTCGAGACGCGGCGGGACATCAAGGCGGTCTTCACGGATATCCGAATGCCCGGCCCGATGGACGGCCTGAAACTCGCGAGTTATGTCCGGCGCAACTGGCCGCCGATCAAGATCATCACGACGTCCGGACAAGTCAGCGTCGATGCGGCGGAGTTGCCGGATGGTGGGGTCTTCCTGCCCAAGCCCTACACGCCGGACAAGGTCGCCGCCGCGCTTCGCGAGTTCACCGGCGCGGCCTAGCGCATCACGATGCTGTCTTGTCCCTGCCATTCGCGCTTTAATTCGGGATGAAGTATTGAACCGTGCAACTACGGCATGTGGTATTAAATCACCGCCGCAGGTTCCATCACATGGCTGACGCGAGGCGGACCGTTGGCCGCAACGCAGCTTGGGACATTGTCTGCACGGTGAGGGGCATAGCAGATATTGATGCATCGCCTTTTTTCAACAACATCGCGCGCAGGTTGCTGAAGAAACGCTTGCGCGTGGCCGCCAATGGATTCACAACCCAGCATTGACTTAATTCATTCATGCTTTGCGGAACTTCGCCTTTGGCAAAAATCCTGATCGTCGACGATGACATCGCCGTTCAGGCGACCATCCGGCTCCTGCTGGAGCGGGCGGGCCACAGCGTTGTCGTCGCCGGCGATGGCCGCAAGGCGCTGGCGGTATTCGAGGCGGGAAATTTCGACCTGGTGTTTCTCGACATTTTCATGCCGCACATGGACGGGCTGGAAACGATGCGGCTCATTCACCACCGGCAGCCACTGGTGCCGATCATCGTGATCTCCGGCCGCCCGGTCGACCCGGATCCCGGCGCGGGCCCGGACTATCTCGGCATGGCCACCAAGCTCGGCGCCGTCGGCAGCCTGCCAAAACCCTTCAGACCCGCCGCCTTGCTCGCGGCGGTCGCGGATGGTCTTGACGCCGCAAAGCGCTCGTCGTCATCTTCCGCTGCAGCCGGCAACCTTGCGCCGGGCCCATGATGGCAGAAACGCGTCGTCGGTCCTGCCCCGATGCGTGCCAAAGCGGTAACAAAACGGCGCGAACGCAAAGATGAGCCTTGCGACCCGACTAGCCATCGCGATGGTTCTGCTGGTCGCGATCGCGGTCTCCGCGGTCGGATGGCTGAGCTATCGCAGCCTGGAGCGGGCGATACTGCCGCGCGTCCTCGATCGCATCGAGACCCATTCACGACTTGTCGCCAGCGACTTCGAATCGTACGTCGCGGGGGCCCGCGGCGATATCGCCGGCTTTCGATCCGCCGCCGCGCTTGAGGGGCTGATGCGCGCGCATCTGGCCGGCGGAATCGACCGCGCCGACGGCGTCTCGGAAAGCACGTGGCGGCAACGGATCGCAACCCGTCTTGCCGCCGAACTCGATGCCAAACCCGCTTATGCGGCGTTTCGTATCATCGGTCTTGAGGACGGCGGCCGCGAAATCGTCAAGGCCGACCGCTCGGGCCCCGGCGGCACGGTCCGGCTGGCTCCCAGCGAAGAGATGTTCCCAAGGGGCGACCGGGCGTATTTCAAGGACACGATCAAGCTGCCCCCGGGCGAAATATATGTCTCGGCGCTCGATCTCATGACGGAAGACGAGGCCGTCGACACGCCGCTCAAGCCGGTGCTGCGCATCGCAACGCCGATTTTCGCGCCCGACGGCAAGCCATTCGGCATCGTCATCGTCAGCGTCGACATGCGGCCGGCGCTGTTCCGCGTCGGGTCATCCGCGCGGCGGGGCGAGGCGATCTATGTCGTCAACAGCCGCGGCGACTATCTCGTCCACCCCGATCCCGCCCGTGAATTCGGCTCGCTGCTCGGCAAGCCGGGCAAATGGCAGGACGACTTTCCCGATCTGGCCGCGTCGGTCGGCGCACGGCAGGGCTTCGCCCGGATCGTCACGGATCAGGCCGGACAGCGGGGAGGACTGGCGCTCGCTCCCGCCATGCTGGCCGGCCGCGAGTGGGTCGGCATCATCGAAACCGTTCCGAACGCCGTCTTCATGACACCGGCGGTGTCCATTGCCAACACATCCATGCTGGTCGGCCTGATCGCGGTATTGTGCGCGGCTGCATTGGCCGGCTTTATCGCCAATTCGCTGACGCGACCGATCCGTCAGTTGACCACGGCCGTCGAGGGCCTCGGCAAGAACGAGTTGGTCATCGTCCCCGTCAATGCCGGCGGCGAGACCGGCGTGCTGGCACGGGCGTTCGCCCGGGTGCTGGACGAGGCCAACGCCAAGACGGCGGCGCTGCAGCGCGAGGTGCAGGATCATCGCCGGACCGAGGCGGCGCGCGACCATTATGCGGCGCGCGAGCGTCATTTCAGCGCCGCCGTCGAATCTTCCAACGACGCCATCATCACCAACTCCCTCGATGGCAAGATAACGGGCTGGAATCCGGCCGCCGAGCGGCTGTTCGGATATTCCGCCGCGGAAGCCGTCGGCAGGGACATCGATTTCATCGTGCCGCCCGACCGGACAGCGGAGGTGCAGGACATCCTGCGCCGGGTCGGCTGGGGCGAGACGATCGAACAATATGAAACCGAGCGGGTGCGCAAGGACGGCCGCAGCGTCGAGGTCTCGCTCAGCATATATCCGATCAAGTCCCCGGAGGGCGCCATCATCGGTGCATCGAAGACCGCCCGCGACATCACCGAAAGCAGGCGGACCCAGCACGCACTCCGCCAGCAGATCGAGGAGCGGCGCCGCATTTTCGAGACTTCCCAGGATCTGATCCTGGTGATCGATCCCAAGGGAATTCTGGTCCAGGTGAGCCCCAGCGCCGAAGTCATCCTGGGCTATACGCCGGACGAAATGATCGGCCGCAACGCGAGCGAATTCCTCCACCCGGACGATCTCGAAATCAGCCAGAAGGAAATGCGGCTCGCACGCCGCGGACAACGCGCGCAGAACACCGATTCACGTTACGTCCACAAGGACGGGCGGGTCGTGGTGCTGTCCTGGATGGGCACCTGGTCGGAACCGGTCCGGCGGTACTTCTTCGTCGGCCGCGACATGACCGAAAGCCGGCTGGCGCAGGAAACGTTGCGCGAGAGCGAGCAACTGGCGCGCGGCATCATCGATACCGCGCTCGATGCCTTCGTCCAGATCGACGAGAGCGGCAGCATCCTGAACTGGAATTCGCAGGCCGAGAAGATCTTCGGATGGCCGCGCAAGGACGCGCTCGGGAAGCATTTCATCGAGCTGATCATCGCGGAAACGGAGCGCGACGATCTGAAGGCGGCCCTGGAGCGCTTCGTGCGTTCCGGGCAGGGCCAGATTCTCGGCAACCGCCGCGAAATCCGCGCCCTGCGGCGCGACGGCAGGGAATTCCCCGCCGAACTTAGCGTTACCGCGCTGCGGCGCCGCGAGGGCATGCTGTTCAATGGCTTCTTCCGCGATCTCACCGAAAAGATCGCGGCGGAGGACCGGATCCGGCAATCCGAGAAAATGGAAGCCCTCGGCCAGCTCACCGGCGGCATCGCGCATGATTTCAACAATATCCTGACGGTCATTACCGGAACCATCGAGATCCTGGCGGACGCGGTCGAGAAGGAGCCGCAGCTCGCGGCCATCACCCGCATGATCGACGATGCCGCCGCACGTGGCGCGGATCTCACCCAACATCTGCTCGCGTTCGCCCGCAAGCAGCCGCTGCAGCCTCGCGAGGTCGACATCAACACGCTGATGATCGACACCGCCAAGCTGCTGCGGCCCACGCTGGGCGAGCACATCGAGATCGAATTGGTGTTCGAGGACGAATCCTGCGTCGCCACCGTCGATCCCAATCAGCTGGCCACCGCGATCATCAATCTGTCACTCAACGCCCGCGATGCCATGCCGAACGGCGGCAAGCTCATCCTCGAGACCGGCTCGGCCTTCCTCGACGAAAATTACGCGACGATCCACGGCGACGTCCGGCCCGGCCGCTACGCCCTGATTGCCGTGAGCGACACCGGAACCGGCATTCCCGCCGCCATCCTCGACAAGGTCTTCAACCCGTTCTTTACGTCGAAGGGACCCGGCAAGGGCACCGGCCTCGGCCTCAGTATGGTCTACGGCTTCATCAAGCAATCGGCGGGTCACATCAAGATCTACAGCGAGGAAGGCCACGGGACGACGATCAAGATGTATTTGCCCCCGGGCACCGGAACCCTTGTCGCTCCCGAAGCCGCCAGCGCGATGGCGGTCGAGGGCGGGCATGAAACCATCCTCGTCGTCGAGGACGACAAGCTGGTGAGAGACTATGTGCTGACGCAGCTGCATTCGCTGGGCTACGTCACGCTGGATGCGGCGAATGCGGCGGAGGCGCTGGCCATCGTCGAGTCCGGCCATGAATTCGACCTGCTGTTCACCGATGTCATCATGCCAGGCGCGATGAACGGCCGTCAGCTCGCCAACGAGCTGTTGGGGCGCAAACCCGGGCTGAAGGTGCTGTTCACCTCGGGCTATACCGAGAATGCGATCATTCATCACGGCCGACTCGACACCGGCGTCCTGCTGCTCGCCAAGCCGTATCGCAAGTCGGATCTGGCGGTGATGATCCGCACGGCGCTCGCCGACTGAGCGCCACGCGGTGCCGGAGCATGATCCGGAAAAAAATGGAGATCGCGTGCGGCTTCAGGAAGCGCGCGGGCTGGTCATCACGATCCGGATCAGGTCGGCGGCATTGCGCGCGCCGAGCTTCTTCATGATGTTGGCGCGATGATCCTCGATCGTGCGTGGGCTGATCCCGAGCTGGCGCCCGGCTTCCTTGTTGGAAGCGCCCGACGTGAATTGCTCCAACACCTCGCGCTCGCGACGCGTCAGCGGTTCACGCCCCGGAAAATGCAGCGATGCTATTCGCGACGCGGAATTGTCCGCCTGCCGGCGCGCATAGGCTCCGATGGCCTCATCCAGCCGCCCGACGATTTCGCTGCCGCGGAACGGCTTCTCGATGAAGTCGAGCGCGCCGTTCTTGATCGCCGAAACCGCCATTGCGATATCACCCTGCCCGGAGATCATGAAGATCGGCGCGGGATAATCCTCGCCGTGAAGCTCCTTCAGGATGTCGAGACCGGATTTACCGGGAATGTGCACGTCGAGCAGGATGCAGGACGGGGTCCGGCTTCGCGCGACCGACAGCAGCGCCGCGCCGTCAGCGAAGCAGATCACATGATAGCCGCCTGCCGACAAAACCATGGAGAGGGTTTCGCGAACGGCAGGATCATCGTCGACCACGAATATTTCGCCGCGTGAGGGTGATTGTTCGGCCATGTACCATCGTCCATCGACAGTGAGAAATGAAGCGCACTTAGCGTCGTCACGCTTACGTTCAAAACAGATTCGCACCCACCCGTATTTGTACGGGACCATGACTTAACGCACAAGTAGCAGGGGCCAGATAAAAGAAGCGGGAACGGAGATCTCTCGATGCAGAATGCGGCAAGCGGCGGAACCTCGGCCCGATCGGAAGATCGAAATGGCCTTCACGGCGCGATCGTTTCCGACATTGTGTCCCTGATCGCGTGCGTCCGCACCAGCGTGGAACTGATCGATGCGGCCATCGCGGGTGGCAGCTCCCTCGGCGATCGCGAAACCGGCCGCAATGTCGTCGTCCTGGACGACGTCACGCCGCGTTATGTGAGGGCGCGCGCGGCATTGAACAGCTGCGAAGCCCATCTCGGAGCAGCGCTCCGCTTTCTGCAGGATACCAGGACACCGCAAACTGGAACCGCGGACGTCGGCCCGGTCCAGCTGCCGGTTCACCCGATGGGTCGCGCCTGAAGCGCCGAATGGCGGTGTGCCGACATGCCCGCTCCCCGTTTCGTTCGTTCAGGCCTGATCGGCGCCACGGCTTTTGTCGCCGGCTTGGCGGGATTTGACCATTCCTGTCTCGGCGCGGCGATCGTCGGACCGTTGCGTCAGGTTTCCGTCGAGCCCAGGGCGGCTCAGGCCATCGACGGGATGAAGGCCGAATACCGGCGTCCTGCGCTCATCCCCTTCCCGGCCGAAAACCGTTTCACGCAGGCCAAGGCGGCGCTCGGCAAGAAACTGTATTTCGACCCGCGTCTGTCGGCGGCCTCGTCACTGTCCTGCGCCAGCTGTCATAGCCCCGGCTTCGGCTGGGGCGACGGGATGGCGCTCGGATCGGGATATGGCATGACGAGACTGGAGCGGCGATCGCCGACCGTCGTCACGATTGTCGCCGCCGGAGGCGCGCAGATCCGCGAAAGGCGCGCGCTGCAGAAGGAAATCGCCCTGGCGATCGAGAAGCAGGAGTTGAAGCTGCATTTTCAACCTCAGGCCACCATCGCAGACGAGATATTCGGCTTCGAGGTCCTGGTGCGCTGGCTTCACCCGATGCGGGGCACGGTGTCTCCGGGCCTGTTCATTCCGCTGGCGGAGGAGACCGGCACGATCGAAGCGGTCGACGAATGGGTGCTGCGGGAGGCTTGCCGCGAAGCTGCGTCGTGGTCGAGCCCGCTTTCGATCGCCATCAACCTTTCGCCGGTCGACTTTCGGCGCGGCGATCTACCCACGATGATTCTTACGGTGCTGCTTGAAACCGGTCTCGATCCGCAGCGTCTCGAGGTCGAAATCACGGAAGGCGTATTGTTCGAGGACTTCGATCGCGCCATCGGCATCCAGCGCAAGATCAAGAACCTCGGCGTCCGTATCGCCATGGATGATTTCGGCACCGGCTATTCCTCGCTCTCCTACCTGCAGGCGTTTCCGTTCGACAAGATCAAGATCGATCAGACCTTCGTCGCCAAAATCGGCAGGAACGCCTCGGCCGCCGCCATCATCCGTGCCATTCTGGGGCTTGGCCGCGCGCTCACGCTGCCGGTGATGGCGGAAGGTGTCGAGACGGAGGAACAGCTCGCTTTCCTGGCGCGCGAAGGATGCAGGGAGATTCAGGGTTTTCTGATCGGGCGGCCGGAGCCGATCGACCGTTACCGGCAGGTCACCACCGGATTCGCCGACGCTTCCGAGATGGCAGCGGCTGCCGGCTGATTCCGCGCGCGGCTCAAGCGGGCATACCGCCTGGCCACCTCAGGAACGGTGTTGTTCGGCCACGCCGTCGACGATGACGCCGCCCCAGATGTGCATCACCGGCAGGCCCATGGCGGTCTTGCCGAGGTTGGCAAGGCAGATCCGCAGCGCCGCCAGATCAACCGGCTTGGGCAAGCTCTGCAATTCGATTCCCAGCGACCTCGCATAGGAGCGCGCGGCGATACGGCGGGCGGCATTCATGCCGCTGACGACGACCACCGAACCGGCGAATTTGGCCTTGGCCATCGCCTGCAACACTTCCATGCCGTCGCCGTCCTCGAGCATCAGGTCGAGGGTCACGCAGTCGAACCGGGTGGCCTGGATTTTTTCGATTGCCTCCGCGCATGATTGCGCCAGGCTGACGACATGGCCGGCGTGCCTGGCGGCCGCGGAAATCAGCGCGCGTTGCATGCCGTCGTCATCGACGACCAGGAGCTGCAAGGGACGCCGTTCGCCGCCCTCGGGCGCGCCTGGCTGCGCAGGCCCAGATTGGACACAAGTCGGCACCGCGATCCCCCTTTCAGGGTTGTTCGATGCAATCGATACACGGGCAGAGCTTCGGCGGCGTAAAACGACAGGCTGAGATTCAACCGGTGCCCTTAGTAAATGTGCAGGACTTGTCGGGCTTGTTCGGCTATTGCCGGTTCGAGCAGGCGCGACGGGCTCACGCCCTCATCATGGAATCCTTGTTCGAATTTGCGCCCGGCCGCTTCTTCTTGTTCTTGCCCTTGAGGAACTGGACATCGATCTCGGTGCCGTTAACGCGAATCAGCTCGCAGCGGCGATAGGCGAGACCCGTCGACGACAGCAGGAGAAAGAACTCCTTGAGATTGAGGCCCTGAATGGAGCCCTCGACGGTGAGGATGGCGTCATTGTCCGATATGGCGTTGAGCAGGCAATCGCGGCGCCAGGTGCCGTCGATGCCCATGATGCAGACGCCGTATCCGCGGCTGAACGTCACACGTTCCGGTCCTTTTGTTTCCTCTGCCATTTGTCAAAGCCCCGCTATCGCTGCGACCCTCGGCAAGGGCGCGCCAGCCGCCGGCATCCTCGCCGGCGTCATGCGTACGCCGCTCGGCCGATAAAGACCGCGCTTGTCCGGAAACGGCTTGAAGACGTCGGTCAGCCCGACGACCGTCTCGGCCGCGCCCAGCACCAGAAATCCGTCCGGCTCCATCGCCTTGGCGAGGCGGTTGAAGATGTTGACCTTGGTGTCCTGGTCGAAATAGATCAGGACGTTGCGGCAGAAGATCACGTCGAAGACGCCGAGCTGGGAAAAATCGTGCAGCAGATTGAGCTGACGATGCTGCACCATGGCGCGGATGTCGGCGTTGATCTGCCAGAATTCTCCGGTCTGCTTGAAGTATTTGACCAGCAACTGGATCGGCAGGCCGCGCTGCACCTCGAACTGGCTGTAGATACCCGCCTTGGACTTCTCGAGCACTTCCTGCGAAAGGTCGGTGGCGAGAATTTCGACCCGCCAGCCGCTCAGCGCCGCGCTCATTTCCTTCAGGCACATCGCGAGCGAATAGGGCTCCTGACCGGTCGAGCCGGCGGCGCACCAGATCCGGATGCTCTTGCGCCCGGCGCGCGCCTGCAGGATTTCGGGCATGATCGAATTGCGGAAGTGATCGAACGGAACCTTGTCGCGGAAAAAGAAGGTCTCGTTGGTGGTCATGGCCTCGACCACCTGGGTGACGAGCGAGGTCGACCCGCCCTTCATTCTCTGCACGAGTTCGGGGATGCCGGCCAGGCCGGCTTTCCGTGCCAGCGGCAGCAAACGGCTTTCGATCAGATATTGTTTGTCGGCAGACAGATCGAGACCGGAATGGTCCTTCAAGAGTTTGCGCAGGTATTCGTAGTCGAGCGGGGTCACGGGCGGCCTTTCGAAACGAATTGCAATGATTTCGGATCGGCATCGCCGGATGAGTTCACCGTGAAGCGAATGTCTGTTTGCAGGGTTGCGCACGCGGATGACGGCCCAGACATCCGGCGGCGTGGATGACCGCTCCCCCCGGTGTAACCGTAGCGAGGGTTCTTCCCCGCGATTGTTTCAATGGTCATGACTCGACGCAACCTGATACGACTAGCGAAACGCGGAACCGGCCTAGACCGGCAGCGTAATCTCGACCAATCCGACTTCCTGGAACTTCGCGGTGACGATATCCTTGTCGAACGGCTTCATGATGTATTCGTTGGCGCCGGCGTGCAGCGCGCGCGCGATGTGGTCGATGCCGTTCTCGGTGGTACAGAACACCACCTTGGGCTGGTCGCCGCCGGGCATGCGGCGCAGCGCGCCAAGGAACTCGTAGCCGTCCATGACCGGCATGTTCCAGTCGAGCAGGATGGCGTCGGGCAATCCGCGCTGGCAGGCTTCCAGCGCCTTCGCGCCGTCCTCGGCCTCGACGATCTGGAAGTCCATCTCTTCCAGGATGCGCCTTGCGATTCTGCGGATGACGGTCGAGTCATCGACTACAAGACATGTTTTCATTTTCGCCTCCTCCCAAATGGGGCGTTGCGATCGCAACTCAAGCTAGGCGGCAAGCGAGGTTTTGGGCACGATTTCGAGTACGCGATCGACATCGAGGACGACCATGAGCTGGCCGTCGAGGCGATGGACGCCGCCGGCGAGCTTGGCCATGCGGGGATCGAGGTTGACGGGGTTTTCCTCGCAGCCGTCGTCGGGCAGGCGGAGGACTTCGCCGATCTGGTCGATCAGCAGGCCATAGGATTCGCCGCGCAGGTCGACGCCGACCGCCATCGGCGGCTTGCCGTCGTCGTTCTTGGGCAGGCCGAGCCGGGCGCGCATGTCCACCACCGTGACGATGCGACCGCGCAGATTGAGCACGCCGGCGATCTCGCCCGGCGACAGCGGCACCCGCGTCAGCCGCTCCGGCATGAACACGTCCTGGACGCGGGAGATCGGCAGCCCGAACAACTGGCCGCCGATCATCGCGGTGACGTATTCGGCGACGGCGCCTTCGCTCAGGTCGGTCTTGCTGGTCATGTTAGTTCTTTCCTTATGCCCGGGCTGAGCTCGTTCATGCCCGGCTGAACTTGTTTCATGCCGCCGCCCGGTGCGGTTCGGCGGTCTGTTCCTTCAGCGCCGCGATCAGGCCGGGACGGTCGAACTTGGCGACGTAATCGTGGAAGCCGGCCTGCCGGCCGCGCTCGATCGCCGCCGGCGACACCAGCGAGGACAGCCCGATGATCGGCATCGTACTTAGATGCTGGTCGGCCCGGATAACTTCCGCGAACTCGAACCCGTTCATGTCGGGCATCTCGATATCGGTCAGCACCACATCGAAAGTCTGGCCCGAGCGCAGCACGGTGAGGCCTTCCTGCGCGTTCGGCGCCACCCGCACCTTGTAGCCGGCGGCCTTGAGCACTGGCGCCAGCATGTTGCGGAAGAACGCCGAGTTGTCGACCAGCAGCACCGACTGCGCCGAGGCCGAGGGTGTCATCTCCTTGCGCGTGAACCAGTCGGGGAACGCCATCGGCAGGAAGTGGCCGACGTCGATCACCTCGGTGGCCTGGCCCTTGATCACGGCGGAGCCGAGAATGCCGTCCGGCGAGCCGCCGACCTCGATGTTGAGCCGCTCCTCGACGATGTCGACGATCTCGTCGACCACGAGCCCCATCGAGCGGCGGTCGTCGGCGAACACCAGGATCGGCTGCGAGCCTGAGGTCTGGACGTTGACGCCGGCCATCTGCACCAGCGGCATCAGCTGGTCGCGGTACTGCACCATGTAGCGGCCGTTGGAGAGCTCGATCTTGTCGCAGGCGATCTCTTCCAGCCGGGTGACGAGGCCGAGCGGCACCGCCTTGGGCTGGGCCGAGCCGGCGCGGAACACCAGCAGCGAGGTCAACTGCTCGGCGGCGCTGGCGCGCGAGGCGGCGTTCTCGTCGGCGATCTCATGGCTGGTCGCGCCGGAGGCGCCCAAGGCCTTGGCGATCCCGTTGGGATCGATGATCATGATCACGGCGCCGTCGCCCAGGATGGTGTTGCCGGAGAACATGTCGATGTGACGCAGTTTCGTGGACATCGGCTTGACCACGATTTCCTCGGTGTGGAACACGCCGTCGACCACGATGCCGAAGGTCTGGCTGCCCACCTGCGTCACCACGATGAAGCCGTTCTCCGGATCGGAGGAGGAGCCGTCGTCGATATTGAGCAGCTTCTTCAGGTGCATCAGCGGCAACAGCTTGTTGCGCAAGCGCAAGACCGCGGTGTCCTTGATGCGCTCGATGCGGTGCTCGGAATTGGCGCGCGCCCGCACCAGTTCGACCACCGCAAGCTGGGGGATCGCAAAGCGGTCGCCGCCGGCTTCCACGATCAGCGCCGAGACGATGGCCAGGGTCAGCGGGATCTTGATGGTGACGGATGAGCCCTCGCCGGCCACCGACTTGACGTCGATGGTGCCGCCGATCTGGTCGATATTGGTGCGCACCACGTCCATGCCGACGCCGCGGCCGGACACCGAGGTGACGGCAGCCGCGGTCGAGAAGCCGGGCGCGAAGATGAACTTGTGGATCTGCGCTTCCGTCATCTTCTCCAGCTCAGTCTCGGTGACGAGACCGCTAGAGACCGCCTTGGCCTTGATCCGCTCGGTGTTGAGGCCTCTGCCGTTGTCGGCGATGCAGATGATGATGTGGCCGCCTTCATGATAGGCGGACAGGCGGATGGTGCCCTGCTCGGGCTTGCCCGCGGCCAGGCGCTCGGCGGGGGTCTCCAGCCCATGGTCGGCGGAGTTGCGCACCATGTGGGTGAGCGGATCCTTGATCAGGTCGAGCACCTGGCGGTCGAGCTCGGTGTCGGCGCCGTGCATCTCCAGTTCGATCTGCTTGCCGAGTTCGCCCGACAGGTCGCGCACGATGCGCGGCAGCTTCTGCCAGGCATTGCCGATCGGCTGCATCCGCGTCTTCATGACGCCTTCCTGCAGCTCGGCGGTGACGTTGGAGAGCCGCTGCAGCGGCACCTTGAACTCGGTGTCCTCGTTGCGGCGGGAGATCTCCAGCAGCTGGTTGCGGGTCAAGACCAGTTCCGACACCATGGTCATCAGATGTTCCAGCGTATCCACGTTGACGCGGATCGACTGGTTGGCGACCTTGTCGGCCTCGTGGACTTCGTCGACGGCGGCGGCGGCCGCCTTGCTGGCCGCGGGCTTGGCCGCGGCGGCGGGTTTCGTCTCTTTCGGGGCCGCGGCCTGGGCGGCGGGTGCAGCGGCCTGCGGCGCGGCGGCCGGCGCGGGCGCGGCGGGCTTTGCCGTCACGGGCGCAACTTCGATCGGGGTCTCGCGGAACGCGCGCTCCAGTTCGTCCAGCGACACTTCGCCGGGGCGCAGGGCCCGTTCCAGCGTCTGCGGCACCAGGGAGCCCTCTGCAACCGGGGGCGCCACAACGGCCGGGGCTGCTTCGGTCGGCGAAGCCTGTTCTGTCATCGCTTTCATCCCACGCTCTACCATTGCTTCGAGTTCGCCGATCAGGTCCTGGTCGGAACCATCCGGCTCCGCCTCGGTCGCCTCGAGCTGGCCCAGGATGTCCTTGATGCGGTCGATCGTGGTCAGGATCAGCGTGACCGCCTGCCCGGTCACCGGCATTCCGTCGCGGAATTTGCCCATCAGCGTCTCGGCGGCGTGCGCCAGCGCTTCCAGCCGCGGCAGCCCGAGGAAGCCGCAGGTGCCCTTGATGGTGTGGACCAGGCGAAAGATGTTATCGAGTATCTTGGCGTTGTTCGGTTCCTGCTCGAACCGAACCAGCTGATTGTCGACGGTATCCAGGCTCTCGCTCGTCTCCGTCAGAAACTCACGCAACAAATCATCCATCCGTAGACGCCTTCCAAGCATTGGGGTTGCGGTCGACCGTCAACCATGTTCGCGCCAGAGATCCGCTGCGTGCCGGCCCCGGACTTGCCGAAAGCCCTGTCCGGAAAGTGACTGAACCACCGACACAACTTGCGACGAACGATGCCGGGGATGTCACCAGAGAGGAGCAACGGATATCCTTCCCTGCCACCGATATCCCTTCCGGTTGCTCATTCCCGTTAATTTCGATGTCCGTGCTAATACGGATCAAAGCGGCCGCGACCGCCACGCCTGAACGCTGCGCGACACCGGGCAGCGCCAGCCGCACAAACGCCTCGTCGATCTTACCGGATCGGCTTGAACGACTTGGAAAGGCGCTGCATAAAATTTGCAGCGGCGATCTTAAGCGGATGGCAACATGCCGCGACGCCTGCGGTATGAAAGCTGGCCTGATGGCACGGGAAACGTCGGTCCCCGGTCGCCGGCGGGCCCCGCGGCCGGATCTGCGCCAGCGGCCTATCGCCGCGCCAGTCGACGGCCCTCGGCAGCCTTTTCGAGCTGCGGCCCACAGCAAAGCGCGGCAAGTGAGCCGCCATGAAATCCGGTGTACGCTTAATGCGAAAGCGGCGGGGTTTCCCCCGCCGCCTTGATCGTTTGTCTCGTGGCCGGGCTCAGCGGAGCAGCTGCAGCACGCTCTGCTGCGACTGGTTGGCGAGCGACAGCGCGGAGGTCGCGATCGACTGGCGGGTCGACAGCGCCTGGCTGTTGGCCGCTTCCTCGTTGGAGTCGGCCAGCGTCAGCGCGGACGAACCGGTCTGCAACACGTTGATGATGTTCTTGTTGAAGTCCTGGCGGATCTGCACGATCGACAGGTTGGCGCCGAAGGCCGAGGCCTGCGACCGCAGCGTGACGCTGGCGGTATTGAGCGCCGTCAGAACGGTGTTGGTCGTATTGTTGTCGAGGAAGTCAGTGCCAGCGGTGAGCGCCTTCAGGCCGAGACCGGCCGGATTGAAGGTCACGCCGGTAATCGTCGACGTCGATTTGCCGGTTTCGTCGAACACCAGCTTCAGCGAATCACCGTTCAGCAGGTTGATGCCGTTGAAGGAAGCATCCTGCGCCGTGGTGCCGATCTGCGTGATGATCTGGTTGTACTGGGTGACCAGCGACGCGCGCGTCGCCTGCGATACCGCATCGGCGGTCGGCGCGACAGCAGCTCCGAACGTCGCAGTACCGGGAGTCGACCCGACGGTAACCGCACCGACCGTGGACGAAGCGAAGTCGTTGGTCGTGGTGATGACGAGCTTGTTGGCGCTGTCCAGGCTGGCTGTCAGATTGCCGGCCGCCAACGCGGTGTTCAGCTGATCAAGTGACTCGCTGGCGCCGATGGTGACAGTGACTGCCGGGAGGGCCCCGTTCGCGGCGACTATGATGGTCTGACCGGCTTTAATAGTGGCGCCGTCAACCAGATTGGCCGCGGTGCCACCGAGGGCTGCTGCCGAAGTAACCGTCGACTTGGCGGAATAGCCGAGGGGCTGCTGCAGCACCTGGTTGGCGATCGACTTGGCGGTATCGACCAGCTTGGACAGCGAGGTGATGCCGGTGTTGGCGGCCTGCAGAACCTGCACGCCGTTGCCAATGCTGTCGAGCAGGTTGCTGATGTCGCTGGCGCGGGCATCGAGGCCGGCGGCGGTGAAGAAGTTGGTCGGATTGTCGAGCGCGCTGTTGACCTTCTTGCCGGTGGCGAGACGGCCCTGCGTGGTCGCGAGCAGGTCAGCGGTGCCCTGCAGGGAGAGCAGGTTCTGGCGGACTGCGGCGGAGAGGGTAATGTTGGACAAAGACATGGGAACAACCTTTCTGGCGTTACGCAACTATCGGCCTTCTTGGCCGAACACCGGACCGTAGGAAGCAAATTGTCAACGAGACCTGAATCTGCCCTGGGGGATGCCTCGATCCCGACCGGCTTCGAAAATCATGCTTTAAAAAGGATGAAGGCCATTCGGAGAACTTGACGCGATCGGCGGTGCGCGCCACGAGCGATCGCCGCGAGATCGCGTCAGCGTGGGGATGGCATGAGATTTGAGAGATCAAATAAAAGACGGCAGGGCCGAAGCCCCGCCGTTCTGGTTTGTCGGACGTTTCGCCGGGATCAGCGCAGGAGCTGGAGAACGCTCTGCTGCGACTGGTTGGCGAGCGACAGCGCGGAGGTCGCGATCGACTGGCGGGTCGACAGCGCCTGGCTGTTGGCCGCTTCCGCGCCCGCGCGACTGCGCGACAACCCCTGCAAGGCGACGCTTCGCTGGCTCCGCTTTAGCCGCGCGCGACAACGTGTGTGTGTATGGAATTTGCT
The DNA here is from genome assembly GCA_963831585.1 of uncultured Alphaproteobacteria bacterium. Classification (GTDB taxonomy): domain Bacteria; phylum Pseudomonadota; class Alphaproteobacteria; order Rhizobiales; family Xanthobacteraceae; genus Bradyrhizobium. The sequence goes on along the minus strand of CAWHRA010000014.1, from coordinate 11,085 downwards.
TTGTTTCAGCCCGCGAGCGCGGCGCGGATCATCCTGGCCAGATCGGCCTTGCGATACGGCTTGGCGAGCAGCAGCTCACCGCCTCCGAGATGGCCATCTTCAATCATGGCGTTCTCCGCATAGCCGGAGGTGTACAATACCTTGAGCGAATGCCTGCGGTTCAATGCCTCAATGGCAAGCTGCCGGCCGTTGATCGAGCCGGGCATCATCACGTCGGTCAGCAGCAGATCGATCTTCTCGCGCGCGTCGATGATCGTCATGGCCTCGCTGGCGTTGCCGGCGTCAAGCGTCCGATACCCGAGACTTCGCACCTGGCCGACGACATATCTTCGCACCAGCACATCGTCCTCGACGATCAGGACGGTTTGATCGCCGCCCCCGATATCCGCCACGCCCGAAGGCGCCGCACGCGACCGGATGAGGTCGGCTGCCCTCGGCAGGTGAATTTCGACGGACGTCTCCCGGCCGGCGGCACGACACACCCTGATATCGCCGTCGGCGCGCCGGGCAAAATCGCTTGCGATCGCGAGGTCGGCGAAGGCCGGCTGGCGGCAGCCGGCGGAGCCGCCGTAGCCCGAGACGCTGACTGCGATCGTGACATGGTCTGCCGCGGAAATGCCTGCCGCGGAAAATTCCGGCTCGGCGCCGGCGCGCCCTTCGCCGGCCACGGTGGCTTCCCGGCTCTCCAGCATCAGCTTGCCGCCGCCAGGCATTGCGTCACGCGCAACGACCGCGAGATTGAGGATCGCCGTCATCAGCTGGCTGGCGTCGACCCAGGCGGATGAAATCTTGCTCGCCAGCCTGCAGTCAATCTCGATCTGCTCGCCCAGCGTCGGCCGAAGCAGGCGCGCCGCCTCGACCAGCAGCGCATTGACGTCGACCTCGCGAGGCGGCGACGGCTGGCCGCGCGCAAAGGCCAGCAAATGCGCCGTCAGGCTGGCGCCACGGGCGGCGGCCTCGGCGATCAATCCGGCAATGGCCGCCAGTTCCGGCCGGCCGGCGACGGCCTCTTCCAGAATCTCGACGGTACCAATGATGACGGTGAGCAGGTTGTTGAAGTCATGAACGACGCCGCCCGTGAGATGGCCGACGATCGCCATCCTTTGAGCTTGGCACTCGGACGCGTGCACGGCGTCCGCCGCGAGGTGCTTCTGAAGCATAGTTCTGCAATTCCCGACATCGCTTGACCCCGGCCGCAATGGCCGCGGCTCGCTATCTGAGCTTGACTGCGCTTGGAACGCGGGACTGGACTTCCGAAAGACATTCGTTGATCACGGTCAGCAGCGCGACCGGCGTGAAGGGTTTGCGCAGACAGCGCGACGCGCCGAGTTCAAGCGCCATCCTCAGGAAATCGGGTGCGGGCGAATTCAGGTTCGCGAAAGCGTACCCGGACATCGCAATCAAGGGGGTCGTCGGCGCGCGCTCGTGGAATATCCTGATCAACTCGAAGCCGCGCATGTGCGGCATGAAGATGTCGACGATCATCAGGTCGAAGGCTGCGCCTTCCAGCGCCCGAAGTCCGGCCTCGCCGCCATCGGCGATGGTCACCTGAAAATCGTGCCGCTCAAGATAGATCTCAATGGCCATGCAGACCATTGGGTCGCCATCGACGACGAGAACACGTGGCATGCTGGCCCCCCGAGGCTGAGCATTTGGTTTCGACAGTTCGGCAACCCCTGAATCATAGTGCACGCGATTCCTCCCCCCGTTGGTTTGAAATTTCAAATGCGACGCCTTGGGAACATGACGCACGCGACGCTCATACCGCGGCACGCTGCTTCGGCCTGGACTCGTTCGACAATCTTATTTTGCGCTGTGGTTCCGACAGCGCGCTCGCAACGGCCGCGAGCATGACAACATGTTTTCGATGCGGCTCTGCCTCGAACAGGCACTCGTCAATGACGCCGAGCAGTGTCGTCGGCTTGAAAGGCTTGCGAAGGCATCGTGCCGCGCCAAAGCCTACGGCCATCTTCAGGAAGTCAGGACTTGACGCTTCCAGAGCCTGGAAGGCAGAACCGGAAATCGCGATCAACGGCACTGCCGGAGCGCGCTCGTGAAACCTTCTGATCGATTCGAAGCCACGCATATTGGGCATGAAAATATCGACAACCATCAAATCGAATGTTGCGTGGTCGAGGGCGGCGAGACCGTTCACTCCGCCATCGGCGATCGAAACCCTAAAGCCGCACCGCTGAAGCCAAGCGCGAATGACGAGGCAGATATGCGGATCGTCATCAACAACTAATATGCGGCGCATTACGGCCTCCCTCACCGTGTCTCACGCGGTTTCACGACTTCGACATTGATCGCGTTATTATTTTTATCGCCGCGAATCAGTGCGCTATTTTCATTTGCGCCGAAAAAGTGGCGGCCTGTCTGCCCTCCGCGGTGTTTAGGAAGCTCCGCGCAACTTGGCGACTTGCGCGGAAAGCCGCGAGGATGATCCTGCTCATCGAACCACACACCGCGATATAAGTGATGCGAGACCGTTAAGCCCCAGCCTCTCCTGCAGGAGAGCCAATGCCAGCGATCCCTTCTTCCCCTAATTTGCTTTTGCGAGCCCTGCCCGAGGCGGAGCTGGAGGCGCTCGGTCAGCGTCTCGAACTCGTCGAGCTGGTCGAGGAGACTATCCTTGTCGAAGCGGGCCGCCCGCGCGCACACATCTATCTGCCGTACAGCGGCGCCATCTCGATCATGGCGCGCCTTTCGGGAGGCCAGACGGTCGAGGTGGCGACAATCGGCCGCGACAGCATCTTCGGCGCCGCCGCCGCGCCGGATGGCGGGCAATCGTTGACGTCGGCTTTTGTGGTCCTGCCCTGCCCGGCCCGGCCTCGGTGCTCGACGCTGCGGATTTTCGGGCAGCCGTCCACCGAAGCGTCACTTTCCGCGCAACGGTGGCGCGACACGAGCAGGCGTTGCTCGCAATGGCCCAGCAATCCGCTGCATGCAATGCATCGCACCCGGTCGAAGTACGTCTGTCACGCTGGCTGTTGCGTGCATGCGATCTATGCGGCGGCGAAGGGTTGCCGCTTACTCAGGAAGCCCTGGCACAGCTGATTGGCGTGCAACGCAACGCGATTTCCGATTGTCGCTCATACACTGCAGCTGGCAGGAATTATCCGCTACAGCCGGGATTCCATCGATATTGCCAATCCGGCCAGCCTGAAACAGACGGCCTGCGAGTGCTATGACGCGATCAACGCGCATCATCGGCGCCTGCTGAACATTTCATACTGAAGCCTCCGCGTCCAAAGCTGGCGCACCTCGTTACTTGCGCGACGATGCGTCACGCCACGAAAGGCTGCAGGAGAATGCACCCGTATGCCAATTTTCCTTGCCAATGATGCGTGCAAGGCTCATCCTCTATCTCGGATACCGTGCATAGTAGCTAACGGTATCGGAGACCGGTTGCGCCCCCATGAGGCGGGAGATTTCTTTGGAATCGAGCCCTCGTTCCCCAACGGTTTTTTGGCGGCGCTCACCGCTGACGATTTCGAGTTGGTCCGTCCGCATCTGCGAACGACGGATCTGGTTCAGGAGAGCCTGCTCGTCGAAGTGGGTGAGCCGCTGAAGCGCGCCTACCTGCCGCATAGAGGCGTAATCTCGCTTGTCGTGAAACTTGCAAAGGGAGAGAACGTCCAGATCGCGATGATCGGACGCGACAGCGTGTTCGGCTCAATCTCCGCTCTCGGCGACCCGACCGCGCTGAACAGCGCGGTGGTGATTATTCCCGGCATCGCTTCGACACTCGAGGTCGATCGCCTCCGCGCCGCCGCCGATCAAAGCGCAACATTTCGGGCGACGTTGGTTCGCCACGGCCTCGCAATCTATGCGCAGATTTAGCAGACCGCCGGGTGCAACGCCGCACACACGGTGGAATCCAGACTGGCGCGATGCCTGTTGCACACCCACGATCTGTCCGGCGGCGCCAAGCTCGTTCTGACGCAGGAAGCGATGGCGCAGATGATCGGCGCACGGCGAAACAGCGTTTCGCTGGTAGCCAATACGCTGCAGCAGGCAAATTTCATCCACTACAGCCGCGGGCATATCGAAATCCTCAACATCGACGGTCTCTGCAAGACTTCGTGCGAATGCTACGCGACGGTCAAGACGCAGTACGACAGGCTGTTGCGGCCCCGCTGCCTGGCGTGAGCCGTTGCCGCCGGCGGCCTGCACACGGTTTCGGCCGATTACCCCCGTATAACTACGGTCTCCCGCGTTGCCGCCGGCAGATTTATTCCGCGTAGAATTAACGCGCTGTTCAATGACCGCTGATACTTGTCACGATGCTGACGAGTGTGATTTCGAAAAAGCGTCGAAAATTTTTCGCATGCTGAGAATTCCGCGCCCGTGCCAGGCGAGTTGCGAACCACGCGGAGTTATAGACATGGCCTTTGATTTGTCGATGCCGATCCTGGTGGTCGATGACTACAACACCATGATCCGGATCATCCGCAACCTGCTCAAGCAGATTGGGTTCGAGAATGTGGACGATGCCAGCGACGGTTCGGCCGCGCTCGCCAAGATGCAGGGCAAGAAATACGGCCTGGTGATCTCCGACTGGAACATGGAACCGATGACCGGATACGATCTGCTCAGGGAAGTCCGCGCCAGCCCCGAACTTTCGCAGACGCCCTTCATCATGATAACGGCGGAATTGAAGACCGAAAACGTCATCGCCGCGAAGAAGGCCGGCGTCAGCAACTACATCGTCAAGCCATTCAATGCCGCGACGTTGAAAACCAAGATGGAAGCGGTATTTCCGGGGTCCGCCGACTAGCAGATATCGGCGAAACAAGCCGCCCGGGGGCCGCAATTCATTTTTGGCAGACGCACGTCCGTAGCGGCCCATCCGGCCGACGCCCGCCTGAAGGCGGCGACGCTGCTCTAACAGGTGCTGCCCATGCCAGAGAGTGAGCTCAACCATCACGGCCCCGTCTTGCTGCCCGGCAAGATCGTCTGCAATTACGGTCAGTCAGTCACAGACTGCGTCGTGTGCAAGATTTCCGACCGCGGCGCGACGGTCCAGATCGACAGTTCGATCGGATTTCCAGAGCACTTTCACCTTTTGATATCCGGTCACGGCGGGCCGCGACCCTGCAAGCTGGTCTGGCAATCCGGCAAGGAACTCGGGCTCGAATTCGAGCAGCCCGACGCCGCCAGCGACGATGCGCATGCCGCGCCAGAGCATCCCGAGCGTCGAAGCCTTTCGACGCTCAGCGGGCAGACCCTGGCGCTGAGGGCGGCGCTCGACGAAATCCAGAACGGCGTGCTGCTGCTGGGCCACGACCTGCGCGCCCAATTCATCAATCGCGCGCTGCGCAAGATGTGGAACGTGCCCGATGCGCTGGCCGACAGCAAGCCGGCCTTCGTTGCGCTGTTATATTACTGCCGCGACAACAACGCCTATCAGGCCGAGCCGGGCGATCTCGATGCATTCATCGCCCAACGGATACGCCTGGTCCGGGCCGGCGACAACCCACGCCGATCGACCTGCGCCGGTCGAATGGCGAGGTCATCCGGGTGCAAGTCACGGTTCTTCCGAATGGCGGACGGCTGCTCACCTATACGCTGGTTACCGACATCGTCCGGCACGCGGATGAACTGGAAGTGCTGCGCAGCGCGCTCGACAACGTTCAGGATGGCGTCCTGCTGCTCGATGCCAATCTCAATGCGCAATTTCTCAACAGGAAGATGCGGGAGTATTGGGAATGACGGAGCAACAGGCCGCGGCGCATCCGGCATATCCGCGCATGATTGCCAAAGCCCTGAATGCCGGAGCGGACGCGCCCGCGGCGCCCGGACAACTGTGCGAGTTCTTCTCCGAACAGGACGCGGCAGCTCACATCTCGGACACCAGCGCACGCGATGTGCGAATTCCCGATGGCCGGCACATCCGGGTGCATTGCGCCAAATTGCCGAACGGCAGCCGGATGTTCACCTATTGCGACGTGACGGATCTCATCCGCAACGCGCAGCAGCTGGAAAAGCTGGCGACCATTCATTTCATGACCAACCTCTATAATCGGCGGCATTTCCTCACTTTGGCGGAAGCGGAGTGGAGCCGGTCACAGCGACATCGCCGACCGCTATCGGTGCTGATGATCGACATTGATCATTTCAAGGCCGTCAACGACCGCTACGGACATGCCGTCGGCGACGAGGCGATCGTGTCGATCGCCTCGGCCTGCCGGGAAGGCAAGCGTGGTGAGGATTTCGCGGGCCGGCTCAAGGAGAAGAGTTTGCGGTCATGCTGCCGGAGACCGATCAGACGCAGGCCACGGTCCTGGCGGAGCGTATTCGCGAAAGGGTCGCCAATCATACGCTGACCACGCAGAGGGTCCAGTTCAAGGTGACGATCAGCATCGGCATCGCCGCCGCCACCGAAGGCATGGCGGGCCTCGACGTCCTGTTGCGCGCCGCCGATCAGGCGCTCTACCAGGCCAAGGCCGGTGGACGGAATTGCACGGTCCATTGGGTGCCGCCGCTCGCTGCGGAGTGATCCCTTCCAAAGCCCGACCGACGTCCGAAGCCGAAAAGCTGCGGCGCGATACCGCCATGCTGCGCGGCGTCCGCGTCCTGTCAGTATTTCTACGGGACGGGATATTTACGCCGGGGTAGAGGCTCGCTTCTAGAAGGGTAGGGGTGGTTCGCGCCGCGAACGCGGGCGGGACGCGGAATCCGGAATGGAAGCAGCAAGATGCGTAACGAATTGCTCGTCATCGAGGATACCAGCCTCCATTTGTCGATCGTCAGCAAGATCGCCTCGCAAGCCGGCTTTACGACCACGGGAGCGAACTCGGTGAGCGAGGCCTCCAGGTTGCTGCGCCAGCGCCGCTTCGACTGCATCACGCTCGACCTTTCACTGGGCGAGGAATTCGGTGTCGAGGTCCTGAAGCTGCTGGCGGAGATGAAATGCCTGATGCCGATCATCGTCGTCAGCGGTTCGGGCGACGAAGCCCGCGAAGAGACGATCAAGATCGGAAACTTCCTCGACCTCAATCTTTGCGCGCCGATCCCGAAGCCGATCAATCTGGCCGTACTGCGCAACACCCTGATGCAGATCGCGGGCGACACCGAGAGGCAGAAGCTCGCAACGCCGGCCGGCTGGTAGCGCAGATGCCCCGCTCCCGACGCTCGCTCGGCGCTCTCGGCGTCATTACCCTGGCGCTGATCTGCAGCATCGTCGGAACCGACCCTGGATCTTCCTGCTCAATCTGCGCGAAAACACGCTGCAGACCGCCGAAGCCAATCTCGCGCGCTACAGCCTCACGCTGGCCGAGAATGCCTACTGCTCGTTCAAGTTGCTCGACCTCGTGTTGTCGAGCGTCGGCGATTATCTCGTCCGGCAGGGCGCCACCGACGGCGCCGCCTACCGGCGATTGACCGCCGATCAGGAGACCCATTTCCTGCTGAAGGAGAAGATCGCCGGTCTGCCCCAGGTCGACGCGGTGACGATGATCGACGCCGGCGGCAAGCTGATCAACTTCTCCCGCTACTGGCCGATTCCCGACGTCAACATATCTGACCGGGACTATTACAAGGCGCTGAAGGCCGACCGCAACCTGGAAAGCTTCATCAGCACGCCGGTTCAAAACCGCGGCAGCGGAACCTGGAACATCTACATCGCGCGGCGCCTGAACGATCCTAACGGCGAATTCATGGGACGCCGCTCGGCGCGCTGTCGGTGCAATATCTCGAAGCCTCCGGCTCCACTTCACTCGGGCTCGACAACAGGATTTCCTGGTTCGCGAAGACGGTACGCTGCTTGCGCACTTTCCACCTACCGACGAGATCGGCAAGCAGTCCTCGGGCGGCGGACAACGCGCACTTGCTGCCGGCGGGACCATTCGCGAGATCCGCGCGCGCGCGACAACCACGCAACGCTGCGCGCTGCGCGCATGCTTCCGAATTATCCGGCCCTTGTCGTCGTTTCCCAAACCGAAGAGAGCGTGCTGCGCGGCTGGCGCGCCATGGCCACGCTGCTGAGCGTGATGTCGCTGATCAGCACGATCGTGGTGCCGGTGGCCGCCTCCATGATCGCGCGCTGGTGGACCTGGTACGACACCTGATTCGTGCCGCCGAGGCCGCGAACGCGGCCAAGTCAACCTTCGTCGCCATGATGAGCCACGAGATCCGCACCCCGATGAACGCGGTGCTCGGGTTGTCCACGACGCTGCTCGAAACCAATCTGGACAGCGAGCAGCGGCGCTTCGTTCTGGCGATCCACAATGCCGGCGACAGTCTGCTGGAAATTCTCAACGACATCCTGGACTTCTCCAAGCTTGAGTCGCCAATTGTCGCTGGAGCACATTGCGTTTTCTCCGGAGGCCATAGTGCACAATGCGCTGAGCATCATCGGCCCGCGGCGCGCTTCGGCCAAGCAGTTGACGATCAGGGCCGTCGGCGACGCGAACGTGCCGCCGGCGATGATCGGCGATGCCGGCCGGATTCGCCAGATCCTGCTCAACCTCGTCTCCAATGCGGTAAAGTTCACCGCGGCCGGCGAGATCGTCGTGTCGACGCGCTGGGTGTCTCGCGCGACGCCCGGCAGGCGACCGTCGAGTGGGCCGTCGCCGATACCGGAATGGGAATCGCGAAGGAAAAGATCGGCTTGCTGTTCGTCAACTTCGTGCAGGCCGACAACTCGATCAACCGCCGCTTCGGAGGCTCGGGGCTCGGGCTTGCGATCTGCAAACGCCTGGTCGAGCAAATGGGCGGCGAGATCAAGGTGGCCTCGACGCTGGGACAAGGTTCCACCTTCAGCTTCAGGCTGACGCTGCCGGTGACGGAGAGTGTAGCGGCGCCGGAGCAGAACGATCAGATCGCCTACGCGGCGTTGAGCGCCAGGATCGCCGCCTGCGGAGGCCGCTCCGGGCCCTGATCGTCGACGACAATCCGACCAACCGCCTGGTGGCAGCCAGGATGCTGAAGGATTTCGATATCCAGACCGATACGGCGTGCGACGGCGCCGAGGCGGTCACCGCCGCCGACCGTTTCAACTATGACATGATCCTGATGGACGTCAGGATGCCGGAAATGGACGGCCTGCAGGCGACGCGCATCATTCGATCGCGCGGGGACAAGCAGGCCGCGGTGCCCATCATCGCGTTTACCGCCAACGCATTCCCGGAGGACGTCGAGACCTGTCGCGAAGCCGGGATGAGCGATTTCGTCGTCAAGCCGGCGCGCAAGAAGGCCATGGTGGAAGCGATATTGCGCGTGTTGCCGGAGGTGCCGACGGCGACGGAGGCGCTCGCCGAACACCGGGCGCCGCCGCTGGCGCCGAACCAGGCCGCACCGGCCAATCCGGTTTCAATGCTCGATCGCGAAGTCTTCCGCGAACTGGCCCGCGAGATCGGCGAAGAGGCGGCCGCCGAAGTCCACTGGTATTCGCCATCGAGACCGAGGCCCGGCTGAAACTGCTGCGGGAACTTCCAATCGAATGGAGCGGACCAGGAGATCGGGCGGGAGGCCCATTCGCTCAAGAGCAGCGCCGGAACATTCGGCTATCGCGCCCTCGCAGGGCTCGCGCTGCGGCTCGAGCGCGACGCAGTGCGGCTCGCGGAGGCGGAAGTATCTCGCGCTGCTGGATTCGATCGATGCGGCGACGCATCGGCCGCTGCGCTGGAACTGCAGGGCTAAGGCCCGGCAAGATTGCGGCCGTACTTCTACGGCGTCGCATTTTCATACACGGATAAGAATAAATGGCGATAGTCGCGTGAACAAAGGAGGGAGACTTCATGTTTACGTTCGAAACGGCCGACCAGAAGAAGTACGGCGTTTCCGCATCGCGCAGTTCAACGGCAGAACCGCGACAGTGAAGTCAGGCGGATCGACGGTCACGGGTCACGTTCGTTCGGTACTCGAAAGCAAGTCGAGCATTCCGCAGCGCTGGACCATCACGATCATTCCGAGCCCGCCGAAACAGCATGTCTCGCGGTCGACCGCGCCCCGCGTTCATTCGTTCGCGGAAGACCTCGACGAGCGGCGCGCCCTTTCCGGGCGTACGCGTTTGCTTCCAATCGCCGGCAACCCTTCGATCCGTGAAAATCCCGAGGCGGCAAGCGATTGCGGGCTCGGCGCACAAGCTCTGGCGCGACGCCGGACATCATGACATTTTCGAGCCAAGCCGGTCCTGCACTCGATGCGGGATGGATGCCCCTTCGCGTGAAGAAGGGTGCGTCAGGATAACCGATTTGGAATTACGGTTCCGGTTCAACAGAACCGATCAGGCGCTACACCGCTGGATGCAGCAGTGCGAGGCGGACGAGGTCCGCGGTGTTTCGCGCGCCGAGCTTCCGCATCGCCTCCGCGCGATGGCTTTCGAAGGTCCTCGGGCTGATGCTCATCCGTAGCGCGCCCTGCTTGTTCGAATAACCTTCGCTGATCAGGCTCAAGACTTCGCGCTCGCGCCTGGTCAGCGGCTTCTGGCCGGCGCTTGACGCGAACATCACGCCCGGGGTGCGGCCGGCGTCCTTGCCGCGACCGGCCCGCTTCTCCAATCCAGCCTTGTGGCTGGGGATCTTGCTGCCGGCTCCTCGTGCGCGTCCGCTATCTGCTTGATCATGGCGCAGACGCGCTCGGTCTGCTGCAGGGCATTCTCGACGACCTGCTGCAGGTAAACCCGGTTGCCGGCGGCTTGCGAGAGCTGCAGACTGTGCTGCTTGATCTCGCCCATATAGAGCAGCAGGGCGGTCAAGGGTCCGTTGAGTGACTGGATCGCTGCGCCCGCTTCGTCCATCGCCCGCGTGCGCGCGGCAGACAGCCGGACTGTTTCCAGGTCGTCGTCGGGAGCCGTGCTGCTTTCGATCCACTTCGAGAAAGGCGAATTAGTGATTCGGTTTTCTTGATGTCCCATACGGATTTGTTTAACGAGCCGGCGGTTCCCGCCGAGGGTTAATTTTTTACTCAGTAAGAATACGGGGTTTTTGGCAATCCGCCCAAGCAAGGCCGTCGTCGCCCTTGCCGCAAATCGTGCCAACCCATTCAAAAACCGCCAAGATTAGCCGACCCGCGACAGGCGCACCCGTATTTCTACGGATCGTAGAATTGCCTTCCGGGTAAATCGGGAATGCCCGTAGT